>NZ_LXNG01000008.1 GCF_001642575.1 Xanthomonas floridensis | reverse complement strand
CTCAGTCCGACAGGACTGGGGGTTTGTTTTTGTCTCCGATTTAAGCCCTTCGCACTGTCCGCCGTCAGTGGGTGGCTTGGCAGGAGGCGCGGAACACTGTGAGGACGGCCGGGAACGCACCGGCACACAGCGCTTCTCTCTTGGCGAAGAGTGCGCTAACCATCGTCGCTTGCGATGCAAGGCGAGGATGCGGTGCCGGCCCGGCCCGATAGGGCGTCCATCCATCCGTGTTCCAAGCCAGATACGGCAAACGACCCAAGCTTGATGCACTCCTCTGCTGGCCAGTGCCGCTTGTAGCAGTCAAAAGGGGGCCAGAAGCCGCCCGTGGCCCAAGACACATTGCGACATGACATCCCAAGCTTGCTGCGCCCCATGCTGGGCTGCGCTGCTTGCACTAGCCAAAAGGGCGCGCGAACCCCCAAAACAGGAGCTCACACCCCCGCACGGTGAAAGGAGGGAGGCAACAGCATAGCTGGTTGGTAACTTCCCTAGCAGTGCACCTCCACGAAACAGCAGATAGAGCGCGCCACCAAGGTGTAGTGCCGCAGGCTTGTTCTCCACCGTCGCGGTGTCGGCAGCAGCAGTTGGAGATACAAACGCCGCAAATTAGACGTAGAGCGCCTGAGAACCACCTCACTGCAACTGTTGGCAGCGCGCTGAATCAATTCACCGATAGTCAGCAAAGGTTGGCTGCTAACGGATTGATCCAGGTAGACCTTGTGCGCTTGGTCTAGAGGCGATCAGGATGTGGAAAAGCTCTTCACCTTTGATCTGCATCAAGATGTAGCTAATGACAGAGGGATCAATACGCTAGTTTTGCGGAACGTATCCTTCAGTCCAGCATCGCGGGAGACATAGCAATATCAGCGCCCAAGGGCTTTCAGCGTTTGATCTGGCTGCTGACACACAAGGACAACTTGCCAATCACGACACAACAAAAAACCCCGCCTTGGCGGGGTTTTTTGCGTTTCAACAAGGCGATCGCTGACGCGGGGTCAACCGCTTAGTCGCCCAACGTCAGGAGCGAGGCATTGCCGCCAGCGGCAGTGGTGTTGACCGTGACGACCTTCTCGGTGGCAAAGCGCAGCAGATAGTGTGGGCCGCCGGCCTTGGGGCCGGTTCCGGACAGTCCCTGCCCGCCGAACGGCTGAACCCCGACAACGGCGCCGATCTGGTTGCGATTGACGTAGACGTTGCCCACTGCAACGCGGGAAGTGATGCGCTCAATGGTCTCGTCGATACGCGAGTGCACGCCCAACGTCAGGCCGTAGCCGGTCGCATTGATCTGCTCGATCACCGCATCAAGCTGGTCGGCTTTCCAGCGGATGATATGCAACACCGGGCCGAAAACTTCACGCTGCAGCTGTACGAGTGAGGTCAATTCGTAGGCGCGCGGGGCAAAGAAGCTTCCGTGGGTGGTGCCCTCGTCCAGCTTGGTGGTTGCGATCAGGCGGGCTTCGCGGTCCATGCGCGCTGCGTGATCGTCGAGGATCTTGAGGGCATCAGCGTCGATCACAGGGCCAACGTCGGTAGAAAGCACGCCAGGGTCGCCGATCTTCAATTCGCCCATGGCGCCGGCCAACATGGTCATGACCTTGTCGGCAATGTCGTCCTGGACGAACAGCACCCGTGCCGCGGAACAGCGCTGCCCAGCGGACATGAAGGCGCTGGAGATCGCATCCTTGACCACTGCCTCTGGCAGTGAGGACGAGTCGGCGATGAACGCGTTCTGGCCACCGGTCTCGGCGATCAAGACACCGATCGCCGCATCGCGCGCGGCGAGGGTGCGGTTGATGATGCGCGCGGTGTCGGTGGAGCCGGTGAAGGCCACACCGGCCACGCGCGGATCGTTGGTCAATGCGGAACCGACCGTGGCGCCATCGCCGGGCAGGAATTGAACGGCCGCTTCCGGTACGCCGGCCTCGTGCAGCAGTTTGACCGCCGCAAAGCCGATCAGATTGGTCTGCTCGGCCGGCTTGGCGATGACGGTGTTGCCCGCTGCCAGCGCTGCGGCCACCTGACCGAGAAAGATCGCCAGCGGGAAATTCCACGGGCTGATGCAGACAAAAACACCGCGGCCATGCAGCTGCAGTTCGTTGGATTCGCCGGTGGGCCCGGGCAGGCGTTCGGGGGCACCGAATTGCGCGCGCGCCTGGCCGGCGTAGTAGCGCAGGAAATCGACCGCTTCGCGCACTTCGGCGACAGCGTCGGGTAGCGTCTTGCCGGCTTCCTTGACGCAGATCGCCATGAATTCGGGCATGCGCGTTTCCAGCAGGTCGGCGGCGTGCTCCAGAATGGTGGCGCGGCTTGCCGCCGGCGTCCGATTCCAGGCCGGCTGCGCAGCCGCTGCGGTTACAAGCGCCTTCTGCACGGTGGCCGGGTCGGCTGGCTGCCAATGCCCGACCGTCTCGCGGCGATCTGCAGGATTGAGCACAGGCGCGCGCGGCGTGCTGACGACTGCGCCGGGCACCAGCGGCGCCGCCGTCCACGGTTTGATCGCGGCATTGAGTTGCTCGGCCAGCTGCCGCAGATCGTTGTCGTTGGCGAGATTGGCGCCCATGGAGTTTTTCCTGTGTTGGTTCTGGCTGCGCAACAGATCGGTGGGCAGCGGAATCTTGGGATGCGGAATGGAGCTAAACGAGGACACCGCTTCGACCGGATCGCGGATCAGGTCTTCGATGGCGACGTCCTCGTCGGTGATGCGATTGACGAAGCTGGAATTGGCGCCGTTCTCGAGCAGGCGACGCACCAGATAAGGCAGCAGATCCTCGTGCGAGCCGACCGGTGCATAGACGCGGCACGGCAAACCCAGGCGATCGGCGGGAATCACTTCGGCGTACAGGTCATCGCCCATGCCGTGCAGCTTCTGGTGTTCGTAGACCTTGCCACCGGAGATCGCACGCACGGCAGCGATGGTCTGCGCGTTGTGGGTGGCGAACATCGGATAAAGCGCGTCATTGTGCGCAAACATGCGACGCGCACAGGCCAGATACGACACGTCGGTATTTTGCTTGCGAGTAAACACCGGGTAGCCGGGGTGACCTTCGATCTGCGCGCGCTTGATTTCCGCGTCCCAGTACGCGCCTTTGACCAGGCGAACCGGAATGCGTCGTCCGACACGGCGCGCAAGATCGGCGAGAAAATCGATCGTGTACGGCGTGCGCTTTTGATACGCCTGCACGGCCAGGCCGTAGCCTTCCCAGCCGTCCAGCGATGGATCGGAGAAGGTGGCTTCGATGATGTCCAGCGACAGTTCCAGACGGTCGGCTTCCTCGGCGTCGACGGTGTAGCCGATGCCATAGGACTTGGCCAGCTGCGCCAACTCCAGCACGCCTGGAACCAGCTCGGCCATCACCCGCGCACGCTTGGCATGCTCGTAGCGCGGATACAGTGCCGACAGCTTGATCGAGATGCTGGGCGCAGCGAACACGTCGGTACCGACGAAGCTGCCGCTACGGCCGATCGCATGAATCGCATCGCGATACGCCTGCAGATAGCGCTGCGCATCCTTCATGGTGAGCGCGCCTTCGCCGAGCATGTCGAACGAGTAGCGGTAGTGGGCATTGTCGCCCTTGCGCGAACGCGACAGCGCTTCACCGATGGTGCGGCCCATGACGAACTGATGGCCCATGATCTTCATGGCCTGGCGCACGGCCAGGCGAATCACCGGCTCGCCGACGCGGCCGATCAGGCGCTTGAACGCACCAGGCACATCGGCGCGGGTGAGGTCGTTGAGCTGCACCAACCTGCCGGTGAGCATCAGGCCCCAGGTGGAGGCGTTGACCAGCACCGAGTCGCTGCCGCCCATGTGCTTCTTCCAGTCCGCATCGCCGAGCTTGTCGCGGATCAGCTTGTCTGCGGTGTCCTGATCGGGAATGCGCAGCAGCGCCTCGGCTACGCACATCAGCAGCACGCCTTCTTCGCTGCCGAGATCGTACTGGCGCATGAAGGCTTCGATCGCGCCCTGATCCTGAGCGCGTGCACGCACGCGGGTGACCAGGTCGGCGGCTAGCGCCTGCACCTTGGCCTGGTCGGCGGCGGGCAGACGTGCCTGGTCGAGCAGCTCGTGCACGTGTTCGGCTTCGTCCTTGAGCCAGGCGGCGGTGATGGCAGCGCGCAATGCACCGGGCGCTGCCGGCAATTCGGGCGCAAGCAGCGAATGGGCAGTACTGGAAGAGGCAGTTGGAGCTAGCTGGGCGTTCATGCGAAAGGGGCCTTGATATCCGCGCTCATTCTAGTGAGCCACGGTGGTTGCACACTTGTGCGGATGCGGCAGCTTTCCCGCCGTTTTGTGCAGGTCGCCCGAGGCTGTGATGGCGGCCCCACTCAACAGTGCGGTTTCGCGAAGTGATTGATTTGCGCGTACTTTTAGCTGCACTGCAGCAAATTGCCGATCGCCGGAAACGCTTGCCGCATGCGTCGGCGCGGGTCTACCATCGGGCTGTTCCCGCAGTCCGCTGCGTGTCGCCAATGATCGAAGTACTGCCGTTGATGTCCGAAGGGGTCGGGACGCAATTGCGGTTGCGGCCTCCACGGGCACTGTCGTCCCGGCAGTTCATGCTGTTGTTTGCGGTCTTGGCTGGAACGATGTGGTTGTTTGCGGGCCTGGGGTGGTGGACCGGCAATGCATTCGCGCCGGTGTTCGCCCTGTTGCACAGTGGTGTGGTGGCGCTGGCGCTGCGGCAGGTGTGGCGAAGCGGCGAGCGCGAAGAAGCGATCCGGGTAGGGGAGACCGCTGTCGAGGTGTTTCCGTCCGGGCATGCGCCACCAGCGTTTCAGGCACATCCGCATTGGGTGCGGCTGTGCATGGAACGCGATGACAGGGTGCTGTTGGTGAGCAGCGGCAGGCAGATCGAGATCGGAAGTTTTCTCGGGCCGGCCGAACGTGTGGAACTGGCAGATACGCTGAAACGCTTGCTCGCGGCCGCCAATGGCCGTCACCGATGACGTAAGGGTCTAGGCAATGACGCAACGCAGCAGCTTGAAGTGGATGTGCACGGGATGGGGCCTGGCCTTGGCGATGCTGGCGGGCGCACCGGCCGCCTTGGCGCAATCGGCCGATCCCAAGGAATGGCAGCTCAACATGGGCCGCGGGGTGACCCAGACTGCGCGCATGGCTTACGAGGCGCATATGGTGGCGCTGTGGGTCTGCGTGGTGATCGGCGCGCTGGTGTTCGGCGCAATGGGCTATGCCATCTTCAAGTTCCGCAAGTCCAAGGGAGCGGTAGCTGCACAGTTCAGCCACAACACGCGGGCCGAAGTACTGTGGACGGTGATTCCGGTGCTGGTGCTGATCGCCATGGCCTGGCCAGCGACGGCCAAGCTGATTGCGATGTATGACACGCGCGAATCGGAAATGACGGTCAAGGTGACCGGCTACCAGTGGATGTGGAAATACGAGTACCTGGGCCAGGGCGTGGAATTCACCAGCCGCCTGGCGCGCGAATCGGACCGGATCCGCCAGAGCGGCGAGCGTCCCACCGTGGCTTCGCAGCCGCACTACCTTCTGGATGTCGACAACCGGCTGGTGTTGCCGGTCAACACCAAGATCCGTTTCGTCATCACCGCCGACGACGTCATCCATGCGTGGTGGGTGCCGGCCCTGGGCTGGAAGCAGGATGCGATCCCGGGCATCGTCAACGAAGCCTGGACCAATATCGAGCAGCCGGGCGTGTATCGCGGGCAATGCGCCGAGCTATGCGGCAAGGACCATGGGTTCATGCCGATCGTGGTCGAAGCCCTGCCCAAGGCCGAATTCCAGCGTTGGCTGGCCTCGCGTCGTGGTGCTGCGCAAGCGGCGCCCGCAGGTGCGGTACCGGCTCCCGCGGCGCCCGTTCCTGCAACGCCGGCGCCGGCTGGCGATGCAGCGCCTGAAACCGCACCCGCGACGCCGGCTGCCGCACCGACCGCCGCTCTTTAACCGCACGCAATCGCACCGCTTCGCAGAGGTCGTTCCGTCATGGCGCATACCGCAGTCGATCACCACGGACACCACCAGCCCGGTTTCGTCGAGCGCTGGTTCTTTTCGACCAATCACAAGGACATCGGCACGCTGTATCTGCTGTTCTCCTTCGTGATGTTCATCATCGGCGCGGCGATGAGCGTGGTGATCCGCGCCGAACTCATGCAGCCAGGCCTGCAGTTCGTCAAACCCGAATTCTTCAACCAGATGACCACCGTGCATGCGCTGGTGATGATCTTCGGTGGCGTGATGCCGGCCTTCGTGGGCCTGGCCAACTGGATGATTCCGCTGCAGATCGGTGCGCCGGACATGGCGTTGCCGCGCATGAACAACTGGTCGTTCTGGCTGCTGCCGGTGGCCTTCACCTTGCTGTTGCTGACATTGTTTCTGCCCGGCGGCGCGCCCGCCGGTGGCTGGACGCTGTATCCGCCGTTGTCGCTGCAAGGCGGCTACAACGTGGCCTTCAGCGTGTTCGCAATCCACGTGGCCGGCGTCAGCTCGATCATGGGCGCGATCAACATCATCGCCACCGTGCTCAACATGCGTGCGCCCGGCATCGATCTGCTGAAGATGCCGATCTTCTGCTGGGCGTGGCTGATCACCGCGTTTTTGTTGATTGCAGTGATGCCGGTGCTGGCCGGCGCGGTGACCATGCTGCTGACCGACAAGTTCTTCGGCACCAGCTTCTTCAACGCGGCCGGCGGCGGCGACCCGGTGATGTACCAGCACATCTTCTGGTTCTTCGGGCACCCGGAGGTCTACATCATGATCCTGCCGGCGTTCGGCGTGGTCAGCGAGATCATCCCGACCTTCAGCCGCAAACCGCTGTTCGGGTACCAGGCGATGGTGTACGCGATCGCGGCGATCGCGTTCCTGAGCTTCATCGTGTGGGCGCACCACATGTTTACCGTGGGCATGCCGCTGGGGGGCGAAATCTACTTCATGTTTGCCACCATGCTGATCTCCATCCCGACCGGGGTGAAGGTGTTCAACTGGGTCAGCACGATGTGGAAGGGCTCGCTGACCTTCGAATCACCGATGTTGTGGGCGGTGGCCTTTGTCATTCTCTTCAGTATCGGTGGGTTCTCGGGCCTGATGCTGGCGATCGTGCCGGCCGACTTCCAGTATCACGACACCTACTTCGTGGTGGCGCATTTCCATTACGTGCTGGTCACCGGCGCGGTGTTCGCGCTGATTGCGGCGGTGTACTACTGGTGGCCGAAGTGGACCGGGCGCATGTACAACGAGGCCTGGGCCAAGTTCCACTTCTGGTGGACGATGATCTTCGTCAACCTGTTGTTCTTCCCGCAGCATTTTCTCGGCCTGGCTGGCATGCCGCGGCGCATCCCCGATTACAACGTGGTATTTGCCGACTGGAATCTGGTCAGCTCGATCGGTGCCTTCGGCATGTTCGCCACCCCGTTCCTGATGGCGGCGATCTTGTTCGCCTCGTTGCGCAGCGGCGCCCGTGCCGATGCGCGTGCGTGGGAAGGTGCCAAGGGGTTGGAATGGACAGTGCCGTCACCGGCGCCTGCGCATACCTTCACCGTGCCGCCGGTGATCAAGCCTGGAGATCTTGCGCATGAAGACATCGGTCACTGAGTCTGCCTCGGAGCCGGCAGTGACGCGTCTGCTTTCTGCGGCCGAGCGGCAGGCGCAGCAGCGTCGCGCGGTGCGACGCACGGCGATCACGGTCGGCATCATCGCGTTGCTGATCTACGCGGGGTTCATCGCGTCCGGAGTCATCGGGCGGTGAATGCACGCGCGCCCGCACCTGCACCCACGGCTGGCTTGTTCAAGCTGCTTGCCGTAGTGCTAGGTGTGTTCGTGTTGACGTTTTCCCTGGTGCCGCTGTATCGCATCGCCTGCGAGAAAGTCTTCGGGATTCGCATGGAGCGCGCGCCTGGCAACGCGCGGGCAGGCGCGGGCACGCTCGCCGTGCCAGGCAAGCGCACGGTGCGGGTGGAGTTCGATGCCGGGGTCAATTCCAAGTTGCCGTGGACCTTCCATCCCGAGCAGATGACGATGGATGTGGTGCCTGGCGAGCTCAATGAGGCGCTGTACTTCGCGCGCAACGACAGTGCACGCGCAGTGGTTGGCAGCGCGGTACCGTCGGTCGCGCCGGCGCGTGCATCGGGGTATTTCAACAAGACCGAATGTTTCTGTTTCACCGCGCAGACCTTGCAGGCTGGCGAGACGCGCGACATGCCGTTGCGTTTCATCGTCGATCCGGCGCTGCCGCCGGAAGTCACCACCATCACCTTGTCCTATACGTTCTACCGCAACGACGCGCTGACCTCTGAATTGCAGAGCGGAGGCGCCTCTGATGCGCCACGCGCCGCACCGTAAATCCATCCACCCTTACCACGATACGGAAGCAACGCCATGGCCGATCACAGTCCCAACGCCGATGCGTATTTCGTCCCGAGCCAAAGCAAATGGCCGTTCGTCGGCTCGATTGCGATGTTCGTGATGATGATCGGCGTGGCCAGCTGGCTCAACGACGCGGCGTGGGGGCGCTGGACGTTCTTCGCCGGCATGGCGATGTTGCTGGCGACCTTGTTCATGTGGTTTGGCGATGTCATTCGCGAGTCCAACGCCGGCAACTACAACCGCCAGGTGGACGGTTCGTTCCGCATGGGAATGGTGTGGTTCATTTTTTCCGAAGTGATGTTTTTCGGCGCCTTCTTCGGTGCGCTGTTTTATACGCGCGTGCTGACGCTGCCCTGGCTGGGCGGCGAGGGCGACGGCGTGATGACCAACGAGTTGCTGTGGAATGGCTATTCGGCGGCCTGGCCGACCAATGGCCCGGGCACGATCGGCGGCCAATTCCAGACCATTCCGGCCTGGGGCCTGCCGCTGATCAATACCTTGATCCTGCTCAGCTCCGGCGTGACCTTGACCATTGCCCATCACGCGCTGAAGGGCGGGCGCCGTGGCGCGCTGCTGCTGTGGCTGGGGCTGACGGTGCTGCTGGGCTGCGTGTTCCTGTTCCTGCAGGCGGAGGAGTACATCCACGCCTACACCGAGCTCAATCTCACCCTGGGTTCGGGCATCTACGGCTCCACCTTTTTCATGCTCACCGGTTTCCATGGCATGCACGTGCTGCTGGGCACGATCATGCTGGCGGTGATGTGGCTACGCGCGGCCAAGGGCCATTTCACCCGCGACAACCACTTCGCCTTCGAAGCGGCCGCGTGGTACTGGCACTTCGTCGACGTGGTGTGGCTGGCGCTGTTCCTGTTCGTGTATGTACTTTGAGAATCGGGAATCGGGAATCGGGAATCGGGAATCGTGAATCGCAAGAGCGAGCCTGCTTTTGCTTCTACGATTCCCTACTCCCGATTCTCCATTCCCGGCCGCGTCAGCGGCCGATGCCATGTGGCTTGATCCAGCCGGTGTAGATGCCGATGATCACAATGGCTATCAGGGCGACCGATAAGCCGATGCGCCAGGTGAGCGCATTGACGGTGCGTTTGGTCTGACCGCGGTCGGTCAGCAGGTAGTAGAGACCGGCCCCCAGGTTCCACAGAATCACGATCAGGAAGGCGACAATCAGCAGCGTCTTGAGCGAGTCGTTCACAGCAGCCCCGGTGGTCGTCGGCGTGGTTGTCGCATTGCACGCCTTTTTGCGCCGCTTGTCATGACGCGCAAGCACACGGCGGTGCTGGGCTGGGCGTTGGCGGTGCTGGTGAGCGCGGGGTTTGCATCGCTGGGGCAGTGGCAGCTGCAACGCATGCACAGCAAGGAGGCGCTGGTGGAACGCGCGGCGCATGTGCGGGAGAAGCCGTTGACCCTGGCGCAGGCTCTGGCCAGTCCGCAGGCGCTGAGCTGGGCCACCGGACGTGTGCGCTTCCTGCCGCAGCAGGTCCTGCTGGATAATCAACTGCGTGATGGGCGTGCCGGTGTGCGCGTGTATCAACTCGCCGCGGTGGAGGGGGCAGCGGGGACGCTGTTGGTCGATCTTGGCTGGCTGCCGTTGCCGGCGAATCGGCAGCTACCCAGCATCGCGGCGCTCGACGGCGTGCGGGCGGTGCGGGGCCTTGTCAGTGCGCCACCATCGGCTGGTCTGGCGATCGGCCCTGCACTGGCGCCCACCGCCACTGCGGCCACTTGGCTGGCCACGCGGCTGGACCCGCAGGCCGTGCGTGAGGCGGTGGGCAGGCGCGACATTTCGTCGCAGGTGCTGCGCCTGGATCCGGCATTGCCGGTGGGCTATGTGCGCGATCTGGACATGCTGCCGAACACGCTGCCGCCCGCGCGGCACTTGGGTTACGCGGTGCAATGGTTCGGGCTGGCGTTTGCGGTGCTGAGCACCGCCGCGCTGCTGAGCTGGCGTGCGCGGCGACGCAGGCGCGGGCACTGACGCCTGCGGCATGAGAAAATCGCCGGTATGACCACCTCTCCATCGGCCACACCGCACGCGGTCAAACGCGGCCGCAGAATGCTGATTGCCCTGGCGGTGCTGTTCTTCGGCTCGATGTTGCTGGCCGGCGTGCTGCGCTTTTCCGGCTGGCAGCCGGCATCGATGCGCAACAACGGCCAATTGCTCAATCCGCCTGCTGACCTACGTGCGCTGACGCCAATGCGCGCGGATGGGCAGCCATATGCATGGGCACCTGGCGAGCGCGTATGGCGGATCGCATTGGCTCCGCCCGCAGGGTGTGCGCAGCAGTGCGTGGCATTGGCCGCGGAACTGGACAAGGTGTGGCAATTGCTGGGCCATCGCGCCGACAAGGTGGAGGTGCTGTGGATCGGTACGCCGCCGGCCGGGCTGCCGCCGATGCCGGCCTTGCGCGTGTTGCGCGACGACGTGCAGCTGCGCGGGGCGCTGCCGCATGCAGACGATGCGGCCGGCGTGCCGGTGTATGTGATCGATCCCAACGGCTTCTTGATCCTGCGCTATGCCCCGGGCTTCGACCCGGCCGGCCTGCGCTCGGATCTGGTCAAGCTGCTGAAACTGATGTGAGCCCGCTTCGATGAATCTGTTTGCGCCACCGGCATTGTTCCGTCACTTCCACCGCATGGCCTGGCTGGCGGCGTTATTCACTGCGAGCACGATCCTGTTCGGCTCGTTCGTGCGCCTGTCCGATGCCGGCATGAGCTGCCCGGACTGGCCGACCTGCTACGGCCGCGTGACCTGGCCGCAGACCACCGATGAAGCCAACACGCATGTGGCCAGCAAGATCCGGCCGCTGGAATCGCACAAGGCCTGGCGCGAGCAGGTGCACCGCTTCCTGGCCGGGGCGCTGGGTGTGGAGGTGCTGGTGCTGACGCTGCTGGCCGCGCGCCGCCGTCGCATGGGTATCGCCCAGGTCGTTTCGGCCGCGGTGCTGGTGGCGTTGTCGATCCCTCTATACATGTCCGGCTGGCATGGGTTGGCGATGGGCGTGGCGCTGGCCGGCGAGGCCATCCTGCTGTTGGCGGCGTTGCGCTGGAGCAATATCGACCTGGCGCGCGCGGCGGTGCTGACGCTGGCGGTGGTGATCTTCCAGGCGCTGCTGGGCATGTGGACGGTGACGCTGCTGCTCAAGCCCATTGTGGTGATGGGCCATCTGCTCGGCGGCATGCTGATGTTCTCGTTGCTGGTGTGGATGGCCTGGCGTGCCACGCACCTGCCAATCACGCTGGCCGATGCCTCGCGGTTGAAATGGTTGCTGCGGCTGGGCGTGGCGGTGCTGGGCCTGCAGATCGCGCTCGGTGGCTGGGTCAGCGCCAACTACGCCGCGCTGGCGTGCGGCGGCGGCAGCTGGTCGGCGGACAACTTTCCGCGTTGCGTCAGCCAGTGGTGGCCGCCGCACGACTTCCGCGAGGGCTTCACGCTGTGGCGCGGTATCGGCGTGGATTACGAAGGCGGCGTGCTTGATGGCGCGGCGCGTATCGCCATCCAGATGGCACACCGGCTGTGGGCGATTGCGACCGCGCTGTACCTGTGGTGGCTGGCGTGGCGCTTGTCGCGCTCGCCGGGCATGCGGGTGTGGGCAGGCGCATTGGCGTTGCTGGTGGCCGTGCAGGTGACGCTGGGCATGCTCAACGTCAAGCTGGCGCTGCCGCTGGAAGTCTCGGTGCTGCATAACGGTGGCGCGGTGGCGCTGTTGTTCGTGCTGGTCTCCCTGTTGGCGCGGTTGCGCGCGCCGGAGTGATCATGGCCGTCAGCGCACGCGATTACTGGGATCTGACCAAACCCAAGGTGGTGGCACTGATCGTGTTCACCGCGCTGGTGGGCATGTTCCTGGCCATTCCCGGCATGCCGTCCTGGGTGCAGGTGCGCACCGGCGCGCTGGGCTTTCTGGGCATCTGGCTGGCCGCCTCGGCAGCGGCGGCGATCAATCAATTGCTCGATGCCAAGATCGACGCGCAGATGGCTCGCACCTCGTGGCGTCCGCTGGTGGTGGGCAAGGTGCGGCCGTGGCAGGTGCTGGTGTTCGCCGGCGCGCTGATCGTGATCTCCATGACCCTGTTGGTGGTGTGGGTGAATGTGATCACCGCAGTGCTGACCTTCGCCTCGCTGATTGGCTACGCGGTGATCTACACCGTCTACCTGAAACGCGCGACCTCGCAGAACATCGTGATCGGCGGTCTGGCCGGTGCCACGCCGCCGATGCTGGGATGGGCCGCGGTGACCGGCTTGGCGACCACCGCGGACTGGATCAATGCCTCGTTGCTCGTGCTGATCATCTTCATCTGGACGCCGCCACATTTCTGGGCGCTGGCGATCTTCCGCCGCGCCGATTACGCCAAGGCCGCGATCCCGATGTTGCCGGTGACCCATGGCGTGCCGCACACGCGCAAGCAGATCCTGGTGTACACGGTGCTGCTGGCGCTCGTGACGTTGCTGCCGGTGGTGGTGGGCATGAGCGGGATGTTCTACCTGGGCGGTGCGCTGGTGCTCAACGTGGTGTTCCTCTGGTACGCCTGGCGCATGCTCGATCCGCCGGACGAACTGTTTTCGATGAAGATGTTCGGCTACTCCATCGTCTATCTGATGGCGCTATTCGCCTTCCTGATGGTCGATCACCTGCTGTTGCCGTGGGTGCACTAGCGACGCGGTGCGCTGTGCAGCGCAGCCGGATATGGCTGCTGATGCACACGGGGCTGCGCAGGTTCACCCCAACCAACTGACGCAGTCGCCTTGCTTTCGCTCGCAACAGCGCATTCGAGAATCTGGCACGCTCGGTGGAGTTGCCGCTGGCGGCCGTGACGAGACCGGCGATAGGGTTGAGTGCGTGCAGATTGAGCCGGAGTTCCGCCAGGTTGGCCAGCAGCGCTTCCAGCAGCGCGTGGTATGCAGGGTCGCCCACGACGGGATCCTTGGCCAGCTCGGGTGCCAACAGCGCAAATCGAGGTTGCAGCGTCGGATCCGGTGCGGACTTGACCAGTTGGGTGAAGGCCTTGACCTTGTCCTGGCGTTTGACCAGTTGCTCATCGATGAGCCAATCGTAGTTATTGAGCATGGCCCAGTCGTCGGCAGAAAGGTCGTGCGGCGTGTGTCGCGCCTTGTCCAGTAGTTGTGTTGCTGCGCTGGTACTTTTTTCCGCCGCACGCAACGCGTCGATCAGGCGCGCGCTGTTGTCGGTGCCGGACAGACGGGTAATGACGCTACGGTCCGGGCGCAACAGGATGATGGTGGGGTAACCCCGGTTTCCGAAGCGATCGCCCCAGCCCTGCGCTTCTTCCAGATCGCCATCCAGATGCACGGCGATGAAGTGCCTGGTGCGTGCGATGAAGCCCGGATCCTTGAACGTGGTGGCCTTGAGGATGTTGCACGGGTGACACCAGATTGCACCCCAATACAACAGCAGTGGCTTGCTACTCTCCCTTGCTTCGTTGAAGGCGTCTTTGATATTGCCCTCGCGCCAATCGATGCCGGCTGCTTCGGAAACAGCGATTGCCTTGGCGTGCGCTGGTGCAGGAGGCGCTGCGGGTTTATCACCGCCGCTCAGTGTCGCGATGGCTGACATCAGTACGAAGACACCACGAAAAAAGCGTCGAGCGGCCAATGCCATGTCGATCGCCCGTGAGGTGGCGTAGGAACACGTGCACTGCAGTTGCATCGCGCCTTGATGGCCCGTTGCAGCGCTGCGTGTGGTCTACCGGCGCAGGCGATGCGAACCGGTGTTCCGTCGTGCGCAGTGGCGTGTGGGCTTGCGTTATCGGCTTGCGGGCAAAATCAGTAGCCTCGCGCGATACCTTCGACACTCGACGAGCGGTCAGTACCACATGCATGACACGTAGACCCTTCTGCGGCGAACGCGCAGTTGATCGCGCTGGTGCTCTGGGGATGTGAATGGCGTCCACCAGCAATGACTGGGTACGGACGGAGTCGTGAGGTTGTCAGCGCACCGATCGCGATCCTCATGATGCTGCCCTGGTGCAGATGAAGTCATCAATGAAACGCTGATCGTCGCCGCGGCAATCGATCGTGCGGTGATCCGCTGCTTTTTCCCGGCAACGCGCGACCTCGCTTACATCAAGATCAATCGCCTGGGCGGCTCATTTGCTGCTGCCTTGGTGCACTCACCGCACAAGCGCACCTCGGTAAATCGGCCGTCCACCGAATGCTTCTCGTGCGCCTAGCCCAGCCAGGCGACGCAATCGGTCCTGCTGCCACAGGTGGCCTGCGCCTTCTGCCGCAAGCGCTCCAGCACTGCGCTGCCTTGCGCGTGGTGCTGTTTGCTCCAGGCCTGCAACGATGCACCTACCGGGTCGAAGTGCCTGCGGTTCTTGCGCAGATAGCCATCGGGCTGTTTGGCCAGATCGCCGATCACCTGGCCTGCAAGCGCTTCGATGCCTGCAGCATCGTCCGGATTGAGGCGGATCATGGCATCCAGATACGGCACGCCGCGCTGCACCAGCGTTCCTTCGCTGCCGGGTGTGGCGTACGCCTTCTTGAACCAGGACAGCGCTGTCTTGTTGTCACCGCGCTCTTCGGCCAGGTGGCCAAGGTAGGGCATGTAGTAGGACGGCGTCTTGCTGCGGCCCAACTCGGCCAGCAGCAACTGTTCGGCCGCGCCGTTGTCGCCCACCTCCACCAATAGATCGACCGCGCTCTCGATCGTGGATTGGCGCTCTTCGGGAGTCTTGGCCGTTGCAACGGCCCAATGCACACGTTGATGCACGGTCTCGATGACGTCGGCCGGCAGCGGCGGCTGCGGCCCGTCTTGCTCGCTGGCTTCGGGCTGCCCCTGAGACAGACGCGCGAGCGCGATCACTGCAAACGCGGTGCGCAGCCGGTCGACGATCGGCAGCGTGGGGTCTGCATAGGCCTGCGCCAATGCCCGATTGAACGCCTCGGACACGCTGGCCCGCGCGCGCGCATCATCGCTGGCCGAGGCCACCAGGGTGGCTGCACCGGGGACCAGGACATGCAGATTGGTCCGGACATCGGCGGGGTCGGCGATCACCGCCTGCAGCAAGGCACGCGTTGCCGGCGTGGAGACCGGTTTCTGCCTGTTGGCGAGCACCGCCAGCAGGCCGAATTGCCGTTGTAATGCTGGCTGCGGCGCTGTCTTTGCCAAGCTTGCCAGCACGACGGAGGCCTGCTCGGCATCGACCAGTTGATTGTCGTGGAGCCAGCTGTAGCCGGCGAGTAGCGCCCAATCGTCCTGCTTGAGCGATGCAGGGTTCTTGAGCGCCATGTCCAGCAACTGCTTGGTACTGCTACTGAGCTGGGCCGCTGCGCGCAGGCTGTCGATGAGCTGCGCTGTGGTGGTGTCGCCGATCAGCCGGGTGATCTCGCTGCGATCCGGGCGCAGCAGGAGGATGGTGGGATATCCCTTGACTGCGAAACGCTCGCCCCAACGCTGCGCCTCCTCCTGGTCGCCGTCCAGATGCACGGCCACGAAGCGCCGGGTCTGTGTAATGAATGCCGGATCCTTGAAGGTGGTGGTCTTGAGCCGATTGCAGGGCGGGCACCAGATCGCGCCCCAGTACAGCAGCACCGGTTTGCCGGTCTTTTGGGCTTCTTCGAAAGCCTTTTCGACGTGACCTTCGTTCCAGTCGATACCGGCCGCGGTGGTTGGGGGCGTGGCGGCCGTACGGGGCGGCGCGGCTGGCGTGGTTCTTTCGCAGGCGCTCAGTGTCGCAAGCAGCAGAACAAACGCGCATCGCGCAGGAGACGGCGAACGCAATGAGACAGCCATGGACACCCTCTCTGTGACGAAAGTCGAACGCAGCATCGAACCGGGTCGCGGCGCTCCACTGCGCGTTCGAAAGTGTGAGCTGTCGGGATGTCGGCCAACGCGGGCAATGCGAACTGCTGTCACGCCGAACGTATGTCGGCGGGGATGTTTGTCTCAGGCGGGAACGAGGATGCGCGGGTGCGCCTGGCAGCTGCCTGGCCGCCAGCGGTCGCCAGCAGGGAACGTGATGCGCGGCTAGCGCTTCCCGGGCTGCGGCGGTGCATCGCCTGGTGCGTTGCGCGCATAGCGCGCTGCCACGAACGCGCAGACGATCAGCTGCACCTGGTGATACAGCATGATTGGCAGCACGATCGCGCCCAGCCCGCCACCGGCGAACATCACCTTGGCCATCGGTACGCCGGTGGCCAGGCTCTTTTTCGAACCGCAGAACACGATGGCGATCTCGTCGGCGCGGCTGAAGTGCAGGCGCCGCGCAAGGAAGGTGATGGAGATCATCGCCATCGCCAGCAATAGGGCTGCCACGCCGATCACCGAAAGCAGGGCCGGCAACGGGGTCTTCTGCCACAGCCCTTCGTTCACCGACGCGCTGAAGGCGGTGTAGACCACCAGCAGGATGGTGGCCTGGTCGGTGTAACGCAGAACCGCGCGATGCCGTTCGACCCAGCCACCGATCCATGGACGCAGGAAGTGGCCGGCCAGGAACGGCACCAGCAATTGCAGCAGGATCTTGCCGATCGCTTCGGCCGGATGCGCCATTGCGCCCTGGCTGCCGACCATCGCGCCCATCAGCAGCGGAGTGAAGAACACGCCGAGCAGGCTGGAAAGCGAGGCCGCGCAGACCGCGGCCGGGACATTGCCGCGCGCCATCGAGGTGAACGCGATCGAGGACTGCACGGTGGACGGCAGCGCGCACAGGAACAGCACGCCGATGTACAGCTCCGGGGTCAGTGCCACATGCGCCAGCGGCTTGAGCAGCAGCCCAAGCAGCGGAAACAGCACGAAGGTGCAGGCCAGGATCACCAGATGCAGCCGCCAGTGCAGCGCACCGGCCTTGACTGCCTCGCGCGACAGCCGCGCCCCATGCAGGAAGAACAATGCGGCGATCGCCACGTCGGTGACATCGTCCATGACCGCAGCGGCGGTACCGGACACCGGCAACAACGAGGCGAGCGTGACCGTGCACAGCAGCGCGAGGGTGAAGGGATCAATGCGCAACCGCGCCAGCAGCTTCTTCATCGAGGTCAGACGGTGTCGCGCATTCGTGCGCCTGGAGCGGGTCATTCTACGACGCGTACGTCCGCGTCCTGTGGCGCCGTGTTGCCGGGGCCTGCGCCGCTTCTCAGCGGTGGGGCGCAGGCTGCAACTGCCTGTGCACCGCCGGTTCCAGCGACGGCTGCATGCCGGCCTCACGCCCGAGCTGCAGGGCCTGCTCGGTGCTGGCACCTTCGCGCGCGGCAAGCAGCGCCAGCAGCGCGCCGGCACGATTGCCGCTGGCGCAGTGCAGTAGCACCGGGCCGCCGGTTTGCTGCCGCAGGATGCGCTGCAACGCGCGTACCGCCTCGGGCGTGAGGGCGTCGGCATTGCGGATCGGCAGGCGCACATAGCGCAGGCCCAGCGCCTCGGCAGCGGTCGTTTCGTCGTAGCCGCGTGGCTCGTCCGGGGCGCGCAGATCGATGACGGTGGTGATGCCACGCGCGGCCGCAGCGCGCAGTTGCGCGTGGGTGGGCTGGCCGGAGCTGATCACTTCGTGGCGGGTCCAGCCAGGCGCCGTCTGTGCCGAGGCAGCGCTGCCGAGCAGCGCAATCACCCACAGGCCATGGCGTAGCCGGCGACCCATCACAATGCCGCGCGTGCCTTGAGCAGCTCGCGCAGTTCGTATTTGTCGGTGTCGTCCAGGCCTTGCGCGCGCTGCTTGGCCTGCAGTTCTTCCAGGCGCTGTTGCAGCAGCTGTTTTTCCATCTGGGCGATGGCGTCGTGCAACTCCATGGCCCAGCTCTGTTCGTCGCCGGGCAGCACCTGCGCAGCCAGCTTTTGCAGGGCCGCCTGTTCTTCGCGTTCGGTGAAGTGCTCCAGCAGCGCGCCGGTGCTGATTTCCGGGCGCTGCTGCACGATGTCCAGCAATTCCATCAGCAGCTCCACGCCGGGCAGGCGTAGCCCGGCCAGGTCGTGGTGACGGTCCAGCCCCATCGCCAGCGAGGGCTGCTGCAGCAGGATCGCGATGGAGGCGCGCACCAGGCTGCGCCGCTGCACCGGTGCGCCGACCCGCGCCGGTACGCGGGCCTGTGGCGTTGCGCCGTGGCCGGGCGAACTGGGCGAGGCACCCACGCCGGTCATGCGCGCCAGTTCCTGCCGCATCAGATCGCCGAACGCGCCTTCGGGTATCTGCGCCAGCATCGGCTTGGCGCGTTCGGCCAGGCGCGCCTTGCCATCCAGCGTGTGCAGGTTGATCTCGCGCGACATCTCGTCGAAGAAGAACTGCGACAGCGGCGTGGCCTGTTTCAGGCGCTGATCGAAGGCCTGCGCGCCTTCCTTGCGCACGATGGTGTCCGGGTCTTCGCCGTCGGGCAGGAACAGGAAGAACGCCTGGCGGCCGTCCTTCATGCGCGGCAACACCGACTCGAGCGCGCGCCAGCCGGCCTTGCGCCCGGCGTTGTCGCCGTCGAAGCAGAAGTACACGTCCGGCGCGTTGCGGAACAACAGTTCGGCATGTTCGGGCGTGGTGGCCGTGCCCAGCGTGGCCACTGCCTGGGTGACGCCGAACTGGAACAGCGAGACCACGTCCATGTAGCCTTCCACCACGATCAGCCGCTCGATCTTCTGATTGGCCTGGCGCACCTGCCACAGGCCATACAGCTCGCGGCCCTTGTGGAACAGCGCGGTTTCCGGCGAATTGAGGTACTTCGGGCCGGGGTCGCGGCCATCGGCCGGCGCGCCCAGGATGCGGCCGCCGAAGGCGATCACGCGGCCGCGGCGATCGAAGATCGGGAACATCACCCGGTCGCGGAACTTGTCGTACACGTGGCCGCGATCGTTCTTGGAAAACAGCCCGGCGCGTTCGAGCACGCTCATGCGGCGCGCATCGGTGCCCAGGGTGTCCTTCAGTGCGCTGTAGCCATCGGGCGCGTAACCGATCTGGAAACGCGCACGGTTCTCCGCATCCACACCGCGCCCGTCCAGGTACTCGGCGGCGCGTGCGTTGCCTTCGAGCTGGCGCTGGAAGAACTTGGTGGCCGCTTCCAGTGCCGAATACAGCTCGCGGCTGTCGTCCTGCTGCTGCGGGGTGCGCTGTTGGGTGTCGCGCGGGATCTCCATGCCGGCGCGCTTGGCCAGCTCGTCGACCGCATCGAGAAACTCGAGGCGATCGTAATTCATCAAAAAGCTGATTGCCGTGCCATGCGCGCCGCAGCCGAAGCAGTGATAGAACTGCTTGGTCGGTGAGACCGTGAACGAGGCCGAGCGCTCGTCGTGGAACGGGCAGCGCGCCGAATACTCCTTGCCCTGGCGCTTGAGCGGCACGCGGCCGCCTACTATCTCGACGATGTCGGTACGCGCAAGCAGTTCGTCGATGAATGCGTCGGGGATGCGGGCCATCCCGCTAGGATATCCCAGCCGCCGGCGCCAGCCTGAGTCGGCCGGCCGCCAGAGGCCTGCCGGTCATGCGCAGCACACCTTCGCCGGGTCAGCTGCGCGCAGGTGTGTCCGGCAGCGTGGGGGCGCCTGCCGCCACGGGCGTGGCGATGACCTCGGGCGGGTGATCCGGGTCCACGCCGGCCTCGCGTAGCTTGCGGTGCGAGCGCACGCGCTCGTCGATGACCGCAGTCAGCAAGGCTCCGACGAAGAACACCACCGAGGCGTAGTACATCCACACCAGCAGGATGACCAGGGTGCCCATCGAGCCGTAGGCGCTGCCCGGCGCGGCCTTGGCGATGTAGACGCCGATGGCATAGCGGCCCAGCGCGAACAGCAGGGCGGTAATGACGCCGCCGACGAAGGCCTGCCGCCAGTTGACGGTGCGATCGGGCAGATAGCGGTACAGAAACGCGAACGCCACTGAGTACAGCGCCAGCGTGGTCACGTAACCCACCGCCGGCAGTACCGACGGCAGCCGCGCGAACACCACCTGCAGGGCGGTGGTGGCGATCATCGACACGATCAGCAGAAAGCCCAGTGCCAGGATCACCCCAAAGGAAAAAACGCGTTTTTTCAGCCACGCCATGATGCCGTCCAGGCGCTGCTTGTCGGTGCGGAAGATCAGGTTCAGCGCGTTCTGCAGCTGCGCAAACACCGCGGTGGCACCGATGAACAGCAGCAACGTGCTCCATAGCCCGGCCAGCGAGCCGATGCCGGGCTGGTCGGTGGCATTGCGGATCACCGTGTCGGCCACCTCGGCGGCGCTACCGCCGGCCAGTTGCGCGACCTGCTGCACCAGCGCTTCCTGTGCCGGTGGATACAGCGAGGCAGTCAGCCACAGCAGCAAGACCAGCAACGGCGCCAACGACAGCAGCGCATAGAACGATAGCGAAGCGGCCTGCGTCATCACGTCGATTTCGAGAAACCGGTTGAACAGCGCCATCGGCAGGCTGCGCTGCAGGCGGCCCAGATGTTTTTGCAGGTATTCGGTGGAAAGCGTCGTCACCGGCGAAAATCCTTGGCGCATACCGTCGCGGACGCAGGTGGCATGGAGCCAGACCGGTATGCGGAGTGCCTGGCCCGCGCCTGCGCTGGCGTCACCGTTCTAACAGGGCCGGATCGAAGGTGCGGTGAAAAGTGGCGGCTGCGTCCGCGCGGGTCGAGACGTTGAGCGCAACGCGTGATGGGCGTGGCCGATGTGGCGTTGCTGCGCAGGCAATCCCAGCACTGCGATTGGTGGGGTGCTGCAAACGGGCTGGCCGTGGCCGCGTGTGGATAGGGAACTGCGGACGTCCTCTCGAATGCGCAAAGGCGGCGAGCCTGACAGGACGGCGTGGCCTTGCAGCCATATGGGCGCCGGTGCCGGAACATTCGGCGCTACGGTACGTCGCTTGACGCGTGCTGGCGTTGAAGCGAAGCAGGCGACGCAAGGCGCGTCAGCATGGCAGTGATCCTGGCGTGCTGACGCCACTGACGCCACTGCCGGCTCACCGGATGGCGTTCCGACGCATTCCGGTTTCGACGCGACGCCAGCGCCAGCCTGGTGCCGCGTGGTCAGCCATGTCAGCCAGCAGCGCTGCCACTGTCACTTCCAACACGCCTGCCCCGGCTGCTTGCGCAGGGCAGGCGCGAACGCGAGCGTGGTGTCAGCCCGCCAGGTGCTTCTTCACCAGCGTGGACACCAGGCCCATGTCGGCCTGGCCGGCGAGCTTGGGCTTGAGTGCGCCCATCAGCTTGCCGATGTCGGCGGGGCTGCTGGCGCCGGTCTCGGCAATGGTGGCCTGGATGGCGGCGACGATTTCAGCTTCGCCCATCTTGGCCGGCAGGTAACGCTCGATCACCACGATTTCCTCGCGCTCGATCTGCGCCAGGTCCTCGCGTGCAGCGCTTTCGTACTGGGTGACCGAGTCCTTGCGCTGCTTGACCATCTTGTCGAGCACGGCGATGACGGCGGCATCGTCCATCTCGATGCGCTCGTCCACTTCCTTCTGCTTGATCGCGGCATTGATCAGCCGGATCACGCCCAGGCTGTGCTTGTCGCCGGACTTCATGGCGGCCTTCATGTCATCGGTAAGCTGCTGCTTGAGGGGCATGCGGTGACTCCTGAGTGTGGGTATCGAATGGTGGCCGAGGCGCCTGAACGGACTTGCGCGTTGGCCGAAATGTGGGCAGGGCGCACGTCGCAATGAGCACGATGGGCGGCACGCGTCGCGCGCGGGCTGCACGATGTGGCTGATGCGACACCGCGTGACAGACCAATACAAAAAGCCGGCGACGCTTGCGCGTGCCGGCTCTTGGGTTCGCTCCCGGTGAGACGCGCCTTCAGCGCAGACTCACCGGCAAGGAACCGCGTTCGATCAGTACAAGCGCTGGCGCTTGGTGACGTCGCGCGAGGAACGACGCAGCTGACGCTTCACGGCAGCGGCAGCCTTACGCTTACGCTCCTGAGTCGGCTTTTCATAGAACTCGCGCTTGCGGGTCTCGGCCAGCACGCCGGCCTTTTCGCAGGTGCGCTTGAAACGACGGAGCGCAAATTCGAAGGGCTCGTTCTCGCGGACTTTAACGCTGGGCATGTGTTCTCCAGAAAATGGGATTTCCGTCCGGGAGCCCCGGGCGGGTGCGAGCGGACTCGCGTGACGGAATTTCCGGGTTGCCCCGGCGAGCCGCGCATTATAACGACTTGCAAGCGGCCTGCAAGCCCTTGGCGAAAATTGCCGGGAACGGCCAGGCAGAGCGTGCGCCGGCGCGCGTTTCCGGGCGGCGGGCACAGCTGAGCAGCCTCTGCGGGCGGGCCGATCTGCGCAACGCAAAAGCTGCGAAAATGCACGCACACGTTTATCTGCCGAGTTGCCGTGAAAGTCCTTGGGATCGAATCATCATGCGATGAGACCGGTGTGGCGGTCTACGACACCGCCCTGACCGGCGTGCCAGCGTTGCGCGCCCATGCGGTGTACAGCCAGATCGCGCTGCATGCAGAGTACGGCGGGGTGGTGCCGGAGCTGGCCAGCCGCGACCACGTGCGCAAGCTGCTGCCATTGATCCGCCAGACCCTGGGCGAGGCCGGGCTGCGCATCGACGAACTGGACGGAGTGGCCTACACCGCCGGGCCCGGCCTGGTGGGCGCCCTGCTGGTCGGTGCCGGTGTGGCGCGCTCGCTGGCCTGGGCGCTGGAGGTGCCAGCGATCGGGGTGCATCACATGGAAGGGCATCTGTTGGCACCGCTGATGGAAGACGACCCGCCGCAGCCGCCCTTCGTGGCGCTGCTGGTCTCCGGCGGGCATACCCAATTAGTGTCGGTGAAGGCGCTGGGCAGCTACGAAGTGCTGGGCGAGACCCTGGACGATGCGGCCGGCGAGGCCTTCGACAAGACCGCCAAGATGATGGGCCTGCCCTACCCGGGCGGCCCGCAGCTGGCGGCACTGGCCGAGACCGGCACGCCCGGGCGTTACAGGTTCGCCCGGCCAATGACCGACCGGCCGGGCCTGGATTTCAGCTTCAGCGGGCTCAAGACCCAGGTGCTGCTGGCCTGGCGCGGCAGCGACCAGTCCGACACCACCCGCGCGGACATCGCGCGCGGCTTCGAAGATGCGGTGGTGGAAACGCTGGCGATCAAATGCCTGCGCGCGCTGGACGCTGCTGGCTGCAACACGCTGGTGGTGGCCGGCGGGGTCGGCGCCAACAAGCGCTTGCGCGCGCAATTGCACGAGGCCACGCAGCGGCGGGGCGGCCGGGTCTGTTTCCCGCGTCCGGCGCTGTGCACCGACAATGGCGCGATGATTGCCTTCGCCGGCGCGCTGCGGCTTCAGGCCGGCGAGCACGCCGATGCCGCGGTGCATGTGACGCCGCGCTGGGATATGGCGGGCTTGCCGCCGCTGGCGGCGGGGGAATCGGGAGTCGGGAATCGGGAATCGTAAAGGCGCCACTTCGATTCCGTTCGCGCTGCCTTGTCGTTGCTTGTGCTCCTCACTATTCCCTAATCCCTATTCCCGATTCCCCACCTATGGACAAAGTTTTTATCGAAGGCCTGGAAATCGATGCGCTGATCGGCATCTACGACTGGGAGCGGCGGATTCGCCAGACGCTGCGGTTCGATCTGGAGATGGGCTTCGACAACCGCATTCCGGCGGCCAGCGACGACATTGCCGATACGCTGAACTACAAGGCGGTGAGCAAGCGGTTGATCGACTTCGTGCAGGGCTCGGATTTCGGGCTGGTCGAGACCCTGGCCGAGCGTTGCGCGGCGATCGTGCTGGACGAATTCGGCGTGCAGTGGCTACGGCTGAAGCTCAGCAAGCCCGGTGCGGTGCGTGGTGCGCAGGCAGTCGGCGTCATCATCGAACGGGAGCGGGCGGCCTGAGTGTCGCGAATTACTCGCCTTGCCTGCTTGTCGCTGCATGCACGGAACCGGGAGTATCGAGGGTCGCCGGGAACCGAGCGCCGCCGCCGCGCTGGCGCACAACATGCGTGAACCGGCCTCTACAACTCCCGAATTCCGAATCCCGGCCTCAAAGACTTGCATCCCCGCGGCCGCAGCAGGCTAGAATTGCCGGCCATGTAAACGTTTTCTCAAGGATCTCATGGCTGCTGATCGCATCGAAACCCTGATTGCCCGGATGACCGTTGAAGAGAAGGTCGGCCAGTTGGGGGTATTCGCCGACATGGTGCGGCCGTTCGCGCCGGACGTGAATCCCGAGGCCAATGTGCGCAACGCCGACGAGGTGCTGCAACAGGTCCGCGAGGGACTGGTCGGCACCTTGTTCAACGGCGGCGGGGCTGAATCGGGTCGCCTGATCCAGCGGGTGGCCACCGAGGAAAGCCGGCTTGGCATCCCGGTGATCCTGGCCGCGGACGTGATCCACGGCATGCGCACGGTGTTCCCGATCCCGCTGGGCGAGGCGGCCAGCTTCGAGCCGGAACTGGCCGAGCGCACCGCGCGCGCCACCGCGATCGAGGCCACCGCGGCCGGCATCCACTGGACCTTCGCACCGGCGGTGGATATCGCCCGCGACCAGCGTTGGGGCCGTGGCGCCGAGGGCGCCGGCGAAGACGTGGTGCTGGGCATGGCATTCGCCGCCGCGCGCGTGCGCGGCTTCCAGGGCAGCGACCTGACTGCCGACGATGGCCTGCTGGCCACGCCCAAGCACTTCGCCGCCTATGGCGCGGTGGCTGCCGGCATGGAATACAACACCGTGGACATCGCGCCGCAGACCCTGCGCGACGTGCATCTGCCGCCGTTCAAGGCCGCCTTCGATGCCGGTGCGCTGACGGTGATGTCCTCCTTCAACGACATCAACGGTGTGCCGGCCAGCGCCAACCATGAGTTGCTCACCGAGATCCTGCGCGGTGAATGGCAGTTCCCGGGCGTGGTGATTTCCGACTACACCGCCGACATGGAGCTGATCGCGCACGGCTACGCCGCCGACGAGCGCGACGCCACCAAGAAGGCGTTTCTGGCCGGGCTGGACCTGAGCATGCAGAGCGGCTTCTATGCCGCGCATCTGCCGTCGCTGGTGGAAAGCGGCGAAGTGCCGATGGCCGCGCTGGATGCCAGCGTGCGCCGCATCCTGCAGCTGAAGGACGCGATTGGTCTGTTCGACAACCCGTACCGTTCGCTGGACCCGGCGCGTGAAGCCGATAACGCGCACCTGCCTGCACACGATGCGTTGTCGCGCGATGCGGCGCGGCGTTCGATCGTGTTGCTGAAGAACGACGGCGCCGTGTTGCCGTTGAAGAAGAGCGGACAGCGCATCGCCTTGATCGGGCCGTTCGTGCAGGACCGCGAGAACATCGAAGGCTGCTGGACGCTGTTCGGCGACAAGGCGCGCTACGTGACCCTGGAGCAGGGCGTGCGCGCCGTGGTCGGCACCGACTATCTGAGCGTTGTGCAGGGCTGTGGCCTTGAGGAGGCGCTACCGGGCGGTATTTCCGCGGCCATTGATGCCGCGCAGGCTGCCGACGTGGTGGTGCTGGCGCTGGGCGAGCCGCAGCGGTTCAGTGGTGAGGCGCAGTCGCGCACCGAGATCACCTTGCCACCGGCGCAACAGGCGCTGGCCGAAGCGGTGGCCGCTACCGGCACGCCGGTGGTGGTGCTGTTGCGCAATGGCCGCGCGCTGGCGTTGAGCGGTGCGGTACGCGATGCCGATGCGATCGCAGTGACCTGGTACCTGGGCACGCAGACCGGTACCGGCGTGGCCGACGTGTTGTTCGGCGACTACAACCCCTCCGCGCGTCTGCCGATCAGCTTTCCGCAGGTGACCGGGCAACAGCCGTATTTCTACAACCATCTGCGCACCGGCCGCCCGGAACTGCCGACGCTGTCCGAGTACAAGGCGCGCTGGCGCGAAATGCCCAACGAGCCGTTGTATCCGTTCGGCCATGGGCTGAGCTACACCACCTTTGCCTATGCGCAGCCGCAGTTGAGCACCGCGCAGCTGGGCTGGGACGACACCCTCAGCATCACCACGCGCGTGACCAATACTGGCCGGGTGGCCGGCGAAGAAGTGGTGCAGTTGTACGTGCACGACCGTGTGGCCAGCCGGGTGCGCCCGGTGCGTGAACTCAAGGGGTTTCGCAAGGTGTTGCTGCAGCCGGGTGAGAGCACGGAGGTGGTGTTCACCCTCACGCGCGACGCGCTGTCCTTCACCAATCCCAAGGGCGTCTTCGGCGCCGAGCCGGGCGTCTTCGACGTGTGGGTCTGCGCATCGGCCAAGAGTGGCGAGGCGGTGACATTTGAGTTGCTCGACGCCTGAGGGTAGCCCGACGCGATGACCTGTCATCGCGTCGGAAGCAGCGGGCCGTGACTGACGTCGTGTGCGCTTAAACAGCCAGGCCGGTGGCCCGGCTGTTTTTTCAAGAGCAGACGTCTCTCAGCTGCCGTAGCGAACCACGGTCCGCATCTAGCGCATCCAAGCATCCACACACGCCGTACCTACATCAGTGGAGCAGACGCTGGTGTCGGCCTGTTTACGCGGCATGGCGGAGACCTCAGCAATGCCATCCAGCCGAGTTCTCACCTGTTGGCGTTAAGACGATCAGGGATCGTCGTGGCGAATGGCCAGTCACTACACAGCGGACGTCACGCCGCCAGACCGCACACTGCCTGCGCACATGGGCGCGCAGGCAGTGCCTGGAACGGTTTACGTCATTGCGCTCACGCGTCGTTTTCAACCGCGGCCTTGCTCTTGGGTGTCAGCTTGAGCAGGCGCCCGGTGCTGCCGCTGGCCTCGTCTTCAAGCAACCACAGCGCACCATCGGGGCCTTGCTCCACTTCGCGGATGCGCGCTCCCATGTCATAGCGAGCGACTTCGCGCGGCTGATCGCCGAGCGACACCTGCACCAGTGCCATCGACGATAGTCCGCCGATGAAGCCATTGCCGCGCCACGCCGGGAACTGCTTGCCGCTGTAGATCACAAAGCCGGCGGGCGAAATCACCGGCGTCCAGCTGATCTTGGGGGCAGCGAATTCCGGCCGGGTGTAGTGGTCGGGAATCGGTCGGCCATCGTAATGATCGCCGTTGGACACGATTGGATAGCCGTAATTGGCGCCGCGCTGGATCAGGTTGAGCTCATCGCCACCGGCCGGGCCCATTTCGTGTTCCCACAACCGGCCCTTGCCGTCGAAGGCAATGCCCAGGATGTTGCGGTGGCCCAGTGACCACACCTGTGCAGCCACGCCGCCCTGCGCAACAAACGGATTGTCGGCCGGCACGCTGCCGTCGTCGTTGAGACGGATCAACTTGCCGAGGTTGGCCTTCATGTCCTGCGCGGGATCGAATTTCTGCCGTTCGCTGGAGGTGATCCACAGCTTGCCGCTCGGGTCGAACGCAAGCCGATGACCAAAGTGGCCGTTGCCGGAGACTTTGGGCTCCTGTCGCCAGATCACCTTGAGGTCGGACAAGGTGCCGCCGCCAGTGGCGTCCAACGTGAGCTTGGCACGGGCGACAGCTGCCCCGCGGGTGTCGCCCTGGCCGGGCTCGGCATAGCTCACATAGACCAGGCCATTTTTCGCAAATCGCGGATGCGCCAGCACATCACCAAAGCCGCCCTGGCCGCCGTAGGCAACTGTCGGCACGCCGGACACCGCGCTCTTGCGCTTGGTCTTGGGATCCAGCCGCATCAGGGCGCCCCGCTTTTCGCTGACCAATAGCGTGCCATCAGGCAGGAAGGTCATCGCCCAGGGTTCGTCGAAATCAGCGATGGCGGCGGCCTGGAACGGCCACTGCGCCTTGGGAATGGCTGCTGCGGGAGCAGCAGTGGACGAGGGTGCGGGTGCGGCGGCAGGAGCGGCCGCAACGGCGCTGGTGGTGAACAGGGTGGCCGAGCAGGCCAGAGCGAGCAGACGTCGGGCAGACATGAGGTCCTCCAGGGGTGGGTCGCGGTCACGCTGCAGCCCTCCCGCAACGTGTCCCGCGTCGGGTTTTCAAGTACCTTACACGACGCTGCCGAGGCCGCCCTTGTCGCAGGTCACTCTCCGCAGGGCGGACGCGTCTCACATCGCTGTTTCATCATGAAATATCACCATGAAAAGGAGTTTCCATGGCAACGCAAAAAACCTCGTCCGCGTTCATCGCCGCGTCCTGGGCTGCCTTGCTGCTTGGCGGATCGGCTTATCTGATCGGCCTGTGGAATGCGCAGATGCTGCTCAATGAAAAGGGTTACTACTTCACCTTGCTGTTGTTTGGCCTGTTCGCATCGGTGTCGTTGCAGAAGAGCGTGCGTGATCGCGTCGACGGCATTCCGGTCACTGGCCTGTATTACGCCATCTGCTGGTTTTCGCTGATCATTGCGTTGGTCCTGCTGACCATCGGCTTGTTCAACGCCACCTTGCTGCTGAGCGAAAAAGGCTTCTATGCGATGGCTTACGCGCTGAGTCTGTTTGGTGCGGTTGCGGTGCAGAAGAACACGCGCGATGCAATGGAAGTCTCTGCGAGCGCGCGAGCGCCCCGTGCAGTGCCGCCGGCGCTGGACTGAACACACCATAGGCACTGCAGTAACAACAACGCCACCTCGACGGTGGCGTTGTTGTATCAGCGCTTGGTCGGGTGGTCGCCACTGACAAAATCGGCTGCGTTTTCCCAGGCACGCTTGACCGCATGGCGTGCCTTGCTCCAGCTCAAGGACGATGTGCCGCGCTTGGCTTCCCAATCACGATGCAACTCCGCCTCCACCTGGTCATAGGCACGTGCATTGTCGCGGATGCGCGCCTCGTGGCCGGCCAGGTAGGCGCCTTCATAATCCTCGTAGCGATCGCCTTCGGTGTAATACGGTTCTTCGGTAAAGCGCTCGCGCCAATAAGTGGATACGTTCTGGCTGCGATCTTCGTCCGGTGCGCGGCCCGGAATCTGGTACGGCACGTTCATGCGCGTCTCCGTCGTTCGAATGTGCGAATCAACTTAGGTGCCCGGGTGTTAACGGCATGGCACGCCAGGTGAGGATGCGATCAACGTCGGTGTGCGCCCGCGCACGAATCGCGAAGCGTCGTTACGCCGACGGACTTACACCACCGAGGACGCGGCCTCGTAAGGCAACGGCCTGGCGCCAGCAGCCAGCAGCGCCGGTTCGGCCGATTGCAGCGCCTGTTCGTCGGCATCGATTACCACCAGCACACGACCGGCTTGGATTTCGTCTTCGAACTGGCGACGCACGGGGTCGGCAACGGTGGCGCCAACCAATGCCGAGGACCAGCTGCCGACCAGTGCACCGGCCAGTGCCATCACGCCGACACCGGCCAGTGTCAGGCCGATCGGCGGTACCGCCACGGCCACCAGTCCTGCCACCAGTCCCGCCGCTCCGCCGGTTGCCGCGCCGCGCGCAGCGGCGGGAACGAAATCGGTTTTGGCGTCCTTGCGTTCGTCGGGGATGTCGTGCAATTCAATATCCGAGCGCGCGATCAGCGACAACGCCTCGTTGTCGATACCGGCACTGCGTGCGGACTGCAGCACACGCTGCGCGCTTTCAAGATCGGGTGTGCTGTAAACGCGGCGCAGTTTCATCGCAAGCTCCCATGCAGGTGATGGCCGCAGCCTTGGGCGTGTGCGGTTAGGCGTGCGTGAGCGCTGCGCGAGCGTGTCGCGAAACTTACGCCGGCTTGCGTGGAAACAGATAGAACACGCAGCCCACCAGCAACGCCACACCGGCGGCAGCCAGGTTCTGCCAGCTGGCGCTGGCGAGCAGGCCCAGCGACAACAGCACCGCGGCAACCGGGATCAGCGGGCCGCCCGGCAGGCGCAAGGTGTCGGTGCGTTGCCGGTAGCGACGCGCCAGCACGATCACGGCCGCCGCAGTGCCGATATAGGCAAACAGGCGCGTGACCATCGACAGCAATGCCAGCTGGGTAAACGAACCCGACAACGCCAGTGCCAGCGACAGCACGCCCTGGGTGAGCACCGCCGCAGCGGGGGTGCGGAAGCGTGGATGCACGCGCGCCAGAAACGCAGGGCCATAGCCGTCCCTGGCCAGTGCAAACAGGAAGCGTGGCCCCAGCATCACGGTATTGCTGGTGGTGCCCAGGATGGAAATGGTGGCGCCCACGGTCAGGATCAGCGCCAGTGCTTCGCCCCCGAAGCCGCTGGCGGCATCGGCCAATGGTGTGGGCGATGCCGCCAGGTTGGGCAGCGTGCCCTGTGCCACCACCTGCACCGCGGCATAGATCAAGGTCACGGTGACGATCATGGTGATCAGCGCGAATGGCACATCGCGACGCGGGTTGCGGTATTCGCCGGCGGCGGCGGGAATATTTTCGAAACCCGCATAGGCGAACAGCAGTAGCAAGGCCGCCTCCCCGAGATTGCCGAGGTCGCGCAGGTCCGGCGACGTGCCGGCAAAGGCCCACGACCAATCCACGTAGAACAGTCCGATCGCCACGAACAACAGCAACGGCACCAGCTTGCCGATCACCAGGGCGATGCCGGTGCGCGCGGCCGACTTCACGCCGATCACGTTGATGGCGGTGAGGACACCCAACGAGCCGACCACCACCAGCATGCGTGCCCAGGTGTCGGTGGACGCCGTTGGCCAGAAGCGTGCAACCGCGTCGGCCAGGCCGTTGCTCAGCGCAGCGGCCGAGCTGATGCGGGTGAGCCAGATCATCCAGCCGATCTGGAATCCGACAAACGGGCCGAACGCTTCGCGCGTGTACAGATAGCTGCCGCCCGGCGTGTCGAAATAGCTGGCCGCCTGCGCGTAGCACAGCACCAGCAGGGCCACGGCCAGGCCGGCCAGCATCACTGCCCACAGGCTCATCGGACCGAGCAGGGCGGCAGTGGCGGCGGGCAGCAGATAGATGCCGCTGCCGATCACATCGTTGATCGACAGCCCGACGATCTGCCAGCGGCTGACGACGCGGACCAGGCCGGTGGCATCGGCTGCGGGGGCGGGCGTGCTCATGGCGCGGCCTCGTCCAGGGCCGGCAGCTGCCATTGCGATTGCAGGCGCGCGTACTCGGCGCGCGGCAACAGCACGAACAACGGGTGGTCGGCCGGTTTCAACCACGCGAGCAGGCGCTGCATGTCGGCAGGATCCATCGCCGTGCAGCCGGCCGTGACCTGGCCCGGGCTACGCCACAGATGCGCGAAGATGCAGCTGCCGCGCCCGGCGACGCCATCGGGGTTATGTGCGATGACAAAGCCTTCGCGGTAACGTGCATCGCCCTGAGTGCGCAGGTCCAGCCGCATCGGCTCGGTGGAGCCGGCCACCGCTGCCTGGCCAACCTGCGCCGCATCGACGATGCGGTTGTACAGCGGCGATGCGGGAACATCCATGCAGTAATGGGTGGCGGTCATCGCCTGGTACGGCATGGCGCTGTCGATGCGCGTGGCGTAGCCGAACGCCGGGCCGATGGCGAATACCCCGGCCGGGCTGCGACCGTCGCCTTCGCGCTTTTGCGGGCCTTGCGGCTGGACCGGGTGCAGGCCGTCGCCCCAGGCACTGCCATGGCGGCCGAGTGCGACCGCAAATCCCGCCGCCGCCGGCTGCCACCGGCCATCCACCCGGGTGAAGGTCTGCAGCCGGGCCTGCGTGCTGTTCCAGTCCGGGGGGGTCACCACGATGAGCGCGCGCGCCTGCTGCAGCGCCTGAATCGGCGCGCCTGCGACGACGGCGCCGCTGCACAGGGCCAGCGTCATCAGCAGGGTGGATCGCAACAGGGGGGGCAGGCGCATGCAGTCTCCGCAAGACAGTGGGTGAGCTGAGAGGACGCCTGGCACCTTGCTGTGAGTCGTAGCAAGGCCCGGACGACATCGGTGGCGCCATGTATCGCTCGCCGATCGCTACTGTACCCAGCAATGCGCGCCTGTGGCGCATGTCTGTTGCCGGTGCATACGGTCCCGCAACGATTGCAGCGGCGAGGTTCCAGTTGCGTGCGTCCCCGTCCATTGGCGCACGTGGCCGGAAGGTGATCGCAGGGTGCGCCAGAGTAAAGGAGCATCGGGCAGCTATTCCCGAGGGCGCACCCGTGTCTTCCGCGCGTCATGGTGTGAGCATCGTGCAGCGCGCCATCGCAACCCCGGTGCGCTTTCCGTGGAAGGGCAAACCTCGCCACGTTCGAGTGAAGCCTGCCGATGCCAGCTGCCGGGCGCGCGTGCCGATCGACCGTGCGATGGGCGGATTGCCGACGCTACTGCGGCAACAGCTCCAACCCGCGGATGCGACGGATGCCCAGGCCGGGCGCGTCGTCGATATGGATCTGCGCCTGGTCGAAATGCACGCCGCCTTCGGTGGGATCGAACTGCCCCAGTGCCGGCGCATCCAGATCGGCCAGGGTGATGCTGTCGGCCTTGGCCACCGCCAGATGCACGGCAGCGGCAACGCTGACGCTGGATTCGATCATGCAGCCGATCATGCATGGCACGCCGTACAGCGCGGCGATATCGGCAATGCGAATCGCATTGGACAGCCCGCCGGTCTTCATCAACTTGATGTTGACGATGTCGGCAGCGCGGCGCTGGAGTAGGTCGATCACCTGTGGCGGGGAGAACACGCTTTCATCGGCCATCACCGGGGTGTCGATGTGCGCGGTGACAAACGCCAGACCATCGATATCGGCAGCCTTGACCGGCTGTTCGAGCAACTCCAGTACGAGCCCGGCATCTTCCAGCCTGCGCATGCTGCGTACCGCCTGTTTCGGTGTCCAGCCCTGGTTGGCATCCAGGCGCAGCGTTGCGCGCCCATCGACTGCCGCATGGATGGCCATGACGCGTTCCACATCCGACGCGCTCTCCTTGCCGACCTTGATCTTCAAGGCGGCATAGCCGCGCGCAAGTGCAGATTGCGCGTGCGCCACCATGACCTCGATGCTGTCGGCACTGATGGTGATGTCGGTGGTGATGCGTGGTGTGCCGCCGCCGAGCACCCGATAGAGCGGCGCGCCGAAGGACTGGGCCCACAGGTCGTACAGCGCAATCTCCACGGCGGCCTTGGCGTTGGTGTTGCGTTCCAGCGCATGCTGGACCAGCCCGCAGAGGCGATTGAGGTCGGCCACCTCCTGGCCGATCAGGCGTGGGCCGATGCAGTGCGTGATTGCGGCGATGATGCTGCCGTGCGTATCGCCGGTGATCGGTGCGGTGGCCGGCGCCGCGCCATAACCGAGATGGCCGCTGTCGGTTTGCAGCACCACCACCACATCCTCGATTGCCTGCACGGTGCGCAGCGCAGTCTTGAACGGGGTGTTCAGCGGCACGCGCAGCATGCCGAGACGGAAGCCGGTGATTTTCATGGGGAACCGATCGGGGCGATGCGCTGGATGCGCGTGATGTGGTCGATAAAGGGGCTGCCATCGGTGGCCAGCAAGGGCAGCAATGGTGTGACCGAGACACCGTTCAGCGCTGCGCGCTGCACGCGGCCAGCGCTGTTGCGGTAGCTGGCACCGGCCACATCGTGGATCACCCACGGGCTGCCGTGCTCATGCCCGATCACCAGCATTACGTGACCGGGGATATAGATCAGGTCGCCAATGCGCAGCCGTGCCAGCTGCTGCAGACGCTGCGCTCGCGGTGCGCGCGGGTCGAACGCCACAGCGCGCAACACCGGACTGCGCGCCTGATCGCCGGTGTTACGCGGCAGCCCAATGCCGAGGCTGCGGTAGACATCCAGCACGAAGCCGCTGCAATCGCGCGCATCGTAATCGTTGCCCCAGCCATAGCGTTCGCCCAGGAATTTGAAGGCCTGCCGGAGCAGTACCGCAGGGGTGGCCGGCAACGCACCACGGCGGACATCGGCGCCACGCGGCACCAGCGCCGGTACCAGTTGCAGGCGGCCATCGTCGCCGCGTATCGGAAGCTGCACCACATGCGCCGCGATCGGCAATTGCCCGTTGACCGGCTGCTGCGGCGCCCAGTCGCTGCGCAACGGCAGGCTGCTGCCCATGTCCAGCAGCAACGCCGAGACGGCCGGGAGCTCGGGCGTGTACGCGGTCTGCACGCGGGCGCCGGTGACCACCAGGCGCGTGCTTGCCTGTGCGTAGTCCATTACCTGGTTGCGGCCGCCCTCGGCAATGCGGTCGGCCGCAATCCAGGCGGCGTAGTTGGACGCAAGCACAAACCGCCATGCGCCATCGGCGCTGGTATGCAGCACGGCCACCGGCGTGCCGGGGTAAAGCGCCGATTCCTGAAAGCGGTCGATATCGTGATCGTCCGGATCGGTGAACACGCGTTGCGTGGTGGGAAAGGTCCGTAATGCCGCGCGCCGGACCACCAGCGCAAAGCGCGGGGCGACCTGCGGAGAAAGTGCATCCAGCGCCAATGCCTGCTGCAGCTCGGCCAGGCGGCTCGCCGTAATGGGGCGCCCCTGCGCGTCGTACAGCACACGCGTGGGCATCGCAGACAACGCCTGGATTCGCGTGCGCACCGCATCTGCCGGCATGGCCGCGGGCAGCTGCGCCAGATCCTGCATCGAGGCATCGTCACGCAGCAGCTGCGCGTTGAAGGCCGGGATCTGCGCTGCGCCCAGCAGCGGCAGCTGCGCCTGCGGACTGCGCTGTATCCAGTACTCCGGGGTCAGCTGCGCCGCGTCAACGGCGAAGGGTGCGCCCTGGGTGGCTGGCTCGCTGGCAGCCGAAGGCGCCGCGCCGCAAGGCAGGGCGAGTGCGATCCACAGCAATGTCAGCAGGCGGCGCGGCGGTGGCATCGAAAGCTCTGAAAAAGGAATGACAGCTGCGGTCTGCTGCGACCGAAACACACGGCAGATGCCTGTGCGATGCAGCACCGACCAGCACAGCCGTCGTTTCGACCATGACCGGCAGTGTACGCGGGGCGCAGCGCGTGCAGGGCGCAAGCGGCCGCATGCAGGCAGCAGTGGGGCGTTGGCCAACCCGCTACGTGTTGTACATCGACGTGGAGCGATCCATCGATCATCGATGCGTCGCTGGAGTTGTGCACACGCCTCGCTGTGCCAATGCCGCGCGTCGCCGGGCCCGCGCGCCGACGACAACTCGGCGGATAATGGCCCGGCCATGGCAGTGCCGCTGAAACAGAGGCAGCGCAGCCTGGTTACCCACTGAAGGAGAGATCCGTGTTGCCAATCTTCCATCCGTCGTCATCTGCCTGGCTGCGTGCGGCGGTGTGTGTACTTGCGTTGTCGCTGGGTGCCTGCGCGCACGCGCCGCAGCGCAATCCGCTGGCGCAATGGGTTCCTTCGCCCAACTACGATACGCGGCGGCCGATCCTGATCGTGCTGCACTTCACCGATCAGCACTCGGTGCAGCAGAGCCTGAGCACGCTGCGCGGACGCAACGCCGGCGGGCGGGTCAGTGCGCACTACCTGATCGGCGAGGACGGGCAGCGGTATCAGCTGGTTGCCGACGAGCAGCGCGCCTGGCACGGCGGCGCCGGCCGTTGGGGAACCATCACCGACATCAATTCGGCCTCGATTGGCATCGAACTGGACAACGACGGCAGCGAGCCTTTCGCGCCCGCGCAGATCGACAGCCTGCTGGTCCTGCTGGACGACCTGTGCACGCGCCTGCGCATCCCGCGCACCCAGATCGTCGGTCACGAAGATGTCGCCCCGACACGCAAGAACGACCCTGGCCCGCTGTTTCCGTGGAAGCGGCTGGCCGATGCCGGCTTCGGCCGCTGGCCCGCCGCAGACGCCCCGCCCGCGCCGCCAGGCTTCGACCCCTGGCAGGCACTGGCGCTGCTGGGCTACAGCGTCGACGACCCTGCGGCCACGCTGCAGGCCTTTCATCATCACTATCGCGGCACTCGCGCTACCAGCGTGGACGCAGAGGATCTGCGTATCCTGTCTGCCTTGACAGGGCCAGCGACGATGCACGCTCCGGCAGGTGAATCCGAAGCGAACTAGCGTTCGCGGCTTTGATCCGATATCAGCGGCCGGTGTTCTCGGGTTGAGAAGGCTTCGGTCGCCCGCCCCAACGAAGGATAGGCGGCAAGCGATGATTATCGGTACTGCCGTAATCTGGTCTTGGACAGTACCTGACCAGCTTTACTGCTCGGCTTGCTGGCTTCCACGCATCCACAGGATCTGCCGCACATTCTTGCTAGGATCGGCTCGCCAAACCTTGAAAGGACGTCGTGTAATGAGCTTCAGGAAGACAGTATGGTGGGCGGCAACGCTAATGATGCTTGGCGGGTGTTCGGAGAAGGCGAGCGATGTAGCGCCTGCGGGTACGTCGTCGGTGCCTGCCACAGCGGCGCAGGCACCGACGACGACGACGCCCGCAGCGAAGCCTGAACATGTCGCCGTCGAGGTACCTACGCCCGGGCAGGTATTGCATGACGTGTATGGGCTGACGGGCGACGGATCGGACTCATATACCATCGACAATGGAGCGATCGCCGCATTTTGGTACGGCCACCGTTTCGACCTGGGTGGCAAGCAGTACTACACCGGTTTTGCCAATGCCGGCCCAGGAAAATACGGTAAATCCGGCGAGGAAGATCTTCCCGATCCCAGCGCCGGGGTGAGTATCAGCCCGGCTACCTATGTGCTGGACGAGGCCGATGGCACGCCGACCTGGACGCTCTTCCACGCGCAGCAATGGGCGGGTGATTTCGGCGCAAATGAAAAAGCTGATCCGGTGGATGAAAAGCGTAAACCCCAAAGTACTGAGACAAAGGACGGCCATCTGCTGCTCGCGGTGCCGACCACTCGGTTCGCAACTGGTGTCACCAGCAAGGGCTTTGCCATCTTCACCTTCGATCCGAACAAAAATGACCTGGGCGACTACAAAGGCTGGGTTTATCTGGGGACCGTTGCGACTGGTGATGACAACGGTGCGGCATGTGGCGAGGAGGGATCGATGAAGTGCGCCTCTAATGTCGGCACGTTGAGTTTCGAGCCAGGCAAAACCGGCTCCATGCCGACGCTGCGGGTGGCGCTGCAGGGCACCGCCGTCGCCGGCCCAGGCAAGATCCGCACGCTGAGCGACGCCGATACGGTGACTTACACCTTCGATGCCGCCAAGCAGGAATACACGCCCCCACTGGACCACTGAGTACCTGCCGCGACCCGAGGGGGTGGTGGCATGCTGGATGTTGGCCTTGCGGAGAATTGGTTAATCTACGCAAACGGGGCCTGATGTTCAGGCGGGTTATTCGTGAGCGGCAATGGATGTTGCACTCGCCCGGGAGGCCGGCTGGAATTGCCGGCTTGCGGTTGCCACGTGCGGCCGCCATTGCCGCCCCTGGTGTCGGGGCCGGACTGGATCGCTGTTGTCCGTTGCCATCCTACAAGCAGCCGGTGCTGCATGCGGGCCGCGCCGTGTGTAGAAAGACCAGGATGGTGATATGCGTGGTTGCAACTGCGGCATTGCGTGTCAGCTGAGGGCTTTCAGCTTTTTAACGACGACAGGATGTTCTGGCTATGTCCAAAAAAAACGGTCGCGGCAGTGACTGACGTGGTGCCCTATGCGAGTAGCGCGCTTTATCTGATTTACGGCATGGACGGGAACGGCGCCACGTCGTACGAGATCGATAATGGCGCAGTGGCGACGTTCTGGTGCGGTCAGCACTTCGATCTGGACGGCAAGCATTACTACACGGGTTTCGCCTACGCCACACCTAACAAGTATGGACGCGATGCCGAAGAGACGTTTCCTGACCCGGACCAGGGTGTCTCCATTAGCCAGGCTACATTTCTGCTGGTCGCCCCGGGCAGTGAACGGCCATGGATGCTGTTCCATGCACAGCAATATGTCGGCACTTTTGGCACTCATGAATGCGCCGACACGCGCGACGAAAAGCGACCCACCCAATCCTTCGTCCTTAGCAACGGACACCTGCTGTTGGCGGTTCCGACGTCCAGTTTCAATAATGGCGTGAGTAGCACGGCATTTGCGTTGTTTACGTTCGACCCAGTCAAGAACGATCTAGGCGATTATCAGGGTTGGACCTACCACGGCACGCTTGCTGCAGGCGAAGACAACGGCGCCAGCAGCGACGAGGAGGGCAGTGTTCCGCATGTCAGCAGCACGGGTTCCTTACGCGTGCATCCCGCCTCCGATGCGTTGATGCCAACCCTGGAGGTCGTACTACAGGGCACCGTCGTCGCCGGTTCAGGTAAAGCCCGCGTGCTTGATGCAGCAGATGCGGTGCGCTACGGCTACGACGAGGCAAGCGTGCAGTACACACCACTAGGTTTTTAGAAATCCGCGGCGCGATACGGGCTCCGCGCGCTGAGTGCCGCCGCCACACCCATCACTGCAATTTTGTTAACCGCGAACTCAAGCTAAAGGACGAGCTCGGTTGACTCTGGCGGCGTAAGCCGCTGTTTCCCAACCTCAAGGAGTAAGACGAGATGGCACGCGATTACACGAAAGCCGAAAACCTGAACATCATCGAGAATGAAGCCAAGCAACGGCACATTCCGGTGGACGATTTCATGCGGTTTGCCTACATCGAAACTGGTGGAAATTTCAACGAACAAGCCAGCCGTGGGGCGAGGGGCGCGAAGGGGTTATTCCAGTTCACTCCAGGCACGGCCGAGGCTTACGGCATCCGTGGCCAGGAGCTCGATGCCGTTGCGAATACCGACGCGGCAGCGCGGCTGTACCAGGACAACCAGAAGTCCTTGACGCGGCAACACGACCGCGATGATCGTCCCTACCTCTCCGGTAAGCCGCAGCCCGATGGTCTGGACATGTATATGGCGCATCAACAGGGTGCTGGCGGGTATCGTTCGATACAGGCGGCCGTGGCCACCGGAAGTTTTCTGCGAGACGACACCCGCCCCAACATTCTCAATAACGTTCCGCGCGAAAAAGACGTGGCCGGTGCCAACCAATTCGAAGCCTATGCCGGCAGGTCGCTGGCGGACTTCAAGAAGATGTCTGACCAGGACATGGCCAAGACCTTCATCAAGTATTGGGACACCAAGTTCGACCATATCTCGATCCCCGAAAAGGGCATCAAGCCGGTCACCGATACGGTCGGTCAGGCGCCGGTGCAGGCTGCTGAGCCTGGTCAGCAGCGCACCCAGGCAACACCGCAAACATCCAGCGCCGCGGCACAGGCCGCGCCAGCGGCGACCAAGCAAGGCGCTGAAGGAATCTCCCTCAATGCTGCGCACGCCATGGGAGTCAAATATGACGATGTGCAATATGCGATCAACATCAAGGGCCACAAGCTTTATCACCCGGGAGCGGATGGAAAGCATCTGGAGCAGGGCTATATCGACTGCTCCGGTTGGGTGAGCGAGCTGCAGAACGCCACCATGCGCGAGATCAACCAGAAGGCCGGCAGGGACGTGTTCGGGCGTCAGGACATGCTTGCGCAGGGCATGAACGGTTCTGGTGGCATTGTCAAAAAGGCGTTCGATAGTTCCGGCGTGTTGCTGCAGGGGCAGGACATATTCAAACCGGGTGCGTTGAAGGAAGGTATGGTCATTGGCGTGGATGCCGGCAATACCAAACACGAGCATTGGAAGGGAATCGATCACATCCTGATGGTAGTGCGGGACCCCAAGAGCGGCGAATTGCAGGTCAGTCAGTCAAGCGGGTCCAAAGGCGTCAATACCATGCCATTGGATGATTATCTGGCCGCGAACAAAAACGCCAAGCTGTTTGCATCCGACCCTCTCGCCAAGGCGCGTGACCTCTTGCAGGACAAGCAACAGGTGCAGTCACAGACCCAGGATGCCCGCGAATCGTTGAAGCCAGGTCAGCAAGGGGATGATGTTAGGAAAATGCAGCAGGGGCTGATCGCGCTCGGCATCAAGGACAACAGCGGCAATCTGCTCAGTGGCACGGGTTTCTATGGAGACAGGACCAAGGAGGTCGTTGCCAACCTGCAGCGTGAAAGAGGCCTCGAGCCTACCGGCATGGCGGACAAGGCAACGCTTGAGGCATTGGGCAAGCAGCAGGCGCAGGCCAAGTCGGCGCCCGATTCCAAACAGTCCCCCCAGGCTGCAATGAGCGAAAATCCACTGGTGAAGCAGGCGATGGAGCAACTCGAAAGGCATGGTCCCAATGGCGGCTTCAAGAGCCGTGATGACATGCAACGTGCCGCGGGTCAGCTGGCCTTCGAAGCCAAGGTCAGCGGCATGTCGCGGATTGACGATCTGGTGGCGAGTACCGATGGCAAGGGATTGATTGCGGTGCAGCGCAATCCGAATAATCCGTTGGACGTCAATCGGGCCTACGCCGACAAGCAGCATGCTGCCACTGTGCCGCTTGAGCAGAGTCAGCAGCAGTTGGCATCCGAGACGCAGCGGCAGAGCCAGGAAGATCAGCGGACACAGGTAGCGCAGACACAAGCTGCTCCCGCGCGATAACCCGTGCGATACGGCCGCGTCCTCACTGGCGCGGTCGTTCGCAGGCACGCGGTCAAAATGGTGGGCATGATCCTGCGATAATTGGATTTCCATGCTGCTGCTTGCCATGCAGGAGCAGGAGCGGTGGATAGGAACTTGCCGAATGAACTTCCGTTCACCTCGCCCAGGTCCTGCGAATATGCCTTGCAAGCAGACTTGCTGACTCCATCGGCAGATCGAGCTGCGCGCGTTGCCGCCTGCGACGCCGTTGTCACGCAGCTATGCAGTCCAGTGGAGGGTGGGCGGAAGCCTGCGCAGTCCGGCGAGGGCGCTTGATGGCATTTGGGAGTCTGGCGCCCAGGCCAATGCGTTGCGGATCGTCTCTTGCCGGGTTGCATCTTCGAGTGACGTTTCGCGCAGGTGATCGCCTATGCTTTGCGCATGTTACCTCGCCGCCAATTCTGCCTCACGCCATCGCGCGGACGAATGCATCCGCCGTGTTGGGTTCTGGCTGCGGTGTGGACTGCCTGCGTCAACTTCAGCGCCAGTGCCACGCCAGCCATCTCGCCGGCCAGGACCGCGGCACAGGCCGGCCTGGTCGATGTGCGGCAGCTTGCGCCGAACATTGCGGTGGACATGCGTTACGCCGGGCCCCACAACTTCACCGGGCGCGTGGCGCCGGGGTATCTGGCGCCAACCTGTTACCTGCTGCGTCCTGCCGCGCAGGCCCTGGCGCGGGTGGCGCGCACACTTGAGGCCGATGGTTATCGCTTGCAGGTGTTCGACTGTTATCGGCCGGCGCGGGCAGTGCAGGCATTCGTGACCTGGGCGGCAGACCTGCAGGATCAATCGACCAAGGCGCAGTACTACCCGCGCGTGGACAAGCGCGCGCTGCTGGGCGACTACATCGCCGAAACCTCCGGACATAGCCGCGGGGCGACGCTCGACCTGGGCTTGCTCGATTGCCGCAGTGGCGCATGCCAGCCGGTGGCGATGGGGACCGATTTCGATTACTTCGATGCGCGTGCGCATACCGACGCACCCGATATCACCGCCACGCAGCGTCTGCATCGCCAACACCTGGTGCGCGCCATGGCGGCGGAGGGGTTTGCCAACTATCCGATGGAGTGGTGGCATTTCACCTATCGCCCCGAGCCGACGCCGGACACTGCCTACGATGTGCCGGTCGATTGAGCGCGCCCGGCAGGATGGCGGTCGCCGAGCGTGCGCCGCCAGAGCTCGCGCCCCTCGGAGCGTCCGTACACTGCGTCGGTGCACGCGCGTGATGTCCCGTTGCACGCTGCTCGCTACTGTTGGCCCGCTGCCTGAGGAAGTGTCATGTCCGACCCGGAACGTTTTATGGATGTCGCCTGCCCGTACTGCGGGGAGTGGATCACGCTCACCCTGGACCTCAGCGGCGGCGACCAGCAATACATCGAAGATTGCCAGGTCTGCTGCAAGCCGATCTCGGTCACCGTGCAGTGGGATGAAGACGGCGATGCGCAGGTGACGGCACGAGGGCAGGACGACTGACGTTTTTTCCCCGGGTGTGGATGCGCAGCTGCACCATCCTGCGTGCCGAGACTGCGGCCTGGTGGCGAGCAGCCCGTTCGCGCGTTCGGTCAGCGATTCGGATTGGCCCCGGCCTGGCCGCCCTGAGCCGCTAGACTGGCACGCCTGCCGCCTGGATCGCCACGATGAATCTGCCCCTGCACTTCGGCCTGCTCGGTTCGCTGGAGGCCGGCTTGATCGCCTTGGTGCTCGGCATCCTGATCTTCGCCGGGGTTGAACACCTCGGACGGCGCCTGCAGTTCACCCATGGCCACACCCTGGGCATCGCCTGCCTGCTGGCGGTGGCACTGGGTGCTGGGTACGACATCTGGCATCTCGTCTACACCAGCATTGTTCGGTTGGAGTCGCCGCTGTACGCCCGTCTGGCGCTGTCCAAGATCCACGATCCGAACGAATTGGGATCGCGCGTGGTCCTGGAAGTGGCCGGAGCGCTGGCCGGGGTGGTGCTGGGTTGGAAACTGTTCAGTTCCGGAAGCTGGGACGACGATGCACCCGCTGCCTGAAAAGGCGCCGAAAAAGGCGGCACGTTTCGCACAAATTCGCCTATTGAATGCTCAGCTTCGGTTTGACTCACCAGGGCCTAACAGCTGGCTAGACGCATCGCGATGCGCTGTGGTTAAAACGACGTTTCGTGGGAAATTGCGGCGGGTTGGGCATTCATTTGCGATGGGTAGGGTGGTGCCATGTGCGGCGACACCGCGCATTCCCAAGCACAAGGAGACCACCCAATGAAGAATCGCAACCGCACCTCTCTGCTCGCCGCCACCGCCGCTCTGGCCGCCGCCCTGGCGCTGCCGGCCATGGCGCAGAGCACCTCCCAGGATGCTGCGGCGCAGTCTGCAGCGCAGACCGGGACTTCCGCCAATAGCGCGCAGGCAAGCGGACCGAGTTCCGGCGGCGGCCAGACCTGGGCCAGCGTGGACACCGACAGCGACGGCGCGATCAGCAAGCAGGAAGCGCAGGTCAATGCGGGATTGGCGCAGATCTTTGACCAGGCCGATGGCAACACCGACGGCAAGCTGACGCCCGACGAATACAAGGCCTTCGTGGCCAAGCAGCAGGGTGGCGGTAGCGCAACTGGTTCGCAGGGCAACTAAACCCTAGCGTCGATCGGTAGTTCCACCGCTAGCGCGATGACAGTGCTGCACGCGACTTAGCTTCAACGCGTGGCACGACATATCGCATAGATCAGGATGGATGCACGGGAGCGACCTGCCAGGGTCGCTCCCGTTTTCTTTACGCCTAGCGCGCTACGGTTGGGCAATCCAACTCCGGCCTGTGTCCATGTCGCTACGCTTTCCCGTGTTCGCCGGTCTGTGGATTCCGTTGATCGCATTCGCTGCGCCGCCGGAGTTGCCGCCGGCCACGCAGTCGTCCGCACCAGCAGCGCCACCGGGCGCCGTCAACCCGGCGATGTCGCCCTTGCCGGTTGAGCCGCCGCCTCCGGCGACCACGCCGCTGTTGCCCGCCGAACCGGTGGGCCCCTCGCGTGCCAAGGGTGGAGCCGAGGCTGCGGTTGCGCCGACGGCGGGCACCCTGGCACCGCGCAGCTTTCGCACGCTGGACACCGACGCCGACAGCTCGTTGACCCCAGCCGAGGCCAATGCGGATCCGATCCTGCGCGAGAACTTCGCCAGTTTCGATGCCAACGGCGATGGACGCCTGTCGCGTGACGAATTCGCCAGTTATCAGCCCGGGCCAGGCGACGCGGCAGGCGACTGAGTGTGGTGCGCTGCTAGACTTGTGCGATGACCTCTCTTGCACAGCGCGATGGCCAGGCGATCCAACTGGTCGGCTTCGACGGCGACGATACCCTCTGGAAAAGCGAGGACTACTACCGCCAGGCCGAAGCGGATTTCGAAGCGATTCTGGCCCGCTACCTCGACCTGGGCGATAGCCGCATGCAGCAGCACCTGCTGGCGGTGGAGCGGCGCAATCTCAAGGTGTTCGGCTATGGCGCCAAGGGCATGACGCTGTCGATGATCGAGACGGCCATCGAGCTGACCGACACGCGCATCGACGCGCGCGACATCCAGCGCATCGTCGAGATCGGCCGCGCCACCTTGCAGCACCCTGTCGAGGTGATTGCAGGCGTGCGTGAGGCGGTCGGCGCCATCGCTGCCGACTACGCGGTAGTGCTGATCACCAAGGGCGACCTGTTCCACCAGGAGCAGAAGGTCGAACAGTCCGGCCTGTCCGACCTGTTTGCGCGCGTCGAAGTGGTGTCCGAGAAGGATCCCAAGACCTATGCGCGCGTGCTGGCTGAATTCGACCTGCCGGCGCAGCGCTTCGTCATGATCGGCAACTCGCTGCGCTCGGACGTGGAGCCGGTGTTGGCGATCGGCGGCTGGGGCATCTACACGCCCTACGCGGTGACCTGGGCGCATGAGCAGGAACACGGCGTGGCCGCCGACGAACCGCGCATGCGCGAAGTGCCCGATGCCGCACGTTGGCCGGCCGCCGTGCAGGCGTTGGATGCATTGGCCCGGCAGCACGCGCTAAGCTAGATCCCACGGCCCGCGCCCGCTATATGCCGGCTGGCGGACGCGACCGGCGTTGGCAGCCAGGGCGGTCCAGGCGCATCAGGTGGGTAGCCAGTGTCCGCCGCTGGTGCGCTCTCACGGCGTTGCAGCGCAGGCCCGGCTGCAGGCATGGCGGAACGCCGGTGTGCGGATGAAGTGAGTCGACACGTGGGCGCCTGGGGTGCCCGTTAACAGGACGTTCCGGCCGAACGCGCATGTGCGGCCGATCTTGGAGGAGTGCCATGAGCATGTTGTCCGTCATTCGTCGCGCAGGGTTGCCCGTGGTACTGGGGTTGTTGGTCGGCGCGGCGCCGCTGGCCGCGGCCGAACTGGAAGAGGAAGTCGTCAACCCGAGCGAGGTGATCTTTCGCAACGGGCAGCCCTACTACGACGATGCCGGTGACCAGGTTCGCCTGCGAACGCGGCAGGTAGGCGGAGAAACGGTGTATTTCCGCATGGTGCGCTTCGACCGGGAGCATGGGTATGTGGATGCGCAGGGCCAGAGCATCGCGGTCCTGCAGTCGCGGCCCGCTGCAGGCGATCGCGGTGATGCACTCGGCTTCGACCGCTCGTTTGACGATCGCTACGGCGGCTATGGCTATGGTCCGCGCCTATCACTGGGCGCATCGCGCAACCGGCCCCATGGGCAGATCTACTATGGCAACGGCCTGTATGGCCCGGACCCGTACAGCAGCCCGCACAACCGCGATGCGCGCCAACGCTATGTTGGCCCCGGCTACGTGGGTGCCTGCGACCTGAGCGGCTGCCGCGAAGTGCATACCTTTGGCCTCTACGATCTGCGCTGAGACGCACATCGCCTGACACCGGCGCAGGCATGCGGCATCATTGGCTGCATGGCTGTTCCATGCCCCTCCCGATTGCGATTGCTCCCCGTGCTGATGGCCTTGCTGGTTCCGGTGCTGGCGGCTGCCCAGAACGCGCCGGCATCCGCCGCTGCGGCCGGCACGCAGGAGAGCGCGCCCGCGGCGATGCCCGGTACCGGCGATGCGTGGGTGGACCAGCATCTGGCCGACATGGGTAGCTACGCGCAGCGCTATCCGGACAGCTTCATCGACGAGGTGGCGCGCTACACCGACACCCCGCGCGGCTACGTGCGTGCGTTGCTGCAGGTGCATGGCTGGCACGCCGGCGATATCTATTTCGCTTGTTTCTGGGCGCAGACCATGCAGCTGTCGTGCCGCGAGAGCGTGCGCGCCTACAGCCGCGATCACCATGACGGTTGGGAGGGCGTGGTCACGCGGCTGCCGGTGACGCCGGACAATGCGCACATGCGCGCGCTGCGGCACGCCATCGTTGCCAGCTACGACCGCTGGGAGCGCCCGATCACCCTGGACGCGCTGCTGCGTCGCCAACTCGGCGACCACGCGCAGCGGTTGGAAGCCGCGCGCGATGCCAGCGAGGCGGCCGAGGCGGCGGTGCAGGCAGGGCTGTAGCACCGCAGGGTGTGCAAGGTGTGCGCGCAGGCTGTCTGCGCGCCAACACGCAGCGGCGATGCTGCCGTGCAGCTGGTCGCCGCGGGGCGCGGTCGGCGAGAATGCAGGTCACGCCGGCATTAGCCAGCTCCTGCCAAGACCCGTCCATGCGCGATACCGTGTTTGTCTCTCCCGATCACATCCGCAGCCTGTTCGCGCAGGCGATGTCGGACATGTACCGCGCCGAAGTGCCGTTGTACGGCAACCTGATGGCGCTGGTGGCGCAGGTCAATGTGCAGACGCTGCAGGCCGATCCGGCGCTGGCGCAGCGCCTGCAGCGCAACGACGAACGCGCGCGGCTGGATCTGGAGCGGCATGGCGCGATCCGGGTCGGCACCGCGGAAGAACTTGCGACCTTGCGCCGGTTGTTTGCGGTGATGGGCATGCATCCGGTGGGCTATTACGACCTGTCGGTGGCCGGCGTGCCGGTGCACTCCACGGCATTCCGGCCGATCGACGAGGCCGCGCTGTCGGCCAATCCGTTCCGCGTGTTTACCTCGCTGCTGCGGCTGGAACTGATCGAGGATGCCGCGCTACGTGCGCAGGCGGCGCAGATCCTGGAGCAGCGGCAGATCTTCACCGACGCTGTCGTGGAGTTGATCGAACACTGCGAGCGTGTCGGCGGGCTCGATGCCGGGCAGGCGCAGCGCTTCGTGGCCGAAGCGCTGGAAACCTTCCGCTGGCATGGCGATGCCACGGTGTCGCTGCCCACCTACCGCGCGCTGAGCGATGCGCACAAGTTGATCGCCGATGTGGTGAGTTTCCACGGCCCGCATATCAACCATCTGACCCCGCGCACGCTGGATATCGATGCGGCGCAGGCGCAGATGCAGCGTGCCGGCATCGACGCGAAGGCGGTGATCGAAGGGCCGCCGCGGCGGCGCGTGCCGATCCTGCTGCGCCAGACCAGTTTCAAGGCGCTGGAAGAACCCGTGCGCTTTGTCGGCGATGGCGGGCAGCCCGAGCACGGCACGCATACCGCGCGCTTTGGCGAGATCGAACAGCGCGGGCTTGCGCTGACGCCCAAGGGCCGCGCGCTGTACGACGCGTTGCTGGCGCAGGCACGCGATGCCGACGGCGCCGGCAGCACAGGTACCGATTACGCCACGCGCCTGCAGACTGCCTTCGTGGCCTTCCCCGATGACGAGGCATTGCTGCGCCAGGAAGGTCTGGGCTATTTCCGCTATGCGCTCACCGAGGCCGGCCGCGCCGATCCGGCGCAGGTGGCGGCGATGCCGGCCGAAACCGCCATCGCGCTCGGCCTGGTCAGCGCCGACCCGATCGTCTACGAAGATTTCCTGCCGGTCAGCGCGGCCGGCATCTTCCAGTCCAATCTGGGTGGTGCCGAGCAACGCGCCTATGCCGCACATTCGAGCAAGCGCAGTTTCGAGCAGGCACTGGGCGCGCAGGTACACGACGAATTCGCGCTATATGCGCAGCTGGAGCGCGACTCCCTGCAGGGCTTGCTGAGCTAGCGTGTGGTTGGCATCAGACCGGGGTAGCCGGGAGCCCGTCGAGGCGATTACCGCAGACAGGCTCAACAGGCAGCTAAGTGATGCAGTGTTGACGCTTTCGCTGACCGGGCCTTGCTATCTGTTTCAGCGAACAGTGCGCTCTGCATGATCAGCGTGTTGCTTGGTACTTCGGTGCATCGACGCCAGCTCTCAGCGCGGCTTGCTCGAAGTGCATGACGGAATGCGGATGCGCGGATGGGGACCTATTTCGCCGCGATCGGGAGGATCTGCGTCGTCCTGGCTCCCTGGCTCGGCACCCGTCGATTGCATGTCGTGTGGTCGGGCGCAATGGCGTCCGGAACCGTCCAAGGCCACGAGACGCGCGAGTCCGACGGTGCCGTTTTCCATTTGCCGGCGGTGTCCTTCACCGACGCGGCAGGACGGACGCATCGATTCACCTCCGCGGCATGCGGATGGGGCCGGCGCCTGCCGTGGGCACGCGCCTCACCGTTCGTTAGCTGCCGTCGAACCCGGCCATGGCCTATGCCGCCGGCTTCCTGTCCACGTGGGCCGCGTCGCTGGTGTTGTTGGTGCTTGGGGTTGCCGGTGTCGTCGCGGCTTGGCGGTACCGAGTGCGCCCCCGTTGCGGCTTGACTCCACTCGGTCTGTTCCGGCGTATGCATTGAGGTAGCGCGTGCTGGCAGCAACGCCTTGTCGCCGGCAGTGCTGCGGTGCCGAGCAAGGCCGCCTGGGCGTTGGCGTGGCGGTCATGTTCGGCCAGCGCGCCAGCCAGCGCCGATCAAACCATTGCGCGCGATGCGGGCAGCGGCCGGCGCCCCCCTCGCTGCCACCCCCGCTGTGCTCCACGGCGGCGAGGCGGGATGGGAGAGCAGCGTTGCCCGACGCGTCAGCCCGGCGTGCCGCTGCTGTGGAAGATCTCCCACAGCCGGCCATCCAGATCGGCGAAGCCGTGCTGGTACATGAAGCCGTCGTCCTTCGCCTCGCTGCTGATCTGCGCGCCGGCGGCGCGTGCCTTGTCGATCAGTGCGTCGACCTCGTCGCGACTGTCCACGGCGAGTGCGGTAATGGTTTCGGCCGCGCTGGCGGTATCGCATACCGGCTTGTGGCTGAAGCCCTGGAAGAACGGTTTGACCAGCAACATCGCGAAGATGTTCTCGCCCAGGATCAGGCAGGTGGCATTTTCGTCGGTGTAGACCGGATTGAACTGGAAGCCCAGCGCGGTAAAGAAGGCGACCGAGCGTGGCAGCGATTCGACCGGCAGGTTGACGAAGATTTGCGTGATCCTTCGGTGGCGTCCTTGATGTGAGGATTGACGGGCGGTTCTGCCTGAGACGGCTAACGATGACTCGCACCGGCCCACTCAGGCTGGTGCGAGTGCTGCAGTTGTCTCAGTGCGCCGACGCCGCCGGGCGCCGGGCCGCCGCGCGTTCGGCACGCTTTGCGCGCTTGCGGGCGCGACGCGCCTTCCAGCGTTCGCTCAGGCACGAGAAGATCACATACAGCGCCGGGGTGCTGAGCAGGGTCAGGCTCTGCGAGAACACCAGCCCGCCGATCATCGCGATACCCAGCGGGCGGCGCAGCTCGGAGCCTTCGCCCAGGCCGACCGCCAGCGGCACCGCTGCCAGGATCGCCACCATGGTGGTCATCATGATCGGGCGGAAGCGCACGATCGAGGCCTCGCGTGCGGCCGCGCGCGCGTCCATGCCATGCACGCGCTGCGCCACCAGTGCGAAGTCGATCATCATGATGGCGTTCTTCTTGACGATGCCGATCAGCAGCACCAACGCAATCATCGAGATCACCGACAGCTCGGTATTGGTCAGGAACAATGCCAGCAGCGCGCCGACACCGGCCGCCGGCAGCGTGGACAGGATGGTCACCGGATGGATCAGGCTCTCGTAGAGCATGCCCAGCACGATGTAGACGGTGAGCACGGCCGCCAGCAACAGCACGCCCATCGAGTTGGGGCTGAGCTGCACGTTGAAGCTGTCGTCGCCGCTGAGACGGATGCCGTCGGGCATGCGCAAGCCGTCCACGGTGGACTTGATGATCAGATCCGCCTCGCCGGTGCTCACGCCCGGTGCGAGGTTGTAGCTCAGATCCATCGTGGTGTACTGGTTTTCATGGATGATCTGCGGCGGCGCCAGGCCGGGGGTCTGGGTGGCGACCGCGGTGATCGGCACCATCTGCCCGGCGCGGTTGGGCACGAAGATCTGGTCCAGCGCCTTGGGCGTGGCGGTCTGCGAGGGCAGCGCATTGACCACCACGCTGTACTGGTTGAGATCCGAATAGATGGTGGAGATGGAGCGCTGGCCGAACGCGCCATACAGCGCGCCGTCGATCGCACCGACCGTGATTCCCAGGCGCGCGGCCTTGGCGCGGTCGATCACGATGTTCTGGCGCAGGCCGGCGGTATCCACGTCGGTGCCGACATCGCGCAGGCGCGGGTTCTTCTTCAGCGCGGCCTGCAGCTTGGGCAGCCATTCCTGCAACTGCGCCAGGTCGTTGCCCTGCAGCGACACGCGGTACTGCGCGCCCTGGCTGGTGCCGCCGCCGCCGTCGCTGGGCAGGTCCTGGATGGCGCGCAGGCGCAAGTCCAGGTCGGGGTAGCGGTCGGCCTTGGCGCTCAGCCGTGCGACCACCTGCGCGGTGGTATCGCGGCGGCCCTCACTGCGTTTTTTCAGCTCGATATTGAACGACGCACTCGACCCCTGACGGCCGGAGCCCAGCCGTGCGCCGACGGTCTTCACCGCCGGGTCGGCCATCAGCATGTCGGTGATGCGGCGCTGGCGGCTGACCATGTCGGCGAACGATACCGTGGCGCTGGAATTGGCTCTGCCCCAGATCAGGCCGGTGTCCTGCGCGGGGAACGAGCCCTTCTTGACCGCACCGCCGAGAAAAATGGTGGCGGCGATCAACAGCAAGGGCGTCAGCGACAGCAACAATGCGTGGCGCAACGAAAAGTCCAGCGCCACGGTGTAAACGGCGAGCATGCGCTCGTGCATGCGGTCCAGCCAGGCGCCGAAACGGCCGGGCTTTTCCGGCTCGGTATGTGCCGACAGGAAGCGGCTGCACAGCGCCGGGGTCAAGGTCAGCGATACCAGCATCGACACCACGATCGCCGCCACCAGGGTCACGGTGAATTCGCGGAAGAACGCGCCGACCATGCCGCTGGCGAACAGCATCGGAATGAACACCGCCACCAACGACGCAGTGATCGAGACGATGGTGAAGCCGATCTCGCGCGCACCGGTCAGGGCGGCCTCAAGGCGCGGCATGCCTTCGTCCAGATGCCGCATGACGTTTTCGATCACCACGATCGCATCGTCGACCACGAAGCCAATGGCGATCACCAGCGCCAGCAGGCTCAGGTTGTTCAAGGTGAAGCCCAGCACGTACATCACCAGCGCCGAGCCTGCCAGCGACAGCGGCACGGTGACGGCGGCAATCAGTGTGGGCGCGAGCCTGCGCAGAAACAGCGCCATGGTCAGCACCACCATCGCCAGGCTGATCATCAGCGTGGCCTGCACCTCGTGCAGCGAGGCGCGAATGGTGGGCGTGCGATCGAAGTAGGGCGTGAGCGTGGTGCCGGGCTGCAGATACGCGCGCAACTCGGGAATCTGCGCCTTGACCTGGTCCACGGTCTCGACGATGTTGGCGCCGGCGCGGGTGAAGGCATACATCACCACGGCCGGTTTGCCGTCGAACCAGGCGGCTTGGTAGGCATCCTGCTGGCCGTCGTAGACGGTGGCCACATCGGCCAGCCGCACGATGCGCCCGTTGGATTGGGTGGAAATCGCCAGCTGCGCGAAATCGGCGGCCTTGGATACCGAATCGTTGGCGATGATGGCCATGGTGGTGTTGCCGTCGGACAGGAATCCGGTCGGCGAGGTGACATTGGCCGCGCGCACCGCGTTGCGCAGATCGTCCGGGGTCAGGCCCAGCGCATTGAGCGCGCGCAGGTCCACGTCCACGCGCACTGCCGGCGTGGAGGCACCGGCGATGTCGACCGAACTGATGCCGGTGATCTGGCGCAGCCGTTGCGCCAGCAGCGAGTCGGCGACGTTGTACAACTCATCGGCCGACTGGGTGTCCGAGGTCAAGGCGATGGCGATGACCGGGTCGTCGTTCGGATTGGCCTTGGAATAGATCGGCGTGCCGAGCCCGGAAGGCAGGTCCGATTGCGATGCGTTGATCGCGGTCTGGATGTCCTGCGCGGCCGAATCGATGTTGCGATTGCTCTGGAACACCAGCACCACCAGGCTGCTGCTCTCCGAGCTGGAGGAGCGCATGCGGTCGATGCCGGGCAACTGGCCCAGGTGGCGTTCCAGCGGCGCGGTGACGGTGGATGCCATGGTGCTGGCATCGGCACCGGACTGCGTGGCGTGCACGAAGATCACCGGGATCTGGATGTTCGGCAACGCCGCCACGCCCAGCCGCAGGTAGCACATCAGTCCGATCACGAACAAACCGATCGCCAGCAGCGAGGTGCCGATCGGGCGCTTGATGAAGGGCGCGGAGATGTTCATGGGGTGACTGCCGGGAATCGGGAATCGGGATTCGGGAATCGGTAAAGGCCAAAGCCAAAGTCAAAGCCAAAGCAGATGCCACTGGCGCAGGCGCGCCAGCTAAGCTGCGGGCCTGCGCGCCGATCTGCGATGCCGCTAGCGGTCCTCATGCCGGGCGCTCCGAGCGTGGAACCGAAGCCGCATCGCCATGGCGTGCCGCGCGCCGCGCGCGCCAGGCGCGCAGGCGCTCGCTGGCGCGTTCCATGTACAGGTAGATCACCGGTGTGGTGTACAGCGTGACCAGCTGCGACAGCAGCAGGCCACCCACAATCGCGATGCCGAGCGGGCGCCGCAGTTCCGAGCCGATGCCGGTGCCCAGCGCCAGCGGCAACGCGCCCAGCATGGCGGCGGCGGTGGTCATCATGATCGGGCGGAAGCGCAGCAGGCAGGCGCGCCGGATCGCCTCGTGCGCGTTGGCGCCGTCGCGGCGGGCGTCGATGGCGAAGTCGATCATCATGATCGCGTTCTTCTTGACGATGCCGATCAGCAGCACGATGCCGACGATGCCGTCCACCGACAGGCTCAGCCCGCACATCATCAACGCCAGCAATGCGCCGACACCGGCCGGTGGCAATGTGGAGATGATCGTCAGTGGGTGGATGTAGCTTTCGTACAGCACGCCCAGCACGATGTAGATCACCACGATCGAGGCCAGCAACAGCCACACGATATCGGTCTGGCTGCCGGTGAATTCGGCGGCCTTGCCGACGAATTGCGCGTGCACCTGGGTCGGGATCTTGAGGTCTTCGCGCGCCTTCTCGATCGCCGCCACTGCCTGCGACAACGAGTGCCCCGGCGCCAGATTGAACGAGATGGTCACCGCCGGCAGCTGCTGCTGGTGGCTCACCACCAACGGCGTGTTGGTGACCTTGGCTTCGGCCAGCGAGGCCAGCGGAATGATGCTGCCGGCGCCGACCACGATGCCGGTGTTCTGGTTGCCCACCCCGGTGGCGGTGGACGAGTTGGACGAGGTCACCTGGCCGAAGCTGGTGGCATTGGTGCCGGTCAGCGCGCCGCTGCCGTTGCTGGCCACCGCCAGCTGATTCATCAATGCGGTGCTGCTGCGGAATTCCGGCGCCACTTCCAGCACCACCCGGTACTGATTGAGCTCGGTGAAGATGGTGGAGATCTGGCGTTGGCCGAAGGCGTCGTACAGCGTGTCGTCGATGGTCTGCATCGGCACGCCGAGCATGCTGGCCTTGTCGCGATCGATGGTCAGCTCCAGCGCACGTCCCTGATTGGCCAGGTTGTTGTCCACATCGGCCAGCTCGGGCAGCTTGCGCATCGCCTCGGTCATGCGCCCGGCCCAGGTGGCCAGCTCGGTGCTGTCCACATCCGAGATCGAATACTGGTATTCGGTGGCCGCCACGCGGGTGTCCAGGGTGACGTCCTGCACCGGCTTGAGGAACAGCGCAACGCCCGGAATGCCGGCCACGGCTTTCTGCAGCCGCGGCAGCACCTCATCCAGGCCCTCGCGGTCCCCGCGCGTCTTCAACACGATCGACAGCTGGCCCTGGTTGAGCGTCGGGTTCATGGTGCCCGCACCGATGAAGGCGGCCACGCCGGTCACCGCCGGGTCCTTCTTCAGCGCTGCTGCCACCGCCTGGGTGCGCTCTTCCATCTGCGGGAAGGCCACGTTCTGGTCGGCCTGCACCACGCCGGTGATCAGGCCGGTGTCCTGTTCGGGCAGCAGGCCCTTGGGGATCGCCACATACAGCACCACCGTCAGCGCCACCGCGCCGATCGCCACCGCCAGGGTCAGCGGCTGATGGGCAAGCACCCAGTCCAGGCTGCGCTCGTAGGTGCCCACCGTGCGTGTCCACAGATTGCGCTTGCCGGCGGCCGCTGCGCGTTCGTGCGCGTCCTCGCCTTCGGGCAGTGCGTCGGGCTTGAGCAGGTAGGCGCACATCATCGGCGTCAGCGTCAGCGACACCAGCATCGAGATCACCACCGCGATCGACAGCACCCACGCAAACTCATGGAACAACCGCCCGGTCACGCCCGGCATCAGCAGCAGCGGCAGGAACACCGCCACCAGCGATACGGTCAGCGACAACACGGTGAAGCCGATCTGCTTGGCGCCGATCTCGGCCGCTTCCGGCCCGCTCTTGCCCTGTTCGATGTAGCGCACGATGTTTTCGATCATCACGATCGCATCGTCGACCACGAACCCGGTCGCCACCACCAGCGCCATCAGCGACAGGTTGTCCAGCGACATGCCGGCGAACGCCATCACCCCGAAGGTGCCGGCCAGCGACAACGGCACCGCCACCGAGGGAATGATGGTGGCCCACAGCCGGCGCAGGAACACGAAGATCACCGCCACCACCAGCGCGATGGTCAGCACCAGGGTGAACTTCACCTCGTGCACCGAGGCGCGGATGGTTTCGGTGCGGTCGGAGAACACCTCCAGATGCACGTCGGCCGGCAGCACCGCCTGCAGCTGTGGCAGGATGCTGCGGATCTGCTCCACCGTCTGCACGATGTTGGCGCCGGGCTGGCGGCGGATTTCCAGCAGCACCGCCGGCTTGCCATCGGCCCAGGCGGCGAGCTGGTCGTTTTCCACCCCGTCCACCACCTTGGCCACATCGGCCAGCCGTACCGGGCGGCCGTTGGCGAAGCTGATGATGGTCTCGCGGTACTGCGCCGCGTCGGTGAGCTGGTCGTTGGTGCCGATGCTGTAGGACTGGGTCTTGCCGTTGAGCGAGCCCTTGGGCGCGCTGACATTGGTCTGCGTCAGCGCGCTGCGCAGCGACTCCATGGTCAGGCCCATGTTCGACAACTGCGCCGGGTTGACCTGGATCCGCACCGCAGGGCGCACGTTGCCGGCGATCGACACCAGACCCACGCCCGGCACCTGCGACAGGCGCTGGGCCAGGATCGCATCGGCGTAGCGGTTGACCTCGCGCAGCGGCAGCGAGTCGGAGGTGAGCTTGAGCGTGAGGATCGCCGCATCGGCCGGATTGACCCGGTTATAGACCGGCTGGTACGGCAGCGACGAGGGCAGGGTGGCCTGGCGGATCGCCGCCTGCACGTCCTGCGAGGCGATGTCGATGTCGCGGTCCATCGAGAACTGCAGAATGATCGTGGACAGGCCGGCCGACGAGTCGGAAGTCATCATCTGCAGGCCGGAGATCTGCCCGAACTGGCGCTCCAGCGGCGTGGTCACCAGCGAGGCCATGGTGGTCGCGTTGGCACCGGGGTACTGGGTGGTCACGACCAGGCTGGGCGCGTCGATTTCCGGCAGCGCCGACACCGGCAATTGCCGGTAGCCCAGGATGCCCAGCAGCAGGACGCCCGCCATCAACAACGAGGTGGCGATGGGGCGGCGAATGAAGATGGTCGAAAAGCCCACGGGGGGAATCCTTGCTGAAGACGTCAATCGGTGCCGGCGCGCAGGGCGCCGACGCGCACTGGCGGCGGGGTGTCCCGCCGCCAGTGGTCAGGCATTAGCGCGGGCCACCGCCGCGACGGCCACCGCCGCCGCCCTTCTGCTTGTCCTGCGCTGCCTTGAGCTCGGCTTCGGTAGGCTCGGGCGGGGTCTCGCCCGGCTTGAGTGCGCTGACCTTGCTGCCCGGCTTGAGCCGGAACTGGCCTTCGGTGACCACGCGCTCGCCAGGCTTGAGGCCCTTGGTGACCTGCACATGGCTGTCGTCCACCTCCACGCCCTGCACCACGGTGCGCATCTGCGCGGTGTTGTCGTTGCCCACCACGTAGACGTAATCACCGTCCGGGCCGCGCTGCACGGCCTGGGTCGGCACCACGGTGCCGTCGGCGATGGTGCGCAGCTGCAGCCGCACGTTGACGAACTGCCCCGGCCACAAGGCGTTGTCGGTGTTGTCGAAGATCGCACGCGCCCCGAAGGTGCCGCTGTCGGCGGCGATGCGGTTATCGATCACATCCAGCTTGCCGTCGCCGCTGATCACATGCGCATCGCCGCGATCCAGCGCGGCCACGCCCAGCGGCGCCGCCGCCTGGCCGCTGCGCACCGCCTGCAGCTCGCGTTCGGGCAGGTTGAAGGACACGTAGATCGGGCGGATCTGGGTCAGGGTGACGATGGTCGAGCTGGCGCTGACGATGTTGCCCACGTCCACCCCGCGGATGCCGGCGATGCCGTCGATCGGCGCGGTGACGCGGGTGAACTGCAATTGCACCTGCGCCGAGCGCATCTGCGCATCGTTGGCGGCCACCGCGGCCTCATACTGCGCCACCTGGTTACGCTGGGTATCCAGGTCTGTGCGCGAAACGTACTGCTTGTAGGCCGGGTCGTTGGAGCGTTGATAGTTCACCCGCGAGGTCGCCAGCAGCGCCTGGTTCTGGCGCTTGGCCGCCAGCGCCTGGTCGTAGCTGGCCTGCAGCGTGCGTGGGTCGATCTGCGCCAGCAGCTCGCCCTTCTTCACTTCCTGGCCTTCCTTGAAATTCAGGCTCATCAGCTGGCCGCCGACCTGCGGGTTGACCGTCACCGTGTTGAGCGCGGTCACCGTGCCCAGCGCACTGGCATAGACCGGCACGTCCTGGGTGGTGGCAGCCACGACCGTGACCGGGACCGGGCCGCTGTTTTCGGTGCCGTTGCCGTCCGGCGCGCCGGCCCGTTTGCCCTGACTGCCCCCGCCCATCATCCGCATTGCGACGAACACCACGACGAGCACCGCTATGACCAGCAGTGTGATCTTCCAAAAACGCGACATGCGACAACTCCTGAGGACGGGCCGGGCGCTGGGGGGCGACCGTGGGGCGGCTTTGGGAAGCATATCGTTGCCACCAGGCAATTGAGCGTTACTGAAGTAACGGCTCTCCGGGCGAAACGACCGCACCGTTCACGGATGCGTGCAGCGGCAACGCCTCAACGCCGAAACGGTTGACCGCCGGGCTGAATCGGGCCCTACCGCCGCCGCAACGGGCGCTGCAGACAACCCCGACGACGTCGGCCATGCATGACCGCTGCTCGCCGGCCAGTCGTCGCGCCCGGAGGGACGGCCGTGCCTGCGCCAGCTACCGCCGCACCACGGCCCATCCAGCCGGGCGACTGGCGCCTGTTGCCATGCCGGCCCCGCCGCGACGCACCCATGTCCGCGCTGCACGAAAACACCGCGATGGGCGCGACCTGATCGCGCAGGTGGACTACAGTGCAGATCGTTCATGAGAGGATCGTTGATGCGCCACTCCTGCCTGCTGTCCAGCGCGCTGTTGCTCGCCCTGCCCATGCTTGCCGCCGCGCAGACCGCGCCGCGCCCCGAGGTCGCCGCCGTTGCTGCCACGCTGCAGCCCAAGGTGGTGCAATGGCGCCGCGACTTCCACCAGCATCCGGAACTGTCCAACCGCGAAGAGCGCACCGCCGCCACGGTGGCCGCGCAGCTGCGCAAGCTGGGCCTCAAGCCGCGCACCGGTATCGCCCATCACGGCGTGGTCGCCATCATCAAGGGCGGCAAGCCCGGTCCGAAGATCGCCTTGCGCGCCGACATGGACGCGCTGCCGGTGACCGAACAGACCGGCTTGCCGTTCGCCTCCAAGGCCACTGCCGAGTACCGCGGCGAGCAGGTCGGGGTGATGCATGCCTGCGGCCACGACGCCCACACCGCCATCCTGCTCGGTGTGGCCGAAGCGCTGGTGGGGATGCGCGACCAGCTGCCCGGAGAGGTGATGCTGATCTTCCAACCCTCTGAAGAGGGCGCGCCGGGCAACGAGGAAGGCGGTGCCTCGCTGATGTTGAAGGAAGGCCTGTTCGCCGACTTCAAGCCGCAGGCGGTGTTCGGCCTGCATGTGTTCTCCAGCGTGCAGGCCGGCAAGATCGCGGTGCGCAGCGGCCCGCTGATGGCCGCGTCGGATCGCTTTGCGATCAAGATGATCGGCCGCCAGACCCATGGCTCGGCGCCGTGGAACGGCATCGACCCGATCGTGGCCAGCGCCGACATGATCTCCACCGCGCAGACGGTGATCAGCCGCCGCGCCAACCTGTCCAAGCAGCCGGCGGTGCTGAGCTTTGGCGCGATCAAGGGCGGCATCCGCTACAACATCATCCCCGACGATGTGGAAATGGTCGGCACCATCCGCACCTTCGACGAAGGCATGCGCCAGCAGATCTTTGCCGACCTGAAGAACGTGGCCGAGCACACCGCTGCCGCGCATGGTGCCAAGGTGGACGCGAAGGTGCCAGACCAGGACGGCAACCCGGCCACGGTCAACGACCCGGCCCTGACGGCCAAGATGCTGCCCAGCCTGCAGGCGGTGGTGGGCGCGGACAACGTCTACGAGCCGCCGTTGCAGATGGGCGCGGAAGACTTTTCGTTCTATGCCCAGCAGGTGCCGTCGATGTTCTTCTTCGTCGGCTCCACCGCCAAGGGCATCGACCCGGCCACTGCGCCCAGCAACCATTCGCCGCAGTTCCTGCTGGACGAGTCCTCGTTGGATGTGGGCTTGCGTGCGTTGTTGCAGGTATCGCTGGATTATCTGCAGCAGGGGTGAATCGGGAATAGGGAATCGGGAATCATGTGTAGTTGCGCGGTTTCCGCTGAGCGTTGGTGATCGACCGGGGCGGCGGGCAGCCTGAAGGCCTGCCGTCTCTGTCGCCAGCTAGGTGCTCCAGCATCCGCTATATAGCGCACGGCCAGTCGGCTCGGCCTAAAATGGCGCGATGAATACCCCAGAAGATTCCACCCTTGGTCGTGAGGTCGCCTATCCCAGTGGCTACGACCCGTCGCTGCTGTTTCCGATTCCGCGCGCGGCCGGGCGCGAGGCGATCGGGCTAACCGGTGCGCTGCCCTTCATCGGGCGTGACCGCTGGCATGCCTACGAGCTGAGCTGGCTCGATGCGCAGGGCAAACCCTGCGTGGCCACCGCCACCTTGCATGTGCCCTGCGACTCGCCGTCGCTGATCGAATCCAAGTCGCTCAAGTTGTATCTGAATTCGCTCAACGCCACCCGCTTCAACAGCGCCGAAGCCGTGCGTACACGCATCGCCACCGACCTGTCCACGCGGGCCGGCGCCGACGTAGCGGTGGAATTCGGTCTGCCGCCGATCGATGCGGTGGGCGAGGGCGAATCCATCGATGCGCTGGACATCAGCATCGACGACTACGGCCCGCCCAACGCCGCGTACCTGTCGGCGCACGCACAGCCCGTCGTGGAAGAAGTGCTGACTTCGGCGCTGCTCAAATCCAACTGCCCGGTCACTGGCCAGCCGGATTGGGCCAGCGTCACGTTGCGTTATCGCGGCGCGCCGATCGATCGCGAGGGTCTGCTGCGTTATCTGGTGAGTTTCCGCGACCATGCCGAATTTCACGAGCAGTGCGTTGAGCGCATCTTCAACGACGTCATGCTGCGATGTGCGCCCGAATGGCTGGTGGTCGAGGCGCGCTACACCCGCCGTGGCGGGCTGGACATCAACCCGCTGCGCAGCTCGCCCAGCGTGCCCATGCCGCTGTCGATCTTCCGCGATTTGCGTCAGTAGTCGGCGGTCGCATGATCGCGCCGGCTTCACGACGGCGCGATCCTTGCTTAACAGCGCGCCGCGCACCCTGCCTGCACCATCTGCACAGGGTTCGCCGCAATGAGTGCCGACAAGAAAGCCGATTTCTCCAACGTCACTGCCTCGGTCGACAGCACTGCCGATGTCGCGCCCGCAGCGGATTTTTCCAACGTGCGCTCCAGCGTGCAAAGTACCGCGCAGCTGGTGGGTGAAACCGTCACCGTGCAGGCAGGCGACAGCCTGTCCAAGATTGCCAAGCGTCATTTGGGCGATGGCGCGCTGTGGCCGCGCATCTTCGAAGCCAACCGCGACACCTTGCAGGATCCGGACAAGATTTTTCCGGGCCAGGTGCTGCATCTACCGCCGAAGGCGTAAGCACACCCACCGTCGCCGCGCCCGGAACACCGTAGCGCAATGCACGGCGTCTCACTCAATCGTTTGATCCATTCGCCATCCGGAGATCGATCCATGCGTACCAAAGCCGTTTCCAGCACCCTGGTTCTCGCCTTGGCCGGCGTCCTGGCCTTGTCGGGTTGCCGCAAGGAAGCCAACGACGATTCCAATGTCGCCAAGGATCCGACCTCCGGCGCGGCAACCGACGCCATGCCAGGCCCGGCGGCCACACCGCCGGCCAGCGATCAGGCCGCGCAAGGCACCGCCACGGGCGCTGCCAGCACTGACAGCGCGGCAATGGCTGGTGCCGGCGTCACCGTGTCCAGCGTTGCGGTTGGCACGGTTGCCGCTGCGGACAAGACGGTGACGCCGTCAGCCAGCATCGGTAGCAAGGACACCATCATCGTGTCGATCAAGACCGATGGCAGTGCGAGCAATGTGCCGGTCTCGGCCAAGCTCACCTACCAGGATGGTCAGGTTGCCGGCGAGCAGAACGCCACGCTGACCACCACGTTCGCAGAAACCACCAACCTGAGCTTCAGCAAGCCCGACGGCTGGCCGGCCGGCACCTATACTGCGCAGGTCATGGTCGACGGCAAGCCTGCGGGTACGCCGCAAACCATCACCGTCAAGTAGATGATATCCAGGCGTGGACGGGTGGCGTTCAATCTTCTAACCCACAGACGCGATGACCCGCGCCACACGTAGAACTCCGGCATATGCCAACCTGCGCTGGTCAGCGGACGGCAGGCACCGCAAGAAGTGGTACGCCTCATAATGCATTTTCAACCCAGCGCCCGCGAGGGCGCTGGGGGTAGTTCGGCGCATCGCACATGCTGGGCGGCTCATTTCTACCCACGCGCGCACGCGGGCACGATTCATAAAGAGTCGTGTGCATGACTTCGCTCTGAGTTCCACCCGCGTGGTTATGAAGACGCGACCGCGTCGGGCAAAACGTAAGGCAGCGGGTTTATGTTGCTTCTATCCACGCGCGCGTGAGGGCGCGGAAGCTGCACATGAGCTTCGTGCGCAACATCGAACACAGTTTTCAATCCAGGCGCCCGTGAGGGCGTGACCCCGTTAGCATCAGTGTTTGCCTTCGTTGCTAGAACATGGGCAATTGCACGCGTGAGCAGGGTGCCGGCGGTGCCGTAGCGCTCGCAAGCGATTCGGGCGCCCCAGGTCGCATGGTCGACACGGTCCAAGTTACCTTTCAGCCGCCCCTGAAACGTCTGTGTGTACTTGCCAAGGTCGTGCAGTTGTCCGGCCAGCCTGGCTAGACGTTGGCCTCCAGACGGTGCGGCATTGCTGGCGACACGTACGCCGACGCAAGTAGGTGATCGCCCAGCCGTTGCCAATCGCTGCGATCCTGCCGCTTGGTCGAATGCGCAAAGAATTCCATGGCGTTGTTCCATTTGGGGCCCTGGTGAGAGCGGGTCGATGCTGGCTGCCCCTGCAGCGGAGCGTCTGCATCGCGTCGCCGCTGTGTATCAGCACGGTTTCTACCGCTGCGCGCCGCATCCGTTTGCAGAGTGCGACTGCCCGGTCTCGCGACTGTCCATCATTAAAAAGATGTGCATCGCCTAGGGTGCCGGAAACCGTTTGTGCAGTAGCTCGATGAACGTGCGTTTGACGCGGTATTGCTGGCGCAAGCGGGCAAGTTCGGCGTCGAATGCGGCATGACCCCGCCCGCCCTGTTGCTGGTAAAGGCGCTGCAGCGTGGAAAGCAGCCCGATCGCCGCCACGTAGCCCTGGCGATCGGTACGTTCGATGTGCATGCCGATCACAGCATGGCAAATCCGAAGCGCAGCGGCCGGGTCGCACGTCTCGGCCGCCGGCAGCAATTGCTCCCAGGTACCCAATGGGAGCTTGCGTGTCTGGTCGGCTGCCGTTTGCAGCGCGCGCTTGTTCTGGCCTTCGGCTAGCAGCAGGCGGATGCGGGTATCGTGCGCCTGGATGTAGCGCGGCACTGATTCCGTGTCGAGCGCCTGCAAGGCACGGTCGCGCCATGGCTCCCAAGGACCCAGCAGCAGTGCGACCTCGCGCAAGGCCAGATAGCTTTTCTCTGAAGGGCTGAGCAGGTAGATCTTCCAGCGCAACTGCAGTGCATCTTCGGGAAAACTATCGCGCAGATAGGCGGCTGCCAGCTCAGCCAGCAGACGGGTGTCCTGCGGATCAACCTTGATGCCGCGCTCTAGCCAATCCAAGGCCTGCCGCTGGCGACCGTGCTCGCTGCAGCGTCGCGCCATCTCCAGATGCTCCCAGCCACTGCTGCAGGTGCGGGCGAACGCCTCCAGCATGGCATCCACGCTTCCGCCGCAGCGCGCGGTCTCTTCGAGCAGGGCTTCGGCCAACAGACGTCGGGTATGGCCGCGGCCTTCCTGCTGCAGAACCTTCAGCGCCGCATGTTGCAACCGGCCGATGTCGGCAGGGCTCAGTAGCGGGGCGTAGTCCGACAACGGCCGCAGCAGGCTCCATTGATCGAGCATCCGCAGTGCGAGCAGGCGCTCGCACAGTGTGTCCGTGCCAGCCGCCTGTACGGCCTGCAGATGCGCACGGCCCAGGGCGTGCAGACGCGCACCCAGATCGCCGCGTGAGTCGTCGACGTCTTCGTAAATCGTCAGCAACCGCGTGAACGCATATTCGTGCAGCTCCAGCGCCGCCACCGGATCGCGCTGCCGGGCTTGCTCCAGCAGCGAAGGCAATACCGCCAGCTGCTTGCTGTAGGCAATGGTGGCACTCCAGTCCATGAAGCGCTTGCGGCCGAGCAGGCTTGAGATCGCCTTGCGCCAGTCCTGCAGTGGTGCGATCGCCAGTTGCGCCTGGCTCAATAAGCGCTTGCGCAGTTGGGTGTCGCTGTCGGCGAGCTCCAGGATCAGCACCTGCAGAGCCTGTTGTGTTTGTGTAGACAACCATTGCCTTAGCACCTGCTCGGGCGAGTCGTTGGCCTGGGCAACGGGCGCACCGCGCTTGCCACGTTTGGAAGCAGGAGCAGGAGCAGGAGCAGGAGCGGTGGCGCGAGCCCAGATGATTGCAACTGCAACCTGGTGTTTGCAGAAATCCCCGCACTGACCGATGGGGCAGTCGCACTGTCCATGCAACGCACCATCGCGCCAGGCCAACTCCACGGTGTAATCCTCGCTGCCGCGGACCTGCGCGCTGACGCGCGTAGATTCCACCGCTTCCAGCGTCACCCGCTTCTGATCGGCGTAGGCCAGACCGCGTGCGTAATACGTGGGCGTAGTGATGCGCAGCAGGAGGGCCTGGTCGAGATCGGCGGCGGAAAAAACGGTCGTCATGCGGCTAGTGTGCCGAAAATTGACCCATGCCGAGAGCCCGCAGGGGGCGGTACTGCGGACTTTTGCCAGAACACGGCAGACACGCGACAATCTGCGACCCGACGCATCGGAGGCGATCCCGGTGCGGCCCGATGCCGCCTGCCACGTGTCCTGCTGGACAGTGGCAGGCTGTTTCCTTATCCCCCGAGGTCATTTCGCGCCCATGTCCAAGACACCCAAGATCCTCTACACGCTCACCGACGAAGCTCCCTTCCTGGCCACGCAGTCGCTGCTGCCGATCATCGATGCCTACACCGATACCGCCGGGATCGTGGTCGAAACGCGCGATATCTCGCTCGCCGGCCGCATCCTTGCGCTGTTTCCCGAGAGCCTGAGCGAGGAGCAGAAGATCGCCGACGACCTCGCCGAACTGGGCGAGCTGGCCACCACGCCGGAAGCCAACATCATCAAGCTGCCCAACATCAGCGCTTCGGTACCGCAGCTCAAGGCCGCGATCAAGGAGCTGCAGGGACAGGGCTATGCCTTGCCGGCGTATCCGGACGAGCCTAAGGATGCTGCCGAAAAAGACATCAAGGCGCGCTACGACAAGGTCAAGGGCAGTGCGGTGAACCCGGTGCTGCGCGAAGGCAATTCCGATCGCCGCGCACCGCTGTCGGTCAAGAACTACGCACGCAAGCATCCGCACCGCATGGGCAAGTGGAGCAGCGAGTCCAAGTCGCACGTGGCGCACATGGACGCCGGCGACTTCTTCGGTAGCGAGCAGTCCACCACGCTGGCCGACGCCGGTACGCTGAAGATCGAATTCGTCGGTGCCGATGGCAGCAGCAACGTGCTCAAGGACAAGATCGCGGTAAAGGCTGGCGAGATCGTCGACGCCGCCGTGCTGAGCAAGCGCGCGCTGGCCAGCTTCATCGACGCGCAGATCGCCGATGCCAAGGCCAACGGCGTGCTGTTTTCGGTGCATCTGAAAGCCACCATGATGAAGGTCTCCGACCCGGTGTTGTTCGGTGTGGTGGTCGGTGAGTTCTACAAGGACACGCTGAGCAAGCACGCCGAGGCATTGAAGTCGGTGGGCTTTGACCCGAACAACGGCATCGGCGACCTGTACGCCCGCATCGGCACCTTGCCGGAAGCGCAGCAGGCGCAGATCAAGGCCGATATCCAGGCCGAGTACGCGCAGCGTCCGGGCCTGGCGATGGTCAACTCCGACAAGGGCATCACCAGCCTGCATGTGCCCAGCGACGTGATCGTCGACGCCTCGATGCCGGCGATGATCCGCGACTCCGGCCAGATGTGGAATGCCGACGGCAAGCTGCAGGACACCAAGGCAGTGATTCCGGACCGTTGCTATGCCGGCGTGTATCAAGCGGTGATCGACGACTGCCGCACGCATGGCGCCTTCGACCCGGCCACCATGGGCTCGGTGCCCAACGTCGGCCTGATGGCGCAGAAGGCCGAAGAATATGGCTCGCACGACAAGACCTTCCAGATGCCTGCCGCCGGCACCGTCAAGGTCACCGACGACAACGGCAAGACGGTGTTCGAACACGCGGTGGAAGCCGGCGATCTGTGGCGCATGTGCCAGGTCAAGGACGCGCCGATCCAGGACTGGGTGAAGCTGGCGGTCGAGCGCGCACGTCTGAGCGACACCCCGGCCGTGTTCTGGCTGGACAAGGCGCGCGCGCATGACGCGCAGGTGATCGCCAAGGTCGAGAAATACCTGAAGGATCACGACACCAGCGGTCTGGATATCCGCATCCTGCCGCCGGTGGAGGCCACCACCTTCTCGCTGGAGCGCATCCGCAAGGGCCAGGACACCATCTCGGTCACCGGCAACGTGCTGCGCGACTACCTCACCGACCTGTTCCCGATCATGGAGCTGGGCACCAGCGCCAAGATGCTTTCCATCGTGCCGCTGATGGCCGGCGGCGGCCTGTTCGAAACCGGTGCCGGCGGCTCGGCGCCCAAGCACGTGCAGCAGTTCGTCGAAGAGAACTGCCTGCGCTGGGATTCGCTGGGCGAATTCCTGGCGCTGGCCGCGTCGCTGGAGCATCTGGGCAACCGCTACAACAACCCGTCGGCCACGGTGCTGGCCAAGGCGCTGGACGTGGCCAATGGCCAGTTCCTGGACAACAATAAGTCGCCGGCGCGCAAGGTGGGCGAACTCGACAACCGCGGCAGCCATTTCTATCTGGCGATGTACTGGGCGCAGGCCCTGGCCGCGCAGACCGAGGACACCGCATTGCAGGCCAAGTTCGCACCGCTGGCCAAGGCGCTGACCGAGAACGAAGCCACCATCGTGGCCGAGCTCAACGGTGCGCAAGGCAAGCCGGTGGAGATCGGTGGCTACTACCACCCGGACCTGGCCAAGGTCAGCGAGGCGATGCGCCCGAGCAAGACCTTCAATGACGTGCTGGCCACGCTGAAGGCCTGACCCCGCGCACCGCGTGCCGGTGCGTCCAGTCGGTACGATCGTCAGGGCCCGCCTCGCCAACAGGCGGGCCTTGTCGTTTCAGCGAAAGGGCGACAGTGCGGTCATCGCCTGTACCAAGTGGCGCGCACGCCGCGCCATGCGTTTCTCAGCGCGCCGTCGAGGCGCAGCCTTGCTTGTTTCCGTCCCGCTTTGCGCAGTTTCGGCCGGCTCGGGTGTGGCGTCCGTCGCCACATCCGCCGCGATCTCCGGTTCTGCCAACTGCCTTGCAAGCGCCACATCGGCAATGTGTCCGTGCTGGAACAGCAGCTCGGTAAAGATGCGCATGATCCTGCTCCCACTTGAGTGGAAGCCACAGTAGGCGCAGGCTTGGCCAGGCAAAAGCGAGGGTTTTGCAAGTCTGTGTTGAATTCCATTCAAGGGTGAGCCATGTCGCGTCCGCCGCTTCACGCATTGCAGGGCTTCGTCAGTGCGGTGCGCCTGGGCAATCTCTCGCGCGCTGCCGCGTCGATGCATCTGACCGTCAGTGCACTCAGTCACCAGGTACGTGCACTCGAACAACGCCTGGGCTATCGGTTGCTGCAGCGGCACGCGCGCGGCGTCAGCGCCACGCCGCAGGGGCAGCAATTGCTCGAGCGCATCGCCCCGCATCTGGATGCGATCGCAGACGCATTCCAGCCGTTCGCTGCACGCCGCGAGGACACGCTTACCCTGAGCATTACGCCGTCGATGGCCTCGGCGTGGCTGGTTCCGCGCCTGAGCGATTTTCTGGCAGCCCATCCCACCATCGAGATCAATCTGTTTTCCAGCGAGCGATTGGTGGATTTCGAGCGCCAGCCACAGGTGGATGCGGCCATGCGCATCGGTGCCGGACAGTGGCCGGGCGTGATCGCCGAACCGTTGTTCGACGAATGGCTGGTGCCGATGGCGAGCCCGGCGCTGATCGCACGCATGGGCGGCATCGATGCGCAGCCGCTGCAGCGATGGCCGCTGCTGGGCGACCCGGATGGCGACTGGCCGCGCTGGTTTGCGACCTTCGGAGGCGAACCGCCGCGACGGTATGCTGCGGTGCTCGACGAATCCGAATCCCATCACCGTGCCGCGCTGGATGGCGTCGGGGTTGCGATGGGGCGGGTGACCCGAGCGCGCCTGTTGCTGGCATCCGGCCAGCTGGTGGCGCTGTCGGCGCAACGGCTCAAGACCACCTGGTCGCATTACCTGGTCTACCCGCAGCGTTCGGCCACGCACACCGGTTTTCTTGCGTTTCGCCAGTGGCTCAAGGCACAGGCGCGCGAACATGCCGAGCACGCCCAGCAGACGATGGCCGCACCGTCTGCCTTACTGCCGCCCACCACGCATCGCCGCAAGCGCGCAAGGACACTGCCGCCATGAACCAGCTGCCGTTACCGCCCCAATCCGAGCGCCGCGCGCTGGCGATCGCCCACGCCGTGTACGAAGCATTCGAGGATTATCACGCGCGGTTTTCCGAGATCACCGCGCGCGCCAAGCAGCGCTTCGAAATGCGCGACTGGAGCGGCGCGCGCGACGATGCCGTCGCACGGATCGCGCTCTACGATCAGTACATCAGCGAATGCATGCTGCGCCTGCGTGCCGTGTTGCTGGGGCAGGCGCATGACCGCGCGTTGTGGATGCGCGCACGCAGTCATTACGCCGCGTTGCTGGCCGGGTTGATCGATCAGGAGTTGTACAAGACCTTCTACAACACGCTGACGCGGCGTTACTTCGGCACCCACGGCGTGGATGCCGATATCGAGTTCATCGCGCTGGATATCGAACCCACCGACGCCATCACCGTGCCGGTGGCGCGGCATACCTATGCCGTGTCGCCAGGTCGGCTGACAGACATGCTGGTGCGCGTGCTGGGCGATTACGCATTCGCGGTGCCGTATGCGCACCGCACCCGCTGCGCGGCGGCCATTGCGGTACGTCTGCTCGACGACCTGGCGCATTGGGGCGAGCACCCGGTGCGCAGCGTCGAATTGCTGGAGACGGTGTTCTATCGCGAACGTCGCGCCTATCTGGTCGGGCGCGTGTTCGGCGAGCACCGGTTTTCGCCGTGCGTCATCGCATTGATCAACGACGATGCCGGCTTGCGCGCCGAGGCGGTGTTGACCAAGCGCAGCGATGTCGCGCAACTGTTCAGCAATTCGCGCAGTTATTTTCAAGCCGACCTGTCGACGGTGGGCGATGCGGTGGTATTCCTGCGCAGCCTGCTGACCCACAAGCCGGTCGATGAGCTGTACACCATGCTCGGCCGCGCCAAGCAGGGCAAGACCGAGCGTTATCGCACGTTTTTCAGCCATTTCCAGGCGCAGCCGTCCGAGCAGCTGGTGCATGCCGATGGCACGCCTGGCATGGTCATGGTGGTGTTTACGCTGCCCAGCTATCCGCTGGTGTTCAAGCTCATTCGCGACCGTTTCGCCTACCCCAAGACCATGAGCCGCGCGCAGGTGGAGGGCAAGTACGAACTGGTGTTCCAGTTGGATCGCATCGGCCGGCTGCTCGACGCGCAGCCGTATCGTTTCCTGCGCTTTCCCAAATCGCGCTTTTCGCCGGCGCTGCTGCAGGAACTGCAGACCAGCTGCGCGATGAGCCTGAGCGAGGATGGCGAGGATGTCTTGATCGCGCTGTGCTACGTGCAACGGCGCCTGCGTCCGCTCAACTTGTACCTGCGCGAACAACTGCCCGAGGCCGCGCATGCGGCCGCGCTGGACTATGGCCAGGCGATCAAGGACATGGCGCGCAACAACATCTTTCCCGGCGACATGCTGCTGAAGAACTTCGGGATCACCCGGCATCAGCGTGCGGTGTTCTACGACTACGACGAGTTGTGTCTGATCACCGAATGCACCTTTCGCGACTGGCCCACGCCCACCACCTACGAAGAACAGATGGCCGCCGAACCCTGGTTCCATGTCGGCCCACGCGACGTCTTCCCCGAGCGCTTCGCACTGTTCATGGGTCTGCCGTCCTCGCAACTGGAAGCGGTCAAGCACATCCACCCGGAACTGTTCGACCCACAATGGTGGCGCGATCTACAGGCGCGCCTGCGCGAAGACGATTACCCGGACACGCCGCCGTATGCAGAATCGCGGCGGCTGGCGTAGCGGTGATGGGCGCTGGACGACGCAGCCGCATGGCGGGGCACTCGCAGGATCGGTAGGCGCGTTCGCGAGCACCGTAATGCGAGCGCTGCGGACTGCCCAACGCTCGCAACAGCGCAGCGTTGGCCAGTGCGAACATTTCGTTTCCGCCCACACACTGGTACAACAGTCACTCACATCGAAGGAGTGCGGCAATGCAGTGGAAGCAACGGGTCGGGTTGGGTGTCGCGTTGGGGCTGGCAGTGATGGGCGGTGCCCCCGCCAAGTCCGCTTCGGTGCGCCAGCAGATCGAAGCGAGCATGAATGTCAGTGGCGAGCTGACCCTGACCCCGGCTGGCGCGGTCACCGAGGTCAAACTTGAGGACGAACAACGACTGCCTGCCGTCGTGCGCGAGAAGGTCAAGCAGTCGGTTGCGTCATGGCGCTTCGATCCGGTCAAGGACGATGGCACGGCGCTGCCGACGCAGTTGCCGATGAGTCTGCTGCTGGTCGCCAGGCCGGTCGACGACAATCAATATCAGGTGTCGATCCGCAGCGCGCATTTTGGCGGTCAGGCCGAGCAGGGTGATGCCGCACAGGCCAAGGACATGGCGCCACCGCCTTACCCGGTCAATGCTTTCAGGGGCGGGGCCACCGGCGTGGTCTATCTGTTGCTCAAGATCGGACGCGACGGCAAGGTGGAGGATGTGGTTGCCGAACAGGTCAACCTCACCGCACTGGTTCCCGAGTCCAAGCGTGCGCGCTGGCGCAAGGAATTTGCCGATGCCTCGATGGCCAAGGCGCGCAGCTGGACGTTTACCCCGCCCACGGCCGGGCCCGAGCGCAATGCGCCGTTCTGGGAGATGCGCGTGCCGGTGACGTTCGACATCGCCGCGTCCGAGAAGGACCTGGATGCCAAGCAGAAAAAATGGCAGTCGTATCTGCCGGGTCCGCGCCAGAGCGCGTCCTGGAGCACGCAACGCTCTGCTGCTACGACCGACAGCCCGGATGCCTTGCCGGGCTCGGGCCTGTTCTCGCTGCATGGCGAAGGCGTGCGCCTGATGACGCCGCTGCAGGAAGGTTAAACGCACTACCACGGATGCAAGCGCGCACGCCCTGCGCAGGGTGTGGCCGGGCGCGCCGCTTTTGCCGGCACTGCGAAAGCAGCGCGCCAAGGCGCCTAGATGGGCCGAGTCCATCGATCAGGTGCCTGGCAACGCAGATCCATCGAAGCGATGCCTGCATCTCGGTCAACTGGCCCACAAAAAAAGCCCCGCAATGCGGGGCTTTTGTCTCTCGATGAAGCCGGCCGACCTCAGCGCTTCATCGAACTGAAGAACTCGTCGTTGGACTTGGTGGTCTTCATCTTGTCCAGCAGGAATTCCATCGCTGCGATTTCGTCCATCGGGTGCAGCAGCTTGCGCAGGATCCAGATCTTCTGCAGCAGCTCCGGCTCGATCAACAGATCTTCGCGACGCGTGCCCGAGCGGTTGATGTCGATCGCAGGATACACACGCTTTTCGGTGATGCGACGGTTCAAATGCACTTCGCTGTTGCCGGTGCCCTTGAACTCTTCGTAGATCACCTCGTCCATCTTGCTGCCGGTCTCGACCAGCGCCGTGGCGATGATGGTCAGCGAGCCGCCTTCTTCCACGTTACGCGCCGCGCCGAAGAAGCGCTTCGGACGGTGCAGCGCATTGGCGTCCACACCACCGGTAAGCACCTTGCCGGAGCTGGGCACCACGTTGTTGTAGGCACGTGCCAGGCGGGTGATCGAGTCGAGCAGGATCACCACGTCCTTCTTGTGCTCGACCAGGCGCTTGGCCCGTTCGATCACCATCTCGGCGACCTGCACGTGGCGTGCGGCCGGCTCGTCGAACGTGGAGGAGATGACCTCACCGCGCACGGTGCGCTGCATTTCGGTCACTTCTTCCGGGCGCTCGTCGATCAGCAGCACGATCATGTGCACTTCGGGATGATTGGTGGTGATGGCCGTGGCCACCTGCTGCATCATCATCGTCTTACCGGCCTTGGGCGGGGAGACGATCAGCGCGCGCTGACCCTTGCCCTGCGGCGCCATCAGATCCAGGATGCGGCCGGTGATGTCCTCGGTGGACCCATCGCCACGTTCCAGACGGAACCGGCGACGCGGGAACAGCGGGGTCAGGTTCTCGAACAGCACCTTGTTCTTGCTGGCTTCCAGCGGCTCACCGTTGATGGTGTCCACGATCGACAACGCGAAATAGCGTTCGCCGTCCTTGGGGAAGCGGATGCGGCCGGACAAATGGTCGCCGGTGCGCAGGTTGAAGCGGCGGATCTGGCTGGGCGAGATATAGGTATCGTCCGGGCCGGCCAGGTAGCTGGCTTCGGCGGCACGCAGGAAACCGAAGCCGTCCGGCAGGATTTCCAGCACGCCGTCGGCGGCAACGCCTTCGCCGTGACGGGTCAGCACCTTGAGCAGGGCAAAGATCACGTCCTGCTTGCGCGCGCGCGCCACGCCTTCCTGGATGTTGAGCTGATCGGCGATGTCCAGCAGCTTCTGCGCCGGCATCCGCTTGAGGTCGCTCAGCGAATAGACCGGGAAACCTTCCGGCACGGCCGGATGCGGACGCGCCACGAATGGTTCGTTGCTGCCATCGGAGGACGGCATGCCGCCGCCTTCATTGCCGAAGCGGTCGCGCGGCCCGCGGTCACGGCGGTTGCGGAACCGGTCGCGGCGATTGCCTTGCTGGTTCTGCCCCTGGCCTTGCTGGTTCTGGCCGCCGTTCTGGCCCTGACCCTGCTGCTGGCCCTGACCTTGGTTCTGGCCCTGGCTTTGCGCCTGATTCTGGTTCTGCTGTTGCTGCGCCTGATTGAAGCGCTGCTGCTGCGACTGGCCGCCCTCGCCGCGGGACTCGCCCTGGCTGTCGCCGCCCTGGTGGGCGCTGGGAGCGCTGCTGCTGGCAGCGGCGCCATCGCTGGACGTCTGCGCCGGTGCCGAGTCGGCAGCGTGCGACGGTGCCTGCGGGGCGCGGGGTGCGTCGGGTGCGGGGCTGGCGGGCAAGGGCAGGTTGGGTTGCTGCGTGCCGGCATCGTCATGGGCGACGGCGGTCTTGCTCACGCGCGGCTTGCGCACGCGCTTCTCGACGGGAGCGTCGACGCTGCTCCCGGTATCGGAGGAAGGGTGATCGGACAAGTGCGTGATTCCTCGCTAAGGTGCGAGCGCCCAGCTAGGGGGCGAACTATTGGTAGATGGGAGTCTAGAAGAGTTTCTAGAGGGGGACGGCGGCGCACGAACGTGTGCCGGACCAACTGACACTATCACCGCGGTGCGTGACCGCGCAAGCGTCTGCCATGGCAGGATTTAACTGCTGGCGAACCGCGCAGGCGTCCATTGCTGGACGCCTACCCAACTCAGGCGGCCGCGCCACCCAGGGTCTTGTCGATCATCTGGGTCAGCTGGCCCTTGCCAACCGCCCCGATCTGGCTGGCCCGGACCTCACCGTCCTTGAACAACAGCAGCATCGGGATCGAACGGACGTGATACTTGATGGCCAGGGCGCGGTTCTGGTCCACATTGACCTTGGCAACCTTGAGCCTGCCCTGGTACGTATCGGCCAGATCGTCCAGCACCGGGGCGATCATCTTGCACGGGCCGCACCATTCGGCCCAGAAATCCACCAGAACCGGTTCGCCGGATTGCAGTACAGCTGTCTCGAAATCGGCATCGCCGACATGTTGAACCTTGTCGCTCACGTTGGGTCTCCTGGAAACCAAACGGCCCACCCGATCGGGCAGGCCGCCACATTGCGTTAAACTGGGGCATTGCGCGACTGAATCAAGTGTCAGTCCTGAAGCCGCGCTGTCCGCCACAAGAGCCGCAGTTTGCGACGCTGTCGGCATCGATGCAAGCCGCGCCCGGGCTGCCCAGGGCGCCTCACGAAGACGGAATAATGAGCGACAAACCGCTGACCGATTTGACTTTTTCCTCGTTCGACCTGCATCCGGCGCTAATCGCCGGGCTGGAGAGCGCCGGGTTTACCCGTTGTACCCCGATCCAGGCGCTGACCCTGCCGGTCGCGTTGCCGGGCGGCGATGTCGCCGGCCAGGCCCAGACCGGCACCGGCAAGACGCTGGCGTTCCTGGTGGCGGTGATGAACCGCCTGCTGATCCGCCCGGCCCTGGCCGACCGCAAGCCGGAAGACCCGCGCGCGCTGATCCTGGCGCCCACCCGCGAGCTGGCGATCCAGATCCACAAGGACGCGGTCAAGTTCGGCGCCGACCTGGGCCTGCGCTTTGCGCTGGTCTATGGCGGGGTGGACTACGACAAGCAGCGCGAACTGCTGCAGCAGGGTGTGGACGTGATCATCGCCACCCCGGGCCGGCTGATCGACTACGTCAAGCAGCACAAGGTGGTCTCGCTGCATGCCTGCGAGATCTGCGTGCTGGACGAAGCCGACCGCATGTTCGACCTGGGCTTCATCAAGGACATCCGCTTCCTGCTGCGGCGCATGCCCGAGCGCGGCACCCGGCAGACGCTGCTGTTCTCGGCCACGCTGAGCCACCGCGTGCTGGAGCTGGCCTACGAGCATATGAACGAGCCGGAGAAGCTCGTGGTCGAAACCGAGACCATCACTGCCGCACGCGTGCGCCAGCGCATCTATTTCCCGTCCGACGAAGAAAAGCAGACGCTGCTGCTCGGCCTGCTGTCGCGCAGCGAAGGCGCGCGCACCATGGTGTTCGTCAACACCAAGGCGTTCGTCGAGCGCGTGGCGCGCACCCTGGAGCGCCACGGTTACCGGGTTGGCGTGCTGTCTGGCGACGTGCCGCAGAAAAAGCGCGAGTCGCTGCTCAACCGCTTCCAAAAGGGCCAGCTCGAAATCCTGGTGGCCACCGACGTGGCCGCGCGCGGCCTGCATATCGACGGGGTCAAGTACGTCTACAACTACGACCTGCCGTTCGACGCGGAAGACTACGTGCACCGCATCGGCCGCACCGCGCGCCTGGGCGAAGAGGGCGATGCAATCAGCTTCGCCTGCGAGCGCTATGCGATGAGCCTGCCGGACATCGAGGCCTACATCGAGCAAAAGATCCCGGTCGAGCCGGTGACCTCTGAGCTGCTGACCCCGCTGCCGCGCACACCGCGCACGCCAGTGGAAGGCGAGGAGGTCGACGACGACGCTGGCGACAGCGTGGGCACGATCTTCCGCGAAGCGCGCGAGCAGCGCGCCGCCGACGAGGCCCGCCGTGGCGGCGGCCGCAGCGGTCCGGGCGGTGGCGGGTCGCGCAGTGGTAGCGGTGGCGGTCGTCGTGACGGCGGCAGTGCCGATGGCAAGCCGCGTCCGCGCCGCAAGCCGCGTGTGGAGGGCGAGGCGCCGGTTGCAGCGGCTGCATCGGTTCCGCCGGTGGTTGCCGACGCGGCAACCGTTGCCCCGTCCATCCAGGTCGATGGCGAGCGTGCACCGCGCAAGCGGCGGCGTCGCCGCAACGGTCGGCCGGTCGAAGGTGGCGAGCCGGTCGTGGCATCCACACCGGTGCCGGCACCCGCCGCGCCGCGCAAGCCCACCCAGGTGGTCGCCAAGCCGGTGCGTGCCGCGGCCAAGCCAGCCGGCAGCCCGTCGTTGCTGAGCCGGATCGGGCGCCGCCTGCGTTCGCTGGTGTCGGGCAACTGACGTCCGGGCGAAGCAATCGCATCGCCGGTGTTCGGCGATGCGACGCAAGCGCTGGCGCTCCGGCATAATCGCTGGATGACCGTTCTGCGTTTCGACAACGTCAGCAAGCACTACGCCGGGGGCCACCAGGCGCTGACCGATGTCAGCTTCGAAGTGGCCGATGGCGAGATGCTGTTCGTGACCGGCCACTCCGGCGCTGGCAAAAGTACGTTGCTCAAATTGATCCACCTCAGCGAGCGGCCCAGCCAGGGCGCGGTGGTGCTGGGCGAGCGCAACCTGCTCAAGGTGCGTGGCCGTCAGATTCCGCTGCATCGTCGCCAGGTGGGTGCGGTCTATCAGGACCATCGCTTGCTCAACGACCGCAGCATTGCCGAGAACGTGGCATTGCCGTTGATCCTGCGCGGCACGCGCCGTGCCGAGATCGGCAAGCGCGTGCGCTCGGCGCTGGAGCGGATCGGCCTGGCCCACCGCGAAAAAGCCCTGCCGTCGCAGCTGTCGGCGGGCGAGCAGCAGCGCGTTGGCATCGCCCGTGCCATCGTCGGCGAGCCGCGGTTGCTGGTGGCCGACGAACCCACCGGCAACCTCGACCCGGCCCTGGCCGCGGAGATCATGCAGTTGTTCGCCGAACTGCCTGCGCGCGGCACCAGCGTGCTGGTGGTCAGCCACGATCTGGCGCTGCTCAAGCAGATGCGCAAGCGCGTGCTGATCCTGGATCACGGCCGCCTGGTCGACGACATCTCGCCGCAGGATCTGGCCGAATGAGCAAGCTCGCCAATACCGAAGCCGTGGCGCCCTCGCGCTTTGGGGTGTGGATCGACCACCACCTGCACAGCATCGCCTTCAGCCTGGGCCGTGCGATGCGCAAGCCGTGGGCCACGTTGCTGACCATCGTGGTGATGGCCCTGGCGCTGGCACTGCCACTGGGGCTGTCGATCGCGCTGGACAACGTCAAGCTGCTGGCCGGCAGCGTGCAGCAGTCGCGCGAGATCAATCTGTTCCTGAAGGTCGATGTCGCCGCCGATGCGGCGCAGGCGCTGGCGGGCGAGCTGCGTGCACGCCCGGATGTCGCCAAGGTCACGCTGCGCACGCCGGAGCAGGGCTTGGCCGAGCTGCGCGAGAGCGCCAAGCTCGATGAAGCGGCCGATGCCCTGGGCGACAACCCGCTGCCCACCTTGTTGATCGTCACTCCCGCCGATGCGACCGACGACGCGCAGCTGGCCAATGCGCTGCAGGCGCTGCCGCAAACCGATCAGGTGCAGCACGACGCGCTATGGCGCAAGCGCCTGGATGGCTGGTTGCACTTCGGCGAGCGCCTGGTGCAGGTGTTGTCGGCCCTGCTTGGCATCGGCGCGGTACTGGTGGTCGGCAACACCGTGCGGCTGGACATCCAGTCGCGGCGCGAGGAAATCGGCGTGCTGCAACTGCTCGGCGCCAGCGATGGCTTCATCCGTCGCCCGTTCCTGTATCTGGGCGCCTGGTACGGCCTGGGCGCCGGCGCGGTCGCGCTTGCTCTGATCGCTGCCTCGGGCCTGGCATTGCGTACGCCGTTGGCGACATTGGCCGACAGTTACGGCAGTTCTTTTACCCTGCACGGGCTGGATCTGTTGCATTCTGCGATGGTGCTGGTCGGCACCTTAGTCCTGGGGTGGTTGGGTGCCTGGCTGGTGACCGGCCACTTCCTCCGCCAGACCCGTCCCACCGAGACCTGAGGCCTGCCATGCATCCACCAGATCTCAAACACCTGATCAGCGACGCACCGCGTGTGATGGTCGTCGATGGCTCGAAGCTGGTGCGCAAGCTCATTGCCGACGTGCTCAAGCGCGATCTGCCCAATGTGCAGGTGATCGGCTGCGCCAGCATTGCCGAAGCGCGCGACGCGCTGGAAGCCGGCGCCATGGATCTGGTCACCACCTCGCTGTCGTTGCCCGATGGCGATGGCCTGGCGCTGGCGCGCAGCGTGCGCGAAGCCGCCGGCCAGGCGTATGTGCCGGTGATCGTGGTGTCCGGCGATGCGCAACAGCATCTGGTCGAACGCCGCTTCACCGAATACGTCACCGACTATTTCGACAAGGCGCTGGGCCACGAAGCCCTGGCCACCTTCATCCGCGGCTACGTGCAGCCCGAGCCGGTGGTGGGCGCCACCGTGCTGTACATCGAGGACAGCCGCGTGGTGGCCGAGGCGACCAAGCGCATGCTGGAGCGCCAGAGCCTGAAAGTGGTGCATGTGCTCACCGCCGAGGACGCATTCGCGCTGCTCACCGCCGAATCGCTGGGCCGGACCGAGCGCCGCATCGACGTGGTGCTGACCGACGTCACCCTCAAGGGCGAGCTCAATGGACGCGATGTGGTCGAACGCATCCGTATCGACTTCGCCTACGGCAAGCGCCGCCTGCCGGTGCTGGTGATGACCGGCGACACCAACCCGCGCAACCAGTCCGAGCTGCTGCGCGCCGGTGCCAACGATCTGGTGCAAAAGCCCATCGAAGAGCGCCTGCTGGTGACCAAGGTGCTGTTCCAGCTGCGCCTGGCACGCCTGGAAGACCAGGCCGTGATGCTATGACCGAAGGGGAGGGACGCATCCAGCTGGAACCGTCGTGGAAGGCAACGGTGGGTGATTGGTTGCTGCGCCCGGAGATGCAGGAGTTGTCTGCGTTCCTGCGCCAGCGCAAGGCCGCCGGCGCGCGGGTGTTCCCGCCCGGTCCGCAGATCTTTGCCGCCTTCGATGCCACTCCGTTCGAGCAGGTCAAGGTGGTGATCCTGGGGCAGGACCCGTATCACGGCGAGGGCCAGGCGCATGGGCTGTGCTTTTCGGTGTTGCCGGGCGTGCCGGTGCCGCCGTCGCTGCTCAATATTTACAAAGAAATCCAGGACGATCTGGGCATCCCGCGTCCCGATCATGGCTATCTGATGCCGTGGGCGCGCCAGGGCGTGCTGCTGCTCAACGCAGTGCTGACGGTGGAGCAGGGCCGGGCTGGCGCGCACCAGAACAAGGGCTGGGAAGGCTTCACCGACCACGTGGTGGAAACCCTCAACCGCGAGCGGGAGGGCCTGGTGTTCCTGCTGTGGGGCAGTTACGCACAGTCCAAGGGCAAGGTCATCGACCAGGCCCGGCACCGCGTGTTCAAGGCCCCGCATCCTTCACCATTGTCGGCGCACCGCGGTTTCCTGGGGTGCAAGCATTTCTCCAGGACCAATGAGCATCTGCAGCGCCGTGGTCTGGGCCCGATCGACTGGTCGCTGCCGCCCCGCAACGCCCTGGACACAACCTCGGCCGCCGGCTGAACAGCCCCGACGCCAGGCCTGTTGGCGGCAGCTTTGTCACGGTCTGCGCAGGGTGTCGGTGGTAGCGTAGTGATCGAAATCGGGGAGCTCTACGGTAGAACGCCGTCAGGATCTCAAGCCCGAATGTCCTATGAATGGAACGCTGGGAACTCTTTCTATACCCGGCAGTCCAATAGTTCGACTGCTAAGATGGTGCCTATGAACCAGACTACTTCGACTGCCCTTGTGGCAAACAATCTCCCGATTCCCAGTGCGCTCGGTTCGCTGGACGCCTACATCGGTGCCGTGCACCAGATCCCGGTGCTGTCGGTCGATGAGGAGCAGAATCTGGCCCGCCGTTTCCGCGACGAGCTGGATCTGGACGCGGCGCGTGAATTGGTCCATTCCCACCTGCGCTTCGTGGTGCATGTGGCTCGCGGCTACAACGGCTACGGCCTGCCGCTGGGCGACCTGATCCAGGAAGGCAATATCGGCCTGATGAAGGCGGTCAAGCGCTTCGACCCGGACATGGGCGTGCGCCTGGTCAGCTTCGCGGTGCACTGGATCCGTGCCGAAATGCACGAGTTCATCCTGAAGAACTGGCGCATCGTCAAGGTCGCCACGACCAAGGCGCAGCGCAAGCTGTTCTTCAACCTGCGCAAGTCCAAGACCCGCCTGGGCTGGCTCAATGCGTCCGAAGTGACTGCGGTCGCCAAGGACCTGAATGTCTCCGAGCGTGAAGTCATGGAGATGGAGTCGCGCCTGTCCGGCCGCGATATCGGATTCGATGCCTCCTCCGACGAGGACGACGACCATGGCCCGCCGTCGCCGGTGAGCTACCTGGTGGCCAACGAGGAAGATCCCTCGCAGGCCTACGAGCGGCACGACAGCGAAGACAACCAGCTGCAATTGCTGCGCGAAGGCATGGCCGGCCTGGACACACGCTCGCGCGACATCGTCAAGCGTCGCTGGCTGGATTCGGAGTCCAAGGTGACGCTGCAGGAGCTGGCCGACGAATACGGCGTATCGGCCGAGCGCATCCGTCAGATCGAGGCGAATGCGCTGAAGAAGATGAAGGCGCTGTTTGTCGCCTGATTGTTCGATCACGCCATCACTGCTGCACAAACGGCCCGGTTTTCCGGGCCGTTTGCGTCTGCGGCGTCGGTCATGCGTTGAGCAAGAAGGCGCGTGGTTGGTTCGCCGGTTTGCTGTCGTAGTGCGGCATGTGCGCCTGGCTGCACGCAAGGAAGGGTTGGCTTGGTGCCGACATGGATGGCCAATGGCAGGCATGGCGGCGGGTGCTTAGCGCAATCGCGAGCGCTCCCGTTGTGCAGGCGGCGGCAACGCGCAGCGAGTCGTCGTGGGTCAGTGTGGCGTCGCAGTGGTCACCCGAGCAGACGATCTGTCTATGTCCAGCGCGGGCTACGCCCAGCTGGCGGCCACGCAGAGTGGCTGGTTGCGCTTGATCGCCATGCCCCGCGACCGCCTGACTAGTCCGGCAGGCGCGCGACAGGCAAATGCCAGCCGTAGCGAATCGCCATGAAACGCAGGCCGAAACACACGCCGGCGCCGCTGGCCAGCGACCAGGCCTGCGGTACGCCGAGCACATGCCCGATCGCCACCAGCCCGCCACCGGCGAGCGCGGCCACCGCATACAGTTCGGCCTGCAACACGACCGGCGTGCGTGCGACCAGCAGGTCGCGCGCGATGCCGCCGCCGATACCGCTGAGCATGCCCAGCAAGGTCGCGCTCAGCGGGCTGAGGTGGTAATCCAGCGCCTTGCTGGTGCCGTAGACCGCAAACAGCGCCAGCCCCGCTGCATCGAAGATCTGCACCGGGTTGCGCAGGCGCTCCACCGCCGCATGCCAGTAGAAGCCGGCAACGCCGGCCAGGCAGGCGGTGAGCAGGTACTGCGGCTGTACCAGTGCGGCCGGCGGGGTGGCCCCGATCAACACATCGCGCACGATGCCGCCGGACACCGCGGCCGCACACGACAGCACCAGCACGCCGAACAGGTCCAGGCGATTGCGCACCGCCACCGTCGCGCCGCTCAGGGCGAACACGAAGGTGCCGAGCAGATCCAGCAGGAACAGGACAGTCGCCACGGTCAGGCCGTCAAATCAGGCCGCACAGCATCGCGTACCGCGCGGGCCGCTGTCACCCGTCCTTGCTGTTGGGCGGCGGGTCGTCGGTGGCGCCGCCGAAGATGATGCGCGCGGCGCGCTGGTAGCTCCAGTACGCCATCGCCCAGTTCACCAGCACCACGAAGCGGTTGCGGAAGCCGATCAGGAAGTAGACGTGCGCGGCCAGCCAGAACCACCACGCCACGATGCCCGACAGCTTGAGCTTGCCTACGTGCACGATGGCCGCCATGCGACCGATGGTGGCCAGGTTGCCGAAGTCCTGGTACTGGAACGCGGCTGCCGCCTGGCCGCGCTGACGTGCACGGATCGCCTTGGCGATGTGCTTGCCCATCTGCTTGGCTGCCGGCGCCACGCCCGGCACCGGGCGACCGTCCTGCTGCACCGATGCCAGATCGCCGCCGACGAAGATGTCCGGATGGCCGGGCACGCTCAGGTCCGGCTCCACCAGCACCCGGCCGGCGCGGTCCAGCGGCACGCCCAGCGTGCGCGCCAGCGGCGAGGCCGCCACGCCCGCGGCCCACACCACGGTGCGCGCGGGCACGAAGGTCTCGCCGAGCTGGTAGCCCAGCGCATCGATATGCGTCACCGGGGTGCCGGTGTGCACTTCCACGCCCAGACGTTCCAGCTGCTTGCGCGCCTTGGCGGTGAGGTCGTCCGGGAACGAGGGCAGCACGCGCGGTCCGGCTTCGACCAGGCGCACCCGCGCCTGCCGCGGGTCGATATGGCGGAACTCGTTCTTGAGCGTGTGGCGGGCGATTTCGGCCAGGGTGCCGGCCAGTTCCACGCCGGTGGGGCCGCCGCCGACCACCGCAAAGCTGAGCCATGCGGCGCGTGCGGCGGGATCGGTTTCGGCTTCGGCGCGCTCGAAGGCCAGTAGCAGCTTGCGGCGCAGCACCAGCGCGTCGTACAGCGTCTTCAACCCGGGCGCGTGCTCGGCCCACTGGTCGTTGCCGAAGTAGGCATGGGTGGCCCCGGTGGCGAGCAGCAGCAGGTCGTAACCGACCGTCTTGCCGTCGGCCAGTCCCACCTCGCGGCGGCCGGGCGCGATTTCGACCACATCGCCGAGTTGCACTTCGACATTGCGCTGCTGGCGCAGGATGTGCCGCAGCGGCGCGGCGATGTCCGGCGCCGACAGGCCGGCGGTGGCCACCTGGTACAGCAGCGGCTGGAACAGATGGTGGTTCTGGCGGTCGATCAGGGTGATGCGGATGCCGGGATCGTCGAGCGCGCGGGTCGCCCACAAACCGGCAAAACCGCCACCTACCACGACCAGATGCAGCGGAGCGGGGGAGGGGTGAGAGGTCATCGTAGAAGTCCGATGGAATGCGACGCGGGCCCGACAGCATGCCAAAGTGCCAATGAACATGACGCGTGGGCGCAGCGCGCCTGCGGCATCATGTTGCATCCATCTTCGACGGTCTTCGCATGTCTTCGTTCCCACCGCCCTTGCCCCCGCTGCCGACTGCGCCGGCGCCCACTGCCGCACCGATCGCCCCTGCGGCACCAGCGGCCCGGAAGCCGCTCAGCGGCGTGGCCATCGGCCTGATCGGCATCCTCGCCTGCGCGAGTCTGTTCGGAGTGGTGGTGCTGGCCGCGGCCATGTGGCTGGTCAATACGGGCTGGTCGGTGTTTACCGACCAGGCGCGCAGCGCGCTGCAGGACGATGCAGTGGTGCAGGAACATATCGGCCAGATCCGCAGCATGCGGGTGGATCTGGTGCGCACGGGAATGGCACCGGGCGGCGAAGAGTTCGTGTTCGATGTGGAAGGCGACCGCGGCGCCGGTCGCGTCAAGGCAACCTGGGTCAGTGCCGGCGCCGATCAGGAGATCCTGAGCGATGGGGTGCTCACCCTGCGCGATGGCACCGAGTACACCTTGCCGGCTGCAGAGGCGGCAGAAGAGGCCACGCTCGATGCCGATGCCGATGCCGATGCCGACGCCGACGCCGAGACAGAACCAGATCTGGAAATGGACACCGAGACCGCAACCGAAACCGAAACCGCAACCGAAACCGTCACCGACGCTGCAGTGGAGCATTGAGCATGACCGACAATCCCGACAAGCGGATCGCCTTGCTGATCGACGCCGACAACGCGCCTGCCGGCAAGATCGATGTGGTGCTGGCGGAAGTGGCACGCTACGGCGTGGCCAACGTGCGCCGCGCCTACGGCAACTGGAAGAGCCCGCACCTGAAGGGCTGGGAAGCGGCGTTGCACGATTATGCAATCCGGCCGATCCAGCAGTTTGCCTATAGTTCGGGCAAGAACGCCTCGGACATGGCCATGGTGATCGACGCGATGGACCTGTTGTACGCGCGCAACCTCGACGGGTTTGCCATCGTCTCCAGCGATGCGGACTTCACCCCGTTGGTGATGCGCCTGCTGACCGATGGCATGAAGGTGTATGGCTTTGGAGAGAAAAAGACGCCGGCACCGTTCGTCAATGCCTGCTCCAAATTCACCTACGTGGAAGCACTGGGCGAGCAGGCCGCTGCAGCCAGCGACACTGCTGCCGGGCGCAAGGACGCGACTGCGTTGCGCAGCGACACGCGGCTGGTGCAGATGCTGCGCAATGCCATCGTCAGCGCCTGCGAAGACGATGGCTGGGCGTTGCTGAGCGCGGTGGGCAAGCAGGTGGCCAACCAGGCCTCGTTCGATCCGCGCAACTACGGCTATCGCAAGCTCAGCGATCTGGTGCGCGCGATCGGCTTGTTCGAGATCAGGCAGGACGAACAGGCACTCTGGGTGCGCGATACGCCCAAGGGCAGCGGCAGTCGCGCGAAGACCGCAGCGCCTGCCGCAGCGGCGCCGTCGCCGGCCAACAAGCGCGCGGCGCGCGCACCCGCCAAGCCTGTTCCGGGGAAATGACGATGACGCATGCAGCCAGCGACACACCGCCGACGATCACTGTGTGGGGGCGGCGCAATTCCAGCAATGTACGCAAGGTGCTGTGGTGCGCCGAAGAAGCCGGCGTGGCCTATGCTTCGATCGAGGTGGGTGGCGCATTCGGTGGCAACACTACGCCCGAATATCGCGCACTGAACCCGAACGGGCTGGTGCCGACGCTGCAGGATGGCGCGCTGGTGTTGTGGGAATCCAATGCGATCGTGCGGTATCTGGCTGCGCAGTACGCACCCGCGCTGTATCCGGCATCGCCGGCCGAACGCGCGCTGGGCGACCGTTGGATGGACTGGACCACCTCCACGTTTGCCGGCGCTTTCCGAGATCTGTTCTGGGGCGTGTTGCGCACCCCCGAGCCCGAGCGCGATAGCGCGCGCATTGCCGCCGCGCTGGCGCAGTCGGGCGAGTTGCTGGCGCGCGTGGATGCGGCCCTGGCGCAGCAGCCGTACCTGTCCGGCGAGCAGTTCGCGATGGGCGATATTCCGCTCGGAAGTTTCATCTACGCCTGGTTCGAAATGCCGATCGACCGGCCCGAACTGCCGCATTTGCACCGGTGGTATCAGCGCCTGTGCGCGCGGCCGGCGTACCAGCGCGGCGTGATGACGGCGCTGACCTGAGTGTCGTGCCTGCGCTGAGGCCTGCGTGATGCATTGCAGGCACAGGCGCGCCGCGACCCAAATCGCCGCGACTGCAAATCAATGGGCCAGCACACCACGCGGCCTGATGGCTCGCGTTTGCTGCAGGAGCGCAGCCAGGCGCGAGGGCCGTGCCGGTAACGCCGCGTCGCGCCCAGGTGCGCTCCTGCAAAACCCGGAGACATCGCGCACCGTGGATCCGGCTGCTGCCCGTGCGCGAGACGCACCGGCCTCAATACAGATCGATCGGATCCACATCCAGCGACCAGCGCACGCGCCGCGCCTGCGGCAGCGCGTAGATGGCCGGCAGTTGCGTATCGAGCAGGCGATGCAAGGCCGGGCGCTGCTGGGCCGACAGCAGCAACTGGGTGCGCTGGAAGCCGGCGCGGCGCGGCATCGGCGCCGGCATCGGGCCATAGCATTCGACGGCTGCCAGGGAGGGTGCGGGCACGCCGTTGTCTGCGCTGGTCAGGCCGCGCACCGCCTGCAGGAACTCGTTGGCCGCCGCCACGTCCTTGGCCTCGGCGCGGAACAATGCCAGGTGGGCGAACGGTGGAAAGCCGGCGGCCTCGCGTTGCTGCAACTCGGCATCGGCAAAGGCGTGATAGCCGCCGTTGACCAGGGTCTGCAGCAGGGGATGGTCGGGATGGTGCGTCTGCAGCCACACCTCGCCAGGGCGGTCGGCGCGCCCGGCGCGCCCTGCCACCTGGATCAGCTGCTGGGAGAGTTTTTCGGCCGCGCGGAAGTCTGCAGAGAACAGGCCCTCGTCGATGCCCACCACCACCACCATGGTCAGCCGCGGCAGGTCGTGGCCCTTGGCCAGGATCTGGGTGCCGACCAGGATGCCGGCCGCGTTGCCGAGCCGGGCGAGTTGGGTTTCCAGGGCGTCGCGGCGCTGGGTGGTGCTGCGGTCGATGCGCACCACCGGCACGTCCGGGAAGGCCTCGCTGAGGCGTTCTTCCAGGCGTTCGGTGCCGATGCCCTGCGGCTGCAGCGCCAGGCTGGCGCAGGCCGGACAGGCCAGCGGTGCGGGCTGGCGCGCCCCGCAGTGATGGCATTGCAGGCGACGGCCGCCGGCATGCACGGTCATCGGGGTCTGGTGCAGCGGCGTGCTGCAGCGTTGGCAGGCGGCTGTCCAGCCGCAGTCGTGGCACAGCAGCACCGGCGCGTAGCCGCGGCGGTTCTTGAACACCAGTACCTGCTCGCCGCGCGCCAGGGTGGCGCCGATGCCGGCCAGCACCTCCGGCGAGAGCCCGTCCTTGAGCGGGCGCTTGCGGACATCCAGCACGCGCACGCGCGGCGGGCGCGCTTCGCCGGCACGACGCGACAGGCGCAGGTGCTGGTAGCGGCCGGCGTAGGCGTTGTGCAGGCTTTCCAGCGAGGGCGTGGCGCTGCCCAGGATGACCGGCACGTCCAGCGCCTTGCCGCGCACCAGGGCGAAATCGCGGGCGTGATAGCGGATGCCGTCCTGTTGTTTGTAGCTGCCGTCGTGCTCCTCGTCGATCACGATCAGACCGGCCTTGGGCAGCGGGGTGAACACCGCCGAGCGGGTGCCGACGATCAGCTGGGCTTCGCCGCGCCAGGCCGCGGCCCAGACGCGGGCGCGCTCGCCATCGGACAGGCCCGAGTGCAGTGCATGCACCGGCACCCCCAGGCGCGCGCGGAAACGGCCCAGCGTCTGCGGGGTCAGACCGATCTCCGGGACCAGCACCAGCGCCTGGCGGCCGGCGGCCAGGCAGTCGGCGATTGCCTGCAGATAGACCTCGGTCTTGCCGCTGCCGGTGACGCCATCGAGCAGATAGGTGGCAAAGCCGCTGCGCGCGCGAATCGCCGCGGCTGCGGCCTGTTGCTCGTCGTTGAGCGCCGGGCCGCTGGCGGGACGGGGCGGGAGGGCATCGGCAGCCACCGCCACGCGTTCGGCGTGGCCACGCTTGGCCAGGCTGCGCGCGGCTTGCCGCCACTGCGGCAGCAGCGAGTCCAGCTGGTCTTCGCTCAGCGCGCCGGCCTGCAGCAGGCCAGCCAACAAGGCGGGTCGGCTGCCGGCGCGCAGGCTGCCCGCCCCGGTATGCCCGGCCTCGGTGAGCTGCCAGGCCCAGGCGTGGGTGTCGGCCAGTGGCTCGCCGCGGCGCAGCGGGCCGGGAAGGGCGCTGGCCTGGGCCTCGCCCAGCGGTGCATGCGTATAGCGGGCCAGCCATTGCAACGAGCGGGCCAGTTCATCCACCAGCAGCGGCGCCGCGTCGCACCACTCCAGCGCCGGGCGCAGCCCGTCTGCCGACGGCAGCTGGCCGATCTCCACCACCACCCCGACCAGCTCACGCGAGCCGAACGGCACCCGCACCCGGGAGCCCACCCGCCCTTGATCGGGCTGCGCGGCATCGGCGGGGGGCAGGTAATCGAACAATTGCGGCAGCGGCACCGGCAGGGCAACGCGCAGGGTGGTGACAGTCGAAGGCATCCTCCCAGTCTACCGACACTGTCCAGCGGCCCGGGCAGGCCGGATTTTGCGCGTGAAAGCGGTGTGATCAGTTGCGGCGCCTTTTTGTGACCGAAGTGATAAATACGACGTAAACCTATGTGAGGGCTCAGGAAACCGGTTTATCCACACTGCCTGTGGATAAACCTGTGAATTACATGCGTGCTCCACGCCGTGAAGGCGGATTCACTTGCCTCGGCAACCTCTTGGACATTTTTTCGCCACCTGGTGAAAATTCATATGGATCAATCGGTTAGGCGTGAAACACGAATGCAACAAAGAAAAAACAACAGTTGACAGACGGGTGCGTATCGGTATGTCTGCCGCTGTGCACAACGTGCGCGGACAGCGGTCGGGAGCGGAGCAACGACGGGGCGATCTGTCAAGCGGTCGGCGCGGCCGATTTGCGTCGGTATCATGCCGGCCGATGCTGGAGTTCACATGACCGTAGTCCCCGACGCCCCCGTTACCCCCGCCGCGCTGTCAGCCTTCCTGCGGGGCGTCGAACGCCGGGGTCTGGTGCTCGCGCAGCTACAGTGCGGCGACGGGGCAGCGGCCGAGCGGGCCCTGGCGGCGGCGCTGCGTGCCTTCAGTAGCCAGGCGGCCGGGCGGCCGATGGCTGGCTGGCCGATGCGCTTCTGGAGCCTGCTGGCGGCGGCGCCGCCATTGCGACGCGAACCCATGCCGGGCACCTGGTTGCCGCCCTTCACGGCACTGGGCCGGATGCAGACCTCCGACCGGCTGGCGCTGTTGCTGCGGATCGTGGCCGGGCTGGAGGAGGATGCCGCCAGCGAGGTCCAGGGCGTGGCCGTGGCGGATTATCGCCAGGCGCTGGCACGCGCCTGCCCGCGCGATGCGGCGGGCAACCCGGATGCACAGGCGTGGCGGGTGCTGGCCGAGGCGGCGCAGCAGGAGTTGCGCGACCTCAGCCCATCCCAGCTCAGCCGGTTGAGTCAGCTGCGCGACGCGGCGCTGGCCGGCATGCCGCTGCAGCCGGCCACCCTGGCAGAGCCGTCGCCGGTGCCGGCGCGGCAGCGTCCTGCCCGCGCGCGCAGCAGGCGGCAATGGCAATGGCCCCGGGTCGATCGCCGCCAGGCCGGCATCGCCCTGGGCGTGCTGGCACTGGCGATGCTGTTGGCGGTGCTGGCCTGGTGGTGGACGCATCGCCGGCCGGCATTGCCGCCGGAGCCGGTGTCGCAGGCCCCGGCGGGCGTGCTGCATGTGACCGATGCCGCCCCGGTTTTGGTGGAAGAACTGCCGGCGATCGACTTGCCGGATCAGCCCGCCGCCCCCGCGCTGGATCCACGTGACCAGGCGATGCTGGCCGACCCGGACCTGGAACTGGCGCGTTCGGCGGATTTCTACGCGTGGTATGCGGCCGGGCATCCGATCCCGGCCGACGAATCCGGCGCACACGCCACGGCGGCCGAACAGCCGTCGGCGCCACTGGAGACGGTCGATGACGAAAACTGACTGGGCAGCACTGTTGCTGTGCGCCGTGATCGGCAGCGCCGGTGCGCAGGCCCTGCCGGCCGCGCTGGATGAAGGTGGCGCCACGACGCCCGCGTCCGCTGCGACGTCGCCGGCCGCACCCAGCGCCGCCCAGCAACGCGCGCGCTGGGCCGCACTGACGCCCGTGCAGCAGGCCGACCTGCGTGCCCGCTACGCCGCCTGGAAGGACCTGACCGCCACCGACCGGGTGGTGCTGCGCCAGGCACGCGAGCGCCTGCAGGGGCTGCCCGAGGACCAGCAGCGCGCCCTGCGCACCCAGTTCACCGCACTGGATCGCCTGCACCGGGACGGGTGGCGGCTGGGCTCGCAGCTTGGCAACTTCTATCCGCAGCTGCAGCCGCTGGTTGGCTACGTGCCGGTGGCGCAGCGCGAGCAGGTGTTGGCGGTGCTGCGTAGCCTGGATGCCGGCCAGCTGGCGCAGCTGGCGGTCCTGGCGCAACGCACGCCGCCACAGGAGCGCGATGGTCTGCGTGAGGCACTGCTGGCGCAGGCGCCGGCCACGCGCGGCAGCTGGTTGAGCCGTCAGCTGGCGCGTTGATCGCCCGCGCCGCGGCGGTGGGCCGCCGCGCACACGCCGCACCTTCGATGGCAACTGCGCACAGTGCCCGCACACGCCGATGCCGCGTTGATGCCGTGATCCGAGCAGCAGGCCAATGCCCGGCTGGCGTGACCGCCATGGGTGTGCTGGCGCAGGAACTGACGGCGGCACTGGACCAGGGGCAGCCGCACCACACGCGCCGATGCCGATACGTGGGGGCGCGAACACCGCCGCATCGCAAGCCTGGTTGCAGCCAGCGCTGAAGCAGCGCTCTTCAGGGCCTGCTTGATCTACAAGGCCTGCTTAAAGACGCGCCAGGCTGGCCACCATCAGCAGCGCAGCGGCCACGGTAACGACGACCAGATAGATGCCGCCCAGGCCAACGTACTTCAGCACCGTCAGCGGCCAGCCCTGCCCATAGACACGCCGCTGCATCCACAGCAGCTACAGCGGCTACAGCGGCATCCACAGCGCCAGCCCGAATTGAACCACCCCGATGCTCCAGGCGATCGGGCTGGCAATCTGCGCCAGCGCATCGGCCAGCAGCGACAACAGCAGCATGGCCAGCAGGTTCAGGCACACGAACGCGTGGCTGTAGAGCGCGACCACCAGATGTTGCAGATACACCCGGCCGCTGCGCAGGTAGAACACGCGCAACAGCAACGCAAACAGCGGTACCAGCACCAGCAACGTGGACGGCACCGCGGCAAAGAAGGCGTTGTAGAGCAGCTGCGGGTTGCTGCGCAGGCGCGGCAGGTTGTCGCGGATATGGCGGAGCTGCACGTTGAGCCAGTGGTTGGCGAACGCCGGCAGCGGCGCCGATGTCAGCGGATTGCTGACCGGATCCCAGGGCTTGCCAACCACCGAAAAGAACGTGGCGTTGTCGGGTGCATCCACCGCCGGCGCGGCACTCTCCAGGCGCGCTCCCTGATGCAGTTGCGCCAGCCGTTTACGCGCTCCGCTCTCGGCGCGGGCGATGCCGGCATCCACGTCGTTGCGGGCAATGCCTGCCGGCACCACCTTGCGGGTCTGCAGCAGCGCGCCGGCCATCTGCGCGCGGACCGCTTCCACCTGTGCCGGTGTGCGTGCGCGGGCAATGCCTACCGGCACCACCTTACGGGTCTGCAGCAGCGCGCCGGCCATCTGCGCGGACCGCTTCCACCTGTGCCGGTGTGCGTGCATGCGCAAAGTCCTTGGGTAACGACGTCTGGGTGAGGTTGTCCCCGGTGAGCGCGTGCGCGTCGTCTGACGCATGCACCGCCAGCCGGGCGATGAAGGATGTCAGCAGGCTCAGCACCAGGAACAGCCGCATCGGCGCGACGTAGCGCAGGCGATGGCCGCCCAGGAACCGCAGCGCCACGCGGCCGGGCACCAGCAGGTCGCGCAAGGTGCGGAAGATCCGTCCATCCAGGTGCCAGAAGGAGTCGAAGACTTCCTCCACCGCGTGCGCGACGCTGCGCACCGGGGGGTTATGCGTGCTCTGGCCGCAGGCGTGGCAGACGCGCCCCGCAGGGCGGTGGCGCGGTTCTCGCAGTCCGAAGGATGCGCGGTGGGCGGGTGCAGGGACATGGCCGGATCCGGTTGGCGGCGAGGGACGCTGAGTGCCAGGCCGGGCCGCTCCACGGTCGTGCCTGGCAGGCCATGCAGCGTATCGCGCGGCGCAGGCCCACACCCTTGGCGATGACGGCGTGTTGCCACCGCAATCGCCTTGCGCTGCCGGGTGCTGCGGGCGCGTCAGATCCCTGTCGGGAAGTGCGCGTAAGATGGCGGCCCCGCGCGACCCGGTGCCAGCGCCTCCCGGCACGGCCGCAGTCCGCGCGGCGATCGGTTTGTCATGTCTGTCTCTGCTACACCCGCGCCCACGACGCCAGGCTTCGCCTCGGAAGTGCGCACCACCGGCCTGCTGGCCTTGCCGCTGGTACTCGGTCACGTCTCCACCGGCTTGATCGGCTTCGTCGATAACGTCATCGCCGGCCACCACGGCACCGCCACGCTGGCGGCGGTGACCATCGGCACCTCGCTGCTGTGGCTGCCGATGCTGGTGCCGATCGGCACCCTGATTTCGTTGACCGCCTCGGTGTCGCAACTGCTCGGCGCCGGGCGCGAGCGCGAGATCGGGCCGCTGTTCCGTCAGGCCCTGTGGTTGTCGCTGGGGCTGAGCGCGCTGATGTTCGCGTTCCTGAGCGTGGTGCCGCCACTGCTGCCGACCTTCGGCATTGCGCCGGACATCGTGCCCGGCGCCACCGACTTCCTGCATGCGGTGCGCTGGGGCGTGCCGGCGCTGACGTTCTACTTCTGCATGCGCTATCTCAGCGAGGGCATGCACTGGACGCTGCCGACCATGCTGCTGGGCTTCGGCGGGTTGCTGGTGCTGGCGCCGCTGGGCTATGCGCTGACCTATGGCCGATTCGGGTTTGCCGAACATGGCGCGCAGGGGCTGGGCATGGCGTCGGCGATCACCATGTGGGTGCAGGCCAGCGCGTTTGCACTGTATCTGTGGCGCGCGCGGCGGTTTGCGCATCTGGAGTTGTTCACTCACCTGGAAGGGCCGCGCTGGCGGGCGATCGGCGATCTGCTGCGCACGGGCCTTCCGATCGGCATCACCGTGTTGATGGAAGGCGGGTTGTTCATCGTCACCGCGCTGCTGATCGGCCGGTTGGGCGCGACCGAGGCGGCCGCACACCAGATCGCCATCAACGTCGCGCAGCTGTGCTTCATGATCCCGATGGGCGTGGCCGAGGCCACCACTGTGCGCGTGGGCCACGCGGTCGGCCGCGGCGACCCGCTCGCGATGCGTCGCGCCACCTGGGCCGGTTACGCCATCGTGCTGGGCACCCAGGCGCTGTCGGCCAGCGCGCTGTTGCTGGGGCACGACGCCATCGTGAGCGTGTATACCGACGATGTGGCGGTGGCCGCGCTGGCTTCGCTGCTGCTGCTGTTTGCCGCCACCTTCCAGTTTCCCGATGGCATCCAGGTGTTGTCGGCCGGCGCGCTGCGCGGGCTCAAGGACACGCGTGTGCCGATGTTTCTGGCCATGGTCTCGTACTGGGGCGTGGGCATGCCGATCGGCGCCGGGCTCGGGCTGGGTCTTGGTTGGGGACCGCAGGGCATGTGGGTCGGTCTGATCCTGGGCCTGACCGTGGCATCGGTCCTGATGGGATTGCGCTTCCGCCAGACCAGCCGGCGGCTGACCGACACTGTGGCACCCTGACTTTCAGCGCATGCCGCATGCACGGTGCAGCCGGTATGCTGGGCGCCACGATCTGTCCGCAACGTCTTTTCGACGGAGTTTTCCATGAATCACCCCGTGCGTCGCAGTCCCATCGCCAGCTTCTTCGTCGGCCTGTGGGATGTGATGAATTTCACCCGGCGCCTGATCTTCAACTTGGTGTTCTTCGGTTTTCTGTTCCTGTTGCTGCTGGTGTTGGTGGTGGCGATGGCGCGCGGCGACGGCACCAAGCCGCTGGCCGAGCGCACCACGCTGGTGATCAATCCCGAAGGCACGCTGGTCGAGCAATTCAGCGCCGACCCGGTGAGCCGGTCGCTGGCCAAGGCGGTGGGCGACAAGAGCGCCGAAGAAGTGCAGCTGCGCGACCTGGTGCGGGTGATCGAAGCGGCCGGCAAGGACCGCAAGATCGAGCGTGTGGTGTTGAACCTGGACAAGCTGCAGCCGTCCGGCTTCGCCTCGCAGCGCGAAGTGGCCGCTGCGCTGCAGAAGCTGCGCGCTTCCGGCAAGCAGATCGTGGCCTTCAGCGAGAGCATGAGCCAGGGCCAGTACCTGCTCGCCGCGCAGGCCAACGAGGTGTACCTGGACCCGATGGGCAGCGTGCTGCTGGAAGGGCTTGGCCGTTATCGCCAGTATTTCCGTGAAGGCCTGCAGGACAAGCTCGGCGTGGACGTGCACCTGTTCCGCGTGGGCGAGTACAAGTCCGCCGCCGAGCCCTACATCCTCGACGCGGCCTCGGCCGACGCCAAGGAAGCGGACCTGTTCTGGATGAACGACGTGTGGCAGCGCTACCTGGCCGACGTGGGCGCCGCGCGCAAGCTCACGCCTGCACAGCTGACCGCCGGCATCGATACGCTGCCCGAAGGTGTGGTGGCCGCCGGCGGTGACCTGGCCAAGTTCGCGTTGCAGCAGAAGCTGGTCGACGGGCTCAAGACCCGTGAAGACGTCGATGCGCTGCTGACCAAGCGCGGCGTCGCCGACAGCGATGCCGACAGTGGCTTCCGCAATATCGGCTTCAATGATTACCTGAGCCAGTTGCAGGCGCAGCGCTCGCCGATGGACAGCCGCCCGCAGGTGGCCGTGGTCGTGGCAGCCGGCGAGATCAGCGGTGGCGAGCAGCCGGCCGGCCGCATCGGTGGCGAGTCCACTGCCGCGCTGCTGCGCCAGGCGCGCGACGACGACGAGGTCAAGGCGGTCGTGCTGCGGGTGGATTCGCCCGGTGGCGAAGTGTTCGCCTCGGAGCTGATCCGGCGCGAAGTGGTCGCGCTCAAGCAGGCCGGAAAGCCGGTGGTGGTCTCGATGGGCGACCTGGCCGCCTCGGGCGGGTACTGGATCAGCATGAATGCCGATCGCATCTACGCCGACCCGTCCACGATCAGCGGTTCGATCGGCATCTTCGGCATGGTGCCCAACCTGACCCGCGCGCTGGACAAGATCGGCGTGCATACCGACGGCGTGGGCACCACGCGCTTTGCCGGTGCCTTCGATATCACTCGCCCGCTGGACCCGGCCGCCGGCCAGGTGATCCAGTCGGTGATCAACAAGGGCTATGCCGATTTCACCGGCAAGGTGGCGCAGGCGCGGCACCAGTCGGTGGAGGCGATCGACAAGGTGGCGCGTGGTCGGGTGTGGAGCGGTGCGCAGGCCAAGCAGCACGGTCTGGTGGATGCCTTCGGCGGCATGTCCGAAGCGGTGGCCGACGCGGCCGACCGCGCCAAGCTGGGCCGCGGCAAGTTCCGCGTCCGCTATGTGGAAAAGCCGGCCACCCCGTTCTCGCAGTTCATGAGCGGCTTTGCCGGCAGCCGCATGGGCGCCTGGATGCTGGGCGATTCGGGCGTGGCCCGCGCAGTGCTGGCGCGCTCGCTGCCGGAAGTGGACACGCAGCTGCGCTTTGTCGAAGACGCCGTGCATGACGGCAAGGCCGGCGGCACGCCGGTCAAGGCACTGGCCTACTGCTTCTGCGGGTTCTGAGGCAGCAAGCCAGGCCCTCCACTACAGCGACAACGCCGGCCTTGTGCCGGCGTTGTCGTCTGTGCCGCATGACGCTGCGGGCTTGCCGCATGCGGACGGCCCCGCTGCGGTGTTGAACTGTTGAACTGTTGAACGCGCTTCCCCCGCCTCGCACTTACAGCAGCTGACAAGACGGCCGTGCTCACCGCCGTGCGGGCGCGGTCTGTGCTCGGTGCGGCAGGTGCAACTCGTACACATACACACCGGTTCCTGCGCGCCGTCCACACGACTGCGCGTGCAGCGTATTAGCCGCCGTTATTGCGTGGCGGCGTCGATCGCCTTGCGCTGATCTTCGGCAGCCTGGTCGCTGGCGGCCTGCACGGCGTGTGCCTGGTTCAGCGGCGCCTGGATGTGGTCGCGCAAGGCGGTCGCCTGCGGATCGGGCTTTTGATCGGTGGGCGCCGGTTGCGGGCGCTGGCAAGCCACAACCGGCAACGCCAGAACGGCGGCAAGCATCCAGTGCAGTTTCATCGTCGTGACCTCGCTCGGTGTGGCGGTATCCTAACGCCGCTGCCGTCGCGCTGCGTCAACTGCGCTGCAGCGGCTGTTTCCCGCGTTTTGAAAGAGGATCACCCACGTGACAACGCACCGCTGGCGGCTGGACGGACAGACCGCGCTCATCACCGGCGCCAGCGCCGGTATTGGTCTTGCCATTGCCCGCGAACTGCTCGGCTTCGGTGCGGATCTGCTGCTGGTGGCGCGCGATGCCGATGCACTGGCGCAGGCGCGCGACGAACTGGCCGAAGAGTTCCCGGAGCGCGAACTGCACGGCCTGGCCGCCGATGTCTCCGACGACGACGAGCGCCGCGCGATCCTGGACTGGGTGGAAGACCACGCCGACGGCCTGCATCTGCTGATCAACAATGCCGGCGGCAACATCACCCGCGCCGCGATCGACTACACCGAAGACGAGTGGCGCGGCATCTTCGAAACCAACGTGTTTTCCGCGTTCGAACTGTCGCGTTACGCACACCCGCTGCTGACCCGGCACGCGGCCTCGGCTATCGTCAATGTCGGCAGCGTCTCGGGCATCACGCATGTGCGCAGCGGCGCGCCTTACGGCATGACCAAGGCGGCGCTGCAGCAGATGACGCGCAACCTGGCGGTGGAGTGGGCCGAGGACGGCATTCGCGTCAATGCGGTGGCGCCGTGGTACATCCGCACGCGCCGTACCTCCGGGCCGTTGTCGGATCCGGACTACTACGAGCAGGTGATCGAGCGAACGCCGATGCGCCGCATTGGCGAACCCGAAGAGGTCGCCGCCGCGGTCGGTTTTCTGTGCTTGCCGGCCGCCAGCTACATCACCGGCGAATGCATCGCGGTGGATGGCGGATTCCTGCGGTACGGGTTTTAGAGCAGCTAACAAAACTACTGCGCAGCCGCCAGGCGGGCGCGGCCGGTGCTCGGAATCCTCATGTACCACTCGTACACTCCGGTTCCTCCGCGCCGTCCACACCCGCCTGACGACTGCTCGCTACGTTTTGTTAGCCACTCTTAGCCTCATCGGCACACGACTGCGGCCGCTGTGGCAACGGTGTGTAAACGAAAAGACGCTTCAACAGAGAAGGGCGCTTAATCCGCAACGCGCGCAACCAGAGGATCCCCGGGTCGGCGCGGGATACATCCCTTTCCCCCGGCATCGCGGGGGAAGGTGCCCGAAGGGCGGATGGGGGCATCGGTGACGCGCAGGCATGACGCACTTGCCATCGATCGCCTTCCTGCACGCAGCCCTGCAGAGTCAGTCAGGGCGCGGCCGAGGGATTCGCGCAGCGGCTTTCCTCCAGCACACGCCGCATCTGGTCGTAGCGCTGTTTGCGTTCGGCCGACTGCGCTTCATCGGAGAAACGCCAGGTCGATTCGGCCTGCTCGGCGCGTTTGCGCCAGGCCTCGCACAGGCTCTGGTCCGGCACCGGGGCGCAACGGTCGGTGACCACTTCGCAGGCACTGCCGCCACCGGTGGCCGGGCCGCCGGCCAGGTTGGTCGTCTGCATCGGCAGGCAGCGCGTGGCCGGTTCGCGGTCTTCGGTGAAGTAGCGGCCGTTGTCGTGCGCGGTGCATTCGAATAGCGGTGGTGGGGGCAGGGTGGAGGTCGATGGCAGTGGGGCCGGCGCTGCCACGGGCGCAGCGGCAGGCACTGCTGCCGGCGGCGCTGGCGCAACCGGTGCCGTGCGCACGGGCGCTGGCGCAGGGGGCGTGCCGGGCGCAAATGGCACCGAGGCCGGTGCGGTCATCAGCTTCTTCTGTTGCTGCATGCCCTTCGGACACGGCATGTTCTGCACGGTGAGCGCGCCGCTGGGATCGGTGCAGCGATAGATGGCCACTTCCTGGGCATTGCTGCCTGAGACCCAGGCCATCATCAACAAGGCGATCAGGCGCATGCGGCTCATACGCCGCCGCAATCGCGTTGCTGGCGCGCTTCGATGCCGCGCTGTTCGCGGCTGAGTTCCACCCGCTCGCTCTGCAGGGCGCTGTTATAGCGACGGATCAGCTCCCAGCGCCGGTCGGCCAGGCGCGCGCACACTTCCTGCTCGGGCAGCGCATGGCATTCGTCGCGGATCTGCACATTGCCGTAAGGCACGATCACCGTGCCGCCATAACCGCCCTGATAGGTGCCTTGATAGCGACCCTGGTAGGCGTCGGTGCCGAAGCTGGCGCTGCCGCGGATGCTGCCGCCGCGTCCGGAGGAGCCACCCTGCACCGCGATCGCGGGGCGCGGGCTGACCGGTAGCGGTGGGCGCAGGGTGCCGGCAGGTGGCGGAGGCGGAGCGATGCCATTGCCCACATAGGCCGGGCCCCAGGTCGGCACCCAGCGCGGATTGCCTTCCGGGCTGTCGCTGGTATAGCGGTTGCCATCTTCGGTAGTGCACTCGTACATCGGTTGCGGCGGCTGTACGGTGACGATGCGGACCTCGCGCGCCGGCGGCGCGGCAGCCGGTGCCGGTGCATCCAGGCGCTGCGGACGCGCTGGCGGATCCTGCGGGCGCTGCATGTCCAGCACCTGCTGGCGCCCGCTGCTGCACGGCGCGTCCTGCAGCGCAACCGTGCCGGTGCTGCTGACACAGCGGTAGACCCGCACGTTCGGGTCGGGCTTGGTGGCCGTGTTCGCTGCCGAGGCGGGCAGCGCACAGGCCAGCAACAACAGAATCGGGAAAGTGCGCATGGCTGGAGTGTGCGCGCTCGGCGGCCGCGCCGCAAAGTGGGGCGACTGGCTGCCAGGGCGCGATGCGGATGCCGGTCGTGTGCTGCGGGGCGGTGCCGCTTCAGGGTGTGGTGGCCTGGCTTGAACACCGGGCCAGAACCTGGAATCTGGCGCGTCAGCTCCATGACTGGTCGCTACAGAACGCGGACGTAGAACTGCGCCACCGAGACCGGCTGCACTCACTGCGGGGGAGATGGCGTGGATCCCGGCTGGCCGCGCTTGCGGTGATCGGCTACACGGATCAGGCGCGGTGGCAGGGTTGCCTGCAACGCTGACGGGAGGCGGTCGCCGTTGGATCTGCGAGAGCGGGGATCAGATCATGCGTTGTCTGGCCCGCCAGGCCGTGCCAAGGGCGATTGGTCTTGGCAGCGCGTTCCCATCGTCATCCAGGCACCGCGGCATGATCTGTCGCGTCGGATTGGCTGGCGCGGTCTCAGTCGCGCAAGACCTGACCGGTACGCGCATCGCGGATGGTGGTGGGCTGGGCGTGGCCGCCGACGTCGCCGGCCAGCACGCCGTCGATACTGGTCAGCAAGGCCGGGTCCAGCGCGTCGCGGCTGCGCGCCGGCGGCTGCCCGGCCAGGTTGGCACTGGTGGACACCAGCGGCGCACCCCAGGCCGCGCACAGCGCCGCCACGAGCGGATGGGCGCTGACGCGCACCGCCAACCCGTCATGCGTGCCGGTGACCCAGCGCGGCGCGCGGTCGGTGATCGGCAGGATCCAGGTGTTCGGGCCGGGCCAGCTGGCCAGCACGGCTTGTCTGCGGGCCGATTCCAGCGCATCCAGGTCGACCCAATCGCGCAACAGCGCCACATCGGAGGCCACCACGATCACGCCCTTGTCCACCGGCCGCCGCTTGATCTCCAGCAACCGCAACACGGCCGCTTCCCGGGCCGGATCGCAGCCCAAGCCCCACACTGCCTCGGTGGGGTAGGCGATCACGCCACCCTGGCGCAGGGCGGCGACAGCGCCATCCAGGCTGAGTGCGTGATCCATGGCGTGGCTCAGCCTGCGGCCTTGCTCGCGGTCTTCTTGACCACGCGCTTGGTCGCCTTCTTGGCGGCGGCCTTCTTGGCCGGGGCCTTCTTCGCCGCCGTCTTGGTGGCAGCGGTCTTGGTCGCGGTCTTCTTGACGGCCGTCTTCTTCGGCGCCGAATCCTTCACCGCATTCTTCTTGAGCGTGGCCTTCTTGGCACCGAAGCCCTTGCGCACCGGCTTGCCGGTGTCGGCCAGCAGCTGCTGCACTTCCTCGAAGGTCAACGATGCCGGCTCGCGATCCTTGGGGATCTTGCCATTGAGCTTGCCATCGCTGATGTACGGGCCAAAGCGGCCATTGAGCACCTGGATGTCGCTGCCGTCGAATTCCTTGATGACGCGGTTGCGTGCGATCTCTTCCTTCTCTTCGATCAGGAACACCGCCCGCGCCAGATCGATGGTGTACGGATCGTCTTCCTTCTTCAGCGACGCATACACGCTACCGCGGCGCGCAAACGGCCCGAAGCGGCCAATGCCGACGCTGACGTCCTGGTCCTTGTCCTGGCCGAGGGCGCGCGGCATCTTGAACAGCTCCAGCGCGTCTTCGATCGAGATCGAATAGATGCTCTGGCCCGGTCGCAACGAGGCGAAGGTCGGCTTTTCTTCGTCTTCCACGGTGCCGATCTGCACCATCGGGCCGAAGCGGCCGATGCGTGCGCTCACTTCCTTGCCGCTGACCGGGTCGGTGCCGAGCACGCGCACGCTGCCAGCGTCGGTCTTGTCCAGCGAATCCTTCTTGTCCTCGACCAGTTCCTTGAACGGGCCCCAGAACTTCTCCATCAACGGGATCCACTCTTCCTCGCCACGCGAGACCGCATCCAGGTCGTCTTCGAGCTTGGCGGTGAAGTCGTAGTCCACGTAGCGGGTGAAATGTCCGGACAGGAACTTGGAGACCGCACGGCCCACGTCGGTGGGACGGAAGCTGCGTCCTTCCATTTCCACGTATTTGCGGAACTGCAGGGTCTGGATGATCGAGGCATAGGTGGACGGACGGCCGATGCCGTATTCCTCCAGCGCCTTGACCAGCGCCGCTTCGGTGAAGCGCGGCGGCGGTTGGGTGAAGTGCTGGTCGGTGACGATGCGGTCCAGCGGGATGTTGTCGCCGGCCTTCATCAGCGGCAGCTTGCGGCCCTCATCCTCATCTTCGCTGCTCTTGGTGTCCTTGCCTTCCTCGTAGACGGCCAGGAAGCCCGGGACCACCACAGTGGTGCCGCTGGCGCGGAACACATGTTCGCTGCCGGCCGACAGATCCACGCTGACGGTGTTGAGCGTGGCCGGAATCATCTGGCAGGCCACCGCGCGACGCCAGATCAGCTCGTACAGGCGGCGCTCGTCGTCGGACAAAAAGCGCGCCACCTGTGCAGGAGTGCGCAGTGCCGAGGTCGGGCGCACCGCTTCATGGGCTTCCTGCGCGTTCTTGGATTTGGTGGTGTAGGCGTTGGGCTGGTCCGGCAGCGAGGCGGTGCCGAAATCGCGCGCGATCACGTCGCGGATTTCCGCCAGTGCGTCCTGCGACAGGTTCACCGAGTCGGTACGCATATAGCTGATCAGACCGACCGAGCCTTCATCGCCCAGCGCCACGCCTTCGTACAACTTCTGCGCCACCTGCATGGTCTTGCGGGTGGTGAAGCCGAGTTTGCGCGAGGCTTCCTGCTGCAGCGTGGAGGTGGTGAACGGCGGGGCCGGACGACGCTTGCGCTCCTTGCTGGCCACGTCGGTGACGTGCAGCACGCCTTGCGCGGCCTGCTGGATACGCAACCGCGCCGCCTCGGCGGTATCGCCGTCGGTGACGGTGAACTGCTCGAACTTCTGTCCGTCCAGCTTGATCAGCCGTGCATTGAAGGCCTGCGAGGGATGCCGGCAATGCGCATCGATGGACCAGTACTCGCGCGCGATGAAGGCTTCGATCTCTTCCTCGCGCTCGACAATCATGCGCAGCGCCGGCGACTGCACGCGGCCGGCCGACAACCCGCGCTGCACCTTGCGCCACAACACCGGCGACAGGTTGAAGCCCACCAGGTAGTCGAGCGCACGGCGCGCCTGCTGCGCATCCACCAGGTCGGCGGCGATCGCGCGCGGCTTGAGCATGGCTTCCTTGATCGCGCGCGGGGTGATTTCGGTAAACACCACCCGCTGCATCGGCTTGTCCTTGAGCAGGCCGCGCTCTTTCAGGATCTCGGCGATGTGCCAGCTGATCGCCTCGCCCTCGCGGTCCGGGTCGGTTGCCAGAAAGATGTCGTCGGCGCCCTTGGCGGCGCGCGCGATGGCTTCGACATGCTTCTCGTTCTTCTCGATCAGGTCGTAGCGCATCGCGAACCCATTGTCCGGATCGACCGCGCCCTCCTTGGGGACGAGGTCGCGCACGTGCCCATACGAGGCCAGGACGGTGAAGTCCTTGCCGAGGTATTTATTGATCGTCTTGGCCTTGGCGGGCGATTCGACGATGAGCAGGTGCTTGGGCATGGTGGCAACTTCTTGGGGCAAGGCCCGGGGGGCGGGTAGCGTGGCCTAATTGGCCGGTCGAGGGAAGCAGATCGGCCGTTTCCCACACGTTAACGCCCGGGAAGTAGCCCGGGCGTTCAGTTCTCTTATTAGAAAGATCACGGCGGACGCCGCCGTGTCAAGCGGCCAGCGCCGCGAACCGCTAGCTGTGGCTCATCCCGATCGCCGCCAGCATGAAGCCCACCACCACGATCGAGACCAGCAGCAGCAGCCCGTAAAGGGCCAGGACCACGATCGAGACCGTGTCCAACCCCCTGGACTGCAGCTCCGGATGGTCGGTGAAGGCCCAGCGGTCCACCACCAGAGTGTCGCAGACCTTGTCGTGCGGGGCCTGCTTGCGCGCGCTCATACCGGCCATGAAGGCGGCCACGACCACACCGATGCCCAGGGTGAGCACGCTGATCAGCAGGTAGGCCAGGTAGCGCAGCAGGTTGCGCCAAAAGCCGACGCGCGCGCCATGGCTGTCGGCGCGGACCACCTTGATCCCGCAGGCAAGCTTGCCCAGGCTGGCCTGGAGCCGGCTGGACTGCATCCACGCGAAATACAGGGTGGGGATGGCCAGCCCGATGCCGTAGGACAGCACCAGCAGCGCAATGCCGAGCGCGCTGCCATCGTCCAGCGCGGAGCCGGCATCGCTCAGCCCGGCGCCGAAGGCAAGCACGAACACCAGCGGGATCACGATCAGGTAGACCGCGAAGGTGGTGACCAGGCTGTCCAGGATGCTGGCCGCCACGCGGCGCCACAGACCGGCGTAGACGACCGGCGCGTCTGGCGCTGCGACGACGGCGGCCGGTGTGGGCCCGGCCGGGGTGTCCCAGGCGGTCGGCAACGGCGTGGCGGCCGGTGGTGGTTGGAGCGGGGATGCGGCGGCGGCTGCAGGTGGCTGCACGGCGGCGTCCGCTGCGCCCGGTGAAGTGGACCGCGACGCGTCGCCTTCCAGCGCGGCCAGCCCGCCGGCGGTCGGGTAAGGCTGCGCCGCTGCCGGGTGCGAGCCCGTCTGCAGTAAATCTTGCGCGGATGGGCCAGGCGGCGCCGATGCGGTTGCCGGTGCCGGTGCCGGCGGTGTGCTGGTGGCAGCTTGAGCGGGCTCGGCCGGCGCATCCGGTTCGGCGATGGCAGGGGCGGCCGGCCGCGACCAATCCTGTGCTGGGGTATCGGCAGCCGACATGTCCGCTAGCGGTGCGGCCTCCTTCGTCAACGCGACTGCAGGTGCATCGGCGGCCGGCGCTACTGGCGCCGGTATCGGCGTATCCAGACCCAGTTCGGCCGCGACATCGCCCAGCGTCACCCACTGCGGCAGACCCTCGCGCCAGACCAGGCTGCTACGATCGATAAGCCCCTGCGACAGGCGCGCGACCAGCGTGTCCGTGTCCACCGGCCCCTGGCGTTGCCGCTGTGCGTCGGCGTAGTACCACTGCGTCATTGATGTCCCCCTTGGTGGCGCGAAGTGCGAAGTACAACTGCGTGCAGCGGCCGCTCAGCCGCGGCACTGCTGCGGAAGTTGCCGGTCGTCGATCTCGGAACTGCAGTGCCAGCGGCCGGCGTCGGCATCGAAGTCCAGCCATAGCGCCTTGCCGTCGATCCTGGGCGAATCCGGCGACCGCAGCAGCGCTTCAACACCGCAATCTGCGGTATCGAAGCGGCCGATCTGCACGCTGGCCAGCACATCGGTCGCGTAGTGTTCCGGTGCCTGGAAGCCAGTGTCGCCATTGACCGGGCAGCGGCCTTCGCGGGCGAGAAATTCGGCTATCTGCGGCTTCAGCGGTGCCAGTGCGGACACCGCTTCGGTGACCTTGGCGCGGGCCAGGTAGTCCTGGTAGGCCGGCACGGCGATGGGGACAAGCATGCCGAGCACGGCCGCGACGACAAAAAAACCGCCGATGATCGCGATCAGGGTCACTACCAGCGGCCAGCCCGCGCCTCTGGTCGACGGGGAGGGCGTCGCCGCAGCAGGGCGGGCATGCCAGGCATCAGGTGTTGCCATCGGTAGTGGCGGTGGTGCTGGTGCAGCGTGCAGGTCGGTGGAGATCGGTGGGCCGAGTTCGTCGGCGCAGGCGGAGAGCGGCCGCCATTGGTCCAGCCCTTCGCGCCAGACCAGCGTGTCCAATGCGATCTGGCGATCGCGATACAGGCCGCGCAGGACCTCGTCGGTCACCGGGCCACGCCGCTGGCGGTTGCCCTCGGCGTAATACCAACTGCTCATCCCCGTCCCCTCGCGCGCACGTCCGTGGCGGCTTCAGCCTTCAGTGTACGGGTTCAGGCTCGTCCAGGAACATCTGGGTTTCCATCCAGGCATAGGCCGCTTCTGCGCCCGGCTGGTTGAACAACACCATCAGCACCACCCACTTGAGGTCGTCCAGGTCCAGCTCGTCCTGGTCCAGCGCCATGGCACGGTCCAGCACCAGTTCGCGCTGGTCGGCATCGAGGATGCGGTGTTGCTCAAGGAACAGCAGGAATCCGCGGCAATCCACATCGAGCTTGTCCAGCTCCGGGCCATGGTAGATCCGCACCGGCCCATCGACATGCGGGCGCGCGACACTTGGCCGCTGCTCGGAGAGCGCGTCCAGCCAGTCGAAGGCCTTGCTGATTTCTGCAGGACTGAAACCGGCCTGGATCAGGCCATTTTGAAGCGAGTCACGGTCACGGACCAGGTCCGCGTCTTCGCTGAAATAATGTTCGAACAGGTACAGCAGTACATCGAGAATGCTCTCTTTCATTGCCCCTCGGCCTGCGTCGCGCGACGCTGTGGAGGTGAAGAAACTAGGGATTGCGGGTATAGCGACCGTGCTCGGTGACCACGTCTCCCTCCAGTTCCATGATGAGCAGCATGGAGGACAGCGCGGCGGCCGTCAATCCGGTGCGTTCAACCAGGCAATCCATAGGGGTTGGGTCGTGGCCCAGCGCCTGCCACAAGCGCTGGTAGTCGGGATCCGCACGGGTGGGCGTGGCGCGACATGTCGTGCTGGACCACTGAGTGGGGGCGGCCAGGCGCTCGCGCAAGGCGGTGGCCAATTCGCCCGACAGCAGTTGCAGGCCCTCGACGACCTGGGCCGGGTCCTGTGCCAGCGTGGCGCCCTGGCGGATCAAGTGATGGCAGCCGCGCGCCAGCGGGTTGTGCAGCGAGCCGGGCAGGGCGAACACCTCGCGTCCGGCCTCCGCGGCCAGTCGCGCGGTGATCAGCGCGCCCGAGCGCATCGCTGCCTCGACCACCAGGGTGCCCAGCGCCAGCCCGGCAATGATGCGGTTGCGGGCCGGGAAGTGCGCGGCCACCGCGCCGGTGCCCGGCAGGTATTCGCTGACCACTGCGCCGCGTGCAGCGATGCAGTCGCGCAATGCCCGGTGATGCGCGGGGTAGGCCACGTCGGCGCCGGTGCCCACCACCGCCACCGTGATGCCGTCCGGCTGCGCAAGTGCGGCTTCATGCGCGATCGCGTCGACGCCGGCGGCCATCCCGCTGACGATGCCCAGCCCTGCAGCCGCCAGGCCCGATGCAAAGGCGCGGGTGTGATCGCGTCCGCCGGCCGTGGCGGAGCGGCTGCCGACCACGGCCACGCCTGGATGCCACAGCGCATTGGGATCGCCGTCCACGAACAGCGCCAGCGGCGGGTTGACGATGTGGCGCAGCAGCGCCGGGTAGTCCGGCTCGTGCCAGCCGATCAGATGGTGATCTGCGTGTTCGCACCAGCGCAGCGCGGCATTCAGCGCGTGCGGGTCAGGCGACTGCAGCCGTTCCGATTGCAGCGCGTCGCAGCCGGCCGCCCGCCAGGCGGCGGGCCCGGCAGTCAGGATGTCGGACGGGCTGGCGTGGGTGCTCATCAGCGCGCGCCGGGGCGGGCTGCGGCCGCCAGCCAGCAGCAGGATCAGCGATGCGCGGAGGTCGGAATCGGTCTGGGCCATGCGCACAGCCTGGGCCGCAAACGACGACGGCGCCCTCAGGCGCCGTCGCGTTACCGCATCGGAATTGACGCTTACTGCGCGTCGGGATGCTTGACGAAGTACCCCAGGCCGGTCGGCTTGACGCTTTCCATCACCAGCGCATAGCTGACCTTGTCGAAGGTGCGGAACACCATCGCATGCGAGGCATATTCATCGGGCAGGCCGACAGTGGAGCCGGACGGGCCGCTGAAATCGTCATCGGTCCGCGAGAAGCGCGAATGCTTCACGCGGTCGCTGACAGTGCGGCCCTTGCGCCAGATCGAGAACACCGTGCCGTTGTTGATGCCTTCGCGCGCGCCGCCGGAAATGGCGATCACGTCGCGGGTACCGCCAACGATGAAGGCGTCGGAGATGGCCAGCACGCGCAGTTCGGTCTGCAGCGCCTGTTCGGACGGCGGGTGCGGAATGAACTGCAGGTCGTAGGGTTGCGCTTCCACCGCCACGATCCGGTCGCCGGCGCGCACCTCGCGGCCGCTGTCCTGCAATAGCAGGGTCGCCGCCTTGGAGTTGCCGCCCGCCGCGCTGCGGGTGATGGTGCCGACGTTGACCTGGGCCATCTCATAGCCGAGGAACTCACGGCGCGTGCTCGGCGCGATGAAGTTCTTCCAGATGTTGCCGGAGCCGGCGGTGATGTTGCCCGCCATATCCAGGTCTTCGTTGTGCTTGGGCAGGCTGAACTTCACGGTCGGGCGTACCACCGCAAAGCGCTGGCCCGGCTGTGCGTCTTCCAGGCCAACCACGTAGGCCACCTGCCCGGTGGTGGCGCGAGAGCGACCGCCTTCCAGGCCGACCACGTAAGGCAGCTCGTCGAAGTCCTCGACCACGCGCAGGTTCTTCAGGAACGGCTCGACATCGGCCAGCGGAATGGCGTTGATCGGCGCTTCCTGGCGCGGGCCGGGCTGGATCGTGCCTTTGCCGACGCGGTCCAGGTAGGCCAGGCTGATCACGTCACCCGGGTAGATCAGGTGCGGATTCTGGATCTGTGGATTGGCCTGCCAGATTTCCGGCCACAGCCACGGTTTTTGCAGGAAACGCCCAGCGATGTCCCACAAGGTATCCCCCTTGCGGACCACATAGGTGTCTGGATGTTCGCCCACCGCTTGCGCGGCAGCGTAGGTCGCGACGGTCAGCATCGCCGCAGCGACGACCGTACGAAGTCGGTTCAACATGAGTGCCTTCTTGCCTGATTCCCCAACAGGTCCGCGCACTATAGTCCAGAAACCGGGGCGCCACGCAAGCATTGCGCTAGAATGACGCTGTCTTGCCGGCGCAGCGCCGGTATTCCCAGACGGGTAACCCCATGGCTTTGCTCCCTATTCTCGAATTTCCGGACCCGCGGCTGCGCACCAAGGCCGTGCCGGTCGACGCCGCCGACGTGGTCAGCCCGGCGTTCCAGACGCTGCTCGATGACATGTTCCAGACCATGTACGAGGCGCCCGGCATCGGCCTGGCTGCCAGTCAGGTGGACGTGCACAAGCGCTTCATGGTGATCGACGTCAGCGAGGAAAAGAACGCCCCGCAGGTGTTCGTCAACCCCGAAATCGTCGCCAGGCAGGGCGAGCAGGTCTACCAGGAAGGCTGCCTGTCGGTGCCGGGCATCTTTGCCGATGTCAGCCGCGCCGACGCGATCACCGTGCGCTATCTCGACCGCCAGGGGCAGGCCCAGGAGCTGAACACCGACGGCCTGCTGGCGGTCTGCATCCAGCACGAGATGGATCACCTGGACGGCAAGCTGTTCGTGGATTACCTGTCGCCGCTCAAGCGCGAGATGGTGCGCAAGAAGCTGGCCAAGATGCGCAAGCATGTGGCCTGAGGGCCGGGATTGGGGATTTGTGATTCGGGATTGGCAAAAGCGGGTTCTTGCTGGTCGTTGAGCCTGCTGTTTCAACTCTTCGGGCGCGGATCCTGGTGTGGTCTGTTTGTCGGCGTGAGTCGTCGAGTCGCCACTGCCCCGGTCCGCGTGCGCAGAGACTCGGGATTCGGGATTGGATGAGTCGCTGCCCGTCGCGGCTATCGAATTGCTATTTGCAACTCCCGCTTCTCACCGCGCCGATTGATGCTGGGCAATGCCGCTTTCGGCGCCGTTCGCCAAACCTGCTCGCCCAGCTGTCCACCCCATCTATCAGTTCCACGCCGCCACCGTCCCGGCTAGCGCATCCGCCGTTGCGAATCCCCAATCCCTACTCCCGAATCCCAGCCCTATGAGAATTGTCTTCGCCGGTACGCCGGAGTTCGCCGTCGCCTCGTTGCGCGCTGCTGCGCAGCGGCATGAAGTGGTGGCGGTCTACACCCAGCCCGATCGCCCGGCCGGGCGCGGGCGCGGGCTGACGCCCTCGCCGGTGAAGCTGGAAGCGATCGCACGCGGCATTCCGGTCTACCAGCCGCAGACCCTGCGTTCGCCCGAGGCCCTGGCCACGCTGCGCGGTCTTGATGCCGACCTGATGGTGGTGGTGGCCTATGGGCTGATCCTGCCCAAGGCGGTGCTGGCCGCGCCGACCCACGGCTGCTGGAATGTGCATGCCTCGCTGCTGCCGCGTTGGCGTGGCGCCGCTCCGATCCAGCGCGCGATCGAGGCCGGCGATGCCGAGACCGGCGTGTGCCTGATGCAGATGGAAGCCGGCCTGGATACCGGCCCGGTGCTGCTGTCGCAGCGCATCGAGATCGGCGAGCAGGAAACCGGCGGCCAACTGCACGACCGCCTGGCCGCGCTGGGCGCGCAGGTGCTGTCCGATGGCCTGGGCCTGCTGCGCGCCGGCATTCGTCCGGTGGCGCAGCCGCAGCCGGACGAGGGCGTGACCTACGCGCACAAGCTGGACAAGGCGCAGGCACGGCTGGACTGGGTGCAGCCGGCGCAGGAGCTGGCGCGGCGCGTGCGTGCGTTCAATCCGTGGCCGGTGGCCGAAGCGATCCTGGCCGGCGAGCGCGTGCGCCTGCATGGCGCCTTGGCGCTGGAACTGGCGCATCAACAGCCGCCAGGCACGCTGCTGGCGGCCAGCAAGCAGGGCATCGACATCGCCTGCGGGCAGGGCGCATTGCGGGTGCGCGTCCTGCAGCGTGAGGGCGGCAAGGCGATCACCGCCGCCGATTACCTCAACGCGCGCCGCGACCTGCCGGCGTTGCGCTGATGGCCACCGACACGGCGGCGGCCGGCGTCGCCTCGCGGCTGGTGGCAGCAAACGTCCTCACGGCGGTGTTCGACCAGGGCCGTTCGTTGAAGGCCGAGCTGGCCGCGGCGCTGCCCGGCGTTGCCGATCCGCGCGACCGCGCGCTGGTGGAGGCGATCTGCTTTGCGGTGCTGCGCCGCCGTCCGGCCTATGACGTGGCATTGCGGCAATGGATGGAACGCCCGTTGCCGCCGCGCGATGCCGAACTGAAAGCACTGCTGATGGCCGGCTTCGCCCAGCTCGACGTGCTGCAACTGCCCGCGCATGCGGCGTTGTCGGCCACCGTGGACGCCTGCCGCGCGCTGGGCCGGCCGCGTCAGGCCGGCATGGTCAACGCGATCCTGCGGCGTGCGCAGCGCGAGGGCTTCCCGGCGGTGTCCGACGATGCGGGTTGGCCGTCGTGGTTGCGCAAGCAGCTGCGTGCCGATTGGGGCGAGCAGGCCGAAGCGATCTTCGTCGCAAGCGCGCAGATGGCCCCGATGTGGCTGCGCGTGCATCGCGGGCGCACCGATCCCGCCGCCTATGTGGCGCGGCTGGCAGAGGCGGGCATTTCCGCACAGACCGACGCGGTGCTGCCCGATGCGGTGCGGTTGCAGGGAGCGGTGCCGGTCAGTCAGTTGCCCGGCTTTGCCGACGGCGATGTCTCGGTGCAGGACGGCTCCGCGCAGCAGGTCGCCGATGCGCTGACGCTGACGCTGGCGCCCTCGGCCCGCGTGCTCGATGCCTGCGCCGCGCCCGGCGGCAAGGCAGCGCATCTGCTCGAGCGCCATCCCGGATTGCAGCTCACCGCGCTGGATGTGGATGCGCGTCGCCTGGAGCGCGTGCAGCAGACCCTGCGGCGCACCGTGCCGACGGCGCAGGTCAGCCTGCATGCGGCCGATGCCGCCGACCCGGCAGCGTGGTGGGACGGCCAGCCCTTCGATGCAGTGCTGCTGGATGCACCGTGTTCGGCCACCGGCGTGGTGCGTCGGCAACCGGACGTGCTGCTGCATCGCCGGGCCGACGACATCGATGCGCTGTGTGCGCTGCAGGCGCGCCTGCTGGACACGACCTGGCGCACGTTGCGTCCGGGCGGCCAGCTGCTCTACACCACCTGCTCGCTGCTGGCGCGCGAGAACCAGGCGCAGGTCCAGGCCTTCCTGCAGCGCTCGCCCGATGCGCAGGTGCAGCCCTTGGGTGCGCACTTCGGCCATGCGGCGGGCCCGGGACGGCAGCGTTTTCCCGGCGAGCAGCACTGCGACGGTTTCTTCTACGCGCTTTTGCTAAAAGCTTCCTGATCACACGCCGATGCCGGCGCTTCCTTTTCGCGTCCCATTGCCGCCCGCCATGCTCAAGACCCGTGCTTCAAAGGATTTCTGGTTGCTGGCCATCACTGCAGTGCTGGTGATCGGCGCCGGGCTGGGCCTGCGCGACCCCTGGCCGTCGGACGAGCCGCGCTTTGCGCTGGTCGCCAAGCAGATGGTGCTGAGCGGGGACTGGTTGTTCCCGCATCGCGGCAACGAGCTGTATTCGGACAAGCCGCCGATGCTGATGTGGCTGCAGGCGCTGTTCTATACGCTGCTGGGCAACTGGCGTGTCGCGTTCCTGCTGCCGTCGTTGCTGGCTGCGCTGGGCACGCTGGCCTGCGTCTACGACCTGGGCCGGCGGCTGTGGACCCCGCGGGTGGGGGCGTATGCCGCGTGGATGCTGCTGTTCACGCTGCACTTCACCTTCCAGGCCAAGAAGGCGCAAATCGACCCGCTGGTGGTGTTCTGGATCACCCTGGCCAATTACGGGCTGCTGCGGCATCTGTTGATGGGCCCGGCCTGGCGCTGGTGGACGTTGGGATGGTTTGCCGCCGGGCTGGGCGTGATCACCAAGGGGGTGGGCATCATCGCGCTGTTGATGCTGATCCCGGCCGGCATTGCCGCCGCACGCGGCTGGCCGGGCGTGCGCGTGCATGTGCGCGACCGCCGGTTCTGGTTGGGACCGTTGTTCTTCTTCGTGGCGATCGCGTTGTGGTTCGTACCGATGATGGTGACGGCGCTGACTGCCGGCCAGCCCGAATACCGCGTCTACCTCAACGACATCCTGCTGCGCCAGACCGCCAAGCGCTATGCCAGCTCATGGGATCACGCGCAGCCGGTGTGGTACCACCTGCAGAGCATGGCGACGATGTGGTTGCCGACCATCCTGCTGCTGCCGTGGGCAATTCCGGCGTGGCGGCGGCGGCTGCGACGGCGCGATGCACGCTACCTGCTGCCGCTGGCCTGGTGGCTGCTGGTGCTGGTGTTCTTCACCATTCCCAGCGGCAAGCGCGATGTCTACATCCTGCCGGCGTTGCCGATGTTCTGCCTGGCGTTGGCGCCACTGGCCGCGGGTCTGCTGCGCCGGGCCGGGGTGCAGCGGCTGCTGTTCGGCTTCGTGCTGCTGCTGACCGTGGCTTTCGTGGCCGGTGGGGCGGCGATGCTGATCGGGCACCCGGGATTCGAGCAGAAGATCATGGACAGCCGCGGCGTCGGCAGCGAAGCCACCGACCCGCTGGGCTGGCTGCTGCTGGCGGTGGGTACCTGGGGCGTGGCCAGCCTGCTGTGGCTGCGGGTCCGGCGTTCGCCGCTTGCCGTGGTCTCGCTGCTCGGCGCCTGGTGGGTGGCGTTCGGCCTGATCTGCTACCCGATCTTCAACGATTCCAGCTCGGCCGGTGCGGTGATGCGCGAAGCCGGGCGCCGCATCGGCCCGGATGCCCAGCTCGGCCTGGTGGCCTGGAAGGAGCAGAACCTGCTGATGGCTGACCGGCCTGCGCAGACCTTCGGTTTCAAGGTGCCGTGGGAAGAGCAGCTGCGTCGTGGGGTGGCCTGGCAGGCCGCGCAGCCACGGCAGCGTTGGCTGATGGCGCAGGAGACGGCACTGCTGGGCTGCGTGGACCGCAGCCGCAGCCAGCTGGTGGGCGTGGCCAACCGGCGGCGCTGGTGGCTGGTGCCGGCCGATGCCGTCCAGGGCGACTGCGTGGCCAGTTCCACCGAGAAGGCGGTCGAGGAAAAGGAGCAGGGCAACCTGGATGTCGAATGAGTCAGTGGCCTTCCGCCGCTGGCCTCTGGCGCCCGCCACCAATGCATGCAGCGCCCCTCGTCTAACAAGGATTCATGCCCGGCATCGTTAGCTTGGCCGGCGTTTGAACCCCGACCCGTTCGTTTCTTCACCCCTTGACCGATGTCTCGATGAATTCCCTGCGCACCCAGCCCGCTTCGCTTCCTCACTCCGCTCCCGTGACATCGCGGGCAGCCGTGAGCATTGCCGAACTGGGGGTGTTCGCGCTGACGGCGCTGGTCGTGAGCATGCCCAGCGGGCTGCTGCCGTTTGGCCTATGCCTGATGCTTGGTTCGCTGGTCGGCTGGCGCAGCCTGCGCGCGGGCATTGCGCAGCGCAGCTGGTCGCTGCGGACGCTGGGCTGGCTGACGGTGGCGGTGATCGCCATGTCGCTGCTGTCGATCGCCCTGTTCGAGCACGGCCTGCGCGATGTGGACAACCGCTCGCGCTTCCTGGTGCTGCCGTGGGCGGCGGTGTGGGCCTATGCGCTGCAGCCACGCCAGGCCTGGCTGTGGCGGGGTGCGCTGGTCGGCGTGTTTGCGGCCATGTTGATCGCGATGCTGCAGGTGATGAACGGCGCCGACCGCGCGGAGGGCTGGACCAATGCGATCGTGTTCGCCGACATCGCGATGATGCTGCTGGTGGTGGTGGCGTTTTGCCGGCCGGTGGGTGCGGTGCGCTGGCTGGTGGGCGCGGCGATCGCGGCGATCATGGTGATCGTGCTCAGCGGCAGCCGCGGCGTCTGGCTGGCCCTGGTCGCCACCCTGGGCGTACTGGTCTGGGGCGCACCCTGGCATAGCGCGCGCATGCGCCTGCTGACCTTCATCGGCGGCGCGGTACTGGCGGTGGGCGTGATTGCAAGCGTGCCCGCGCTGACCGATCAGATGCGCCTGGGCGAACTGCAGAGCGATCTGAAACGCTATGAGGTCGGCGACAGCGATTCGTCCGCCGGTGCCCGCATCGAGCGCCTGCAGGTGGCCTGGGACACCTTGCTGGCGCATCCGCTCACCGGCGTTGGCGTGGGCCGTTTCGACGACGCGATGCATGAACTGCCGGTCTGTGCCGGAGATACCTGGCTGCTGCGCTGTCACCTGGGCCATGCGCACAACGATCTGGCCGAGTGGGGCGCCACCCAGGGCGTTCCCGGCTTGTTCCTGCTGATTGCGGTGTACGGTGTGCCGCTATGGATCTTCGTGCGCCTGCACCGGCGCAACGGGCAAGCGCAGTTTCGCGGCCCAGCCGCAGCCGGGGTGATGTTCGTGATCAGCTATGCCTTGTGCGGACTGACCCAGTCCATGTTCGCGCACCAGGTGGCGGCGAGTTTCTACACCGCCATGGTGGGCGTGCTGGTGGGGCTGGCGGCGCGTGAGGCGCAGCAGGCAACGCCAGGGGCGGCCAGCAACCCGTAGCATGCGCAATCTGGCGGGTGCGTGGGCGCAGGACAAACGGATCTGGTATGTACGAGCGGGTGGCTGCCTTCAGGCCTGTACAGATATCGCTGCCCCACCACGACGGATGCGCGTTCGTGCATCGGCCGTTGCTGACCGGCGGCGGCATTGCCGGTGTATCGGCCAAACTTCAGTCGCTGTGCCGATCCGGTGCGCGCGGTGGGTCCTGCACGGGCTGGTCGTGCTGCAACAGCCACAGCATGATGGTCTTCTGGCGCACGTAATTGGCGCGCACGTAGGCGTAGATCAGCCCGTGCCAGCCATCGCGAAACCCGCCGCGCAGCAGATAACCGCGCCAGAAACGCCAGGCCGGCGCCAGCACCAGCTTGCTCCAGGTGGCACGCTTGCCGCGTGCGTGATCGTGTTCGGCCATCATCTGCGCATAGCGCTGGGTCTTGGCCAGTTGTTGTGCCAGCGAGCGGTAGGGATAGTGGATCAGGTCGCCGGACAGGGTGATCACCGTGCCATCGACACTGGCCGCCTCGTGGATCTCGCGCTTGCCGCGCCAGCCGCCACGGCGTCGGTCGAACAGGCGTAGCACGCGGTCGGGATAGGCATTGCCGTGACGCAGGAAGCGACCGAAATAGTCCGACAGCCGCGCGAACCGGTAGCCGGCCGCACCGGCGAAGCCGGCGTCGCGCGCAGCGAGGATGGCATCGCGCAAGGGATCGCTGATGCGTTCGTCCGCATCCAGGCACAGCACCCAGTCGTGGCTGGCCTGTGCGGCGCAGTACGCCTTCTGGCTGCGGTAACCGTCGAAGGCGCGTTGCAGCACGCGCGCGCCATGCGCACCGGCAATCGCTGCAGTGGCGTCGGTGGAGCCGGAGTCCACCACTACGATCTCGTCGCAGAATGCCAGCGAGGTCAGGCAATCGCGTAGGCGATCGGCCTCGTTGAACGCGATAATGCAGGCGCTGATGCGCGGCCGTTGGTCGGGTGCGGTCGAAGAGGACATGTGATGGCCGATTACCTGCTGTTCGCAACGGAACGTTACGCCTTGCCTATTCTGGCGCCATTGGCGCAGGCATTACAGGCCCGCGGCGATGCGGTGGCCGCCTGGTACGAAGGCGGCGCGCGGGGCCTGGTGCTGCCGGGCGTGCGCGAAGTCGGCCTGCGCGAAGCGCTGGCCTTGCGTCCGCGTGCGGTGTTCAGCGCGGCCAACTGGGTGGCGCCGTTCGTGTCCGGCGCCAAGGTGCAGCTGTTCCACGGGTTCAACGTGCAAAAGCGCGAAGACAACCGCGGCCATTTCCGCGTGCGCGGGCTGTTTGATCTGTACTGCACGCAAGGCCCGGCCACCACCGCACCGTTCCGTGCACTGGCCGCGCGCGAAGGACATTTTGCGGTGGCCGAAACCGGCTGGCCCAAGCTCGACCCGGTGTTCCGCGACGATGGCGGGCACAGTGCCGCACTGCGCGCGCCAGCCAACGGACGCCCGACGATCCTGTTCGGTTCCACCTTCACCGAGCGGCTGAGCGCGGCACCGGTGCTGTTCGACGAGATCGCCGCCGACATCGCGCGCGGAGCGCATTACTGGCTGCTCACGCTGCACCCCAAGTGTGCGCCGGAATTGTTCGATCGTTATCGTGCGCTGGCCGGCGCCAATGCACGCTTCGTCGAGCCCGAAGAGGTGATGGCCGCGCAGCGTGCGGCCGACGTGCTGGTGTCGGACACCTCGTCGATCGTGTCCGAATTCGTGGTGCAGCACAAACCGGTGGTGACCTTTCGCAACCGCGTGCCGCAGCCGCATATGCTCAACTTCGAGCAGCCCGAGCAGCTGCCGCAACAGCTGGCGCGCGCGCTGGCGCCGGATGCCGAGTTGCGCAGCGCACTGGCCGCCTATGCCGATGCGATCCACCCGTATCGCGACGGGCATTCGTCGGAGCGGGTGATTGCCGCCACGGATGACTTCATCGCCGGCAGGCTCGGCACGCTGCGGCGCAAACCGCTGGGTGCGCGATGGCGAGGGCTGCAGATCCGGCGCGAACTCGGCTATTGGGGTCCGGCGCAGCACTGATGGCCGCTGGCCGATCGCTGACGAGATAGCGCTGCCAACAGCGACGTCCACCCAATCCCTCAATCCCTCAATCCCTCCATCCCTCAATCCCTCAATCCCTCAATCCCTCAATCCCTCAATCCCTCAATCCCTCAATCCCTCAATCCCTCAATCCCTCAATCCCGATTCCCGATTCCCGATTCCCGATCACCAACGCAGCGTGCGACGTGCCAGCGCGGCGCCGAGTTGCGCCTGCAGCCCCTGCGCCTGCGCCAGCGGCACGAAGCGCAGCCGCAAGGCCGGGCCGGTGGCGCTGGCACCGGCGGTATCCAGCCACAGCGTGGCAGTGCCGGTCAGGCGATCGAGCGGCGAGCGTTGCAACTGCAGTGCCTGCAGCTTGTCCAGTTCGGCCAGCCGCCACCAGCGCGTCCACCAGCCGCCGCGCACTGCCACGTAGCGCGCATCCACCGCGTAACCCATGCGCTGTACCTGCCGATGCGCCTTGAACGCGCTCCACGGCAGCCAGAGCAGCAGCCACGTGGCCTGGCTGCCGAACTGCCACGCCAGCCCGGCCACCAGCGGCAGCAACAGCAAGACCGTCGGCAGGCTCAGGCGCCACCAGCAGTGCGTGGCAATGCCCTGCCACTGCGGCGGCGGCCAGGCGATGCCGGGCAGCAGGCGTTGCAACAGGGCATCGCATCGCTGCGGCTCGGCGATCGGCGCCAGCTCCTTCAGTGCGCTGCCGTGGGTGTCGCCGGTGCCGGCCACGGCGGTGTCCACGCGCAACTGGCGACGGCCGAACAGACGGTGCAGGCGGCCTTCGTACACCGTCCACGACTGGATGCGCCGTAGTGCGACGCTGCTGCGGATACGCGTTAGCAGGCCGCGCTCCACGGTGAGGCGGCGTTCCGATTCGCTGAGATGGAAGCTGTGGTATTGCGCCAGCGCCAGCGCCACCGAGAGCGCGCGCATCGCCAGCAGCACTGTCACGGTGGCGAGCACCGCCAACGTGGCGGCCACTGCCGCGCCGGGATGGACCTGGCTGACGTAGCGGTAGGCGATCTCGCCATTGGTCTCGATGAAGTTGGAGGCCACGCGGCGCGGAATCATCTGGTAGATCACGCCAAAGCTGGCGGCCACCACCACCATGCCGCGGTTGGAGATCAGGCCGAGCCGGATCACTTCGCCCATCGGCAGGCGCAGCAGGGTGTTGCCGTCGTCGGCCTGCACCGGTGCTGCATCGGCAGACTGCACACGGCGCCGGATCAGGTCTTCCAGCGCCAGCGCCTGGTCCAGCCGCAGCACCCGCATTTCCGCCTCCGGCTTGTGCCCGCCGGCCGACTCCAGCCGCACTTCGGCCACGCCGGCCAGCCGATGCAGCAGCGATTGGTGCACCACCACGTTATGGATGCGGGCGAACGGAATATCGCGCCGGCTGCGTTCCAGCAGGCCGCTACGAATGGCCACGCCATCGGTGCCGATGCGGTAGCGATAGGTGAAGTAGCGCAGCACCGAGATCGCCACCAGCACCGCCATCACCACGCCGGTGGCGACATGGTCGGCGACGTCGCGGCTGCCATCGCGGCTGCCGAACACGATCAAGGCGACCAGCGGGACCAGGAACTGGCGGATCTGTTGCAGCAGCACGAACACCCACGACAACGGATGCAGGCGCTGCTCGTCGTGGCCGGGATGTTCGATCGCGCTCACAGCGCGTCGTCGTGGTGGTCGAGCTGGCGCGCCAGCCGGTCGCGCAGCTGCTCGGCATCGGCCCGATCCAGCCCGGACACGGCCACCGCATTGAGCCGGCTGCCGGCGGTATGCACCACCAGCGTGGTCAGGCCGGTGGCACGTTCGATCGGCCCGCGGCGCAGGTCCACGTGTTGCACGCGCGAGATCGGCACGCGGGTGTCGCTCTGCCACAGGTGCCCGCGTTGCAGCGCCAGGCCGTGCTGGTCGAGTTTCCACAGCGTGAGCCGGTGCCGTTTGACTGCCAGCCATGCGCATAGCAGCGCAAGCAGCAGCGTCACCCCCAGCACCACCGGCCAATAGCGCCAGGCGTGCAGCACGGTAACGGTCACACCGGCAGCAATCAGACCGGCGCAGCCACCGCCGAGCGCACCATTGACTGCCGCCACATAGGCGCCGCGACGAGGGAGCTGTTGCCACTGCGCATGGTCCACTGCAGGAGTCCGGGCAGCTGCAGCGGTGACCAGGATGTCGGGGTGCGGCGGTGGAGCGTCGTGCACGGTGCAGGCCTGCAGAAGCGGTGCGCAAGCATAGCCGGGCGCCCGGTCGGGACGCATCCGCTGCGGGCGGCCTCACCTGGCGGGACGTGCGTTGCCGATGGGAGGCGGGTGACCAGGGCCGGGCGGGCGCTGCGCTCGAAAGCAATGACGATCGCAGCGCGCGTGGGCGCTGCAACCCTCGCGCTTTTCGGGCAGGCCACAATGGGGGAGCCGGCGAAAAGGGGGTTAATGCAAGCTAGGCGTGGACGCCATGCAAGCGCCGCGTGCGCGCCGGCATCTAGCCTCATCGACGCCACGCGCGGCCATTCCGACGCCGGGGGCCTTCCACCGCCGCGAACGGCCTCGTCGGCTGACTACTGCGCCGCCAGGATCAGCGCATCCACATCCAGCGCATGGCCGGCACGGGTCGCCTTGGTGCGCAGGTAGTGTTCGTTTTCCGGGGTGATGTCGCCGGTGACCGGAATGCGGTCTTCCACCACGATGCCGGCAGCGCGCAACCGCTCGGCCTTGGCCGGGTTGTTGGTCAACAGGCGGATCCGGCCGATGCCCAGGCCCCGCAGCATCGCCACCGCGCTGCCGTAGCGGCGCTCGTCCGGACCGAAGCCCAGCTGCGCATCGGCATCGATGGTGTCCAGGCCGGCATGCTGATACCCATAGGCGCGCATCTTGGCGGCGATGCCGGTGCCGCGGCCTTCCTGGTCCAGATACAGCAGCACGCCGCCGCCCAGCTCCTTCAGCTTGGCCAGCCCATGCCGCAACTGGTCGCCGCAATCGCACTTGAGCGAGCCGAACAGGTCGCCGGTCAGGCACGAGGAATGCACACGCACCGGCACCGCCGCCGACAGGTCGGGCTGGCCGACCACGATCGCTACCTGGTCGCGCTGCGCCACGCCGCCGCGGAACACCACGAATTCGCTCATGCCCAGGCCACGCAGCGGCACCGGGGTGCGGGTGACCAGCTCGTAGCCGGCTGCGGCCGACTTGGCGCACCCGCTGCCCAGGTCGTCCAGCGCCAGCGACTGGCAGCCGGCGAAGGCGGCATGGTCGTGCACATCGCGCAGGTCCACTGCCAGCAGCGCCGGCAGCAGCAGCCCCAGCCGCGCAATCTCCACGCCGCCGGCATCCAGCGCGTCGCCCGCAGCCCAGTGCGCCGGTACCGGGGTGTCGCGCAGATAGGCCAGGGCGGCCAGCTGGTCGTAGCTGTAGTCGGCCAGCGCGACGCGTGCGCCCTGCGGCGCGGTCAGCCCCAGCACCTGCGCGCGCGTGGGCGTGACGAACAGATAGTGGCGGCCTTGCGCCGCACGCGCGAAAGCGGTGTACGACTGCGCCGTGCTGCTATCCAGCGCCAGCACGGCGCGTGACTGACCACCCGCGGCGGTGAGCAGCACCGGCCGGCCAGCACGCAACTCGGAGGCGGCGCGCTCGCAGCGGATTGCCGCCGGATCGCCGAAGGCCTGCGCGCTGGGGGAGGGGACGGGGCTGCTCATGCACGACTCCAGATGGGGATGACCACGGCCGCTTCAAGGCGAACGCCGCCGCGCCGTTGCCGGACGCGTGGCGCCATTGTCGCGTGCTTCACAACCGACGGTTGCCGCCGTGAGGTGGAACGCTGCATCCAGCGGCCGCGAATGAGTGACAGCACCGGCAGTGATTGGTTGCGCACCGGCTGCGTTGTTCAGCGCCCGGCAATGCTTTCTAATCAGCGATCTTTCCGTTCAGCAGACCCCATGCGTCTTATCGACTGCAGCGAAGCACGTCATGCCAGTGCAATCCTGGATATCTTCAACGAGGCCATCGCCCATTCGACCGCGCTGTACGACTACCGGCCGCGGCCGGCGGAGAGCATGGTCGGCTGGTTCGCCACCAAGCGCGCCGGCGGATTTCCGGTGATCGGCGTGGAAGATGCCGATGGCACGCTGATGGGCTTCGCCAGCTACGGCACCTTCCGTGCCTGGCCGGCGTTCAAGTACAGCGTCGAGCACTCGATCTACGTGCACCGCGACCATCGTGGCAAGGGCCTGGGCCGTGTCCTGCTGCAGGCCCTGATTGTCGCGGCCGAAGCGCGCGGCGTGCATGTGCTGGTCGGCGGGATCGATGCCAGCAATCAGGCCAGCATTGCCTTGCACGAGCAATTTGGCTTCACCCATGCCGGCACGGTGCGCGAGGCTGGCTTCAAGTTCGGGCGCTGGCTGGACCTGGCGTTCTATCAGCGCATCCTGGCCACGCCCGCCGAGCCGCACGACGACTGAGCCTGGTGCGGCTGCGGTCCGCTGATGCGGCCAGGGCGGTTCGAAGGAAGGGCTGGAGGTGCAGTGGCGCAGTCTGCGCAGGGAGGGTGGAACAACGCGACATCCGCCACTCCTGGCCGCAGCGCCTGGTCGTTGGGAGTGCCGCGTTGCGTCCCTGGCACAACGCGGCGATCACCGGCCCGCTGGCGGCGCCCCAGCGCGGAAAACCCAGGCCAGGCATGCAGCCGCCTCATGCACGGAGGCCGCATACGCCGGCCCGGCCGCGTGGCGATGTCTTGTTCCCGGCCTAGTGCGGGTGCCGCTCGGTGGCGTACGGGTTGGCCTCGCCGCTGCCCGGCGGACGCAGCGTGTAGCGCTTGTAGGTCCACTGGTACTGCGCCGGGTCGCGCCGGGCGATCTGTTCGATGCCGGCATTGAGCGCGCTGGCCGCACGTACCGGGTCGGGGTCGGCCACCGCCGGGTCGGCCGGTTGCACATGCAGCGCGAACTGCAGATCGTCGCCGGCACGCTCGCACCAGCCGTACAACACGGTGGCGCCGGTGCGCTCGGCCAGCCGGTTGACCAGGGTCATGGTCAGCGCCTGCCTGCCAAAGAACGGCGCAAACACGCCATCACCCATCTTGGGTTGCTGGTCGGGCAGGATGCCGACCGCACCGCCGTCCTTGAGCACCTTGAACAGCTGCCGCACCGCCGGGCCTTCGGCGCGCACCTGGCGCACGTTGTCGCCGCCACGCGCGAGCTGCAGGAACCCGTCCACCGCCTCGGACTCAGGCGGCCGGTACACGATGGCGATCGGGCCACGTTCGGATAGCCATTGGTTGAGCAATTCCCAGTTGCCGAAGTGCGGCGCCGCCACGATCACCCCGCGCCCGGACGCCAGCGCCGCGTCGTAGAGCTCCTGGCCGTTGCGTTGCAGACGGGCCAGGTTTTCCGCCGGCGGGCGGGTCCAGGTGCGCAGCACTTCCAGGGTCTGGCGTGCGGTCGAGCGCAGGATCTGTACATGCAGCTGCGCGCGCTGCGCATCGCTCAGCTCCGGGTAGGCCAGTTCCAGATTGCGGCGCGCCACGCGCGCCTCGCGCGCATTGAGCTTGCGCCAGCTCCAGGCCAGCGTGTCGGCCATGCGTTTGAGCAGCGGCCACGGCAGGCGGCCCACGGTGGCGGCGGTGGCGTAGAGCAGGCGAGCGCGAAGATCAGGTGTCATCCGCGCAATTCTAAACAGCGTGGCCGGCGAAGACCCGCAGGTGACAGTGTGGGCAGCGCTGGGCATGCTGCGCGACACACTTTGCTGCCCAGGACTCTGCATGCTCGCCTTGATCCAGCGCGTCACCCGGGCCTCGGTCACCGTCGATGACCGGATCGTCGGGCAGGTCGGTCCCGGCCTGCTGGCCCTGATCGGCGTGGAGCCCGGCGACAGCGACGCGCAGATCCGGCGCCTGGCCGAGCGCCTGCTCAGCTACCGGGTATTCGGCGACGACGCCGGCAAGATGAACCGCTCACTCACCGATACCGGCGGCGGGCTGCTGCTGGTCAGCCAGTTCACCCTGGCCGCGGACACCGACTCCGGTAACCGGCCGGGCTTCAGTACCGCCGCGCCTCCGCAAGAGGCTGAACGGGCGTTCAATCAATTGGTGGCGATCTGCCGCGAAAAACACCACGGCGGGGTGGAAACCGGGCAATTCGGTGCCCATATGGTTGTCGACCTGGTCAATGACGGCCCGGTGACCTTCCTTCTCAGACCCTAGCCAGCGCAGTTCTACCAGCGGTCCCGTCTTGATTCCGGCAGACCGGGCTTCACGCTGGTATAATGCTAGGTCCTCTTTCCAATCTCAAAGCCGGTGGCGCGAGCACTCATGGCCAACGAACGTCCTGCCCAGCAATCCGACATCAAGCTACTGATCAGCAAGGGCCTGGAACAGGGCTATCTGACCTACGCCGAAGTCAATGACCACCTGCCCGACGACCTGGTCGACCCGGAGCAGATCGAAGACATCATCAGCATGATCAACGGCATGGGCATCGATGTCCATGAAGTTGCCCCCGATGCCGAAACCCTGCTGCTCAACGATGGCAACACCGGCAACCGCGAGGTTGACGACACCGCCGCCGAAGAAGCCGCCGCCGCGCTGACCGCGCTCGATACCGAAGGTGGCCGCACCACCGACCCGGTGCGTATGTACATGCGCGAGATGGGTACGGTCGAACTGCTGACCCGCGAAGGCGAAATCGCCATCGCCAAGCGCATCGAAGAAGGCCTGAGCCAGGTCCAGGCAGCGCTGGGCGTGTTCCCGCTGTCGACCGAAATGCTGCTCGCCGATTACGAAGCGCATAAGGAAGGCAAGAAGCGTCTGGCCGAGATCGTGGTCGGCTTCAACGACCTGATCGAAGAAGCCGATGCCGCCGCCGCTGCGCTGGCCGCCGCCGGCCCGGTCGCCGTGGACGAAGACGCCGTCGATGAAGACGACGACGAAGACGGCGATGACGACGCTGCCGAGGAAGAGGCCGGCCCGACCGGTCCGGACCCGGTGGAAGTGGCCACGCGCATGGAGAACCTGGCCAACGAATACGCCAAGTTCAAGAAGATCTATGCCAAGAACGGCGCCGAGCACAAGCTGGTGGTCAAGGCGCGCGAAGACATGGCCGCCATCTTCACCACGCTCAAGCTGCCGCTGCCGCTGACCGACGCGCTGGTCACCCAGCTGCGTGGCGTGGTCAACGGCATCAAGGACCACGAGCGCAAGGTGCTGCACCTGGCCACCACCGTGGCACGCATGCCGCGCAAGGACTTCATCCGCTCCTGGGAAGGCAACCAGACCAACCTGGAATGGGTGGAAGACGCACTCAAGCGCAAGCAGAAGTGGTCCTCGGCGTTGCGCGACGTCAAGGATCAGATCATCTCCGAGCAGCAGGGCTCGATGGAGATGGAAAAGGCCAGCTATCTGACGCTGGGCGAGATCAAGGAGATCAGCCGTGCGATGGCCTATGGCGAAGCCAAGGCGCGCAAGGCCAAGAAGGAAATGGTCGAAGCCAACCTGCGCCTGGTCATCTCCATCGCCAAGAAGTACACCAACCGCGGCCTGCAGTTCCTGGACCTGATCCAGGAAGGCAACATCGGCCTGATGAAGGCCGTGGACAAGTTCGAATACCGTCGCGGTTACAAGTTCTCGACCTATGCAACGTGGTGGATCCGTCAGGCCATCACCCGTTCGATCGCCGATCAGGCGCGCACCATCCGTATCCCGGTGCACATGATCGAAACGATCAACAAGTTGAACCGCATTTCCCGCCAGATGCTCCAGCAGTTCGGCCGCGAGGCCACGCCGGAGGAATTGGCCAAGGAAATGGACATGCCCGAGGACAAGATCCGCAAGGTGATGAAGATCGCCAAGGAGCCGATCTCGATGGAAACCCCGATCGGCGACGACGAGGATTCGCATCTGGGCGACTTCATCGAGGACACCAATGTGGAGTCCCCGATCGACAACACCACCAACATCAATCTCTCCGAGACGGTGCGTGACGTGTTGGCCGGCCTGACCCCGCGTGAGGCCAAGGTGCTGCGGATGCGCTTCGGTATCGACATGAATACCGATCACACGCTGGAAGAAGTCGGCAAGCAGTTCGACGTCACCCGCGAGCGGATTCGTCAGATAGAGGCCAAGGCGTTGCGCAAGCTGCGTCACCCGAGCCGTTCGGAACAGCTGCGTTCGTTCCTGGACATCGACTGAGTTGTCGGTCGTCATGCTCAGCTGATCACACAACAGCCCCGCACGTGCGGGGCTGTTGCGTTGTGGGTCCCGGTGGGGCGATGCTTGCCGCGTGCTGCCGACAATAGCGCCGGCCAGGCCACGCAGCTTCACGTTGCGGCGACGAAACCGCACCGCACTGCACTATTAAGTGGATGTTTCCTTCAATCTCACCTGATGTTCCAGCCGGCACTTTTAGGTTGGTGCGCGAATGGAAACGAGACCGTCCGATGAGTAGGCAAAGCCGTTTCGAGACCACCACCTACCGCGATCACGAGATCCGCGTACGCGCTGCGCAGGCGTCACTGACGGCCAGGTGGACCCTGTGGGTCGACGTGTATGCCAACAACGGCAGCACGCGGCTGCCCCGCATCAGCGACCAGGAACAAACCTGGGAAACCTGCCAGGACGCGATCGCGCAGGGCTTCCGCGCAGGCCGCCAGCTGATCGATAAGCAACGTCAGACAGCGGATGCTTGATGGGTGTGGGTCTGTGGCCTTGTAGGGGCGTGTGTGGCGTGCAGGCATCCATCTACCAAGCAGCCGGCGGATACCAGGCGCCTGCGAAAATCGCAGAGCAAGCGGGCGCAGAGACGGCGCGCAGAGACGACCGGCCGCAGCAGACAAGTTCGCGGACGGACAGGTAAACTTGCCCAACTCCTGAGGGCCCGACGCATGGCATGCGGCATCAGCGAGCGCTGTGCAGCAGGGCCTATAGCTCAACGGTTAGAGCAGAGGACTCATAATCCTTTGGTTCCAGGTTCGAATCCTGGTGGGCCCACCAATACAAGACAGGCACTTGGACGTGTTCTTGTAAACATAAGTTGTCCGCTGCAACCCGCGACACTGGCGGCGCAAGGCCGGACCGGCGTCGGCGTCGGCGTCGGCGATGACAAGAAATCAATTTCCAAACAATTGCTTACGGAATTTTGGCTGACGGTACAAGAAGCCGAACGGCGAATCTGTACCAGAGCATCCGACATGTGCCCGCGAAACATCGTGGGAATTCGCTGGATAGGATCCTCCAGGATCCCGCGCCACGCATTGGCGTAGTAGGGGCAGGAGACCCTCCGGCTTTCCCAGACGCAATGTTGCGCAACGCCCGTTGCACGGTCTTCGCGACTTGGTCCTGCTCAATCCCGGTAAGGTCCAAGGCGATCTGGCGATGGATCCTCCGCAGCACTCGTTAGCGCGCCTTAGATTGCTCGACGGCAAGCCGGCGCTCTTTGAGATTCGGCGATACGGCGCCGAATCTCTTCAAAATTTTCGCAACTTGCCCCAGCGACTTCATCCCTAACCCCATCTTGGTGGGCACGCAAGCTATCTCGGATAGCGCGCTGATACCCCGCACGCGGCTTCCGACCCAAAGCGGACGCCAGAGGACTAAGCCTGAAGACCACTGAGATGTTCGGCTCTCGCTCAACGCATCCGGCTCCGCGCGATCTGATGCATGCGTTACGGCTGCAACCAGCACCTCTGCCCTACCGCGCAGCTGTATCGCAACACCCGCATTCCTGGAATGAAGCCCAGCATGGCAACCCGGCTCATTGATTTTTCAGGCGGTTGCGCGCGCCAAAGTTGGATAGTCGGTATAGCCCTTTGCATCACCGCCATAGTAGGTGGTGTGATCCGGTTGATTCATCGAGGCGTCTGCTTTCAGACGTTCGACGAAATCGGGATTCGCAAGCACCATCTGCCCATACGCTTCCAACTCGGCAAGCCCCGCCTCTACATCAGAGCCAATTTGTTCGCGCGCGCGACCAGGACGGTTGACGATCAGCGCACCGCTCCACAAATTGCGGATGTCGGCCAGCAATGCCTCATCGCCAAGGTGCATCACATGCACATATGCCAGGCCCAGCTTGGCAAGTTCGGTGATCAGATAACGGTATAGCGCCGGTGCTTCGGAGCCTTCATCGATGCCCCACAGCTTGGCACCTGGAGACAAACGGATGGCAGTACGGTCCGCGCCGATCTCTTCGGCGATTGCTGCGGTCACTTCGAGTGCGAAGCGTGCGCGATTCTCGATCGATCCGCCGTATTGGTCAATACGGGTGTTGGCGCTTGGAGCGAAGAACTGCTGGACCAGATAGGCGTTCGCGCCATGGATCTCGACTCCGTCAGCGCCGGCTTCGATTGCGCGACGAGCTGCCAAACGGAAATCTGCCACGGTCTGGCGAATCTCATCGGTGGTTAACGCGCGTGGCTGGGGAATGTCCTGCATGCCCGTCATGGTGAACATCTGTGCCCCAGGCGCGATGGCCGAGGGAGCCAAGGCCTGCCTGTGGTGAGGGGTGTTGTCCGGATGAGACATGCGCCCGGTATGCATGAGTTGGATGAATAGATGTGCGCCTCTGTCATGCACGGCAGCGGTAACCGCCTTCCATCCCGCCACATGGGCTTCGGTATAGATGCCCGGGGTACTTAGGTAGCCTTGTCCATCGTCAGAGGGCTGCGTGCCCTCGGAGATGATCAAACCAACGCTGGCGCGCTGTGCATAGTAGGTCGCAGTCAAGGGCTTGGGTGTGCCGTCGGGCTCGGCACGTGAACGCGTCATCGGCGCCATTACCAGGCGATTAGTAAGGGTGTAGCGTCCGACGCTGACAGGGCTGAAGAGTTGAGTCATAACGATCTCCTGAGAGGTTGAAGAGGCGGTGTGGTGGACGTACCGCGAAGGCTCGCGAGTAGCTGAAAAGATTTCTTGTTTATAAGCCTCTCCTGGCGCGGAGTGACTCGCCAGGGGTGGTGCCGGCGGCGCTCCGCGGAGAGATTCTTGGCGGCGTTACTTGAAGACCGGAATTGTTCCGGAGGCAGTGGTTCGGTCGCCGGCAGCCTGCATTTTCTTCCCGAGCTCACGGATGCGCTCTTCGCCGACATCAAGCGCGTGTGCGTTGGTATGCACAGAGTAATAGCCAAGGTGCAATGCATGCGGGTGTGGAACTGACGAGCCGAGCACGAAGACGGCATTCGTGGCGCCCCGCGCCTCCAGCACGATGGGCGCACCATCTTCGGCAAACACCACCATGTCGCCCCGCTGCAGCAGCACACCGGCATCGAGCGTGCCGCTGGCGACTGCCAGCCACCCCACCAGGTGACCGGCCGGCGGGTGATACGTCCAGCGCTCGCCCGGCATCAGCGTCACCAGCAGGTAATTGATGCCATCGGGCGCATCGACCGGACTTTGCGCGCCCTCGTAATGACCGATCACGACATGCGCAGGCCCGACCTTGGCCATGTGCTGCGCTTCGATGTAATGGCTTTGTGGCTCCCCCAGCTCCAACGCTGCGGGCAATGCCAGCCAGAGTTGGAATCCCTGGATGCATGAGGCATCGGCTGGCGGGGTCATTTCCTTGCCATGCCACACGCCGATTCCGGCGCGCATCCATTCCACACCGCCGTAGCCGATGGTGCCGCGTCCGCTTGTTTGGTCGTGGTAGTGCATGCTGCCTTGGGTGAAGACCGTGACGGTTGCGATGCCCGAATGCGGGTGCAGCGGCATGCCGGACATCGTGTGGATGATGGGTCCTTGCGCATCGAAAATATCGAGGAAGACGAACGGTTTCAGCACTTGCCCAAGATCGGATGGGCTCATGAGCCTTGTGATGGGGCCGGTGCCTGTACCGCGCGTGCGGTGTGCGATCGCCCGCTGCTGCGTCGGGACAGGTGCACTTGCAGGCGGAGACGAGATTGGCAACGAAAGGGTTTTCATGATCTGCTCCTATCAAGCCGAACGGGCTGAGCGCAGCACAGCTGCGAAGCGTGCGCGATTCAACCAGGCGATCGTTGCGGTGACCATCATCAGGAAGATCGCTGGGACCGGGCTACCGCCGATGACGAACAGATGCACACCGGTCGCAACGAACATCATGGCTGCAAGCAGTGCACCGCTGAAGGCGAACGTTGCCGGCAGCAGCAACGCGATGGCGCCGATGATTTCGATCACACCGGTGACGATGCGAAACCATTGGCCGAGGCCGATGTGATCGAAGACGTCGACCATCATCGGAACGCCAGCCAGCTTGGCAGCGCCAGCGGCGAAAAACGCCACGGCAGCGAAGATGCGCAGGGTCCACGAAAAACCGCGGATGAAGCGCCCGGACGTGGCCTGCGTGTGGATGGAAGATGTATGCATGAGGTGTTTCTCCAGAAAAGGATGGGGTGCACGTGGTGATTGATCGGCGTGTGCCGGACGGAATGAGGTCCGAGCGTCCTGCTTCACGAAGGACTGGCGGTGCCAGCGCCCTCAAAGCAGACTGTGATGTTCCGAATGCGGCTAAGCTAGCCGCGCCAAGCGACATGTCGTGTCGCAGAAACAGGGACGCCAATGGAATTCGAAGACCTGCGGACGTTCGTCGAGGTGGCCGACGCGGGCGGGGTGTCGCCAGCGGCCCGGCGCCTCGGCGTTGCCAAGTCCATCGTCAGCCGTCGTTTGATCCGGCTCGAGCAAGAACTGGGTATCCAACTGCTCGCGCGCACCACCCGTGGTGCTGCCGTCACCGAGGCCGGCGCGACGTTTCGTGAGCACGCCGCGCGCATGTGTGCCGAGATGGACGTGGCGCGCGAGACCATTTTCCCGGCTGGCGATCTACGTGGCCGCTTGCGGATCGCTGCACCGCTGACGTTCGGCCCCACGCATCTGGCGCCGGTGCTCGCCGAACTGGCCAGCCGGCATCCTGCGCTGCAGGTGCATGCCTGCTACAGCGATCGCTTTATCGACATCGTCGCCGAGGGCTTCGACTGTGCGATCCGGCTCGGCTATCTCGCGGATTCAAACCTGGTGGCCCGCCGCGTGGCGCCGATGCGCGGCAGCCTGATGGCTACACCCGATTACCTGCGCAAGCATGGTGAACCTGAAACGCCCGATGCACTGCTGACGCATGAGGCGCTGTTGCAAGGTACTGAAAGCTGGCGATTCATGGACGGCGACAAGCTGGTGACGATCCATCCACGGGGGCGTTTCAAGGCCGATAACGGCACTGCGATCGCGGCCGCTGCGCTCGCAGGACTCGGTATCGCGGCACTGCCGGACTTTCTCGTTGCCGAGCACCTTGCATCCGGCGCACTGGTGCGTGTCATGACCAAGTACCCGGCTCCCGAGGCGGGTCTTTATGTCGTTCGCGCGCCGGCCGCGCACCCTGCGCGCAAGATCCGTGTATTGACCGACCTATTGATCGAACGCTTTGGTAGCGGTGTCTGAAGCTCAATGGCGGCGATTGTTCGGGACATCTTCCATCCAGCGTGGCCGCTGCGTGGACGCGCCTGCCCAAGCGAGATGGCGCCGCCCTATCCCTTCAACACAAGCGACACATCCGGGTATCTGTCACACATGAAGTCCACGAAGGCGCGCACCTTGGGTGCAGCCAGACGCCTGGAGGTGTGCAACACCCACAGCGCCGGCTCTACACCCGCGATCGTGCCCCACTGCACCAGTTCGCCGCGCGCCAGCTGATTCCATGCAATCGACTGCGGAAGCAGCGCCACGCCACCGCCTGCAATCGCCGCGTCGCGGACCATCAGGAATGAGGAAAACCGCATCCTTGGAACAGGTTCCAGGACCAGGCGCCCGTCATCGAGCGCCCATGTGGTCGGCTGGAAGCTCGACATCACCACGGCGGCAACGGGCGTGACCGCGCCACTGCTGGGCATGGCGATGCCAGGCGCAGCCACGACCACCAGCCGGTCCTTGGCAAAGCAGCGCCCGACCAGGCTGCTGTCCGGGCTTGGGTTGATTCGGATGGCCACATCGAACTGCTCTTCCACCAGATCGACCGTGCGGTCCTCTGCGACCACCTCGAGCGTGATCTCCGGATAGGCCGCGCAGAACTCCGCGCCGATGTGGCCCATCGCCAGTTGCGAGAACAGCACCGGAGACGCCACCCGCAAGCGTCCGCGCGGGACCGAAAGCCCCTCGCGTGCTGCAGCCATCGCCTCGGCCACCTCGCTCAACGGCACTTCGGTGCGGTCCATCAGTAGCTGCCCGGCTTCGGTGAGCTTGAGGCCACGGGCGCTGCGCTCGACCAGTCGCACGCCCAGCTGCTCCTCAAGCTCGGCGATGCGACGCGACAAGGTCGCCTTCGATCTACCACTGGCACGGCTCGCCTTTCCAAGGCCTTGGTTGGCTGCGACCAGCGAGAAATCGATCAATGCATTCAGATCCATGGTGTTCCATATTTGAAACCAGGCGTCTACATCTTGGCGTCTTCGTATTGGTTGCGCAACGGCATAAGGTCTCGTCACCGTAACGCCAGACGAGCAACTGTCATGAGCACCACGCAACGCGCTGTATTGATCCGGGCCTACGGCGGCGCCGACGCCGCCGAAGTGGCCACCATCGCCAAACCCCTCGCAGGACACGGCCAGGTGCTGGTCCGCATCCACGCTGCCGGCATCAACGGCATCGACTGGAAAGTCCGCAGCGGTGTCATGCGCGAGGTTTTCGCGCTGCCGCTTCCGCTCGTGCTGGGTGCAGAACTGGCCGGTGTGGTTGAAGCGGTCGGGCCCGGCGCCACGCGTTTGCAGGTCGGTGACCGCGTGATGGGCGCAATGAGTGGGTTCGGCGCGTTTGCCGAGTGCATTGCGGTTGATGACAGCAAGCTCGCCCGCATTCCTGACGGCCTGGACGCTCTCCATGCTGCCGCGATGCCGGTCGCTGCGGTCGCCGCGTGGAAGAGCCTTCACCACGCCGGGCCGCTGCATGCCGGCCAACGCATTCTGATTCATGGCGCCGCCGGTGGGCTGGGCGGCTATGCCGTGCAATACGCCAGGCGCTCCGGTGCAGAGGTGTTCGCCACCGCATCAACGGCGCATCTGGACTACGTGCGCAGCCTTGGCGCGGACCATGTCATCGATTATCAGGCGCACCGTTTTGAAGAGTTGGTGCACGACATCGACCTGGTCCTGGACTATGTGGGCGGCGATGTACTGGATCGCTCGTGGCAGGTGCTCGCACCCAACGGCGTGATCGTTGCCACCACCTCGCCGGACATCCTTACCCGCACACCGCCCGGCCGCAGCGGCCTGTGGTTCATGAACACGCCGGACGTCGCCCTGCTGGAAACGCTGGCCGCACAGGTGGCGAGCGGCGCGCTGGCATCCAGGGTCGGCGAGGTCGTCGGCTTCGCCGGGATTCCTCTGGCAATCGAACGCAATCGCACCGCATCACGGGCCGGCAAGGTCGTGGCGGACATGTCGCGCTGATTCACCCTTCCATCCACAACAGGAGATTCACATGAGCATTCTCGTAACCGGCGCCACCGGCACCATCGGTTCTCTCATCACCCAGGGCCTTGCCGACGCAGGCGCAGAGGTCAAGGCATTGGTTCGCCAGCCGGGCAAGCGCGTTTTCCCGGCAGGTGTCACCGAAGTCGTCGCAGACCTCACCGACGTTGCATCGATGCGTGCCGCGTTTTCGTCGGTGCGCACGCTGTTCCTGTTGAATGCGGTCACCCCCGACGAAGTGACGCAGGCGCTGATCGCACTGAATCTGGCCGGGGAGGCAGGCATCGAGCGCATCGTCTACCTGTCGGTCATCCATGCCGACAAGTTCACCAACGTGCCGCACTTTACCGGCAAGCACACAGTCGAACGCATGATCGAAAGCCTCGATATTCCTGCGACGATTCTGCGTCCTGCCTACTTCATGCAGAACGAAGCGATGATCCAGCAGACGATTCAGGACTATGGTGTCTACCCGATGCCGATCGGCTCTGCAGGTGTGGCCATGATCGATGCGCGCGACATCGCAGACGTCGCGGTTGTCGAGTTGCTGCGACGCGACCGCGCACCTGCCGCGCTCGAACGTATCACGCTCGAACTGGTTGGCCCGCATGCCGTGACGGGCAGCTCGGTTGCGAAGGTCTGGAGTTCGGCCCTCGGGCGCGAGATCGCCTATGCGGGCGACGACGTTGCTGCCTTCGAAGTGCAGATGGCCGCGTACGGCCCCTCCTGGCTGGCCTACGACATGCGTCTGATGATGGCCGGTATCCAGACATTCGGCATGCAGGCGGCCGACGGCGCGGTGGAAAAACTGCAGGCCATTCTGGGGCGCCCGCTGCGCACCTATGAAGACTTCGTGCGCGAGGCGACGGCGCGGGCTTGATCGGATGCGGCGCAACAAGCGTGGGCATCCCCACGCTTGTTGCGTACAAGCGTCTGCTGAAAGCGTGTGTTGCGTCCAACGACCAACGCGGTGGACGACCCGGACATAGCAGCGGACGTCTGCGGACACTTGCGCAGGTCGAAGAACCCACGTAATGCAAGCGAAGCGCTTGGCATGCCGATTGCTTAGTGCCATGGACCTTTCCAGCCAAGACGCCAAGACATGACCGTCACCATTGGTGCACCATCGCGTACTCCCCAACGACAACCTCGCTTTCAGCGCGGAGTGCAAGCCAGCCTCCTTTCGATAGCGCTGCTGGCCGTTGCGTCTTGCCCGGCTGCCGATCAAGCACCGCCCACGCCACTGCAAGGCTGGGCCGCCATGGCCGACAAGGACGTGGACTTTTCGCTGCAGTGGTTCAAGGACCAATCGATCCTGGCCGTGTATCCAGACCCTGCAGCGTTTGAGGCCCCCATGGCCAAGGCGCGCAAACAGGCCGATGCGGATATCCAACAGGTCACCAGCTTCGAAGGCTATCGTCAGACACTCGCGCATTTCTTTTTTACGTTCAACGACGCGCATGCCTATGTCTGGATGCAGTTGCAGACAAAGGCGTATCAATGGCCGGGCTTTCTTGCCCGATACCAGGGTGGCCGCTTCGTCGTCGCAGGTTCGGATGGGAGCGTGGCAGATGGCTCGGAGATCAGCGCCTGCGATGGGCAGCCGATGAGCGCATGGTCCGAGCGAATCGCGCTCTACGAGCACATGATCCCGGAGAACATCATCCCTGGATTGGAGTCGACGCGCGCGCGAACCGCGCCGATCATGTTTCGGTACCGTAAGAGCCCGTTCCTCAAACGTCCGGAACACTGCACCATCGACGGTCGTAGCGTCAGCCTGAATTGGAAAAGCCTTCCGCAAGACGAGCTGACCAAGGTGATGTCGACGCTCAAGCCCGATCTTGGCAGGGACGTTGCGATCACGCCATTCGGCGACAATGGTGCGTGGGTCCGTCTTGGCAATTTTTCTCCAGAAAACAAACAGCAATCCGATCAGTTCGCGGCGTTGTACAAGGCAGCTCCCTCACTGCGCAACAAGTCGGTGATCGTGTTCGATGTGCGCGGCAACGAGGGCGGCCCGTACGAATGGTTTATGGGGGTGCTGCGATCGCTGTACGGCGCCGACTACACGAACTACTACGCAAGAGAGCGGTTAAAGATCTCGGCTGTTTATCGGCTAACCGAAGCGTCAGTCGACGACTCGACATTTTCCCACGGCAGTCCCGGAGCCGACGCGCCGGCAGATCCACCGCCGGACGGCATTCCCTACGACGAAAACAGCAAGCTCTCCCAGGCAGCGATGGCGCGTGGGGATAAGGTCCTGCATGCACCGGTTAACGCAGAAAAAATCCCGAAGCCAAAGCGTCAACCCATCAACCCGGTGCACGCCCGTGTGGTGGTGCTGACCGACTATGACTGCGAGAGTGCCTGTATCGGATTTGTCGACGAGCTGAAGCAGTTTCCGGGCGTACTGCAAGTGGGCACCGAAACATTTGTCGATTCGCGTACCGGTTCACCGATCACGGCCCTGCTCCCCAGCGGAAATGGCGGTATTGGCGTTCCTTATATGACCCGCGACGGTCGGCTACGCAATGACAATGTACCTCAGAAACCAGACATCGAGTTCGGCGGCAACATTAACGACACTGCCGCAGTGCAGGAATGGCTAATGAAGATTTTAAAGAAAGGTTGAGGCTTCCACACCCAGTCTCTCTGATACGCCCAGGGTTCCGTAGACACTCAAGACCCTCGTTGCGCGTAGCGCCGTTCGAACTCTACAGGCGACAGGTCGCCAGTTGAACCGTGGCGGCGTTTTGGGTTGTAGAACATCTCGATATAATCGAACACCTCGGCGCGTGCGGCGTCCCTGGTCGGGTAGATCCGCCGCCTGATCCGCTCGCGTTTGAGCAGGCCGAAGAAGCTCTCCACGGGTGCGTTGTCGTGGCAGTTGCCACGCCGACTCATGCTGCACA
>NZ_LXNG01000007.1 GCF_001642575.1 Xanthomonas floridensis | reverse complement strand
GCGTTTGCCAGGAGATTGCGGCGTGGCGAGCTGGCTCTCCCGCGGTCGGCAAGACCAAGGGGTTATCGGTCGACCACGCCGCCTCTCGACACCTAATCTGGCAGATCGCCAAGAGATAAGGGGTTGGCGTGAGGGTACGGGTTTCAGGGGAACAATCAGCTCCAGGTGTACTGCTTCGTAATTCTCCAGATTAGTCAGAAGGGGCTGCTTTCCAATCCGCGCGATGCAACCCAAAGCGCCCTGCTCCAGAACCTCAAGATGTTGCCTACTCAGAAGCCGCCGGTTAAAAACCCGCGGCTTTTGTTTTGAATGAGCACCACCGCCATTCGAGTAAACACGGTCACCACGAGAGCAGCTAATAACAGGACGATGCAACGGCCAGGTGGGTGATACCGAAGCTCGGAAGGGGCATGTGCTGCTCGTGCACTCCAGTTCAGCGGCCCCATCCACGCCAATTAACGACTGCTCGCTGCGTTCTGTCAGCCGCTTTCAATCAGGGAATCGGGTGCTGAGCGCCACATACCCACCTGACCTCTCACCGTTTCCACGCGCAGCACTTGCCGTGATACACGAGCCAGCGCGTCGATTGACGATGTCGCGATCGCACCCAGCTTCATCAGGCACCCTGCGCCTGCAGCTTGATCGGGCCGGCGCAGATGCATTGCCGTTTCCTGCAACACCCCTCCATATGACGCATCTTGAATCGCTTGGCGGGCACAGCACCTGGCGCAAGCACTGATTGGTAGCTGACACCGCATACAAAAAAGCGAGGCATCCCGATGGAATGCCTCGCCTGTCTCACTCAATCACAGCATACCCGCCTGTGAAACGGTGCTATCAGCCCTCGCTCGTGGCGCATACCACCGCGTGCCCAGGCAAGCTCACGCGTCCATCCTCGATCACGCCCCGCTCCACCCCCGGGACATCCAGCTGTCCCCATGCGCCTGCAGGCAGCGCAAGCTCGGCAATGTCGGACGACAAATTGAAGGCCAACAGCACGACCTGGCCTGCATGCTCACGCCGAAACATCAGCACCGGCTCGGCGGTGTCGTAGAACGTGATCGTTCCTTCGCACAAGGCCGGCATGCGCTTGCGCCAGGCAAGAAACGCACGCACCGCGCTCAAAACCGACTGCGCATCGCTCTGCTGCACACTTACCGCCGCCAGACGTTGCGGCTCGGCCAACGGCAGCCACGGCTTGCCGCTAGTGAAACCCGCCGACGGCGCATCGGTCCACGGCATCGGCGTACGGCATCCATCGCGGCCCTTGAAAGTCGGCCAGAACGTAATGCCATACGGATCCTGCAGATCCTCGAATGCCACATCCGCCTCGCCCAGCCCAAGCTCCTCGCCCTGGTACAGGCAAACCGAACCACGCAACGAACACAGCAGCGCCACCACCATGCGAGCGAACGCAGGCGACGCATCTTCGCCGCCCCAACGTGTCACCGCACGCACCACATCGTGATTGGAAATCGCCCAACACGGCCATCCTTCCAACATGGTGGCCTCGAGCCTGCTGACCGTTTCGCGGATATAGGCCGCACTGTAATCCTGAACCAGCAGCTCGAAGCTGTAGCCCATGTGCAAGCGGCCCTTGGCGGTGTACTCGGCCGTGGTCGCCAACGAATCTTCCGAAGAAATCTCGCCCAGGCTCACCGCATTCGGATAGCGATCGAGCAGCGCACGCAGGCGCTCCAGGAACGCCAGGTTTTCCGGCTGCGTGTTGTTGAAGTAGTGATATTGATAGGCGTACGGATTGTCCGCGCTAAAGCCCCGCCCCACCCGCTTGTCGGCCGGCTTGGCCGGGTTATCGCGCAGCTGCGCGTCATGGAAGCAGAAGTTGATCGCGTCCAAGCGGAAGCCATCCACTCCACGGTCCAACCAGAACCGCACATTGTCCAGGGTTGCCTGCTGCACCTCGGCGTTATGGAAATTGAGGTCGGGCTGGTCGACCAGGAAGTTGTGCAGGTAGTACTGCTCGCGCCGCGGCTCCCACTGCCACGCCACACCACCGAATAGCGACAACCAGTTGTTGGGCGGCGTGCCGTCCGCCCGCGGGTCGGCCCAGACGTACCAGTCCGCCTTCGCATTGGTCTTGTCCTGCCGGCTTTCCTGGAACCACGCATGTTCGATCGAGGTATGGCTCAGCACTTGGTCGATCATCACCTTCAGCCCAAGCGCATGCGCCTTGTCGAGCAGACGGTCGAAATCCTCCAGCGTGCCGAACAGCGGATCCACCGCCCGATAGTCCGCGATGTCGTAGCCGAAATCGGCCATCGGCGACTTGAAGAACGGCGAGATCCAGATGGCATCCACGCCCAGCCCAGCGATGTAGTCGAGCTTGGCAATGATGCCCGGCAGATCGCCAACCCCATCGCCGTTGGAATCCAGAAAACTACGCGGATAGATCTGATAGATGACCGCCCCGCGCCACCATGGTGTCTGCAACATGCACGCCCCTCCCGGGCCACTGCTGGCAGCCAAGACGGCCACCGACTAAGGGCATTAGCCTAGCGGCGTGGCACTCCAACAGCGTGGGCGTGCATACGTATTCATTGCGCTTGCTGAAAGATCGCAAGGCCTTGGTCAAAATTGGGTGGGCGTCGGATCGGTAATCCCCCGCCCATTGGCTGAGGTCAGAAGTGGAATTTTCTCGTACCATTCCACGAGGAAATTCCATGAAGAAGTCCGCTTCACCGAAAGCCAGATCATCGCCGTGCTCAGCAGGCCGAGGCCGGTACGTCCGTGCCGGAGCTGTGCCGCGAACACGGCGTAAGCTCCCGGTCAAGCAGGCACTTCAAAAGTAGAGCTTTCGGCGTGCTTGTTGCGGTACTCGACCGGGGTCATTCCGCCGAGCGAATCATGGGATCTTGCTTCGTTGTAGTCGATCATCCACCAGTGAGCGGCTTCGCGCACATCATCGAGACTGGCGAAGAGATTCAGGTCGAGCACTTCCTCGCGGAACGTACGATTGAAGCGCTCAATGAAGGTATTCTGATTTGGCTTTCCCGGCTGGATGTACTGCAGTGCGACGCCATTGGTCTTGAGCCAGCTGGTGAACGCTTCGCCCAGGAACTCGGGGCCGTTGTCCGAGCGCACCACATGTGGCAAGCCATGATTGCGTTTGATCTGATCGAACACACGCACAAGCCATTGCGAGTTGATCGAGGTGTCAACCTCGATGTGCAGCGCCTCGCGATTGAAGTTGTCTAGCACGTTGGAGGTGCGAAAGCGTCGTCCGCATGCCAGCGCATCGCTCATGAAGTCGACCGACCAGACTGTGTCTGGTAGCCTCGGCACGTAGAGCGGCATCCGCTCACGCTTGGGAAGGCGACGCTTTGCAGCGCGGCGTAGGTTGAGCTTCATGGCCTTGTAAACGCGATAGATGCGTTCGGGATTCCAGCCTGGTTGCTGCTTGCAAAGGTAGTCGCTGTACTTCCAGAAGCCACGACTGGGGTGCGCTTCAACGTGACGCGCGATCTCGGCAATCAGCTCGGCATCGCGCACCGTCCAGTCCAGAGGCGGTGCGTACCAGGCGGCACGCGACAGCCCGACGCATGCACAGGACCGGCGCAACGGCCGCGCGTGGACCTCGATAAGGATCACACCGCCTCGCGCATACGCGCCGGCCCTAGAGTTTTTTTTTCGATCAGGTCCTTCATTGCCGCATTGTCGAGCGCCAACTCGGCGTACATCCGTTTGAGCTTGGCGTTTTTGGACTCGAGCTCCTTGACCCGCCGCAGCTCGGAAGCCTCCAAGCCGTCGTGCTTGCTCTTCCACTGGTAATAGGTCGCCGTGCTGATGCCGACTTGGCGACAGACGTCTTTGACTGGAACGCCTGCGTCGGCCTGCTTCAGCGTGGCGATGATCGGTGTCTCGGTGAACTTCGATGTGCGCATGGAACCTCCTGACTTGGGAACGATGCCAGAAAGATCTACTTATGCGGTGTCTGCGGATCGGGGGAGCTTATAGGCGCAGACGCGCATACAGGCCGTCGTCACCCATGTTGGGCAGACTCTTGCGGAAATTGCTCATGCTGCGCAGGTGCATCGGCGTGTCCAGCATGCCTTCTACCGCACGATAGATATCTTTTTCCTCACGGGCGCTGTACTCAGCCTTGCAGCCCAGCACCTTGATCAACTCGGCCAGAAATTGGGTGTTGGCTTCATTGCGCTCGCACTGGAAAGGATTGAAGCCAGTTGGCGCACCATTTTCCAGCGCCAGGTAGTTGCCGCCGCAAGCGCGCACGAAGATCTCCGCGCCGCGGTCCTTGTCGAAGAAGAGGATGCGTTGCGCACCTGCACGCAAAAAAAATGGCACCGGTCAGTGCCGGGGCCATCCATCGAGCGTTATCTGCCGTTAAAGGCTGGGGCCGCTGCGCGTCTCGGCGTGTTGCTGCGCTTGGTGCGCGTCTTGTTGGACCTGACGCTGTCCTTCCTCGGCCGCCTGGCGGCTGCTTTGTTCCAACGGTTGGTTCTGCGCCTGACTGCGATCCACGAACACACGCTGCATCGCCGGGTCGGTCATCTCGCCCTGCACCGCGAAGAAGCCGTCGCCGCTCTTGTTCGGCACCACATGGTCGACGCGTTGCAGACCACTAACCTTGGACTCGAACACGATTTGGCCAGCTGCCTGCTCGAGTTCCTTGCGGTTGGCAAAGCCGCCGCGCTCACCCAGCGCTTCGAGCTTACTTACTGCGCCGTTGTACATTGCGTGGTCGGGATGGCGCGGGTCGGACAGCAGGGGGCTGGATGATGCCTGTCCCGGCGCAGCAGAAGCGGCCGTCTGTTCGGCCCGCTTGGCAGCGTTCTGCGACAACGCCGTGCCCAAAGCAGCCTGCGTCTGGCCGCCCACCACGCCGTCTACGTGCAAACCATGCTCACGCTGGAATTGCTCAACCGCGTATTTGGTGTTGGCGCCAAAATCACCATCGGCGTGCAACGGCTTGCCGTCACGGCCGGTGGCACCAAACTGAGCAAGCTGACCTTGCAGCTGCTTCACTTGCTCGCCGCGCTCGCCTTGTTCCAGCTTGCCGTCACTGGCTTTCGAAACATGATGAGGTGTCGAACTAGACGTCACGTGGTGCTTGAGGTCGACACCATCGCGTTTCACGCTTTCGATCAGATCCGGAACGCGACGTTCCCAATTGCCTGCATACTCCTCGCATTCCTTGGCTGCCTTTACGCTCCAGGGCTTGCTAGGAGTAACCCCGTTGACGACGCGTCGCGCGTTGTAGACGTCGTGGCTATCATTATCGATATAGCGATCAAGAGGCTTACCTGTGAATAAGCCGTCACGCATACCGACAACTAAAACCTTCGCAGCGATTTCCGGCTCCTTGGCCATGTCCGGGTTGCGGACCATTTCACCGTTAAGGCCCAGCAACTTATCGAACTTTGCATAGTTGTAGTCGTGGGTGAGATGCACGTAGCCACGGCCATAAAATTCTTCGCCGCCGCTGTATCCAAGCTTGCGCGCTTGGCTGCGCCCGAAATCCTCTTCAGGCGCCTGAAAGTTACGCGTTTCATGCTGAGCCGTCGCCAGCATGTACGATATTTGCTTTGGATCGGTTACACCGTTTTCAAGAGCGGTTTTGACGATTAACCTAACGGAAGATTCCCGATCCACACCAAAGCCTTCGGTGCTTCGGCCATGTCCATCACTCATAGTATTCTCCGTACGTGCAGGTCATTAGAATTTGTTGTTGCATCATCGGCATTACAGAACCAGGGATGCGTTGCATGTACTCACTACAAACCATCCATCACCGCCTAGTTAGCCACCTCCTTCATTTCACCGTTTTGAAGACGCTCGATTTTTTTCTTCGGATTAGCGTGATCGTTCGTGTCTTCGGTTACCCGCTCTATCAACACCGGCTCGTTCTTCTTGAGTTCGTAGGTATCGAATACATGGATACAGCATCCATCCCCGGAAGTGGAAGTCAGCAAATTACCCTTCACGGAAAAAAGGCCATTAGCCATCACCGTAATATCGGACAGCGACTGGTTGAAAACGAGACGTTGTTGGGCGGCGTCAAAAAGATAGACGCTGTAAGAGGGGCCGCCATAATTACCCTCTTTACCAGACCAAAGCACTAAATCCTCATACCCATCGCCATTGATATCGGCCAGAATAATTGAGTGGCGGTTTTTCTTGTAAGTTTCGTCTAGTGGACCATGATAGAACGTGGAATTACTATCCAAATACAGTGATTCAGGCTCAAGAGCGATTGGCTTGACTCCTGGAAATCCCACCTCAACAACCGGCGAACGGTTGCATAGCATGATGTCTGGGATATCTTCATTGCAGCCCAGCGCCTTAATTGAAACAGAAATACCGTCGATATCTACGCTAATCTCGCCCTGACTATTGAGCGTGGCATTGACAGTTGACGGCATTTTCAATTCCTTTTGAGGCGTGGATTCAGGCTTTTTACCGACTTGATCTTCAGTAGGTGTTTTCTCTCCATCAGCTTTTGCGGATGGGGCAGTGCTAGGGCTACATGCTGTGATTGAGACGACGCAAGCTAAATATAGCACTCCCACCACAGCTCTGGTTAGTACACGCTCCAACATAGAAAATCCTTCCGTCAGTACTTTTTAAAGATTGGATCAGAGCATCCTGAATACATGAACCGACACTCTTTGCCACCACTTTTCTTATACCTGCTTGTAGCCAGATCAACTGCCCGCTCTCATGAATTAACGCGCTTACGTTCTTCACTGTAACGCCTATCCTGCAGTAGTGTCACGATTCACGGCTCTGGAGCCTGCCTGCGGAGTTTGAGAAGTACTCGAACCAACGACTTGAGGCGAGGTAGCACGAACATCATCTGTACGCCTATTGTCATTACTGCTCAACTGAGTGGGAGTATAAGACCCCGGCGCCTGCCCGTGCGGCCCAGGCGATCCACCGGCCGATGTAGCGCCTCCGATCTGCGAATACGCCATGAAGCTGCCCAGCGTGCCCTGGAAGAAGAATGCTGCCATCGGCGGAGTCGTCAGGATCAGGAGCGTCAACAATACGCCCATCCCGCCCGTTTGCATGGCCTGGCTTGTGATGCCGTTCGTGAAATCGGTTTACAACAATATGCCAAGCCCCTTGACCGCCCAAAGCGATCCGGCAACCTTCACGACCATCTTCATGCAAATCGACACCATGGCAGCCAACACGCCCATCGAGAACATCGTGCCGATCCCGTAAAGCAGCCACTTCTGGAACAGCTGCTTGATCTGGTCGAAGAGCAGGCACAGGATGAACAGCGGACCAAAACCGACGAACATCGCAATGGCCACCTGATACAGCAACAACATGGCAGCAGCCGTCAGCGCCGGTCCACCGGTGCCGATGCCCGTCATCCACATCGCGGTGGCTTTTTCCTCCTGCAGTCCCTTGTCATCCATCACTCGCAGTACGTCGATCGTGGTCAGCGCAACCTGCATCCAGGCCAGGCTCTAGTCAATTAGAATATAAAAAATAAACCCATTAAAAACTTTTAAATACAGGGTCTGTACAATCCGAATAAAGCACCTTACAAGATTTACCCGATAGCTTCTTGCAAGTATTGTCCGCGTTTCGCTCGGCATCCTGCAAATCCAATCCTCCCTCAAAAGCAGTAACTCCCCCACCGATCACTTGCGACATTCCGACACAACCGTTCCTGTAGGTGTATATAATTTTGCACCCACGAGACTCGCCACCGCACATATCCAACGCAGACTTGGACGCGTCACGCTTGCTCAACTTGCCGGATGCAGTACCTAAGTCGCCACCATCTTTTCGACCTGCAACTGCCCCCCACGTTTTAATCCATTTACCCGTTGCCCTCGGTGCTGAGTTCGCACCAGCCCCTCCACCCTGAGGTATAGGCGCACAACCCGCGGCGCCCTGTCCTCCGATGGGATAATATCCTGGAGGACAATTACCCTCTGCAAACGATCTAAAGGCCAATAAGAATAGACAGAAAAAAATGATAGCTTTAATCATAAATCACCTAGATTGCCCATAGCGCTTGTATTTAGATAGTTACTCGCGAGAACGCTTCATGTCGTTTGATGTTGGGGCTTGTGCCATTGCACCAGGAGATACGCTTGGGGCGGAAGAAGGTCCTGAACTAGGCAGTGCAGCGCGATATTCCGGTAAGGACGGGGAAGCCGAGGATTGGGACTCTCTGGCGGGTGCTGGTGGAGTATAAGACCCCGGCGCCTGCCCCTGCGGCCCAGGCATACCGCATGTTGGTCACGCCCAGAGTTAGGCGAGGCAGCTCGAATTCACTATGCTGACGACAACTGAAGATGAAACTTCTTTGGCCGTCGCCGGCAGCGTATAAGACCCGAGGCCTATCATAAAATTCCCGCTAATGTTGGGCTTCTTCGCGGCATGAGCAAATTCAAGCCATTCAAAGTAACTATCTAAAAGAAGCGCGAACTCTATTTATATTTCCTAAAATTCGCCTGACTGCATTCTGAATAAATCACTTTGCAGTCGTCATATTTTTTCCCGCAAACTTCCATTGCGAGCTGTTCAGCACGCTTAATTGAGTCAGCCTGGTAACTGGAAGACCTATTCGCCTTTGCAGAGCCAGCCATTGCAATACAACCATTCTTATAGTCAATGATAGCTTTACAACCACTTCCGCCACCCTCAGTACATCTAGACGCAGCCAACTTACGCGCTGCTCTTTTTGAGGATTCACCAGATGAAACGCCTATACGAAGACCCGCATCATCTACAGCAATAGCCCCCCATCTCGTTTGCCATTCGCCAGTAGCCTGCGGGACTCCGCTCGTTTGTCCGGAACTAATAGGCGCACATCCAGCCGCGCCCTGCCCACCAATCGGATAATAACCCGGCGGACAGTTGCCTTCAGCTAAGACTGGAATTGGGACTAAAAGTAATATAAAGAAGAAGATCGTTAATTTTTTCATTCATCATGCTCCTAGACCACGTTTCCCAGATTCGCTAGGCTCAGATTGTTGACCTGTTGTGCGAGCACCCGTCAGCACGCTAGGGTTACCTACGTTAGCATCTTGCTGCTGCCTCTCGCCCCCGCTTAATCTGGCGGGAGTATAAGACCCCGGCGCCTGCCCCTGCGGCCCAGGCGATCCGCCGGCCGATGCAGCGCCACCAATCTGCGAATACGCCATGAAGCTGCCCAGCGTGCCCTGGAAGAAGAAAGCTGCCATCGGCGGAGTCGTCAGGATCAGGAGCGTCAACAATACGCCCATCCCGCCCGTTTGCATGGCCTGGCTTGTGATGCCGTTCGTGAAATCGGTTTGCAACAATATGCCAAGCCCCTTGACCGCCCAGAGCGATCCGGCAACTTCGACCACCATCTTCATGCAGATCGACACCATGGCAGCCAACACGCCCATCCAGAACATCATGCCGATCCCGTAAAGCAGCCACTTCTGGAACAGTTGCTTGGTCTGGTCGAAGAGCAGGCACAGGATGAACAGCGGACCAAAACCGGCGAACATCGCAATGGCAACCTGGTACAGCAACAACATGGCAGCAGCTGGGGCGCTGCCCTACCGACACCTTTGCGCCTAAAGCAGATCGTGGCGCCCCCATAACTCACCACGTAGTGGGCATCGAACATGCTAACAGACAGTCACTTGAAAATTATTAATTTCATAAACTTTAAATATAGCTCAATACTAAAAACCACCCGTACACCCAACTCAAGAATCTAAAAAACCCGACTAGTATCGCCGAAATTCTGACATGCTACATTCTGTATAGACAAGCTCGCAACTTTTAATTTTTGACTTAGATTCACAAGCTTCCAGCGCAAGCTTTTTTGCCTCTTCTACTGACTTCGCTCCCTGTATCGTGCTACCTCCCCCATCTAACGAACGTGCTACGGCAGCGCACTGATTATAGTATACGAAATTAACCTTGCAGGTCTTGCCACCCAATCCCAGGCAGTCTTGTAAGGCTGCACGCTTGGCATCGGACTTACTTTTATTCCGAGCAGACGCGCCGAGAACTCCTACAGCTGCATCTATAGCGAAGGCTCCCCAGCGCTTCTCCCACTCGCCTGTAGCTTGAGGCAATCCAGGACTACTTCCTCCTCCACTAATTGGTGCACATCCTGCAGCTCCTTGGCCCCCAATAGGGTAATAGCCCGGGGGACACTGACCCTCGGCATAAACATTGCTCGCCATCAGGAGAAATAATACAACGAGTGGAAGTAGCTTCATTTTCATGATCTTAAATCACGATGGGCAGCCTTCGATCCAGCATCGGCGTTGCTGGTTTGTGGCTATGTACCTCCTCCTCCCATTCGCACATCGTTACTTTGCTGAGTGGAAGGAGAAGTATTGACGCTTTGTGCTGGCGTATAAGACCCCGGTGCCTGCCCCTGCGGCCCAGGCGATCCGCCAGCCGAGGCCGCATCGCCAATCTGCGAGTACGCCATTAGTAAAGTTGCAACACGTCGTTGACTAAAGAAAACCCCCGCCACCCTGAGCACTCGGGAACAAACCAGAAGATCCTGCAATTAATATTATTAAAAAACTATGCTGCGAAAGACGTTATCAATACCGTCTAAACTCGGCCAAACTACATGCCGAATAAGTAATCCGACAATCTTGGTGAGCACATTCCTTAAGAGCACTTTCTTCAGCGAGCGCTGCAGATTTATGTAGAAATGTATTAAGCCGCTCTAATGTCCGAGACTGAGCCTGGGCTACACAGCTGTTCTTGTACACTAACGTTATCTTGCACTCCTCTCCACCAGTCTGAACGCAGAGATCCAAGGCCCTTTTCTTGGCAGAGGATTTTTTTTTCTCGCTATCGGAGGCGCCTAAGACTGAATTATCCTTGCTTCTTGCTAGCGCTCCCCACCTGGTGTCCCACTGCCCGGTTGGTTGAGGGGACCCCGACGAACCTGAGCTCATTGGCGCGCAGCCTGAAACGCCCTGCCCTCCAATCGGATAGTAGCCAGGTGGACAATTGCCCTCGGCAAAAGCCGTCTGCCCAAACAAAAAGATAGTAAAAATCAATAAAAACCTAATTTGCTTCATATTATTCACCGGAATTTCTATTTGACGCACGCCCGCCTGACACTTGTGCTTGAGGCGCACTCGAACTAGCCACACGCGTATCTGCGGCTCGTAAGTTTTCAGTGCTACTAACTGTGCTAGACGGCGCAGCAGGCGTATAAGACCCCGGCGCCTGCCCCTGCGGCCCCGGCGATCCACCGGCCGATGTAGCGCCACCGATCTGCCAATACGCCATGAAGCTGCCCAGCGTGCCCTGGAAAAAGAATGCTGCCATCGGCGGAGTCGTCAGGATCAGGAGCGTCAACAACGGGCTGAGCTCACACTGAAGTACAGTGTATCAGCATTCGTGGCGCCGAACCCAGCCCTGCAAGTCGCTAGATATTTAGCAGATAGCTGTCTTGGACGTATAAAATTTTTCTTCCGACTGAGTAAAAATGAAAAATTTAATTTTACTATACAGAATGAGAAATTCATAGACCATGCCGGTCTGATTAACCCCAGAATCCCAACTCAGAAACGCTTAAAAAATGGCTCTGAACAGACGGAATGCACCAACTTACAGGAGTTACCCGACTTTTGCTTACAGGAGTTGTCAGAGTTCTGCTGAGCAGCTAGCAGATCGGGCCCGCCCTCAATAGTGTAGATGCCCCCTCCAATGACCTGCGACATACCAATACAAGCGTTTCTAAATGTGTATTTGATCATGCACCCCTCCGAACCATCTGCACAGGAGTCTATGGCAGATTTCACGGCGTCACGTTTACTCAACTTACCCGACGAGGTGCCCATCGTGCCATCGGGTGCCATAGCGATTGCCCCCCAAGTTTTTATCCACTTACCGGTCGCTCTCGGTGCCGTACCTGAGCCTGCGCCACTTTGGGGTATAGGAGCGCAACCGGCAGCGCCTTGCCCCCCAATTGGATAATATCCCGGAGGGCAGTTGCCTTCCGCCAGTGATTCAGAAGATAGAAAAACAAAAAATAATAGCAGGAAAATCTTAACCATGATGGCACCCTAAAGCACGAATGGTTGAAGTTAAACTTTTACCCACGAGAACGGCTCATATCATTTGAAGTTGGCGCTTGAGCCATCATGCCGGAAGACGTGCTAGACCCCGAATACGCTCCTGAATTTGGCGATGTAGCTCGCACTTCCGGTGCCGACGAGGAAGCCGACGGTCCACTCTCTCTAGCAGGACTAGATGGAGTGTAAGACCCCGGCGCCTGCCCCTGCGGCCCAAGCGATCCACCGGCAGATGTAGCGCCACCGATCTGCGAGTACGCCATGAAGCTGCCCAGCGTGCCCTGAAAGAAGAATGCTGCCATCGGCGGGGTCGTCAGGATCAGGAGCGTCAACAATATACGTCCATCCCGCCCGTTTGCATGGCGTAGCTTATAATGCCGCTAGTTAAATCCATGCCTAACGCTACGCCCAGCCTCTGCACTACCCGACCTCTGTGACACCTTTCACTGCCCATAGCGAGCCAACGACCTTGGCGAGCATCTCCATTGAGATCGACATCATGCGGCGAGCCCCCATCAGGAACACCGTACCGGTGCCATAGAGCAACGATTTCTGAAAGATTTGATTGATTTAATCTAACGCAATCAAATTAATTTATTACTGCCGTTTAAAATTTAGATAGATATTAATTGAATTATTTAAATAGCATTGACGCGTGAAATTTTTATAGCAAATTACTTTAGTACGCTTTGAATTCCGGATCACTGCAAGCCGAATAAGTTAGCTTGCAATCTGAAACACCGCGCCCCTCACACTTTTCAGTAGCCATTTTAAGAGCTTGCTTACTGTCCGGCGCGGAGATTACGCTTGAGTTCGCAGCAGACTGAGACTCAACGACAGCAACACAAGCGCTCTTGTAAACAAATACGATTTTGCAAGCCTTAGCGCCATCTTGACTGCAAAAATCGATAGCAGCATGGCGCGCAGCTGATTTAGATTTTTCCCCTGCCGCGACCCCGAGCGTTTGCGTGATCTCATCTCTTGCTAGAGCTCCCCAACGAGTTTTCCACTCACCAGTAGGCTGAGGCGAAGAGTTTGCACCTTGGCTATTAATAGGTGCGCATCCCGAGACACCTTGACCTCCTATGGGATAATAGCCCTGGGGGCAATTGCCTTCAGCGAGCACCGGCCAAGCACATGAAAAGAGGATAAGCAACAAACCTAGCTGAAATAAAATTTTCATAAGGATCTCTACGAATTCTGGCTTCTTTCAGAAGCTCGACTGCCGCTATTTTGTTGTTGAATAGGGGAAGATCCAATAACTTGCCGATTATTTCCAAAATCATTCGAGCCAAGGGACTCAATCGGCCTAGGCGGAGTGTACGACCCCGGCGCCTGCCCCTGCGGCCCAGGCGATCCGCCGGCCGATGTAGCGCCGCCGATCTGCGAGTACGCCATGAAGCTGCCCAGCGTGCCCTGAAAGAAGAATGCTGCCATCGGCGGGGTCGTCAGGATCAGGAGCGTCAACAATACGCCCATCCCGCCCGTTTGCATGGCCTGGCTTGTGATGCCGTTCGTGAAATCGGTTTGCAACAATATGCCAAGCCCCTTGACCGCCCAGAGCGATCCGGCGACCTTGACCACCATCTTCATGCAGGATCGACAGCAACAATAATTGATTACAAATCAATATTGTCGAAACTAAGGACCAAGCATGCAACTAAGCGCATTTCCCGATTCCAAGATGGCACCTTAAATTCAAAAGCCAACCAAAAAACGCATGGACCTAGAATCTGTTAAAAGAAGCGCTACTGCAATCCGAGTAAACGATTTTGCAGTCGGTCTCCGCACATGTAGCCAGCGTCAGCTTCTCTGCTTCAGCCTTCGTTGAAGAAATAGACGTATTCGACTTATTGGCAGCAGTAGACTCAGCTACTGCTATACAAGCGTTCTTGTATGTCACTGTTGCCTCGCAGTGTTCACCGCCTAACTTTTGACACTCTGCAATAGCATTCTTACGAGCTGCCGACTTCGATTTTTCACGTACAGACACGCCAACGACGGTATCTGCTTTGTCTCTAGCCAGCGCTCCCCAACGCGTACTCCACTCTCCGGTGGGTCTAGCTTCCTGCCCTGAGTTGCCCCCCATGGGTGCGCAGCCGGAAACACCCTGGCCACCTATTGGATAGTAACCCGGCGGACAGGAGCCTTCAGCGAAACAGATTCCTGGAAGTGAAAAAATTAAAGCCACCGAACCGTTGTATAGTAATTTCTTCATTATGCGACCTATACGTTATATTCGCGCGGTGCAGCACGTGCTCCAGAGGGTTCAAACTGATCCACTCCAGATCCTCCCCAGCGCTGCCCCGAAGCCCGAGTTGCCTCACTAGACGCTTGTTGTGAGGTCCCGGTAGGTGCACTCGGAGTATAAGACCCCGGCGCCTGCCCCTGCGGCCCAGGCGATCCACCGGCCGATGTAGCGCCACCGATCTGCGAGTACGCCATGAAGCTGCCCAGCGTGCCCTGGAAGAAGAATGCTGCCATCGGCGGAGTTGTCAGGATCAGGAGCGTCAACAATACGCCCATCCCGCCCGTTTGCATGGCCTGGCTTGTGATGCCGTTCGTGAAATCGGTTTGCAACAATATGCCAAGCCCCTAGACCGCCCAAAGCGATCCGGCGACCTTCACGACCATCTTCATGCAGGATTGACAGCAACAATAATGACTATAAATCAATATTGTCGAAACTAAGGACCAAGAATTCACCACTTGCAGTACGTCGATCGTGGCCAGCACAACCTGCATCCAGGCCAGGCTCTAGTCAATTAGAATACAGAAATAAACCCATTAAAAACTTTTAAATACAGGGTCTGTACAATCTGAATAAAGCACCTCACAAGATTTGCCAGATAACTTCTTGCAAGTATTGTCTGCGTTTCGCTTCGCATCCTGCAAATCCCCCCCTCCTGCAAAAGCATAAACCCCTCCACCAACCACTTGCGACATTCCGATACAACCGTTCCTATAGGTGTATATAATTTTGCACCCACGAGACTCGCCACCGCACATATCCAATGCAGACTTGGCCGCGTCACGCTTACTCAACTTACCGGACGCGGTACCTAAGTCACCACCATCCTTTCGACCTGCAACTGCCCCCCACGTTTTAAGCCATTTACCCGTTGCCCTCGGTGCTGAGTTCGCACCAGCCCCTCCACCCTGAGGTATAGGCGCACAACCCGCGGCGCCCTGCCCTCCGATTGGGTAATATCCTGGAGGGCAATTACCCTCCGCAAACGACTCAAAAGCCAATAGGAGTAGAAAGAAAAAAAGGATAGCTTTAATCATAAATCACCTAGATCGTCCATAGCGCTCGTATTTAGATAGTTACTCGCGAGAACGCTTCATGTCGTTTGATGTTGGGGCTTGTGCCATTGCACCGGAGATACGCTTGGGTCGAAAGAAGGTCCTGAACTAGGCAGTGCAGCACGATATCCCCCTGCAGAAGAGTCGACCGTGGATTGGGACTCTCTGGCGGGTGCTGGTGGAGTATAAGACCCCGGCGCCTGCCCCTGCGGCCCAGGCGATTCGCCGGCCGATGTAGCGCCACCGATCTGCGAGTACGCCATGAAGCTGCCCAGCGTGCCCTGGAAGAAGAATGCTGCCATCGGCGGAGTTGTCAGGATCAGGAGCGTCAACAATACGCCCATCCCGCCCGTTTGCATGGCCTTGCTTGTGATGCCGTTCGTGAAATCGGTTTGCAACAATATGCCAAGCCCCTTGACCGCCCATAGCGATCCGGCAACCTTGACCACCATCTTCATGCAGATCAACACCATGGCAGCCAACACGCCCATCGAGAACATCGTGCCGATCCCGTAAAGCAGCCACTTCTGGAACAGTTGCTTGATCTGTTCGAAGAGCAGGCACAGGATGAACAGCGGACCAAAACCAACAAAGATCGCAATGGCGATCTGGTAAAGCTACAACATGGCAGCGCCGGACCGCCGGTACCAAGGCCCGTGAAACACATTGCTATGCCTTCTCTCGCTGCAGCCCTTCATCGGCGACAACCTGCAGCGAATCGATTGTAGTCACTTCAACTTGCATCCAGGCAAGGCTTTCGTCGATTTGCTACTTCGCCGCTTCATCTTCGTTGCCGGTGATCCGGAAGAGAAGGCGGCTACCCGCAACATCTCTGAGATTAGGAGCAAAGCATACCCGTCCATCTTCTTTACATGCTTTTTATATGGCAACAGCCAACTAGGCAATTAGCTTTTTCAGCGCAGCACAAAAAATAATTCAATTTGTCGCAGACCAAAAAATAACTAACGGACTTCTAATACCTTCTAAATTCCGGATAAGAGCAAGCCGAGTACACTATTTTACAGTCATTATCGCCACCATTATTGCATTTCTCCAAGGCAAGGGATTCGGCTTGTTGCAGCTTTTCTGCACCCTGCCTAATAATCCTCCCGTGCTCGGGGCGACCAGGCCATGCCAATGCGGCACATTGATTAAAATACACGAAAGTTTTACAACTCACTCCGGTCTTCTCACACAAATTAACAGCTTCGCCAACTGCATCTCTCCGGCTTTTTTTTCCGGCCGAAACGCCTACCGCTCCCCCTTCACCATCTTCTAATGCAATAGCTCCCCATCTTTTTTCCCAATGACCCGTGGGCTGTGGCATTGAAGTACTACTGCCCCCAATCGGAGCACATCCCTCTGCGCCTTGACCACCGATTGGAACGAAGCCAGGCGGACAGCGGCCCTCGCCCATGGCGTGAAAAGGAAGCAGCATCGCCAAATAAGAAAAATATTTGATCAATTTCATGTAGTTATCCGCGCTCAAAATTTCCGCTTGCACGCATACCAGGCTGAGCGCCCGGCTCGGGAGAACCCGACCTGATGACTGGATTAGTAGATCTTCCTACATCGCTATCAGCCGTACTACTTTGATTTCTAGGAGCACTGGGGGTGTACGACCCCGGCGCCTGCCCCTGCGGCCCAGGCGATCCGCCGGCCGATGTAGCGCCACCAATCTGCGAATACGCCATGAAGCTGCCCAGCGTGCCCTGGAAGAAGAAAGCTGCCATCGGCGGAGTTGTCAGGATCAGGAGCGTCAACAATACGCCCATCCCGCCCGTTTGCATGGCCTGGCTTGTGATGCCGTTCGTGAAATCGGTTTGCAACAATATGCCAAGCCCCTTGACCGCCCAGAGCGATCCGGCAACCTTGACCACCATCTTCATGCAGATCGACACCATCGCGGCCAGCACGCCCATCGAGAACATCGTGCCGATCCCGTAAAGCAGCCACTTCTGGAACAGCTGCTTGGTCTGGTCGAAGAGCAGGCACAGGATGAACAGCGGACCAAAACCGACGAACATCGCAATGGCCACCTGATACAGCAACAACATGGCAGCAGCCGTCAGCGCCGGTCCACCGGTGCCGATGCCCGTCATCCACATCGCGGTGGCTTTTTCTTCTTGCAGTCCCTTATCATCCACCACTTGCAGGGCGTCGATCGTGGTCAGCGCAACCTGCATCCAGGCCAGGCTTTGGTCGATCTGCTGCTCTGCCGTTTCATCCTCGTTGCCGGTGATCAGCCCCGTGATTTCCTGGGGAACGTTCACCGCCAAAAACTGATGCAGATCCTGGCCGAACATCCCCATCGAGGAGGCGACCATGACTACAAGCGCACCGCGCGCCATGCCAGTGACCAAGGACATCATCGAGTCCCTGGTCTTGCCGGTAATGATCAGATAGCCCTGCAGCAAGATCCATAACGTCATCAATGTCAAGGCTATTCCACCAACCCAGACCATCAACCGACGCATCGTCTCGAGGCCGAAGTTGTAAATTTCGATCCGAAGATACTCGATAATGGCCTGAAAGAAGAAGAAATCTCCTATCGAGCCACCATCGGCCACACGCATTGTGGGCAGCCAACCGGAAACTGTACTAGCGATGTCCATAACCATGAGACACGTTCCTTAATTCCAACGATGCCGAAGCGAAAACTTCAGCCAAATTTCCGATAGACCTTTACTTGGTTTGCTCGTTCTTCAACGCAGCACGTAAGGCAAGATTCTTCACAACGGTACCCAGCAGCACCTCTTTGCCCCTAAGCGCCTGCGTCGCCAGCGACTTCTGCTTGTCCTCCATCAAAACGATGTAGCTCTGATACGCCTGATTGCGAGCCGTCCACGTCGACATCTGGATATCCATCGCATTGGAAAGAGCTTTCAGCTCGAACATCATTGCCGAAACTTCGCCTGGCTTTTTATTGCCAATGGCGCCATTCACAATACCATCCAGCCGGTCCTGAAAGGCCGGCATCGTGCTATAAAGGAAATCCATTGATTCATTGTACTGCTTGTTTTTTAACATCTGGATATAAGCACAAGTTTTTTTCTGCTGCTTATCGATATCCTCGCTATTCATAGCCTCCTGGACTGTGTTCTTGATAATCTCTTTCAGTCCGGAAACACTAAATACGCTAGGGGCATCGCCACCACACCGCTCTTTCACCATGTATTCTTCATCAACCTTTTCCAGCTTTACGCCGTCGGGCAGCAACGAACGAAAGGCTCGCAAATTAATAAAGGCCATCGCCGCATCGTACTGTCGCTTCCACCGCTGTGCCTGGTCGATGAAGTATTGCGCCTCTTTCGCATATTGCGAATTATCTTTGGCAAACTGCCACGCGGACTGAACCCGCTGCGTGAAATTTTCAACCAGGTTCGCAGGATCGATGAATGTAACAGCCTGGCCATTCAAGCATACCGTGCAGCCAGCGACCAATACCAGCGTTCGTAGCTTGGACCGGACAGAATGGGTTTTTTTAGCGCGTTCAGTCTGTACATTCATTTTTATTCTCCAGCTTCCCTTTCAATCGATCGAAGTACGCAACTTCCCTGAACTCAGGCGGCAATGACCTGCTGTTTTTTACTGCGCGAGCCTTTACGCTTCTCATAAAACGTGTCGAGCCATTCTTCAGGTGAAAGTTCACTGATATGGACGCCACGCTTGAGCGCTGCGTCCTGAATCACCCGATGCATGATCTCGATATTATCGGTCGATGCGGAAATCACCGACAGTGCATCATCCATGCCGCGCAGATTGAGCTGACATACACTCGACGCGTGCCCCTGTTTTACCAGGAAGCAGCGTGACCGTTCGTCCAAGGCCGTAACGACCTGGAATTCTGCATCAGTCAGCTTCAGGCCTTCGATGTAGTCTTCCCTGCTCGCGTTCGGATTGGGCAGCAGGATCAGCGTGGCAGTCTGCTCGATCAGGGCCGCGGCGATGTCGCTCTTCAAAGCGTCTTCAGGGCTTTGCGTGGCGAAGATACCCATACCGTTTTGCTTACGAATGGTCTTCTGCTTGTTCTTGGCAAATTCCTTCAGGCCACCCTCGCCGTCCAGAATCTTCCAGAACTCATCCATTACGTAAATGAGAGGGCGCCCATCGATCAGCGATTCAAGCTTATGCAGCAGATAATTGATGACCGGCACGCGAACTTCAGGGTTATCGATCACGTCGGTGTAATCGAAGCCGATGATGTTCGCGCGACTCAGGTCGATCGTGTCAACCGGATTGTCGAACACCCAACCAAGCGAATTGCCCGACGTCCAGCGCCGCATACGCGCGTACAAACCGTCGTCCCCCATGTTGGGGAGGCTCTTCTGAAAATTGCTCATGCTGCGCAGGTGCATCGGGGTATCGAGCATGTTCTCGACCGCCCGATAGATATCCTCTTCCTCGCGCGAGGTGTACTCACGCTTGCCAGCCAGCACCTTGATCAGGTCCGCAAGGAACTGGACATTCTCTTCCGAGCGCTCGCACTGGAACGGATTGAAGCCGGTAGGTTGACCGTTTTCGAGCACAAGATAGTTTCCACCACAGGCACGCACGAAGATTTCCGCACCTCGGTCCTTGTCGAAGAAGAAGATCGTCGGCGACGGCTCGTATTTCTGCACCTGACTCAACAGGAAGTTGATCAGCGCAGTCTTACCGGTACCGGACTTGCCGATCACCATCGTATTGGCGATTGCCTTTTCCCCCAACGAGTTCTCCGAAGGATGGGTCGCGTGGAAATTGAAATAGTAGGGCTGGCCGTTGGTGGTCTGCAGCGTCGTGACGCAGTCCCCCCAGGGATTATTATGTTGCTTGCCGGTAGCAAAGTTATGCAGCGGCGACAAGCCAAGGAAGTTCAGCGAACTGATATTGGCCAGCCGCGTCCTGTAGCGCCAGTTTCCGGGCAGCTGAGAATAGAAGGACGATGCGATTGCAATATCTTCCTTGGCAGAAACGAAACTTGCGTTCGACAACTCCGCGCGTGTTGCCGCAATATTCTGAGAAAGACGCTCCTGGCTATCGGCATAGATGGCTACCAGGAAGTGGTATTCACCCAACACAAAATTGCCCGACGACAGCTGATCCATCGCCTGGTCCAGTTCCACGATCTGACTGACGGCCTTGTCGCCAGAGGAAATCATCATGCCCTTGGTGCGATCCAGTACCTTCAAGGCATCCTGCCGCCCCATCGGGCTGAAGGAATGGGTGATCACATACTCGAAATCAAGGTATTTGAGGCCATTGAGGATGCCTGGGAAGGTCGCCTCAGCGTATTCCTTGATATTCAGGATTGCCCCGAAGTGGTTGCCTCCGTTCGGTGTCGTCACCAGGAAATCGCCCGTCTTCGGCGAAAACGTGTGCCGGCTGACCGGCAGATAGTCCTTGATCGGCGCAGAAAGCACCGGAACCGGCTCGTCGATGCGGTTGATGAGATAACCAAAGAACTCGAGCGCCTCGGAAAAGACGACCCCATTCTTTGCCTCGTACATGCCAAGACGATACGGAGAATAGTCGCGAATCACGGCTTCAACATTGCCCGCCATTTCCATCAGCTTGGCAATCGCCTGATTTTGCTCAGCCTGCAACTTCTCGACGTTGGTTGATTTTTCCACGAAACGCTTGCCCGCCACCACGGGGCGGTAAATCATGGTCAGGTACAGCTCGTTCTGCATGATCCGCTGCGCCGAGAGCATTTCAAAATACTCGTCAGACAGATCCTGGTTGAAGCGTTGCCGAAACGAGCTCTTGCTCTTGAGGCGACGTTTGCGGCGCACATCGTGAACCCAGAATGCAACGTTCACGAAATCAGGGGCACGCAGGGTCTGCAGCAGACGGTTGAAGGTGTTGTGCTTGTGTTCCAGATCCCAGTCTTCACGGCCGACGAAAGGCAACCCTTCCAAATGCCATGTAATCAGGAAATCGCCGCCCGTGGTCTTGATGACCGCAGGTGCAACATGGGATGACAGCGTAATGAAGTCACCAATTGGCGCATCTGGACTGAACATGCTTTATTCCATTGAAAACACGTAACCAAGGATCTTCCATGCAGCGAACCGGCAGACCAGCTGCCGGTTCGTTGCCTGCTTCAATCTTTCGGCGCGGGTGTTCGACGATAGTTGTTAGGCGAAAACACCCAGTTCCCTGCGTGATTGCCAACATTCCTGACCTTCAACTGAAACTGGACCTTCAGCCCAAGCATCCGGAAAATCATCTCATCACGGCGCGCCATCTGCCGCAGGACAAAGATCTCAAGAGGAATTGCCGCCATGACCCACATCCTGGTGTACAGGGACAGCAGGAATGTCCCGCCCACGATGATGAAGAACGGCAAGTACGGGACACCCATGAACATTGCCGGGCGGGTGCAACCTCTGAAGACGACGTTCTTATGCATTCATGTACTGGCTGAGCTGCGTCACCATTGCGGTGCACTTCTCGCCGTCCTCGCCGATCAGCATCGTCGCAATCTGCCCGGCAGCACCGATGAAAACGCCGCCGATCAGGATGGGAGCAACATCGCCAATACGCTTGTGGGCAAATGCGATCTGGTAACCCGAGAAGATCACGGCGATGGTCACAACTGCAATCGACGCCATGCTGAGCAAGCCATTGATGTCTTCGAAAAAGCCACAGACTCTCTTGTCCGTGCCGCCGTACGTGGTACCACCTGTCGCCAGTGCAGCACCCGAAGCAAACAGGGCAACCGACGCGACGGCATAAGCAATGGTCTTGAGCGTACGACGTGCATTTGCGATGTCTTGGTTATTCAACTTCACTGTCAATCTCCTTGATGATGGTCTAGCGACAACTACTGGCTGGCACTGCCGGCCGTTGGGGTTGCAATCGTCAAAAAACGAATGCGGTATCTACATTTGATGCGGTAGGCAACGCTGGAGGGTTTGCCTGCCCGGTCGGGCGCGCGACGGTCGACTTTTCTCCCCAGGGACGCAGCATCACCGGGCCCGATGGACCGGTCGCACTACCTGCTGACTCGCGCTGCATTTCGGCCATTGGTTCAGCGGCAGCATCGCCCTGGCTTGGACCGCCACGCTTGGTCAGCGCACCGGTAACAACATTCGCAAGCGCCGCATCGGCTGTCCTGACCAACGCTCCCCGGGCGTATTCGGAGACGCTCGCAGGCGCGATCACAAGTGCCGAATCGCCGTTACGCTGGGGTACGAATTGTGCCCTTTGTGCCATTCCCTGCACCCTCTCGCCTGTGTCCTGATCTACGATTCTACGCTCTATTTGCACGTTCTGAAGGGCCGGCGCCTGACGGGGTGCCGGCGACCGCCCCGTGCTCACAACGGGGATGGGTACTGCGGCTTCCGCGCCCCGTTGGCCTTGAATGGACGCGTAGATTTTTTGCACATAGCCATGTCGATAACCGGTGACGAAGTTCCCCGAGTAGTAACAGCTGAACGATTTACCCCAGTCATTGCCGGACCGTGAATAGCATTCCGCCAGAATTTTCGAGCCTGCCTGGAGGTTGGAGCACTGGTGAAATGCTTTCTCGTAGGACCCGAGACCGTACTTGGCCAAGTTATAGCGATTGACCTGGGCCAGGCCCACGGAAAAGTTGTAGCCCTTGTCCTCCAGCATCTTGACCGTTGCCAGTGCCTCCCCCATTGTCTTCGGCTGACGCACGAGCCTCCCACCCACAACGCCAATCGCGTAGGGGTTGCTGGAAGACTCAACGTTCACCACGTGTTGCATGACCGACATGGGGACTGCCATGTCCGCACACGCAGCCATTTCAATTCCAGGAAGCATGATTCACCTCATCAGCTCAAAGTTACAGCCATCACCTGACATCAACTGAAGGCGCGCTCAGGATTGAAGTCGATACCCGTGATGTAACGCCGGCCAGCATGTGCCTTGATGTGCACCACCACGTCAATCGTCATCATCAGCAAGCGCTTGATGATCGCAAACTCCAGACCTGAGCCTTCGTTGGAAGCCTTGACCATCAGCGCCAACTGGTCCCACGTCTGTTCCGGGCTGCCGGCATGGCAACTCGTGATCGAACCAGGGTGACCAGATGCGCAATTTCGGATGAAATAAAACGCCTCATCGCCCCGCAACTCGGCCAGAATGATTCGGTCTGGCTTCATGCGCAGACACGCCTCCATGCAGCTCTTGGCCGACACGTTGCTTGCACTTTGCCCACCCTTCGAATAGAGGAGATGGACGGTGTTTTGCTGCGTCAGGAACAGTTCCCTGGCGTCTTCGATCGTGACGAGGCGCTCGTTCTCGGGAATATGATGCACCAGCGACTTCATGAACGTGGTCTTGCCACTACCGGTTGCACCCGAGACGACAATGTTCTTCTTGTAAAGGACGGCGCGCCTGAAGAATTCAGCGTAATTGCGGGTGTGTCGCAGCTCCAGCAGCTCGCGATCCTGCTCAGTCAGGCTATGACCGGTCTCAAGGATCTGATCAAAGAAGCCATCCTCCTGATACTGGGCGAGCGTCTTCATGTGCTTGGACGGAAGGCGGATGGTGATCGACACCTTGCCCGCATCGCATGCCGGTGGAATCACAAATTGAGCGCGCTGACCTGTGGGAAACGTCAGTGAAACCACGGGGTCAGCATCGGTGATTCGCTGCCCCGTGTTGCTTTCATTGACCACGGCAGTGCAGAACTGCCGTGCGCGTTCGAAGGTCAGGCTCGGCACCTCAACCCGCTGCCAGCCAGACGCCGTTTCAAGATAGAGCTCTCCAGGACGGTTGATACAGATTTCCGTCACGTCCTTGGAGGTCATGTACTCATGAATTCCCAGCACTTCGTACTGGTAGCGTAGGAACTCACTCGATACGTCGGCAATCTTGGACTCGGCGTCCATCACATCTATCCGTCAGCGGCGCCGCGCAAGCACGGCAGTAAAATCAACATCCTTTGCAACGTACACGTTCACCACGACACCCTGATTAATGGTAACCGTCGGCGGCCGACGCATGTTTTCATTGAGCGCCTCACCTGCCAGGCGCTCCATGGTTCGTGCAGTGGAACTTTCGTAGGGCTGCTGAATCGCCAAACCATTGCCCGTAATCGTCGTCGTCTCGGGGCCGTTCTCAGCAGCCGCGTACTTGAAGATATCAGCAAGCATACTGATCATCAGCGCGGACGTGATGCGACTGCCCCAGTGCGCACTGTACTGCCCGGGATGTCCTGCACCGCCCAACTGGTCGACACCGGGGCTGGACATCGCAACATCGATTCCATTCGGCGTGGTGATGCGATCCCAGATGACAGACACGCGCTTACCAGTCGGACCGCCACCATAGCTGCCGTAAATCTTGGAACCCTTCGGCAGCAGAAGACTGCGTCCGTTGATGGAATAGACGGGCTCGGTCAATAGGCAGGACGTAAATCCCGGTACATCCGTGATGATCCGCGTCTCAAGCACGCAGCGCAGGTACGTACCCCTGACCAGCAGGGCGTCTGGGTGATTGATGAAACTAGCGCTGGAAACATCATCGACATCCGGACCCCGCCTGGACTGGCTGCTTTCAGGCTGCGGTTCGCCGCCCGACGCGCGTGACATCAACTGGCGGTACATTTCATCGGAAGGTTGCGGTGGCTGATCAGCCCCGCCGTCACTACCAGTATTCTGACCACCCGAACCCATCCCGGTGGACGCCATCCGGCGTTCAAGCAGCGTAGGCCCACGGTCACGCTCTGGCGCCTCCGGCATCGGCTGATAATTGACCTGCTGGGGAGCAGAACTGGGGAGCGCAGGCAGCACATCGATCGCATCCGGCTCGCGGGTCTGCTGCACCGGCTCCGGGTCGCTCTGCAGACTAGGAATCGTCGGAGTGGCGGTACGCGCCACCTGCGTCTCCTTCTTGGGAGGCTGCTCGTCGTCGCGAGACTTCCGAAGCACCAGAAACCCCATCAAGATAAGCAAAGCCACGATGCCCGCCAAGAACACCAACGCCTTCCTGTTCAGGCGCTGGTCTTCAGCGCTTCGTAACGTCGGCGCGGCGGCATCCAGATTAGGCGCATCGCCCTGCGCACGATTGTAGTAGGGATTAGAACCCAGTGCTTCCTCGTGAGTACCGGAGGCCGGATCGACCTGCTCACGACCTTGGTCATTGTTAGAAGTATTTGGACTCATTTCTTCGCATTCCTTCGCAGCCCGACCACGTTATCACCGTGACGGATGACCAGATAAGGGTAGGTCCCATGCACGACCAACGTATTCCCTTCGACGGTAGTGTTCACCACGAAGTCTTCACCATGCTCCTGCTCACGGCCGAACACTGCGGGGAAGCTACCAGTCTGGAACTCAGGAGACGGATTCAACTTCAAGTAGGTGAAGCGACCATCATCGTATGCACTAACTGGTATCAACCAGGCTTTTTTCTTGTTTCGCGTTGAGTAGGAGTAGTCGAAATAATACTGACGATCCTTTGCGAGCTCGCTACTCAGCAGCGGCTTGACCTCTTCTTCCACCGCCTTCTGCGCGACTGCGAACTGCGTATCGCCAGGATAGGTGAATGCAATTTTATACTGCACGCCTTCTCGACGCGCCTGCTCGAGCTGGCGCCAGTCGGTCGCAACAACTTTCAACTCGAAGATATAGGAATTCATCTCCGTGCGAATCATCAGATTCGTATCCACGTCGACATTCTTCGGCTTCAAATAGAAGACATTACCCCGGCGAGTCAATTCCCAGCCACTGCTGAATCCAGTGCTGTAGTCAAGAATCTTTTCGTTCGGACTTAATTCAATCTGCGTCGTGATACCCAAACCGGTCCGGACCTGATAGATCTGATCTGGTTTATAGTCGTAATAATCGACCGCCTGCGCCTGCACGGCGACCGGCGACGCGGCAAATGCAACAAGGAGGGCCACTGCAAGCCCATATTTACGTCCACTACTCATCGGTTGCTTGCTCCCTCAGCAGTTCCAATGGAAATCGGCTCGGCCATCTCTGGCTGCACTGTTTGAGTTGCACCAGATCCGATCGCTGGCATTTGCTCTGCCGCGTCGGCCGGAAGCTCAGCAGGGTCCATTGGCGCTGCCTGGTCTGCCGGCGCTCCAAGTGCTTGGGCGTCATCTGTCGGCACAGGCACACCCTTCGAATAATCGGTATCGGCCCGATAATCAGACACCTGGAAGCCCAACGGATTCAGCACCCTGTCCTGCTCGGAGAACGCCACATCATTGCGATAGGTGAAACGCATGGTGATGATTCGGCTGTCCAGGTACTTGCTTGTGCCTGTCCGTTTGTCGAAAAGATTCCTTTGGATACGCACCGATGCACCGCTAAATCCGCCGTCCGGCCGCGCATCCAAGGGTGTCAAGCTAAGAATCTTGACCCTGATTGCCTTCTCTCGGCCGTACATGACGAAAGGATTAGCAGGGTTCGCCCTCGCATAGAGTTGGCGATACGATGCAGCGACGGGATCGGAGGACATCAAGAAGACGAGATCCCAATCCCTCAAACCCATCAACTGTGAATCATAAGACTCACGTGCCAATACATACTGAGCGACGTTACTTCGATTGACGGCTTCATTAGTGGTGATTTTTTCACCCTGAAAAGTGCCAGTCAGTCGCGCAACAGTGGCAGTGCCGGTGTAAGCATCTGCCATCACCAGGAAAGGAATCTTCTCTTTCAGCGGGAGGATGTAAAAGTACCCGCCTGCCAGCACGATTGACAATGCAACCGAGCAACCAGCGACCATCCAGGCACGTCGCTCACTCTTGCGAGCCATGTCGGCCACAGTGATCTCATAACTGACGGCCTTGGCGACGGATTGCTCCACCTTGGCCCCCGCAGTTTCCTTCTTACGGAACATGGGTTATCCGTTGATTACCAAATGCTATCGTCAGGCCAGCCCCTAACAGAGAGGCGACGGAATAAATTTATTGATTCAATGCAGGTCCGGACACAGAGGAGGCGGCCGGCTGTACGACAATCTTGTTGCCCGCAACCGACACGGAAACTCCTTGCGCTGCATACACCGTGCTCAGACTAGACGCAGCCTCGCTCACGTTTGTACTGGCGATCTCGGACACTGCGCCGTATAGGGTGTAGTCCGAAAGGATCTTGTAATCCAGCTCCATGCTTGAGTCCTTGGCCCACCGCTCAAGCATTGCCTTCAATGTTCCATCCATCGGCGTTGCTTGATAGACGTAGGACTTATAGAGCGGGATCTCCATAGTTGTCTTGGCAAACCGATTGACCGGCTTCCATCGTCCACCGAAATCAGGAGCAGCCTTGGTCGCGCAGGCGCTGAGCAAGATGACTGCACCCGACATCACACATATTTTTAGGAATTGCGCTTGCCTCACGCTACATCTCCATGGCGGGAGTGAAGGCTTTCGCCAAAAGGATTCACATCTGCCATTGGCTCGACATGAACCCAGAACTGCCTTCCGCAGCCCAACGCTTGTGGCCCGACACAAACAGTCGAAGCCCCCAAAAGACGGTGGCGGCGGAAGATGCTGGTTTCATTGAAAATCATCGAAAACGTTCCATGTTGTACCCCGAAGGCGCCGTTCCCGACGCCGTCCCGACTGCACATCACGTGCGCCTTGCAAATCTGCACTGACTGCGAAGCCACGTCAAGCATTAGTTAAAATTTCGGCAAAATATGCTCAGTACAGCACAAAATTGGGGCCTGCGTCACATCAAAACTGAATAGGCTGCACAACTGCCTTAGGTAGCAGACGCGATGTGAAATATTTGTCCTCATAGTATTTGATTTTTTCGCATTTCACGGGATGCGGAATGCCTTCATACAGAAAGACTTCCTTCTCGTTCCCCATCGCCTTGAGCTCCTGGGGAAGCATCAGTGCACGCCGCTCTTCGGACACGCTGTGGGTAGTCTCCCTGCCGCGGGTGATGTTCTTCTTCTTGATGGTGGTGTAGCCCAACATCTCCGAGTAGTCGTTCGCGTCCTGCTGTTCGCGCGGTGCGTACAGGATCTGCAGGGCGTGGTTGGTGATGATGGTGCGCGACAGGTCCTTGCCATAGGTCGCGTCCAGCTGCGCCATGCTCTGGATGATGGGCAACAGACGGATGTTGTAGCCGGCCATGTAGGCTACTGCCGTCGCAATGATATCGACTTTGCCGATCGAGGTGAATTCGTCCATGAGCAGCAAGCACTGGTACTTGAGCTCGGGGTTGGACTTGGGCAGCTCGCGGGTGTTGAGGTTGATGATCTGGCTGAAAAGCAGGTTGATGATCAGGCGGCTCTCGGCGAGCTTGTTCGGTTGGATGCCGATGTAGACCGTCATCTTCTTCTTGCGCAGATCCGTCAACATGAAGTCGTCAGCACTGGTGGCCGCATCCAGCACGGGGTTGATCCACGCGTTGAGCGGCTCCTTCAGGGTGCCCATGATTGACGCGAAGGTCTCATCCGCCTGTGACAGCATGTTGGAAAAAGCCGACTTGGCATTGCCGCTCAAGAACCTGCGCTCGGACAGCGACTTCAGGTACTTCTTGAGATCGGTACCGTCACCCGACGACAGGCGGTAAATTCCTCCAAGCGTGGGCGCCCCTGCTCCGCCCGGGAAACCGAGCGACAGCTCCTCATCCCAGTTCTCGAACAGATACAGGGCAAAGGCCAAGAACGCATTGCGCGCCTGGCTGACCCAGAATTTTTGATCGTCCGACCCATCCGGATACAGCATGGCCGCGATACTCATCAGGTCCGAAACCCGGAATGCGGGATCGTTCGACACGTAAGTCAGGGGATTCCAGCGATGGGTACGCCGATCTTCCGCAAACGGATTGAAGAGAAAGACCTCGTGGCCCTGGCTGGCGCGCCAGCCGCTGGTCAGATCGAAGTTTTCCTGTTTGATGTCCAGGACAACGATCGACTCCTGGTACTCAAGCAGGTTGGGGATGACGACGCCGACGCCCTTGCCTGAGCGCGTCGGCGCGGCGAGGATCACAAATTGCTGTCCGCTCAGACGCACCAACTTGCCGTTGAACTTACCGACGACGATGCCGTTACCGCTTGGCTTGAATAGGCCGTGTTTGGAGAGATCGGCAGCCCCGGCAAAGCGCGCGTCGCCGTGCAGCGCGGGCGCCCTGGGCTTAAGCGCGAGAGCAATACCGATGATCCAGACGAGCGCCGAAACGCCGAAGCCGATGGCACCGGCCATCTTGATCTTGGTCGCATAGGGAGCAACTTGCGGCAAGCCCAGCGCGCTGAAGTAGCGGTAATAGGTGTCCCAGCTATACAGGCCTGTATCGAGCCGCAGCAGCAGCAGGGTCACATAGCCGGACAACAGATATCCGGCGAGCACTGCCACCGCAGTGGCAATCGCAATAATTTTGGCTTTGGACATGTGCCCTTCTCCTTAGGCTTGCATCTGGACGGCGATCTATCGACGGACGACGGGTCTGTGGTCAATCAGGTCCGTCTTGCGCCCTCCGCTCTCGCTTTCGACGAGCGAATCGATCCACACCTTGGCTTGATCCAAGGAAAGATCCGGCGTGATTCGCGTCCCCGCATCGGTCACGACCGCATACGCGACCACCGCGTCGGGAGCATAAACCTCGTCGCGCGTGATCGCCACGATGCGATACCCCCCTCTGGTCAGCACAGTGTGCTGATACTCGTCCATCGCCAGCCTTCCTTTCCGTCAGCGCGGAGGCGATGCTAAAGCAAGACGTGTGACGGAGAAAGCGGTTTCGGCGGCCCGATGACTTCACACGTCGAGCGACCCTACTTCGAGCGCTCAGTTGGAACTTTTGTGGCCCTTCGCCGATGCGGCGGCAGACGAACATGCGCTGGCGAACGGCTCCGCTGTTGCCAGCATTGCATGCCCTTATCACATACTCCGAGCCATTGCGCGGTATCGCACGCCAACAGACTTCGGCCAGGCATCAGGCGATGGCGTCACGCAAATTAGGTTGCGCCACCACTGGCCAATCCGCGCCAGGGGACACTCCACATGCCAGCGCCACCGGCTCGCGCTACGCAGGACATCTGCATGTAATGCCCCCCCCTGGCTCATTGCGCAGCCGGCACGACCGGCGGCGGCACGACTCTCTGTCAACTGCATTTCGGTAAGGCAAAGCGAGCGGAATTACTTGCCGGTGACCTGACTACGCGCGCGCCGAGGCTGCCAAGTCTTCTGAGGAAATCACTTTAACGTCAGTGGGCAGGCGTCGCTGCTGATCCTGTAACCACTCAAGTCGCCGTACCATCTGGACTTGGAGTGGTGGGCGGTACAGGGTTCGAACCTGTGACCCCTACCATGTCAAGGTAGTGCTCTACCGCTGAGCTAACCGCCCGAATCCTGCGTCAGCATTGCGCTGTGCAGGGCGCGCATTCTAGCGCAGGGTTTTACCGACCACAAGCCCTCCCAGCGCTTTGTGCGCCACTTCGCCCTACCCCAGGCTGGCGGCCTTCAACTTCTGGATCTGGTCGCGAATCTGCGCCGCTGCCTCGAACTCCAGATCCTTGGCATGCTGGTACATCTTCTGCTCCAGGCTCTTGAGCTTGCCGGCAATCTCCGCAGGCTTCATCGCGCGATAGTCGGGGGTCTCTTCGGCAATCTGGCGCGATTTCGAGCGCCCTTTGCCGGCCTTCTTCTCGGCCGCATCCTCGCGCGCGCCCTCCATGATGTCGGAGATCGGGCGTGCCACGGACTTGGGCGTGATGCCGTGCTCAAGGTTGTACTCGACTTGCTTCTCGCGACGGCGATCTGTCTCGTCGATCGCGGCCTGCATCGAACGGGTGATCTTGTCGGCATACAGGATCGCCTTGCCGCGCAGATTGCGTGCGGCGCGGCCGATGGTCTGGATCAGCGAGCCGGTCGAGCGCAGGAAGCCCTCCTTGTCCGCATCCAGGATCGCCACCAGCGACACCTCCGGCATGTCCAGACCTTCGCGGAGCAGGTTGATGCCAACCAGCACGTCGAACTTGCCCAGGCGCAGGTCGCGGATGATTTCCACACGCTCGACCGTGTCGATATCCGAGTGCAGGTAGCGCACGCGGATGCCGTGCTCGCCCAGGTATTCGGTGAGATTTTCGGCCATGCGTTTGGTCAGTGTGGTGACCAGCACACGATCACCGAGCTTGATGCGCTCGTGCACCTCGGACATCAGGTCATCGACCTGGGTACCGACCGGGCGGATCTCGACCACCGGATCGATCAGGCCGGTCGGCCGCACTACCAGCTCGGTGATCTCGCCGGCAGACTCGCGCAATTCATAAGGCCCCGGCGTTGCGGAGACATAGATGCTACGCGGCGAACGCGCCTCCCACTCCTCGAAGCGCAGCGGCCGGTTGTCCAGCGCCGACGGAAGCCGGAAGCCAAATTCCACCAGCGTCTCCTTGCGCGAGCGGTCGCCTTTGTACATCGCGCCGATCTGCGGAATGGTGACGTGGGACTCGTCGATGACCAGCAACGCGTCCGGCGGCAGGTAGTCGAACAGGGTCGGCGGCGGCTCGCCCGGCGCCTTGCCGGTGAGGTGCCGCGAGTAGTTCTCGATGCCGTTGCAGAAGCCTACTTCAGCCATCATCTCGAGATCGAACTGGGTGCGCTGCGCCAGGCGCTGCGCTTCCACCAGCTTGTTCTGGGAGTACAGCTGCTCCAGGCGCTCCTTCAACTCCTCCTTGATGGTATCGACGGCGCTGAGCGTGCGCTCGCGCGTGGTGGCGTAGTGCGTCTTTGGGTACACGGTATAGCGCTGCAGCTTGCGCAGGGTTTCGCCGGTCAACGGATCGAACAGGGTCAGCTGCTCGACGTCGCCATCGAACAACTCGATCCGCAAGGCCTCGGTATCCGACTCGGCCGGAAACACGTCCACCACCTCCCCGCGCACGCGGAACGCGCCGCGGCTGAGCTCGAATTCGTTGCGGGTGTACTGCAGGTCGGTGAGATGCCGGATCAACTGACGCTGGTCGATATGCTCGCCGATCGACAGGATCAGGCGCAGCGACAGGTAATCTTCGGGCGCGCCCAGGCCGTAGATGGCTGACACCGTCGCAACCACCAGCGAGTCGCGACGCGATAGCAGCGTCTTCGTCGCCGACAGGCGCATCTGCTCGATGTGCTCGTTGATCGAACTGTCCTTCTCGATGAAGGTATCAGACGACGGCACGTAGGCCTCAGGCTGGTAATAATCGTAATAGCTGACGAAGTACTCGACCGCATTGTTCGGAAAGAACGACTTGAATTCGCCGTACAACTGCGCCGCCAGCGTCTTGTTCGGCGCCATCACCAAGGTGGGTTTTTGCACCTGCTGCACGACATTGGCGATGGTGTAGGTCTTGCCCGAGCCGGTCACCCCCAACAAGGTCTGCTTGGCCAGGCCAGCCTCGAAGTTGGCCACCAGCTTGTCAATGGCCGCCGGCTGGTCGCCGGCTGGGGAATACGGGGATACGAGCTCAAAACGATCGGTCATGGAGCGGATCTCGGGGGAAGGCTGCACGAAAAAACGGAGGTCACCTTTGGTAAAAATCTGACATCCCGCCACGTAGGGACAGACGTTACCTGAGATGTGATCACCTTAGAGACTGCTTGCTCCAATGCAGGAGCAGGACGAATGCAAGCAGCGACTCGTTCGTGCCAAAAAGGGTACACCGCGCTTCAGTCACTGATCGTGATGGCGATCATCGGGATCCTGACGACCATCGGCCTGCCCAGCTTCAGGGCGCTGATCGAATGGCAGCGCGCACAGGCGCGGGTCCACCTGCTCACCGCGCATCTGGCGACCGCCAGGAGTCTGGCGGTCACGCAGCGGCTGCCTGTCAGCATCTGCCCATCGGCCGATGGGGCGAGTTGCCGATCGGACAAGAACTGGAGCCAAGGATGGATCCTTTTCCAGGATCCCCTACGCAATGGGCACCCCGCAGGCGCAGACTCCATCTTGCGAGTCGAGCGCTATGCAGCAAGCGACAACATCAGCATCACCGGAACGATTGGCAGACCTGTGGTGCGCTTCCTTCCAAACGGCCGCAACAGCGGCTCCAACATCACGATCAGCCTGTGTGCCGGCGCGCATCGTCTTGCGGACGTAATCGTCAACAACTCAGGACGAACGCGATCCGTCCGCTACAAGCAGCCAACCAATTGCCCGATGCACTGAGCCTCCGCCAGAAAACGAAGAGGCCGCGACTAGTCGCGGCCTCTTCAACATCTTGGCGCCCGAAGTTGGACTCGAACCAACGACCCCCTGATTAACAGTCAAGTGCTCTAACCGGCTGAGCTATTCGGGCGGGGAGGCGTATTCTAGATGCAAGCTTTCGATAGTGCAACACCCCAAGCTTAAGCTACCAACAGCCTTGGGTAGTGGTCGCACTCGGCGTCTTCACGCCCGCTTGGTTCAACGTCATCGTGCCGCACGCATCCCTGGCCTGGCCGCCCTGCGGCGTGGCAGTTATCGTGAAAGTGGACTGGTTACCAACGAACCTGATGGTGTAATGGGCAGTACCACCCTCACGCGGCGACTGGATGGTCGTCGAGCCGTTGCCGAAAAGAAAACTCGCATAGGTGTTGTTCGTCGTGTGCGAGCGCTCGGCCAGTTGCGCGTATTCAACCAGATCCGCCTTGGCCTGCGCGCGGCGCGATTTGCGGATATGTTCAGCGTAGGAAGGATAAGCCACTGCCGCCAGAATCCCGACGATAGCGACGACCACCATCAACTCGATCAAGGTGAATCCATTGCCCTCGGCACGCCGAGATAACCGATGAAGGAAGGAACGAGACAGGCTTAGCGACATTGGATATCTCCGTCACTGGATCTGGCGCCAGGATTGGCGGCCACATGGATAAGGAACGTACATGGGTGCGGCACCCGCCACGTTGACGACCATCCAGCAACCGGCACCTGCCGGGACCGCTGGCGCGGCCGAGCCATCTTTTGGATTGACTTTGGGTTCAAGACGGGGCACGACCGATACACCCACATCCTTGACAGGGGCGTTTCCGCCAGTGTTTAGCGAAATACCGGCAGAACCAGTGGCAAGGGTAGAACCACTGACCCCCCCCATTCGAACGCCCGACAATGCACCTACACCGGTACGCGGGTTCAAACCAAACAACCAGTTCACACCATCGGTGCTGCAGCCGCTACTTGCAGCAAGTGGCGCATAGGTGGGCATGAAGAGAATTCCCGAAACGAGTTCCGGATAACCCACGAACCGCTCACCGGCAGGCAAATCCACATACCAACCAAGCGTTGTTGTCGGCGCAGCACCTACCTGTAAGCTGCGCGTCGTGCCGCTCGCAGCAGTCGCGACCGAATAGGGTGTGAGGTTCGCCCTCGTCAGCGCCGTAGTGATCACGCCATCAACCTGATCTGTAAAACCGTACAGGCTTTGGATGTGTTGGGTAGAACTTGACAGGCTGTCGTCGTTGAACGAAAAGCTACCTGTGCCAAACAGCACGAGAACCCCCCCATTTTCACCGGAAGCGGCCTGCAGTCCACCAGTAATGGGCTGACGGTAGGTCCGCCCACCTTCGGTGTACGTACCCGTGGTGAATACAGGCACGGTCACCGAGGCTGCGGTCGAGTTAAGATCGAACTTCCAGACAGCGCCACGAAGATCGGCCGCATAAACCGTGTCGGCATAGCCATCCCGTGTCCGAGCCGGCATACCCGTGGCCTGATCGATCGTTAGATTGTCCACGCGGTCCAGGACAATGATATTGCCCAGCCCGTTCCGACCACTGATCGCGTTCCCCGGCTCCGTTGCCTCAATCATACGGACGACCGGGGTTGAAGACGTCCCGATATCAACCACGAACAATACCGCCTTGCCGCCAGCGCTGTCATAGCCGTTACCGAAGATCGCCTTCCAACTCACCGAGCCATTGGCAGCGCGTACCGGAACAATGACGGGCTTGCCGAGCACGTGTCCGATATTGGAACGCACGGTTGCATCACCACTGAGATCGTTAATCTCCCACAAGCGGCTCCCAACACCGAAGGCGCCCGGGCTGCTCACATCCAGCGCAAACGCGCCACGGCCGCCGGCACCAGTCGTACCAACCAATGTCGTCTTCCAGCTGTTGTTGTAGTAGGTATCTCCCACCGCAAGCGGACCATCGACAAAATAGCGATGATCGAACGGTTGAGCAGATCCTTTGTTGGATTGATAAGGCAGCAGCAGATTACCCATGTGGCCATAGGAGGTCGCCGGAATATATCCAAAGCGCTCACGTCCGCCACCACCGGTGACGGTACCACTCCCATTCATACCCCCGTCGAAGGCATGCAGCATGCCGTCATTTGCGCCCGCGTATACCATGTAGCCTTGATTGGTACGCTTGGCATTCAAGTAATTGGTATAGCTTGTTCCCAGTGTTCCACCCAAAGCACGGTATCCGTAGTCATCGACAGGCGCGCTGATCAACGGCGCGGAGTTGATGATGTCGCCGAGTACCGTGCTGCGATCGCGCAATTTGCCCTTCTGCTGGATCTCACCGCTTCGATCACCCAGTAAATAACTGGCCGCGGTTGCAGCGGTCGCCCCAAGATCGGTCAGGTCCTGCGTTGAGCAAAGCGCTTGACCGGGATACAGTGTTTGAGAGAGCCCACAAAGACCGCTGAGACTGACGGTCGTGTCGTCGAACTTACGCACAGTACTGCCATCGTTAAAGAAGACATTGCGAGCAGCAGGCGCCGGCATCTGTTCAGAAGCTTCCCAGAATGGCGTAAAGCGTGCCTCTCGCGTCACTGGATCAACCGAGGCCTGACTAGCTTTCAGCTTACTGGACCAATCGGTTCCATTGTTCTTGATCTCGTATTCTGGCGAAACCGTCAATGAACCAGCCCCAATGCGCGCGCCCGTCAATGCCAAGGTTCCGGAAGGCGAATTGGCGGCGCTAGCAGCCGAAAGCACACGTCGCATAGCACCAGTTACTTCCGCAGGACTCTTGGCATTGATGAACTGGCCACGGCTGTTAACGGTCGCATGCCAAAGCTCGTCAATGACACGACCATCATCATCGGAACTCGGATTACCATTGGAATTCCAGTCAGGAGCATTTGCGTAGGGATCGGTAGTGGCTGCCTGATTGACCTCATATATATTGCCCTGAGCCCCCAGCGTGATCGCATAGAAATTCATATGCAGATCCTTCTGGCAGTCCAGTCGCTTCCAATCAGCGGACGTTTTAGAGAGCGTTGCGCACTTATCGTCCACGGGCACCAGGCCTGCGGGAAAACTTGGACCAGTCACCAGTGGAGTAGAAGTACCCGAGTAATAGGTCGCAGCGATATCGGCAATCGTATTGCTGTAAGCATCAGCGAATGGCGCATTAGGAAAATCCACCGTACCAGCAGAGTCGGCGTTACCATACCCACTGACGGTATTACTAGTATTTGTATAGCCATCGGTGAATAGCATGCCGCCATTCTTCTGACATGCACGCAACACAGGTGCACCATCCCCGGTTCGTGAAAATTGCTTCCCAAGATAATCGACGGCACTACGATTTGGCGTACCACCGCTGGGCTCGAGACGATAAATCTGCTCGAACAATGAAGTTCGTGAAGCATCGTCGTCGATGTTGAACATGGTTACCGGGGACAGATTGTTGATGGTAAAGTAACCAACCCGCATTTTATCAACGGCAGCCAATGCTCGTGATTCAGACCCGATAATGGAAAGAATCCGATTTCGATGATACTGGAACCAGTTCGCAAAATTTTTCTTCGCGTCATCATACGCAGTTGTGGCCGGGTCGTAATTTGCCTGCAATATCTGATAACGGCGCAAATTGCAGCCAGGACCACAAGCATTCGCGATGATCGGGCGATTCACATCGCTAGCCAGGTATCCAGGAGGCGCAGGCGCCGCTGCTGGCAGATAGAACGTTGCAGGGATATAGGAAATCTGTACAGAGCAATCGGCAACCACTGAAACGCTAGAATTAAGCGTTATCCAAAACCCATTTGTCCCAGCGAGCCCATTATTGTTACTGGTATTACACACCCTGGTATTTGCTGATGTGCGATACCGTGTCTGAGCAGGAATCGTCATTCCAGCCATAAACCTAAACGGGCTGTCGTCTGCACTCTCTCTGCGAGTGCCAAGACTCACAATAGTGTTGTACTTACTCATCTTTATGTCGCTATCACTCCCTCCGTAAACTTGGGGATCGCGCGAATCTGCTCTTGCTCTATCAAAATCAGCGGCCGGCCACAAACCCTTGTTGGTAGAATTGCCTACGGCTAGGCTCCACGGATCGTAAGTGATACTTGGATCATAATAACCTGAATTATATGCTGACGACCTCGCAAAACCGAATTGATCAAGCGGCGGGATAGCCACGCCAGGGTCATATGAAGAGTTATAATCAGGAAATGGAAAGAGATAAAGATAGCAGTCGTTGTAATTAAACGTATTCCTGCCAACTTGATACTGACAACTCCCACCCACTTCAGAGAATACACCAGCAGAGCTAAAGAAACTCGTACCATTCCAGCGTAACCGCCCATCTCCACCCTTGAAGATGCGCTCAAACGTCATCGAGTTTGAGTCATCGACCGCCATGATGAAAGCCGGTGGAATGGATGTCGCGTTATTCAGCGGAGACTGCGCCAAGGCACCTTGCCCTTGCGCAGCAATTAGACTGTAGACGAAGTAGCCGCCAGCTGCGGCAAGCACGATCGCGGAGACGACAGCGGTTCGAAAAATGCGACGGGACATGTCGGCAGCCTCAGAGCTTGAAAATTGTGTCGATCGATGCGGATGACGAGGCATCCGTCGCGGCATCGTTGGCGAACGTGGTGATTTGATAGACCGGTGTTACGGGGTCCAGTGGCTCCCCCATCGCAAGCGATCCCCCACCAATGATGCAGGAGTCAATTCGACGCACATTGACCGCCTGGTTGACGGTTGTCGCCTTGCTGCGACCCCAAGCGACCGGATCGAAGGCAACATCACAGTTTTGCTGAATATCGGTATCGACCAATGGTGCGCCAGCTGGCGCATCCGTGCGATTGGCGATTGCCTCGATGGCACGCTCGCTTCGTCGCGTCACACCTTCCGCATTCTGGAAAGCGATGTTGGTTGCCAGATAATTGGATGCCATCTTTTCCTGCATTCCCGCCACCTGCATTCCCGCGATGCCGATCAATGCCAACAAGATCAACATGATCAGGGCGACATACAGCACTGCACCACGCTGGCGGAACGATATAGGACGCAAACGAATGGTTGCATTCATGAGTTAGTTTCCGAACAGTCGATTACGCAATGCGATCGTAGACTCGTAAGTCATTCTGTACCGCCCGTCGGCCTGTGCCGCCGGCGCAAACGACACTCCTAGTGCACTAGGATTACGCAAGGCGCTTGCGGGTCTTTCCGCCGTTGAAGGTGATGGACTGCGTGCCAGTATGCCAACCTGAACCTGTCCGACCCGCCTCCATTGAGCAGCTGCCGCAGCATCAGCTCCGACAGAGACATCGCTCGCTATTGCCTGAGTATTGATATTTCCCAGAGGCGGCGCAGTAGTAGACATGTTTTGAGTTTGATCAAGACCAAACAGCAACTGCAGATTCTCGATACCTTCGACTAGCTCCTCCGGCGAAGCATAATCGTCTACACCATTGGAGCGCGCACGCATCAGAGCAGGTTCGCCTGATGTTGCAGATGTTCCAACGTAGTAAACCAGCGACTCGGCCCGATAAATCAATGCCTGACCACTAGGCCTGGTGGAATAACTGGATAGATTCGTACCACTGGCGGTGACTTTGCCACTGGCATAGACACCCTTGAATACAGTTGCATGGCTGCAATCTGCGATGCCGAACAGGTTTGGCGCTGTCTGCCCACCTTCGGTCAAACGTGCGCCTGCGTTGGCGTCAAAGCCAACGACGCTGTTACTACCAGAGGTCAATGCTGTGATCGGCACGCTTTCTGGCGCCAGATAGCGCAAGACGAGGATATCGCTTCCACCACGAGGATTGAGTTTGGAGATCGCTGTCGGCAGGTTCGCCGGCACGGCCCAGCTGGCCCCGAGCGTCAATGTGCCTGGCGGCTTTGTGTTGGGAGCCTCATAGCCTTGGATGCTTACAGTGAAGTCCAGTGGATGGCCCGACCCGGTTGCAGCGCCGGTGGTGACAACCGGATCGCCTTCGCCTCGGACGAAGTGTGCCTGATCATTGACGCAACCGAAATGCCCTGCCATTCGAATATCGCGTTGCAGGAATTCCAGGGCAAACCGCCCATTCTCCTGGGCCCGAGCATTACCTTCGGCGAGCATGGATGCAGTACGGGATGCCGAGAAGACCTGGATCACTCCCAGCATCAACACTAGGCCGATCACCATGGCGATCATCATTTCAATCAGGCTGATGCCGGCGGTGGCGTGCCTTGATGAGAAGCGGCCGGTCATAATTGAGATACCAAGGTGAAGGTGGTGAGTGCATTAGGATTGCTTGCATCCCAACGCTGGTCGCCCCAACTGATGCCTACAGTCACTTGGCCATTGGCATTGAGCACGGTGGCACTAGCACCCTCGCCCAATGCCTGCACAACTTGGCATTTCCAGCGTGTGATATTGCTGGAAATGGCGAGGTCGGCTCCAAGCGGACGGCTGCAACCTGCGACTGTCACCGTGTTGGCAGAAAAGGTCGCGTCGGTGTACCAAGCCGACTGAAAACGATTGCTGCGCATCTGGTCGAGCAAGTCGTAAGCGAGATTGGTTGCCTGGGTACGGTAGTTGGCGCTCTGCACAAACCGGACGTTGGCCGTCTGCAACAGTGCAAACCCCAGCAAACCAAATGCAAGAACGACAATGGCAATCAACACCTCAAGAAGGCTGAAGCCATGGGACCGCGAGCGTAAAGCAAGCTTTCGGCGATACATCATTGGCAGGCACCTTTCTGAGAAGTGATCTGGCCGGCACCGTTAACTGTCAACGTGCGGCGCAATGCTTGCCCATCACACATGGTTGGCTGCAATGTAATTTGCTGGTTGATGGCAGCGAGCCTGCGGCCGCGCCCATCGAAAGCTATGGCAGCACCAGAGGGACCGGAACTCGCCAGTGACCTGTCTATCGAGACGAAACGCAAGACCGTGTCGCCGTTCTTGAAGGCTCCATCACCGTCGGTGTCCGCCCACGCGAGCATCCCCGCCCCCCAGTTGTTATCGCAGGCTGCTCCGGACGCGCTTCCACACACCCCGCCGCCCCGGCGATTCCTGATTGCCTCGCTGCGAGCAAGCGATAACAACCCGATGGTTTCGTTGGTGCTGCTCGCTACGCGATTGGAACGAATGACCCCGCGAAAACTCGGAAACGCAATCGTGAGCAAGATTGCCAGCACGACAATTGCGATCATCAATTCAACAAGTGTAAAGCCGGCAGATCGGCGAAAAGACATTGGAACGCTCCCCAGCGTGACCCCCGCAAGATGCGTCGGACGCCCCCCCAACAGCAAGCGTTGGGGGGACGAACGGTCATTTTGGGCGTGTCGACGTAGCGACGAGAATCGGTTATGCCCTGATTCCAGGGCTGAGCAGGCCATTTCCTTCCAACCAGGAGCTGGCCTACCAGCGCCTAAGTCACCACCCAATAACAAGGCCGGTAATCCCCCGAGATCTTCATCCGGCGCTGCTCGACGAAGCCGCGCAGCAGTTCGTCCAGGGCCTGCATGATGTCCGGGTCACCATGGATCTCGAACGGACCGAACTCCTCGATGCGGCGCATGCCGTCTTCCTTGACGTTGCCGGCGACGATGCCGGAGAAGGCGCGGCGCAGGTCGGCGGCCAGTGCAGGTGCCGGGCGGCCGTGGTGCAGGTCCAGGGCGGCCATGGCTTCGTGGCTGGGCACGAACGGCTGCTGGTACTCGAGCGGGATATGCACCGACCAGTTGAAGTAGTAGGAATCCTTCTGGTCCTTGCGGTGCGCGCGCACCTCGTGGATGCCCTCGGCCATGCGGCGTGCCACGGCGACCGGGTCGCCGACGATGATCTCGTAACGGGAGGCGGCCGCCTCGCCTAGAGTGAGGCGGATGAAGCGGTCGATCTGCTCGAAGTACGGTGCGGCGATGGTCGGGCCGGTCAGGATCAACGGGAACGGCAGGCTGGCATTTTCCTCGCGCAGCAGGATGCCGAGCAGGTACAGGATCTCCTCGGCCGTGCCGACGCCGCCCGGGAACACCAGGATGCCGTGACCGATGCGGACAAACGCCTCCAGGCGCTTTTCGATGTCCGGCATGATCACCAGATGGTTGACGATCGGGTTAGGCGACTCAGCCGCGATGATGCCGGGCTCGGTCACGCCGATGTAGCGCGTGTGGTGCTTGCGCTGCTTGGCATGCGCAATGGTGGCGCCCTTCATCGGGCCCTTCATCGCGCCCGGGCCGCAGCCCGTGCAGATGTCCAGGCCACGCAGGCCGAGCTCATAGCCCACCTGCTTGGTGTACAGATATTCGTCGCGCGAGATGGAATGCCCACCCCAGCACACGACCAGGTTCGGGTCCGACGGCTGCAGGATGCGCGCATTGCGCAGCTGCCCGAACACCGCGTTGGTGATGCCTTCACTGGTATCCAGATCGCCGCGCTGCGCTTCCAGTTCGATGGCCATGTAGGCCAGGTCGCGCACCACAGCGAACAGTAGCTCGGCCACGCCACGAATGATCTCGCCATCCACGAACGCCATCGCCGGAGCATTGATCAGATCGATGCGGATGCCGCGGTCCTGCTGGTTCACCTGGATGTCGAAATCCGGATACAGGTCGCGCGCAGCACGCGGGTCGTCCGAGGCGCTGCCGCTGGTCAGTACCGCCAGCGCGCAGCGACGCAACAACTCGTGCATACCGCCACTGGAGGCGTCACGTAGCCGGGCCACTTCCGCCTTGGACAGCACGTCCAGGCCACCACGCGGATAGATCCGCGCATCCACTACCGGCAGCGCCCGTGCTGCCGTACTGCTGAGTTCCATAGCTTGCTCCTGTCGTCTGTCGAAGACTTTAGCGTACTCACCCGCACAAAAGAAAACGGCCGGGAGACCCCGGCCGTTTTTTACTACTTCGACACGCTAGCCCGTTTTAGAACTGGTAGCGGAAGCCCAGCTGCAGCGCCCAGCGGGAGATGCCGCGATCGTCATAGACCGTGGATTGGTCCGGCGTATTGAAGCGGTACACGTACTTGCCAGTAGCTGCATCGACACCGCCGTATTCCACTACGCCACGCATGCCCGGGAAGCCGTACTCTTCGACACGACCCCATTTCTTGTTGAGCAGGTTGCCCACGTTCATGACGTCAAGCCAGAGGGAGGCCTTGTTGTCCTTGAAGAAGCCCGGAATTTCCTGCTCGATGTGCAGATCGAACTGGTTGATCCAGGAGTTACGTGCGCCATTGCGTTCGGCGACCTGACCACGACGGGCAGCCAGATACTCGTTGCCTTCGATGTAGTTCCAGAACGCCTGCTCTTCCCGAGCGGTACCGAACAGCACATCGCCACGGCCGGCCGGGATATACAACAGGTCGTTCAAGCGGCCATCGCCATTGGCGTCGTTGTCGAAGGTATAGCTATACGGACGACCATTGCGGCCCTGGTAGATCAGGCCCAACTTGGTCTCGTAATCGCCGAAGAACGCATGCTTCCAGTTCAACGTACCGAGGATGCTGTTTTTGACTTCATACGCAGCGGTCGAGGCGACGTTTTCATTGGCCTGGAAGACTGCGGTGTTGCCCAGCTGCGAGCCCGAAGTTGAACTGGTCAGGCCACTGACTTCATCTGCATCGGTATAGGTGTAGTACAGACCCCACGACCAGTCACCGCCATTGAAGGGCTTGTTCAGGCCGACGGTGAAGCTCTCGCTGCCTCCCTTGTCGGTCGAACGCGCGATGATCGCATCGTTGAAGCGCCCATCGCGCGAGCCGCGCGCATCGACCACCGAAGCGGTGCCACGCACACAAGCCGCCGGAGCGCTGGCACCGGTCGGGTTACGGCCGTCATCCAGCCAGCAAGCCGGATTCAAGCCTGCAGTATTCCAGTACAGATTACGGCCGTCCTGGCCCACGCGGCTGGTGGTGCCCAGATTGAGCTGCTGGTAATAAATCGCCTCATTGACTTGAGTGACCACCGCTTCGGCAGACGCCACAATGCCGTACCACGGCAGTTCGGTATCGAATGCCAAGTTGGCCTTCCACACCGATGGCTGACCCAGCTTGCTGTCGACGAAATCGACAGACTGCGTGGCGCCATTCACCGAGCCATTACCGGTCGGCTGGTTGTTGATGTCAGGCGTAAAGCGGATTCCATTGGAGTTCACCAGCGTCTGGCTGGAGAAGTTGTAATCGGTGTACGCAAGGCCGGTATTGGAGTACGGATTGGACAGCCACACCGTTGCCGCAGCGCCCTGGAACAAGCCCACGCCGCCACGCAATTGAGTGGGGCGATCGCTGTCGAAGGTGTAATTGAAACCGAAGCGCGGCTCGAATAGGCCGTTTCCGTCGATGGTCTGGTCGTTACGGAAGCCGAACAGCGTCGAGGCGGTTGCGTTGTAGGCCGGGCTGTTCTTGACCATCGGCTCGTCATAACGCACACCGAACGTCAGCGTCAGGTTGTTGTTGACGGCCCAGGTATCCTGCAAAAACACGCCAACGTTGCGCATGCCCCAATCTGCGGCGATGTCGTCAATGTTGCCGCTATTGGAGCGCGAGTAACGGTAGTTCAGCGGGCGGTTGGCCGCATAATCGGCAATCGAGTTGAAGGTGTAAGAACCGAAGACACGTTGACCGAACAGATTGAACAGGTCGTTGTCTTCGTAATCGAAGCCAAACTTGACGGTGTGGTCATTCAAGAACAGCGTGCCGGCGAAGAAGGCGTTCCACGTTTCAGTACGCAGTTCGTTGGCCTGGGTGCTCTGCTCGGTCCCTAGATTGACGGTGTTGTTACCGATGCGTACTGCAATCGCCGGCAACTGGGATGCGGCAGTGCGCACGGCCGAATAATCGCGGTAGGACACCTTGGCTTCAGTCGAGAAGGTATCAGTCCAATCGCTGAAGAGCTGGGCCGTATAGGTCTTGAGGCTGAAGTCGCGGACGTAGTGGTACGAATTCAGCGACAGCGCCTGATTGCCGAAGCCGTTGAGGTTGGCAGTGCTCTGCTCGCTCTCGCCGTAACGCAACGAGGCACGGTGCTTGTCGGAGATGTTCCAGTCAAGCTTGATGCCCTTCTCCTCGGAATCGGAGTCCAGCGCAGGCAGCGCAAGCGTTCCCGGATCGAAACCGTAGACATTACGTGAGATGTCGATGATCCGATCAATGTCCGACTGCGGGATCTGGACGATATTGCTCTCGCCAGAACCAATCGGACCGTAGCCGGACGCACCGGTGAACACGCCCTTGCCCTTGTACTTTTCGTAGTTGGCGAAGAAGAACAGCTTGTCCTTGACGATCGGGCCGCCCAGGGTCAGGCCGTAGGTGGTCTCGTTGTCGAACAGCTGCGGGCGGATGTCGTTCTGGTTCTTGCCCGACCAATCGTTCTCGCGGTAGGTGCCGTAGACCGACCCGTGGAATTCGTTGGTACCGGACTTGGTGACCGCGTTGATCACGCCACCGGTCGCACCGGTGATGGTGACGTCGTAGTTAGCGACGTCCACGGAAATTTCGTCGATGACATCCATCGAGAATGGCTGACGCGGCGTCGGCAACCCATTGGATTCCAGACCGAACGCATCGTTGGTGCTGATGCCGTCCACGCGGATCAGGTTGAAGCGCGGGTTCTGGCCACCGACCGAGATCTCGTTGCGCGCCTTGTCGGTCTGCGCCACGCGCGGATCCAGACGTACGTAGTCCTGCAGGTTACGGTTGATCGAGGGTAGCGATTCGATCTGCTCGCGGGTCACGTTGGTGCCGGTGCCCATCTTGTTGGCGCTGAACAGTGCCGAGCCGTAATCGCCACCAATGGCCTGCACCGCGCCCAGCGTGGTCACATCGCCGCCCAGCGAAGCATCGACGCTGTTGACCTGATTGAGGTTCAGGTACACGCCCTCTTCGGTCTTGGTGCCTTCGCCGGACTTGGTGATGGTGATGGTATACGGCCCACCCACACGCAGGCCGCGCGCGTTGTAGCGTCCGCTGGCATCGGTGGTGGCACGGCTGACGGTGCCCGATTCGACGTGGGTGATCGTGACTTCGGCATTCGGCACCGGCTGACCGCCGCTGCTGGTGACCAGGCCAGCGACGCCGGCGGAGGTGCTCTGCGCAAATACGGGAGCGGCGGCGAGCGCGGCGACAAGGCCAAGCGTGAGCTTGGACATGCGGAGACAACGGGGGTGGGTCATTTCGGTGGCCTCGATACAGGTTGGGCAGTGACAAAAAGCGCAGTCAGCCCAACCGTTCCCGGGGTTGGGCTGCCGATGATCTGGGGTCCCTCGCCGCGCGGCTGGTTGCTGCCGCAACGGTTAACAACAGATTAACACGCTAAAGCTTGATTGTGACGGCGGCGTGACAAAGTTCGCGCAGTGCAACATGAACTGCACATGCGGCTTCGCAGACGCCAGATTGCGCAAGGTCGCAACGAGAACGCGATGCAGGTCTCGACTTCCACCGATTTACCGGGCAGACGTGGGAGAGGGTCTTTCGTGTGTCCCGGTGCGCGCAGACCTAGTAGCCGGGAAGTGGTGCCAAGTGTGACAAGTCGCCTAGACCTGGCTTGGCAACCTTCTGCGTGCATGGAGCTCGCAGTGCTCGACAATGGTCTGGGGGACGCCTTGTCGATGCGTGCACCCCTTATTGCCCCGCCCTGCCACGGCTGGTTGGGTCAGGCAGGCCGCTATTGCTCTTTCCAGATAGGCTCGCCATCTGGACGCTCGCGGCGAACAAGGCAAGGCGATCGACTGCATCCAGATGCGCCGCTGCTCCCGCAGCACATCCGCATCCCCGGAGCGCCCGCATCCAGACGTGCGACGCCCCTACTCCATCAGCACCCTAAATCGACACCGGCAACTTGAAATACGTCCCCAGGCCATCCAGGAACATCTGCACCGAGATCGCCACCAGCAACATGCCCATCAGGCGTTCGATGGCGGTCAGTGCGCGGTGACCCAGCAGCTTGTACAGCAGCGGTGCGGAGGCCAGGATCGACGAGGCGCCGATCCAGGCGATCATCAGCGCCAGGCTCCAGTCCCAGAGCCGGGTGGGCTCGTTGCTGCCCATCAGCATCACCGCTGCCATGCCCGAGGGGCCGGCCACCAGCGGGATGGCCAGCGGCACGATGAAGGGCTCGCCGTCTGGGATCTCGCCCATCAGGCCTTCCGGGCGCGGGAAGATCATGCGGATGCCGATCAGGAACAGCACGATGCCGCCGGCGATCGCCACCGACTCCTGGCGCAGGTGCATCAGCTCCAACGCGTACTTGCCGCCCCACAGGAAGGCCATCAGCACGCACAGGGCGATCAGCAGTTCGCGCGCCAGCACGAAGCGTTGCCGCTTGGGCGGCAGCGGCTTGAGCACGCTGAGGAACACCGGGATATTGCCCAGCGGGTCGAGAATCAAGAACAGCAGCAGGGCTGCCGACAGAATGGTCATACCGAAGGGCTCCAGATCGCACCGCGGTGCGGAGCACCTGCCATGGACAACAGGGTGACGCAGGCAGCGGCATAGCGCGCGGGGTCCGCTGCGTCGGCGTCTTCCTGATGGGTGAAGGCACGCGCGCGCAGCGCGGTGCGCATCGGGCCGGGCTGCAGGGCGTGGAGACGCACCGGGCCAGCGGCGGTTTCGTGATGCAGGCTGGCCAGCAGACCACGCTGCGCATGCTGGGCAGCGCCATAGGCACCCCAGTAGGCCTGGCCGACGCGCGCCGGGTCGTCGACGACGAAGACCACCGCCGCGTCGTCCTGCTGGCGCAGCAGCGGCAGGCAAGCCTGCGTCAGCCAGGCACGCGCGATGAGGTTGACATGGATGGTGCGTGCAAAGGCATCGGGCGCTGCCAGCTCGGCCGGCGTCAGCCCGGCGAAGTCGGCCGCGCAGTGCAGCACGCCGGACACGCCGCCCAGCTCGGACTGCAGGCGCTGCGCGAGCGCGGCATAGTCGTCCGGAGTGGCGCCGGCCAGGTCCAGCGGATACAGCAATGGTTCGGCGCCCAGCGCCGCAACGGTGTCGTACACACGTTCGAGCGGACGCAACTTGCGCCCCAACAGCACCACGGTGGCACCGGCCTGCGCGCACGCCCGCGCCGCGGCGCTGCCCAAGCCACCGGCCGCGCCCGTGATCAGCACCACACGCCCGGTCAGGCCGGCCGAAGGGGCGGACTGCGCTGCACTCACGGCTGGTAGGCCTCGCTGACGATGCGCCTGAGTTCGCCGGCCTCGAACAGCTCCAGCGTGATGTCGCAGCCACCGATCAGCTCGCCATGGATGAACAGCTGCGGGAATGTGGGCCAGTTCGAATACCGCGGCAGGTTGGCGCGTATTTCCGGTTCTTCCAGCACGTTGACGGTGCGCAGCTGGTCGGCGCCGGCGGCCACCAGGGCCTGCACTGCGCGACTGGAAAAACCGCACATCGGGTAGTGCGGGGTGCCTTTCATGAACAGCACGATCGGGTGCTGCTCGACTTCGGCCTGGATCCGTTCCATCACCGGCATTGAACTCTCCTGACTGGGAGCGGCAGGCCCGACCGCCGGGTCGGATAGACTTCCGCAAAGGCGCGCATTGTAAGCCTTCACGCGACCTGCCGCCGGACTCCCTTCGCTGCCCTGCACACCATGCCGATCGAACACCTTGCCCTGCCCTACTCCCGCGCGGCCCTGGAGCCGCATCTATCGGCCGCGACACTGCAAGCCCACCATGATGTGTGCCACCGCAGCGAAGTCGAGCAACTCAACGCCTGCATCGAAGGCAGTGAGTTCGCAGAGCTGACCCTGGACGAGATCATCGGGCAGGCGCAGGGCAGCGTGTTCCATCTTGCAGCGCAAGTGTGGAACCACAATTTCTATTGGCAATGCCTACGCCCTCGCGGCGGCGGCGAACCGCTGGGCAGGCTGGCCGACAGCATCGGCAAGTCGTTCGGCGATTTCGCGCATTTCAAGCAGGAATTCAATCGGGTGGCCTTGCGCACCTTCGGCTCGGGCTGGGTCTGGCTGGTGCAACGCCCGGACGGCACCCTGGCCATCGTTGCCACGCCCAACGCCTCCACCCCGCTCACCGGACCGGACACGCCGCTGTTGGCCTGCGACATCTGGGAGCACGCGTATTACCTGGATTACCAGCAGGACCGCGCGCACTATCTGGACGCGTTCTGGAAACTGATCAACTGGGATTTCGTAGCCAGCCGATTGGGTTGACCTGAGCTGGCCATCGAAGCGGTTGCCGAATCAACGGCCGCTTGTGGCGCAGCCGACACGCTGCAACAGCGCACGCACGTCCTTGCGGGGCCTGCCGGCGCCGCTGGACGAGGGCATTGCAGCGCAAGCAGCCAGTCACGCGTTGACTCAGCCCTCCTGCAGACGCCCGACAACCGGCGCGACCTGCGCCTCGCGCTGCAATGCCTTGCCTGCCTGCACCAGCGCAGTCACCAGCGCCTGCGGCGTATCGGCACGCATGGTGGCATGCCCTACCTTGCGCCCTTCGCGTGCCTGCTTGCCGTAATCGTGCCAGTGCCCACCCGGCACAGCCAGGAATGCGCCCGCATCGGGCATGCTGCCCAGCCAGTTCAACATGCAGGCATGCCCCCGCATCGCGGTGCTGCCCAATGGCAGGCCAAGGACCGCACGCACATGATTTTCGAACTGGGAGGTCTCGGCGCCCTCGATGGTCCAGTGGCCGGAGTTGTGCACGCGCGGGGCGATCTCGTTGGCAAGCAGTTCGCCATCGCGCACGAACAGCTCCAGCGCGAATACGCCCACGTAGTCCAGCGCTTGCGCGATTGCGCGCGCATGCGTTTCGGCCAGCGCCCGCGTGGCGGCATCCACGCTGGCCGGCGCCAGACTCGCCGACAGCACGCCATCCACATGCCAGTTCTCGGTCAGCGGCCAGGCGCGGAATTCGCCATCGCGACCACGCACCGCCACCACGCTGACTTCGCGCTGAAACGGCACGAAGGCCTCCAGGATCAACCCGACCCGCTCGGCCTGCGCACCCAGCGCGTCCCAGGCGGCATCGGCATCGGCAAGCGTCCTGATGCGGAACTGGCCCTTGCCGTCGTAGCCGAAGCGGCGGGTCTTGAGCACGCAGGGCGCGCCGATGCGCGCCAGCGCGGCATCCAGGCCGCCGCGGTCATCGATTGCGGCAAATTCGGGCACCGGAATGCCGAGCTCGCGAAACAGGGTCTTTTCACTGAGCCGGTCCTGCGCCACCGCCAGCGCCTGTGGACGTGGGAACACCGGCCGCTGCGCGGCCAGGTGCTGCGCGCTGGCCGACGGCACGTTCTCGAAATCGAAGGTGATCACGTCCAGCGGTGCGGCGAATGCGGCAAGCGCGGCGGCATCGTCGAAGGCCCCCACCTGCAGCGGCGCCAGTTGCCCCGCGCAGGCGTCGTCGGCCTGGTCGAACACTGCAAAGCGCAAGCCTAGTGGAGCACCCGCCAGGACCAGCATGCGCGCCAGCTGGCCGCCACCCAGAATGCCGACCGTGCTCATTGGCGCGGGTCGTCGCTGGCCATGACGTCGTCGGTCTGTTTGGCGCGGAACTGCGCCAGCGCCCGACCGATCTGCGCCTGCTCGGGCGCCAGCATGGCCGCCGCAAACAAGGCCGCGTTCGCAGCGCCAGCGTTGCCGATCGCAAACGTTGCCACGGGAATGCCGGCCGGCATCTGCACGATCGACAGCAGCGAATCCATGCCGTTGAGCGCCTTGGACTGCACCGGCACGCCCAGCACCGGTACCGCAGTCTTTGCGGCCAGCATGCCCGGCAGGTGCGCGGCGCCGCCGGCGCCGGCAATGATCGCGCGCAGGCCGCGCTCGCCCGCTTGCTCGGCATAGGTGAACAACACATCCGGGGTGCGGTGCGCCGAGACCACCTTGACTTCGTACGGCACGCCCAGTGCATCAAGCTTCTGAGCCGCGTGTTGCATGGTGTCCCAATCCGAACGGGAGCCCATCACGATGCCGACCAGCGGCGCGGAGTGGTTGGAGGTCATGGCCCTGCCCTGCGGTAAAGACGTATTCTAGCTAATCTCCACGCAAGACAAGACTTCGATGGATCGCAAACTGCTCGACCTGCTGTGCTCGCCCGACACCCGTCAGCCGCTTTCGCTGCTGGATGGCAAGGGTCTGGAAGCACTCAACACCGCCATTGCCGGCGGAACCCTGCAGCGCGCCGACGGCAGCGTACAGGCGCAGCCACTGCGCGAGGCGTTGATCACCCGCGACCGCAAGCAGATCTTCCGCGTCGACGACGGCATCCCGGTGTTGCTGGCCGAAGAGGCCATCGCCACCGCGCAGATCGCCGACTTCCCCGAAAAGTGAGTTCTTCCGTGCGTACCCTGCCTGCGGCGCCGCCAGCGGCGTTGGTCGATGCCGATGTGGAGCGCGCGCTGGCCGAAGACATCGGCACTGGCGATGTGACTGCCGCGCTGCTGCCCGATCAAGCTGACAGCGCCTATCTGTTGTGCAAGCAGGATGCGGTGATCGCCGGCCGACCCTGGTTCGATGCCACCCATCGTGCGCTCGACCCACAGGTCCGCATCGACTGGCACGTACACGAAGGTCAGCACGTCAGTGCCGGCACGGTGCTGGCCATCCTGCAAGGCCGCAGCCGCAGTTTGGTCAGTGCCGAACGCACGTCGCTGAACTTTCTGCAGACGCTCTGCGCCACCGCCACCGCCACCGCGGCCTATGTGGCCGCAGTGGCAGGCACCGGCGCCCGCATCCTGGACACGCGCAAGACGCTGCCGGGCCTGCGCATGGCGCAGAAATACGCGGTGCGTTGCGGCGGCGGCGATAACCACCGCATCGGTCTGTTCGATACGGTGATGCTGAAGGAAAACCACCTCCGCGCCGCCGGCTCGCTGAGCGCGGCGGTGCATGCAGCACGCGCGCAGCAACCGCAGCTGCCGCTAGTGGTGGAGGTGGAAACGCTTGTGCAGCTGCGCGAGGCCTTGCAGGTGGGCTGCACGCGCATCCTCATCGACGACTTCGACCCGGCCATGCGTCGCGAGGCGGTGCGCATCGTTGCTGCGCTGCCGGTGGATCAGCGTATCCCGCTGGAAGTCTCCGGCAGCGTCGACCTGGCCGGCATCCGCGCAATTGCACAGGACGGCGTGGACTGCATTTCCATCGGCGGGTTGACCAAGCATGTGCAGGCGGTGGACCTGTCGCTCAAACTCGGCCCGCCACCGCACTGATTTCACGTCTGCGCGCAGGCCGCTCTGGCAGCCTGCTGCGATTGCTTTCGTGCAGGATGTTCGATGACCGTAAGACCCTGGCCGTGGATGTGCCTGTTGCTTGCAGGATGGGGAGGCGGCGCTGCGGCTGCAGAAGTGTGCGATGTGCCACCGCGTTTCGGCACCAGCCCCGCAGCGATCGCCATCGTGCGCTCGGCCTGCAATGAGCATCGTCTGTGGCAACACCCGTTCATCGATGCCAAAGGGCGCCTTGCCAGCCTGGGCGTGACCGAAGCCGAGTCCGGCTATCTCGCCGACCACGGTGTCGTTGCCTGGCAACGCGTGGCAGGCTATTGGCGCGATAGCGGCACGCTTGCTTCGATGGGCGGACGTCCCGGCGCGTCGAGTTGCGCTGCACTGGATGGCACCCGCTACACCGCCAGCGACTGCCGCGCGTTCCTGATCGACAATCCATGGTCGGCCGCCTTCGTTTCATGGGTGATGACACAAGCCAGACTGAGCGGATTCCACCGTTCCGCGCGCCATCTGGACTACATCCGCAGCGCATACAACGACGGTGCCACCGGCCCGTACCAGTTCGCCGACCCTGCCGTCGAAAAGCCCGCACCCGGCGATCTGCTCTGCCTGCTGCGCGGGCGCAGCGTAGCGCTTGGCTACGCAGGATTGAAGGCCGCATTGGGCGGTAGCGCACCGATGCCATGGCAATCGCATTGCGATGTGGTGGTGGCTGCCAACGTCGGCGGCGATCGCACGCTGTATCTGATCGGCGGCAATGTGTTCAACACGGTGATGATGCGCAAGATGCCGCTGGACCGCGCCGGCCGGGTGGTATTGCCGACGCCGCAATCCGACAACGCGCAGGACCAGAACGAAGACAGCCTTGGCGTCGCCAGCGAATGCACGCCGGCACATGAAGAGCTGTGCGACTTCAATCGTCGCGACTGGGCTGCGCTGCTGAAGCTGCGTCCCGATGCGGCGATGCTGGCGCCACCGCCGACCGAACCACTGCCTGCGCCCACCGCACCGCCTGCCGAGCAGACGATGCCACCAGGTTTTCCACGCGTGGTGCCGCCGCGCCCGGAAACGCAGCCGGCGCCGACGCAGCAGCCTGGGTGAGGAAAAAGTCGCCCCCTCTATCCCTGCGGGCGAGGGGGTTGAGGTGAGGTACGGGGCGAAGCCCTGGCGCCGTTTCAACTGCACGAGGCTGCGCCCGCACCCTCATCCGCCCCTTCGGGGCACCTTCTCCCGGTGGGAGAAGGAACAGAAGCGTGATGCCACGCTCTCGCTCCTCTCCCGCCGGGGCGAGAAGGCACCGTTTGCGCGCCACTGGCGCGCGGAGCGTGGGGTGAGAGGATGCGGACGCGTAGCCCTGGCGCCGTTTCAATTGCACGAAGCTGCGCCCGCACCCGCATCCGTCCCTTCGGGCACCTTCTCCCGAGGGGAGAAGAAACAAGGCATGGGCTATTCCGAACCGACCACAAAAAAGCGGGCCGAAGCCCGCTTTTTCGTGACACGTCAACCGGTGGCGATTACTCGGCCGAAGCCGGCACGCCCTCGCCTTCTTCCACTGCCTTGATCGACAGCCGGATACGGCCCTGCTTGTCCACTTCCAGCACCTTGACGCGGACCAGATCGCCTTCCTTCAGCTTGTCGCCGACCTTCTCCACGCGCTCGCTGGAAATCTGCGAGACGTGCACCAGGCCGTCCTTGCCCGGCAGGATGGTGACGAACGCGCCGAAGTCCATGATCTTGGCGACCTTGCCTTCGTAGATGCGGCCCGGCTCCACGTCCGAGGTGATCTGCTCGATGCGCGACTTGGCAGCTTGCGCAGCGATCGCGTTGACCGAAGCGATGATGATCGTGCCGTCGTCCTGGATGTCGATCTGCGTACCGGTTTCCTTGGTGATCGCCTGGATGGTCGAGCCGCCCTTGCCGATCACTTCGCGGATCTTGTCCGGGTGGATCTTGATGGTCAGCAAGCGCGGCGCATAGTCGCTCAGCTCCTGACGCGGGGCGGTCAGTGCATGCGCCATCTCGCCGAGAATGTGCAGACGACCGGCCTTGGCCTGCTGCAACGCCTGCTTCATGATCTCTTCGGTGATGCCTTCGATCTTGATGTCCATCTGCAGCGCGGACACGCCTTCGGCAGTACCGGCCACCTTGAAGTCCATGTCGCCGAGGTGATCTTCGTCACCCAGGATGTCGGAGAGGACGACGAAGTCGTTACCTTCCTTCACCAGACCCATCGCGATACCTGCGACCGGCGCCTTGATCGGCACACCGGCGTCCATCAGTGCCAGCGAGCTGCCGCAGACCGATGCCATCGACGAAGAACCGTTGGACTCGGTGATTTCCGAGACCACGCGAATGGTGTACGGGAATTCTTCCAGGCTCGGCATCACGGCCAGCACGCCGCGCTTGGCCAGACGGCCGTGGCCGATTTCGCGACGCTTCGGCGCACCGAAACGACCACACTCGCCCACCGAATACGGAGGGAAGTTGTAATGGAACAGGAAGTTCTCTTTGTACTCGCCCGACACCGCGTCGATGACCTGACCGTCGCGTGCGGTACCCAGCGTGGTGATCACGATCGCCTGGGTCTCGCCGCGGGTGAACAGCGACGAGCCATGGGTACGCGGCAGCACGCCGGCCTTGGCGCTGATCGGACGCACGGTATCCAGTGCACGGCCGTCGATACGCACCTTGGTGCTCAGCACCGAACCACGCATGGTCTGGTATTCCAGCTCGCCGAATTCCTTCGACAGATCGCCGGCAACCCAGCCTTCGACGGTGGCGCGCGGCGCCAGCGCACCCAGCACGTCCTTCTTGATCGCCGAAATCGCATCGCGGCGCCGCAGCTTGTCGCGCACCTGGAAGGCCGACGCGAGCTGATCGCCCACCGCTTCCTTCAGCGCGGCGATCATGCCGTCGTTCTTGGCCGGAGCCACCCAATCGGACGGCTTGGTGCCGGCTTCGACGGTCAGCTCGTTGATGATGTTGATGACCTTCTGCATCTCGCGATGGCCGAACGTCACAGCGCCCAGCATCACTTCTTCCGACAGCAGTTCGGCTTCGGATTCGACCATCAGCACCGCATTGGCGGTACCGGCCACAACCAGCTCCAGCTGCGAATCCTTCAGCTCGGTCACGGTCGGGTTGAGGATGTATTCGCCGTTCTTGTAACCGACCTTCGCCGCAGCGATCGGGCCGTTGAACGGGGTGCCGGCCAGCGACAGTGCGGCCGATGCGCCGATCAGCGCGGCGATGTCGCCGTCGATGTCCGGGTTCATCGACATCACGGTGGCGATGATCTGCACTTCGTTCTTGTAGTCCTCCGGGAACAGCGGACGGATCGGACGATCGATCAGGCGCGAGATCAACGTTTCCTTCTCGGTCGCACGTCCTTCGCGCTTGAAGAAGCCGCCCGGGATGCGGCCGCCGGCGTAGAACTTCTCCTGATAATCGACCGTCAGGGGAAAGAAGTCCTGCCCTTCGCGCGCGCTCTTGGCGGCGACGGCGGTGACCAGCAGTACGGTGTCGTCGAACTTGACGATGACGGCGCCGCCTGCCTGGCGAGCGATTTCGCCCGTCTCAAGAGTGACGGTGTGCTTGCCGTACTGGAAGGTTTTGGTGATTTTTGCCACGGAGGTTTTTCCTTAGGTGTAACTGTCTTCGTTGGACCGTCGTCGACCCATGCCGAGAACGGGCGGCCGGGAGGCTCCGGCCCATGAACTTGATGATGCGATGACGCGTTTGCGAAGGACCAAAACAAAACCGCGGCGCATCGCTGCGCCGCGGTGGTAGGACTCGATCAGCGGCGCAGGCCGAGCTTCTCGATCAGCGACTTGTAGCGGTCGTTGTCCTTCTTCTTCAGGTAGTCGAGCAGGCTGCGGCGACGGTTGACCATCTGCAGCAGACCACGACGGCTGTGGTGATCCTTCTTGTGGGTCTTGAAGTGACCGGTCAGCAGCTCGATACGTGCGGTCAGCAGAGCGACCTGCACTTCCGGCGAACCGGTGTCCTGGGCGCTGCGCTTGTTGTCTTCAATAACTTTCTGGGTGTCGACAGACATGATGTTTACTCGATAGATGCGTGGTCGACAGGAACGTGCATGACGCACCGTCGGACTCGCCGTTTGCTAGGGATGAGCGCGCTTGGCGCTGAGGTGCCCCGATCGGGGCCGCGAAATTGTACCGTCGCAGGACGCCGGGGACAAGTTGACTAAACCTTAACAACCTGGAGTTTCGTTCAGTCCATTGAACAAGCGCTGCGGTGAGAGCCGACCATCAGCGTCAACAAGGCCAAGGCCTGACGGGCTTCCATCCGGACCAAAAATGGCGACCTGGCCGACCGGAAACGCCGCGTCGCGCAAGCGTTGTCCCATCCGGAAGCGGGTCGCATGGGCCTGGTCGAGGGTGATCTGCGCAAAATTGGCCAGCCCGGCCTGGATCGGCAGCAGCAGATCCTCCGCCCGCGTGCCCGATTCCAATGCCGCGCTCAACGCCTCAAGAGTCATCATCTGGGGCGACCGGAACGGCTCGACCCAGAGCCGGCGCAGCGAGGCGATATGCGCGCCGCAGCCGAGCACTTCGCCCAGATCGCGGGCCAGGCTGCGGATGTAGGTGCCGGAGCCACAGGTCACGCGCAACTGCAGGCGCGGCGCCTGGTAGCCGATCAATTCGATCGCATGCACCTCGACGTCGCGCACCGGCGCCTCGATCACCTCGCCCCGGCGTGCCTTGGCATACAGCGGCTCACCGCCCTGCTTGAGCGCGGAATAGATCGGAGCCTGCTGCTGGATGCGCCCGATGAACGGGGCCAGAGCCGCGCGCAATGTATCCTCCCTCAGCGCCGGCACGGCACGCGCGCGCAGCGGCTCGCCATCGGCATCGTCGGTATCGGTGGTGACGCCCAATACCACCTCGGCGTCGTACGCCTTGGCCGAACCCAGCAGCAAGCCGGCGATCTTGGTCGCCTCGCCCAGGCATAACGGCAGCAAGCCGGTGGCCAGCGGGTCCAGGCTGCCGGTGTGGCCGCCCTTTTCGGCACGCAACAGACGGCGTGCAGCCTGCAATGCAGTATTGGAACTGAGCCCGGCCGGCTTATCCAGCAACAGGATGCCGTGCAGCGGGCGATAGACGATGCGGGGTTTCAAAAGATGGGTGCTCGAATCGGACGCGGTGCGCGTCCGCAAGAATTCAGGGGCGCAGCAATCTCGCCCAGCCAACGCAGCGCTTAGCGCTGCTCGGCGTCTTCATCGCTGGACGTGGCCTGCGGACCGACATCGTCCAGGTCACGCAGCAGGTTATCGATGCGTTCGCCACGGTCGACCGAGTCGTCGTAGTGGAAGTGCAGCTCGGGCACGTGACGCAGTTTCATCGCGCGTGCCAGTTGCGTGCGCAGCTGCCCGGCGATTTCCTTGAGCCCCTTGACCGCTTCGGCCGAGCGCTCCTGCTGCAGCGCGGTAACGAACACCTTGGCGTGCGCCAGGTCACGGCTGATCTCGACATCGGAAACGCTGACCGACGGCAGGCCGTGGTCGCGCACGGCCGCGTGCACGATCGTGCCGAGGTCGCGACGCACTTGCGCCGAAACGCGGTCGGTGCGATGGAATGATTTGGTTGGCATGGTCGTGGACCTGGTTGATTCGGAGGGCCAGATGGCACCGAAGCCAAAAACGAACGCGGGCGGCCATGCCGCCCTCGCCTTGCAGAACTTGCGTGACGCGATGCGCCAGCGCGGTAAATCGGGGCCCGCAGGCCCCGATCTCCATTACAGCGTACGGGCAACCTCGATACGCTCGAAGCACTCGATCTGATCGCCGGCCTTGACGTCGTTGTAGGCCTTCACGCCGATACCGCATTCGGTACCGTTGCGCACTTCGTCCACGTTTTCCTTGAAGCGGCGCAGAGATTCCAGTTCGCCCTCGAACACCACGACACTGTCGCGGAGCACGCGGATCGGCTTGCTGCGCTTGACCACGCCTTCGATGATCATGCAGCCTGCAACCGCGCCGAACTTCGAGCTGCGGAACACGTCGCGCACCTGCGCGATACCGATGATCTCTTCGCGGATTTCCACGCCGAGCAGACCGGACGCCACCTGCTTCACCTGGTCGATCACGTCATAGATGATCGAGAAGTAACGCAGATCGATACCGTTGGACTCGACGATCTTGCGTGCTGATGCATCCGCACGCACGTTGAAGCCGATCACTGTGGCCTTGGAGGCGGCTGCCGAATTCGCATCGGACTCGGTGATGCCACCCACGCCGGAGTGGATCACGTTGATGCGGATATCGTCGTTGGACAAGGCCACCAGCGACTGCTTGAGCGCTTCCACCGAACCCTGCACATCGGCCTTGATCACCAGGTTCAACACCTGCTGACCTTCGCCCTTGCCCATCTGGGCCAGGATGTCTTCCATGCGGTTGGTGGCCGAGGCGACCAGACGCGACTCGCGGCGCTTGGTTTCGCGCTGCTGTGCCACGTCCTTGGCCAGACGTTCGTCGTCGACGACCACGAAGTCGTCGCCGGCTTCCGGCACGCCGGACAGGCCGAGCACCTGCACCGGGATCGACGGGCCCGCCGAGGCCGGCTGATGGCCGGTTTCGTCGAACAGCGCACGCACGCGGCCGTATTGAATGCCGCACACCAGGTAGTCGCCACGCTTCAGCGCGCCCTGCTGCACCAGCACCGTCGCGACCGGGCCTCGGCCCTTGTCCAGCGACGATTCGATCACGGTACCGCTGGCGCGGCCGTCGGCCACTGCCTTGAGTTCCAGCACTTCGGCCTGCAGCGAGATCGCGTCCAGCAGCGTGTCCACGCCGGTACCGACCTTGGCCGACACTTCGATGAACTGGGTATCGCCACCGAACTCTTCGGCCACCACGTTTTCGGCCAGCAACTCGTTTTTGACCCGCAGCGGATCCGCGCCAGCCTTGTCGATCTTGTTGACCGCCACGATCAACGGAACGCCCGCCGCCTTGGCATGCGCCACCGCTTCCTTGGTCTGCGGCATCACGCCGTCGTCGGCCGCAACGACCAGCACCACGATGTCGGTGATCTTGGCGCCGCGCGCACGCATCGAGGTAAACGCGGCATGGCCGGGCGTATCCAGGAAGCTGATGACGCCACGGCCTGTTTCGACGTGGTACGCACCGATGTGCTGGGTGATGCCACCGGCTTCGCCCGAGGCGATCTTGGTGCGGCGGATGTAATCCAGCAGCGAGGTCTTGCCGTGATCGACGTGACCCATGATGGTGACCACCGGCGGACGCGAGGTGGTCTCGCCCTGCGCGTCTTCGGCATGCGCCAACAGCGCATCTTCGAAGTCGGCGTTGTCCGCACGCACGGCCTTGTGGCCGAGTTCTTCGGTCACCAGCGCAGCGGTGTCGTGATCGATGCTCTGGGTGATGGTCGCCATGACGCCCATCTTGAACAGCGCCTTGACCACGTCGCCGCCCTTGAGCGCGAGCTTCTGCGCCAGGTCGGCCACGGTGATGGTCTCGCCGATCGCCACTTCACGCACCACCGGTGCGGTCGGACGCTCGAACCCGTGCGGGCCGCTATTGCCCTGGTTGCCACCACGGCCACCGTCATTGCCGCGACGCGACGACGACGAACCCGGACGGCCAGTCGGCTTGCCACGCACGTTGGAACGACGCGCACGATCGGCCGCAGACAGATGCAACTGACCTGCAAAGCGCTTGGTCGCATCGTCGTCTTCGACGCCAGCCACCATGACGTGCGACCCGCGCGTCTTGTGCTTGGCGGCGTTGTTGCGGTCGTCCGGACGGGCCGGCGTTGCCGGACGCGAGGCAGGCGAGGCGCCAGCCGGACGGGCCGGACGCGGGGCCGAAGACGGCGAGGACGGTGCACGCGCAGCAGGCGCCGATGGCGTCGGCGCAGCAGCCACCGGGGCCGGCGCACTGGCAGCCGCAGCGGCTTCCTCGGCAGCCTTGCGCTCGGCTTCTGCACGGTCCTTGGCGGCCTGCTCTTCGTCGCGCTTGCGCTGAATCGCTTCGTCGCGCACACGATCGCTTTCGGCCAGCGCCTGCTGCTCATCGAGATTGCGCTGACGCGAGGCGGCCAGCTTGGCCAGGATGTCGGCGCGCTCTTCGTCAGGCGTCATCGGCGCGGCGCGGCCGCTGCCTTCGTTCTCGGACTTCACGTAGGTACGCTTCTGCCGCACTTCCACGTTGACCGTGGTCTTGGTGCGGCCGGCGTTGACCGTGACTTCCTGCAGCTTGCGCCGGTTGAGCGTGATCTTCTTGGCTGCTTCGCTCGCCGCTTCGGCAGGCGTGTCGGCCTTGCCATGCGTGCGACGCAGGAAGCCAAGCAGTTTCATCTTCTCGGTGCTGGTCACGACCTGGTCGGGACCGCTGAACTTCATTCCGGCCTCGGCCAGTTGAACCAGCAGTTTATCGACCGGCGTATTGACCAGTTCGGCAAGCTTGCGGATGGTGGTTTGCTGCGACATTCGGATCCTATGATCTGGTTGGCGCCCCCTCGCCCAGAGCAAGGGAAACGCTGATTCTAAGCCCTGATGGGGTCAGGGCGCGGTTCATTGCCGGCTCATTCGCCGCGCTCCAAACGGGCGATCTCCTCGGCGCGGGCCGCCAGGATCAGCGCCGCGGCGCGCTCCTGGGTCATGCCCTCGATGCCGAAGTCGACGATCTCGTCCGCTGCCAGGTCGGACAAGTCCTCGCTGGTGCGCACGCCGTGCTCGGCCAGAGCAAAGGCCGTCTCCTCGTCCATCCCCTCCAGCGCCAGCAGGTCCTCGGTGGGCTGAGTTCCTTCCAGGCCTTCTTCCTCGGCCAGCGCGGCGTTGAGCAACGCATCGCGGGCACGGGCACGCAGTTCTTCGACGATGTCTTCGTCGAAGCCTTCCACCGCCAGCAGTTCGCCAACCGGGACGTAGGCGATTTCTTCGACCGTGTTGAAGCCTTCGGACACCAGGATCGCGGAAATTTCCTCGTCCACTTCCAGCCGGTCCATGAACAGCTGACGCGCCGATGCCTGTTCAGCCTCGGACTTGGCAGCCACCTGGTCAGCGGTCATCACGTTGAGCTGCCAGCCGGTCAGGCGGCTGGCCAGACGCACGTTCTGGCCGCCCTTGCCGATCGCCTGGGCCAGGCGGTCTTCGGCCACGGCCAGGTCCATCGAATGCTTTTCTTCATCGACGATGATCGACTGCACTTCGGCAGGCGCCATCGCATTGATCACGAAGTTGGCCGGATTTTCGTTCCACAACACGATGTCCACGCGCTCGCCATTGAGCTCGTTGGATACCGCCTGCACGCGCGAACCACGCATGCCGATGCAGGCGCCGATCGGATCGGTGCGGGTGTCGTGCGCGATCACGGCGATCTTGGCGCGGTCGCCCGGATCGCGTGCGCAGGCCTTGATCTCGACCAGGCCCTGGCCCACTTCCGGCACTTCCAGCTTGAACAGCTCGATCATGAATTCGGGCGCGGCGCGGCTGATGAACAGCTGCGGGCCACGCGGCTCCGAACGCACTTCGGCCAGGTAGCCGCGCACGCGGTCGCCGGGGCGCAGCACGTCGCGCGGAATGCCCTTGTCCTTCGGAATGAAGGCTTCTGCATTGCCGCCCAGATCGACAAAGATGTTGCCGCGCTCGGCGCGCTTGACCACACCGGTGATCAGCTCACCAACACGATCCTTCCACGCATCGACCACCTGCTGGCGCTCGGCCTCGCGCACCCGCTGCACGATCACCTGCTTGGCAGCCTGGGCGGCGATACGGCCGAAATCCGGGTTTTCGATCTGTTCTTCGATGTAGTCGCCCACATCCACGCCGTCGGCTTCGTCGACGGCATCCATCAGGCGCACCTGGCGGTCCGGCGACTCCATCACCACGTCGTCGGCCACCACTTCCCAGCGGCGGAAGGTCTCGTAGTTACCGTCCTTGTGATCGATGGTCACGCGGGTCAGCACGTCCTGGTCGGGATAGCGCTTCTTCGCTGCGGAGGCCAAGGCGGCCTCGATCGCATCGAAGATCACTTCGCGCGGCACGCCCTTTTCGTTGGCCACCGCATCCACTACCAGCAAAAGTTCCTTGCTCATTTCGTCACTCCGCGCGCGGCTTGCCAGCCGCCGACTCGTTGGATGGTTTCTTCTTGTCGTGCCCGGGTTTTTTCGGGCCGGGCTTATTCGGTTTTTGCGGTGCCAGACCCAGCGCAACCCAATCCGGCACGATGCGCGCCTTGTCGATGTTGTCGAAGCCGATCTGCACGTCCTTGCCATCGATGGCGAACACCACCGCGTCCGCGGCGGGCTCGATTCGCACGATCTGGCCCTGGAAGCGGCGCCGACCATCCTGCGCCAGCTTCAACACGATCTTGGCCGACTCGCCGGCATGGCGGGCGAACTGCTCGAGAGTGAACAAGGGACGATCGACACCCGGCGAGGACACTTCCAGGGTGTAGTTGCCGCTGATGGGGTCTTCGACGTCGAGCTGGGCCGAGACTTCGCGGCTCACGCGCTCGCAGTCGTCGACGTTGATCACGCGCTCGGGCTGCTCGGCCAGCGGCACATCGATGTAGAGACGCAACGTCGCGCCACCTGGAGCGGGAAGATATTCCACGCCCAGCAGTTCCAAGCCCAGGGACTCAACCGTTGGACTCAGCAGATTCGCGATTTCGGTCGCTTTTTCGCTCACAGACTGCCCTGATCAGATGATTGCCAGTAGAACCCCGGCAACCGGCAGCAAACTTTCCGGTTCCGGAAAAAACAAGGGGCCCGATGGGCCCCTTGCGTGAAAAAAGCCCGACCTCTCAGGGTCGGCGTAAAGACGGGAACATGCGTCCTTACGATCCAAGAAGTTGAATCACTGCGTTAAAGCAACAATTCGAAACTTGGTAGCGGGGGCAGGATTTGAACCTGCGACCTTCGGGTTATGAGCCCGACGAGCTGCCAGACTGCTCCACCCCGCAGCAGAAGCGGAATTATGAAGAACTTGAGCGGCAATTGCAAGCCCTAGTTTTTCATCTGTTGGACACCGTGGTGGCTGTTCAACGTCGCGGCGAATGATAACCGCAATGCAACAAAAACGAAACACCAATCACGACATTAATTCAGTGGGCCATGCATCGGCCGGGCGCCATGTCCCCGCAGTACGCGCAGGCGCGCCGCGTACAGCGCGTACCAAAACCCTAGCGAGCGATCGTCAGGTCGGTGCTGACGGCGCCGAGTAACCGGAGTGTAGGCGTGGTACGAGAGGATTCCGAGCACCGGCCGCGACAGCCCGGCGGTCGCGCAATTTTGTCAGCTGCCCTTAAGCGAGGCCCGCAAACGCGCGCTGGCACCACACCATGATCGGATTCCACGCAACGCCCAGTGCAAGCAAGGCCAGCGCATTGACGCCCAGCACGGTGCCCAGCACGCGGTCGTTATTGGCAGGCAGCGGCTCGCCGACCGGCTCGTCGAAGTACATGACCTTGATGACACGCAGGTAGTAGTACGCACCGATCACTGCACAGATCACGCCGACCAGGGCCAGCCACAACATGTCGCCCCGCACCGCGGCGCCGAGCACGGCCAGCTTGGTCCAGAATCCGAGGAACGGCGGAATGCCTGCCAGCGACGCCATGATGCACAGCACCAGGCCGGCCATCCACGGGTTACGCGCGTTGAGGCCCTTGAAATCGTCGATGTTCTCGGCCTCGAAGCCATTGCGCGACAACGCGATGATGGCGCCGAACGAAGCGGTCGACATGATGGTGTAGCTCACTGCATAGAACATCGCGGCCGAATAGCCCTCTTCCCCGCCACCGGCCACACCCATCAGCAGGAAGCCGATGTGGGAAACCGTCGAGTAGGCCAGCATGCGCTTGAGGTTGCTCTGCGCAATGGCCATCAGGTTGCCGATCACCAGCGACACTGCCGACAGACCGCCGATCAGCAGATGCCACTCCGGCGCCAACGGCCCCATGCCCACCTCAAGCAAGCGGTACGCCATACCGAATGCAGCCAGCTTGGGAGCCGAGCTGATGAACAGCGCGATCGGCGCAGGCGCACCCTGGTAGACGTCGGGCAGCCACATATGGAACGGCGCGGCGCCCAGCTTGAAGGCCACGCCGGCAATCATGAAGATGGTGCCGGTCAGCAGCAGCGTGCGCTCGCCCGAGCCTTCGATGGCATCGTGGATGCCGGCCAGGCTCAAGGTGCCGGTAGCGCCGTAGACCAGCGACATGCCGTACAGCAGCAGGCCCGACGCCAGCGAACCCAGCACGAAATACTTCATCGCCGCTTCGGTCGCCAACCCGTTGTCGCGATTGGACGCAACCAGCGCATACGAACACAGCGCCAGCAACTCCAGACCCAGATACACCATCAGCAGGCTGCCGGCCGAGGCCAGCAACATCATGCCGGCGGTAGCAAACAGCACCAGTACCGGGATCTCGCCCTGATAGAGATTGCGCTCGCGCAGGTAGGTCCAGCCATACACCAGGCTCAACCCGCTGACGAGCACGATGACGGTCTTCATCACGTCGGCGGCGGTATCGCGCACGAACATGCCGCTGAAGATCTCGCCCTGCCCGCCTGTTCCGGTCGCCAGCAACGCCAGCACCACGGCCAGGACGGCGACGGAGAACAGGTGGGTCCAGACCTTGTTCCGCTGGCTCACGAACAGGTCGAGCATCAGCAGGGCAAAGGCGCCGCCGATCAGCACCAGCTCCGGTACGAGCGGAGCCAGGTCAGCGGTGGTCAACGGCGCGAGCGTTGGCGTGGTCATCATCAAATCCTGAAAATCAAAACGGACGGCAAGCCGTTACAGCTTGGTCGCAGCAATCTGGGTCGCCAGCTTGGCGATCGACGGTTCCATCAGATCGGTCAGCGGCTTCGGATACAGGCCCAGGGCCAGTACGCCAGCGGCGAACACCCCCAGCACGAAGGCCTCGCGACCGTTGATGTCCTTCAGCTCGGCCACATGCGCATTGGCCACTTCGCCGAAGAACACGCGCTTGTACAGCCACAGCGTATAGGCAGCAGTGATCACCAGCGTGGTGGCGGCGGCAAAGGCAACCAACGGGTGCTTCTGGAAGCTGGCCAGGATCACCATGAACTCGCCCACGAAACCGCTGGTACCCGGCAAGCCGGCATTGGCCATGAAGAACAGCATGGCGAAGGTGGCGAACCACGGCATCACGTTGACCACACCGCCGTAATCGGCGATGCGACGGGTGTGCATGCGGTCATACAGCACACCGATGCAGGAGAACATCGCGCCGGACACGAAACCGTGCGAAATCATCTGCACCATCGCGCCCTGCAAGCCGAGGCGTGCTGCGTCGGTACTGCCGTACTCGCGCACCAGGGTGAAGGCGATGAAGGTGCCCAAGGTGACAAAGCCCATGTGCGCGATGGACGAATAGGCCACCAGCTTCTTCATGTCGTCCTGGACCAACGCCACCAGGCCAACGTAGATCACCGCGATCAGCGAGAGCGTAATGACCAGCCAGGCGAACTCATGGCTGGCATCCGGCACGATCGGCAGGTTGAAGCGCAGGAAGCCGTAGCCACCGATCTTCAGCGCGATCGCGGCCAGGATCACCGAACCGGCAGTCGGCGCTTCCACGTGCGCGTCCGGCAGCCAGGTGTGCACCGGGAACATCGGCACCTTGACCGCGAAGGCGATCAGGAATGCGAAGAAGATCCAGGCCTGTTCCTTGGCGGTCAGCTGCAGCGCGTACAGGTCGGCCAGCTGGAAGCTGCCGCCCTTCAGGTACAGGTAGACCAGACCCACCAGCATCAGCACCGAGCCGAGGAAGGTGTAAAGGAAGAACTTCATCGCCGCGTAAATACGCCGCGGGCCGCCCCAGACGCCGATGATCAGGAACATCGGGATCAGCATGGCTTCGAAGAACACGTAGAACAGCATCGCGTCGGTGGCGGCGAAGATACCGACAGTGACGCCTTCCAGAATCAGGAACGCAGCCACGTACTGATTGACGCGCTTGTCGATCGAGCGCCAGGCGCCGATCAACGCCAGCACCGTCACCAGCGTGGTCAGCACGATCAGGGCGACCGCGATGCCATCCACGCCCAGGTTGTAGCCGATGTTGTAGGCCGGAATCCAGGCATGCAGTTCGATGAACTGCATCGCGTCATTGGCCGTGTCGTAGCCCAGCAGCGGCAGACTCAGCACAAAGGTCGCCACCGCCACCGCCAGGGATGCCCAGCGGGCAGTCTCGGCGTTGCGCAACGCAAGGATCAGGGCGCCACCGATAATCGGCAGCCAGATCAAGATAGACAGTAAAGGCCAGTTCGACACGTTTTCTTATTCCGTACAGGTCAACGCCAGAAATGCATCAGTACCGCCAACAAGGCGATCAAACCGATGATCATTGCGAAGGCGTAGTGATAGAGGAAACCGGATTGCGTGCGACGCAGCAGATTTGCAGCCAGGTCGATCAGTCGGGCAGAACCATTGACGACCGCACCGTCGACCACATGGGTATCGACTGCACGTGACGCCTTGCCAAGGACAACACCGCCACCGGCGAAGCCATTGATCCAGAGCTTGTCGAAGCCGTACTTGTTTTCCAGCAGCCAAACGATCGGCGCGAACGCCTTGCGCGACTTGGTTGCCAGCTCCGGCTTCCACAGATAGAACAGCGCGGCGAGCAGCAGACCGGCGACGGTCAGGAAGAACGGTGCCGCCATCATGCCGTGCAACGCAAATGCGACCGGGCCGTGGAACTCTTCGGCCAGGGCACCGACGGTATCGCGCGCCGGGTCGTAGAAATCGACGATGCCGGTGAAGAACGAGACCGCCTGACCCTGCAGCGCATGCGCGGCGTGGTGGCCCTGCCAGTCAGTACCGAACAGCATCGGGCCGATGGTGAAGAAGCCGATCGCCACCGACGGAATTGCAAGCAGGATCAACGGCAGGGTGACCACCCACTTGGACTCGTGCGGTTCGTGGGCACCATGGTGCCCATGAACGTGCTCGTCGTGGCCGTGCGTATCGTGTGCATGTACGTCATGCGCATGACTGTCGTGCGCGTGAACCTGCTCTTCGGCATCAGTGTGCGCACTGTCGTGGTGTCCATGGGCATCGTGCGCATGGGCATCGCGGAAGCGTTCCTTGCCGTGGAAGGTCAGGAACAACAGACGGAAGCTGTAGAAGCTGGTGACCAGCACGCCGCCCAGCACTGCCCAATAGCCGTAGGTCGCGATCCAGCTGTGCGACTCATGCGCATGGTGCGCAGCGGCCTCGATGATGGTGTCCTTCGAGTAGAAACCCGAGAAGAACGGCGTACCAACCAGGGCCAGGGTACCGATCACGCTGGTCCAGTAAGTCACCTTCATGTACTTGCGCAGGCCGCCCATCTTGCGCATGTCCTGCTCGTGGTGCATGCCGATGATGACCGAGCCGGCTGCCAGGAACAGCAGCGCCTTGAAGAAGGCATGCGTCATCAAATGGAACACGGCGGCCGAATAGGCCGACACGCCCAGCGCCACAGTCATGTAGCCCAGCTGCGACAGCGTGGAATACGCAACCACGCGCTTGATGTCGTTCTGCACGATGCCGATCAGGCCGGTGAAGAAGGCCGTGGTCGCACCGATGAACAGGATGAAGTTCAGCGCGGTTTCCGACAGCTCGAACAGCGGCGACATGCGCGCGACCATGAAGATGCCGGCGGTCACCATCGTCGCGGCATGGATCAGCGCCGAAATCGGCGTCGGTCCTTCCATCGAGTCCGGCAGCCACACGTGCAACGGCACCTGCGCCGACTTGCCCATCGCACCGATGAACAGGCAGATGCAGATCAGCGTCATCACGCTCCATTCGTGGCCTGCGAACAACTGCACCTTGGCGCCAGCCATGGTGGTCGCGTTGGCGAACACGGTGGAGTAATCCAGCGAACCGAACCACAGCAGCACGCCGGCGATGCCGAGAATGAAGCCGAAGTCGCCGACACGATTGACCAGGAACGCCTTCATGTTGGCGAACACAGCGGTCGGGCGCTTGAACCAAAACCCGATCAGCAGGTACGACACCAGACCCACCGCTTCCCAGCCGAAGAACAGCTGCAGGAAGTTGTTGCTCATCACCAGCGTCAGCATGGAGAAGGTGAACAACGAGATGTAGCTGAAGAAGCGCTGGTAACCCGGGTCTTCTTCCATGTAGCCGATGGTGTAGATGTGCACCAGCAGCGACACGAAGGTCACCACCACCATCATCATCGCGGTCAGGCGATCGACCATGAAACCGACGTGCGCGGAGTAATTACCGACGTCGAAGAAGGTGTACAGGTTCTGGTTGAACGGGCTGGCGCCCTGCTCCACCAACTGATACAGGGTCAGGCACGACAACACACAGCTGACCGCCACGCCGAGGATGGTGACGTACTGCGCGCCCTTGCGCCCCACCTGACGACCGAACAGGCCGGCGATGATGCTGCCGACCAGCGGTGCAAGCACCACTGCGATCAGCAGACTCTTGGAGAGAGTGATTTCCATCTACGGGTCAGCCCTTCAACGTGTCGACTTCGGCCACATTGATCGTGCGGCGCGTACGGAACAGAGTCACCAGGATCGCAAGACCGATGGCGGCCTCCGCGGCGGCAACGGTCAGGATGAAGAACACGAACAACTGACCAGCGGTGTCGCCGAGCTCGCGCGAGAACGCGATGAAGTTGACGTTGACCGACAGCAGCATCAACTCGATCGACATCAGCAATACGATGACGTTCTTGCGGTTGAGGAAGATGCCGGCCAGGGAGATGCAGAACAGCACCGCGCCCAGTCCAAGCAGGTGGCCCAAGGTAATCAAGACTTCGCCTCCTGTCCGCTGGCCGCGTCGACCTGCGGCGCAACCTGTACCGGCTTTTCAACCGCCATTTTGACCATCCGCAGACGATCACCCGCCTTGACCCGCGACTGCTCGCCGGCGTTCTGCAGCTTGATGCCGGTGCGCTTGCGCAGGGTCAGCATGACTGCGGCGACCACGGCCACGGTCAGAATCACCGCGGCAAATTCGAACGGCAGCAGGAACTCGGTGTACAGGCTCTTGGCCAGCCAGGTCAGGTTCGAGCTGTCGGCGGCCTGGGCTGCCGCATTGTCGACCGGGAACGGCGTGGCAGTGCGCGACTTGACCCCGATCAAGGTGACCATCTGCGCCAGCATCGCCACCGCAACGATGACGCCCAGCGGCATGTACTTGACCCAGCCCTCGCGCAGCCGGCTGGTGTCGATGTCCAGCATCATCACCACGAATAGGAACAGCACCATCACCGCGCCGACGTAGACCAGCACCAGAGTGACGCCGAGGAACTCGGCACCGACCAGCAGCCAGATGCAGGCCATCGAGAAGAAGGTGAGGATCAGGCACAACACGGCATATACCGGGTTACGCACGCTGATCACCGCACCGGCGGACACCACCGCGATGGCGGAGAAGGCGTAAAACGCAAGAGAGACCCAGTCCATCATGACCTCAACGGAAGGCGGCATCGGCAGCGCGACGCTCGGCGATCTCGGCCTCTAGCCGGTCTCCGATCGCCAGCAGCTGCGGCTTGTTGACAATGTTCTCGCCACGCTTCTCGAAGTGGTACTCGAGGATGTGCGTCTCGACGATCGAGTCCACCGGGCAGCTTTCTTCGCAAAAGCCGCAGAAGATGCACTTGAACAAGTCGATGTCGTAGCGCGTGGTGCGGCGCGATCCATCCTCGCGCTTGGCCGAGTCGATGGTGATCGCCAATGCCGGGCAGACCGCTTCGCACAGCTTGCAGGCGATGCAGCGCTCTTCGCCATTGGGATAGCGACGCAGCGCATGCAGGCCACGGAAACGCGGCGACTGCGGAAACTTCTCCATCGGATACAGCACGGTGTACTTGGGCTTGAACGTGTATTTCAACGTCAGCCACAAGCCTCCGAGCAGTTCGAGCAGGAGCAAGCTCTTGAAGTAATGGGTGATCTTGTTCATCAATTACACGCCCTTCTGGATCACGCCGTAAAACACCATCAATGCCGTCACTGCGATCCACACGATCGTGAGCGGAATGAACACCTTCCAGCCCAGACGCATGATCTGGTCGTAGCGGTAGCGCGGGAAGCTGGCACGGAACCAGATGTAGGCGCTGGCGAAGAAGAACACCTTCATCAACAGCCACGGCCAACCGCCCTTCCACAGCCAGTCGATCCACGGCGAGATATCCGCGTTGACCCAGCCCTGGATCGGGCTCAGCCAGCCACCGAGGAAGAAGATCGAGATCAGGAAGCTGACCAGGATCATGTTGGCGTATTCGGCCAGGAAGAACAGCGCGAATGCACCGCCCGAGTATTCCACCATGTGGCCGGCGACGATTTCCGATTCGCCTTCCACCACGTCGAACGGCGCGCGGTTGGTTTCGGCAACGCCGGAGACCCAGTACACGATGAACAACGGGAACAGCGGAATCAGGAACCAGTCGAAGAAGCCGGAGTTACCCGCTTGCGCAAACACGATCTGGCTGAGGTTGACGCTGCCGGAAGCGATCATCACGCCGACCAACGCAAAGCCCATCGCGATTTCGTAGCTGACCACCTGTGCGGCCGAGCGCATCGCACCCAGGAACGCATACTTGGAGTTGGACGCCCAGCCGGCGAGGATGATGCCGTACACGCCCAGCGAGGTCATCGCCAGCAGATACAGCAGACCGACGTTGGCGTTGGACAGCACCAGCTGCGCATCGAAAGGCACCACCGACCACGCCGCGAACGCCGGAGCCAACGTCAACAGCGGCGCGATGATGAACATCGCCTTGTGCGAACTGCTCGGCTGCAGGATCTCCTTGAACAGGAGCTTGAACACGTCGGCGAAGGCCTGAAAGATGCCCATGCCCACGTACATGGGCCCGTGACGCACGTGCATCCAGCCGATCAGCTTGCGCTCCCAGACCACGTAGAAGGCCACCGAGATAATCACCGGCACGGCGATCAACAGGATCTTCAACACGGTCCATAGCACGATGCCGCCATCGCCCAGTCCGAGGAACCACTGGTGCAGGGGATCGACCACGTTCAACAGCAATTCGTTCATGCAGCCACCACCGTTACGCGACCGGCGCCAAGCGGCGCGGTCGCGCCATGGCCGGATTCGATCCACACCGTGCCCGGTGCAACGCGCTTGTCCAGCACCACCGGCAACGTCGCCTTACCGGCGTCGGTGCCGACCTTGACCACCTGGCCTGCGCCAACCTGCAGCTGTGCAGCCTGCTCCGGATGCATCGCCACGCACGGCGCGACGTTGAGCGGATGCGACTGCAACGCAGCGGCGCGACGCACTACCGCATCGGTGCGGTAGATCGCAGCGGTTGCCGCAACCTCCAGCCCGTCGTTGGTCGCCTGCGGCTGGGCCGAAGCCATCGGGCGCACATTGCGGTTCTGCATGCCTGCACGCAGGCCGACCAGATCGATGAACTCGAAACCAGCCAGACCCAGCTCGCCACCCAGCGCACGCAGCACACGCCAACCTTCGCGCGCTTCGACCGGCAGGCGGCCTGCGGCACGCGCCGTCTGCACGCGACCATCGAGATTAGTCAGCGAGGCGTCGATTTCCGGCAGTGCGCCGATCGGCAGGATCACATCGGCCACATCGCGCGTCGAAGCGCAGGCGAACTGGCTGAATGCAACCACCTTGGCACCGGCAAGCGCGCTGCGCGCAGCGGCGGCGTCGGCAAAATCCAGACCCGGCTCGATGCCGTACAACACATAGGCCTGACGCGGCTGCGCCAGCATGCCGGCCACATCGCGTGCGGTCGGCAGCACGCCTTGCGACACCAGGCCCACCGCGTTGGCACCCTGCGGGATACGGCACAGCGAGGCGCCGGTCGCAGTAGCGAAATCACGTGCAGCTGCACGCAGCGCCGCCGCCTGCGGATGATTTTCGGCCAACGCGCCGACCACGATCACCGCACGTGTCGCATCCTTGACGGCATCACGCAAGGTGGCGTCATCGAGCGCAGCAGCCAGCTGCGACGGTGCGACCACGGTTCGGCTGGCCTGCGTGAAAGCGAAATCGAAATCGACCGGATTGACCGAATGGATCTGCGTGCGGTTCTGGATGTGCGCCTTGCGCAGACGCGCATGCAGCAACGGCAGCTCGTGCCGCACGTTGGTGCCGAACAGCACCACCACATCGGCCTGTTCGATCTCGGCCAGCGGCGTTGCAAATGGCTCGGCCACCGCAGCGTCGGAGAAATCGCGATTGAGCAGACGGTGGTCCAGATTGCCGCTACCCAGACCTTCGGCCAGACGTGCCAGCAGCGCACCCTCCTCGTTGGACGTGGACGGATGCACCAGGACGCCAAGCTGATCGCCAGCGTTGTCGCGCAGGATCTGGGTCGCAGCGGCCAGACCTTCGGTCCAGCTCACTTCGGTCCACTCGCCGTTGATCTTCTTCAGCGGCTTGACCGCACGGTCTTCGGAGTAAAGACCCTGATGCGAGTAACGGTCGCGATCGGACAGCCAGCACTCGTTGACCGCCTCGTTCTCGCGCGGCACGGTGCGCAGCACTTCGCCGCGACGCACATGCAGGAACAGGTTCGAGCCCATCGCATCGTGGTAACCCAACGACTCGCGCGCCATCAATTCCCACGGACGTGCGCGGAACTGGAACACCTTGTTGGTCAACGCGCCCACCGGACACACGTCGATGACGTTGCCGGAAATCTCGGTAGTCAGCGGCTTGCCGTCGTAGGTGCCGATCTGCAGGTTTTCACCGCGATACATGCCACCCAACTCGTAAGTACCGGCGATGTCTGCAGTGAAGCGCACGCAACGGGTGCACTGGATGCAGCGGGTCATTTCGGTGGCGACCAGCGGACCGATGTCCTCGTCCGGCACCACGCGCTTGCGCTCGTTGAAGCGGCTGACCGAACGGCCATAACCCAGCGACACGTCCTGCAGCTCGCATTCGCCACCCTGATCGCAGATCGGGCAATCCAGCGGGTGATTGATCAGCAAAAATTCCATCACGCTGCGCTGGTACTTCAGCGCCTTTTCGCTACGCGTGGTGACCTTCATGCCATCCATCACCGGTGTTGCACAGGCCGGCGACGGCTTGGGCGACTTTTCGACGTCCACCAGGCACATGCGGCAGTTGGCGGCGATCGGCAGCTTCTCGTGATAGCAGAAACGCGGGATCGGGATGCCGGCCTTGTCGGCGGCCTGGATGATCATCGAGCCCTTCGGCACCACCAGGCTCTGCCCGTCGATTTCGACGGTGACATGATCCGGCGGCACGTTCGGGTTCACTGGTTGGGCGCTCATGCGGCCACTCCGACTTGCGTGTCGACGATCGAACGACCGTTGACGATGTAGTACTCGAATTCGTCCCAGAACTGGCGCAGGAAGCCTTGAATCGGCCACGCCGCCGCTTCACCGAACGCGCAGATGGTGTGCCCTTCGATCTGGCCGGCCACGGTCCGCAACTGGTGCAGGTCTTCCATGGTCGCCTTGCCGGCGACGATGCGCTCCAGCACGCGGTGCATCCAGCCGGTACCTTCGCGGCACGGGGTGCACTGGCCGCAGGATTCCTTGTGGAAGAACTGCGAGATGCGGCAGGCAAAACGCACGCAGCACACGCTGTCGTCCAGCACCACGATGGCGCCCGATCCCAGACCGGTACCCAGCGCACGCAAGGTGTCGTAGTCCATCTGCAGACCGGCCACCTGGTCGGCCTTGAGCACCGGCATCGACACGCCGCCAGGCACCACGCCCTTGAGCTTGCGGCCCGGACGCAGGCCACCGGCCATCTCCAGCAGTTCGTCGAAGGTGGTGCCGAGCGGCACTTCGAAGTTGCCGCCCTTCTGCACGCAGCCGGACACCGAGAAGATCTTCGGGCCGCCGTTCTTGGTCTTGCTCAGCCCGAGAAACCACTCCGGGCCGTTGCGAATGATCGCCGGCACCGACGCATAGGTCTCGGTGTTGTTGATGGTGGTCGGCTTGCCGTACAGGCCGAAGTTGGCCGGGAACGGCGGCTTGTAGCGCGGCTGGCCCTTCTTGCCTTCCAGCGATTCCATCAACGCGGTTTCTTCGCCGCAGATGTAGGCGCCGGCACCCAGCGCACCGTAGATATCGATATCCACGCCGCTGCCGAGGATGTTCTTGCCCAGCCAGCCGTTGGCATAGGCATCGGCCAGCGCCAGTTCGAAGTTCTCGAACGGTTCGTGGTGGAACTCGCCGCGCAGGTAGTTGTAGCCCACGGTCGAGCCGGTGGCGTAGCAGGCAATCGCCATGCCCTCCACCACCGAATGCGGGTTGTAACGCAGGATGTCGCGGTCCTTGCAGGTTCCCGGCTCGGATTCGTCCGAATTGCACAGGATGTACTTCTGCATGTTGCCCTTGGGCATGAACGACCACTTCAGACCGGTCGGGAAGCCTGCGCCACCGCGGCCGCGCAGGTTCGATGCCTTGACCATCTCGATGACGTCGGCCGGCGCGATCTTCTCTTCGAGGATCTTGCGCAACGCGGCGTAGCCACCGGTCTTGAGATAGCTCTCGTAGGACCACGGCGTGTCGTAATGCAGGGTCGTATAGACCACCTGATGCGGCAACGGCGCCGGACCGACCGGACCTGTAGGTGCGTGATGATGTGCCATGTCTTATTCCAGCCCGTCCAGCAGCGCGTCGACCTTCTCTTTCGTCAGGTGCTCGTGATAGTGGCCATTGATGACCATCATCGGCGCCGCCGAGCAGGCCGCCAGGCACTCTTCTTCGCGCTTAAGGTAGACGCGGCCATCGGCCGTCGACTGCCCCAGCTTGCAACCCAGTTTCTTTTCCGCGTGCGCCAGCAGATCTTCGGCGCCGTTGAGCCAGCAGCTGATATTGGTGCAGAACGCCACGTTGTGGCGGCCGACCTTTTCGGTCTCGAACATCGAGTAGAAGCTGGCGACCTCATAGGCCCACACCGGCGGCAGCTCCAGATACTTGGCCACGCCGACGATCAGCTCATCGGTCAGCCAGCCCTGGTTCTGCTCCTGCGCCGCATGCAGGCCCTGCAGCACCGCCGAACGCTTGCGATCGGGCGGAAACTTGGCCAGCCAATGATCGATGTGCGCGCGCGTCTTGTCGCTCAGCACCACCTGCGGATCGACGTCGCGCGCCGCTTCGAAATTACCCGTCGCCTTCATCGGTCAACCTCACCGAAAACCAAATCGTAAGTACCGATCATCGCCACGACGTCGGCCAGCAAATAGCCACGCACCACCGCGTCCATCGACGACAGATGCGCGAAGCCCGGCGCGCGCAGATGCACGCGGAACGGCTTGTTGGCGCCATCGGACATCAGGTAGCAACCGAACTCGCCCTTGGGCGCTTCGACCGCGCTATAGGTTTCGCCGGCCGGCACGCAGTAGCCTTCACTGAACAGCTTGAAGTGATGGATCAGCGCTTCCATGTCGTCCTTCATGCCTTCGCGGCTGGGCGGAGCGACCTTGAAATTGGGCACCATGACCGGGCCGGGGTTGGCCTTGAGCCACTTCACGCACTGCTTGATGATGCGGTTGGATTCGCGCATCTCTGCCACGCGCACCAGATAGCGGTCGTAGCAGTCGCCGTTGGTGCCGACCGGGATATCGAACTCCACTGCATCGTACTTGGCGTAGGGCTGCTTCTTGCGCAGATCCCACTCGATGCCCGAACCACGCAGCATCGGCCCGGTCATGCCCCAGGCACGCGCCAGATCCGGGCTGATGATGCCCACATCCACGGTGCGCTGCTTCCAGATGCGGTTATCGGTCAGCAGGGTTTCGTATTCGTCCACACGCGACGGGAAGGTATTGGTGAACTCCTCCAGGAAGTCCAGCATGCTGCCTTCGCGACCGGCGTTGCGCTTCTTCAGCGCCCCGCCCTTGTGCCAGCGCGATTCCTTGTATTGCGGCATGCGATCGGGCAGATCGCGGTAGACGCCACCCGGGCGGTAGTAGGCCGCGTGCATGCGCGCGCCGCTGACCGCCTCGTACACGTCCATCAATTCTTCGCGCTCACGGAATGCGTACAGCATCACCGCCATCGCGCCCAGATCGAGTGCGTTGGAACCGACCCACATCAGGTGGTTCTTGATGCGGGTGATCTCGTCGAACATGGTGCGGATGTACTGCGCACGCTCGGGCGCCTCGATTCCCATCAGGGATTCGATCGCGCGCACATAGGCGTGCTCGTTGCACATCATCGACACGTAGTCCAGACGGTCCATGTACGGCACCGACTGATTGAACGGCTTGGACTCGGCCAGCTTCTCGGTGCCACGGTGCAGCAGGCCGATATGCGGATCGGCACGCACCACGGTTTCGCCGTCCATTTCCAGGATCAGGCGCAACACGCCGTGCGCCGCAGGATGCTGCGGGCCGAAGTTCATCGTGTAATTGCGGATTTCCTGCTTGCTTTCGACAGGATTGCTCGCGAAGGCATCGGTTGCCTGGCGGAACTCACTCACTTGGCAGTCTCCGACTTGCCCACTTCACCGGCGGCAGTCTCATAACGGGCGTCGTCGCGAATCACACGCGGCACGCCGACGCGCGGCTCGACCGATGTCACCGGCTCGTACACCACACGCTTGCGCTCTTCGTCGTAGCGCACTTCGACGTTGCCGATCAGCGGGAAATCCTTGCGGAACGGATGGCCGACGAATCCATAGTCGGTCAGGATACGGCGCAGGTCCGGGTGGCCATCGAACACGATGCCGAACAGGTCGAACGCTTCGCGTTCGAACCAGTTCACGCCCGGCCAGATGTCGGTCACCGACGCCACCACCGGCACCTGTTCGTCCGGTGCGTAGCAACGCACGCGCAGACGCTGGTTGTGCTGGTAGGACATCAGCTGCGCGACCACCGCAAAGCGCTGCTTGGGCATGTGCTGCGGATGGGCGCCCTCGGAGCTTTCCTGGCTGGGGAATTCGCCCCAGGCAAAGCGACCCAGTGCCTTGCCCTCGACGCCGCGACTGAAGCCCTGTGAGGACACATCGGCGGTGTCCCATTCGGCGCTGCCATAACCCAGGTAGTCGACGCCGCACAGGTCGCTGAGCTGTTCGAAACCGAACTCGTCGCGCAGCGCAAGACAGGTAGCGTGCCAATCGGCGGCGGCGACTTCCAGCGTCACTTCGCCGCGCGGCAGGGCCACGGCGATCTGCGCACCAGCGAAACGTGCCGCAAGTCGGTCAGTGAAGGAAGATGCTTGCTCTGCCATGGGGGCTTGGCTGCTCTCGGTAGGAGAAGACGGGTGTCAGCGTGCGATTGTCTGGGTTCGCCAGATCTTCTTCTGCAGCTGCAGGATGCCGTAGACCAGCGCCTCGGCGGTCGGCGGGCAGCCCGGGACATAGATGTCCACCGGCACGATGCGATCGCAACCGCGCACCACCGAATACGAATAGTGATAGTAGCCGCCGCCGTTGGCGCAGCTGCCCATCGAGATGACCCACTTCGGATCCGGCATCTGGTCGTAGACCTTGCGCAGCGCCGGGGCCATCTTGTTGACCAGCGTGCCGGCCACGATCATCACGTCGGACTGGCGCGGCGATGGGCGGAACACCACGCCGTAACGGTCCAGATCCAGGCGCGAGGCGCCTGCGTGCATCATCTCGACGGCGCAGCAGGCCAGACCAAAGGTCATCGGCCACATCGAGCCGGTGCGCGCCCAGTTGAGCAGCGCGTCGACGCTGGTGGTCACATAGCCCTTTTCCAGCAGCGGGTTTTCGCCTTCCGGGCGCAGGATGTCTTCCACCCGGCCTTCCGGCATCGGGTTGGTCATCAGACGATCCAGGGTCTGAATCACTCCCATTCCAGCGCTCCCTTCTTCCACACGTAGATAAAGCCGAGGAACAACATGCCGACGAACAGGCCCATGGTGACCAGCGAACGTGCGCCGATCTCCATGAACACCTGCGTCCACGGCACGATGAAGATGATTTCCAGGTCGAACACGATGAACTGGATCGCGATGAGGTAGTAGCGCACATCGAACTTCATGCGCGCGTCTTCGAATGCCTCGAAGCCACACTCGTACGGCGAGAGCTTGCGCGCGTCCGGGCTGCGCGGAGCGAGGAACCGGCCAATCAGCATCAACACGATGCCGATGCCAGTGGCGACAACCAGAAACAGCAGACTCGGCAAATATTCGGCCAGCACAGCGATTCTCTCTTGCCTCTGCCCGCACGCGCCGCGTGCCGGCATGGGGTATAGGCAGGCCCCGCGCGCGGCAAACCGCAATGCGCAGGAACTGCAGCCAAACAATGGTGCCCAAGAGGGGACTCGAACCCCTACGACCTAAGTCGCTACCACCTCAAGGTAGTGCGTCTACCAATTCCGCCACCTGGGCATACGTTGCGCCGCTGGGCATCCCAGTGCGCAGCGTATTGTAACCGGCTTCAGCGTTTTTGTGCTGGTTCTGAAGCGTTTTCTTCGCTTGCCGCAGGCGCCGGCTGCGTGGCCGCGGGCTGCGCCGGCGTTACGGCCGGTGCCGCGGCAGGCGCGGGCTGCGACGGAGCGGTCGGCACTGCACCGCTGGCGGGCGCCTGCGGCAGCGGCTGGGCCAGCTCACCAGCAGCGGCGGCCGGTGCTGGGGTTGCCGCCTGCGACATCACACCCAGGTTCTGGTCGGTGGGACGGGCGCCATGGGTGGCGTACCAGGCCATGAACAGGCTGATGCTGAAGAACACCACGGCCAGCCACTTGGTCGACTTGGACAGGAAGTTCGACGCACCCTGCGACCCGAACACAGTGCCCGACGCACCCGCGCCGAAACCGGACCCGGCCGCAGCACCGGCACCGCGCTGCATCAGGATCAGCGCAATCATCGCCAGCGCAACCAGCACGTAGACCACATTGAGGATCAACATCAGCATTTCGAAATCCGTCCCCGGACAAAACTTAATGGGTTAACGAGCGGCCGCCGCACGCGCGATGGCCAGGAAATCTTCGGCCACCAAGGAGGCGCCTCCGACAAGCCCGCCATCGACATCGGGCTGTGCGAACAGCTCGCTGGCATTGTCGGGCTTGACACTGCCCCCGTACAGGATGGGCAGGGAATCGGCGATTCTAGCATCCGTCTTCGCGACTTCGCCACGCAGGAAGGCGTGCACAGCCTGGGCCTGGGCGGGACTGGCGGTCCGCCCGGTGCCGATCGCCCAGATCGGCTCGTACGCCAGCACGGCCCGTTCGAAGCCTTGGCTACCGACCAGGGCAATCACCGGCTCGAGCTGGGCACGTAGGATTGCCTCAGTCTGACCGGCTTCACGCTGTTCCAGCGATTCACCCACACACAGCACCGGGATCAATCCGGCATGGATGGCGGCGGCAAACTTGCGCGCTACCAGCTCGCTACTCTCCTGGTGGTACTGGCGGCGCTCGGAATGGCCGACCAGGCCGTACTCGGCACCGACATCCACCAGCATCGTGGCCGAGACCTCGCCGGTGTAGGCGCCCTTCTCGTTACTGCTGACGTCCTGGGCTCCAAACAACAGATGGTTGGCCTCGAAATCCTCGATCAGGTCACCGAGGTAAGGCAGTGGCGGCAGGATGACGACATCGACACCCTCCAGGGGCATGTGCGCGGCGACCTTGGCCACCAGGTCGGTGGCGAAGGAGCGGCTGCCATGCAGCTTCCAGTTTCCAGCAACGATTTTACGACGCATCAGGCGCAGGTTCCTGAGTTGAAGACGGGCGACAGAATAGCCCATGCCCTGTCGGCAACCGGCACACTTGTGTCCTGCAACTGTCCTATGCCTCCCTCAACAGGAACCCGCCATGTCCGATTCGCCTGTCTTCGCCCTGATCACCGGCGCCTCCAGCGGCATCGGCCGCGAGATCGCACGGGCGTATGCCAGGCGGGGCATCCCGTTGATCCTGACCGCACGACGGGTGGACCGGCTGCAGGCGTTGGCCGCCGAACTAGGTACGCAGGTGCGGGTGGAAGTCCTGCCGGCCGACCTGGCCGACCCGGACGCGGCGCAGATGCTGGTTGCGCAGATCCAGCGCGCGGGCTGGACGGTGGGCACCCTGGTCAACAATGCCGGCTACGGCGTACCGGGCCGGTATCTGCAAAACGACTGGGCCACGCATGCGCGCTTTCTGCAGGTGATGATCGGCACGGTGTGCGAACTCACCTGGCGGTTGCTGCCGATGATTCGCGCCAGCGGCCAGGGACGCATTCTCAACGTGGCCTCGTTCGCCGCGCTCACGCCCAGTGCCGATGGGCAGACGCTCTATGCGGCCAGCAAGAGCTTCCTGCTGCGCTTCAGCGAATCGCTGGCGCTGGAAAATGCCGACTGCCGGGTCAAGGTCTGCGCGCTGTGCCCGGGCTTTGCGTGGTCGGAGTTCCACGACGTCACCGGTACCCGCGAGGCGATGTCCACCCTGCCCCACTGGGCCTGGCTACAGGCCGATGCGGTGGCCGAGTACGGCATTGCCGCACTGGAGCGCGGGCAGGTGCTGGCGGTCCCGGGCTGGCGCTATCGCCTGGTCAATGCTGCCCAGCGCGTGTTGCCGCACGCGCTGGCCTTGCGCCTGATGGCGCGCGGCTCGCATCGGGTACGGCCGTTGGACTGAGCCGGCCATGGCTCGCGGTCCAGCGCTGCCGTGCAGGCACCAAGGCCGCGATGCATCCGCCTGCGGCGAAAGGCACAGCTCAGTGATTGACGATCTCCCCGTGCATGGCGGCCAGCCGCGCCAACAGGCGGTTCTGGGTGCGGCGCGGGATCTTTTGCTGGTCCATCGCCCAGTTCAGATCTTCCACCAGGGCGTTGAAGTCACCTTCGCGGATGGCCAGATGCTGGTGCGCCTGCTGCATCGACTTGGCGGTATCCGGACACGGACCGTCGGCGACGTGACAGAACTTTTGCACCAGACGCGCGTTGAGCATGACGATGTTGACGCGGGCAAACTTGTCGACGATGCGCTGATCGTCGGCGATGCGCGACAACATGGTCTCCACCAGGGCCTCGATGCCGGCCTGCCCGCCAAGCTCGTCGTACAACGTCGGTTGCGTGCGCGTGGTGGCGCAGGCGCCGAGCAGGCACAGCATGCACATCAGGCAACCACGCAGCCATCGATTCATCAGAACGCCACCTGCAGGGAGAGATAGGGGCCGCGCTGATCGGTCAACGTGGCAATCTCGCCCAGATCGGCCCAGGCTGCGGTGAGCGAGACATGCTTGTTGGGAAACCAGGCCACGAAACCGTCCGCCCAGGCCTGTTCGCGCGCAAAGCCCAGGTTGTCCGGCTTGTCGCGATACTCCACCCCGACCGCCCACGACGGCGAGAGCACGATGGCGGTACTGGCTTCGGCAACCAGGCGGTAACTGTCGCGACGATCGCCGCCAAAGCCGAGCAGACCGGTCTGGTTGGCGCGCGTCGCACGCAGCGTGCCGTTGAGCAGTAACTGGTAGCCGCCAGCGCCTTGCAGCAGCAAGCGGCTGGCACTGACGTAGACGTCGGTACCGTGATCGTCGCGGGCACCAATCGCCAGTGGCAGGGTGCCATCGCGCAGACGCTTGTACTGCACGCCCACGCTGACCTGCGGGCCGCGGCCGTAAACCAGGTCGCCGGACACGCGCAGCTTGGCGCCGAACACATCCTGGCCCAGCGCATTCCACGGCAGCCCAAGACGGTCCTGCAAGGTACCCAGGTCCAGGCGCTGACGCGCGAGCGACAGCTCCAGGCGGTTGCCGACGGTCAGTGCAGCGCCCTGTACATCGAGCCGGTAATCGCCGCTGTCGACATGGGTGGCGAACAGCACGGTGCCGAGCTCATCGCGGGTGCCGTAGCCGGACAATGTCGCCCACGGCACGATGCCGCCACCGCTGCTACCTTCGATCATCGATACGCCGCCGGTGGCCAGCAGGCGCCCCTCTCCGGCGATGGCCAGTGCCGGGATCAGCGCGATACCGACCGCCGCAACGATGACCGAGCCACGGATGCTGAATTTCATCAGTGCGCTCCTGCTTGCGCTGGCGAAGACTTGCCGAGTTGACGCATGCACCACGCCACCAGCGGCGCCTGTTCCAGCGGCGGCGCGTACAGATAGCCCTGCACCATGTCGCAGCCATAGCCGCGCAGCAGCTCCAGTGCGGTCGCGTTCTCGACGCCTTCGGCGATCACGCTCAGACCGAGGTTGTGTCCAAGATCGATGGTACTGCGCACGATGAAGGCGTCGTCGGTGCCTTCGGCCAGTTGCATGACGAAGCTCTTGTCGATCTTCAATTCGTTGACCGGCATGCGCTTGAGTTGGGCCAGCGAGGAATAGCCGGTGCCGAAGTCGTCGATGGACAGGCGCACGCCGACGCTGCGCAACTGGTGCAGCATGTGCAGCGCAGATTCGACATCGCGCATCAACGCGCTTTCGGTCAACTCCAGGGTCACCGTCTTCGCTGGCACCGCATGCTGCTCCAGGCGCGCGCGCACGTAATCTGGCAGGCCGGGATCGGAGAGATCCAGCGCAGACAGATTGATCGCCATGCCCAACTCCAGCCCCTGCGTGCGCCAGTGCGCCTGACAGCGCAGCGCCTCGTCCAGCACGAAGCGGGTCAGCGGGTGGATCACCCCGGAATGCTCGGCCAGCGGAATGAATTCGTCCGGACCGATCGGGCCCAGCGTGGGGTGATGCCAACGCACCAGCACCTCGACCTGTTCCACCTGATCGCTGCGCAGGCAGATCTTGGGCTGGAAGCGCAGGGTCAACTCATTGCCGCCGATGGCCTGACGCAGATCGCCGGTGAGTCGCAGCCGCCGCAGATGCTGCTCGTCCTGCCCCATGCGGTAGACGCTGGCGCCAACGGTGGTGGCGTCACCCAGCTGACGCCGCGCAATGTCGGCGCGGCGCAACAAGGTGTCCGGATCGGCGCCATGCTCGGGAATCAAGGCGATGCCGATGCTGGCTTCGAGCTGGATGCGCGCCTGCGGCAACACCAGCGGACGACGCAGCTGCAGCAGCAGGCGCTGCGCGTCCTGCTGCACGGTCGAGGCATCGGCCTGCGCCACCACCACCATGAATTCGTCGCTGCCGAGCCGGCCCACCAGATTGGGCGCCTGCACCACATCGGCCAGGCGCTGCCCGACTTCGACCAGCACCTGGTCGGCGAAATCGTGGCCGAGGCTGTCGTTGAGTTCCTTGAACCGCTCCAGATCCAGGATCAGCACCGCCGCCGTACCGCCTGAGGCCACCGTCTGTTCCACCACGTCCTTGAGTCGCTCCAGCAGCCAGAGGCGGTTGGGCAGACCGGTCAATGCATCGTGCCGGGCCTGATGCAGGATGCGCTGCTCGCGGCTTGCAATCTGTTGCTGCATGCGCCCGAAGCTATCGGCGAGTTCGGCCAGCTCACGGCCCGGCGGGACCTCGACCGCGGTCTGGTAATCGCCTTGCTGGATGCGTCGCGCCGCCTGCACCAGTTGCGCCACCGGCTTGCTGACGCCACGCGCCAGAAAGAGCGCCACAGCCAGGGCTGCAGCCGTCGCCAGGCCGGCAAGCAGCAGGATGCGCAATTTGAGGATGCGGTACGGCGCCACGGCGCGATCCAGCGATGCCTGCAGCGCCACCCGCACATGACTGTCGCCCTGGATCGATTGCAACTTGACCAGGTAGCGCGACTGGCCCAGCGTCAACGGAATCGCCGCCACCTGCGTGCGCTCGGCCGCCGGCAACTGCTGCGCAAATTCGCTGCGTGCAGCCGGCTCCAGGGTGGATGCCAGGACGCGGATTGGTGACCCGTCGGTGTAGAACGTGGCATCCAGTCCGGTCGTGCTGCGGAAGTCCTGCGCCAGGCCTTCGCCGGATTCGTTGCCGATTGCGATCCAGCCCACGCGGCTGGGCGCCAGCACCTGCACCACCGCCAGCCGCACGATGTGCTGATCCAGCGCGACCACGCCGACGGCGCGCCCGTCGCGCTGCGCCTGCTGCAACAAGGCCTGCACGGCGCGCAGTTGTTCGGCCTGCGGCACGTCGGCCAGCCCGGTCAGGAATTGCCCGTCCGGCGCGAGCAGCAAGGCGGTCTGCGCAGACATGCGCGCCGCATGGTTGCGCAGCGCCGATTGCATGGTGGGGACATCGCCACTGGCCACCGCGGCGCGAAATCCGAAGTCGTCTGCCAGCACCGACGCCGACTGCAGCAGTTGTTCGTCGCGGCGCAGGTTGATGCGCTGCCAGACGCGCTCGCCGATCTGCAGTTCTTCGCCAAGTTGCGCCTTGACGCTGCGCTCGGTTGCCAATTGCACCGCGATGAAGGTCAGTGCCTGCGTGGCAAGCACGACCAGCACCAGCAACGCCGCAATGCGCGTATGCAGCCGCATCGCTTTCATGGATGCGGCTTCTTGGGCTCGGCGCGGCGGAACTTGTCCTGCAGCGCGCGCACCCGATCGTCCACCGGCGCCACCGCCGGGGCTGCGCCCGTGGTCTGCAGGGTGACGCGGCGCTGCACCGCATCGCGTGCGACCTGCAGCGGCTCGGTGGCCGCTGCGCCCTTGATGCGCGGATGCCAGACGCGCAGCGTGTACGCACCTGCGGGTGCATCGAGTTGCACGCGGCCATCGCTACCGGTCTTGCCGAAATATGGGGTATCCAGCACCACGATGTAGCCCAGCATCCAGTCGTGGATATTGCAGCCCACCGTCACCAGACCGGCTTGATCGAACCGTACCGGCGCCGCAGTGGTGCCCTGGAACAGCGGCAATTCGAAGCGCTTGGCGGGAGAGAACGAATAGACCTGATGGCGGATCTGATCGTTGTTCGGAAACCGCACCGCGGTCCCGACGCGTATCGCCAGCACCGCAGGAACGAACTGCGAATTGACCTGATCCATCTCAACGGTCTTGCCGGCCGTGGCAGCAGCGGGACGCGGCACCTCCAGGCTAACCACCGCATCGACCAGAACACCATTGGCATCGGTGACGGTCACGTTCACCGGCGTTGCCGCCACAGGCGCCATCGCGCCACAGAGGGCAAGCGCCACTACCGCACTTGTTTGTTTGATCCACCGCATCCGCATGCGCCAATACCTCGTGCAATCGGCAGCGGGCGCCAGGCGAGTCCGACGTCGCGCTAGCGATCAGACTGATTTATCGGCGTGAGTGAACGCAAGCTTTAACCAGACACGAGCAGAATTTTATGAACGAAAGTGTGGCCCGTGTCATGGCTATGTTGCGGGCGCGGCAATGTATCGCAGCGCCCTCTACTGCTGGCAGCAGTGGCACCGCAAACGCCATGGCGCCGCTGCTGCGGTGATTACTTCAGCTTGATCTCGCGCAGGCGCTCTTCCAGGAATCCATGCGCGGTGATCGGCTCGGGATAGCGGCTGGGGTTGTCGACGCTGATGCACGAGGGCAGCACGTCGATCAGGAAATCCGGATTGGGGTGCAGGAAGAACGGCACCGAATAGCGCGGCTTGCGCGCGGCTTCGCCCGGGGGATTGACCACGCGGTGGATGGTGGACGGGTAGACGTGATTGGTGAGCCGCTGCAGCATGTCGCCGATATTGACCACGATGGTGTCGGCGTCTGCGGTGAACGGCACCCACTCGCCATCGTTGGAGCGCACTTCCAGCCCGGCGGCACTGGCACCGACCAGCAAGGTGATGAAGTTGATGTCACCGTGCGCACCGGCCCGCACGTTGGGAATGTCGTCACTGGTGATCGGCGGGTAATGGATCGGGCGCAGGATCGAATTGCCGTTGTTGGTCTTGTCGACGAAATAGTCCTGCGGCAGGCCGATATGCAGCGCCAACGCCGAAAGCACGCGCGAGCCGAGCTGATCGAGCTGCTGGTACAGCTGGTAGCCACGCTCGCGGAAGCCAGGCACTTCGTCCGGCCACAGGTTCGGCGCCATCACCTCGCGGTACGGCGAATCGTCAGGAATCTCGCGGCCGATATGCCAGAACTCCTTGAGATCGAAATGCTTGGAATCCTTGGCGGTTTCCACGCCGAAGGCGGTGTAGCCACGCGCACCGCCGCTACCGGGCAGGTGATAGCGGCGCTTCACCTCTTCGGGCAAGGCGAAGAACGCCTTGAACACCTCGTAGGCGGCATCGATATCGGCCTGAGCAATGCCGTGATTGCGGATGCCGGCAAAACCCCACTGCCGATAGGCCGCACCAAGCTCGGCGACAAAGGCGTCGCGGTCGCTGTCGAAACGGGTGATGTCCAGGGTCGGGATGCGGGCGCTCATACGGGTATCTGCAGTGGAAGTCGGGAAAGGAAACGCCTGCCGCTCAGGACAACAGGCGATACAACAGGTAGAACGTCGCGGCCTTGGCGAAGACCACGCACACGCCAATGATCAGCGACTCACGCCGCGTCACGCACCGCTCCGGAGAGACGGTCGAGCGTGGCCTGCATCAGGCCGGCATCGTCGGCTTCCACGGTCACGCGCACCACCGGTTCGGTGCCGGAGGGCCGCAGGAAGGCGCGTCCGCGCCCCTGCACCGCCGCCTGCGCCTGCTGCAACGCCTGCTGCACACCGGGCGCCTCCACGATCGCCTTGGCAGCGCCGCCATCCAGACGCACGTTCACGGTCTTCTGCGGCACCTTGGCCAGATCGCGCAGCGCTTCGCGCAGGCTATGCCCGTCGCGGCCCAGCGCTTCGAGCACCTGCAGCGCGCTGACGATGCCATCGCCGGTGCTGGCACGGTCCAGGCACAGCAGGTGGCCGGAGGTTTCCCCGCCCAGCGTGCCGCCGCCTTCGACCAATGCCTGGTGCACGTAACGGTCGCCGACCTTGGCGCGCTGGAACGGGATCTGCAGCGCGGCCAGCGCCGGTTCCAGTCCGTAATTGGTCATCAAGGTACCGACCACCGTGCCGGTGAGCCGGCCACTGGCCTGCCACGACCGTGCCAGCACGTACAGCAGGTCGTCGCCGTCGACCGGGTTGCCCTGGTCATCGGCCATCAGCACGCGGTCGCCGTCGCCGTCGAAGGCGATGCCCAGATGCGCCCCGCTCTCGCGCACCTTGGCGGCGAGATTGTCGATATGCGTCGAGCCGACGCCGTCGTTGATATTGAGCCCATCCGGTGCGGCGCCGATCACCACCACCTCGGCACCCAGCTCGCGGAACAGCATCGGTGCAATGTGATAGGTGGCGCCATGCGCGCAGTCCAGCACCATCTTCAGCCCCTGCAGGGTGAAGCCGCGCGCCACGCTGGCCTTGCAGAACTCGATGTAGCGGCCGATCGCGTCACGGGTGCGGATCGCCTTGCCCAGACGCTCGGATTCCACGGTGTGGAACGGCTCGTCCAGGGCGGCTTCGATCGCCGCTTCGGTGGCGTCGTCGAGCTTCTCGCCCTCGGCGGAAAAGAACTTGATGCCGTTGTCGTAATGCGGGTTGTGCGAGGCACTGATCACCACCCCGGCATCGGCGCGCAGGGTGCTGGTCAAGAACGCGATCGCTGGCGTCGGCATCGGGCCGATCATCTGCACATCGGCGCCCGCTGCGACCAGGCCGGCTTCCAGCGCCGCTTCGAACATATAGCCGGAAATGCGGGTGTCCTTGCCGATCAACACCAGCGGACGCTTGCTGCGGCCCTGGGTGAGCACACGGCCGAGCGCATTGCCCAGGCGCAGCACGAAATCGGCCGAGATCACGCCCTGCCCGACCCGCCCGCGGATGCCGTCGGTACCGAAATATTTGCGACTACTCATGCGACGCGCTGTTCCTGCTGAATGTGGACGCACGCGCCAATGCGCGTGCGACAAAGGGGGCGCGACCGGGTCGCGCCTGAGCCTACGCGGCCGCGTCCTGCGGGCGCGCCTGCCGCATCATCATGGCGGTGAGCTCGGCGATGCGGTCGCGCATCTGGCGACGGTCGCAGATCTGGTCGATGGCGCCGTGGTCGAGCAGGAATTCCGAGCGCTGAAAACCTTCCGGCAACGTCTCGCGCACGGTCTGCTCGATCACGCGCGGGCCGGCAAAGCCGATCAGCGCATGCGGCTCGGCGATGTTGATGTCGCCCAGCATGGCAAACGATGCCGACACGCCACCGGTGGTGGGATGAGTCAGCACCGAGATGTACGGCAGGCCGGCTTCGCGCAGGCGCCCGAGCGCTGCGGAGGTCTTGGCCATCTGCATCAGCGAGAACAGGCCTTCCTGCATGCGTGCGCCGCCACTGGCGGAAAAGCACACGAACGGGCATCCCACTTCCAGCGCCACTTCGGCCGCGCGCGCAAAGCGCTCGCCGACCACCGACCCCATCGAGCCACCCATGAAGGCGAAATCGAAGGCGGCGGCGACCAGCGGGTTGCCCTTGAGCGTGCCGCGCATGGCGATCAGCGCGTCGTATTCGCCGCTGGCCTTCTGGCTGGCCTTGATGCGCTCGCCGTAGCGCTTCTGGTCCTTGAACTTGAGCACGTCGACCGGGCCCAGCTGGGCGGCGATCTCGGTGGTCGCGGTCTCCGGGTCGAACAGCGAGTTCAGCCGCGCGCGGGCGCGAATGGCCATGTGGTGGTCACACTTCGGACACACCTCCAGGTTCTCCTCAAGCTCCGGGCCGTACAGCGCGCTGCCGCAGTTGCTGCACTTTTCCCAGAGGCCCTCGGGAACGCTGCGCTTCTTGGCCGGGGTGTTCTCGGTGCGGATGCCGGAGGGCATCAATTTGCTGAGCCAACTCATGCGTGTATGACAATCCATGCAGGGCGGCGATGCGGGCCGCAGAGGGGCGACAGTCTAACGCGCTGCGCGAAGGCCCAGGTAGCGCGGCGGGTGAATGTGGGCGTGGGGCGGCAGCGCGGAGGGTGGCCAGGTGCGCTGCTTATTGGGTGCGCGGGGGGCTTTGCCTGCGTCCGCTGCCCTCACCCCAACCCTCTCCCGCGCGCGCCGGGTTTCATGGTCGCCCCCCCCCTCCTGCGGCTACCCCTCCTCCTGCGCGCGGGAAAAGGGCTCAAGCGCAACAGTTGGCCTACCTGCCTTCCCCCGCCTGCGGGGGAAGGTGCCCGAAGGGCGGATGGGGGCATCGCTCGCGCCGGGCGATCCACACAGCCCATAGCAGCCGGAAACGGGCCTTGGCCTTGCCCTTGCCCTAGTCCTTATCCAGCGCCTGTCGAAGCGGGGCCAGAAAGGCTTCGGCGCGTTCGCGGGCGCTGCGGACGTCGCCCGCTTCGGTCAGGGCCGCCACCAAGGCGCTGCCGACCACCACGCCATCGGCATCGACGGCCATCGCGGCCGCGCTGGCAGCATCCTTGATGCCGAAGCCGGCCACCACCGGTGCGCCGGCGCGCTGGCGTAGCTGGCGCAGGCGATCGCTGGCGGCGTGGGTATCGAGCCGATCCGAGGCACCGGTGACACCTGCGAAACTGACGTAGTACAGATAGCCCTGCGCGGTGCTGCACAGCATGTCCAGGCGCTGCTCGCTGGTGGTCGGCGAGGCCAGCGCGATCAGTGCCAGCCCGACTTCGCTGAAGATGTCGCGGGTTTCGTCCGCCTCTTCCGGCGGCAGGTCCACCAGCAGCAGGCCATCCACGCCCGCGGCCACGGCGGCCTCAGCAAAACGCCGGGTGCCGTGGATTTCGATCGGATTGAGGTAACCCATCAGCACCACCGGGGTGACGGCGTCCTCGCGGCGGAACTCGTGCACCGCTTCCAGCACGTAGGCCAGGCCGGCGCCACGCCCCAGCGCACGCTCGGAACTGCGCTGAATGGTGGGACCGTCGGCCATGGGGTCGGAGAACGGCACGCCCAGCTCGATGACGTCGGCACCGGCGCGCACCAGCGCGTGCATCACCGGCACGGTGGCTTCCAGCGATGGGTCGCCGGCGGTGATGAAGGGAATCAATGCCTTGCGGCCGGTCTGACGCAAGGCGTCAAAACGCGTAGCGATCCGGTCTGGCGCGCGGCTCATGCGCAGCCCTCCACCAATTGCACGGCGTCCCAGCTTCCCCAATACATCGATGTCACAGTGCCTTCTCCGGTTTCGTAGCGAACGGCGAACTCGCCTTGCGGGTCGCGCCAGGTCAGATAATGATCGTTGCCGCGGTCGCCGCCGTATTTATGCGGTTGGACGCTGTAGCCCGCCGGCAGACGCGCGCGCGTGGAGGCCTCGCTGTCGCCGACATGGACACCGAAAGGACCGACCGGGCCCGCGTCGGCGACGTCGAAACGCACGATGCGATCGTCTTCGACCATCATCGCTACGCCGTTGGGCAACAGCCCACCTTCCACATGGCCGCACGGCCCAAGAGGCCCCGCGTTGAGTAGTGCCCAGTGCGCACGCGGTTCCAGCTCACTGAAGCGCTGACCGACGCGCACCCCGCCACTGCGCGCCAGTTCGGACGCAGGTGGCGCGGCCAGGGCCAGCGCAGAGATGCACAGCAGTCCCATTGCGCCGCCCAGCTTGCGCGCCTGGGTTGCGATCACAGCACCAGGCCTTCGCGCGCGGCGATGGTATGCACGTCCTTGTCGCCACGGCCGGACAGGTTGCACAACACCAGCGCGTCCCTGGGCAGCTCGCGTGCCAGCTTGATCGACTGTGCCACCGCATGGCTGGATTCCAGCGCGGCAAGAATGCCTTCGGTATGCGCCAGCAGATGGAACGCCGCCATCGCCTCGTCGTCGGTGATGCCCTGATACACCGCGCGGCCGCTATCGGACAGGAAAGAATGCTCCGGCCCCACGCCCGGGTAATCCAGGCCGGCGGAGATCGAATGGGTTTCGGTGATCTGGCCATCGTCGTCGCAGATCACGTAGGTGCGGTTGCCGTGCAGCACGCCGGGGCGGCCTGCGGCGATGGACGCGGCATGCCGGCCGGTGGCGATGCCGTCGCCTGCGGCTTCGGCACCGTAGATCTTGACGCCGGGGTCGTTGAGGAAGGCATGGAACAGCCCGATCGCATTGCTGCCGCCACCGACGCAGGCGCTGATCGCATCCGGCAGCCGGCCGTAATCCTGCAGCATCTGCTCGCGCGCCTCACGGCCCACGATCGCGTTGAAGTCGCGCACCATGCGCGGATACGGGTCCGGGCCGGCCACCGTGCCGATGATGTAGAAGGTGTCGCGCACATTGGTCACCCAGTCGCGCATCGCCTCGTTGAGCGCGTCCTTGAGCGTGGCCGAGCCGGAGCTCACCGGAATCACCGTCGCGCCCAGCAGCTTCATGCGGTAGACGTTGATCTTCTGCCGCTCGATGTCGGTGGCGCCCATATAGACCACGCACTCCAGGCCCAGCCGCGCCGCCACCGTGGCGCTGGCCACGCCGTGCTGGCCGGCACCGGTCTCGGCAATGATGCGGGTCTTGCCCATGCGGCTGGCCAGCAGCGCCTGGCCGATGGTGTTGTTGATCTTATGCGCGCCGGTGTGGTTCAGGTCTTCGCGCTTGAGCAGGATCTGCGCGCCGCCCACTTCGCGGCTGAGCCGCTCGGCGTGATAGATCGGGCTGGGCCGGCCGACGTAGTGCTTGAGGTCCTTGTCGTACTCGGCAATGAAGCTCGGATCCTGGCGCGCCTGGTCGTAGGCGGCAGCCAGTTCCTGCAGCGGGCCGATCAGGGTTTCGGCGACGAAGCGGCCGCCGAACTTGCCAAAGTGGCCGGCAGCATCCGGGTAGGCATAAAAGTCACTGATGGGCTGGGCCGACATGGGAATCCTCTGCAGCAATGCGGTCATACGAGAAGCGGCAACTCTACCGCAGGCCGGCAGCGCGATAAATCGATAAGATTGCCGCAACCTGTGATCTGGACTCACATATGACGGTATCGCTCCCGCCGCTGGCCGCCTTGCGCGCCTTCGAGGCCGCCGCCCGCCTGCAGAGCGTCAGCCGGGCCGCACAGGAGTTGCACGTGACCCATGGCGCCATCAGCCGCCATGTGCGTTCGCTGGAACAGGCGCTGGGCACGGCCTTGTTCACCCGCCAGGGCCGCGGCCTGGCCCTTACCGCCGCCGGGACACGGCTGCGCGACGCCACCGGCGAAGGATTTGCCCTGATCGGCGATGCCTGGGCGGCGCTGCGTCACCCGGCCAGCGAGGCGCCACTGGTGCTGGGGTGCTCGGGCAGCCTGCTGGCACGCTGGGTCATTCCCCGCCTGGGCCGGCTGCAACGCGACCTGCCCGACCTGCGCCTGCACCTGTCGGCCAACGAGCAACCACCCGGCCCGGACCTGGACGGCCTGGACGCGGCCCTGCTGCTGGAGTCGCCACCATGGCCGGGCGAGTGGCAGGTGCACGAGCTCGGCGTGGAATGGATTGGCCCGGTATTGAGCCCGCAGCTGGCAGCGACCTGGAAGCTGGACCACCACAGCCCCAAGGCCCTGCGCGATCACCCGGTGCTGCACACTCGCTCGCGCCCGCAGGCCTGGCCGGAATGGGCACAGGCGCACGAGATCGCGCCCGACACCTTGCGCCTGGGCACCGAATTCGAACACCTGGTCTATCTACTGGAGGCGGCCGCCGCCGGCCTGGGTGTGGCGATCGCCCCGCACCCCCTGGTAGCCGCTGACCTGGCGGCCGCACGCCTGCTGGCGCCGTGGGGATTCACCCCGACCAACGGACGCTGGGTGCTCTGTGCCGCAAGACGCAACCCGGACCCGCGCATCGCACGGCTGGCCAACTGGCTACGCACAGCACTGGAAGAGGATCAGGACGCGTTGTTGAGCACCTGAGCCCATCCTGCGGCCATCCTGGATACTGGACGCCAGCTCGGCGCCGCTGGACACATCAGAGTCTCAAGACTTGATCGCCCACTAAAAAAATGCGCCAGCGGCGCCCACCGCCTTTCGATTCCCGATTCCCGATTCACCCCAACTCGTGGCAGTCGGCGCGGCGCACTTCTTCAACGAACTTGCGCATCTTGTGGCCGTCCTTGATGCCGGGGGCCAGTTCGACACCACTGGACACATCCACGCCCCACGGCAAGGTAGCGACGATGGCATCGAAGACGTTGTCGGCGTTGATGCCGCCGGCCAGCAGGAACGGACGATGCAAGCCGGTGGGCAGGCGCGACCAGTCGAAGGTCTTGCCGGTGCCGCCGCCGGCCCCCGGCGCATGGCTGTCGAACAGGAAACCGGCGGTGTTCGGATAGGCCAGCTGCAAGGTACGCGCGTTGGCGTCTTCGCCGTTGACCCCGGCGCTCCCCATCGGCACCGCCTTGAGATACGGCAGGTTGAAGCTGCGGCAGAACGCGTCGTCTTCCTCGCCGTGGAATTGCAACAAGGTCGGGCGCACGGTGCGCACCACTTCGCGTACTTCTTCCTTGGAATTGTTGCGGAACAAGGCGACCACATCGACCATCGGCGCGGTGGCCTGGCGCATCGCGCGCGCCTCCGCCGGCGCCACGCGCCGCGGGCTGCCGTGCGCAAAGATGAAACCTACCGCGTCCACACCCAGCTCCCCGGCCAGTCGGATATCACCGGCGCGGGTCATGCCGCAGAACTTGATACGGGTGCGGTACAGCGATCGATTCATTGGGTCACCTCGGCAGGCAGATGCCACTCTGCAGGATACAGAGGCCCGATAAACACCAGGCCTTGTGGCGGCGCTGTCGGGCCGGCAACCGTGCGGTCGCGTCCGGCCAGCAACGTCGCGATCCAGTCGGCCGGTTGCTCACCGGACCCGACCAACATCAGCGATCCAACAATATTCCGCACCATGTGATGAAGGAATGCATTGGCCTGGACCTCCACTTCCACCACCTCGCCATCGCGCCGCACGCTGATCGCCTGCAGGTTGCGACGTGCGTGCAGCGCCTGGCATTGCACGCTGCGGAACGCGCTGAAGTCGTTCTCGCCCAGCAGCGCCTGTGCGGCGACATGCATGGCGTCGGCGTCGAGCGGGCGACGCTCCCAACTCAGGGTCTGCCGATACAGGGCCGGACGGATCTGGCGATTCAGCAGGCGGTACCGGTAGCGCCGCGCGCGCGCAGAAAAGCGCGCATGAAAATCGTCGGCGGCCGGTACGCACCAGCGCACCGCGACCGATGCAGGAAGCCGCGCGGTGGTGCCCAGCATCCAGCCACGCGGCTCGCGCCGTGCATCGCTGTCGAAATGCACCACCTGGCATTGCCCATGTACGCCGGCATCGGTGCGGCCGGCACACACCACCTGGATTGGCGCATCGGCCACCGACGACAAGGCCGCCTGCAGGCTGGCCTGCACGCTGGGCCCACCGTGCTCGCCCAGCTGCTGCCAGCCCTGGAATTCGCTGCCGTCATACTCCACGCCCAGCGCGTAACGCATCGGTACCTGCCTGTGTGTTCAATCAGTCAACCTGCCGCACGTGCGGCAAACGCAAGCTGACCGGGGTCAGTTCGCAGCAACTCGGTTCGCAGCAACATCGCTGGAACGCCAGATGGCGGGCACCAACGTCCAGCCCACACTGCGGTCAGCGCGCACGCCTGGCCACTCCACCTGGCGCGGCTCCGCAGTGGCCAGCCCTACGCGACGGACCGCTCCGACCACACCGCCAGCGTGGAACCGCCCGGCTCGCGGAAATGAAACCGGCTGCCCCCAGGGAAACCGAATACCGGCTTGACGATCTCGCCGCCGGACGCGCGCACGCGCGCAAGCATCGGTGCCAGATCGTCGGCATACAGCACCACCAGTGGGCCGCTCTCGCCTGGGGTCGGGACCGTAGTGCGGTAGAAGCCCCCGTCCATGCGGCCGTCGTTGAAGGCCAGATAATCCGGGCCGTAGGCCTGGAACTGCCAGCCGAATACGGCCTCGAAAAAGGCACGACTGGCATCCGGATCGGTTGAGCCGAACTCCACGTAGTCGATACGGCGCTCGCGCACCGCCATGCTGTCCATGGCCGGGCTCATGCCAGGCGCTCCAGCAGTTGGGCCGCCTCGGCCCGGGTGGCGTCGTCGCCGCTGGCGGCGACCTCCAGCAGCAGGCCGCGCGCGGTGTCCTTGTCGCCCAGGTCCATGTAGGCCACCGCCAGTTCCAGACGATCGCGTCCGGCCGAGGCGAATTGCCGGTCGCTGACCGGGTTCGGCGCGGCCACCGGGGCCACCGGCGCCGGCTCGACATCCAGCTGACTGTGCGGCGCGTGGTACTGCACCGCCTGCTCCGGATCCACGCGGCTCTCATCGGCGCTCGGCGCCGCGGAGGCGAACGCTGACGCAGGCTCGGCGAAGATCGGATGCGCAGCGTCGCGCTGCGTGTCGGACGGCCCGGCTGCCGACTCGGGCTCGGCCGGCGCTGGCGGGGCTGCACGTAGCGCGCGCCACTCATCGCTATTGACCGCCACGGGCGCAGCCACCGGTTCGGCCCACTGCGGCTCGCGGCGCAGCACCTCCGACAATGGCGGCTGCGGCTCGTGGGCACGCTCGTCCTCGCGCAGGTCGGCCTGTTCGAACTCGGTCTCGTGCAGCACCTCGCGCTCGCTGGGCTCGGTGACCGGCGCATCCTCCTGTGCGGCGCCTGCAGCCACCGCTGGGGCCGGCGGCATGAAGTCGAACTGGCGCCGGGGCAACGGCGGCAGCGGCGAGGGTTTGCGGCGCCGTGCGGCCAGCCACGCGACCACTGCCGCCACGATCAGCACCACGCCACCGATCAACCACAGCGGGAAACCGCCGCCTTGCGGCGCGGCCTGCGGCGCCTCGGCCAGACGCTTCTGCGCCGCGGCCAGGTCGGTGTCCTTCATTGCAATCAAGGCTTGCTGCTGCTGCTTGAGCTTTTCCAGGTCGGCCACGCGCGAGCGCAGATCCTGCAATTCCGCATCGCGGGTGGCGATGTCTTCCTTGGCCTGTTGCAACTGTTGATTGGCCGCCATCTCGCCCTCGCCTTCGGCACTGGTGCCGGACGTCGCGCCGGCAGTATTGGTCTGACTCGCCACTGCCGGGGCGATTTCGAGCCGCGCGCCATTGCCGGCGGCAGCGGATGCGGCAGGTGTCGCCGGGGCCGGCGTCGCTGCAGCCGCAGCACCGGCTTCGGCCGGCTGTGGAATGGCCGAGCGTGCCTGCCGCCACTGCGCGGCCTGCTCGCGCACCATCACGGCCGCTTCTGCGGCACCGACCTGCGCCAACGCATCTTCCTGCGGCGTACGCAGGACTGCGCCCTGCTTGAGGCGGTTGATGTTGCCGTTGATGAAGGCGTCGGGATTGGTGCGCAACAGCGCCAGCATGGCCTGATCCAGCGAGTGCCCGCTGGTGCGCGCCACGGATGCGGCGATTTCGGACAGGGTCTGGCCCGCGCGTACCGCTGGCAGCGTATCGCCAGCGGCCTGTGTGGCCGCAGCCGCACCGGCCGCCGGGCGCGCAGAGGGCGCGGCGGTGCCTTCATCCGTGCCGCTGCGCTCGCCTGCCGCCACGGGTGCGGCAGCAGGTTCGCGGGCGATGGTATTGCTGGCGCCGGCCTGCGGCGCGTCGATGGCCGGTTCGGCGATGGCTGCAGCGGTATTGGGCGCGTCCACCAGCGCCGCGTATTCGCGCACCAGGCGGCCCTGGCTCCACTCCACTTCGATCAGGAAGTTGATCGCCGGGCGGTCCACCGGCTGGCTGCTGGTCACGCGGATCACCGCGCGCCCGCGCGCATCCTGCGCAAACTGGAACTGCAGGTTGCTGACCAGTCCCTGCGGCCGCTCCAGGCCGACGCGCGCGAAGGTGGTGGCCGAGGCCAGCGCCACGCGCGCGTTGTCGAGCTCGCCCGGCTCATTCGAGATGACCGGAATTTCTGCCACCAGCGGTTGCCCGGGCTTGGACAGCACCCGGATATCGCCCAGCCCCAACGCCATGGCTGCGCCGCTGCATGCCATCAGCAGCAACGCACCTATCCCTTGTATCGGACGCATCGCGCCCCTGCCCCTATGTTTCATGGGCATCAATATAGCCGCTGGATGAGCGAAAAAGTCGCCCGACGGCAGCACGCGCATCCAACGGCAATGCCGCAATGCGACATCCGTGCAACGGCGCAGCCGTCTGCGAGCGTTGCAACGCACCAGGCACGCGAACAACCCCATTCGATCGCTTGCCATGCAGTGCCTGCGCAAGCGGCGCCATGGCGCGCCCGGACATGCGTGCGCAGCGACCGCCAATCCCGGGTGCCAACAGCGAATGCGCCTGGCCTATCACCCTGGATGGACGCCGGGTGGGCTCAAGCCTGCGTGCCGGCGCGTTGATCTCGGGAGTTTTCCGTACATGCGAGTGCGCATGCGTCCAGCAACTGCATCGAGAAGGCTATCTCGCAACTCGCGTCCAGTGCATGGCCTTAGTCAGGTGCGACACATCCCAACCCTGGGAACCCACAGACAAAGGCCAATGCCGCAGCGTCGCGCGACCAGGCGTTGCGACACATGCCCCACGATCCGGGCGTCGTCGTCTGGCGCTTGCTTGAACGCACCATGTAGGAAAGGTCCGGCAAGCGAGGTCTGCTAACCGAAACTACGTGTCGTTACACGCGCAGCAAGACACCCCTGCGATGAAGCTCCATCAGCAACGCCAAGCCTGCGAGTCGCGCTCCGCGAGCGCACGATCGCTGCCACCTTTGTGACAATCAGGCATGCCCTGGCATGGCAAGCCAAGCAATCTGGCACTGTCGCGCAAGCGCTTAACAGCGCGATGGGAGCATGCCAGCGCCGCCCCATCGCGCACCATGCGCTACTGCGAAATGCCTCAGCCTTCCTGCGCCACCAGTTCGGCCAGCTGCACGGCGTTGAGCGCGGCGCCCTTGCGGATATTGTCGGAGACGATCCACAGATTGAGACCACGCGGGTGCGAGAAGTCTTCGCGGATGCGACCGACGAACACCGCGTCCTTGCCGGAGGCATGCGTGACCGGGGTCGGGTAGCCGCCGGGCTTGCGCTCGTCCACCACTTCCACGCCTGGCGAGGCGTCCAGTAGCGCACGCGCCGCTTCCACGGTGATCTTGTCGCGGGTCTCGATGGCCACCGCTTCGGAATGGCCGTAAAACACCGGCACGCGCACCGCGGTGGGATTTACCTGGATGCTGTCGTCGCCGAGGATCTTGCGGGTTTCCCAGACCAGCTTCATCTCCTCCTTGGTGTAGCCGTTGTCCTGAAAGTCGTCGATGTGCGGGATCAGGTTGAAGGCGATCTGCACCGGGAAGCGCTGCGGGTCGATGTCCTGGAAGCTCAGCAGCTCGCTGGTCTGCTTGCCCAGTTCTTCCATCGCCGAACGCCCACCGCCGGAGACCGACTGGTAGGTCGCCACGTTGATGCGTTCGATGCCGTACTTGCGGTGGATCGGGCCAAGCGCCACCAGCATCTGCATGGTCGAGCAATTGGGGTTGGCGACGATGCCGCGTGGGCGCTGCTTCAGCGCTTCCGGGTTGACTTCGGACACCACCAGCGGCACGTCGTCGTCGTAGCGGAACGCGGAGGAATTATCGATCACCACCGCGCCGGCAGCGGCGAACTTGGGGCCATATTCCTTGGACACGCTGCCGCCTGCGGAGAACAGCGCGATGTCCACGCCGGTCGGGTCGAACTCGGCCAGGTCCAGCACGTCGACCTTGCCGCCGTTGAACTCGACCTGCCCGCCGGCCGAACGCGCCGAGGCCAGCGCATACAGGTTGGCGACCGGGAACTGGCGCTCGGCCAGGATGCTCAGCATGGTCTCGCCGACAGCGCCGGTGGCGCCCACGACCGCGACGTTGAAACGACGGTTTTCGTTGCTCATGAGAATGTCTTTATCGAAAGGGGAAAAGAAAGGGAGCACTGCGCGCTGAGTTCGGGGAACCTCCAACGCTGGCCGCGGAGGTTCCCTATCGTTTGGTCGACACGGTTTTGCTCGCGCCCACGATCGCGCCGCCACGTTTGGCAGCGGCAATCGCATCGGCATTGAGCGCGCTCGGCGGATGCCCGGCCTGAGGCCCCTTGCCCAGGGCGGCGATCAGGTTGTCCACCGCCAGCTGCACCATGGCGCGGCGGGTGGCCAGGCTGGCGCTGCCGATATGCGGGGTGAGTACCACGTTGCGCAACGCCAGCAGTTCCGGGCGCACACGCGGCTCGCCTTCGTAAACATCCAGGCCGGCACCGGCCAGGCGGCCGTTGGCCAATGCATCGGCCAGCGCCAGCTCATCGACGATCCCGCCGCGCGCGATGTTCACCAGCGTCGCGGTGGCGCGCATCTTGCCCAGCGCCACGGCATCGATGATGTGGTGCGAGTCCCTGGTGTACGGCAACACCAGCACCAGGTGGTCGGACTGCGCCAGCAACGTCTCGAAATCGACGTACTGCGCACCCAGCGCCTGCTCGGTGACGGCCGGCAACTGGCTGCGGTTGTGATACAGCACGCGCATGCCGAAGCCGTGTGCGCCGCGCCGCGCGATGCCCTGCCCGATCCGGCCCATGCCCAGGATGCCGAGCGTGCCGCCGTGGATATCGGCGCCGAGCATGGTCTTGAACGACCACTGCCCCCACTGCCCATCGCGCAACCAGCGCTCGGACTCGGTGATGCGGCGCGCGGTGGCCATCAGCAGTGCAAAGCCGAGATCGGCAGTGGTTTCGGTGAGCACGTCCGGGGTGTTGCTGGCCAGAATGCCGGCGGCACTCAAGGCGTCGATGTCGAGATTGTTGTAGCCCACGCCGACGTTTGCGATGGCGCGCAGCTGCGGCGCCGCAGCGATTTCTGCCGCACCGACCCGCTCGTTGAGCGTGATCAGCGCGCCGTCCAGCGATGCCAGCTGCGCGGCCAGCTCGGCCGGCGACCAGGCGGTGACGCGTTCGGTAGTGGTCAGCTCGAAATGTTCGCCCAGTTGCGCGACCACATCGTCGAACAACGGCTGGCTGACCCACACCCTGGCGCGACGCGAATCAGACATCGACCTGACCGGGTATCCGCGGCGCCACGTTACCAACATCGCCGCATTGCGCACGGTGACGCAGCGCCTGGTCCATCAGCACCAGCGCCATCATCGCCTCGGCGATCGGCGTGGCGCGGATGCCCACGCAGGGGTCATGCCGGCCGGTGGTGATCACATCGACCACCGCACCGTCGGCATCCACCGTGGCGCCGGGCAGGCGCAGGCTGGAGGTCGGCTTGAGCACCATCGAGGCGGTGACCGCCTGGCCGGTGGAAATGCCGCCGAGAATGCCGCCGGCGTGGTTGCTGAGAAAGCCTTCCGGGGTGATCAGGTCGCGGTGCTCGGTGCCCTTTTGTGCGGCACTGGCGAAGCCGTCACCGATCTCCACGCCCTTGACTGCATTGATGCTCATCAACGCAGCAGCCAGTTCGGCATCGAGCTTGCCGTAGATCGGCTCGCCCCAGCCTGCGGGCACACCGCCGGCCACCACGTCCACGCGCGCGCCGACCGAATCGCCGGACTTGCGCAGCGCATCCATGTAGGTTTCCAGCTCCGGCACCTGTTCGGCATGCGGCCAGAAGAACGGGTTGTCTTCCACCGCATCCCAGTCGAAACCGGTCGGGCGGATCTCACCCAGCTGCGACAGGAAACCGCGCACCAGCACGCCATAACGCTGCTTGAGCCACTTCTTGGCGATGACGCCGGCGGCGACGCGCATGGTGGTTTCGCGTGCCGACGAGCGACCGCCGCCGCGTGGATCGCGAATGCCGTATTTCTGCCAGTAGCTGTAGTCCGCATGGCCGGGGCGGAACTGCTGGGCGATGTTGGTGTAGTCCTTGCTGCGCTGGTCGGTATTGCGGATCAGCAGCCCGATCGGCGTGCCAGTGGTGCGGCCTTCATACACGCCGGAGAGGATCTCGATGGCGTCGGCTTCGCGGCGGGCGGAGGTATGCCGGCTCTTGCCGGTAGCGCGCCGCTGCAGATCGTGGCTGAACTCTTCCGGTGCCAGCTCCAGGCCCGGAGGGCAGCCGTCGACGACGCAGCCGATCGCCGGCCCATGCGATTCGCCGAAGGTGGTGACGGTGAACAGCTTGCCGAACGAATTGGCACTCATGCGCGCAGTCTCATCGCTGCGCGGCCAGCTCGCTGATGCGCGCGTGGTGTGCGATCAGCTCGCGGCATTCCACCGCAAAGATGCCCATCTGCCCGACCTTGAACTCGACCCAAGCCAGGTCCACTTCCGGCAGCAGCTTGATCAGGTGCTGCTCGGATTCGCCTACTTCGCAGATCAGCAGACCGTCTTCGCTCAGGTGCTGCGGTGCATCGCGCAGGATCTTCAGCACCAGATCCAGGCCGTCGTCGCCGGCACGCAGCCCCAGTTCCGGCTCGTAGGAGTATTCCTGCGGCAGCGCGTCGGTCTCCGCGTTGGTGACGTACGGCGGATTGGTGACGATCAGGTCATACTGGCGGCCGGCCAGGCCGGTGAACAGGTCCGACTTGAGCAAGCTGACATTATCGGCATGCAGGCGCGCCTTGTTCTCGGCGGCCAGCGCCAATGCGTCATCGCTGATGTCCACGCCATCCACATCCCAGTGCGGGTTGTAGTGGCCCATGGCGATGGCGATACAGCCCGAGCCGGTGCACAGGTCCAGCGCGCGGGTCACTTCGCGGCCGCCCAGCCATGGCTCGAAGCCGGCTTCGATCAGCTCGGCGATCGGCGAGCGCGGCACCAGGGCACGCGCATCGCTCTTGAAGCTCAGGCCGGCGAACCAGGCCTCGCCGGTGAGATAGGCCGCCGGCACGCGCTCGGTGATGCGGCGTTCGAACAGGCCCAGCACGCGTTCTTTTTCCTCACGCAGCAGCCGTGCCTGGCCATACGCCGGGCCCAGGTCGTGCGGCAGGTGCAGGCTGTGCAGCACCAGCTGGGTGGCTTCGTCCAGCGCGTTGTCGTAGCTGTGGCCGAAGGTCAGACCGGCTGCGTTGAAACGGCTGGTGCCGTAGCGGATCAGGTCGATGATGGTGTGCAGTTCGTCGGCCGCGGCGGCAGTCATGGCAACAACTAAAAAGGAATCGGGCCCCGATTATAGAGGTCGGATCGGTATCATGAGCGTCCGTTGCACTGGAAACCGCCATGTTCAATCGCAATACCGGCATCGTGCTGCTGGTGGCGCTGGCCGCCGGTCTTGGGTTGTTGCTGGGTCAGAAGTTCTTCGGCGGAGCGCCCCGCTCGCCCTGGCCGCCCACCCAGACCATCACGTTTTACCCGCAGCCGCGGCCCTTGCCGCAGTTCAGCCTGCGCCAGTCCGATGGCACCCAGCTGGTGTCTGGCGAACTGCAGGGGCATTGGACACTGGTGTTTCTGGGCTTCACCTTCTGTCCGGACGTCTGCCCGACCACGCTGACCGATCTGGCGGTGGCGCAGAAGCAGTGGGAAAGCATTCCCGATGGGCTGCGCCCGCGCGTATTGTTCGTGTCGGTGGACCCGCAGCGCGACCCGCCCGCGCGGTTGGGCGAGTACGCCCACGCCTTCCACAAGGACACGCTGGCGGCCACCGCAGACGTGCCGGCGCTGGAGCGCTTTGCCACTGCGCTGGGCTTGGTGTTCCAGAAGGTGCCGGGCAAGAACTTCGATCAGAACCCCAACGACTACAGCATGGATCACTCGGCCGGCATCGCCGTGCTCGACCCGCAAGGCCGCCTGATCGGCCTGATCCGTCCACCGCTCGACCCCAAGGCGATTGCCGCCGACCTCCAACAGCTGACCAAGGTAACCGCTCCGTGAGTTTCGTCACCTCCCTGACCTACGTGCTGCCGCATCGCTTGCTGTCCTCCATGGCGCGCGCGCTGGCGTATTCGGACACGCCGTCGACCAAGCAATGGTTGATCGACACGGTGACGCGCAAGTTCGGCGTGGACCTGAGCGAAGCGCAGGAACCCGACCCGCGCGCGTATCCCACCTTCAACGCCTTCTTTACCCGCGCCCTCAAGCCCGGCGCGCGCGTACCCGACCCCGACCCGGCCGCATTGCTGATGCCGGCCGATGGCCGCATCAGCCAGCTCGGCCCGATCGAGAACGGCCGCATTTTCCAGGCCAAGGGCCAGTCGTTCAGCGCAGCCGAACTGCTCGGCGACGAGGCAGCTGCAGCGCCGTTCAACAACGGCCTGTTCGCCACCGTGTACCTCTCGCCGAAGGACTACCACCGCGTGCACATGCCGTGGACCGGCACCTTGCGCGAAACCGTGCACGTGCCCGGCCGGCTCTTCAGCGTGGGCCCGGATGCGGTGCGCAATGTGCCGCGCCTGTTCGCGCGCAACGAGCGGCTGGTGTGCCACTTCGATACCGAATTCGGCCCGATGGCATCGGTGATGGTGGGTGCGTTGCTGGTGTCGGGCGTGGAGACGGTGTGGAGCGGCGTGGAAATTCCGCGCTACGGCGATCGCATCACGCGCAAGGATTATCGCGGCAAGGGCATCGTGCTGGAGAAGTTTGCGGAGATGGCCAGATTCAACTATGGCTCGACCGTGATCGTGCTGCTGCCGCCGGGTGTGGCCCAGCTCGATGGCGGACTTGCGGCAGAGACATCAGTGCGACTGGGTCAAGCGCTCGCACGGCGGCAAGTGCGCTGACGCGCAGCGGCCCGTCCAGCATCCAGGCGCAGCATTTGAATGAGGCGCGGCGCGCGTCAACTACGGCTCGACCGTGATCGTGCTGCTGCCACCGGGCGTGGCCACGCTGGATGGCGGACTTGCTGCAGAGACATCGGTGCGCTTGTGACAAGTGCTCGCACGTCGCGGGTGAGTTGACGACAGCGGCGCACTGACCGTCCTGGACGTCAGTACGCAGGACGACAATCCCGGCCTGGTGGTCCGTCCTCGTAGGTTGGACCTCCTCGCAACGCCTCGCGTACCAGGTCGCTACCCAGTACGGCACTCGGCGAACGCGGCGAACGACGCCATAGGCGCGGGCCTGACCGCGGCAAGGCATTCCAGACTACGTTGTGCGGCGCACCGGCGTGTTTGCACGCCAGCCTACGACGGAGGGCGTACTCGCTTCCGCCGGAGCTACCCCAACGGCCTCGTCGCGGCCAGGTCCGCTCCAACGGGAGCGCGACCCGGTGCAACTCGCCGATGCGGTAACGGCCGCGCCGGCTCAGCGATCGCAACCGGCCAGCTTGATGCTCTGCCCCGGCTTGAGCGCATACGACGGTGCCTTCAGGCCGTTGGCCTTGGCCAGCTCTTTGATCTCGCACTGGTACTTCTGCGCGACGCGGCCGAGCGTATCGCCCTTGGCGATGGTATAGCTGCGTGCCTGCTTTGCCTTGGGCTTGGCGACCGCCGGCTGGCCGGTGGCCACGGTGGTCGGCACGCCGGCCATCGGGCTGACGTCGCCCACCGCCACGCTGGGCGTGTATTCGGTGGCGCTGCTGCTACGGACAATCGCGCTATTGAGATCGGCAGTGATCAGGGTGCGTGCCAGATCCGCGCGCGGGCCGTTGACGCAGTAACGCGTGTACAGGCTGGCGATGCGGTTGGTGGCATTGATCACGGTGCCGGCAGGCATCCAGCCATCGGGCTCGTAACGCGGGTTGAGATTGCGCAGCGCGCGCATGTAGCCATCGCGCGTGCCCATGCTGCCCAGGCAGATGGTGAGCTCGTAGATGGAGGTCGACTTGGCCAGCTTGATGGTGGCCGGTTGCGCGTCGAACTTGGCGAAGTCCACGCCGTACTGGCGCGGGTGCAGGAAGATCCACGCCGCGGCGATCACCATCGGCACGTAGTCCTTGGTTTCGGCCGGGAACTGGTTGTAGACATCCTGCTCCCAGAAACCGCGGCCACCGGACTGCGCGAACACGCGCGCCGCGCGCCCTTCGCCGCCGTTATAGGCGGCCAGTGCCAGCTCGATGCTACGGTTGAGCCCGGCCATGCGCTCATTGAGATAGGCGGCGCTGGCTTCGGCCGCGCTGCGCGCATCGAAACGGGTGTCGAAGCCGGTGCCATCCGGGCCCAGCCCGAAACGCCGGCCGGTGGCGGGCATGAACTGCATCAGCCCGGCGGCGCCGGCACGCGAGCTGGCGTGCACCTTGCCGTTGGATTCCTTGGCCATGATGCCGAACAGCAGCGCCTCGGGCAGGCCACGCTTCTGCCATTCCGGCCACATCACCCCACGCAGGTTGCTGTAGTTCTCGTAGCTGGTCATCAGCGCCGGCCGCATGTCGGTCAGCCAGCGACGGATGCCGGCCTGCACGGCCGGGTTGTACTGCACCATCTTGTCGAACTCGTGGCGCTGGTCGTTGAGCAACGAGGCGGCACGTGCGGCCTCGGGCACGCCGTTGGCTGCCGGGCCGAGATGGTCGGGGTCGGCCTGCAGCAAGGTGTCGTCGTCTTCCGGGTCCTCTGCGGCCTGCGCCTCGGCATCGGCGCGCGCCTTCAGCAGCCGCTTGTAGGTCGCCAGCTGGTTGGAGACCAGGCAACCGCGCTGCTTGATGCAGGCGTCGATGACATCCTCCATGTCCTCAAGCGCAGCGTCGCCTTCGGCGGTGCCCTTGGGGTCGGAGTTGTTCACCAGCACCAGCGCATCGCGGTAGCGCTTCTCGGCGGCGGCCATGCGTGCGTCCAGCGCGGCGACCTTTTCGGTATCGCGCTTGGACAGGGCCTGGGCGGAAGGAGCAAGAGACAACAGCGCCAGCACGGCCAGAGCAGGCCATGGGCGCAAACCAGAATGAGCGAGCGGCATCGTCGGCAGTACAGCGGAAAGGCAGGCAGGGTAGCCGCCGGGACAACACCGGGGCAAGGCGCGGCAGCCGCCAGGGTCAGTGGCCCGTTAGCTTGGCGAGCATCCCGGCCGCGATCATCGCCTGCAGATCGGGGTATTTCGACGCGCGGCGGGCAGTGCGATGGACCCGCTGCCCGGGCCTGTTCCTTCGTCCGCAAGCTCGCGCGAATCATTCGTGGCGCGCCCGGTAGGCCTGCCACCGTTGCCCGCTAGAATCCGGTCTTTCTCCACCGGATCAGTGCAATGGCCTCGTTCCTGCTCGGCAAAGGCGTCACCGACGACATCCCGGTCATCCTGAAAGGCCGCTTCGGCAATCGGCATGGCCTGGTGGCCGGCGCCACCGGCACCGGCAAGACGGTGACCCTGATGACCCTGGCCGAGGGCTTCTCGCGGCTGGGCGTGCCGGTCTTCCTGGCAGACGTGAAAGGCGACGTGGCGGGCCTGGCGGTGGCCGGCGACGGCGCGCCCGGCGTGCTGCAGCGCGCCACGGATGTGGGCATAGCCGACTACTCGCCGGCCGCCAGCCCGGTGGTGTTCTGGGACCTGTATGGGCAGCTGGGCCACCCGGTGCGCACCACCGTGAGCGAGATGGGCCCTACCCTGCTCGCGCGCATCCTGGAACTCAACGACACCCAGTCCGGCGTGCTGGACATCGTGTTCAAGCTTGCCGACGACCGCGGCCTGTTGCTGCTGGACCTGGACGACCTGCGGGCACTGCTGGCGCTGGTGGTGAAAGAACGCAAGGAGTTGTCCACCAGTTACGGGCTGGTGTCGGCACAGTCGGTGGCCGCGATCCAGCGCGCACTGCTGCGGCTGTCGCAGGATGGAGGCGAGCAATTCTTCGGCGAACCGGCGCTGGAGCTTGCCGAGCTGATGCGCGTGGCACCGGACGGCCGCGGCGTGATCGGCATCCTGGCGGCCAACCAGCTGGTGCTCAAGCCCAAGCTGTATTCCACGTTCCTGCTGTGGCTGTTGTCCGAGCTGTTCGAGGGCTTGCCGGAAGTGGGCGACCTGGAACAACCCAAGTTGGTATTCGTGTTCGACGAGGCGCATTTGCTGTTCGAGGACGCGCCGGCGGCGCTGGTGCAGCGCATCGAGCAGGTGGTGCGGCTGATCCGCTCCAAGGGCGTGGGCATCTATTTCTGCTCGCAGTTTCCCGACGACATTCCCGACACCATCCTTGGCCAGCTCGGCAATCGCGTGCAGCACGCACTGCGCGCCTACACACCGCGCGACCAGAAGGCGGTCAAGACTGCGGCGCAGACCTTCGTGGCCAATCCCAAGCTCGATGTGGCCTCGGCCATTTCCAGCCTCGGCACCGGCGAAGCACTGGTTTCGCCGTTGCAGGGCAAGGGCGTGCCGGCGCCGGTGCAGCAGACCCTGATCGCCCCGCCGCGCTGCCGCATGGGTGCCATCAGCGCGCCCGAACGCGAGCAGGTGCGTGCGGCCAGCCCGGTCGGCACACGCTACGACACGGCCATCAATCGCGAATCGGCCGCCGAACTGCTGGCACGCCGCGTCGAACAGGTGGCCGAGCACACTGCCGCCCCGCCAGCGCGTACCCGCGAGCAAGAAGACACGCAGGACAGCGGTTTCGGAAAAGCGGTCAAGGACGCCGTGTTCGGCACCGGCCGCCGTCAGGGCATGCTGGAAACGATGGCCAAGCAGACCTCGCGCACCATCGGCAGCAAGATCGGCCAGCAGATCGTGCGCGGTATTTTTGGGAGTATCTTTGGTGGGAGGCGTTGAACCCAGACATTAAATGAGGAAGCACCGTGAGCAAGGATGCCAAGAAGACCCTGCTGACCTGCACGATTGCCCTCGTGCTTGTCGTCGTCAGCACGGCCTCAGCCGAACAGAGAGGTCGAAGTGATCTTTGGCCTCTAAAGCGGCAGCAGGTACTGACGGGCACCTACACGGGGCAACTCACCTCCTACACGCAAGACTGCCAAACTGTCCGCGCCGAGCTTTTTCTTTCGATGCCGACTCCCAGCAGGAACATGCAGCGCTACACGTTAAAAACCACCTGCATCGCTGGCAACCAACTGAACCGCCCACCCCGCACGATTACCGGTGCCTGGGACATGGACGAGGCCAGCGGTAGCTGTCTGGTGCTCAACTTCATGGACGTCGACGATCCGATGGTCGGACCGAACATCTACGGGTTTGCTGTCGAAGAGGATCCTCTCCCCTCGGACCACAAGCATCCCATTTACGTCCTCGCTCAAGACGGCCATAACTGCCACAGCGGTAGATCCCCGGAATATGACGACAAGATGCTTAGAAGGGTGCGCTGACAACGGCACGCCTTTTTGCGCGAGGGACAGTGGCGAGTAAAGGCCAGTATTGTTTTGGGTTGACGATCTAAGACAGCTCTACTTCTACGGACCATGCGCACTGCTGCGCAAGACCCGCAATTTCGCGGTCATCGCAAGACTGCGACGCGACACCTGCGCCGTCTAGCAACGCCAATACTTTGGGGAAGCTAATTTTCAAGTTAATTCAGCACGCCATGCAACTTGGCGTACTGCAACAACATGATGGTCTTGGCATCGGCAATTTCGCCGGACGCAATCTTCGCCAACGCTGCGTCAAGCGGCAGTTCCAGCACCTCGATCTCTTCGCCATCTTCTTCGACCCCGCCACCGTCGCTCACCTTGTCGCCGTCGAAATACTCGCCGACGAAGAAGTACAGGCGTTCGGTGACCGAGCCGGGGCTCATGAAGGCCTCGAACACCTTGCGCACGTTGTCGATGCGGTAGCCGGTCTCTTCTTCGGTTTCCTTGCGGATGCAGGTCAGCGCATCGTCCTGGTCGAGCAGGCCGGCGCAGGCTTCGATCAACATGCCATCCGGGCTGCCATTGAGCAGCGTCGGCAGGCGGAATTGCCGGGTCAGCATCACCGTCTGCCTGGCGCGGCTGTAGAGCAGGATGGTGGCGCCATTGCCGCGGTCATACGCCTCGCGCGACACCGTCTGCCAGCGGCCGTCCTTGCGCTGGAAATCGAAGGTGACCTTGCGTAGCACATACCAGTTGTCCGACAGCACCTCGATGCTGCGAATACGAACCTGCGGGGTGTCGGCGACGGATGGATTCAAGCGAGATTCCTTGCAATAAAGGGACGGGCCACACCTTGGCGGTTGCACGCAAGCGCATGCCGCCTGCAGCAACGTCGCCACATGGCGGGCGGCGGGCAGGTAGCGGACCACAGGTTCTGTGCAGAAGTCCATGCACGGCCGATGGGCACGATGGCCACGGCCTGCCGGTGGCAATGATCACGATGATCGCAATCGTCGCGCGCACTGCGTGTGCCAGCACCATCGGCACGGCTTCGCGCAGCCGGCCGGCAGGCCCGCCTCCGCCAGTTGCCTGCGTCACGTCGTCCACCGCTGCGCGCAGGGCAGCCGCCGGGCCACAGGCGGCGCCCCGACCCCACTCGACCGGGCCTCGACGCGCCAGAGGCAATGCCGCAATTGCGCACGGTCGCGCATCGCCCCACAATCCCTTCACATCACACGCTTGGGGAGCGTCATGGAAGATCGTTTTCGCGCGCGCAAGGTTGCCGCGCAGGCTGCGCCCGCACCGTTCTGGACCCGCATTCCGTCCATTGCCACCTACCCGCTGCGTGGCTCGGCGCTCTACGCGTTGATCGCGCTGACGCTGTGCAGCGCACTGCTCGTGCTACCGGGCATCCTGACCCTCGTGGTCATGGGCGTGCTGGGCATGGCAACCTACACCTACGCCTTCGACATCCTGCGCCATACCGCCGATGGTCAGCCTGACGCCCCCAGGCTCGGCTACGACAGCTTTGACAGCGCGGTACTGCGCCTAATCCTGCTGGCCATCGCACTGGGCATCGTGATCGGCGTGGCCGCCGCGATCGCCGGCCCGTTCGGACTGACCCTTGCCTATCTGGGCACCATGCTGCTGTTGCCCGGCATGCTGATCTCGCTCGCCATCGACGGCAGCCTGCGCCGTGCGCTCAACCCGGCCGTCTCGATCGACATGGCGCTGCGCATCGGCTGGCCGTATCTGGCTGCCTACGGTCTGCTGTACGTGATCCAGGGCAGCGGCACGGCCGCGGTGTTCTTCGCACTGAAATTCCTGCCCCCGCTCGTGCGCGAGGCGACAGTGATGATGACCTCGATCTGGGCCCTGTTCGCCAGCTTCCACCTGCTGGGATATCTGGTGTACCAGTACCACGAAGAGCTCGGCTACGTGCCCAGCGGCGGGGCTGCGCACGAACGCATCGACCCGGACCAGCGCCTGCTCGACGAGGCAGACCAGTATCTGCGCGACGGCCATTCCGACGAAGCCTTCCAGGCCTTGCGCGGCGCGGTGCGCTCACGCGCGGTGAGCCTGGCAGTGCACGAGCTGTATCAACGCCTGCTGCGCCAGCACCATCGAAACGACGAGCTGCGCGAGCACACCCGGCAATACATCAACCGTTTGCTGCAGGAAAAACAGGAACGCCGCGCGCTGGCGCTGCAACGCGAGGCGCTGGATCTGGATGCGACGTTTACGCCGTTGACGCCGGAGCAGGCCACCCTGCTCGCCGAGCGCGCCAAGATGGCCGGCCAGTTCCAACTGGCCACCGATGGCCTGCTGGCCGCCATCGCCGCCTGGCCGCGCGACCGCATGCTGCCGGCCTGGTCGCTGGACGCAGGCCTGATGCTGGCCGAGCGCTTTGGTCGCGATGAGCAGGCACGTGCAGTGCTGCAGCAGGCACTGGAACAGTGCGATGACGATGCCCAACGCGCCAAGCTGGAAGCGGCCTTACGTGCGCTGGCAATCCAGCCGGCTTGATCGCTTAGTCCGGTTCGCAACCAGCCAGCAGGGTGCGCGCAGCACTGTGACCGCGGGACGCTGCAACGGGGCATAGTCCAGGAAGACGACCACAAGCGGCTCGCGGGGCGGGTGCAGCCGGCGCGGGATGTCCCACTCGTACACGCCAACTCTGTGCGACATCCACGCCTGACGACCACGCGCAGTGTTTGTGTGCCGCTCCACCTGTGCCGATGGCTTTGCGCATCTGCAGCGATCTTCGGGATGCGATTGTCCTGGTCGCCGCTGACGTGCCTTGAGCGACAGGCCCTGCAGGAACACTGCCGTCTAGCGCGGCGAACAAGACGACTGCGCAGCCGCCAGGCGCGCGCGACCGGTGCACCGAATCGGCATGTAGCACTCGTACACTCCGGTTACCCTGCGCCGTCCACGCCCACGCGTCTCCGCGTCCCAAGTTCGGCGCCCAGCGTGCAACCGGTCCATCTGACGACTGCTCACTACGTTCTGTCAGCCGCGCCCAGGCACTCGCTCCTGTCGCGCCATCCACTCAGCCGTTTTCCAGCAAAAACCGCGCCTTGCTCGCCTGCCCCTGTTCGGGAAATTGCTCCAGTACCAGCCGTAACAACCGTGCGCGTTGTTCGCCGGCCTGCAATTCGCCGTGGCGCAGCGCCAGCACGAACCAGCGCTGGGCAAGCTCGGCGCGCGGCGCGGTGCTGTCGCACTCCTTCAACAGGCGCTCGGCATCGGCCAGCAAGCCGTTGCGCAGACAGGCATCCACCAGCGCCAGGCGCGCCGGCAACTCCAGCGCGGCGCGGTCCTTGCCGAGCTCCGCGGCCACGCCCAGTTGCAGGCGTGTCTGCTCGGCAGTGTGCGTAGGCAGGCACATCAGCATGTGCGCGTGTCGCACGGCTTCGTGCTGGCGGCCGGCATTGCGTGCCACGCGATAGCGGGCCAGCGCGATCTCCAGGTTGTGCGGGCTCTCACTGGCCAGCTCGGCCAGCAGGCGTTCGGCCTCCTGGTTTTCCATGCGGCCCAGATGGCGTTGCGCGCGTTCCCAACGGTCGTCGCGCTGTGCGGCATCCTGCTCGTCCATGAAAGCCGGCCGGGTCTGCCGCACCGCCACCAGCAATGCGCCGAGCAGCGCACCGCTGATCAATCCGCCGGCATGCGCTTCGAACGCGACCCCCTCGCTGCCGCTCCCCAGCAGGCTGTAGAGCTCCCAGCCCAGCCACAGTGGCAGCAACAGGATCGCCGGCCCGCGCACGTAGTTGAACACCACGAAGAACCAGTAGAAGAACCGCACCCGACGGCGACCCCAGACCACGCAGAACGCGCCCATCAGGGCGGCGATCGCGCCGGAGGCCCCCAGGCCACCACCGGGCTCGCCCCAGCGCCACCACAGGCTGGCCGCACTGGCGCCGAAGCCACCCAGCAGATACAGCAGCAGGAACCAGCCGCTGCCGATCGCCCCCTCCAGCAAGGTGCCCAGCGCCAGCAGGAACACCATGTTGCCGAACAGGTGATCGGCGTTGGCATGCAGGAAGGTGGCCGAGAGCATCCGCTGCGGCGACCACTCCGAACTGCGTTGCAGATGGCGCAGGGTGAACACCCGCGCCAGGCGCGCGTCGTAGGGCGCACGCAGACCGCGCCACTCGCGCCGCTGCTCGTCGTCCTTGAACAGCGTCCCTTCGCGCAGCGCCTGCCCGAAAGCGACATCGTGCAGGGTGAGGTGCGCCAGGTAGGCGACACGCTGCGGTGCCGGCACCGCTTCCAGCCTGGCCTGGCGCGCAGTGCGCAGCCTGGTATCGGCGGTGCGCTCCAGATAGCGCGCATGCGCCTGCGCTTCCAGCGTGCCCAGCCCGGAGTCGACGTAATACCGCACGGCGTTTTCGACCAGGTCGTCGTCCTTGCGCTGATAGCCGACATAGACGACGACATTGATCAGTACCAGCAGCAGCGTCACCCAAGGGATGTTGTGGCGCGACCAGGGTTTGTGCAGCGGCATGATCAACATGACGACGTCCGTGTCTTGAGAATGGCGCAAAGCTTCGCCCGTGCGGCGACAGATGCGCAAGTGGAGCATGCGCGCTAGCATCGCGCCCCTTCCTTCCACCCAAGCCTGCCCATGAGCCGCTGGCGCCCGCCCGCTGAAAAAAGCACTGCGCTGATCACGCCCGAAGGGCACTCCCGGCTGAAGGCCGAGCTGGAAGAGCTGTGGCGCGTGCGTCGGCCGGAGGTGGTGCGCGCCCTCGCGGCGGCCGCCGCCGAGGGCGACCGCTCGGAAAATGCCGAATACACCTACCGCAAGAAGCAGCTCGGCGAAATCGACCGCCGGGTGCGCTACCTGAGCAAGCGCCTGGAAGCGTTGCGGGTGGTGGACACCGCACCCACCGACCCGCAGGCGGTGTTCTTCGGTGCGCAGGTGGAGCTGGAAGACGCCGACAGCGGCGAATTGCTGCGCTATCGCATTGTCGGCCCGGACGAAACCGACGCCGCACGCGGCTGGATCAGCATCGATTCGCCGCTGGCCCGCGCGCTACTCAAAAAACGCGTGGACGACGAGTTCGAGGCGCAGTTGCCGGCGGGCAGGCACACGTTTGTGGTGGTGGCAGTGGAGTACGCGGCGCTCTAGCCTTACCAGCAACCCGCATGCGTGGCCGCCGGGCGGTTGCGGCCCGCCCGCAGACGCCCCATTGCCGCGCGCCCACGCCCGTTGCAGTGTTGCCGTTCACATCCATCTGGCGACAACTCACGACCGTAGGCCACCGGCTTCAGATGGCCTCGGCAATGAGCGAGACCAGCGTGCTGCCACCCGGTCTTGGTGGATGCGGATGTCCGCGCCGGTCAGCGGTGCAACTAACGATCACGGTGACCGGCACGCAGTTGCCGCCACTTGGGCACAGATGCTCTGGCATACAGGTTCCGCGCGCGCCAGCGCTCTTGCCCGGCCTGTTCGCCGCAGTGGCGTGCATGGCCTTGTGCGAGTGAGAGCGCAGCGCATCGATCGGGGGCCACGCCGACCCCACTTGGCAAGCCTCCTCGCGCGCAGACACGCTGCGACCGGTTGGCGTGTCAGGTGGGACTGGCACGCCAATGGTTGGGCCCACACGGGAGCCTCAACAGGACGACCGCCGTTAGGCAAGCCTTGTCGCGCGCAGGCACGCCGCTAACGGCCGGCATGCCAGGTGGGGCTGATTCGCCGATGGTTCGGCACATACGGGAGCCTCGACAGGACGACCGCCGCTGGCAAGCCTCGTCGCGCAGGCACGCTGGTGCCGGCTGACATGCCAGGTGGGGCCGGGCGCCGAGGGTTCGGCACGCACGAGCCTCAATGGCCCGGCCCGCCGCTGGCAGGCCGCGGCGGCTACACCATCTGCAGGTTCAATGCCCGCCCTGGCTGCACCGCACGATCCGACGGCAGCGCATCGCCAAACAGATCGTGCTCGTCGCTGTCGGTGATCTCCACATCGACCAGGTCGCCGACCTTCAGGCCGAGCTCGCCGCCGTTCTGGATATGCACCAGGCCATCGATCTCCGGCGCATCGGCACGTGAACGCGCCACGGCAATGTCGTCTTCGATCAGGTCGACCAGGCATTGCTGCACGCTGCCGATCTTGGCCTCCAGCCGCGCAGCGGAAATCTCCGCCTGCCTGGCCATGAAACGCGCCAGACGCTCCTGCTTCACCTCTTCCGGCACCGGGTCGGGCAGCGCGTTGGCGCTGGCGCCGTCCACCGGCGAATACGCGAACGCACCGACGCGATCGAGCTGGGCCTGATCCAGGAAGTCGAGCAAGGATTCGAACTCGGCATCGGTCTCGCCGGGGAAGCCGACGATGAAGGTCGAACGCACCGTGATCTCCGGGCACATCGCCTTCCAGCGCTGCACGCGCTCCAGGGTTTTTTCCACCGCGCCGGGCCGCTTCATCAGCTTGAGGATGCGCGGGCTGGCGTGCTGGAACGGAATGTCCAGGTACGGCAGCAGCTTGCCTTCGGCCATCAGCGGAATCACATCGTCCACGTGCGGATACGGATACACGTAATGCAGGCGCGTCCACACGCCCAGCTCCGACAAGCCTTCGCACAACGCCTTCATGCGGGTTTGGTACATGCGGTCGCGCCAGGGACGCTCGGCGTATTTCAGGTCCACGCCGTAGGCCGAGGTGTCCTGCGACACCACCAGCAGTTCCTTGACCCCGCCACGCACCAGCCGCTCGGCCTCGCGCAGCACCTCGTCCACCGGGCGCGAAGCCAGGTCGCCGCGCATCGAGGGAATGATGCAGAAGCTGCAACGGTGGTTGCAGCCCTCTGAAATCTTCAAGTAAGCGTAATGCCGCGGGGTCAGCTTGATGCCGTAGTCGGGCACCAGATCCACGAACGGGTCGTGGCGCGGCGGTAGCGCGGCATGCACCGCTTCCATCACGCTCTGGTAGTCCTGCGGGCCGGACACCGCCAGCACCTGCGGGTAGGCCTCGCGGATCTGCTCCGGGCGCTTGCCCAGGCAGCCGGTGACGATCACCTTGCCATTGGCATTCATCGCCTCGCCGATCGCGTCCAGCGACTCGGTCACCGCCGAATCGATGAAGCCGCAGGTGTTGACCACCACCACGTCGGCCGCGTCGTAGCTGGGCACGATGTCGTAGCCCTCCACGCGTAGCTGGGTGAGGATGCGTTCGGAATCGACGAGCGCCTTCGGGCAGCCAAGGCTGACGAAGCCGACTTTGGGGTTCAGCTGGGACATGGAAGCAGGAGCCTGGGAAACGGAGCGGCCTGGGGCCTGGGCAAGGCCAATTATAGCGGCGTGCGGGCAGCGCTCTGAACCGCCGGGCCCCGCCAGCCCGGCCGGCTTTGCGAAACCCTCACTTTTCACCATGGCGGTCCGGTCGATAATGCGCGCCTCCCTCGCTGCACATCAGGAAATCCCATGGGTCACTGGACCACGCTCGACACCCCCGATGGCCAGGTTGCCGCCTGGCACGCCACCCCCGCCTCCAGCCCGCGCGGCGGCCTGGTGGTCATCCAGGAGATCTTCGGCGTCAACGAACATATCCGCACAGTGGCCGACGACTATGCCGCGCGCGGCTACGAGGTGCTGGCACCGGCCTTTTTCGATCTGGAAGAAAAGGACGTGCAGCTGCCCTACGACCAGGAAAGTCTGCAACGCGGCCTGGCATTGGCCAATGCGGTCGGCCTGGAGCGGGCGGTGGAGGTGGTGAAGTCCGCCGCCACCCTGCTGACCCGCGCCGGCAAGGTGGGCACCGTGGGCTACTGCTGGGGCGGTTCGGTGGCGCTGCTGTCGGCCATCCGCCTGGAGCTGCCCTCAGTGAGCTATTACGGCGGCCGCAACACCCAGCTGCTGGACGAAACACCCAAGGCGCCGGTGATGTTCCACTTCGGTGAGCGCGATTCCAGCATTCCACCGGAGGCAATTCAGGCGCACCGCGAAAAATTGCCGCAAATGGAGACCTTTGTGTATCCCACCGGCCACGCCTTCAACCGCAGCATCGACCCGAACCACTACGACGCCGACAGCGCCGAGCGCGCGCTTGAACGCACCCTGGGCTTCTTCGAGGCGCACCTGGGATGAGCGCACCGGCCTCCCGCGCGCCGGCAGCAGGCGACTTCCAGCTGGATCCGCGGCTGGCGGCCGATAGCGTGTTCGTCGCTGACGGGCCGCTATCCCAGGTGCGGCTGATGGACGACGCCCGCTTTCCGTGGCTGGTCCTGGTGCCGCGGGTGGCCGATGTCAGTGAGTGGATCGATCTGGATGGCAGCCAGCAGCGCCTGTTGCTGGCCGAAATCAACCAGCTCTCGCAGCTGCTGCGCGTGGAGCCTGCCGTGACCAAGCTCAATATCGGAGCGCTGGGCAATATCGTGCAGCAGCTGCATGTGCACCTGGTCGGCCGTCATCCAGGCGATGCGGCCTGGCCGGGGCCGGTGTGGGGCAGCGGCAGTGCGCAGCGCTTCGACCCCGACGCCCTGCAACAGCGTGTCGCTGCATGGGCGCAGCGGCTACGATAGGCGCCCGTTCGCCAACCTGCCTTCTCGCATGAAATCCAATGTCGTCGCCGCACTGATCCTGATCCTTGTCGGCTTGCTGTTCCTGGCCAACAACCTGGGTTGGACCAATCTCAGTCTTGGTCGCCTGATCGCTACCTGGTGGCCGGCCGCGCTGGTGGCCTGCGGCATCGGCATGCTGTTTGGGCGAGGGAAGTAGGTGGGGCTGGGAGTGGGGAATCGGGATTGGGAATTCGTAACAGCGGTGCCTCGGCACTGACGACCCGCGTAGCTGTTCAGCAATGCCCCCTTCTCCCTACGGGAGAAGGGGCCCCGAAGGGGCGGATGAGGGTACGCGCGAAGCCTGTGCATTCGACGAAGCGTTCTGATCCAGCACGGTTTTCTGATCCAACACCATTTTGCGATGTTGCAGCGACCATGACCATCGCGTCCGCCGTCGTTACCGCGTGCGCCTTGATGACAACTCATGAACAATGCACAGCCGCCAGCGGCGCGACATGACGACTGTCACCCGCAACTGTTGACTTCCGGCACCTGATTGGCGGGCGCCGCGGGCGCAGCATGGCCTCACACCCACCGAGGATGTCGCCATGAACTACCGCCTGATTCCCGCCCTGTTCCTGATCGTCCTGGGCGCGTTGTTTCTGCTGGACAACCTGGGGTTAGCGCATATGGATGTAGGCAACCTGATCGCGACCTGGTGGCCGGTGTTCCTGATCGCCGCCGGTGTGCGCCAATTGCTGCGCTACCGCGAGAAGGCGGCCGCGACCTGCTGAAGGCCATGGCCGCGCCAACCCATCAGGTGCGCGGCAAGGTCACGCCGGTCTGGCCCTGGTACTTGCCGCCGCGATCCTTGTATGAGGTTTCGCAGACTTCGTCGGACTGGAAGAACAACATCTGCGCCACGCCTTCGTTGGCGTAGATGCGCGCCGGCAGCGGCGTGGTGTTGCTGAATTCCAGGGTGACGTGCCCTTCCCACTCCGGCTCCAGCGGGGTCACGTTGACGATGATGCCGCAGCGCGCGTAGGTGCTCTTGCCCAGGCACACCACCAGCGTGTCGCGCGGAATGCGGAAATATTCCACCGTGCGCGCCAGTGCGAAGCTGTTGGGCGGGATGATGCAGACATCCGATTCGATGTCCACAAAGCTGCCCGGATCGAAATGCTTCGGATCGACAATCGTCGAGTTGATGTTGGTGAAGATCTTGAACTCGCGCGAGCAGCGCACGTCGTAGCCATAGCTGGACGTGCCGAAGCTGACGATGCGCTGCCCGGCGGCATCGTGCTTGATCTGGCCGGGTTCGAACGGCTCGATCATCGCGTGCTGTTCGGCCATGCGCTTGATCCAGCGGTCGCTCTTGATGCTCATGCGGTGTTCCTTGAAGACGGAAGGCGGCGAGCCGGGCGGCCCGCGCGAAAGACGGCGAATTCTAGCAGCGGCCGGCACCGGAGGCCGGCCGGGGCATTACAGCAGCGAGGCGGAAATCGGGATGCTGGCGCGCGGACGCTTGCCCAACTCTTCCGACAAGCGCATGGCTGCGGCCAGGTAGGCCTGCGCTGCCACCGACTCCGGCGCCGCCACCACGATCGGCCGGCCCGCATCGCCCTGTTCGCGGATACCGATCTCCAGCGGCAGCGATCCCAGCAACGGCACGCCGTACTGCGCCGCCATGCGCTCGCCGCCGCCTTCGCCGAACAGATGCTCGCGATGCCCGCAGTTGCTGCAGGTATGCACCGCCATGTTCTCGACGATGCCCAGCACCGGCACCTCCACCTTTTCGAACATCTTCAAGGCCTTGCGCGCATCCAGCGTGGCAATGTCCTGCGGGGTGGTGACGATCACCGCCCCAGCCACCGGAATCTTCTGCGACAGCGTCAGCTGGATGTCGCCGGTGCCCGGTGGCAGATCGATCAGCAAGTAATCCAGGTCGTCCCACAACGTGTCGTTGAACAACTGGGTCAGCGCCGAAGTCGCCATTGGCCCGCGCCAGATCATTGGCGTGTCCTGGTCGACCAGCAGGCCGATCGACATCGCCTCGATCCCGAACGCGCGCAAGGGTTCGATCGACTTGTTGTCCGGGCTGTCCGGGCGCCCACTCAGGCCCAGCATCGCCGGCACGCTGGGACCATAGATGTCGGCATCCAGCACGCCCACGCGGGCACCTTGCCGCTGCAGGGCCAGCGCCAGGTTCACCGCAGTGGTCGACTTGCCCACCCCGCCCTTGCCGGACCCGACCGCGATCACGTTGCGAATGCGTGCATGTGGCGCCAGTGCGCCCTGCACCGCGTGCGCCGGAATCCTGCGTTCTGCGCTCATGCCTGGCCGTCCTGCGCGCCGCCGGTGCCTGGGCACGCTGCGTTTTTGATCGTCGTTGCCATTGCTTATCCAGTGTTTTCGTAGGCGGTTGCGAAGGATGACGCCCGTGGTGCACCCGCGAAGCCTCTCAGTTTACCGGCTCACGTCCACACCCCGACCTTCGCGGCACCGACGATGCAGGCCAAAACCACGCGTTGCCAGACTTTGGCATATTTCACAAATGTGGACACATGATGAAGGACTTGTTACGTTCGAGATTCAGTTCAGCCGCCGCTCAGTGAGCGCGACTGGTTCGCCTAGTCTCTGCAAGGAATTCGCAAGGTCATGTCGAGTCGTCACCCGCAACGCACCCGTCGTCATCGTTTGAGCGCCGCCCTGTTGGCAGCGCTGATTGCCCCAGCCGGCCAGGTTGCCGCGCAATCGGAAAATGGCATCGCGCCCGGCACTACCGATCTGGACAAGGTCACCGTTACTGGCTCGCGCATTGCGCGTACCGGGTTCGTGACCCCTTCGCCGGTTACCGCGATCAGCGCCGAGGAAATCCGCGCCACCGGCGCCACCACCATCAGCGACCTGATGGCGCGCATGCCGGCGCTGGCACCGAGCTACACCCTGGGTAACTCCACCCGCTTCATCGGCACCGCCGGCCTGGGCCTGCTCGACCTGCGCGGCATGGGCGTGGACCGTACCCTGGTGCTGGTCAACGGCCGCCGCCACGTGGGCTCCAGCCCCGGCTCCACCTCCGTGGACGTCAACACGATTCCGGTGGAATGGGTCGAACGTGTAGAAGTGATCACCGGCGGTGCATCGGCGGTTTACGGCGCCGACGCAGTGGCCGGCGTGGTCAACTTCATCCTCAAGAAATCCTTCACCGGCTTCGAAACCCGCGCGCAGACCGGCCTGGCCGACGAAGGCAATTACAACCGCTCGTTTGCCAGCTTTTCCGCCGGCACCGATTTTGCCGAGGGTCGCGGCAACGTCGCGATCTCGGCCGAGTACAGCAAGCAGGATCGCTTCGGTCGCGGCAACCGCGCCATCGGCCGCGAGTATCTGGTCAGTGTGCAAAACCCCAGCTTCGACCCCAGCCGCCCGCCGAGCGAAAGCAACCCGCAAACCGTACTCAGTGGCCCGGGCGGCAACCACAGCACCTCTTACGGCGGCACCTTCAACCTGGGCACGTTCGATTTCCGCAACCCGGCCAGCTACGGCAACCGCTATCTGTTCAATGAGGATGGGACGTTCCGCCGCAACCGCTACAACGGCACGGTGGTCAGCAATACCTCGTGCGTGGATTGCGATTTCGTCGATCTCAACGCCGTGGCCGATCTGCAGCCGGGCTTCGATCGCAAGAGCGTCAACACCATGGTCAACTTCGAGCTCAGCGAACACCATCGCCTGTTCTTCGAAGGCAAGTACAGCGAGACCGATTCGGAATTCTTCGGCCAGCCGGCGTTCGACAGCTCGCTGCGCGTGCGCCGGCAGAACCCTTACGTCAGTCCCGAGCTCGGCGCCTTGATGGATTCGCGCGGCGCCACCCAGATCCTGATGAACCGCTTCAACGTCGATGCCGGCCGTCGCGGCGAAAATATCGAGCGTAAGACCTACCGCGCCGTCCTCGGCGCGGAAGGCAACTTCACCGACAACTGGACCTATGACGTGTCTGCCAACTATGGCAAGACCACCGTCGACCGCCTCAACCTCAACAACCGCATCAACGAACGCTGGCAGGCCGGCATCGACGCCGCACGCGATGCCAGCGGCAACATCGTCTGCCGCACCACGCTGGATCCGACTGCGGTCAACCCCAACACCGGCCGCGTCTACTCGGCACTGGCCCGCGAAGGCTGCGTGCCCTTCAGCATCTTCGGCAATGGCGCGGTCACGCCGGAAGCGGCCGCCTGGTTCAACACCACCGCGCGCTCGCAGGCCAAGATCCAGCAGACCGTGTTCAGCGCTTCGGTGGCCAACAGCAACCTGCTGTCGCTGCCGGCCGGCGACATTGGTTTTGCCGGTGGCGTGGAATACCGCAAGGAACAAAGCGAGGAAATCACCGACCCGTTGGCTGCGTCCGGCGTGACCTTCCTCAACGCCATCCCCAACAGCGGTGGCGAGTACACCGTCAAGGAAATCTTCGTCGAAAGCACTATTCCGCTACTTGCCGGCCTGCCCGGCGTAGACCGGTTGGCGCTGGATGTGGCCGGGCGCTATTCGGACTACGACAGCATCGGCTCGACCAAGACCTGGAACATCGGCCTGGACTGGACCATCCTCCCGTCGCTGCGCTTGCGCGGCACGCTGGCGCAGGCGGTGCGTGCGCCCAGCATCGGTGAGCTATACGATTCGCAGAGCGAGAACTTCGCCACCATCAACGACCCCTGCAACTACCTGCCGACCAACAGCAATCGCCCCGGCACGGCCGGCGATGTGGCGCTGCGCCAGGCCAACTGCAGCGCGTTGGGCATTCCGGTAGGGTGGATTGACACCTACACTGCTACCCGCCCGGGCGTGAGCGGCGGCAATCCGGAATTGAAGCCGGAGCGGGCGCGCAGCCTGTCCTACGGGCTGGTGTGGCAGCCGGAATTCTTCGAAGGATTCGGCATGTCGATCGACTATTGGCGCATCGACCTGCGCGATGCCATCGGCACGGTGACCGCCGAAACCAACGCCACCCGTTGCGTGGACAACCCGGGCGGCGTCAACAACAGCTTCTGCGGCTTCGTGCAGCGCGCCCCGCTGGGTGGATTCACCGACCCGCAGGGCCGTATCTATCCCGAGCACAGCATCATCGGCTGGCAGGCGCTCAACGAAAACCTGGCCCGCTCGCGTCGTGTGGGCGTGGATCTGGAAATGGACTACCGCTTCCAGATCGGAGAGGGCAACACCGTGCTGCGCCTGGTCGGCACCCGTTTGATCCAGTCGCGCGAATGGGTATTCCAGGACTTCCCGGCCGAGTACGACGAGTACGTGACCTACGTGACCGATCCGCGCTGGCGTGCGCAGTTCCAGACCAAGTACAACTGGAACGAATGGCGCGCGTCGTGGGACATGAACTATGTGGACGGCAACCTGCGCGTGACCCCGGAGAGCTACAACAGCAACCCGGGATCGGCCAGCCCGATCAAGAACGGCTCGTACACCTACCACAACTTCCAGTTCGGCTATCAGTTCCCCGGCTCGAAGATCGATGTGTACCTCGGCATCGACAACGCCTTCGACAAGGATCCGCCGCGCAACTACTTCGGCTCAGACTTCACTTCGGCGTTGTACGACAACGTCGGTCGGTTCTTCTACATGGGAACCACGGTCAGGTTCTGATCCGAGTTGGATCGCATCAAAGAAGCCCCGCTTGTCGGGGCTTCTTTGATTGTGTGATGCATCAGCCAATGAAACCTCGCATCTCGCAGGAGCTGACGCCCCCCAGCAGATAAATCCTGTTTTCCGGTCATCTGTACCAGATGTAACCAATATCGCGAAGGTTATTGTCGAGATCGCTCGCCGCACCGCTGCATCACAGGAAGATTGTGCTGAATTCCACATTTTTAGTGCGGATTTGACTTAATTCGTTAATGAATAGCCGTCTTTGGTTGCACTGGAGAGCATAGGTTCATTACGTTCTGGTTAAGGCCATCTGACTCCCCGGTGACCGCCCCTTAACCGAATTCCAGTGAAAGGTCAGGAATGAGCAAGCAATTTCGTCGCAACGTTCTCAAACGCACCGCCCTTGCCGCCGTTCTCGGCGCCTGCCTCAGCAATGGCGCGGTCTATGCACAGAGCACCACCGGCAGCATCTACGGTAGCGCTCCCTCTGAAGCCGGCAGCACCATCGTTGTGCAAAGCGACACCGGTCTGAGCCGCACCATCACTGTCGATGCGAATGGCCGTTACAACCTTGGCTCGCTGCCAGTGGGCGCGTATACCGTCACCCTGAAGCGCGGCGACCAGGTCATCGATACCCGCAAGAATGTGCAGCTGCGCGTGGGTTCCGGCACCGAAGTCTCGTTCGCTGGCGCCAGCGCCGCGGGCAGCAATGCGGATGCCACCACGCTTGGTGCGATCACGGTCACCGCTGCCAACGCGCCCAAGATCGATGTTAGCTCCACCAGCGCACGATCGGTCATTACCTCCCAACAGCTTGCGGTCCTCCCGCTTGGACGCAGCGCCGAAGCAATCGCACTACTGGCACCCGGCGCCGTTGCCGGCAGCGGCGCATTCGATAACGGCTCACGTTCGGTGGTTTCGTTCGGCGGCGCCGGCGTCACCGAAAACGCCTACTACATCAATGGATTCAACGTCAGCAATCCGCTCAGCAATCTCGGCGGCGTCAGCCTTCCCTATGGTGCGATCGACCAGCAAGAGACTTACACCGGTGGTTACAGCGCTCGCTACGGCCGCTCCACCGGCGGTGTGATCAACCAGGTCGGCAAGCGCGGCACCAACGAATGGCATTTCGGTGCACAGGCCGTTTGGGAACCCAAGTCGCTGGCGAGCTCGCCCGAGAACGTGCGTTTCCCCAACAACACGCTTCCAGACGGATTTGAGTACACCAACGCCGACCAGCCCGGCACGTTGTATCGCAGCCGCAAGGACGATGGTGCCACCCGTACCGTCTACAGCGCCTACGCAGGCGGCCCATTGATCGAGGACAAGCTGTTCGTCTTCGTTGCGGGCGAATCGGACAAGACAGATGGCGTGTCCACTAACTCGAGCGCAGCCAGCGTCTTGGGACGTAACAACTACTCTTACAGCGCGCCCAAGTTCTACGGCAAGATCGACTGGAACATCAACGACAGCAACATCCTCGAATACACGCGCATCGAGAGCACCGATCGCCGCGCCGGTTACTACACCGATTTCGATTACGACACCTTGTCCGGCGGCGGCCGCAGCGGCACGTTTGCCGACACCTACAAGATCAAGGACCGCTACGACATCTTCAAGTACACCGGGTACCTGACGGATGACCTGACCTTGAATGCTACCTGGGGCCGTAGCCGGCAGGACAATCTGCAAGCCAACCCATACGTTTCGGCACTGCCTTATCTGCAGAACGTGACCAACCAGAATCCGGCGCTGACCGGCGGCACGCCCATCACCAACGACCAGGCCAGCAACCGCACCAAGGCCGATCGTCCGCAGAACAAGACGCGCAGCCTGCGGCTTGAACTCGAATACCGGCTCGGCAGCCATGACCTGACCGCCGGTGTGGACAACATGTACTTCAACGCCTCCGACGAAGGTGTACGGACTACCGGCCCGGGATACCAGTGGCTGTTTGCCCGCCAATCCAATCCCAACGTCGATATCCGCCCGAGTCTGGGTGTCGGGCCCTCCGGGGGCGACGGTTACTACGCGCAACGGCGCATCTTCACTACCACCACCAGCATGGCCGTGGAACAGAAGGCGTACTACCTGGAAGATCGCTGGCAGGTGAGTGACAACTGGCTGGTGCTGCTAGGCATCCGCAACGACAAGTTCACCAACTTCAATAGCGCAGGCGCACCGTATGTCGACAGTGGTGACCAGTGGGCTCCGCGCCTGGGCGTGAGCTGGGACGTGTTCGGTGATTCGTCGTTGAAACTGTATGCAAACGCCGGACGTTACTATCTGGCGCTGCCCAACAGCGTGGCCGTCCGTGGCGCATCGGCGTCCACCTACACAGACGAATATTTCGCCTATAGCGGCCTGGATGCCAATGGCGAGCCGACTGGCCTGAGGGCTTTGGGCCCCGGCCCGGTCTCCTCGAATGGAGAGTATGGACTGACGCCTGATCCTAACTCCTTCGCACCCAGCGATCTGAAGTCGCAGTATCAGGACGAATTCTTGGTCGGCTTTGAAAAGACGCTTGGCGAGAAGTGGAATTCCGGCGCGAAAGTGACCTATCGCAAACTGCAGACCGCCATCGACGACGTCTGCGATACCGGCAAGATGGCAGACAAGCTGGAGGCGAGCGGCATTGATTCTTCATCGGTGGCAATTCCGGGGTGCGTGATGTTTAATCCGGGCGAAACCAATACCTATAACCTCGCTAATACCGATGGTTCTGGTCGGACCCAGGTGCGCATGTCCCAGGACGACTGGGGCTTCACCAGCGGTGCCAAGCGCAACTATGTGTCGGTGGACCTGTTCCTGGAACATCCTTTCGATGAGAAGTGGTTTGCTCGCGTGGACTACACTTGGTCGCACTTGTACGGCAACACTGAAGGCCAGGTGAAATCGGATCTTGGCCAGGCGGACGTTTCCAAAACCCAGGACTGGGATTCGGCAGAGTTGATGTACTACGCAGGCGGCAGCCTGGCCAATGATCGCCGTCACCAGCTCAAGGCGTTTGGCGCGTATCAGTTCACGCCCGAGTGGATGGCATCGGCGACCCTTCGGGTTCTGTCGGGAACGCCCAAGTCCTGCCTGGGCTATTTCGGCCAGGGCGAACAGGATCCTATCGGCTATGAGTCCGGGTACCACTACTGCGCCGGTACGCCTTCCCGTCCGGGTGATGCAGGCCGGACTCCCTGGCTGACCAATCTGGATCTGGGCGTGACCTATCGCCCGGCGTTTGCCGACCACAAGCTTGCCATTGGCTTACAGGTCTTCAACATCATCAACGACCGTGACGAGACCCGTACCGAAGCTGTCTACGGAGACGATCGCTTCACCGTGTCCAACACCTACGGCATGGGCACGTATTTCAATCCGCCGCGCTTTGTCCGCTTGTCGGCGTCGTACGACTTCTAAGCATTGAGCAAGGCTTCTGCAGCCACTGTGCTGCATGTTCTCCACGGCCCCGCAAGGGGCCGTTTTTTTTAACCAGACCGCAGCGGACCGTGCCAAGGCCAGCGGACGTCGGTGGCCTCATCCCGCATCCATGACCTTCGACACCCATGCGCCGAATCGTACAGAACGGTAGAGTGCCGTCACGGCTCTGTGGTGACGGAGCCCCCCAATCGACTGTTGCTCCTGGAGCCTTTGTGATTCGAACACCTCATCTATTGACGCTGACCCTGGCCGTGGCGGCCGCGCTGAGCGGTTGCAAGAAATCCGACGACGCCGCACCTGCGGCCCCGGCTGGCGATACCGCAGCGGCCGCGCCTGCCGCACCCAAGACCCTGACCCTGGACCAGAGCAAGCTGCCGGCCGTGAACCGCTTCACCGCGGCCGATCTGGACGCCAACGGCAACGCCTGCACCGACCTAAACGCCTACGCCAACGCCAAGTTCCTGGCGGCCAACCCGGTGCCGGGCGATCGCACCAGCTGGGGCGCGTTCGAGATGCTCGACGAGCGCTCCAACGCGATCCAGCAGCAGCTGGCCGAACAGGCCGCCGCCGATACCGGCGCCACCGGCGTGGAAAAGATCGTCGGCGACCTGTGGTCCACCGGCATGGACGAAGCCAAGATCAATGCCCAGGGCATCGAGCCGCTGAAGCCGGAACTGGCCGCCATTGACGCCATCAGCGACCAGGCCAAGTTGGTGGACTACCTGCGCAGCAGCGCCGCCAAGGGTAATAACGATCTCTTCAGCTTCGGCGCCGAGGCGGACTTCAACAAGTCCAGCCAGAACATCGCTTACGCGATGCAGGGCGGGCTGGGCCTGCCGGACCCGGAGTACTACACCAGTGCCGGCAACAAGGCCAAGCTGGAGGCCTACCAGGCGCATATCGCCAAGGTGCTGGAGCTGTCCGGCGTGGCCGCGGCCGATGCCGCCGCGCAGGCCAAGCAAGTGGTCGCGTTCGAGACCCGCCTGGCCAAGGTCTCCAAGACCAGCACCGAAATGTCGCGCGACGCCAAGCTGGCCTACAACCCGGTCACCCCGGCCGAGGCCGACAAGCTGACCCCGAACTGGTCGTGGACCGAGTTCTTCAAGTCGCAGGGTGTGGCCACGCCGGAGATGTTCTCGCTGGCAATCCCGGCCTTCCACCAGGAAGTGAGCAAGATGATCGCCGATACCGACCCGGCGATCTGGCGCGCTTACCTGCGCTTCCACACCGTCGATGGCGCCTCGCCGTTCCTGAGCCAGCCGTTCGTGGATGAGAACTTCGCGTTCTACAACAAGACCATGCGCGGCCAGAAGGAAATCAAGCCGCGCTGGAAGCGCGTGCTGGCCACCATCAATGGCCAGGCTGGCGAGACGCTGGGCCAGATGTACGTCAAGGTCGCCTTTCCTGCCGATTCCAAGGCCAAGATGGAAACACTGGTGAGCAACCTGCGCACCGCATTGAAGGCGCGCATCGAAAAGCTGGACTGGATGAGCCCGGAGACCAAGGCCAAGGCGATTGCCAAATGGGAAAGCTTCACGCCCAAGATCGGCTTCCCGGACAAGTGGCGCGAGTGGAACGGCCTTGCCACCAGCCGCGACAGCTACCTGGGCAACGTGCTGGCCGCGCAGGAGTTCAACTACAAGTGGAACCTGTCCAAGATCGGCAAGCCGGTGGACAAGACCGAATGGGGCATGAGCCCGCAGACGGTCAACGCGTACTACAACCCGTTGCAGAACGAGATCGTGTTCCCGGCCGCGATCCTGCAGCCGCCGTTCTTCGACCCGAATGCGCCGGAGGAAATGAACTACGGCGGCATCGGTGCGGTGATCGGCCATGAAATGACCCACGGTTACGACGATCAGGGCAGCCGCTTCGGTGCCGACGGCAACTTCATCCCCGATCCGGGTTGGTGGACGCAGAAGGACCTGGACGCGTTCAAGGCGCGCACCGGCAAGCTGGTGGCGCAGTTCGACGGCTACCGCACGCCGGCGGGCGACAAGGTCAAGGGCGACCTGACCCTGGGCGAGAACATCGCCGACCTGGGCGGCCTCAACACCGCTTACGACGCGATGAAGACCGCCACCGCGGGCAAGGACGACCCCAAGACCGACGGCATCACCCGCGACCAGCGCTTCTTCCTCAACTGGGCCACGGTGTGGCGCCGCAACTTCACCCCGGAAGAACTGGTGGTGCGCCTGAAGACCGACCCGCATGCCCCGGCCAACTTCCGCGCCATCGGTGCGCCGTCGAACATGCCGGCCTTTGCCGCCGCGTTCTCGTGCAAGCCGGGCGATGCGATGGTGCGCCAGGGCGATCAGCAGGTCGTGATCTGGTAATTGCACATTGCGGTAAATCAGGCGGGCGGCGATCGCAAGATCGTCGCCCGTTTTTTTTGGGATTCTTCGGATCGTTCTTCTGCTCGGCAGGCGAATCACGCTGGCGAGCCACATTCGTTTCGAGTCACAGCAGTTCAACCAACGCCGCAGGCATCCGAACGCCGCCCCCGCCGCACACTGCACACCACTGGGACTGCATGCATAACGGTAGCGGCACACAAGCCTCAACAAAGCTCAACGCGTGCGCAGGCAAGCTCGCGCCCGCTTATGCTCAGCGTCCTTGCCCCTCACTGCGGCTGACGTTCATGCCATTGCTCAAGACTTCCACGCTCGCCTTTGCCCTGGTTGTGGCCCTGACAGGCTGCAAGCGCAACGCCGAGGACACCGGCACGCAGGCAAACGCCTCACCCCGGACACCTGCGGCTGCCCCTGCGACGCCGGCAACGCCTGCGTTCGACATCAGCGAACTCGGCCCAGCAGCCAGCGCCTGCCAGAACCTCGACGAATTCGTCAACGGCAAATGGGCGAACGCCAATCCGATTCCGCCCGATCGCACCAGTTGGGGCGTGGACGAGATCCTGACCGAAAAAAGCATGACCATTCAGCGCAACATTGTCGAAACGGCCGCACAGCCAGGCAAAGCTGCAAATCCGCTGGAGCAAAAAATCGGAACGCTCTATGCCACCGGCATGGACGAAGCTGCCATCGAAGCGGCAGGCGCCCAGCCGATCCAGCCACAACTGGACGCCATTGCCGCATTGAAGTCGGGCAAGGATGTCGCCGGTTACATCATCAGCCGCCATGGCGAAGGCGATGGACAGGTGTTCGGATTCGGGGCCGGCGCAGACTTCCACAATGCCGACATGCAGATTGCGTTTACCCAGGAAAGCGGCCTGGGCCTTCCAACCAAGGACTACTACACCGACGCCGAGCACGCATCCATCCGCGCCGCCTATCTGGCCTACATCGCCAGGTCGTTCGAACTCACCGGCAGTTCTGCCGACGTGGCCAAGACGCAGGCAAACGATGTGCTGGCACTCGAAACACGTCTGGCTGCCGCGTCGATGAAGCCGGTGGAGGCGCGTGAGCCGAAAAACCAGTATCGCCTGGTCAGTCTCGCCGAGGCGGACAAGCTCACGCCGCACTTTCCGTGGAAAGACTTCTTCGCCACCCAGGGCGTGGACGTCGGCAAGGGCTTCTCGTTGGCGCAGCCGCGCTTTTTCGCTGCGTTCGATCATGAACTGGCCACTGCGCCGATCGCGCAGTGGCAGGCTTACCTGCGCTTCCATGCGATTGATGAGGCAGCCGCGCAACTCAGCAAGGCATTCGTCGACAATCGCTTTGCTTTCTACGGCAAGACCCTCTCCGGGCAGCCAGAGCAACTGCCACGCTGGAAGCGCGTCCTGCGCGCGGTCAATGGCGCAATGGGCGAAGGCGTGGGTCAACTCTACGTCGCCAAGGTGTTTACGCCCGAGGCCAAGCAGCGCGCCAGCGAACTGGTGGACAACGTTCGCGCCGCGCTCAAGACGCGCATCGAAAACGTCGACTGGATGAGCGCGGAAACCAAGGCCAAGGCCATCGCCAAGTGGAACACCTTCCTGCCCAAGATCGGCTATCCGGATGCCTGGCGCGACTGGTCCGGATTGGAGATCGTCCCCGGCGCGTATTACCGCAATCTGCAGGCCGCGGCCAAGTTCAACTATCGCTACGACATCGCGCAGATCGGCAAACCGACTGACCGCAAACGCTGGCAGATGACCCCGCAGACGGTCAACGCGTATTACGACCCCAGCACCAATTCCATCAATTTCCCCGCGGCGATCCTGCAACCGCCGTACTTTGACGCCAGCGCCGACGATGCGTTGAACTACGGCGGCATCGGCGCGGTGATCGGTCACGAAGCGACACATGGGTTCGACGACCAGGGCAGCCAGTTCGATGGTGCAGGCAACAACGTCAACTGGTGGACGGCCGAGGATCGACGCAAGTTCGAGCAGCGCAGCGCGCAGCTGGTCGACCAGTTCGATGCCTACACCCCACTACCCAAACACCCGACGCTGCACGTCAACGGCAAGCTCACCCTGGGCGAAAATATCGCCGACCTGGGTGGCACCAACGTGGCCTACGACGCGCTGCAGACCGCCCTGCATCAGCATCCCGAGCGGGCAAAGGCGATCGACGGCTACAGCCCCGATCAACGGTTCTTTCTGGCGTTTGCGCGCAGCTGGCGTCAACGCGTACGCGAACAGCAGCAGATGGTCTACCTGGCCTCGGACCCGCACGCGCCCAGCAAGCTGCGCGCCATTGCGCCGCCTTCGAACATGCCGCAGTTCGCCAGCGCATTCGCCTGCAAGCCGGGCGATGCGATGGTGCGGCCAGAGAAGGACCGGGTCGTGATCTGGTAAGTCCGCGCAGCCAGCGGCTGCAAGCGCTTCCAGCACAGTGGCAGGACGCACAGGCCCGCGCACGCGGGCCTGTCGCATTCATGCAGACGGCCGGTACCGATGACGAACGGCGGCGTCTGCCCGCCTGCGCGAGGCGCGGCCTTGCTAAACTCCGCCGACTTTACTCTGGCCACCCTTCTTCTCGATGCCCACCATTCGCCCGCTTGCCCTCGCTCTTGGCTTCAGCCTGATCACGCTGCTGTCCGCTCCCGACGCCGACGCCGCTCGCAAGAAGAAGGCAGCCCCCAAGGCGCCGGCCGTGTCTGCGGCCTGCACCGATTTCTACGACTACGCCAACGCCGGCTGGCTCAAGGCCAACCCGGTGCCGCAGGCCGGTGCCGTCACCGCCCTGGGCCAGCTGTCCGAGCGTGCCCTGCAGCAGCAACGCGAGCTGCTGGACGCATCGATGAAGGCGCCGCAAGGCAACGTGCAGAAGCTGCTCGGCGATTTCTGGGCCAGCGGCCTGGATGAGGCGGCGGTGGAAAAGGACGGCTCCAACCCGATCGCCCCCTTGCTGTCGCGCATCGACGCGATCAAGAAGGCCAAGGACGTGCCCGCTTCGATCGCCGCGCTGCATCAGGTCGGCATCCCGGTCGGTTTCAACTTCGGCCCGGACGTGGACCTGAAGGCGCTGGACCGCCATATCGGCTACTTCATGCAGGGCGGCATGGGCCTGCCCGACCCGGCGTTCTACACCCGCACCGATGCCGACACGCAGGCGCTGATGGGCCGCTACCGCGCCTACGTCAAGCAGATCCTGGCGCTGACCGGCACCGCCGCCGACAAGCTCGACGCCGATGCCGCTTCGGTGCTGCAGATCGAAACCGCATTGGCGCGTAGCGCGCAGTCGGTGCAGGGGATCAACAACCCGTTCAACAACTACGCCCCGATCGCCACCAAGGAACTGACCAAGCAGTACAAGAACCTGCGCCTGGCCGATTTCCTGGAAGCGCAGGGCGTCAAGGACGACCTCGTGTCGATGGCCGACCCGGCCATGTTCAAGCAGCTCGACAGCATGATCGTCAGCATCAAGCCGGAACAGTGGAAGGCCTACCTGCGCTGGCGCGTGGGCGATGCCATGGCGCCCTACCTGTCCAAGAGCTTCCACGATGCCGAATACCAGTTCCGCGGCCGTCTGCTGCGTGGCGACGCCGTGCCGCCGCAGCGCTGGCAGCAGGTGCTGGACGCGATCAATGTGGCCGCCGGCCCGATGCTCGGCCGCGAATACGTGGCGCGTTACCTGAGCAGCGATACCCGCCGCCAGGCCGAGGCCATCGCCGACCAGGTCCGCGATGCGCAGCTGGCCGCGCTGGAGCGCACCGGCTGGGGCAACGGTGAGGTGATCGCCGAGGCCAAGGCCAAGCTGGCCGCGACCAAGATCGAAGTCGGCGCACCGCGCCGCGACCTGGACTACACCGTGCAGCCGATGGGCCGCGGCAGCTTCGGCGGCAACATGCTGATCGCCTCGACCTGGCGTCACCGCGAAGAGATGAAGCGCATCGGCAAGGGCAATGCGGACCGTCGCTGGGACGTGCTGCCGCAGCAGCCGGCGGTGGCCTACGACATCGCGCAGAACCGCCTGATCGTCACCGCCGCCGTCTTGCAGGCACCGGTGCTGAGCACCGGCAGCACCCCGGCGGCCCAGTACGGCGCCTACGGCGCGCTGGTCGCGCACGAACTCACCCGTGCGATCGATGCCAAGGGCGCGCTGGTCGACGCCAAGGGCGAGCTGCGCAGCTGGTGGACGCCGGCCGAAAAGAGCAGCTGGACCCAGCTGACCGGCAAGGTCGCCAACCAGTTCGCCGCCTATCCGTACCCGGGCGTGCCCAACGTCAAGGTCAACGGCGCGCAGACCGCCGAAGAAAACCTAGCCGACCTGGCCGGCGTCGAACTGGCCTGGCAGGCCTTCAGCAAGGCGCAGCCGGCGGCCAACGAGGCCGACAAGCAGGCGTTCTTCACTGCATGGGCCGGCCTGTGGGCACAGCAGCTGTCGCCGAACGAAGCGGTGCAGCGCGCCAGCGCCGACATCCGCGCACCGGGCCAGTGGCGCACCAATGGCCCGCTGTCCAACCTGCCGGAATTCGGTGCGGCCTTCAGCTGCAAGGCCGGCCAGCCGATGCAGCGCGTGGACGCGGACCAGATCAAGATCTGGCGCTGATCCACCCAGCTGGCGGCAATGAAAAAGAGCGCGGAATCCGCGCTCTTTTTTTGTGCCTTGCCTGCGAAATTCCGTAGGAGCGGCCCCGTCCGCGACGGGCAATATCGACAGAGTCACATGACGGCTTGGGCCGCTCCTGCGGGGCATGCGGATCACCCGCTAACCACACACGTTCAACGTCACGCGCAATCCAACCAACCACCGTGTAGAAGCGGCCCAGGCCGCGATGGGCATTACCAGCAAGGCCTTTTCGCGGCCTGGGCAGCTCCTACCGGGTTATGCAGAGAATGCATTTACCCGCCCTTCCGATGTCCCGCCCAATCCAGCACAACCGATTCCATGAGCGCCGCGGGCCGCGCTAAGGCATTACCGATAGGCCTCTTCGTGACCGGAGCCGCTCCCCCGGACGCAACACATCCGGCACCTCAACGCACCACGCGCAGCGGCGGCTTGCGCCCTTTGCGGCCGCCCTTGCCACCACCGAACGGCGGCTGGCCACGCCAATAGCGGATCATCAACCAGCCAAACAGCATGCCGCCCAGATGCGCAAAATGCGCCACGCCCGGTTGCCAACCGGTTGCGCCCAGGAACAATTCGATCGCACCGAACACAATGACGAACGTGCGGGCCTTCATCGGGATCGGCGGGAACAGCAGCATCACGCGCTGATTGGGGAATAGCATGCCGTAGGCCAGCAGCAGACCGAACACACCACCGGATGCTCCGACCACCGGCGCACCGCTCTGGGTCAACCAGGCCATCAGCAATTGGCACACACCGGCGCCGGCCACGCTCACCAGGTAATAGGTCAGAAAGCGCTTCTGGCCCCAGGTCTGCTCCAGCGGCGCACCGAACATGAAGAGCGCCAGCATGTTGAAGAACAGATGATTGAAGCCACCATGCAGAAAGGCGTAGGTCAGCAACTGCCATGGCATGAAACTGGCGCCCGGCGAGAACGCATCGAAGCCGTTGGACAGCGGCCACAGCATCAGCCATGACAGGACGCTATCGGATGGCAGCACGCCGGCGCCCAGGTCGCCCACCGCCCATTGCAGCAGGAACAAGCCGATGTTGGCGATCAATAATGCTTTGGTGACGGGCGGCAATTGAGGCATGGCGGCATCCTTCGGAATGCTGCCCATGATAACGGCAGGCTTATGAAGGTCCCCACACGGCCGCATCCAACCGCTGCGCGGCCGTGGCACGCCGCACGCGCCCCTGCACCACTGGCACGCCTTCGGCACGCAGGCGCTGGCATTGCTTATCGTAGCCGGGCGAGTCAGGCGCAAAGGCGATCCGGCCATCGCTACGCAGCACCCGATGCCATGGCAGCTGCGGGTCATCGTTGCCGCTGAGCACGCGCGCCACCAGCCGCGCACGGCCCGGCAGGCCGGCGCGCTGAGCAACTTCCCCGTAACCGGCGACCTCGCCCGCCGGAATCGCGTGGATCACCTGAAGAATTCGCAGCCGCGCCTGCTCGCCGGACAACGCCTCTCCCTCGGAGGCGACTCGCCTGGCAGGCCTGGCAGATGGAGGCGGCATTGAACGGCGAGATGTCGACATCGCGCAAGCATGCCAGCTGATGGACATCAGTGTGCGCATCGAATCCTTCCAAGCAAAGGCAAGTGACAGGCCTCGCAAGGGAGAAACTACAAGCCCCTCTCCCCCCAGGAGAGCAACTGTCTTGATCAACTGGTGGCGGCAGCCGCCAGTTGATCCCGCATCTTGGCGTTGAGGATGACCAGCAACTTGCGCATGGCCGCCACCAGAGCCACCTTGCCAGCCTTGCCCTTGGCACGTAGGCGTTGATAAAACTCGCGCAGCGACGGGTTGA
>NZ_LXNG01000006.1 GCF_001642575.1 Xanthomonas floridensis | reverse complement strand
ACCTCGCGCCGTGTCTGCTTGCGCTTGCCGTTGTACTCCGCGTCGCCAAAGCTCAGCTGCATCGAGATCGTCCGCTCGGTTCGTTGATCCATTGTGGCAGTATCAGATGGAGTTGTTCAGACCTTCCTGAGTGTGCTAGGAGGTGACTAGCACCCCCTTCCTCACCGCGGTTTCCACCATCCACGTCATTACGAGTAGCGTTCTCTTTGAAATACTGACCAATCTGGTACGAGGCAACTGGCGCCAAGGTGCCAGCTAAGATTTGGCCTGTACTTCCCGATGCCGCGGAAAGGCCACCTGTTATTGAGCTGACAAGCACTCCGACTTTCTGAAGGCGCGCAGTCTCTTTGTCTGCTTCAACAGCAATCATCGCTAGCTGAACCTTTTGCTCGGGGCTCAATGATGCGCTCCGTACTGGATCCTCAAGAATAGCTTTTGCTTCTTTTCTTCTGTCTTTGGGCCTCGTCAATGGATGCGTTGATGTCATTGCGAATACTAACGCCAGTCTGCACTACGGTCCCAATGGCAGCCGCCATCGCCTGTTGCTCGCCCAGGATCTTCCGGACATCCGGCAACGTGGCTACCGCTTCATGCGCTGCAGTTGCATCAGTGTTGATGCCGAGTGCTGTAGCCGTAGTGGTCTTGCCGCCGATCTTGATGTTGCCTTCGGTCAGTGTGGCGCGGGTATAGCTCGTGTCGCTGCCGCTTTCACTCATCGGCACGCCCGGCATGAAGCTGCCCGTATTGGCCTTGCCGTAGTTGCCGTTGGCGATGTTGTTGCCGATGTCTGTGGACTGCTCACCAGCGGTCCGCTCGATCGGGTTGCCGTTGGCATCGGTTTGGTTGCCGGTACTGCCGAATCCACCGCTGATGCTGCCGGATGAGGCGCTGTAGTCCATCCGATTTTTCAGATCGGTAAACGTCAGCGAGTCGGCGGTCAGCTCGCTGTTGTTGGCGTTGGTGCTGGCGATGGCGCCGCCGATCAGGTTTACGTTGCCGGCGGTGACGTGGTACCCGCCATTGCCCGCAAACAGGCCCGACTGCTCAACGACACCGAGGTAGTTGCCATTGGCCTTGGCGCCGCTTGCGTACCCGCTGGCATCCCACGCAGTACCAGCCGAGATCTGTATGCGTCCACCAACGCTGCTTTCCTTGGATTGGATGTCCAGCTTGTCTTGCAGCGATTCGATGGTCAGGTCGCCACCGGCTTGCACATCGATGCGGTCGCCTTTGACTACCGCGCCGCGCAAGGTGGTATCACCCTCGGATTTGAGCACGATGTTCTGCCCGGCCAGCTGCGTGTTCTGCCAGGTGCTGCCATCCACGTTCGACTTGTGGCTACCGGCACTGGCTTGGACATATGCATACACGCCGGTCTGCGCGCCGACCGAGGCGCCGACGCCGACCTCGAAGCCGGCATTGCTGCCCTTGCTTTGCTCGGTGTTGCTGGAGCTGCCCGCTTCCAGCACCAGGTCGCGTGCCGAGTCCAGGCTCAGCGTGTCACCCGCCTTGAGGTTGCCCTGCACGATACGCAGGTCGCCTTCGGTGGTCTTCAGGCGCACATTGCCGCCACCGGTGATGGTGGAGCCCTGCGAGATCTGGCTGCTGCTGTTAAAGCTGCTCTCGTTGGTGGCGAAGCCCACGCCCGCTTCGACACTGAGTAAAGAACCGCTACCCGCGCCGCCGGCCATGCTGCTGATCGCACTAGCCGATTGATACGCATTCGCCGCTGCCGCCATGCCCTGCATCGCACCCAAGCGCCCATCGGACTTACGTGCATCGTCCACGTTGTTGATCAGATCGATCAGCGGGGATTTGATGCGCGCGAAGGCGCCGATCTTCAGGTCGTCGTCTTTCTGCGAGGCGGAGCTGCTCTGGTTGGCGGTCAGCAGCTGGATCGAGGCCGCGGTGATGTCCACGTCCTTGGCCGCGACCACGTTGCTGGCCGACTGCGTGTACGTGCCACCTGCGGTCAGGCTGACATTGCCGCCCAGGCTGCCGACGTTGCTGGCCACCTGCGCGACCTGGGCGTTGTCGTCGAAGTGATTCTTCTTGTTGTAGCCGGCAAAGCGCTCGGTGTCGGAGATGACCACCGTGCCGATGCCCTTGCTGGTGGACTGATTGGTATTGCCCAGGATGTCTTGGCCGCTCTGGATGGTCAGGTCGCCTGCGGCACGCATGCTGACATTGCCTTGCGCCGCAACATTGCTTGCGGTCAGGGAGATATCGCCCTGCGTGGTGGTCAGGCTGGCATTGCCGCCCACCGACAACTGGGTGCCGGTGATGGTGTCGGTCTGGCCATTGCCAGTGCCCTGCTGGTTGTAGTTGCCATACGGCAAACCTGCGGCATTGTTGAAACCCCAGCCCTTGCCGGTGCTGGCATTGCCACTGGACTGGGTGTTGTGCGCGACATCGAACACGATGTCCTTGCTGGCGAGCAACAAGGCATTGCCTTCGGCTGAACACAGGGTCAGATTGACTTATTAACTACACCTGACCCCGTTCTTACATTAAGTTTTATGTTCGGACTATGTTTGCCGCCTTCCAACGCATTTCATAATCACCAGTGCAACATTAAAATATCAATTATTCATTTTATTTAAGATTTTTTTTGCTTTATCCAGTGCGGAAATAAAAATGTCCAGATCGAACATTATTTTTTCGCCATTTATTGCGGGATAAATCTCTAATACGCACTCTTCCCGATCTTCACGCTTAGAAACTTCTCCCAGCAAATAATTGTTGCGCCATAGTTCTACAACCAAACCATCACGATCAGGGACGCTAGCTATCTCTATAGTGATATTCATTGATTAGGCTCCAATAGTCCAATAATTTTCCTACTTGAATCGATTCTGACCCCTCGCCCATCAGGTGCCCTTACATCGATAATATCCCCAAAGCGCGCATGGTGTCTTGGGGTAGCCACGCTATCTGCATTTGACAGAATTTCTTCAACCAATTTTTGTCCAGCATTATTAATTGCCGCGGGACTTCCCTTGGCAGCTGGGAAGGCACTTCCCTCGCGGCCGCCATGCTTCTGGAGTGCACGTCCAGCTACACTTAGCCCATTTCTGTCGGGCGCTTTCGCTTCTTCCAATAATTCTTCGACGTATTTTTTGTCTAATCCTTTCACCGAATGCTTAATAAGCCCATCGTCTTTTATGCTATCCGGAAGTAAATTATCCGGAACTACTTGATTAGGTTTAACTGGTTTGATTTTTTCAGGCGCCACATCAGGCAAACGAGTTACTTTCAATAGCGCAACTTCAGAAGCCAAGCTTGCGGCAGTGGCTACAAGTAGCTGAGCCCGCTCTTCCGTCGTCATTGTCAATGACTCACTGATTCCGTACTGCAAGTACAATCCGGGTAGAGGAGCTTGCGAATAATTTCTCAAAGCGCCGCCTGCGTTTAACAGGCCGTTCCAGGCACTTTTTGCCAAATCTGCAGTCACATCAATGCCGGGTCGCGCAAAGAATGCCGCAAAATCAACAGCGCTGCTACCTATGCTACGAGCCAAGTAACCCAGCTCCTGGGCAGGCGCGTATCCGGAAAAGATCGCTTGATCTTCGGTAATTCCCGTCCCTGTCCAGTAGGTGTTCTGCCTGCTCAATTGCTCAGCCTTATATTCCTCGCGGGTCCAGCCAGCGCCTGCCATGTAGTCTTGACCCATTTCCTGAGCCACCGAGCTTTGATAAGCGATCCATTCCTTTTCTCTTGCCATATCGATCGCATCTACTTCTCTTGTAATTCCGTCTTTACATGCCTGGACGTTTCCTCCGGCTTTATCGCACGCGTTGCGCAGCACATCTGCCGCATTAATTTCTTCGCGTGATAGCCAATTGTTTGCCACAGCATTATTTGCAATATTTGCACCAATAGCCGCATCAGCCAATTTGCCGCCAGCTAAGCCACCAGCGATAGCCCCAACCGCTTGCGACAGGGCCGCCAGCATCTGCTTGTCCTGTTCCGGTAGCAGGTTCGGATTGAACTTCCCCGTTACCGGGTCGATGGCACGCGGATCGTCGCCGTAGAGCGTTTGCGTCAAGTATTGCGCAGCCAGTTCGCCACTGGCCCCTGCCAGCGCACCGCCTGCCATGGAGGTTCCGTTGACTTGTGCCAGCACCGCGCCTAGCACCGCATGCGACAGCACTTGCATTGCAGCATTTGGATCGCTGCCGTGGTTTTGGTCGAACGTCCTGCCGATCAGCTGCGCGGCATACGGTGCCAATGCATTGGTGGCGACCTGGCCGCCGCCTTGGCCTGACACGCCGCCCACCACGACCGTTGTCACCGCTTGCAGTGCACGGCTGTAGTCGCCGCCGATGCCCCATTGTTGTTGAGATGTGTAGGCCGCGCTGTAGTCGGGACTGTTCTGCAGCATTTCCCGCTGTTTGTCTGCAGTGCTCAAGCCCGCGAATCGGTCTGCCTCTTCGGGACTCAAGCTTCCTTTGTACTGTGCCTCTGCCTCATTGACCTTCCTATTCGCACTGGCCGCAATGTCATCGCCAATCTGCTTGGCGGTAGTCATCACGGTCCCGGTTGCGGCGGCCAGCGCCTGCTGCTCGCCCAGGATCTTGCGCACGTCCGGCAGCGCCGCTACCGCTTCGTGGGCGGCGCTGGCATCGGTGTTGATACCCAGAGCCGCTGCCGTGGTGGTCTTGCCGCCGATCTTGATGGTGCCTTCGGTCAACGTGGCGCGGGTGTAGCTGGTGTCGCTGCCGCTCTGCATGACCGGAATGCCGGGATTGAAGCTGCTGTAGTTCGCCTCGCCGTAGTTACCGTTGACGATGTTGTGGCCGATGTTCCTGAACTGATCGCCCGCGCTCGGCTGGGTGGGATTGCCGTCGGCATCGGTCGCGCCTTCGCCCGTACTGCCGATACCACCGCTGATCGCAGCCGACACGGTGCTGTAGTCCATCCGATTCTTCAGATCAGTGAACGTCAACGCATCGGCCGTCAACTCGCTGTTGCTGGCGTTGGTGCTCGTGATCGCGCCACCGATCAGGTTCACGTTGCCGGCGGTGACGTGGTATCCACCATTGCCTGCGAACAGGCCCGACTGTTCGACCACCCCCAGATAGTTGCCATTGGCTTTGGCGCCGCTTGCGTACCCGCTGGCATCCCAGGCGGTGCCGAACGACACCTGCACGCGACCACCAACGCTGCTTTCCTTGGATTGAATCTGAGAGACGTCTTGCAGCGACTCGATCGTCAAATCTCCGCCGACATTCGCGTCGATCCGATCCGCCGTAACCACGGCACCGCGCAGCGTCGTGTCGCCCTTGGAGGTCAGCACGACGTTCTTGCCCGCTAACTGGGTGTTTTCCCAGGTCGTGCTTTGCGCGTTCGAGTTGTGGCTACCGGCGCTGGCCTGCACATAGGCGGACACACCGGTTTGCGCACCGATCTGCGCACCGACCCCGACTTCGAAGCCGGCATTGCTGCCCTTGCTTTGCTCGGAGCCAACGGATTGGCCGGCTTCCAACACCAGGTCCCGCGCCGAATCCAGGCTCAGCGTGTCGCCGGCTTTGAGGTTGCCCTGCACGATATGCAGGTCGCCTTCGGTGGTTTTCAGGCTGACGTTGCCGCCACCGGTGATGGTCGAGCCAAGCGATGTCTGACTATTGCTATTGAAGCTGCTTTCGCTGGTGGCAAAGCCGACACCGGCCTCGATGCTCAGGATCGTGCCGCTCTTGGCGGCCTTGACGCTTTGATAGGCGTTGGCCGCAGCGGCCATGTTCTGCATGGTACTGAGCCGCCCATCGGACTTACGCGCATCGTCCACATTGTTGATCAGATCGATCAGCGGAGACTTGATACGTGCGAACGCGCCGATCTTCAGGTCGTCGTCCTGCTGCGAGGCCGAGCTGCTCTGGTTGGCGGTCAGCAGCTGGATCGAGGCCGCGGTGATGTCCACGTCCTTGGCCGCGACCACGTTGCTGGCCGACTGCGTGTACGTGCCACCTGCGGTCAGGCTGACATTGCCGCCCAGGCTGCCGACGTTGCTGGCCACCTGCGCGACCTGGGCGTTGTCGTCGGTATGGTTCTTCTTGTTGTAGCCGGCAAAACGCTCGGTGTCGGAGATGACCACCGTGCCGATGCCCTTGCTGGTGGACTGGTTGGCATTGCCGAGCAGGTCCTGCCCGCTCTGGATGGTCAGGTCGCCGGCCGCGCGCATGCTGACATTGCCTTGGGCCGCGATGTTGCTCGCACTCAGTGCGATGTCGCCCTGCGTGGTGGTCAGGCTGGCGTTGCCGCCGACCGACAACTGGGTGCCGGTGATGGTGTCGGTCTGCCCGCTGCCGGTGCCTTGCTGGTTGTAGTTGCCATACGGCAAACCTGCCGCATTGTTGAAACCCCAGCCCTTGCCGGTGCTGGCATTGCCACTGGACTGGGTGTTGTGCGCGACATCGAACACGATGTCCTTGCTGGCGAGCAGCAACGCATTGCCCTCCGCGGACATTTGCGTGCCCTGGCTGGTGATCGAGCCATCGCTGGCCAGCAAGGTGAGGTTGCCACCAGAGGCCAATTGGCTGACGCGTGCGTTGCTGGTGCTTTCGTTCTGCGAGGCGTTGGAGCGGTGGCTGCTGGCCTGGATCACCACCGGGGTGATCGCGGCCATGGTGCCGGCGGCTGCGCCCTCGGCGTCGCGGCTGATCTTGCTCATGGTCGAGCCGGTGTCGACCATGTTCTTGGTGGTCGAATCGCGTGCGCTGCGGTACGACGCACCCGGGTCGTACGTCACCCCCACCGAGAACCCGCTGGACTTGCTCGACTGGCTGGCCTGGTGATCGACCGTGTCCTGGCGTGCCAGCAGGGCGATGTCCTTGGCCGCCAGCGTCAGATCCTTGCCGGCACCGATGTCGGAGGCGGCGATGGTGAGTTGGTTGCCCGCGCTGATGACGAGATTGCCATCGGTCGAGCCAACGGAGGAGGCAACCTGGGTGACCGAGCGTGTGGACTCCTGGCTGTCACTGCTGGACTTCGAGTAGCCGACGCTGGCCACGCCACCACCAGAGCTGCCGGTCAGGCCGGACTTCTTCTGGCGAACGCTGTGCGCTTCGCTGCTGGTGTCCTGCGCCGACTCGATGGTGACATTGTTGCCTGCCGCCAGACGCACGTTGTCCTGCCCAAGCACCGTCGAACCCACCACGGCCAGGTCGTTGCCGGCCACCATGTTGACGGACTTGCCGCTGAGCGATGAGCCCACCGCAAGACTGTCGTGCCACTCGTCGTGGGTGGTGGTTTTTTCGTTGGAGAAGGTGCTCTTCTTGCGCGTTTCCTTATCCACCACGGCATCATGCTGCTCCTGCGTAGCCAGCAACTTGATGTCGTTGCCGGCCGCCAGGGCAATACCGCCGCTCTGGCTGGCCGCTGCGGTGGAGGCCAGGGTGAGATCGCGGCCGGCCTGCATCACGATGTCGCCGCCGGCGCCGAGCTGGGTGCCGCGCACGCTTTCGTCGTAGCTCGCGGTGGCCAGCGAGTTGCTCTTGGTGACCGTGCTGCGGTCGTGCGAGCTGCTGTCCACTGCAACCTGGCTGTTGATGTCGCGCCCGGCCTGCAGGGCCAGGGTCTTGCCCGCGCCGACCTGCGCGGCGGTCAGAGTGAGGTCGTTGCCGGCTGCCAGCACCACGCTGCCCGCGCCCTGCACGGTGGTGCCGAGGTGGGTGGTCTCGCTGCTGCGCTGGAAGTTGCGGTCGTTGGCGGTGGTGTCGGTCGTGTGCGAGAGCGTTTGCGTACTGAGGTTGAGGTTGTTGCCTGCCACCAGCTGGGTGACGCCGTCGGTGCCGGCGTTGCGAATCTGCGCGGCCTGCAGGTTGACGTCCCCGCCAGCCACCACCGACAACACGCCGTTGCCGTTGGTGCCGGTGACATACAGGCCGGCCACACGTTCGAGCTGGGTGGTGCTGTACTGGTGGTAGCCGCCGCCGCTGAGTGTTTCCACGGTGGAGGCAACGGTGATGTCGCCGACTGCCTGCACGCTCAGCGCATCCACTGCACTGACGCTGGCGCCTTCGATACGGATGTCGCTGGCCGAGCGCAGCCCCACCTGGTTGCCGCTGATGCTGCCGCCCAGGTGCTCGATGCGGCCGGCGTCGATGGACACCAGCTGGCGGCCGGCAATGGTGCCGGTGTTCTTCAGGCCACCGGCCAGGGTGGTATCGACGTTGGCACCGGCTAAGTTTACGGAATATTGGCAACTTTAATTTTCAATTAAAAATATTGAAATTTTATATGCCAACGTTATGCATGGTTAATTTTATTGTCGCAACCCAAGCTAATCCCGTTAGCGGGATGAGAAACATGAAAAGCAAAAAAAGCATCCAGCGAGGCACGCTTAATTCAAGCCTCAGTCGTAAGATGCAAAAGAAATATGTAAAGAAAATAATAATTTCCATAGCGCCCCACCTTAATTTCCAGATGATCTAAGTTAGATGGAAAGATATCAGAAACATGATGTAGGACATAGCCAAAAACCAAAGAGATGCGGATAGCTCTAGCTTAGAAATTTCGCTGCGTTTCAAAACCCTAAAAAGTATTGAAAGCATCAAAGTGCAACAGCCCGCGACCGCCAAAGCAGTAGAAAAAATAAAAACAGCCCATCTATCTTCACCCTTGAAAAGCAACCCGAACGCTAAAAAAGGAAACCCTACGGATATGGGGGTCGCGGCAATAAACAAAAGAATTATGTTTACAAAAGAAACCTCGTTTAAACGCGCCTTTAGCATCACCTTCCACCATTCCCAATTAACAAAGGCCTCGTTTTCTTGGGCTCGAGTATTGGATTAATGTCTGGCCTCACATATGGAGCATAGACCTCATTGTTAAACCTGTAAAGCTCTTTTATCTTCGGATTAACCACACTGCCCACGGGCAAGGCATCACAAGAGACAAGAGCACCGCATTCGCCCACGGTGTCTACCAAAGATCGCGAGTTGACCTGATATCCGTCATTTAGCCAGGTCCTCAGTGCCGCCAATTGGTTGTCTGGGCTTTTCAAGGACGAAATTTCTTTAGCCAAAAGCGGAACATAATTTTCGCTTATTCTTGGACTTCCGGAGGCTCCCGAAGCGGCTTTATATATTGCGGCTACATACTTTGAGTATCCTGACGGGTTTTCGTCAGGATTATCCGGCGAGGTGCCTTTACTAGCATGCCCAAAACCGCCGATGAAGTGCCTACCACTAGCATCCACATGCGCAAAAGAGTCCCCGAACGCATGCAAAACTTGTTGAACATGAGGGTCTGACAGGATCTTAGCCTTGGCATCAGGATTTCCTTCGTTTGATTTTATCAGCATAAATATTTTCGCTACTTCACCTGTCAGCTTCTCCTGAATTTCTATTACTTCTTTTGGATCCTCATTTCCATCTAAAAGATGGGAGTCGTGCTGTGGACCGAAGCCTAAGATCCCTTTAACAAAACTAACTAAACCCATCGCATTTCTGCTGTCTGTATCTGGGGCCCATGCCGCTAGGCCGACCCCCTTAGCGTCGGTTTCTGAAAATCCCGCAAGGTAAAGTACAGTAGACATAGTTGAGTAATGCCCAATCTTACCCCAATTATTTTCAACGGAATTTTTTGCAATCGAACTGCTATTTATAGCACCCTCCAGACCATCCTCAAATGATCCGAGAACTGCTCCTCCCAAGCCGATAACTGCACTGATGGTGGACTTTTCTTCGGAATTCAGATCCTGGCTCTTCTTCCCGTAAAGGAATTGGGCCAAGGCCGGAGCTGCAGCTTCCGCACCGGCGGCAGTTATCGCTCCAATCAGCTCACTCCCTCCGCCAGCAGAAGCTATAGCTGCACCGAGCACTGAGTGTGCTAGGAGGTGACTAGCACCCCCTTCCTCACCGCGGTTTCCACCGTCCACGTCATTACGAGTAGCGTTCTCTTTGAAATACTGACCAATCTGGTACGAGGCAACTGGCGCCAAGGTGCCAGCTAAGATCTGGCCTGTACTTCCCGATGCCGCGGAAAGGCCACCTGTTATTGAGCTGACAAGCACTCCGACTTTCTGAAGGCGCGCAGTCTCTTTGTCTGCTTCAACAGCAATCATCGCTAGCTGAACCTTTTGCTCGGGGCTCAATGATGCGCTCCGTACTGGATCCTCAAGAATAGCTTTTGCTTCTTTCTTCTGTCTTTGGGCCTCGTCAATGGATGCGTTGATGTCATTGCGAATACTAACGCCAGTCTGCACCACGGTCCCAATGGCAGCCGCCATCGCCTGTTGCTCGCCCAGGATCTTCCGGACATCCGGCAACGTGGCTACCGCTTCATGCGCTGCAGTTGCATCAGTGTTGATGCCGAGTGCTGTAGCTGTAGTGGTCTTGCCGCCGATCTTGATGTTGCCCTCGGTCAAGGTGGCGCGGGTATAGCTCGTGTCGCTGCCGCTTTCGCTCATCGGCACGCCCGGCGTGAAGCTGCCGGTATTGGCTTTGCCGTAGTTGCCGTTGGCGATGTTGTTGCCGATGTCGCGGGACTGTTCGCCAGTGCTCTGCTGGACCGGGTTGCCGCTGTCGTCGGTTTTCTGGGTGCCGGTACTGCCAAAGCCACCGCTGATGCTGCCGGACGATGCGCTGTAGTCCATCCGGTTTTTCAGATCGGTAAACGTCAGCGAGTCGGCCGTCAGCTCGCTGGCAGCTGCATTCGTGCTGGCAATGGCACCGCCGATCAGGTTTACGTTGCCGGCAGTAACGTGGTAACCGCCATTGCCCGCAAACAGGCCCGACTGCTCGACAACGCCTAAATGGTTGCCATCGGCCTTCGCAGCACTGGCATTGCCACTAACGTTCCAGGCGGTACCGGCAGAGATCTGCACACGTCCACCAACGCTGCTTTCCTTGGACTGGATATCAAGTTTGTCCTGCAGCGATTCGATGGTGAGGTCACCCACGGCCTCCACGTCGATCCGATCACCCTTGACCACTGCACCACGCAAGGTGGTGTCGCCCTCCGACTTGAGCACGATGTTCTGGCCGGCCAGTTGCGTGTTCTGCCAGGTGCTGCCATCCACGTTCGACTTGTGGCTACCGGCACTGGCTTGGACATATGCATACACGCCGGTCTGCGCGCCGACCGATGCGCCGACGCCGACCTCAAAGCCGGCGTTGCTGCCCTTGCTCTGCTCGGTGTTGCTGGAGTTGCCCGCTTCCAACACCAGATCGCGTGCCGAATCCAGGCTCAGCGTGTCGCCGGCCTTGAGGTTGCCCTGCACGATGTGCAGGTCGCCTTCGGTGGTCTTCAGGCGCACATTGCCACCACCGGTGATGGTGGAGCCCTGCGAGATCTGGCTGCTGCTGTTGAAACTGCTCTCGTTGGTGGCGAAGCCCACGCCGGCTTCCACGCTGAGCAATGAACCGCTCTGAACCGCTTTCGCTGTCTCGTACGCATTCGCCGCTGCCGCCATGCCCTGCATCGCACCCAAGCGTCCATCGGACTTGCGCGCATCGTCCACGTTGTTGATCAGATCGATCAGCGGGGATTTGATACGCGCGAAGGCGCCAATTTTGAGGTCGTCGTCCTGCTGTGAGGCGGAGCTGCTTGTATTGGCGGTCAGCAGCTGGATCGAGGCCGCGGTGATGTCCACGTCCTTGGCCGCGACCACGTTGCTGGCCGACTGCGTGTACGTGCCACCTGCGGTCAGGCTGACATTGCCGCCCAGGCTGCCGACGTTGCTGGCCACCTGCGCGACCTGGGCGTTGTCGTCGAAGTGATTCTTCTTGTTGTAGCCGGCAAAGCGCTCGGTGTCGGAGATGACCACCGTGCCGATGCCCTTGCTGGTGGACTGATTGGTATTGCCCAGGATGTCCTGGCCACTTTGGATGGTCAGGTCGCCTGCGGCACGCATGCTGACATTGCCTTGCGCCGCAACATTGCTTGCGGTCAGGGAGATATCGCCCTGCGTGGTGGTCAGGCTGGCATTGCCGCCCACCGACAACTGGGTGCCGGTGATGGTGTCGGTCTGGCCATTGCCAGTGCCCTGCTGGTTGTAGTTGCCGTACGGCAAGCCTGCCGCATTGTTGAAACCCCAGCCCTTGCCATTACTAGCGTTACCACTGGACTGGGTGTTGTGCGCGACATCGAACACGATGTCCTTGCTGGCGAGCAGCAACGCATTGCCCTCCGCGGACATTTGCGTGCCCTGGCTGGTGATCGAGCCATCGCTGGCCAGCAACGTGAGGTTGCCACCGGCGGCCAGTTGGCTGACGCGTGCGTTGCTGGTGCTTTCGTTTTGCGAGGCGTTGGAGCGATGACTGCTGGCCTGGATCACCACCGGGGTGATCGCGGCCATGGTGCCGGCGGCTGCGCCTTCGGCATCGCGGCTCATCTTGCTCATGGTCGAGCCGGTGTCGACCATGTTCTTGGTGGTGGAATCGCGTGCGCTGCGGTACGACGCACCCGGGTCGTACGTCACCCCCACCGAGAACCCGCTGGACTTGCTCGACTGGCTGGCCTGGTGATCGACCGTGTCCTGGCGTGCCAGCAAGGCGATGTCCTTGGCTGCCAGCGTCAGGTCCTTGCCGGCACCGATGTCCGAGGCGGCAATGGTCAGTTGGTTGCCCGCGCTGATGACAAGATTGCCATCGGTTGAGCCAACGGATGAGGCAACCTGGGTGACCGAGCGTGTGGACTGCTGGCTGTCGCTGCTGGACTTCGAATAGCCGACGCTTGCCACGCCACCACCAGAACTGCCGGTCAAACCGGAGTTCTTCTGGCGAACGCTGTGCGCTTCGCTGCTGGTGTCCTGCGCCGACTCGATGGTGACATTGTTGCCTGCCGCCAGACGCACGTTGTCCTGCGCGAGCACTGTCGAACCCACCATGGCAAGGTCGTTGCCGGCGACCATGTTGACGGACGTGCCGCTGAGCGATGAGCCCACCGCAAGACTGTCGTGCCACTCGTCGTGGGTGGTGGTTTTTTCGTTGGAGAAGGTGCTCTTCTTGCGCGTTTCCTTATCCACCACGGCATCATGCTGCTCCTGCGTAGCCAGCAACTTGATGTCGTTGCCGGCGGCCAGGGCAATACCGCCGCTCTGGCTGGCCGCTGCGGTGGAGGCCAGGGTGAGGTCGCGGCCGGCCTGCATCACGATGTCGTTGCCGGCGCCGAGCTGGGTGCCGCGCACGCTTTCGTCGTAGCTCGCGGTGGCCAGCGAGTTGCTCTTGGTGACCGTGCTGCGATCGCGCGAGCTGCTGTCCACGGCCGCGACGCTGTTGATGTCGCGCCCGGCCTGCAGAGCCAGGATCTTGCCGGCGCCGACCTGCGCGGCGGTCAGAGTGAGATCGTTGCCTGCCGCCAGCACCACGCTGCCCGCGCCCTGCACGGTGGTGCCGAGGTGGGTGGTCTCGCTGCTGCGCTGGAAGTTACGGCCGTTGGCGGTGGTGTCGGTGGTGTTGGAGAGCGTCTGCGTGGTGAGGTTGAGGTTGTTGCCTGCTACCAGTTGGGTGACGCCGTCGGTGCCGGCGTTGCGAATCTGCGCGGCCTGCAGGTTGACGTCCCCGCCAGCCACCACCGACAACACGCCGTTGCCGTTGGTGCCGGTGACATACAGGCCGGCCACGCGCTCGAGCTGGGTGGTGCTGTACTGGTGGTAGCCGCCGCCGCTGAGTGTTTCCACGGTGGAGGCAACGGTGATGTCGCCGACGGCCTGCACGCTCAGCGCGTCGACGGCGGTGACGCTAGCGCCTGCGATGCGGATGTCGCTGGCCGAGCGCAGCCCCACCTGGTTGCCGCTGATGCTGCCGCCCAGGTGTTCGATGCGGCCGGCGTCGATGGACACCAGCTGGCGGCCGGCGATGGTGCCGGTGTTCTTCAGGCCACCGGCCAGGGTGACATCGACATTGGCGCCGGCCAACAGTGCGCCGCCAGCGTCAAGATCGCCGGGACGCAGACGCAGATAGACCTGCGGCACCAGCGCGGTGGTGGTGGTGCCATCGGGCAGGGTGACGGTCTGCTCCACCAGCCAGACGATGTCGCTGGTGAGCTGGGCCATTTGCGCGTCGGTCAGCGCCACGCCCGGACGTAGATTCCAGGCCTTGCCGATGGTGGCGCCGGCATCCAACAGCGCCTGGTACTGCGCTTCGTCGCTCTTGTAGCCCTCGAGAAAACGCCGGCCGGTGAGCTGGCCGATCTGTTCGCGCACCAGTTTTTGCTCGTAAAAGCCATCGCCCAGGCGCTTTTGCAGCGTGTCGGCGGAATAGCCCATTTGTTTGAGAATACAGGTGGCACAGCTTGCTTGACGAGCCCCTTGTCACGAAGAAAAGTAGTTTCCGAACTCATCAATCCAGATCACTCAAGGGACCTCGTAGAAATACATATTTAGCTCTTCATCATTATCGTCAACGGCATCTTTTGGCCATCTTTCTTTGAGATATTTTATTATGTTATCGGTGCTTTCATTCCAATGTGCTTCAGTGTTCTCAATTGAAAGCTCAGGACTGGGGTTCATTGGATAAACGTAGCAGTCAGCTCCTGGAGCGATGAACTTTATTTTTCCCTGCTCGAGGAGTTTTTCTATAGCCGCGAAGAATATCTCTTTGCGCTTATAAAAATTAAGTTCAGGGTATTGTCCTTCAATAGATCTAAAAAGTTCAGAAAGAGACAAGCCAAAAGAGTCTCGTGCCATTCCGTTTATTTTTTATTTCCATCATCTTTTGTTCGTTGACGCACCCGGGTAGTAAGTCACGCCCACCGAGAACCCGCTCGACTTGCTCGACTGGTGATCGACCGTGTCCTGTCGCGCCAGCAGGGCGATGTCCTTGGCGGCCAGGGTCAGGTCCTTGCCGGCACCGATGTCGGAGGCGGCAATGGTCAGCTGGTTGCCCGCGCTGATGACGAGATTGCCATCGGTCGAGCCAATAGACTGCGCCATCTGAATTGGCAAGGGTTTTAAATCCTAAAGTCAACAAATATATTGGCTAAAGGGAGGTCATGTTAAGTCCGTAACTCCATCATTCTTAAGTTGTTCTAAGTATTTAAATGGCGGATTTTTCATTTCAAATCCCAATTGTAAAGCTAGCTCGGCCGCTTCATTATATTCGCTTGAGCTAATATTTATTTCATATTCCGAAAGATGGTCGCACAATATTTCGAACGCAAGTTTTGCTTCGCCGTTATTAACGTAATCCAAAACCCCTTCAATCAGGATTTTATTAAGTCTATCTGAGAACTTCTGTATAAGGGAGATGATTTTAATGGTTGTCATATAAATGCTCATTTAATTGGTGTTAGCGGAGGAATGGGGGCGCTATCGGGAAAGGCTGTGATTACTGTACCGGTCGCAGGCTGAAAAACAACACGAATACGGACCCCGTCGCGTGTCTCAAACGCCACCCACTTTGCGGGATCACCGCGACGCGTATAAATTCCTCCAGTTCCAGTTTGTGCGTACCATGTTGTCGTGGGAGATGTGGCGATATCGCCAACTTCATGAACGATCTTATCGGCTTCCCAGGACTGAGGGAATACGCTTTTCCCCGGTTGTCCAGGCCACATGTGCCCCCCGCTCCCAGGGCCATCTCCATATAATATGTGCTTCCTGGCTTCAGGTGAGAGTATATCTACATAATTAGGGGCATCATTTGTTGCTCGGGTGGCTTCCCCTGGTCGAGGCGATTCCGTTAAGGCGGTCTTAGAGCCGCCTGCAATGATCTTTTCTCCGCCCTTGAAAATTAGAGTCTGTAAACCAAGCATCCCCAGGTCAACAGCATCTTGCGCGAGAGGGTTCCAGCCGTCAGGTCGCTGTGGATTGAACGATGCAAGCACTTGAAGGCCTTGCGTTGACGTATAGGGACTGGTCAACTCTTTCACGCCGTCTTGCACCTGTCCATAGGACAGCGTGGCCAGTCCAATCCCAAGCGGAACTCCGAGACATGATATTCCTGTTTCGGGGCAGAGCAACGCTGCCCCAGCAGCCACTTGATAGCCGCCTACCGTGCCTAGAGCTCCACCGACTGCACCTACGGCCCCTTTAGTTCTATTGACTGCCTCTTCGTGTGAGGTGCGCAAATCAGTAGCGGACGCAAGAAATCCATATTCCTCGAACGCACCTGTGTTTTTGATTGTGCTTAGCTCGGATTGGTAACCAAGCCCGTTTGTTTGGAGCTGCTTCAATGCTGCGTACTGCGGATTGTCGGTTGGTACCCCATCTGCGCAACGGACATATGCGCAAGCAGCTGCTGTGAGTCGGTACTGCTCTTCCTCAGATTTTCCTTCTTTCAGTCGCTCCAGGGCTTTTGCTTCTACCTGATGCAATTGCCGATTATTAGCGTCTTCATTGAATGCCGTTGCCGCACCTGCCGAGCCACCGACTGCCGCTCCTATGCCAGCCGCTAGTCCGGCACCGACCGCCTGCTTCACGCCTTCGGGCAAATTTTTTGTAAGTTCATCAATGCGCGGAGCCGCGTAGGCTGCCGCGCCTGAGCCCAAAGCTCCCTGGACTCCACCGCCTAGCAGCCCCATCGCCGTATGGGCAGCCACACGGTATTCACCGCCTTCGTCCCACTTGGCGGCCTCATCCTCTTTGCCCTGCAAGCGCAATTGCGTGGCTTTCGTTGAGGCATAGTCCCCCACTGCCTTACTCGCCTGCTGCCCAAACGTCGCCGTGATCTCGGCCCCGGCACTGACCTGCTGCTGCAATTTCTGCCCATCCCAGCCCTTGACCAGGCCATTGGCGTTGTCGCCAGTGAGCACATCGCGGTTTAGTGCAGCCAGCACATCGCTGACGCTCTGGCCGGTCTTGGCCTGTTGGCCGGCCTGGTCGGTGATGACCAACGTGCCGCCGCTGATGCCGCTGGTGGTCAGCGAGGTGTCGCTGCCGCTCTTGCTGGAGTAGCCGGCGCTTGCGCCTTGCGCACCGCTGCCCTGGTTTTGCCAGGACCAGTTGCTGCCTTGATTGGTCGTCGGGGGCGTCTGGGTCTCGGTCTTGGCGCCGTCCTTGCTACCGCCGGCGGCGTAGCCGCCGGAGAGGCTGATGCCCTTGGCCTCATAGCTGCTGGTGTTGGTGATGTCGCTCACCGTCAGCGTGCCGGTTTGCAGACGATTGGTACCGGCATCCACGGCCGCCTGGGTGCTGGCGATCACGCCGCCCTTGAGGTCGGTGTTGCCGCCCACGCGGATATCGAAGCCGCCATCGCCGGCCTGGATGCCGCTTTGCTCGGTGACGCTGGCGAAGTCGCCGTTGACCTTGTTGCTGCTGTAGCTGGCGCTGGCACTGAAGCCCACCCCGAAGGTCACGCTGCCGCCCACCGCCTTGTCCTTGCTGGCGTAGGTACTGGTGTCCTGCAGGCTCTCGATGTTGAGGTCGCCGCCGATGTCGGCCAGCACCGTATCGGCCGAGAGTACCGCGCCCTTCAGGGTGGTGTCGTTGCCGCTGATGATGGTGGCGGTCTTGCCTGCCGACAGGTGGCTGTTGCGCTGGGTAACGTCTTCGCCGTCCGCCTTGCCGCGCGAGCCGCTGGCGCTGGCGGTGATGCCGGCAGCAAAGCCGTCCGCACCATAGGTCACCGCCACGCCGATCGCTGCACTCTTGCTCTTGCTGGTGCTGTGTTGTTCGAAGGTGTCCTGGGTCGCTTCCAACGTGATGTTGTTGTCCGCAGCCAACAGCAGGTTGTTGCCGGCCTTGATGTCGCTGCCGCGCACCAGGATGTTGCTGTCTTCGCCGCCACCGGTGGCGATCAGGTTGACGTTGCCACCGGCCTGCAGGGTGGAGCCCTTGGCGGTAGCGCTACGCTGCTTGGTCTCGCTCTCGCTCTGGCTGCCGCCCACGGTGACCGAGATGCTGACATTGGCCGCCTGGGCCGCGCCCTTGGCGGTGTCGGCATTCATGACACTGCTGGCGGCCTGACCAGCGCCATAGGCGCTGTAGGCCGCAGACGCACCGGCCAAAGCCTGCATGCGCGAGTCGCCCTCGGCCTTCTTGCCGGCGTCGGCACTGCTCATTGCTGCCTGGGCCAGATTGAGCGCGGCCGCGCTCAATGTCACCGACAAGCCGCCTTGCTTGAACTCGGTACGCTGTTCGCTGCTCGAGGTGTCATGGACTTCGGTGATCGCGATGTCCTTGGCCTTGGCTGTGATGTCGCCCTGCAGCGCCATCACATCGCTGCCGGTGATCGCCAGTTTGTTGCCGGCGACCATGGTGACGTTGCCCTCCAGGCTGCCGACCGTGGTGCCGGTGTGGCTCACATCGGCGATGTCGGCCTCGGTCTTGACCGTCTGCTTGCCGATGGTGAAGCCGATGCCGCCGCTACCGAACAGGCCGGTTTTGACCGTCTTCTTGTCGTGCGCTTCGCTATGCGTACTCTGCGCCGTCTCAAGGGTCAGGTTGTTGCCGGCCGCGAGCACCACATCGCCGGTGCCGACGATCTGCGTGCCTTGCGAGAGCAGATCGTTGCCTGCCGCGACAGAGATCTGCTCGCCGCTGAGCGAGCTGGTGATTGCCAGGCTGTCGTGCGTTTCGTCGTGCGTGGTGACGGTCTTGCCGGACAGCGCTTCCTTCTTGCGAACCTCCTTATCTACCACCGCATCATGCTGCTCCTGCGTGGCCAGCAGCTTGATGTCGTTGCCGGCCGCAAGTGCGATGCCGCCGCTCTGGCTGGCCGCTGCGGTGGAGGCGAGGGTGAGGTCGCGGCCGGCTTGCATCACGATATCGCCGCCGGCACCGAGTTGGGTACCGCGCACGGTTTCGTCGTAGGTCGCAGTGGCCAGCGAGTTGCTCTTGGTGACCGTGCTGCGGTCGTGCGAGCTGCTGTCCACTGCAGCCTGGCTGTTGATGTCGCGCCCGGCTTGCAGGGCCAGGGTTTTGCCTGCGCCGACCTGCGCGGCAGTCAGAGTGAGGTCGTTGCCGGCTGCCAGCACCACGCTGCCCGCGCCCTGCACGGTGGTGCCGAGGTGGGTGGTCTCGCTGCTGCGCTGGAAGTTGCGGTCGTTGGCGGTGGTGTCGGTGCTGTTGGAGAGCGTTTGCGTACTGAGGTTGAGGTTGTTGCCTGCCACCAGCTGGGTGACGCCGTCGGTGCCGGCGTTGCGAATCTGCGCGGCCTGCAGGTTGACGTCCCTGCCAGCCACCACCGACAACACGCCGTTGCCGTTGGTGCCGGTGACATACAGGCCGGCCACACGTTCGAGCTGGGTGGTGCTGTACTGGTGGTAGCCGCCGCCGCTGAGTGTTTCCACGGTGGAGGCAACGGTGATGTCGCCGACGGCCTGCACGCTCAGCGCGTCGACGGCGGTGACGCTGGCGCCTTCGATGCGGATGTCGCTGGCCGAGCGCAGCCCCACCTGGTTGCCGCTGATGCTGCCGCCCAGGTGTTCGATGCGGCCGGCGTCGATGGACACCAGCTGGCGGCCGGCGATGGTGCCGGTGTTCTTCAGGCCACCGGCAAGGGTGACATCGACATTGGCGCCGGCCAACAGTGCGCCGCCAGCGTCAAGATCGCCGGGACGCAGACGCAGATAGACCTGCGGCACCAGCGCGGTGGTGGTGGTGCCGTCGGGCAGGGTGACGGTCTGCTCCACCAGCCAGACGATGTCGCTGGTGAGCTGGGCCATTTGCGCCTCGGTCAGCGCCACGCCCGGGCGCAGGTTCCAGGCCTTGCCGACGGTGGCGCCGGCATCCAGCAATGCCTGGTACTGCGCTTCGTCGCTCTTGTAGCCCTCTAGAAAACGCCGGCCGGTGAGCTGGCCGATCTGCTCGCGCACCAGTTTTTGCTCGTAAAAGCCATCGCCCAGGCGCTTTTGCAGCGCATCGGCGGAATAGCCCATCTGATTGAGCAGATAGTCCGAGCCAAGCCAGCTGCGGTAGTCGGCGAACTGCGGGTCGGTTTCGACCAGATAGCTGCCGCTGGCGGGCCGCAGCGTGAACAGGCTGCCGGTGGGCGCGCGCGTGTCGGGCGTGCCCATGGCGATGCGGTCCGGCGATCCGCCGGCGGCATCGACCACCCGTGCGCCCGTCACCGGCCCGCTGCTCCCGACGCCACCGACGCTGTCGGCACCGCTCTGTCCTGCGGTCTGCGTTGCCGCAGCCAGCGCACGGTCGGCGGCGTTGGTCGCCACGCCACCCGGGCCGGCGATGCCGCCCATGCCGGTGCCGGTGGGCGCTGTTTGCGACCCGCGGATGTCGAGGTTGGCAACCGCAGCGCCATCGCGCACGTTTGGTGCGTCGCGCCCCTGGTTGAGGTTGCTCACATCGCCGACATCGATGCTCAGCGTGCCGCCGCTGGTGAGCTGGCTCCCGATCTGGCCGATCTGCTCGGAGATGGATGGATTGCTCCAGCTCCGGGTGGTGCCGTTGTAGGCGGTAGTGACGTTGTTGAAGCTATGCGTGCGGAACAGGGTGTAGGCGAGATTGGTGATACTGGCTGTACGCGTCAGCCCGGTGATTGCCAGATCGCCGCGAGCGGCAATACGTGCGTACTCGTTGCGCAACGCATCGGTGCCGATGCGCATCGCACCGCCGGCCTGGATGACCGCCTCTGGTCCGGCACCCGGCTGCAGGACATCTTCGACCACGGTGCGGGTCGCCATGCGATAGCGCTCGTTGTCGTTGAGCCTGCCGCCACCGGTGCCCTGTGGATTCATCAGGATGTGATCGGGATCTGTATAGGCGAACTGCGCCCATAGCTGCACGCAGTCGGTGGTGCAGGTGCCGTACGCATTGGAGTAACTCAACGTGTCGCTTGCGTAACGGAACGCGGGGGAGCCGGGCTGGATCTGCGACAGCTCGCGGAAAGGGTCGTCCGCACCGGAGGCGACCTGATCCGGGTTGACCTGGTTGTCCTGGCGGCCGGTGTAGTAGATGGTCAGCGTGCCCGATTGCGAATTCAGGCGTGATCGCTCGCCCGTGGCTTGATACATGCCGCCGCGTGCGAAGAAATAGGCGCTGGTCTGTGGCGTGACGCGGATGACCGCGCGCCGCACCTGGTAGCCATCCGGGGTGATGTAGGGAGTGTCCTCCAGGATGTCCTGGGGATTGAGGTAGTACACCTCGGAGGCGGCGTAGTTGCTGGTGGAGCGGATATTGGAAGTATCGTTTTCACCGTTGTTGCGCCAGGTCGGCTGATCCAGGCGCACCGGAGCCAGGGTGGTGGTGGTTTGAGTGACCACTACGTTCTGGCGGATATTGTTGATGGTGGTCGCTTGCAGATCGAGATCGCCGGCCACGTCGATGACCGAGCCCAGGTTGTCGATCTGGCGTGCGACGCCGGTGGCCAGTCGATTGCCATCCAGTCCACCGCCAATGGCGGCATCGCCATCGCTGTAGATCAGGCTGCGATCGGTATTGGTCAGTTGACCGACACCCAGGTCCAGGCGCTCGCGTGCGGCCACGGTGGCCACCCGGGTGACGCCGGCAATGGTCTCGGCTCGGTTCTGCAAGGCGCCTGCGGCGATCGCGACGTGATCGCCATACACGCGTCCGGTACCGACGTTGTCCAGCGTTGCCGCCTGCAGATGGGTGACCGCGCCGTCGATCAGGCCGCGGTTGACCAGCTGGCCGCCGGTGGCGATGTGGGTGATGCCCTGGCTGGTGATCTGCCCGTTGACGGCGTTGTCTACATTGCGCGCGGTCAGGTCCAGGTTGCCGGCACGCAGGATGCCCTGGTTGGAAAGGTCGCCCTCGGTGTGGATGGCCAGGGTGCCGTTGGCGATCATCTCGCCGGTGTTGGTCAGGCCCTCGCGCAAGGTGAGGGTGAGATTGCTCTGCGACTGCACCTGGCCATCGCCGCCGAGGTTGCGTGCGGTCACGCTCTGGTTGCCGTCGGACCGCAGCAGGCCTGCGCTGTTGGCGACTGCATCGGCCCGCATGTCCAGGCTGCCGCCAGAAGAAACCTGGCCGCCTGCATTGTTGAGCGATGACGTCAGTTGCAGGTTGCCTGCTGCGTCGGTGATGACTTGCCCTTGGCGGTTGTCCAGCGATTGCGCCTGCAGCTGCAACTGTCCGGCCTGCAGACCCAGTGTGGCCCCGCTGCGTGTGTTGCGGTTATCCACGGTCGACGCATTCAAGGTCAGCGCGCCGCCTGCAGCGACCAGACCCGATTGGTTGTCGAGCGCACCGCTCAAGGTCAGGTCGACGTTCTGCCCCGCCTGCAGTCGGCCGCCAACGTTATTCATGGTGGTGCCGTTGAGCGCGAAATTGCCTGCGCCGCTCAAGGCGCCGGCGGCGCTGTTATCGACGTTGGCGACCGTCAGGCGTGCATCGCCTTGCGCAAACACCGCACCGCCGCGGTTATCCAATGCACCGCCATCCACCTGCAGGCGGCCGCTGGCGAGAATGCCGCCATTGCTGCCAGAGCCGGTGTTGGTAATCGTTTGGCCATTGGTCTGCAGCAACAAGGCTGCCTGCGACTGCAGTCGCCCGCCGGCGTTGTTGAGCGCGCCGCTGCGGATATCCAGCATGCCGATCTGGCTGCCGATGGTGCCACCGGCGTTGTCCAGCAGTTGCGCCCGCGTGTCGACCAGCGCGCTGCCGCCAATGATGTTGCCGGCGCGGTTGGAAAGACCGGCCGATTCCAGGTGCAGTGCGTTGGTCGCCTGGATGGCTCCGCCGTTGTTGCCGATGGCGTTGGCGGTGACGAGCGTGAGGTCGGTGCCGGCGATGACGTTGCCGGCCGTGTTGTCGAGGGTGGCGGCATCCACGGCGAGCGCCCCTGCGCTGGACAGCACGCCCTGCGTGCGATTGTCGAGCAGACCATCGACGTCCACCTGCAACAGGCCGCCTGCCGCGTGCACGGTACCGGCTTGGTTATCGATGCTTGCAGCGGCGACGTGCCCGTCACCAGCCAGCAGGATCTTGCCCCGCTGGTTGTGCACGGCCTGGTCGATGTTCAGCGTGGACTGCCCCGTACCTGCCGCCTGCAGTGTCCCCTGCGTATTGATGAGCGTCTGTGCGCCAAGCGCCAGCACACCGTTGCCGCCGATCGTGCCGCCGGTGTTGTCCAGCGTGTTGCCAACGCTCAGCCGCAGCTGCTGGTCGCCGCTCGCCGACAGTTGGCCGCCTGCGGTGGTGAGGTTGCCAGTATCCACCGCAATGGTGCGTGCAGCAGTGGTGGCATTGCGCAGATCGGTGCTCTGGCCGGTGACGTGCAAGGTGCCGTTACTGATCAGCTTGCCCGCGTTGCCGGCGAGTGTCTGTGCATCGATCTGCAGTTGGCCGGTGCCTGCGTGCTGGATCGTGCCTTGCGTGTTGTCCAGCAGATCGCTGGTCAGCGACAGGTCGCCATTGCCTGCAACGGTGCCGCCGGCATTGTTCAGTACAGTGGCGTGGAGGGCGCTCGCAGTGCTGCCACTGGCGACGATGCGTCCGCCGCGGTTGTCCAGCGTTTGTGCCTGCAGCTGCACGCTGTCTGCGCCGATGGCCGCGTCACGGTGATCGATCGTGGTTGCTGCCACCGACAGCGCGCCGCCGGTCACGATGGTGCCCTTGCTGCCGTCCAGGCGTGTGACGGCGATCTCCAGTCCACCGCTGCCCGAGTGGCTGAGCGTTCCGTCCTGATTGATCAGCCGGTCTGCACCCAGGTGCAAGGTGCTGCCGTTGCTGGCAATGCGGCCGTTTGCATTGTCCAGTTGCCCGTTGATGTCCACACGGCCACCGGCGCTGCCCGCGGCGACCAGGGTTCCGCCGCGGTTGGACAGGGACGCGGCCTGCACGGCGAATGCGCCATTGCCGGCGATGGTGCCGCCATCGTTGTTGAGCGCACCGGTGAGGGTCACGCGCAACGCATCGGTGCCGGTCGCACTCAGCTGCCCGCCTGCGGTGCCGAGGTTGTCGGCATCGACAACGATGCGCTCGGCCTGGGTGCTGCTGCCGGTACCCAGATCGATGTCACCGCCGTCCAGCTGCAGCGTTCCCAGGCTGAGCAACTTGCCGCCTGCGCCCTGGAGCGTATCGGCGTCAACGTTCAAGGTGCCGGTACCGGCATGTTCGATGGCGCCGGCACGGTTATCCAGCGTGGCCGCATGTGCGGTGAGGTTGCCGCTGGCGGCGAGGCGGCCGCCCTGGCTGTTGTCCAGCAGGTTGCTTGCATTGACCTGCAATGCAGCGCCATTGGCGGCAACGACCGTGCCGCCGCGATTGATCACGCTGCCGGCTTGCAGCTGCACCGCGCCATTGCCGGAAATGGTTCCGGCGCTGTTGTCCAATGCGCCACCCACGACCAGCGTGACGGCTTCGCTGCCTGCCGCCAGGAGCGCGCCACGCTGGTTTTCGACAGCACCTGCAGCGATGTCGATGCCTGCATTGCTGGCAAGATTGCCATCGCGGTTGTCCAGGGTGTCGCGCACGGTCAGGCGTAGCGCCTGGTCGCCCAGCGATGTCACACGGCCGCCCGCAGTACTGAGTGCGTCCGCATCGATGCCGATCTGCTGGGCGGACGTGACGCCCTGCGCAAGATCGATGCGCCCGCCATCGATTGCCAGCGCACCATTGCTGATCAGGCGCCCTGCGCGACCCTCCAGTGCAGTGGTATCGATGGCCAGCATGCCATTGCCGGCCTGCTGAATCTGGCCGCCCGCATTGCCTAGCGTGCCAGCGCGAATGCCTAGATCGCCATTGCTGGCGATTGTGCCGTCATCGCCGTTGTCCAGCCGGTCGCGCACCTGCAAGGTCGCCCGCTGGTTGCCGGTCGAGAGCAGCGCGCCGCCGCGGTTATCGACGCTGGTCGCCTGCAAGTCGAGCTGTGTGGTGCTCACCGTGGCATTGCGATGGTCCACCGCGCCTGCGCGCCAGGTGAGCGCGCCCGGTGTGGCGATGCTGCCGCCGGCACCGGACCAGTCCTGCGCCGACAACGTCAGACCTTGCGTTCCGGCATGTTCGATGCGGCCCTGCGCATTGACCACTGCCTGCGCGCTGAGTTGCAGCGCTGCGGCATTGCTGGAGATCACGCCGCCCTGGTTATCCAGCAGCCCGCGCACCTGCCAGGCTGCCGCACCACTACCGGCATGACGCAGCTCACCGCCGCGGTTGCTCAGCGACTGTGCATCCAGGCCCAGCGTATTGGCCACCGTGAGGCGGCCCTGGTCATTGACCAGCGCGCCAAGCTGCAGATCCGCATCCCCATAGACGGCGAGCGTGCCGGCGCGGTTGCTCAGATCGCCGCGCGCGCTGAGTGCGGACACGCCCAACCGCCCGCCACTGTTGTCCAGCCCATTTGCGGCAGACAGCGACACCGAGCCACCGCCATTGATGCGGCCACCATCGTTGTCCATCAGACCCGAGACAGTCAGCGCGCCTGCGGCGAGCGGCGCGATGCCGGGCGCCGGCCCGCTGACCGGAGGCGTCGTGCCGCCATTTCCACCATCGGTGCCGCCGGTGTTCTGATTGCCGTTGCCGCCGTTGCCGCCGTTGCCGCCGTTGCCGCCACCGGTGCCGGGCGTTGCGCCGTCGCTTGGCGCGACCGCGGCGATTGCGCCGATGCTGCCATCGGCACGGTTACGCACACTACCGGCATTCAATGCCAGTGCCTGCACGCCGGTCTGCTCGATCGTGCCGTTCTGGTTGCGCAATGCCGCTGCATCGATCTGCAGCCGTTGCGCATTGAGTACGCCGCCGCTGTTGTCCAGGTCGGCCGTTGTAGCGACGCGCAATTCGCGCGTGGCGCTCAACGTGCCTGCATTGGCGATACCGCCAGTGGCGGTGATGCGGGTGTCTTGCCGCGATTGCAATGCACCGGTGTTTTCCAGCCGGCCGTCTACCGTGACGACCAGTTCGCCGGCCTGCGCGCCGATGTTGCCGGCATTGCGCACACCGACGCCTTGCTCATTGCCCACCAGCCAGATCTTGTTGGCAAACATGCCGCCCAGCGCGCCGACGTCCAATGCGAAGGTTGGCGCCTGACCGGTGGCGGCCTGCGGCGCGACACGCACTTGATCGGCGCTGACCACATTGTTGCCCAGGCTGGCCTGCAACTGATTGGCCCAGATGCCGGCATTGACCTGCAGCGAGCGGGTGATCAGGTCGGTGTAATCCGCGCCGCTGGTATCCAGGCCAGCGCCGCCCACCTGGATGGCGCCGCCGGTCACGCGGTAGCCTTCCAGCGCCCCGCCGGAGAGGATGGGCGTGCCGGTGGTCAGCGTCACCCGGCTGGCGTTGAGGAACCCGCCGCCGTCGATCTGGATGCCGGACGGATTGGCAATGATCACTTCTGCGCGGGGTCCGGCGACTTCCACGTACCCGTTGAGCCGGCTCGCCGGCCCGTTGACCTCATTGAGAATCACCCTGGCGCTGCCGGTGGCCAACCACGGGTTGCCCTGTACCCAGCCGCCCAGTTGGGTCTGGGTCTGTCCACGCGCATTGTTGAGGATGGCGCCTTCGCGGCCGACGTCGAACTGCGAGTAGCGGTTACGCGAGACGCCCGCTGCCGACGGCGTGGTGATGTTGACCATCGGCACGCCATTGGGGGCGGTCAATACCGTCGGGCGTTCGCCGCCTGGCGCAGCCGGATCGGCCACGATACGGCCAGCCGACTGCGCCTGAGCGACGTCGACCACACTCACCAGGCCAAGGGCGCACCACAGCGCAAACTGCAGCGGCTCCATGGTGAGCCTGTGCGCGCGCGCAGTGGCGCCGCCGGCGCTGCCACCGGGGGCACGTACCACTTCGGATGCCACTTGCCACACGCGCAGGGCGCGGTTGAAGACCAGACGATAGACGCGATTCATGTCACTAATCCTTGTGGAATATTCAGTAGCGCCAGGACAGGCTGAAGCCGAAGGTGGTGTAGTCGGTCGGGAAATTCGCGGGTTTTTCCAGCGCTGAGCCGACAAACCCGTCCAGGGAGAGGTGTTGCCATCCTCCGCGCAGGCCCAGGCTCATGCCGGCCAGATGGTCGCCGCTCTGAAAGCGCGCGGACTGCCCGCCGATGTGCCCGTAATCGGCGCCCAGATACGTTTCGAGCCCGCCGCCGAGCGCCAGGCTGAGGTCATTGCGCAGCGACCAGCCACGGTCGCCGCTGAGCGTCAACTCGCCATCGAACCCGCGCACGGTAAAGCGCCCACCGATCGCAAAGCGGTCCTGCGGCGCCAGTGGGGTGCGGTTCCACTGCGCGCGCCAGGAGGCGCTGTAGCGCAGACGTTGCCCACCAAGCTGGAACGGCACCGCCAGCTGGGCATCGGCAACGATGAGTTTCATGCGCGAGGTGCCTTCGAGCGGAATCGACGGATCGAAGGCGTTGGCGAGTTCTTCCGGCGCGCGCAATGCATCGAACGCACCGGTACCGCGCCGATAGGCGACGCTCGCATCCAGGGTGACCTTGCCGAGGAACTGGCGGTGGTTCAGGCCCAACTCCCAGCCGGCGGTGCGCCGCCGTTGCACCTGGATCTCGGTGTCGTCGATGGCGCTGGTGGACTGCCGCCACCAGCCACGCCCATATGCCCCGAGCTTGAGCGTGGCATTGCGAAACAGCAGGCGATCGATGCGCGCTTCGGCATTGCGACTGCGCCCGCTGTAATCGTAGGTCTCGATCGCGCCGGCGACTGCCTGGCTATAGTCGTAGGAACTGGCAGTCGCGCCGAAAAGCCAGTAGCCGTAGGGAATGTCGTAGTGTACGGTCCAGCTGTCGGTGTCCTTGCCGGCACCGTTGAACACCCCCTTGCCCAGGCTGACGTAGAACAACTCGTTGAGGCCGAGGGGATTGTCGAGCGACAGCGTGCCGTTGGCCTGGAGTCTGCCGGTGGCCTCGCTGCCTGCGTCGTCCAGGCTCAGATTGACGCGAACGCGCGTGCGTTGCTGCCAGGCAACGACCAGGTCGCTATCGCCGGGGCCCGCGCCCTGGCCTTGTGCCGGTGCAATCTGGATATCGGCGGTGACGGTGGGCACGCGCTGCAAATTCTCCAGGCCTTGTTCGATGTCCCGCAGATTGAGCAGGTCACCACTGCGTGCGGGCACGGCATTGGCGATGGCTGCATGCGCGGAAGCGGGTTCGCTAAAGCGGGCAGCGTTCACACGGCCGGGAACCAGGGACAGGGTCAACGTGCCGCTGGTGAGATCCTGTGGGGCGGCCAGCACGCGTGTGGTCACATAGCCACGCGCGATCACCGCGTTCTGCATCCGCTTCATCACCAGGTTGATGCCGTCGGTACCCAGGCAACGACCAGTTGCCGGGTCCTGAGCGGGATCGGCGGCCTTCACGGCCCAGCGAAATCTCTCTGCGGCCGGGCCATCGAGCACGATGCGCTTGATCCTGAAGCAGGGTGACTCATTGGCTGGCAGGCGCGCAACGCCGTCTGCAGGTGCGCGCTCCAGACGCACATCCGGCCGCGCCTCCTGTTGTTCGCGCAGCGCGCGCTCACGTTCTTGCTGCCGCAACAATTCCTGCGCAGCGGGATCGACGATTTGCTGTGCAGAGACCTGGGCCGCCAAGGCCGCAAGACACGCAATGCACCACGAGGCGCGCATGCGCACCTGTCCTCTTCTGCCTGAATCCATGTCCGAATGACCGCCCTACGTGATGCACTTCGATCGACGCGCCTGCGCCGCCCCTAACGATATTTTAATGCACACGGCAGAGCTTGCCTGTAGGAAAAATCCTGACCTGCTATTGCGAGGGGTGATACGAGCTTGTGGAAACGTCTGGACTGGAGTCCCGGAAAAATGACTGACAATCAATTAAATATTTAATATATCCATATTCTCTGAACAAATTTTATTGAATTGGTTCGTTTTATTTATTGAAATTCCCTTGTGCATTTCTTCGAATAACCCGTACCTTGGTTTATCGATTGCCTTCCCTGCAGCCCAACGCAACGCGAGCTGATCTGCGCAAATCGCTCCGCCACCAGCATCCGCGGACTGCTGATCGCGTGCTGGCGCAGCGCTGATGACTGCAACAGGTATCTGCGTGTTCGCGCCTGTCCGCGGGTGGCGTGCCCCCCACGCTCCGTGCCTGGACAGGCCGGGCTGGCTTTACAGTGTCACCGGCTTGACTTGCGAGTTGCGATAGCCACGCTGAAAGAGACGATCGGCGCGATCCCCGTCGTGCTGGGCGGCTACGTGATTGCGTTGATCGTCGGCGGGCATGGCGCAGCACCGATGTTCATGGTGGTCTTCTGGGGCTTGAAAGGATTGTGCGTTGCAGGCCACCAAGCCGTATGGATCGTTTCGGCGGCCCTGGGCATACCTAGCGTGGCGTACCTGCTGTTGCTGGCATTACAACCAGGCACGACGGATTCGAAGGCGCGTGCCAGGCGTGTGCCCCTTATCGGTTTGTACCTGTCCTGGCTGCTGCCAACTGCGAAGGCCGCTGCCGAGGAGGGAGCCGGTTTCATTGCAATGTTTCCGATCGAGATCATCGCGTCGCTACCATTCAGATCGCCATCGCGCGTGCCCTGTATCGATCGCTTGGTGCTCATTCCGATGCGGAGTGAGCAGCAGCGTGCGGTGCACTGCAGTCATTGCATGCTGACAGTGTGAGGCGTTAGGGGGCATCGCACCTTGGTAGAACTCTACGTCCTCGGCCAAGGTGGCGCTCGTTAGCCGCTGGGCAACGTGTCGGGATAGCGCGTGCCATCACAGCAACGCAGTGGCTTGTTGGGTTTTCGTCAATTCCACCGACACATGAAATTCGCAACGGGGGTGTTTGACTGCATGGGTCAAGAATCGTTGCGGAGTTGCGCATGAGTGCAGTCACGGTAGGCAGGATCGTCCCGGTGTCGCGCGGGGCGGGGGCGATCCGGGCAAGGGTTGGACTGGTGCGCCGTAAGGCTGCGCCAACGACATTACAGCGCTGCGTACAGCGCATGGGGTCTTTCATCACGGCGCGTTCGCGCGCCGTTGCCGGCTAGGGGGCGCCATGCGGATCTGTGTTCTCAATGACGCAACTGTGGCGTCCAGCGGGCTGGAGCAACGCTGCGCGGCTGCGCACGATGCCGGCTGCGACTACGTGGTAATGGCAGCGCCGTTCGCGCGCGATGCGGAAGGCCGGTTGATGGAGCCTACCGGCGGAGACGACGCGCACGCCGGGCGTCTGCGCCAGGCCGTGCAGGCCGCGCAGCAGGCCGGCGTGACGCTATTGATCGATGTGCGGCTGGACGAGGTTGGCGGTGCCAGCACCGTGGTGCGCGACAACCCGCAGTGGTTCCGGGCGCGGAGTACCGCGGTGCCGGACCCGCGCCAGCCACGGGCGACGCCCGAGGTGGCCGAGGCACGCTTCAGCTATGCGCAGGAGGGTGCGGCCCTGGTGGAATGGTGGAGCGCCCGGCTGCTGGAGTGGGCCGGGCAGGGCGTGGGTGGTTTCCGCTTGTTGCAGCCGCAGCAGGTGCCGGCACAGCGCTGGCGCGAGTTGATTGCGCGGGTGCACGCGCAGGCGCCGGAGGTGGTGTTCGCCGCGTGGACGCCGGGTCTGGGGCTGGAGGCCTTGCAGCAGCTGTCCGGCGCCGGCTTCGACGCGGCGTTCTCTTCGCTGGCCTGGTGGGATGGGCGCGGCAGTTGGTTCTTTGAAGAAGACATGGCATTGCGCGCACTGGCAGCGCAGGTCGTGGCGGTGCTGGATGCGCCCGACGGCAAGCGTGCCGCAGCGCCGGAGCAGCACTGGCAGCTGGCCCAGGCGTTGGGTGGTGCCTGGCTGCTGGACGAGACGCAGCTTCACGCCTTGCCGCAGTCCCTGCGCAGCGGCGACCGGCTGCCGGGCAGCAATGTCGGCCTGCGGCTGCGTCCGCTGCTGCGCGAGGCGACCGGGCTGACCGCGGTGGCGGTGGAGCCTCTGGACGGCCTGCCCTCCTTGTTATTGATCAATGGCGATACGCGGCATGTGGTGCCGGTGTCGGCCTTCGACCTGTTGCGGCTGCTGGGCGATGCCGAAGCGTTGGTAGCCGAAGATGGGCGCACCCTGTCCGGCACCACGCTGGACGCGCTGGAGCCGGGCGAGGTGCGGGTGTATCGCAGCGTGCCGGCACGGCATGTGCTGGCGGTGCCGCGCATGCGTCCGCGTGCGCAAACTGCCGCCGCTTGGCCGCGGGTCTGCATCGAGTCGGTCACGCCGTCGGTGGATAACGGCCGCTTCCCGGTCAAGCGCACGGTCGGCGACCGTATCTGTGTGGAAGCCGATGCCTTCTGCGACGGGCATGACCGCATTGCGGTGGCAGTCCTGTGGCGTGCCGCCGATGCCAAGCGCTGGGCCAGCGCACCGATGCGCGCACTGGGCAACGACCGCTGGCGCGCGGAGTTCCCGCTGGAGCGCATCGGCACCTACGAATTCCGTGTGGAAGGCTGGCGCGATGTCTTCGCCACGCTGCATGCGGATCTGGAGAAGAAGCGCGCTGCCGATACGGTGCTGCCGGTGGACGTGCAGGAAGCCATTGCGGTGGTCAGGGCGGCGCATGCGCGCAGCGAAGGCGGCCTGGCAGCGCAGCTGCAGGACATCCTCACCCGCATCGGCGCGCAGAGCGAGCCGTTGCAGCAGCTGGCCATCGTGCTGGAGCCGGAGACCGCGCAGGCAATGGCGCTGGCCGACGACAAGCCGTTCCGCTCCGAGTATCCGGTCACCTTCCGGGTGGAATCGGAGCGCCGTGCGGCGCATTTCGCCAGCTGGTACGAATTGTTTCCGCGCTCGCAGAGCGGCGATGTCAACCGGCATGGCACGTTTGATGACGTCATCCAGCGGCTGCCGCACATCCGCGCCATGCACTTCGATGTGCTGTACATGCCGCCGATCCACCCGATCGGCGCGAAGAACCGCAAGGGCCGCAACAACGCGGTCACCGCCGTCGATGGCGAACCGGGCAGCCCGTATGCGATCGGTGCCACCGATGGCGGCCACACCGAGGTGCATGCCGAACTCGGTGGGCTGGACGGTTTTCGTCGCCTGATCCAGGCCGCGCGTGCGCAGGGTCTGGAAGTGGCGCTGGATTTTGCGATCCAGTGCGCACCCGACCATCCATGGCTGAAGGAGCACAAGGACTGGTTCACCTGGCGTGCGGACGGCTCCATCCCGTATGCGGAAAATCCGCCGAAGAAATACCAGGACATCGTCAACGTCGATTTCTATGCCAGCGGTGCGGTGCCGGAGTTGTGGAACACGCTGCGCGATGCGGTGCTGTTCTGGGTCAACGAGGGCGTCACCCTGTTTCGCGTGGACAACCCGCACACCAAACCGTTCCCGTTCTGGGAGTGGTTGATTGCCGATGTGCGTGGGCGTCGCCCAGATGTGGTGTTCCTGTCGGAGGCCTTTACCCGGCCGAAGATGATGTATCGCCTGGCCAAATGCGGCTTCTCGCAGTCGTACACCTATTTCACCTGGCGCAACCACAAGCACGAGTTGCAAGAGTATGTGCAGGAGTTGAACGAAGGCGTGCCGAGCGAATGCTTCCGCCCGCACTTTTTCGTCAATACGCCGGACATCAACCCGTTTTTCCTGCAGACCAGCGGGCGCAACGGGCATCTGATCCGGGCGGCGCTGGCGACCACCTTGTCGGGGCTGTGGGGCATGTACCAGGGTTTCGAACTGTGCGAGGCCACGCCCCTGGCACCGGGCAAGGAAGAGTATCTGGATTCGGAAAAATTCCAGCTGCGCGCCTGGCCCGAGCGTGCGCCCGGCGATATCGTCGAGGAGATCACCCGCTTCAACCAGCTGCGCCGCATGCATCCTGAGCTGCAGTCGCATCTGGGCACACGCTTCTACCAGGCACATAACGAGCAGGTGCTGTACTTCGGCAAGTTCCTGGGTGCCGGGTACCTGTCACGTAGCCGCACGATGGTGCTGGTGGCAATCAATCTGGATCCGCACGCGGGGCAGGACGCGGATATCGAAATCCCGCTATGGGAGTTGGGCCTGCCCGACCACGCCAGCGTGGCAGTGGAAGACCTGTGGGACGGCCATCGCTTCGCGTGGCATGGCAAACACCAGCACATCCGGTTAGAGGCGACGCGGCCGTTCGCGTTATGGCGCATCCGCGCAGGAGAGGTCGCATGAATGCAGTTCCCGCTTTACAGGCCGACGCAGAACAGTCGGCGGTGGTCGCCGACCAGCTGTGGTACAAGGACGCCATCATCTACCAGGTGCACGTCAAGTCGTTCTTCGACTCCAACGATGATGGCATCGGCGACTTTCCGGGATTGATCTCCAAGCTGGACTACATTGCCGAGCTCGGCGTGGACACCATCTGGCTGCTGCCGTTCTACCCCAGCCCGCGCCGCGATGACGGCTACGACATCGCCGAATACATGGCGGTGCATCCGGACTACGGCAGCATCGAAGATTTCGAGCAGCTGGTGGCGCAGGCGCATGCCCGCGGTATTCGCATCGTGACCGAGCTGGTGATCAATCACACCTCCGACCAGCACCCCTGGTTCCAGCGCGCCCGCAACGCGCCGGCCGGCTCGCCGGAGCGCGATTTCTACGTGTGGTCGGACACCGACCAGGAATACGAAGGCACACGCATCATCTTCTGCGATACCGAAAAATCCAACTGGACCTGGGATCCGGTGGCCGGCCAATACTTCTGGCATCGGTTCTATTCGCATCAGCCGGACCTGAATTTCGACAACCCGGCCGTGCTGGAGGCGGTGCTGGAGGTGATGCGCTTCTGGCTGGACCGCGGTGTGGATGGCCTGCGCCTGGACGCGGTGCCGTACCTGATCGAGCGCTCCGGCACCTCCAACGAGAACCTGCCGGAAACGCACGCGATTTTGCGCAAGATCCGCGCCACGCTAGATGCCGAATACCCGGACCGCATGCTGCTGGCCGAAGCCAACATGTGGCCGGAAGATACGCAGCAATACTTCGGCCAGAACGCCGACGAATGCCATATGGCGTTCCACTTCCCGCTGATGCCGCGCATGTACATGGCGATCGCGCGCGAAGACCGCTTCCCGATCACCGACATCATGCGCCAGACCCCGGAGATTCCGGAGAGCTGCCAGTGGGCGATCTTCCTGCGCAACCACGACGAGTTGACGCTGGAGATGGTCACCGACTCGGAACGCGATTATCTGTGGCAGACCTATGCCGCCGACCGCCGCGCACGCATCAATCTCGGCATCCGGCGCCGGTTGGCGCCGCTGCTGGAGCGCGACCGCCGCCGCATCGAGCTGATGACCTCCCTGTTGCTGACCATGCCCGGCACGCCGGTGCTGTATTACGGCGATGAGATCGGCATGGGTGACAACATCCATCTGGGCGACCGCGATGGCGTGCGCACGCCGATGCAGTGGTCGATCGATCGCAATGGCGGCTTCTCGCGCGCCGACCCGGCGCAGCTGGTGCTGCCGCCGGTGATGGACCCGCTATACGGCTTCCAGGCGGTGAATGTGGAAGCGCAGATCCGCGACCAGCATTCGTTGCTCACCTGGACCCGCCGCGTGCTCAGCGTGCGCAAGCGCTACCAGGCTTTCGGCCGCGGCACGCTGCGTTTCCTGTACCCGGGCAACCGCCGCATGCTGGCCTACCTGCGCTGCTACCAGGACGAGACGGTGCTGTGCGTGGCCAACCTGTCGCATACGCTGCAGGCGGTGGAGCTGGATCTGTCCGAGTTCGAAGGCCGCGTGCCGGTGGACATCATCGGCGGCGGCAGCTTCCCGCCGGTCGGCCGGCTGACCTATTTGCTCACCGTGCCGCCGTTTGGCTTCTATGCCTTTCAGCTGGTCAGCGAAGGCACCTTGCCGGATTGGCACGTGCCCAGCCCGGTGCCGCTGCCGGATTACCGCACGCTGGTGTTGCGCAGCGATACCGACGAAAGCAACGCCTTGCTGCCGCATCTGGCCACGCTGGAAAGCGAGATCCTGCCGGCCTGGTTGTCGGCGCGGCGTTGGTTCTCGGCCAAGGACCAGGCACTCACGCACGTGCGCATTTCGCGCCGCACGCCGCTGCCGGGCGATGAGCCGATGAGCCTGCTGGAACTGGACGTGGAGCTGGAAGACGGCCACCACGAGTGCTACATGCTGCCGGTGGGCATCGTGTGGGAGCGCGAGCATCCCAGCACGCTGGCCGAGCAGCTGGCATTGGCGCGCGTGCGCCAGGGCCGCGAGGTGGGCTATCTCACCGATGCGTTTGCGCTCAAGCCGATGGTGCGCGGGGTGATCGATGCCTTGCGCACCAATGCGACGCTGGACTTCTGCGATGGCGACGATCCTTCGCAGCAAGGCCAGGTGCGATTCGAAGCGACGCCGGCGCTGGCCAGCCTGGAGATCCCGGACGACCCGGACATCCGCTGGCTGTCGGCCGAACAGAGCAACAGCTCGCTGGTGGTCGCCGACAAGGCGGTGTTCAAGCTGCTGCGGCATGTGGCCACCGGTGCCAACCCGGAGATCGAGATCGGCCGCCGGCTCACAGAAATGGGCTATGCCAACGCTGCGCCCTTGCTGGGCAGCGTGAGCCGCATCGATGGCCAGGGCACCGTCACCACCATCGCGCTGTTGCAGGGCTTCATCCGCAACCAGGGCGATGCCTGGCGCTGGACGCTGGATCATCTGGCGCGCAGCTTCGACGAATACGCCACCGCGCAGACCGATGAGGCCCGCGCTGAAGCCATTGCCGGGTATGACGCGTTCGCCGCGGTGGTGGGCAAGCGCCTGGCCGAGTTGCATGAGGCGCTATCGCGCGCCACCGACGATGCCGACTTCGCCCCGCAGCGCATCGACCTGCCCACCGCCAACGATGTGGTGGCAGGCGTGGCGCGGCAGGTGGAAGAGATGTGGGAGACCGTCAACGCCCGCCTGGCTGCCAGCGAGGAGCCGGCCGAACGCGAAGCGCTGGACGCCATTCTGGCGCAACGTCCCCAGTTGGACGCGCTGCTTTCCCAGGCGCCGAGCGTGCTGGCCGATTCGCTGCTGACCCGCGTGCATGGCGACTTTCACCTGGGCCAGATCCTGGTGGCCTTCGACGACGTGGTGCTGATCGACTTCGAAGGCGAGCCGGCCAAGCCACTGGCCGAGCGGCGTGCCAAGGCCAGCCCATTGCGCGATGTGGCCGGCTTCCTGCGCTCGCTTGATTACGCCAGCGAAGTGTCGGCGCGTGGCGAGGAGGGCACGGCCGCGCGCGCCGGGGTGGGCGTGGACACGCATCTGGACGAATTCCTGGTGCAATTCCGCCGCCGCTCCACACAGGCCTTCCTGGACGCTTACCATGCCGTGCTCGACGCCAGCGCCCATCCGTGGATCGCGCCGGCGGCGTTCAATGCCGCCACCTTGCTGTTCCTGGTGGAGAAGGCCTGCTACGAAGTGCGCTATGAAGCCGCCAACCGCCCCGGCTGGTTGATGGTGCCGATCGAAGGGTTGCGACGCATCCTGCAACGCGCACGCGCCGGTGCAGGAGACACATGATGAGTGGAGTAATGACAGCAGTGAGTAATCGATGGGATCCCGGCGTCATCCGCGCCCTGGCCGACGCCCGCCACGGCGATGCGTTCGCCGTGCTGGGTGCGCATCCGAGCGACAGCGGGCGCGTGTTGCGCACCTATCTGCCCGGCGCCGAGCGCGTCAGCGCGGTGCTGGACGACGGCCAGGCAATCGCGCTGGAGGCCGGCCCGGAGCCGGGCCTGTTTGCCGGCGACCTCCCGGCGCAGGGCGGCTACCGCCTGCGGATCGGCTGGCCCGGCGGCGAGCAGGACACCGCCGACCCGTATGCGTTCGGGCCGCAGCTCAGCGACTTCGACCTGCACCTGATCAGCGAAGGCCACCACCTGCAGCTGGCCGATGCCTTGGGTGCCAACGTGGTGGAGGTGGACGGCGTGCGTGGCACACGCTTTGCGGTGTGGGCGCCCAACGCCTCGCGCGTGGCCGTGGTGGGCGACTTCAACAGCTGGGATGCGCGACGCCACCCGATGCGGCTGCGCCACCAGTCCGGCGTATGGGAGCTGTTCGTGCCCGATGTCGGCCCCGGAGCACATTACAAATACCAGCTGCGTGGCCCGCATGGCCACGAGTTGCCGGCCAAGGCCGACCCGGTGGCGCGGCGCGCGGAACTGGCGCCGGGTACCGCCTCGATCGTGGCCGACCCCACGCCGTTCCAGTGGAGCGACGACGGTTGGATGGCCACGCGCGCGCGCCGCCAGGCGCACGACGCACCGATGAGCATCTACGAGATCCATGCTGGTTCCTGGCTGCGCGAAGAAGGCGTGGACCTGGACTGGGACGGCCTGGCCGACCGGTTGATCCCGTATGTGGCCGACATGGGCTTTACCCATGTGGAACTGATGCCGGTCACCGAGCATCCATTCGGCGGCTCGTGGGGCTACCAGCCGCTGGGCCTGTTCGCGCCCACCGCGCGCTTCGGCTCGCCGGACGGCTTTGCCCGCTTTGTCGACCGCTGCCACCGCGAGGGCATCGGCGTGCTGGTGGATTGGGTGCCGGCGCACTTTCCTACCGACGCGCACGGCCTGGCGCACTTCGATGGCACCGCGCTGTACGAACACGCCGACCCGCGCGAGGGCTTCCATCGCGACTGGAATACGCTGATCTACAACCACGGCCGCCGCGAGGTGTCCGGGTTTCTGATCGCCAGCGCGCTGGAGTTCCTGCAGCGCTACCACGTGGACGGCCTGCGCGTGGATGCGGTGGCCTCGATGCTGTATCGCGACTACAGCCGCAACGCAGGTGAATGGGTACCCAACATCCACGGCGGGCGCGAAAACTACGAAACCATTGCGTTCCTGCGCCGGCTCAATTCGGTGGTGCGCGAGCACACCCCGGGCGCGGTGATGATTGCCGAGGAATCCACGGCATTTCCCGGGGTGACCGCCGACGTGGCGCATGGCGGCCTGGGCTTCCACTACAAGTGGAACATGGGCTGGATGCACGACACCCTGCATTACGCCGGGCTGGACCCGATCTATCGCCGCTACCATCATGGCGAGCTGACCTTCAGCATGGTCTACGCGTATTCGGAGCGTTTCGTGCTGCCGATCTCGCATGACGAAGTGGTGCACGGCAAGGGCTCGCTGCTGGGCCGCATGCCCGGTGACGACTGGCAGCGGTTCGCCAACCTGCGTGCCTACCTGGGCTTCATGTTCACCCACCCGGGGCGCAAGTTGCTGTTCATGGGCTGCGAATTCGGCCAACCCACCGAGTGGAACCACGACGCGGGCCTGCCGTGGCACTTGCTCGATGAAGCGCGCCACCGTGGCGTGCAGACGCTGGTACGCGACCTGAACCGTCTGTACGTCGAATACCCCGCGCTGCACACGCAAGACGATGATCCGTCCGGTTTCTCCTGGCTGGTGGGCGACGATGCCGCCAACAGCGTGGTCGCCTTCCTGCGCAAGGGAAAACGCGGCGATGCGCCGGTGCTGGTGGTGATCAACTTCACCCCCGTGGTGCAGCACGGCTACCGCATCGGTGTGCCGCAGGGCGGCCAGTGGCGCGAAGTGTTCAACAGCGACGCCGGCCTCTACGGCGGCAGCAACCTGGGCAACGGCGGCCGCGTGACGGCCGAGCAGCAATCCATGCACGGGCACGCGCAATCGTTGCCGTTGCTGCTGCCGCCGCTGGGCGCCATCGTGCTGACCCCGCAGGGCTGATGCCACGCGGAGCACCTCACCGAGCGGAGCGCGCAATTGGCAGGCTTGTACGCAGGGCGCGCAGGGCGCGCAGGGTTTGAGTGAACCCTGCCGAGCCCGGCTACCGGCCGTGCCCGCCTGGCAGCGGCGCAGTCGGTTTGGTCGCTGCGCTTGCCTGATGAGTTGCTCCTGGGCGAAACGGTGTCCCACCGCCGGGCGCTTGGCCCGGCGGTGGGACACCTGCTAGATTCGCGCCTCATGCCGCCCGGGGAGGGCGGCAAGGCACAGCCGCCGCCATGCCTTCCGTCGACCGTCCTTGCGGGAGCGCTGCGCGTGCGTGTGGTGAAGTGTGTAAGCGAAACCGGGCCTGCCTCATGCGCAGCGCCCGAAGTGTGGCCTAGACATCGCAGTTGGCTGGCCCCGAACGCCGGCGTGCAGCGGCCTGTGCACCCATGCCAGCGCGTGCACGCGCATGGCTGTCTCGCTGCATGCAGCACATGCATGCCTGCAATCGCACGCACCGGTGCCTCCCAATGCTGCTGACCTGTGTGTACCTGCTGGCGGCCGCCGCGGCGGCAACGTTGTTCTATCTGTCCACCCTGCATCAGCGCCTGTGGCAGCGCACTCCGCGTTGGGTGCGGCCGCTGCGAGCGGGCGGCGTTGCGCTGTTTGCGCTGTCGCTGGCCTGCAGCAGCGCTGCGCTGGGCATCTGGGCCGGCATCTTCGCAGCGATGACTGCAGTGATGCTGGCAGCCATCGTGCTGCCGTGTGTGGATCTCTGGCATCAGGCGCGCGTGCAGCGCAGGCAGGTGCGGCATGTGGGCTAGATGGTTGGCATCGGTGGTGCTGGGCTTGCCGTTGGCCGTAGCGCTGGTGGGATTGTGTGCGCTGCTGCTGCCGGGGCCGCGCCAGTCCTACACGCTGGCGTGGCTGCTGCTGATGTTCCCGGTCTGGATCGGCGCGATGGCCTGGCCGTTCGTGTTCCGCAGCGCGGCGCGCGCCTGGTGGTGGCTGGGTGGGCTGACCCTGCTGTGCTACCTCGCACTGGCGCTCATCAAGGCGCTGGGCTGGACGGAGCTGCCCGCATGAAGGCCGTCACCTTGCGCGCGTTCCTGTCCGTGCACAGCTGGATGGGGCTGTTGGCCGGCATGGCCCTGTTCATCGCCTTCTATGCCGGTGCCCTCACCGTGTTCACCCACGAGTTGAGCAGCTGGCAAGTGGCGCCGCGCTCTTTGTCGTCATCGCCGGCCGAACCGGTGGCCGCGGCGCAATCCTTGCTCGATCGCGTCATCGCTGCGCATCCACAGGTGGCCGATTCGTTCCTGGTGCTGCTGCCGGGCGAGCATGGGCCGCTGGCGCGGCTGTACTGGTACGGCCCGCAGGCCGAAGCCAGTGGCGGCATGCGCCAGTACCAACTTGGCCCCGACGGCGGCTTGCTGGAACTGCCGCAACGCACCGGCTTCGCCGATTTCCTCTACGACCTGCATTTCACCGCCGGCCTGCCGCGCGTGTTCGGCACCTATCTGTTTGGCGTGGTGAGCGTGCTGTACGGGCTGGCGCTGGTCAGCGGCGTGGTGCTGTATGCGCCGGTGTTGTTCAAGGACCTGTTCGCGCTGCGCATCGGCGCCAACGTCAAGCGGCTGTGGCAGGACGCGCACAATCTGGTGGGCATGCTGTCGTTGCCATCCCATGTGATCTTCGCCTGGTCCGGCGCGGTGCTGTGCCTGGGTGTGCTGCTGCTGGCGCCGTTCCAGTTCCTGGTCTTCGACGGCAAGCTGATGCAGATCCTGGAGCCGGATTTCGAACTGGCGCCACATGTCGCGCCAGCCAGGCGTGCCGCACCGGTACTGCCCATCGCAACACTGCTGGACACCGCGCGCGCGGCCAGCCCGGGGTTTGTGCCGGAGAGCCTGGCCTACCACGACGCCGGCGATGCCAATGCGCGGGTGGAGGTCTATGGCCATCACGATCAGCGCCGGCTCAACAGCCTGGGCGGGGTGGCGCTGGATGCCACCACAGGCCAGGTGCTGCGCGTGCTGCAGCCGGCCACGATGTCGCCCGGCACCGCTGCACTGCGCGGCCTGCAGGCGCTGCATTTCGGCAACTTCGGGCATGTGGCGGTGCAGTGGCTGTACTTCCTGCTTGGCCTGGGCGGTGCCTTCCTGTTCTACAGCGGCAACCTGCTGTGGATCGAAACCCGGCGCAAGCGACGCCAACCCGCGCAGCCACGCCGCACACATGCGATGGCGCGGCTCACGGTCGGTGTCTGCCTGGGCAGCGTGGCCGGCATCTCCGCGTTGTTCATCGCGGCGCGGTTGTTGCCGACGGGACAGGAGCGCCTTGTCTATTACGCTGTATTCGGCGCCGCCGTGCTGTGGGCCTTGCTGCGCCCGACCGCGCGTGGCGCGTATGAGGTGCTGCTGGCCTGCGCCGTGTTGACGGCGCTCATTCCGATCGCGGGTCTGCGTTCGCCGCAGGGTGTGGTCATGCCGTGGACCGATCCGCTCCTGCTGAGCGTCGATCTGATCGCGCTTGTAGCGGCCGGTGTCTACTGGCGGATGGCACGTGCGGCATGGCGCCGCAGCATTCATGGCGATCCCAATAGCGTATGGGCGTGGCAAAGTTCCCGGAGACGATAGGGGGCATGCCATCGTATGACTCCATCTCCATGCCGATCGTTTTGCATTGCTCAACCACGCGTTCCACCCGGACGTTGCCCCTGTGCAGCCGGTAAGCGTTCAACGACACCGTCGGTACGTTCCCTCCCGTGTCGCCGCGTTGTGGGAGTTTCGTCGCTGGGTCGATGGCTTTTCGGGGAGGCTTCCGAGCCGGCGAACACTGAGCGGCAATCCGCATTACTTCAACGACAAGATCGCGCTCGACGCCGACCTGATCGAAGGCGATCACGCGCGTCTGGAGGTGCAACGTCAGTGCGCGCAAGGACTGATCACCGCATGCGCCGCGCTGATTGCGGCCAAGCCGATGTGGGCAGCCGAGTACCGGGTGACGTGCCTGATTGCACTTCCGGAGATGTTTACCAGTGAGCTCTGCATCTATCTGGATCAGGCGTACTACCGCAGCCAGGTCGATGCCTGTACGAGTGAGTACGGCGACCAAGCGCCTATCCCCGGACGCAGCCTGGCAGCCGAATGGGGGTTATCGCTGGGCCCCGGCATGACGGAGCGCGGCACGCAACTGAACTACAGTGCATCCAACGATCCCTGGACCCGCTACGTGAGTGAGCATTGGTTTTACGGTGAGGTGGCGTAATGCGCGTTCTGCGATCCTTCCACGCCAGACGCCGGGATAGCCGCCATCAAAGCGCTGGATGCGCGAGGTTGCCATGTCTGCATCGCTACGCATCGGTGTGATCTCCGACACCCACGGGCTGTTGCGGCCCGAGGCACTCGCCGCGCTCAGCGGCTGCGCGCAGATCATCCACGCCGGCGATGTCGGCAAGCCGCAGGTGCTCGAGGCGCTGCAGGCCCTGGCGCCGCTGCACGTCATTGCGGGCAATGTCGATGACCAGCCCTGGGCGGTTGGCCTGCCACAGACGCTGGATCTGCAGATCGCAGGTGTGCGTATCCATGTGCTGCACGATCTGAAGACACTGGCACCGCAGGTGCAGGCGGATGTGATTGTCAGCGGTCATTCGCACAAACCGGCGATCCACACGCGCGAAGGCGTGCTGTACCTCAATCCGGGCAGTGCAGGTCCGCGCCGCTTCAGCCTGCCTGTCAGCGTGGCGCAGCTGTGGGTGGGCGATGGCGCGCCGCGTGCGCAGTTGCAGTTGCTGGAGCTGCGCTAGGGATCGCTGACCTGGCATGCACGCTGGCGGGGCCATCCTGCGGCCTTGCGTTGTTGCCAGGAGTTTCCATGAACACCCGTCGCCAATTTCTCTCCGCCGCCGCTGCCGGCACCGCGGCCCTGGCCGCCGCTCCGCTGATGGCGAACCCATCTGCACCCGGCAGCGTGATGCCCACACGCGGCAAGGCCTCTACCGCGCCCTTGCCGACCAATCCGCCAGACAAGACCGTGCGCTATCGGCCGGGCACGCGCCTTGGCTTTGGCGGTGTGGCGATCGGCAACGGCTTTGCGCCCACCAGCGATGCGCAGAGCGAGCAGACCCTGGCGGCGGTGTGGGAATCGGGCGTGCGTCATTTCGATACCTCGCCATGGTACGGGCTGGGTCTGTCGGAGCGGCGCATGGGCCACCATCTGCACACCCGCCGTGCCGAGGACTATGTGCTCTCCACCAAGGTCGGTCGGTTGCTGACCGCCACCAGCAAGCTGCCCAAGACGATGTGGGTGCAGCCCTCGCCATTCGACTACCGCTACGACTACAGTGCCGCCGGCGTGCGGCGTTCGATCGAAGACAGCCTGCAGCGCCTGGGCGTGTCGCAGATCGATATCGTCTACATCCACGACCTGTCGCCGGATAACGAAAAAGACCTGGGCATGCCGTGGGAGCAACGCTTCGCCGAAGCGGCCAAGGGTGCGATGCCGGAGCTGACCAGGATGCGCAAGGAGGGCCTGATCAAGGCCTGGGGTTTCGGCGTCAATCGCCCCGAGCCTGCGTTGCGCGCGATCGAAGAGGCCGACCCGGATATCTTCCTGCTGGCCTGCCAATACTCGTTGCTCGACCACGCGCAGGCCTTGCACGACACCTTTCCGAAGATCGCCAGGCATGGCGCCTCGGTGGTGGTGGGCGCGCCACTGCTGGCCGGCTACCTGGCCGGGCGCGAGCGCTATCTCTACGACGGCACCGTGCCGGAATGGGCGCCGGCCACACGACAGAAGGCCATGGCGATCTGCGAGCGGCACGGCGTGGATCTGCGCACCGTGGCGCTGCAGTTCGCGGCTGCACCGAAGGTGGTGTCGGCGGTGATTCCGGGTGCCCGCACGGCCGAGCAGGCCAGCGCCAATGCAGCATCGATGCGCGTGGCAATTCCGGCGGCGCTGTGGGAAGAGCTCAAGCGCGAGAAGGTGATCGAGGCGGATGCACCGGTGCCTGTTGCGCGTTGAAGGCATGATGCGTGGAGCGCCTGACCTCTGCGCGGCGGCCGAGGCGGGCGCGGTCGGTGCTCGTGCGCTGCGTCCACCAAAGCGCAGCCACGCTGCATTTCCTTCTCCCACCGGGACAGTGTCCCTCCTTCATGGGGGGAGAAGGTGCCCCGAAGGGGCGGATGAGGGGACGCAACAAGCGTGCACGTCCCCGATGGGCGGTGGATTGCGGCAATCCCACTCTGCACGCCTGGGGACGACCTCAGCGTCATTGCGCGTCACGTTTCTGATCATGCCAAGCGCAGCTAGCCTGCACGCATCACAGGATCAACAGCGGTCGCAAGGCAGGCACCTGTGTTGCCAACTCGTCGGCAACGATCGCCGCAAAGACATCGGCGCCCTCGGGGCCAAGATGCGTGTAGTCGAATGCAAGTTTGGCCTGGCCCATGGGTTCTGCCCGTGCGTTGTCCTTTGCAGTGGCAGCCACGCTAGCCGCAGCCGCGCTGGCGCCTTCAGGCATTTTTGACGATGACGACGGCAGCGTCTGCGCCGGCGTCTTGCCGATGGTGGTGCCCGACTGCGCAGCGATGACCTGCTGCGGATCTGCCGGGCGCTGCGCCAGGCGCATTGCCAGCACCGGGCCCATGCCCTGCACCAGCGCGCGGCTGCGCGCGTGCAGATCGATCAGCGGCACCTGCAGTTCGCGCGCCACCGCACGCGTGGCATGGGCCCAGGGGCCCAGGTCATCCAGCAACTGGCCGCGGTCGAACTGCCTGCGCGTCAACGGCGTCACCAGCACCGGCACGGCGCCGGCAGCACGCGCCTCGGCAACGTAGCGGCGCAGGTTGGCGGGAAATTCGGTTGCCAGGTCGGTCGAACGCCCCGGCTTGCCGGGCTGGTCGTTGTGGCCGAACTGGATCAGCACCACCACCTGCTGGTAACCGCCGCCGCGCAACTCCTTGAGCGCAATGTCCCACGAGCCTTCGGCACGGTAGTTGGAGGTGCTGCGACCGCCGCGGGCCAGGTTCACGCAGCTCAGGAACGAGGTCACATGCTGCGCGCAGAAACTCGGCCCCCAACCTCCCTGCACGGCGGTGGTGGAATCGCCCACCAGCACAATCTTGCTGGCGGCGAACGTAGCTGTTGCGGCAGGTGCGTTGCTGCTTGAACTGTCGGTGGCGGACGCCGTGGCGAGCGGGGTTTCGACCACGGCGGCAGTTGCATCAGCGAACGGAAGGCCTGCAGCTGCCAGCGCAGTCAGCAGCAGCAGCGATAAAACAACGGAGTCATGACGCATGGATCACCTCAAGATCGAATCAATACTGCTGCAAGATCGGATAAACGCGGTTGCATAGCGCAGTCAGGGCGCGGCCGGTGCTGAACTGGCATGTATCAGGGGCTCCCTGGCGTTTCACCGCACAAACGTCCTCGTGCGAGTGATGACCATCTGGCACGTCTGTTGGTTTTTCCAAACCGGTACCTGGTCAAAACGTCCCGCGCTGGATGAAGGGGGCCTGTTGGTAGAGCCGTCGTTCGCCGCCGCGCGGGTCGTTGGCCAGCCGGCTCGGTACATCGAACAACAGCGTTTCGCGACGCTCCAGCGAATACGGCTTCCAGCGCGGCAGGCCGCGTTGATTGGGATCGCCGTGGCGCACGAACGCGAGCAAGGCAGCGCTCATCTGGTCGGCCATGCGCTGCGCATCGGCGCTGTCGCCGGTGCGCGAGCCGGGCTGGGCAATCGTGTCGAACACCAGCGGAATATCCAGCGTGTGGAAGGCGCCGAACTTGCCGCCATCCAGTGGCGATCCCCAATCCAGCTGGTACACCCAGGTCGGTGCGCCCTGGCGTGCGCGCGCTTCGGCCTCTTCGACCGCGCCGCGCCAGGAGCGCCCGGCCGTGGTGGCGGCAAAGAACACCTCCGACGGCGAAGAGTGCGGATACAGCCGGCGGTATTCGGCAATCACCACCTGCGGCAACAGGTCCACGTACTGTTGGGCTTCCAGCTTGGCCGGTAACTCGTCCCAGCTGAGTGCGAAGTTTTTCGCATCGTTGCCGAGAAACGCGCGCGTTTCATCGCGGGTGTTGCCGATCACCATCGGAATGGCGGCCGACTGCAGCGGTGCGGTGGGCCAGAACGGATGCACCGGCAGGTTGCGCGCATCCAGCACCGGGCCAAAATACAACGCACTGTTTTCCACCCGCGAGGGGTCGCGTACTTGCGCAGCAGCCAGCAGCTGCGCCACCGGCACGCTGCGCAGGCGCGCCAGATCGGCCGGCGCAATCTTCAATGCATCCAGCAGCAGCTGCGCGCGCTGGGTGGCGGCGCGAGGCCCTGCCGCGGTGACCTGCTGCCCGCTCATGGTCCAGGCGCGATGGAACAACCCACGTGCGGCCGGCATCGCCATCAGCGTGGCGATCTTGGCGCCGCCGCCGGACTGGCCGAATACGGTGACATTGCCGGCGTCGCCACCGAATTCAGCCGCATGCCGGCGCACCCAGTGCAGCGCCTGGATCAGGTCCAGCTGGCCGGCATTGCCCGAATCGGCAAAGCTGGCGTCGCCCAGTTGCGCCAGTGACAGGTAACCGAACAGGTTGAGCCGGTGATTGACGGTGATCACCACCACGTCGCCGCGTTTGCACAGGCGCACGCCGTCGTAGAGCGGGTCGCTGCCGGAGCCGGTGGTGTAGCCGCCACCGTGGATGTAGAACAGGATCGGCCGCCTGCCGCCATCGCGCAGGGCCGGGGTCCACACATTGAGGAACAGGCAGTCTTCGCTGGTCGGTTCGCTGGCCTTGGGTTGCGGGGCGGCGGCGCCGAATCCACTGGCATCGCGCACGCCCTGCCAGGGCGCTTCCGGCAGCGGGGCCTGGAAGCGCCGCGCGCCGGTGTCGCTGCCGTACGGGATGCCCTTGAACACGCAGACGCCTGCATCGCGCAGGCCGCGCACGGTGCCGCTGCGCAGGTGTGCCAGCGGTGCGCTGTCGTCGCGTGGCGGCGCTGGTATTGGCGCTGTGGCGGCTGCGGCAACGCCGGGCAAGGCAGCCACGGCGGTCGCAAGCAGGCCACCCTGCAGCAGCGTGCGGCGGCGCGGGTCGGGCGCGCGGGGTGCGCTCATCGCCCGGCATCCTTCTTCGCCGATGCCGGTGGCGTGGTGAGATGGGCAATCCAGGCCTGCGCCAGTTGCGGCCAGGCGGCCAGGGTCAGCCCGGCGATGCGGTCGGTGCCGAAGCCATGGCCGCCCTGCGGAAACACATGCAGCTCGCTGGGCACACCGGCACGCAGCAGTGCGTCGTGCATCAGCAGGCTGTTGCGTACCGGCACCACGGTGTCGTCCTGGGCGTGCAGCAAAAACGTGGGCGGGGTGCGCGCATCCACATGCAGTTGCGGCGAATACGCACTCACCTGCGCTGCGCTGGGCGTGTTACCGAGCAGGCGCTCGCGCGAGCCCGGATGCGCGTTGGCGCTGTCCATGTCGATCACCGGGTAGATCAACAGCGCGAAGTCCGGCCGGGCGCTCAGCGTATCGGCGGCATCCTGTGCCGGATACACCTGCGCGGCATAGCGCGTGGCCAGGCTGGCGGCGACATGACCACCGGCCGAAAACCCCATCACCCCGACCCGGTGCGCATCGATGCCATAACGCGCCGCATTGGCGCGGATCAGCCGCAGCGCGCGCTGCGCATCGGCCAGCGGCACGTCGGCGCCGTTCGGGTGGCCTTCGCCGGGTAGCCGGTAGCGCAGCACGAACAAGGTGATGCCGGCCTGGCCGACGAAGCCCGGCATCAGGGCGCTGCCTTCGTTGTCCAGCACGATGCGCTGGTAGCCGCCGCCGGGCGTGACCAGCAACGCGGTGCCGTTGGGCCGCCTGGGGCGGTAGACCACCAGGTAGGGTTGGCTGATGTTCTGGATGTAGCGGTCGGGCAGGGCGTCATCGCTGCTGCGGTCCACGATGCGCTGCGGCTGCGGCAATGGGGTGTCCCCCGGTGCCATCGCCCGCGGCCACAGCGCGATCCGGCTGGCCTGCTCGGCGGCGGTATCGGCGCTGGCGCGCTCTGCCGACCAGGCCGGCACGCTGGCCATTGCCAGCACCGCCAGGGTCGCGCCCAGGCAGCGGCGCAGGGCCCGCACTGCCTGGTTTCCAAGGTGTTTCTGGCGTGTCTGCTGCATCTACCCCTCCCAGGGCCACTTCGGTATCGCGGTCACAATGTCGCACTGCACATTGCCAATGACACCGGTTTACCATATACAGCACACCGTGCCGCTGTCGATTGGCAGTGCAACAAAACACCTATCAGGGAGACACCCTTGAGCAACGACGCCGCCACCCCGCCAACGTCCACATCCGCGCTGTCCGACATCGCCCAGCGCTTTGTGGAGGCACGCCGTGCCGGGGCTTCGCTACCCGATTTTCCCGGGCAAATTCCCGCCGATCTGGTGACCGCCTACCAGGTGCAGGACATCGCCATCAGCCAGTGGCACGACCAGGTGGTCGGCTGGAAGGTGGGCTACATCGCCGCCGAGCGCCGCGATGCCTCTGGCGACGAACGTCTGCTCGGCCCGATCTTCTCTCAGAAGCTCTGGAATGCTACCGGTGGAACAACCGAATTTCCGATCTATGTCGGCGGCTTCGGTGCGGTGGAAGCCGAGTACGTGCTGCGCCTGGAGGCCGATGCCCCCACCGACAAGACCCACTACACCCCGGACGAGGCCGCTGCGCTGCCGGCAACGCTGTTCATTGGCGTGGAGATCGCCAGCAGCCCGCTGGCCACCATCAACAAACTGGGTCCACGGGTGGTGATTTCGGATTTCGGCAACAACAACGGGCTGATCCTGGGGCCGGAAGTCACCGATTGGCTGGGCCGCGAGGAAACCGCGCTGACCGCCGAAACGCTGATCGACGACCAGGTGGTGGGCACCGGTGGCGCCACCACGCTGCCGGGCGGATTGCGTGCGGCCTACGCATTTGCACTCAGCCGTTCGGCTCAGCGCGGGCGTCCACTCAAGCGCGGTGATCTCATTGCCACGGGCAATGCCACCGGTATCCATGACATCGAAGTGGGACAGCATGCCCTGATTCGCTTCGCCGGCATCGGCGACATTTCCTGTACGGCCGTGTCCGCCAGCTAAGCGCGGACTCGGTGACCAGACGCTTGGGAGGGCGCCAATGATCACACGCAGACATTTCCTCGGTGCCGGGCTCGGCGCCGCCGCCGCCGGCCCCTGGTTGGATGCCGGCGCCACCACGCCGATCCCCGGCGGGCAGTTGCTCACCGCCACCGATGTGCACGTCGGCGACTACCCCACCGTGGAGGCGGTGCGGTGGTTCGGCAAACAGCTCGAAGCGCGCACCAACGGCCGGCTCAAACTGCGCCAGTACCACTCCGGCCAGCTGGGTCGCGAGTCGGAGGCGATCGACATGGCGCGCTTCGGCGCCATCGACATCACCCGCGTGTATTCGGGTGCGTTGAACAACACCTTTCCGCTCACCCAGGCGCTGTGCCTGCCGTACGTGTTCGACTCGGTGCCGCATCTGCGCCGCGTCATCGACGGGCATGTCGGCGACAGCATCCTGCGCAGCTTCGAACAGCGCGATCTGGTGGGCCTGGCGATCTACGATTCGGGCGCGCGCTGCTTCTACAACACCAAGCACCCGCTGCACCGCCCGGAAGATCTCAAGGGCCTGAAATTGCGCGTGGCCTCGTCGGACATCTTTCTCAAGCTGATGCGCATGCTGGGCGCCAATCCCACGCCGATGTCGCTGGGCGAGACGTTCTCGGCGATGGAAACGCACATGATCGACGGTGCGGAAAACAATATGCGCAGCTTCCAGTCCAGCCGTCATTTCGAGGCCGCGCACTACTGGTCGCAGAGCGAGCATTCCTACGCGCCGGATATTCTGGTGATGTCGCGCAAGAGCTTCGAATCGCTGAGCCCGGCCGATCGTGGCCTGGTGGTGGAACTGGCGCGTGCGTCGGTGCCGGTGATGCGCCAGTTGTGGGATGCGTCGGAAACGGTCGCGCGCAAGCAGGTGATTGACTACGGCGTGAAGCTCAACCAGGTCGACATGCCGGCGTTCCGCGCCGCCGCCGCCCCGCTGCTGGCCGAGTACCGCCAGCAGCCGGAGATCGAAGCGCTGTACCGCCGCATCCGCGATTTCGCATAGAGGTATCCCGATGACCGAACCCGAGACCGTCGCCGTCCCGGTCGCGCCGATGCAGCGCGCGCTGGACCGCGTTTCCGATATTGCCATTGGCGTTGCATCGCTGGCGCTGCTGGGCCTGGTGGTCGTGCAGGGCTGGCAGGTGTTCACCCGCTACGTGCTCAACGACTCGCCCAGCTGGACCGAACCGGTGACGCTGCTGCTGCTGAGCACCGCGCTGAGCCTGGGCGCCGCCGCCGGTGTGCACACCAACCGCCACTTCGGTTTCTATCTGCTGGGCGAACACGTGCCGCCATTGGTGCGCAAGCTGTTCGAACTGATTCGCCCGCTGATGATCATCGCCATCGGCGCGGTGTTGGCGCGGTGGAGCGCGGCGCTGCTGATCGATGGCCTGGACATCAAGATGGCCGGCGCGCAGATGCCGCAGAGCATCAACTACCTGCCGTTGTCCATCGGCGGTGCGCTGATGGTGCTGTTTGCCTTGTACAAGTTGTGGCGTGTGCTGCGCCCGATCCAAGCCGGAGGAGTGCGCTGATGGGCATCGCGATGTTGTTGGGAACCTTCGTGGTGCTGCTGCTGATCGGCGTGCCGGTGGCCTACGCCTTGGGCGCGGCCGCACTGGCCACCTTGCTGTATCTGGACCTGCCCACGGTGGTGCTGGTGCAGCAGATTTCCGCCGGTAGCGGCTCGGCGTCGCTGATTGCGATTCCGCTGTTTATCTTTGCCGGCGAGCTGATGTTGCGCGGTGGCATTTCCGAACGTTTGATCGCGCTGGCGTCGTCGCTGGTGGGGCGCGTGCGCGGCGGCCTGGGTCAGGTCAGCGTGCTGTCGTCGTTGTTCTTCGGTGGCGTGTCCGGCTCGGCGATTGCCGACGTCTCGGCAGTCGGCGGCACCATGATTCCGCAGATGATCAAGCGCGGCTACGACCGCGACTACGCGGTGAACGTGAGCATGACCGCTGCGCTGGTGGCGTTGCTGGTACCACCCTCGCACAACCTGATCCTGTTCTCTGCAGCGGCCGGTGGCGGCCTGTCGATTGCCGATCTGTTCGCGGCCGGCATCGTGCCGGCGCTGCTGATGACCGCCGCGATGATGGTCACCGGCTATGCGGTGGCGCGCCACCGCGGTTACGGCACCGAGCCCTTCCCGGGCTGGCGTGCGGTGGCCTTGCGCCTGTTCGGTGCGTTGCCGGGGCTGGGCCTGGTGGCGTTGATCTTCATCGGTATTCGTGCGGGTATTTTCACTGCGGTGGAGAGCGCGGCGATTGCGGTGGTGTACGCCTTGATCGTTACCGCGCTGCTGTATCGCCAGTTGCGCTGGGCCGAGTTCTTCGCCGCCGTGACGCATGCTGCGCGCACCACCGGCGTGATCCTGTTCGTGATCGCCACCGCTGCGGTATTCGGCTGGTTGCTGGCGTACCTGCAGGTGCCGGCCGCGGCGGTGAAGTTCCTGCAGGCCATCGCCGACAGCAAGAACACCGTGCTGCTGATGATCGTGGTGATGCTGCTGTTGCTGGGCATGTTCATGGACCTGGCACCGAAGATCCTGATCTGCACGCCGATCTTCCTGCCGGTGGTCAAGGCCTATGGCATCGACCCGATCCACTTCGGCCTGGTGATGGTGCTGGCCGGCGGTATCGGCTTGATCACCCCGCCGATCGGCTCGGTGTTGTTCATCGGCACCTCCATCGGGCAGATCACCGTTGCCCAGAGCATGCGCACCATCTGGCCGTTCTGGCTGGCCGCACTGTGCGTGCTGTTGATCGTGGCGTTCTTCCCGGAGCTGTCGTTGTGGCTGCCACGCGCGCTGCGCGCCTGAGGCCATGACGCGCTGAGCGATCGGGTGCCTGGTGGACGGGCGTGATCGATGCGGCAGGTGATGCCGCTCGATCCCCCGCCTGCCCGGCACGTGCGACGCCTTGCCTAGCGTGCAGGACGTTGCTGCTGGCGGCAGACTTCCGCCTCATTCGGTTAACCGGTGGCATTGCCTGCCGGTGACCGCATCGCCCCACCCGTTGGGGACTAGGAGACAGCATGCGTGTGCGTATCACCCCACCTCGGCTGCGTTGGCTGGTTGCCGCCGGATTGTTGCTGTGCGCCGGCCTGAGTGGCGCGGCCGACTGGAAGCGCGGCATCGAACATCAGCGCATTGCCGATCAGGGCGACGGCACCTTCCTCAATCCGGTGCTGGCCGGCGACCACCCCGACCCGTCGGTGCTCAAGGACGGCGACGATTACTACCTCACGCTGTCCTCGTTCGACGCGTATCCCGGCCTGCCGATCTGGCATTCGCGCGATGTGGTCAACTGGCAGCCGCTGGGCCACGCCATCACCCAGAACGTCGGCGCGATCTGGGCGCCGGACCTGATCAAGCACGGCACGCGCTACTACATCTACTTCCCGGCCCGCCGCGGCGACCAGGGCGAGCGCAGCAACTACGTGGTGTGGGCCGATGACATCAAGGGCCCATGGAGCAAGCCGATCGACATCGGTCTGGGCAAGTACATCGACCCCGGCCATGCCGTGGGCGAAGACGGCAAGCGCTACCTGTTCCTGAGCGGCGGCGATTACGTGCAGCTGTCCGACGACGGCCTGACCGTGGTCGGCACGCCCAGGCACGTCTACGACGGCTGGAAGTACCCGGAAAGCTGGGACGTGGAAGGCTACGCGCAGGAAGGCCCCAAGATCACCCGCCACAACGGCTGGTACTACATGACCACCGCCGTGGGCGGCACCGCCGGCCCGCCGACCGGGCACATGGTGATCACCGCGCGTTCGCGTTCGATCCACGGCCCCTGGCAGAACGCGCCCAACAACCCGATCACCCGCACCAAGAGTGCCGACGAGCCGTGGTGGTCGCGTGGCCACGCCACGCTGGTGGAAGGCACCGACAAACGCTGGTGGATGCTCTACCACGGCTACGAGCACGGCTACTGGACGCTGGGCCGGCAGGCCTTGCTGGACCCGATCGAATGGACCCCGGACGGCTGGTTCGTCGCCAAGGGTGGGGATCTGGGCAAACCGCTGAAAAAGCCCAGCGGCCAGGCCCTGCAACACGGCCTGGCGTTGTCGGACGACTTCCGCGCCAGCACGCTGGGCCCGCAGTGGGCGTTCTTCAACCCCGCCGCCGACGAGGCCAAGCGCCTGCAGGTGGGCGATGGCGTGTTGCGCCTGCAGGGCAAGGGCAGCGCCCCGCGCAATGCCTCGCCGCTGACGGTGATCGCCACCGACCAGGCCTACCAGTTCGAGGTGCAGATGACCGTGGCACCGGGTGGGCAGGGCGGGGCGCTGCTGTTCTACAGCGACAAGCTCTACGCCGGCGTGGGCAGCAATGGCGAGAATTTCGTCATGCACCGCTACGGCGAGGAACGCCCCGGCACGCTGGCCCCCAGTGCCACCGGTGGCACCCTGTGGCTGCGGGTCACCAACAACCGCCACATCGTCACCATCCACAGCAGCACCGACGGCAAGGCGTGGACCAAGTACCCGGTGCAGATGGAAGTGTCCGGCTACCACCACAACGTGGCCGGCAAGTTCCTGGCCCTGAAGCCTGCGCTGTATGCCGCAGGCGATGGCCAGGTGGAGTTCCGCAACTTCCGCTACCGCGCCCTGGACTGACCGTTCTGCATCGCCGGGCATGCTGCCGCGATACCTGCGGCGGGGTGCCTTGCGCGGCGGGTCCGGGGTGGCGGCAGGCTTCGCTCAGGTCTGCCGGCCGTCTGGCCGGTAGAATCCAATCAACTTCACTGGTTGACCGCTATGCCCGCCCGCAAGATGCCTGAAGAGGGAATGCCCGGCCTGCCGAAGGGCAAGGTCGCCACGATCAACGACATCGCACGGATGTCGGGCGTGTCCAAGAAGACCGTGTCGCGGATCATCAACAACTCGCCGCTGGTGCGCCAGGACACCCGCGAGAAGGTCGAAGCGCTGATGCGCGAGGTCGGCTACGCGCCCGACCCGCTGGCGCGCGGGCTGGCGTTCCGGCGCTCGTTCCTGATCGGCATGGTCTACGACAACCCCACTGCGCAGTACATCGTGGACATGCAGTACGGCGCGCTGGACGCGCTGCGCGGCTCCAGTTTCGAGCTGGTGGTGCACCCTTGCGACAGCCGCAGCCCCGGCTACATCGAAGGCGTGCGCCGGTTTGCGCAGGCGCAGAAGCTGCACGGGGTGATCCTGGTGCCGCGCGCCTCCGAGGACCAGGCGCTGGCCGACATGCTGGCCGAGATCGGCTGCCGCTACACCCGCATCGCCTCGATCGCGCTGGACACCACCTCGCAGACGGTCATCACCCACGACCGCGACGGCGCAGCGGAAGCGGCCGACTACCTGCTCTCGCTCGGCCACCGCGATATCGCCCTGGTCACCGGCCCCAGCGCCTACCGCTCCTCGATCGAGCGCACCTCCGGCTTTGCCGACGCGCTGACCCGGCGCGGCATCGAACTGCCGCCCGAACGCATCGTCGAAGCCGGCTACACCTTCGAATCGGGCGTGGCCGCGGCCGAAAAGCTGCTGCTGGGCAAGAAGCGCCCCACCGCCATCTTCACCGGTAACGACGAAATGGCCGCCGGTATCTACAAGGTGGCGCTGCGCGCAGGTATCAGCATTCCGCGCCAGCTGTCGGTGATCGGCTACGACGACAGCTCGCTGGCCTCACGGTTGTGGCCACCGCTGACCTCGGTGCGCCGCCACACCCGTGACACCGGGCGTACTGCCGCGGCGATGCTGATCCAGCCCGACAACGCCCCGCAACTCCCCACTGCCAGCGTGCGCCCGCACCTGATCGTGCGCGACTCCTGCCAACCGCCGGAAGATTGAGTACTACGCCGTGCCGCGCCGGAAGATTGAGGGCCGCGCGCCGCGCCCCACGGTTCCGGCCTTCCGCTCCACCTTGCAGGGCGTTGTGCCCAACAGGGTGAGAACAGCTGGCTCGATCGGCCAACAGCTGGCCCCCATCCGCCCTTCGGGCACCTTCCCCCGCAGGCGGGGGAAGGCAGTGGCAGGCGAAGGAAGGCAGTGGCAGGCGGAGGAAGACAGTCGCAAGCGGAGAAAGGCCAGTCCACCGAGTGCTGCCGTGAAGCCTCTCTCCCGCGCGCGGGGCGAGAAGGCACGGCTTGCGCGCCACGGGCGCGTTCCTTGGAGCGCCCGCGCCGCAAGCGTGGGCCGGGGCGCAGAGCGGGGGTTGGGGTGAGGGCACGGCGGCAGACAGCCACCTGAGCACCACGTAGGCATGCGCTGGAAACGCGCCAGGACACGCCTCACCGCGCAAGCTGCGCACCCGACACTCCGCTTCACCCGCAGGGCGTTGTGCCGGTCAGGTGAGAACAGCTGGCTCGATCGGCCAACCGCTGGCCCCCATCCGCCCTTCGGGCACCTTCCCCCGCAGGCGGGGGAAGGCAGTGGCAGGCGGGGGAAGGCAGTGGCAGGCGAAGGAAGGCAGTGGCAGGCGGAGGAAGACAGTCGCACGCGGAGAAAGGCCAGTCCGCCGAGTGCTGCCGTGAAGCCCCTGTCCCGCGCGCGGGGCGAGGAGGCACGGCTTGCGTGCCACGGGCGCGCGTGCCTTGGAGCGCCCGCGCCGCAAGCGTGGGCCGGGGCGCGGAGCAGGAGTTGGGGTGAGGGCACGACGGCAAACAGCCATCTGAAAGCTCAGCCGTGCGCTGAGGTAGGCGCTCACATAAGCCTCTACCCAACCAATCAAGCCCCGCACCCAACACCGCGCGCAGCCTCGTGCCCTCATCCGACGCTACGCGCCAGCTTCTCCCGAGGGGAGAAGGAATTCCCACGCTGGCACGCTGCCACGCAACTATCGTGCACTGCGCAATGACACCGGTTAACCAGAGCCGGTAGACTAGCCCGGTGCAAGCCCACGACCCCACCCGCTTGTCACCGGAGAGGCGCATGTCCCTGTACTGCAAAACCCATTACGCCACCCATCCAGACGCCATCAAGGGCGCCAGCAACGACGACCTGCGCGAGCTCTATCTGCTCGACGGCCTGTTCGTGGACGATGCGGTGACCCTCAAATACACCCACTACGAGCGCTTCGTGCTCGGTGGCGCCGCGCCGGTCGGCAGGACGCTGGAGCTGCCGAGGCAGACTGAACCCGCGTCCGCAGCGGGCCACCCGTTCCTGGAGCGGCGCGAACTAGGCGTCATCAACGTGGGTGCCGGCGCCGGCACGGTCACCGTGGATGGCACCGCCTACACGCTGGGGCCGAAGGACGGGCTGTACGTGGCAATGGGCAGCACCGATGTCAGCTTCGCCTCGGCTGATGCCGCCAACCCGGCGCAGTTCTACCTGGCGTCCACGCCGGCGCATGCGCGCTTTGAAACCAAACAGCTGTCGATCAAGGACGCGGTGGCGCTGGACCGTGGCGCGCTGGAAACCAGCAACGAGCGCACCATCTACCAGTACATCGTGCCGGCCACCTGCCAGTCCTCGCAGCTGCTGCTGGGCCTGACCGTGCTCAAGCCGGGCAGTGTCTGGAACACCATGCCGCCGCATCTGCACGACCGCCGCAGCGAGGTGTATTTCTATTTCGACCTGGGTGCCAACGACCGCGTCTATCACTTCATGGGCGAGCCCGACGCGCAGCGCCACATCGTGATCCAGAACAACGAAGCGGTGGTGTCGCCGCCGTGGTCCATCCACATGGGCGCCGGCACCAGCAACTACGCCTTCATCTGGGCGATGGGCGGCGAAAACCTCGATTACACCGACATGCACGTGCTGGACATCTGCCAGCTCAAGTAACCCGGTTTCGCACCATCGTTCGCTTCGGTGACGCCTGCGATCCAGGCCGGCACCGGTAGCGTCGGCGCGCTCCACCTGAGGCGTTGGCGCAGCAGTCCAAACGACATCAACGCACTCTGCCGCGCGCTGCGCGGTTCACCCCTCACACCGTGATACACCCAGCAGGAGCGATAAGGTAATGAGCAATCCGTTCAGTCTCGAAGGCAAGGTCGCACTGGTCACCGGTGCCAACACCGGCCTGGGCCAGGGCATCGCATTGGCATTGGCGCAGGCCGGCGCCGACATCGCCGCCGCCGGCATCCAGGCACCCACCGAGACCGAAGAAAAGGTCAAGGCGCTGGGCCGTCGCTTCCTCGCCATCGAAGCCAACCTGATCAGCATCGAGCCGGTGCAGCGCATCGTCGACGCCACCATCGCCGGCCTGGGCGGGCTGGATATCCTGGTCAACAATGCCGGCCTGATCCGCCGCACCGATGCGGTCGATTTCAGCGAGCAGGATTGGGACGACGTGCTCAACGTCAACCTGAAGTCGGCATTCTTCATGGCGCAGGCCGCGGGCCGCCATTTCATCGGCCAGGGCCGTGGCAAGATCATCAACATCGCCTCGATGCTGTCGTTCCAGGGCGGCATCCGTGTGCCGTCCTACACCGCCAGCAAGTCCGGCATCGCCGGCATCACCCGTCTGCTGGCCAACGAATGGGCCAGCAAGGGCGTGACCACCAACGCCATCGCACCGGGCTACATGGCCACCGACAACACCGCGCAGCTGCGTGCCGACGAGGACCGCAACAAATCGATCCTGGACCGCATCCCGGCCGCGCGCTGGGGTGTGCCGGCCGACCTCGGCGGCACTGCGGTGTTCCTGGCCAGCAGCGCATCGGACTACGTCAACGGTGCCATCATCCCGGTCGACGGTGGCTGGCTGGCACGCTGATCCAGATCGCACGGCGATGGCGCGCAGCGTCCAACGCGCGCCGCCGCCGTGCGTGGTGTTGCTGCGATGTGCGGCGTTGCTGTGATGTGGTGTCCTTCTCCCGCCTGCGGGAGAAGGTGCCCGCAGGGCGGATGAGGGCAGCCTCCCGCCCGGAACCGCCATCAACGGCGCGCAGCGTCTTGGTCACTCCAGCGCCTACGCCCCGGACAGCAGCGCAACCGAAACTGCCTCGCGGCAGCACCATCGCCTCCATCTTTTTCCGAACCACTCTTCCCCAACCCAATCGGAGCATTCCCATGAAAATTGCACTCATGAACGAGTTTAGCCAGGCCGCCAAGAACCCGGTGATCCTGCAGCAGCTCAATGACGTCGCCAGCGAGCAGGGCCATCACGTGTTCAATGTCGGCATGGACGGCGACAACGACCACCGCCTGACCTACATCCACCTGGGCATCGTCGCCAGCCTGCTGCTGAACTCCAAGGCGGTGGACTTCGTGGTTGCCGGCTGCGGCACCGGCCAGGGCGCCATGATGTCGCTCAACGCGCATCCGGGCGTGTTCTGCGGCTACTGCATCGAGCCGACCGACGCCTACCTGTTCGCCCAGGTCAACAACGGTAACGCGCTGTCGCTGGCATTTGCCAAGGGCTACGGCTGGGGCGCGGAAATCAACGTGCGTTACATCTTCGAAAAGGCCTTCAGCGGCGAGCGTGGCCTGGGCTACCCGGCCGAGCGTCGCGAATCGCAGGCCGCCAATGCCGGCATCCTGACCCAGGTCAAGCAGGCCACCGCCAAGTCGTACCTGGACGGCCTGCGCGCCATCGATCCGGAACTGATCAAGCAGGCCATCGGCGGCGAGCGCTTCCAGCAGTGCTTCTTCGACAATGCCCAGGACGCCGAGATCCGCGCCTTCGTCGCCGGTGTACTGGGCAAGCCCGAAGCCGCTGCTGCCGCGTAATCGCTACTCGCTAACGCCCCTCTCCCTCCGGGGCGAGAAGGGACCGCTTGCGCGCCATTGGCGCGCGTACCTTGGAGCGCCCGCGCTGCTAGCGCGGGCAGGGGTGCGGAGCGGGGTTGGGGTGAGGGTACGGCGGCAGACAGCACTCCAATCGGAGAAGGCTTGGACAACGGCAGCACTGTCCACTAGGTCCACTGCAGTCGCACCCTGATCCGCCCTCCGGGCACCTTCGCCCCATGAAGGGGACCCAAGGTCCCGATGGGAGGAGGAACGGCGTCATGTACTCAGCATTTCCCCGGAGCCCACCATGCGTCTGCTGCTCTTCGCATCGTTGCTACTGCTCTTCGCAAACCTCGCCCACGCGGCGCCCCAACGCATCTTCATCGCCGGCGATTCCACCGCTGCCGAGTATGGCGCCGAGCGCGCGCCACAGGCCGGCTGGGGACAGATGCTGCAAGGCTGGTTCGACCCTGGGCAGTGGCAGGTGCACAACCATGCCAAGGGCGGCCGCAGCACCCGCAGCTTCATCGCCGAAGGGCGACTGGATGCCATCGCCAAGCAACTGCAACGCGGCGACATCCTGCTGATCCAGTTCGGCCACAACGACGCCAAGCGCGAAGATCCCAGCCGCTACACCGATCCGAACACCGACTATGTGCAGTTCCTGCGCCGCTTTATTGCCGCTGCGCGCGCCACCGGCGCCACCCCGATCCTGATCACTCCGGCCGCACGCCTGCTCTACGACTTCGGGGCGCTGCTCGATACGCACGGCCGCTACACCCTGGCCATGCAGCAACTGGCTGCCGAAGAACACGTGGGCCTGATCGATCTCAATGCGAGCTCCAGCGACTGGATCCGCGCGCTCGGCGAGCAGGCCGCCGCACCGTATTTCCTGTTCGTGCCCGAAAAGAACCTTGCCGATGGCACTCACTTCAGCCGCGCCGGCGCCACCGCCGTCGCCTGCCTGGTGGTGCATGGATGGGTGCAGTTGCAACCAGCACTCAAACCGCAGTTGCGCCGCGATGCCGATTGCGGTGCCGCGGCCGACACTGCCGCGCAACGCGCCGCACAGGCACATCCTTCGTTAGTGGTGCACGAGCGCGACCTCGCCCGCGAACAACCGGGCCCGCACGGCGGTGCCGGCTCCACCACGGCGTATCCGTTCTTCGCCGATGCCCCCGGGCTGAAGTTCGTCCTGCGCAAGCGCGTACTGCACAAGGGCGCCGGCATCGGCCTGCACCTGCACGACAAGGACGAGATCTACTACATCGTCAGCGGCCGTGGCCTGTATGCGCTGGATGGCAAGCAATACGAAGTCGCTGCCGGCGATGCGTTGCTCACGCGGCCGGGAAGCACGCATGCGCTGCAGCAGACCGGCGACGAGGACCTGATCGTGCTGCTGGCATACACGCTCAAGCCAGCGGGCTGAGCCCTGCACGGTGTTGGTCGCGCAGGATGCGTGATGCGCACGACGCTGCCGGTTGGTGTGCATGGCGTTGCGCACTGCCGATGCTTTGCCTTCGGCCGTATCCGCCGCCGCCATCACCGCCATCACCGCCATCGCCGCCATCGAGCGTACCCACTGTTGGTGCAGCGAAGCGGATGGCTGCGTGCGATCACACGTGGCGCTTGCACCAGGGGCGTCATGCGCTGTCTGCCTTCAGCATGTTCGTCGTGCAGGATGCGTGATGCGTACGACGCTGCTGGTTGGAATGCGTGGCGCTGCGCACCGCCGATGCCTCGCGTACGACGTATCCGCCGCTGCCAAGGAACGTGCCTTCCGGCAGTTGGCATGCAAGCGGAGCGGGTGTCTGTGCGATCACGCCGGCGCTTGCACCAGCAGCGTCATGCGCTGTCTGCCTACGCTGCGCAAGCTGTCCCGGATGATCCAGGCACGCGAGCAAGCACGCTGGGTTGCCCGCAGCGCCTGCGCCGCTCAAGCCTTGTCCACCCCGTAGTGCGCCAATCCCAGCCGCGCCAGGTCGCCAAGGCAGCGGTAATACACCTCTTCCCAGCCTTGCACGCGCTGGCGGTCGGCCTCGTTCATCGCGTCGAGGATGTCTTCGATGCTGAGCAGGTCCGGGTCTTCTTCCAGGCGTTCGAACACCGCGCCCAGGCCCTCGATGGCCTGCCGCGTCTGCGCCGCGCCCATGGCCGCCAGGCCGCGCAACGCATCGCTGCGGGTGGTGGCGTCCCAGCGGTCGAAATAGCGGGCGTAGCCGCTCTCGCTCATGTCCGCATCCAGCCGTGCCAGTGCGATGAGTTCGCGCTCGCCGGGCGACAGCGCATCCATGCGTCCGCGCTGCGCGGTGAGCCTGGCCTGGGCGCGCGCGGCGCGGCGGCGCCACAGCAACTCGGGCATGTTGAGCAGGCCGTCGGCCGTGGGCGGTGCGATCGCCGGCCAGTTCACGCCGAAGCTATCGTCGGTCAGTTGCCATTGCGCCCGCTGGGGCGGCGCGGCCCGCTGCAAGAGGCGGTGGGCCTGGATGGGCTCATCGATGCGCATGCCATTGGCCAGGGTGAACAGCAGGCGGGTGTCGTCCAGCTCCAAGCGCCGGATCCGCAGATGCGTCAGGTCCATTGAGCGAAGGCGATGTGGGGAACCCCGACCTTAGTGCGCAGTGGCGATGCTGTCGAGCCGCTGCGCCTGCACGCGCTGCCCAGTTTCCCCTGGAACACGGCAGGGCCGGTGTCTGCAAACGATCGAATCTGCATGTCTCACCGCGCACGGCGTCCGCAACGCGCAAGCGCCGAGACCTGCCCCGGGAGCGCAATCCTCAACGCGCGGGCGATGCTGCCGGCAGGGTGTCATGCGCCTGGCTGGCGACAGCTTGCCCGACAACTGCGGGCGCGCGAGCTCCAGTAGTGTGTGCCGCCGCGCCAGACACCAGTGGCGCCTCATGCCCTCACACGTCGCCGTCGCGGCTCCAGCCTTCGCCGCTGCCGCGCTGGAACACCCGATCGCTGTCCAGCACATCGCCGGCAGGCAGCTGCGCCTGCTGCGCAAGCGCGGCATAGATGGGCGTGAAGTCCGGGCTGGTGGCGTCCATCAATTGCGCGAAGCTGTCGATGACGAAATAGGTTTTCTGGTAGGTGTCGATGCGGTAGCGCGTGCGCATGATGCGCTGCAGGTCGAACCCGATGCGGTTGGGCGCGTCCGATTCCAGCGAATACAGCGATTCGCCCTTGGACGACACGATGCCTGCGCCATAGATGCGCAACCCCTGCGCGGTGTTGATCAGGCCGAACTCCACCGTGTACCAGTACAAGCGCGTCAGGTTCTGCAGCGCATCCGCACCGATGCCGTGCGCCTTGACCCCACCGCGGCCGTAGGCCTGCATGAAGTCGGCAAACACCGGGTTCATCAGCAGCGGCACATGCCCGAACAGGTCGTGGAACAGGTCCGGTTCGGCGATGTAGTCGATCTGGTCCGGGCGGCGGATCCACCAGGTCACCGGGAAACGCTGGTTGGCCAGGTGATCGAAGAAGTCCAGCTCCGGCAGCAGACCTTCCACGCCCACCAGGGTCCAGCCGGTGGCCGCCTGCAGCACCGCGTTGAGTGCGTCGAAGCGGGGGATCTGCGTGTCGTCCATGCCCATGGCGTCCTGCGCCTGCAGGAATTCATCGCAGGCGCGGCCGACCAGCAACTCGCGCTGGCGCCGGTACAAGGTGCCCCAGGTGGCGTGGTCGTCGGCGCTGTAGCCGTCCCACGGCTGGCTGACTACCGCCGTGGTGTAGACCGGCACATAGCCCTTGTCAGTGAGCTGGTTTTCGACGCGGCGCGGGGCGGTATTCATGTGGGCAGGAGGTCCGTGGCGGCAGGAGGTCACCTTAGCCGGATCGCTGCGCAACAGGATTGCGAATCTTGCGCAACAAGCCAACTAGCGCGCAAGATTCGTGCGTCTTAGTCTGCTGCTGCGCAACATATGGATCAACCCATCGCCCTGGACCGCACCGATCTGCGGTTGCTCGCCCTGTTGCAGACGCAGGGGCGCAGCAGCAACGCCGAACTCGCCGTGCAGGTGAATCTTTCCGCCTCGGCCTGCCTGCGCCGCACCCAGCGGCTGGAGGCGGCCGGCATCATCGCCGGCTATGGCGCGCGGCTGGACGCGCGTGCGCTGGGGCTGGGGCTGCAGGCCTTCGTGCGGGTACAGCTGGAACAGCACGGCCAGGCCGACATCGAGTTGTTCGCCGATGGCGTGCGTGGCTGGGATGAAGTAGTGGCGTGCTGGGCACTGACCGGCGACATGGACTACCTGTTGCAGGTGCAGGTACGCGACCTGGAGCACTTCTCGCGCTTCCTGCTCGACCGCCTGCTCAACGCCACCGGCGTGTCCGACGTCAATTCCAGCTTCGTGCTGCGCACGGTCAAGGCGCCTGAAGGCCTGCCGCTGTCGCATCTGGCGTGAGGGCAGCCGTCAGCAGGGCGCTTCCAAGTGTGGAAATGGCGGCCAGCCGACACGGGCGAGCCACGCATGCCTTGCCTCGCAAACGATAACGATTTACATTTGCGTAACGTCTGGCCGCTCCGGCCACGTCCTTCTCGTCGATCCGCCAGCCTTGCCAGGCCAGCCAGTCCATCGCCTGAGCACGACGCCGACCCGACCCCTTGTGTCGCCCACGCCTGGCGTGCGCGCCCGTTCGACGAGAAACCGATGCCTGCAATCACCCCTGCACCGACCCCGCTGTCTGTCGCACTGCTGTGCGCCCTGACCCTGGCGCCCGCCGTCCACGCCGCCGACCTGGCCGACGCCACCACCCTGGACCAGGTCAACGTCAACGGGACGGTGAGCCGCGCGCAGCCGGCCACCACCACGCGGCTGCCGCTGACCCTGCAGGAAACCCCGCAGTCGGTGAGCGTGATCGGCCTGCAGCGCCTGGAAGAACAATCGCTGTTCAGCATCGACGATGTGATGCGCAACGTCACTGGCGTCAACGTCTCGTTCTACGACACCCAGCGCCCGCTGTATTTCGCGCGCGGGTTCCAGATCACCGACTTCCAGGTCGACGGCCTGCCCACCTACAGCGGCGCCACCAACCAGGAATACGACACGGTCTTCTATGACCGCATCGAAGTGATCCGCGGCGCCAATGGCCTGCTGACCGGTGCGGGCATTCCCTCGGCCACGGTGAACCTGCTGCGCAAGCGCCCCGGCAAGGAGTTCGATGCCTCGTTCGCAGTGAGTGCCGGCACCTGGGATTTCCGCCGCATGCAGGCCGATGTCAATGCGCCGCTGACCAGCGACGGGCGTTTTCGTAGCCGCGTTGTGGCCGCCTGGCAGGACCGCGATTACTACTACGACCGCTACCACGACAGCAAAATGTCCGGCATGGCGGTACTGGAAGGCGACCTGACCGACAGCACCACGCTCACCGTCGGCTACCAGCGCCAGGACAACACCCCGGTCGGGTCGACCTGGGGCACGGTGCCGTTCTTCGCCGCCGACGGCACATTTGCCAACCTGGCGCGTTCCACCAACATGGCGCCGGCCTGGACGCGCTGGCAGCGCGAGACCAGCACCGCGTTCGCCAACCTCGAACAACGCTTCGGCGAGGACTGGTTGCTGCGCGTCAACTACGCGCACACCAAGGGCCAGGTGCAGAACATGCGCGTCTACGGCACCGGTTATCCGGCGGCCGATGGCAGCGGCGTATTCCTGCGCACCGCGGCCGGCGAAACCGAAGATGCCCGCGACGGCGTGGACGTGTATCTATCCGGTGGCTTCTCGCTGTTCGGCCGCCAGCACGACGTGGTCATCGGCGGCAGTTGGCAGGACCTGCAGTCCACCGCCTATCCCACTGCACAGACCTATCCCGCCGACTGGGCCACCTGCGTCAGCCCCACCGGCGTGCGCGAGCGCTGCTATTTCATCCCGAACATCCGCAACTGGGATGGCGACATTTCCGAAGTCACCTACGCACGCACCGGCCGGCGCAATGAGGCGCGCACCACCCAGCGCGGCGTGTATGCCTCCACGCGCCTGCGCCTGGCCGATCCGCTGTCGTTGATCGCCGGCGCCCGCCTGAGCTCGTGGGAGACCCGCACCCAGGCCTTCAACGCGGCCGGTGCCTACACCGGCACCAGCGGCCGCTACGAAGTGAGCGATGAAGTCACCCCGTACGTGGGCCTGGTCTACGACATCGTGCCGGATGTATCGGTGTATGCCAGCTACACCGAAATCTTCAACCCGCAGAACTACCGCGACAAGGACAACAACCTGCTCGCGCCGGTGGAAGGCTCCAACCTGGAGGCCGGCATCAAGGCGCAGTTGCCCGGTGGTCGCGCGATGGCCACCGCGGCGGTGTTCGAGGCCAAGCAGGACAATTACGCAATGCGCGACATGACCCAGCCGGAAGCCTCGCTGCCGGATGGCACCTCGGCCTATCTCGGCGTGGACGGCACCAAGAGCCGCGGCTGGGAAGTGGATTTCAACGGCGAAATACGGCCCGGCTGGACCGTCAATGCCGGCTATACCCACGTCAAGGTCACCCGCGCGCCCACCGATGCAATCTACGCCAACCTGCCCGAAGACTATCTGCAGCTCTCCACCCAATGGCGCCTGCCAGGCGCGTGGGACCGGCTGAGCATCGGTGGCGGCGTGAGCTGGCAGAGCGCGGTGCGCGGCTTCAATATCGCGCGCCCCACCGGCGATGGCAGCGGCGCCACCCTCCCGGTCACCGTGGTGCAGAATCCGTACGCGCTGGTGCACTTCAATGCCAACTACCGCATCAGCGACCAATGGACCGCCACGCTGGCGGTGCGCAATGCGTTCGACAAGACCTATTGGGCAAACCTGGACTACCAGAACTACGGCGAACCGCGCTTCATCAGCATGTCGCTGCGCTGGCGGTACTGAGCACCTGCGGAGAGATCGGTGGAGCTGCACGGCCGGGGCCGCTCCTGCACGGAGCGGTTTGCGGCGGTTGCAGGTGCACGCAGAAAAAATGCATCTGCTCGTGTAGGAGCGGCCCTGGCCGCGACGCCGTACCGATCACGCAAACGAGCGCTGCGCGGCAGCCGCGCCATTGCGCAGTCCGGTCGCCAGCTCCCTTATCGGACCTGCAGCCGCGTTACGGCGCCACGCAGTCCTCGTCCTTGCCGCGCAGCTTGTCCCAGCGTGTGCGCTGTTCCAGGCAACGCTGGTAGGCCTGTTGTTTTGCGGCGGCCGCCTGTTCGGCCGCATTGCGCACCGCGCTGCTGCGTGCGGCCTGCAACTGCGCGATCTTGGCGCGGATCTGCGGCATCGCCGCCATCGCTGCGCGCTCGCCTTCCAGGATCGCGGTGCCGCGCTGGTTGAAATCGGCCGAGCCGATATCGCTGACCTTGGGGCGAATCACCACGTCGGCGCGCTTGAGTTCGGCTTCGCCCAGGCGCTGGCCCATGATCGAGATCGATTGATTCACCGTTCCCAGCAGATCGCCCGGGTTCTTGCCGCTGGCCTTGCTGGAAATGTCCACCGCCACCACGAACTCGGCGCCAAGCTGGCGTGCCGCATCCACCGGCACCGGGCTGACCACGCCGCCGTCGACGAAGTGATAGTTGCCGATGGTTACCGGCTCGAACACGCCGGGAATACTGCTGGACGCGCGTACTGCCTGGCCGGCATTGCCGCGCACGAACACGATCCGTTCGCCGTCTTCCAGGCGCGTGGACACGGCCGCGAACGGCTTGCGCAACTTCTCGATCGGCTTGCCGCCGAGTTGCGCATTGACGTAGTCCTGCAGCTTCTGCCCCTGCACCAGGCCGCCGGACAACAGCCGCACGTCGCGGATGCTGGTCTGGTCGAGCGCAACGGCCTTTTCCTGCATCTGGAACGCATCCATGCCGCTGGCATACAGCGCGCCGACCACGCTGCCGGCGCTGGTGCCCGACACCACCACCGGTGCAAACCCGTTGGCCTCCAGCATCTTGATTACGCCGATATGCGCAAAGCCCTTGGCCGCGCCGCCACCGAGCGCGATGCCGATCTTCACCGGCTTGGGTGCAGCGGCCGAAGGCGCTTGCACCACCGGCGCAGGTGTTGCCGGGCGCGGCTGTCCACCGCAGGCCGAGAGCAGACCGAGCATGGATAACAGGGCAAGCGAGCGGGGGCGGCGGAGCGCGGTCATGGCGAAAACGTCGATGGGAAAGGCGAGGGAGAATACACGCGTACTATCACTGCTGCTGCGGTGGTCTGCGTGGGTTGAAGTGATGCAGAACGGAACAGGCTGAAGGCATTGCAAGGCGACCGTCATCGCGCGGACAACCTGGTCCGCCTCCCTTCTCCCCCCTCGGGACATTGTCCGCTTCATGGGGGAGAAGGGGGCGCGCAGCGCCGGATGAGGGTACGGGCGAAGCCACGTGTATCTCATTCCGAGCGAGGCTTCGCCCCGTACGCTCACCCCAACCCCTCGCTCCGCGCCCCGGCCCACGCCTTGCAGCGTGGGCGCTCAGAGGCAGGCGCGCCAATGGCGCGCTGGCCCCGCCTTTTCGCCCCCTTGGGGAGAGAGGCTTTGACAGGACGACACCGGGGTCTTGCACAACCGCTCGGCCCGCACCACGCGTGCTTGGACCAACGTGCAACTGCAAAATCACCGGCGCACCCAGCTGCCGCGTCACCCAGTCAGAGCCGGTTGTCGCCATCCAGCAACCGCCCCAGACCGCCCAGCATCGAGCCTTCGCCGCGTTGCTGGCCGCCGCCCTGCGGCGCGGCCTGCAGCATGCGGCCGGCCATGCGCGAGAACGGCAGCGACTGCAGCCAGACCTTGCCGGGGCCGGTGAGGGTGGCCAGGAACACGCCTTCGCCACCGAAGAACATGCTCTTCAGGCCGGCCACGCGGCGCACGTCCATGTCCACGCCAGCGTGATAGGCAACCACGCAGCCGGTATCGACATCGATGCGTTCGCCCGGGCCCAGCTCGCGCTCCATCACGGTGCCGCCGGCGTGCACGAATACCCAGCCGTCGCCCTCGAGCTTCTGCATGATGAAGCCCTCGCCACCGAACAGGCCGGTGAGGATCTTCTTCTGGAAGGCGATGCCCAGCGACACCCCGCGGGCGCCGGCCAGGAAGCTGTCTTTCTGGCAGATCAGCCGACCACCGTGTTCGGACAGGCGCAGCGCCAGCACCGTGCCCGGGTAGGGTGCGGCAAATGCCACCTTGGCCTTGCCGCTGCCGGCATGGGTGAACACGGTGGTGAACAGGCTTTCGCCGGTGACCACGCGCTTGCCGGCCGAGAGCAGTTTGCCCATCAAGCCGCCGCCGCCGCTCTGGCCGGCATGCGAGCCGTCGCCGAACACGGTGTCCATCTGCACGGCCGAATCCTTGTACATCAGGGCGCCGGCCTCGGCGATCGCGCTTTCGCCGGGATCCAGCTCCACTTCGACGAACTGCATGTCATTGCCGACGATGCGGTAATCGATCTCGTCGGCATTGCCGGCCGCGCCGGTCAGCGGCGGCGGGGCGCTGCCGCCGCTCTGCAGCTCGGCCAGTTGCCGGGCCGGGGTCCAGCCATCGAGTCCGTCGCGCCAGGCCAGGGCATCAGGTTGGCGCTGGGCGTGCGCGCGCGCATTGGCATCGTCGAGCGGACCGATGCGGTCGGCCTGTCCGGGAACATGGAAATACCACTGGGCCATCGGGACGACTCCTGTCTGTGTGTGTGCGGAGTCTAGCCTTAGAGCGGCTACCAAAACGTGGCGAGCGGTCGTCAGGTGAGTGCGGACGCGGGGAGCTGGAGTGTACGAGTGGTCTATGCCGCACCGGGCACCGGCCGCACCCGCCTGGCGGTGAGCACAGTAGGTTTGGTAGCTGCTCTTAGCTGCGTCCCGTGTCCAGGGTCATGCGCTCCCGCAGCGGTCAGGCGGCTTACCCATATCGCCTTCGCCACTGAACCCGACGCATCTGCGGAGCCGGCGCTCGGGAACTGGACAATGCCCGCCTGCGGTTCACGCTGGCCAACGGCCTGCGCATCGACGAGGCCATCGCCATCGCGGCCGCAACGGGCGGCACACGGTGCAGCGCATCCAGGCGCGTGCGGCTGGCTGCGGCCGGCTTATGGACCTGACGCATCTGCGGATCTGGCGCTCGGGAACTGGACGACGCCCGCCTGCGGTTGACGCTGGCCAACGGCCTGCGCATCGACGAGGCCATCGCCATCGCGGCCGCAACGGGCGGCACACGGTGCAGCGCGTCCAGGCGCGTGCGGCCGGTTTACGCGCCGACCGTGGCCCAGTAACGCTCGCCATCGCGCTGGACCCGCACCGGGCCATCGAAGACCGCCGACAGGCTGGCATCGGTCAGCACCGCGTCGCGGCTGCCATCGGCCACCACCTTGCCGGCGCGCAGCAGGATCACCCGCGCAATCTCCGGCACGATCTCTTCGATGTGATGGGTCACCAGCACTAGCGTGATGCCTTGCTGGGCAAGGTGGCGCATGGTGTCGAGCAGGTGCTGGCGCGCGACCAGATCCAGGCCGGTGGAGGGCTCGTCCAGCAACAGCGCCTGCGGGCGGTTGACCAACGCGCGGGCGATCAGCACGCGGCGTGTTTCGCCGGCCGACAACTCGGCGAACGGGCGGTCCAGCAGCGGCAAGGCGCGCGCCAAGGTCAGCGCTTCGCGCGCTCGGGCACGCATGTCGTCGCTGATCTCGCGGTGCGGCGGCACCACGTAGCTGGCAAAGAAGCCGGACAGCACCGCGCTTTCCACATCCAGCCCCGGCATGTCGGCCAGGTTGACGCTCAGATCGCCGGTGACGATGCCCAGCTGCGAGCGCAACCGGTCCACCTGCCAGCGCGTCTGCCCCAGTACCTTCACTGACGCCTGGCCATCGCCGCGCGCCAGCGGATACAGCTCGCGGGTGATGAGCTTGATGAAGGACGACTTGCCGCAGCCATTGGGTCCGAGGATGGCGGTGTGCTGCCCCAGCGCGATGCGCAAGGACAGGCTGTGCAGCACGCGAACCTGGCCGCGCATCACACTCGCCTGGTCGAGTTCGATCAACGCGGTGGCGTTTGTATCGGCAGCAGCAGGAGAAGAAACAGCAACAGTCATACGCAACGTCGGGTCGTGGGGGGAAACGTGTGAACCGCTTTAGGAATGTAGGGCGCACCCTACGCAAGCGAAGGGTGAAGTTTGCCGCGATCGCCCCCATCATGTCTGCACCAACCAACGAGATGCCGCCGCTGTGGACTTGCCGATGCTGCCCGACCCGATCATCGACTTCCTGACGTCCGGCGTGGCTGGCCTGGGTGTCTGGGGCATGCTTGCCGTGCTGCTGGTGTTCACCCAGCTCACCATCTTTGCAGTGACCTTGTACCTGCATCGCAGCCAGGCGCACCGCGGTGTGGATTTCCACCCGGTGCTGGCGCACTTCTTCCGGTTCTGGACCTGGCTCACCACCTCGATGATCACCCGCGAATGGGTGGCGATCCATCGCAAGCACCACGCCAAGGTCGAAACCGACGAAGATCCGCACAGCCCGCAGACCAAGGGCATCAGCCAGGTGTTCTGGCGCGGCGTGGAGTTGTATCGGCAGGCACGTGCCGAGCGTGCCGACATCGAGCAATACGGCAAGGGCGCGCCGTCGGACTGGATCGAACGGCATCTGTATACGCCGCATGCCAATGCCGGCCCGATCGCGCTGGGCGTGATCAACACGGTGCTGTTCGGGTTGCCCGGCATCGCGCTGTGGGCGATCCAGATGGCGTGGATTCCGTTCTGGGCCGCCGGCGTGGTCAACGGGCTGGGCCACTGGTGGGGCTATCGCAATTTCGAATCGGCCGACACCTCTACCAACCTCACGCCGTGGGCGCTGTGGATCGGTGGCGAAGAACTGCATAACAACCACCATGCCTTCCCCAGTTCGGCACGTTTCTCGATGCGGCGTTGGGAGCTGGATATCGGCTGGATCGCCATTGTCGGCCTGCAGGCGATGGGTCTTGCCAAGGTGTTGCGGGTGGCGCCGTCGCTGGATATTCGCCCCAACATCGCCGTGCCCGATGCGGACACGCTCAAGGCCTTGCTGTCGCATCGCTTCCAGGCCATGACCGACTACCAGCGCAACGTGCTCAAGCCGGCACTACGCGAAGAAGCCGCTGCCACAGGCGCCAAGTTGCGCGAATTGTTGCCGCGCCGCCTGCGCAAGGGCCTGGTCGACGATGGCCGCTGGCTGAAGCCGGATGCACGCGCGCAGTTGCAGGCCTGGGTGGCGCAACGCCCGCGCATGCGCACGTTGGTGGAGTATCGCGCGCGTCTGACTGCGGTGCTGGAAGCGCGCAGTCATGACGCCTCCGAGCGGCTCAAGCAATTGCAGCAGTGGTGCCATGAAGCCGAAGCCAGCGGCAATGCCGCGCTGCAGGCCTATGCGGCGCGGCTCAAGGGGTATGCGCTGAGTGGTGCGTAAGCGCAGCGGCGCGTTGGCGGCCAAGTGGGTCAGTGCGCCGAGCCGATCGAGCGGACGCCTTCTGCTGGTGCTCTGCGTGGCATGCGCCGCAGGCGGTGCGCATGCCCAGGTGCAGGACAGCCAGGAGTATCTCAAGCGCATGGACACCGATGGCGATGGCCGGGTCAGCCGCGACGAGTATCTGGCCTGGATGAGCTACGCCTTCGATCAGCGCGATACCGATCACGACGGCGTGCTGCAAGGCGAGGAGTTGCCCGGCCGGCGCGGCAAGCCGATCACCCGCGCCGCGCATCGCGCCACCTTGATCGAACGCTTCGCGCGCCAGGATGCCAACGGCGACGGCTACCTGAGCGCAAGCGAATTGCTGGCGCCGCCGCGTTGATGCGCGCCTTCGCGCTCGGCTGACGTCGCCTTCGGCAAGCTCGAGCGCATGTTCACACTCGATCAGGTCAGCCGGCGCTACGGCCAGTCCCTCGCGCTCGACAACGTCAGCCTGGCGTTCGCCAGCGGCGTCACCACCGCGGTGATCGGGCCCAGCGGCGCCGGCAAGTCCACCGTGTTGCGCCTGCTGGTGGGGCTGGAATGGCCTAACAGCGGCACGGTCGCCTTCGACGGTACGCCACTGCAACGCGAGCAGCTGCAGGCGCAGCGTCAGCGCATCGGCTATGTGATCCAGGAGGGCGGTCTGTTTCCGCATCTGGATGCGCGCAGCAATGTGGTGTTGCTGGCGCAGACGCTGGGCTGGACGCGCGAACGCATCGATGCGCGCCTGGAGACGTTGTGCGCGCTGTGCCAGCTGCCGCCGGAGTTGCTGGCGCGCTACCCGGCCGAGCTGTCGGGTGGGCAGCGCCAGCGCGTTGGCCTGATCCGCGCGTTGATGCTCGACCCGCCGGCGCTGTTGCTGGACGAACCGCTGGGCGCGCTGGATCCCATCGTGCGCTACGACCTGCAGTCACAGATGCGCGCGCTGTTTGCCCAGCTCGGCAAGACCGTGGTGCTGGTCACCCACGATGTCGCCGAGGCGGCGTATCTGGCCGACACCCTGGTGCTGATGCGCGCCGGCCGCGTGGTGCAGCAGGGCAGTGCGCGCGCGCTGCTTGAGCACCCGGCCGACCCGTTCGTGCAGCGGTTTCTCACTGCCCAGCGCAGCATCGGCGACGCCGCATGAGCGCGCGTGTGGTGGCGGCGGTGCTGCTGTTGCTGTGCAGCCTGGGCGCACACGCTGCGCAGGTCACCGTGGGCTCGAAGAACTTCACCGAAGCAGTGATCCTGGGCGAAATCGCCACTGCCGCCGGCAAGCGGGACGGAGTGGATGTGCAGCATCGCGCCCAGCTCGGCGGCACGCGCATCCTGTGGCGCGCGCTGGAAACCGGTCAGATCGATGCCTACGCCGAATACACCGGCACCCTGGCGCAGGAACTGCTGCAGCTGCCCAAGGCCAGTCACGCCGAGCTGCGCGCCGCACTGGACGCGCGCGGGCTGGCGATGACGCAGTCGCTCGGCTTTCAGAACACCTATGCGTTCGGCATGCGGCGCGAGCGCGCGCAGGCGTTGGGCATCACCACGTTGTCCGAACTGGCGCGCCACCCGGGTTTGAAGATCGGGCTGAGCAACGAATTCATGCAGCGCGCTGACGGCTGGCCGGGCGTGCGCGCCGCCTATGCCCTGCCGCAGGCCGCCACTGGCCTGGATCACGATTTGGCCTATCGCGCGCTGCGCAGCGGCGCCATCGAGGTCACCGATCTGTACAGCACCGATGCGGAGATTCCGTATTACACACTGCAGGTGCTGCGCGACGACCGCCATTACTTCCCCGAGTACCAGGCCGTGTTCCTGTACCGCAAGGATCTGGCACAGCGTGCGCCGAAGATGCTGCAGACCTTGCAAGGCCTGCAGGGACGCATCGACGAAGCGGCCATGCAGCAACTCAATGCGCAGGTGAAGCTGGAGCGCAAGAGCGAATCTGCAGTGGCCGCGCAATGGCTGGGCGTGAAGCCTGTCTCGGACACCGCCTCGCGCATCGGCCGCTTATGGCGTTACACCGGCGAGCATCTGGCACTGGTCGGCAGCTCGTTGGGATTGGCATTGCTGATCGCCCTGCCATTGGGCGTGCTGGCGGCACGACGGCCACGGCTGGGCCAGGTGGTGCTGGCGCTGACCGGCGTCCTGCAGACCTTGCCGTCACTGGCGGTGTTCGTCTTCATGATTCCGCTGTTCGGCATCGGTGCCAAGCCGGCGATTGCGGCGCTGTTTCTGTATAGCCTGCTGCCGATCGTGCGCAACACGCATGCCGGGCTGACCTCGATCCCACGCGAGTTGCGCCAGACCGCCGAGGCGATCGGCCTGCCGGCATGGACGCGGTTGTGGCGCATCGAACTGCCACTGGCACGCCGCACGATCGTGGCCGGCATCCAGACCGCCGCCGTGATCAACGTGGGCACCGCGACACTGGGCGCACTGATCGGTGCAGGCGGTTACGGCCAGCCCATCCTCACCGGTATCCGCCTGGACGATATCGGCCTGATCCTGGAAGGGGCGGTGCCTGCCGCGCTACTCGCATTGTTGGTACAGGCGGTATTCGAAGGCCTGGAGCGCTGGGTGACGCCGCGCGGTTTGCGACTCGGCCAGCGGCGCTGAGACGCAGCCTGCGGGCGTGGGCTCGCCATCATCGAGCGTTGTCGCAGCTGCATCCGCCCGGCCATCGCCAACACCGATCACCTCCTTTTTCCGCGAAAGTCAGTCACTTCTTTCTCCCGTCAACACCCATCACGTCTTTTTCCACCAGCGTCAGTCACTTCTTCCTCCCGCCAGCACCGATCACGTCTTTTTCCACCAGCGTCAGTTACTTCCTCCTCCCGCCAGCACCGATCACGTCTTTTTCCACTAGCGTCAGTCACCTCCTTCTCCCGCCTGCGGGAGAAGGTGCCCGAAGGGCGGATGAGGGGCCCTGGCGCAGCCCCTGTCCCCCTCGCTCAGCGCGAAGCCTTCGGGTAATGCCCGGTTGCGGCCAGGTCCGCTCCAACGCGCTGGGGCGGAGTGGTGACGGGGCGCGTCCCTCAGCCTCAGCGTTCAACCGGAAGCGCTGCGATCACGCGGTCCAGCGCGTGTTCGGTGACATTCAAATGCGGCGCCATCCTCAAGCGCCCGTGCCGTCGCGTGCAGATCACTCCGAGCGCGCCAAGCGTTGTTGCCACCGCATCCAGCGCTGCGGCGGGCGGCTGCAGCGCGGTGAGATGCGGTGCATGTCCAGGCGTGCACCAGTCGCCCAGGCCACGTGCGTGCAATGCGGCGTCCCACCGCGAGGTCAGGCTGCCCAGCGCCTGTGCGATGCGCACCGGCTGCCATGCGCTGACCTGCTGCAGCGCGGCCGTCGCCATGGCAATGCGCAATGGGTCGGCCACCCCACCGGCATCGAACCGACGCGCACCGTTTCGATAGTGCGGTGCGTGCGCAACCGGAAATTCCCAGCTGCTGCCGGCATCGCGGCCGATCCAGTGTTCTTCGATCGGCACACCCTGTGCGCGCCAGTGCGGCGCCGCCCACAGCCAGGCTAGCCCCATCGGCCCCAGCAGCCACTTGTGGCCAACGCTGACCACGAACTCCGGCTTCCAGCGCGGCAAATCGGTGGGCAACACGCCCAGGCTCTGGCTCAGGTCCAGCACCAGCGCCACTCCGCGTGCCTGCAGCGCGGCGCTGATGCGGTCCAGATCCAGTTGCCGCCCATCCAGCCAGTACGCCTGCGGCAGGCTGGCGATACGCAGCGCCGGGGTCTGGGCGATCGCCTGCAACACGGCATCGGTCAACACCGTGCCGGGACTGGTGGGAACTGCCAACACCTGTCCACCCACCTCCGCACAGCGGCGCTGCCAGATCAGCAGGTTGGACGGAAATTGCCCCTCCAGGACCAGCACGGCATCGCCGCGTTGCAGCGGCAGGTTGCGCGCGGCGGTGGCCAGGCCGTGTGCGGCCGATGGCAGCAAGGCCAACGCATCGGCGTCGTGGTCGAACAGGCCAGCCGCAAGTGCGCGCAGGTGTTCGATCTGTTGCAGCCACGCATCGAAAGACAGTTGCCAGGGCGCGGCCAGCGCATCCACGGCCTGGTGCGCCACCTGATGCACCGCACGCAACAGTGGTCCGCGCGAAGCGGCGTCCAGATAAACGACTTCGCCGGGCAGCGCAAATGCCTGCTGGCGTTGTGCCCAACCCAGCGGGGCGGGGAGCGGGCTGGACAACAAGAACGATGACATGTTCACAGCTTACCGCTACCTGCCATCGCGCCGACACGGCGCGTTCACGGGCGCTGCCCAAGCATACGGCGATGTCTGCACTCTCACCCTTGCTGGCCGACCACCAGCACCAGCAGCCCAGCCTGTTGGAACGCTACGCGCAGACTCGCGCGCTCAGCGATCGCCTCGCCGCACCCCTGAGCGCCGAAGACGCCATGGTGCAGAGCATGCCCGATGCCAGCCCCAGCAAATGGCATCTGGCGCATACCACCTGGTTCTTCGAACGGTTCGTGCTGCAGACCGATCCGGCCTACCGCGTGTTCGATCCGGCCTGGGACTTCCTGTTCAACAGCTACTACCAGAGCGTCGGCCCGATGCATGCACGCGCGCGTCGCGGCGTGTTGTCGCGACCGTCGCTGCAGCAGGTGCACGACTACCGCGCGGCGGTGGATACGCACATGCAGCAACGTCTGCGCGAGGGCACGCTGGATGCGCAGGCTTGCACCATCGTGCAACTGGGCATCCAGCACGAGCAGCAACATCAGGAGTTGCTGCTGACCGATATCAAGCACGCACTGTGGAGCAACCCGTTGCAGCCGGCGTATCGCCAGGCGCCTGCAACGCCGCTGGCCGTTGCCAGTGCGGTGCGCTGGCATGCGCGCGACGAGCAGATTGCACAGATCGGCGCGCCCGCCTGGCCGCACAGCGAGCGCTTCGCCTATGACAACGAATCGCCACGTCACCGGGTACTGGTCGGTGCGCATGCGCTGGCCAGCCGTGTGGTCAGCAATGCCGAATTCCAGCAGTTCATCGACGACGGCGGCTACCGCAATGCCGGCGCCTGGCTCAGCGACGGCTGGTCGATGGTGCAGGCGCAGGGCTGGCAGCATCCGCTGTACTGGGATGCGCAAGGGCGCGAGTTCACCCTGGACGGATGGCGCGCGCGCGATCCGCATGCGCCGGTCTGCCATCTGAGCCTGTTCGAGGCCGACGCCTTCGCGCGCTGGGCCGGCGCGCGCCTGCCGACCGAAGCCGAGTGGGAACTGGCCGCTACCGGCGTGCCGGTGCAGGGCAACTTTGTCGACAGCGATGCCTTGCAACCGCGCGGCGCGCAGGCGGTGGATACCGGCGTACAGCAGTTATTCGGCGATGTCTGGGAGTGGACCGGCAGCGCCTATCTGCCGTATCCGGGCTTCGCGCCGTGGCCAGGGTCGCTGGGCGAATACAACGGCAAATTCATGAACGCGCAATGGGTGCTCCGCGGCGGCAGCTGTGCCACGCCGGCCAGCCACATGCGCGCCAGTTACCGCAACTTTTTCCCCTCCGACGCGCGCTGGCAGTTTGCCGGTGTGCGCCTTGCCAAGGATCTGCCGTGAACGCTGCCGCCCATGCCATGCAACGCGCCCATGCCGCGCTGACCGACCTGCGTCCACAGCCGGACGACATCACCGCCGACGCGCTGGCCGGGCTGTCGCAGACGCCCAAGACACTGCCATCCAAGTATTTCTACGACGCGCGCGGTTCGCAGTTGTTCGAGGCCATCACCCGGCAGCCGGAGTATTACCTCACCGGCACCGAACTAGGCTTGCTGGAAGCCAGCATGGCTTCGATTGCCCAGGCCATCGGTGCCGGCGTGCACGTGGTGGAGTACGGCAGCGGCAGTGGCCGCAAGACCGAGCTGCTGCTGCAGGGCCTGCGTGATGTGGTGGCGTATACGCCGCTGGAAATCTCGCGCACCGCGCTGCTGGAAAGCACCGCACGGCTGGCCCAGCAGTTTCCGCAGATCCAGATGCTGCCGGTCTGCACCGACTTCACTAAGCCGCTGCGGCTACCCGATGCGCAGCGCCCGGCGCGTCGCCATCTGGTGTTCTTCCCCGGCTCGACGCTGGGCAATTTCACCGACACCGCAGCCATCGCGCTGATGGATGCGATGCGCCAGACCATGGGCAGCGACGGCTGCGCGTTGATCGGCATCGATCTGGACAAGGACACCAGGTTGATCGAGGCGGCCTACAACGATGCTGCCGGCGTCACCGCCGAGTTCACCTTGAACCTGCTGGCGCGGCTCAACCGCGAGATCGGCAGCGACTTCGATCTCGACGGCTTCCGTCACCATGCGGTGTATGCGCGCGAACGCGGCCGCATCGAGACCTTCCTGATCAGCCAGCGCGACCAGTGCGTGCAGGTGGGTGGCCAGGACATTGCCTTCGCCGAAGGCGAAGCGATGCAGGTCGAATACAGCTACAAGTACACCGACGCGCGCTTCGCCGAACTGGCCGCTGCGGCCGGGCTCAAGGTCACCCATGGCTGGAACGATGCCAAGGACTGGTTCGGGCTGCGTCTGCTGCGTCCGCTGTAAGCGCGGGTGGTCAGCGCGCAGCGGCCGGCCGATGCGCAGATATTCGCGGTCATGCGGCAGCTGCTTGCACAGCGGCTGCCGCAGCATTCCATCTGTCCTTCGGAGGTTGCGCGCGCGCTGAGTGATGACGCGGCGGTGTGGCGGGCCTTGATGCCGCAGGTGCGCGCGGTTGCCGCCGATGCCGCAGGCAAGGGCCTGGTGCGCATCACCCAACAGGGCCGAACCGTGGACGGTGCCACCGCACGCGGACCGATTCGCCTGATGCGTGGGCCGCGTTTCGACTGATGCCCGTCAATTGGCTACGCCATCGGCCATGTATGGCGGTATCGAACTGATCAAGCCGACGGCAACAACTTGCGCAGACGGCTGCATGCGCCTGCGATTTCTCCCACCAAGGCATTCAGGACCGGGTGCGCAAGGCCTTCCCGCGAAAGCTCGGTAAGCAGTTCCTGCGCTCGGTCGGGCAGGTCGCTGGCGGCCCCATGCATCCATGCAAGGCACGCCGAACCTGAGCAGCGCCCGGGCCCAGCATCAACTCCAGCCCCAGCCCCAGCCCCAGCAGCGCGCGTAGGATCAGCTGCAGCTCAGCGCGCGGCTTGCCTTTTTTCGATATCGACGACCCATTGCCGGCTCACGCCGATTTCGTGGGCCAGACGAGCCTGATCCCAGCCCAAGCGCTTACGCTTGGCGCGGACGATGTTGTCGATATCGGGGGGTGCGGACGGTATCCATGGCGGAAATGCAAGCGATCGGCAACATGGTGCAATGTCGTCGATCGATTACATTAACGCGACGATTGGTGCCCTACATGGCCGCCCCATTCGGATGTCATCGATCGATTACACGGAGTTGATGTCGTCGTTCGGCGACATCAAATCGCCTGCACCACATGCAACGCCTTCGGATTGCGCCATTGCGCCAGCAACGCTGCTTCGCGCGCCTTGGCTTCCTGCAGGTGCGCATGCTTGATGTGGCCATAGCCGCGGATATGTTCGGGAATACTGGCGATCTGCGCGGCCAGGCCCACGTTGTCGGCATCCAGGCGTTCCAGCAGCAGCTCCACGGTCGCACTGTAGTCGGCAATCAGTTGGCGTTCGCCGCGCCGCTCGGCGGTGTAGCCGAACACGTCGAGCTTGCCGCCACGCAGGAACTTCAACCGCGCCAGTAGCTTGAAGGCGGTGAACATCCACGGCCCGTACTCGCGCTTGATGAGGTTGCCCTGCGCATCCTTCTTCGCCAGCAACGGTGGTGCCAGATGCAAGCGCACCGTGTAGTCGCCCTCGAACTGCTGCTGCAGCCGGCGCTGGAAATCGCCGCGTGTGTACAGCCGCGCCACTTCGTACTCGTCCTTGTAGGCCATCAGCTTGAAGGCGTAACGGGCAACCGCTTCGGTCAGTGCGCTGCTGCCGGGCACACGCAGCGTCTCGTGGCTGCGCACGCGTTCGACCAGTGCGCGATAGCGCTGCGCGTAGGCCGCATCCTGGTAATCGGTCAGGAACGCGATGCGACGCGCGATGGCCTCGTCCAGCGAGGACGCCAGTTGTTCGTCATCGAGCGGGGCGGCCGGTGCATCGACTTGCCCATGCAGCGTGCCGCCATCGGTTTGCGTCAACGCGCGCGGCGCACTCTGGCCGCTGAGGTCGTGGTCTTCCCAACTGCCTGGCGCGCGTGCAGCCGGCGTGTCGCCTTGCAGGTGGGCAGGTGCAGGTGCGCCGGCCAGGCCCGCAGCGTGCTGCACGGCCGGCAGATCCACTGCCGCCAGGCGGCCCCAGGCAAAGGCCTGCTGGTTCATCGCCACCGCCGCGCCATTGAGTTCGATCGCCCGCATCAGCGCTGCATGCGACAACGGTACCAACCCATGCTGCCAGGCGTAGCCCAGCACGAACAGATTGCTGGCGATGGCATCGCCCAGCAGGGCAGTGGCCAGTTGCGTGGCATCCAGCAGCAACGGATCGCGCCCGCCCAGTGCGGTACGCACGCCGGCGATGATCTGCGCGGCGGGGAACTGCAGATCCGGCTGGGTGGTGAACGTGCCGGGCATCGCCTCATAGGTGTTGAGCACCACCTGGGTACGGCCATCGCGCACCTTGGACAGCGCCCAATAATCGTTGACCACCACCATGTCGCAACCCAGCACCAGATCCGCTTCGCCGGCAGCGATGCGTACCGCGTGGATGTCGTCGGGCTGGCGTGCGATGCGGATATGCGTGGTCACCGCGCCGCCCTTTTGCGCCAGGCCGGTCTGGTCCAGCACGGTGGCGCCCTTGCCTTCCAGGTGCCCGGCCATGCCCAGCAGCGCGCCGATGGTCACCACGCCGGTGCCGCCGACGCCGGTGATCAGGATGTTCCAGGGCTGCTCCAGCGCCGTGCGCTGCGGCGGCGCTGGAAGCGTCTCCAGCAATGCGCTGGCATCACGTTGCTTGCCCTTGCGCGGTGCGCCGCCATGCACGGTGACAAAGCTCGGGCAAAAGCCCGAAACGCAGGAATAATCCTTGTTGCAGTTGGACTGGTCGATCTGGCGCTTGCGCCCGAATTCGGTTTCCTTCGGCAACACCGATACGCAAAAACTCTTCTCGCCGCAATCGCCGCAGCCTTCGCACACCAGCGAATTGATCATCACCCGCTTGGGCGGGTCGATCAGCTTGCCGCGTTTGCGGCGACGGCGCTTCTCGGTGGCGCAGGTCTGGTCGAAGATCAGGATCGACACGCCCTTGACCGTGCGCAGGTGCTGCTGCACGGCATCGAGTTCACCACGATCGTGAAACGCGACCTCAGGCGGAAACAGGTCACGCCGCCGCGTCCATTTGCCGATGTCATCGCTGACCACCGCAATCTCATGGATGCCTTCGGCGCGCAACTGATGCGCAATGTCGGGCACGGTGAGCGTGCCGTCCACCGGCTGCCCGCCGGTCATCGCCACCGCATCGTTGTAGAGGATCTTGTAGGTGATGTTGACGCCTGTGGCGACCGACTGCCGGATCGCCAGCGAGCCGCTGTGGAAGTAGGTGCCATCGCCCAGGTTCTGGAACACATGCGGGGTATCGGTGAACGGCGCCTGCCCGGACCACGTGACGCCTTCGCCACCCATATGGGTGAAGGTATCGGTGGCGCGGTTCATCCAGGTCACCATGTAGTGGCAACCGATGCCGCCCAGTGCACGCGAACCTTCCGGCACCGCGGTGGAGGTGTTGTGCGGGCAGCCGGAGCAGTAATGCGGCACGCGCGGGAACTGCGCACGAGGCAGCGCCATTTCCGCTTCCTTGGCTTCCATCCAGCGCAACCGTTGCTCGATCGAATCGGTATTGATCGTGCTCGATTGCAGCAGGCGCTGGATGCGTCTGCCGATCACCGCCGCGATGGTGGCCGGGGTCAACTCGCCGGTGGAGGGCAGAATCCACGCGCCGTGCTCGTCGTACTTGCCGACGATGCTCGGTCGCGCGCCGGCGCTGGCCGGCCAGTTGTAGAACAGCTCCTTCATCTGCCGCTCGATGAAGGCCTTCTTTTCCTCCACCACCACGATGTCTTCCAGCCCACGCGCAAATGCGCTGATGCCCACCGGTTCCAGCGGCCAGGTCATGCCGACCTTATAGACGCGGATGCCGATCTGCGCGCAGGCGCGCGCATCCAGGCCCAGGTATTCCAGTGCCTGCAGCACGTCCAGGTAGCTCTTGCCGGTGGTGACGATGCCCAGCCGCGCCTGTGGGCAATCCAGCACCACCTTGTCGATACCGTTGGCGCGGGCGAACGCCTGCGCGGCGGCCACTGCATAGCGATGCAGGCGCATCTCCTGGTCCACCGGCGGGTCAGGCCAGCGGATGCTCAAGCCCCCCGGCGGCAGCGCGAAGTCCTCCGGCAGCACGATGGTGCGCGCAAACGGGTTCACCTCGACCGAGGCGGACGATTCCACTGTCTCGGCGATGGTCTTGAAGCCGATCCATCGGCCGGTGTAACGGCTCATCGCCCAGCCGAGCAGGCCCATGTCCAGGATGTCCTGCACCCCGGCCGGGTTGAGGATGGGCATCATCGCGCTGACGAATTCGTCTTCCGAGCCATGGGGCAGGGTCGAACTGCGGCAGGCGTGGTCGTCGGCGGCCAGCGCCAGCACGCCGCCGTAGGGGGAGGTGCCGGCGGCATTGCCGTGCTTGAACACGTCGCCGCTGCGGTCCACGCCCGGGCCCTTGCCGTACCACATGCCGTACACACCCTGCACCTTGGCGCCGGGGAACAGGTTGGTCTGCTGGGTGCCCCAGACCATGGTGGCGGCCAGGTCCTCGTTGAGGCCGGGGGTGAAGGTCACCCTGGCCGCGTCCAGATGCTTGCGCGCGCGCCACAGTTCCAGGTCCAGCCCGCCCAGCGGGCTGCCGCGGTAGCCGCTGACGAAACCGGCCGTGTCCAGGCCGGCGGCCTGGTCGCGTAGCCGCTGCATCAGCGGCAGCCGCACCAGCGCCTGCACGCCCGACAGGTAGATGCGGCCGTCGGCGCGCGTGTATTTGTGCTCCAGCGTGTAGTCCGCATCCACCCGGCCGAGCTCCGGCGTGTTGGCAGAGTCGGGAGAGGAAAGTGCAGCAGTACTGGTCATGGCGTGCCCGGAAAGGGTGGCTGGGACCCGGTGCGTGTCATTTGAAACTATCTGACCCGCCCGTCGGATTCCAAAACGGCGGCGCAAAGTGTAACAGTCAGCCTTCACGCGCCCGTTCGCATGCGGATGCGCAGCCGCCGTGCTGCGGGTAGGATGGGAACGGGAAGGGTCGTTTGCTGTCAGGGGAAAACACAGTGAAAAGGAAATACGCATGGGCCGCACTGGCCCTGCTTGGAGGCGTGTGGTCGTTGGCGCAGGCGCAAAACCTGCCCAAGCCCAAGGAGTTCTATTTCGACGAAGACCGTGCCACGACCAAACCGGTGGTGGCCGTGCAAGGGCAGGGCGATGCTGTTGTCGACAGGTTGGCCGCGATGGTGCAGCGTGACGCACGCGCCGCCGAGCCCCGCGCACAGTTGGCCTCGCTGGCCTACGCCGGCGGACGCACGCAGCTGGGCGACGAGCTGTACCAGGGCGCGCTGGCCCTGGTCTCCAACGGCAGCCAGCAATACCGCACGATCACCTGGAGCTATGGCTGGGACCTGTTGCGCGCCGACAAGCCGGACAAGGCGCTACAGCAGTGGGCCAACCTGGCCAACGGCCGCCCGGCCACGCCGGAGTGGCTGCCGACGGCGGCCGCCCTGGCCCTGTGGCGGGCCGGACGCAAGCAGGAGGCGACCGAGTGGTATGCCGCCGCCGTTCGGACCTGGCCAGACCGCTGGAGCAGCACCGCCAACTACGCCAGCCTGCTGCCGGACTGGCGCGAGACTGAGCGCGCCAGCCTGGCCGAAGTCCATGCGGCCTGGCAGGCCAACCCGCCGGCGTTTCCGTAAGCGCCTGACCGCGCTGCAGGGATCGCCTGCAGCGCATGCCGTGCAGTGGTCTGCAGGTTTGCTGCAGGGTCCGTGCCCGCCCACCATCGCCGGACACGCTGCAAGAACGTCCTTGTCAGCCCTTACGCGGCAGCCATACCGCTTAAGGTCCCGCGCCGGTGAGCGGGCCAGGACCCGTCCAGGTGGTCGGTTGCAGGGCTTTCAATAAAGCAGCCAGCAACCTGCCTGGTGCGGTGTCCTCGCCCATTGCGGGACCGTTGGCGGCATGGATGCCGCCATCGAGCTTCCCGCGATGGGTCACGGCGTGTCCCGCGAGTGGCGAGGGCACCGCGCCTTCGACAGACTGGCTTCGGCATAGGCAAACGATGGAAGTGTCGTTGCGCACCGATGGCGACGCGTTCTTCGTGCAGGGATTCGATGGCGCGCGCGACCGCTTGTTACGGCTCGATCTGTTGCGCCGTCAAGGGGCCTGGCCATCTGGCCGGCGCGTTCCTCGCCTGAGCGCGACGCCACGCTAGATCTCCTCCACTCCTCCCCCCCAATGCCTGGACCCGGCGCTGTGCGATTCTGTGCATCGCTCTCCAACAGACACGATCAGCCATGGCGGTGGATGCATTTGCGTTGATCCTGGCGATGCTGGGGCTTGGTCTGGTATTCGCGCGGCTCAAGGTGCTGCCGGACAACAGCGCCGACGTGCTCAACCGCATCGTGTTGTACATCTGTCTGCCAGCCTCTGTGCTGACCTACGTGCCGCGCCTGCACCTGGACGCCTCGCTCGCCGGGGTGATCGCCACACCATGGCTGCTGACCGCGATCATCGTGCCGCTGCTGTGGGGCTGCAGCCGACTGCTGCGCATCGGCCGCGCCGAGTACGCCGCGCTGCTGATGTGCGTGGTGTTCACCAACTCCAGCTTCATCGGGTTTCCGATGGTGCGCGCGCTGCTGGGCGACCAGGCCCTGCCGTACGCGGTGGTGTACGACCAGTTCGGCACCTTCGTGCTGCTGTCCACCTTCGGCCTGTACGTGCTGGCGCGCTACAGCGGCGATACGCCGCCCACCGCAAAAATCATACTGACCCGTGTCCTCAAGTTCCCGCCGTTGTGGGCGCTGCTGTTCGCGCTGACGCTGATGCCCGCGCAGCCACCGGCCTGGATCGGCGCAGGTCTCAAGAGCCTGGCCGATGCGATGTTGCCGCTGGTGATGCTGGCGGTGGGCTTTTCGCTGCAATTGCGTCTGCCCGCCGACGAACTCAAGCCGCTCGCGGTGGGGCTGATCTTCAAGCTGGCGGTGATGCCGATCCTGGCGCTGCCGCTGTCCTGGGCGCTCGGCCTTCGCGGACTGGTGCTGCAGACCAACGTGCTCGAATCGGCCATGCCCACCATGATCACCGCCGCCGCGCTGGCCATCTCGCATCGGCTGGCCCCCAGGCTGGCAGCTGCCATGGTCGGCTACAGCATCCTGCTGTCGCTGCTGACCTTGCCGGCCTGGTCCTGGCTGCTGGCGCGGCTGGTGGCTTGATACGCCCTCAGCCGCATGAAATGCTGTCCCGCGGCATGGCGCGCCATTACAGGGAAGGGGAGCAGGAATGCGAGTATCACGTTGGATGGTTAGGGCGCTGCTGCTATGGGGGAATGTGGTCTGTCTCGCACATGCCGCGCCGGTACCAGGTTCGGACGTGACGGATCCGACCAAGGATCCACGGTTGAAGCAGTGGAAGCAGCACGTTGAGCAGGTCATGCAGACGCGGCTCCAGGCCTTGGCGGCCACCGGCCATCCCCGGGAACTGTATGTGTCCGGCCTGCTCTGGGCGGGAGGCGACGATGCGGCCGAGACACCGCAGGCAGGCACTCGCTATGCCCCGGCACAACGGGCCTTGTTGCAGCGTGCCCTGGATGCGCGGCCGCGCGACCTGCTGGTGGCCCGGATGGAATCCTACGGCTGCCCGCGGGAGCTACGTTGCGACCCTGAAGGCGCGCTTGCGTTTTTGGAGGAGGCCGACGCCGACAATGCCGATGTCCATCTGCAGGCCTACGCGGCTGCCCGCAGGCGCAGCGACGGCGTGGCGGCCGAACGCGCCTGGCAAGCGGTCGTGCGTGCCGACCACTTCGACAGCGGTGCCCGCGAGCTTGGGCAAGTCTTGCACGCTGTGTATGCCGATACGCAATGGCCGCTGCTGCAGCCGGAACGCTTGCGCGCCACACTGCAGGCCCAAGGCCGCCCGACGACCGGAAGCGAAATGGCGATGGTTTTTGTCATGGGGGCATGGATGGAGCGTGCAGTCCCCTCGTTAATCCATCTGACTGGCCGCTGCGCGCTGCCCGTCACCGGATCTGCGTTGCGCGATGAGTGCTTGTCTCTCTTCACCAAGCTCGCCGGCGACGAGTCGACCATGGTGACTGCGTTGCTCGGCTCCATGGGGATGGCGGCATTGAGCACTGGCAGCGAGGCCGAGCGCTGGCAGGCGCACGCGCGCGAGTTGCAATGGTTGCGACATCAATTTCAACGTCTTACGCGCACCGAAGCCGAGGCAGTATCCGACCTGGAGCTGACTCTAGTGCAGGGTGAGGTGCCTGTACTGCGCGCCTTGCTGAAGCGTCACGGTGTTTCCCTGGCCCCTCCGGCGGACTGGCAGCCAGAAGGCGCACGCCCATGAGCCGCTTGGGCAACAGGCAGCGCGGCTGAACCATGCGCCGATGCTGCACTGCGATGACAAAAGCACGCATCGCGTTTAACGCGTTTCGACTACTTCCTCACCTTGTCGCGGTGTACGCTGCGGGCCAGCTCCCGGAAGCGAGGCGTGCATGAAGACAGTCCTGGTGGCCGCCTCCAAAGGCGGCGTCGGCAAGACCACGATCGCCACCAATCTGGCCGCACATGCGGCCTTGCAGGGCCAGCGCACCGTACTGGCCGATGCCGATCCACAGGGCTCGTCCACGCGCTGGGCACAGCGCCGGGCCAGTCTGGACAGCGCGGTATTGCCGATCGATGCCACCAAACGCCGCAACTGGCAGGCCGCGGTGCCCGAAGGCACCGATACGCTGATCATCGATGCGCCGGCCGGGGCCATGGCAGATGATCTGGGTGGTTTCCTGGACCATGTCGATGCCATCGTGGTGCCGGTGCTGTCCTCGGCGCTGGATATCGAAGCGGTGGTGGGCTTTCTCAACACGCTGGCCAAGGTGCCGCGCGTGCACCAGCGCAAGTTGCCGGTGGGCCTGGTGCTCAACCGCGCCCGCCCGTGGACCCAGACCTCGCAACAGGCCGCCGACATGATCGGCAGCTGGCCGTATCCGCTGGTGACCCAATTGCGCGACACCCAGGCCTACGTGGTCATGGCCGGGCTGGGGCGCAGCTTGTTCGACTACCGCTCGGCGCAGGTGCGCGACCATCAACAGGACTGGGAGCCGCTGTTGAAGTGGCTCAAGAAGTCCTAGAACCGGAAAGTTCCCATGCGCGAATTGATCTTGTTGCGACACGCCCATGCCGAGCCGGCCGACACCGGTCAGGCCGATTTCGATCGTCCGCTGTCGCCACATGGCATCGCCGAGGCCGAGGCGGCCGGGCGCTGGCTGCGCGAACAGCGGTTGGTGCCCGACCGGGTGCTGTGCTCGCCGGCCCGGCGCGCGCGCGAAACCCTGGAGGCGGTGCTCGAGCTCACCGGCTATATCGAACAACGTCTGGACGAACGCATCTACGAAGCGACCCCGGGCACCCTGGCCAGCCTGGTGGACGAACACCGCGAGGCCGAGCGCCTGTTGCTGGTCGGCCATAACCCGGGCCTGGAGCGGCTGGCGGCGTTGATGCATAGCGGCCAGACCGGTGATTACCGCGGCATGCCAACGGCCTCGATCGCCTTGCTGGCCCTGCCGCTGGACGCCACCATCGAGCCTGGAATCGCCCGTCTGACCGCCTTCTGGTGGCCTTGATCCGTGTCATCGTCGCTGCGCTGGTTCGCCTGGCTCGCGCTCTGGGTCGCGCTCCCCTGCCTGGCGCAGCAGAAAGTGCACGTCATCGATCCGGTGCAGTCGCGCTTCGGGTTCGAGATCAAGACCCGGTTCGGCATGAAGATGGAGGGGTTCTTCCCGCGTTTTCGCGGTGAGCTGGTGGAATTGCCGGACCGGCGCATGCAAGTGCGCTTCCGGCTGGACGCCACCCAGGTGGAGATTCCAGGCAAGGACCGCTACACCAGCTGGATGCGGGGCGAGGATTTTTTCGACGTAGCGCGCTACCCGGTAGTGGAATTCGAGTCGTTGCCTTACGCCGAAGAGGTGGTCAAGGGCGGCGGCGATATCACCGGCAACCTGACCATCCGCGGAATCACCCACATCGAGACCCTGCATGTGGCACCGGCTGAATGCGCGCGGCCGGGCTATGATTGCGACGTGATCAGCCGAGGTACGGTCCTGCGTGGACGTTACGGAATGAATGCGTGGCAGATGGCCCTGGGCGACAGGGTGACATTCATTCTGCGTGGGCGGCTGCAGGAGGCGCGGCGCCCGTGAAGTTTTTGTCCAGGACGCTGGTGCTGGCAACGTTGTTGCTCGGCACGGGATGCGCCGGCCTGTCGCAAACCGAGCGCAACCGCGCCGCCGGTGTCGCTGCCGCTGCACGCAGCACCGTGGTGGAATGCACCCAGGCCAATCATTGCGCCCAGCCTTCGCCGTTGCGCGCGCTGGGCGGGCAGGCCATCACTGCCTCTACGCCGGCGGTGCCGCGGCACTACGCCACCATCGTCGACCATGGCGAAGAATCGCTGGTGGCGCGGCTCAACCTGATCCGCAGTGCCACCCGCAGCATCGACCTGCAGACCTACATCTTCGACAAGGACGACAGCGCCCGGATGGTGCTGGATGCCTTGACCGACGCCGCCAGGCGCGGGGTCAAGGTGCGCATCCTGATCGACCAGCTCTCGGCGATCGCCGACCTGCAGATTCTCGGCGCGCTGGCCAGCACTCACGAAAACCTGCAGCTACGCATCTACAACCCCACCTTCGGCAAGGTCAAACTCAACTACTTCGATTACGCCGGCAGCGTGCTGTGCTGTTTCCGGCGCTTCAACCAGCGCATGCACAACAAGCTGCTGGTGGTGGACGACGTGCTGGGCGTGGTTGGCGGGCGCAATTACCAGGACGACTATTACGACTGGGACAGCGAATACAACTTCCGCGACCGCGACGTGATTCTGGCCGGGCCGGAAGTGCGCGCGATGGCGGCCAACTTCGATGCGTTCTGGCGTGCGCGGCGCAGCGTGCCGGCCGAACGCCTGAACGATGTGGGCCGGCTGCTGCTGGAACAAGGCGCCCCCCAGATGCCGCCGGTGCAGTTCCGGCGCCCGGACCGGGTGGCGCGGGTGGACCAGGAGGCGCGCGATCCGCAGTTCGTGCGCGATGCCTTCGTCACGCCGGCGATGTCGGTACAGCGTGTGCTCTACGTGGCCGACCTGCCGCAGAAGCATCGCCGGGAGCACGCCTCCAAGGCGGTCTCCACCGCGCCGGAGCTCGATGGCCTGATCGCCGGTGCGCAGCAGGAAGTGCTGTTGCAGACACCGTATCTGGTGCTGTCCGACGAAGCCCAGGCGATCTTCCGCAGCCTGCGCGCGCGCCCGCAGCCGCCGCGCATCGTGGTGTCCACCAATAGCCTGGCCGCCACCGACAACCCCATCGTGTATGCGCTGTCGTACAAGTTCAAACGCCGCAACATGCGCGAGCTGGGCTTCAACGTTTACGAGTTCAAGCCATTTCCGCTGGATGCGCCGGTGGATTACGCCAACCTGGTGCCGGACCCGCTCAATCCTGCCTCCGACATCAACGAAGACAGCCGCGACAATCGCCTGATCGGTGGCAGCGCCGCCGGCAATGCGGTGCGTGGCAGCAGTGGCAGTGGCAGTGGCGAAGGCGACGCAGCGCGGGCACCGGCGAGCACGCTGCGCGGCAGCAGTGGCGGCGGCCGTGCGCGCGGTGGTAGCGAGGTCGATCGTCGCGTGCTGCGTACCGAAACCCGGCCCTCGTTCCTGGGTACGCGCGCGGTCAACAAGCCGCTGCCGGTGACCCGTGCCGGCGCACGCATGGGCCTGCATGCCAAGTCGCTGGTGGTGGACCGCCGCATCGGCGTAATCGGCACGCACAACTTCGATCCGCGCAGCGAGAACTACAACACCGAGGCGGCGGTGGTGATCGACGATGCGCGCTTTGCGCAGGCGCTGGCCGCCAGCATCGAGCGCGATATCAGCCCGGAAAACGCCTGGACCGTGGCCCCGCGCGAAAAACCGCCGGTGCTCAGCGGCCTGAACTACAGCGTGGGCAAGGTCTCCGAAGCCCTGCCGGTGCTGGATTTCTGGCCCTGGCGCTATGCGACCAACTACGAATTCCAGCCCGGCCCGGGCTGCCCATTCCCGCTCAAGCGGCAGGACCCGCAATTCCGCCAGTGCTATGTGGCGGTCGGCGATTTCCCCGAGGTCAACGTGGGGCCGAAGTGGCTGCTGGTGCGCATGCTCACCGCCTTCGGCGCCGGTCTGGTGCCGATTCTCTGACCACCACGCTGCCGGAACCGTGCACCGGCACCGCGTGCAGCCCCAGAACCCGCACCAGCCGTCATTGGCCCTGAGATCACCGCAGGTGGCACCGATCCCGCCAGCGTCCGACAAGCAACGACCCGCCCGGCCTGTTACCGTCACGGCGTGAACCACCCCGCCACCGCATTGCATCAGGCCCCGGCCCCGCAAACGCTGTGGCGATTCCCGATTCCCGATTCCCGATTCCCAATCCCCAATCCCCAATCCCCAATCCATGACCTTCCGCGCCCCCGTCGACCTGACCGCCCTCAACGCTTCCAGCCGCAATACCCTGATCGAGCATCTGGGCATCGTGTTCACCGAGGCCGGCGACGATTGGCTGCGCGCCACCATGCCGGTGGATGCGCGCACCAAGCAGCCGTATGGCCTGCTGCATGGCGGCGCCTCGGTGGTGCTGGCCGAAACCCTGGGCAGCAGCGCCGGCAACCTGTGCGTGGACATGACCAGCCAGATGTGCGTGGGGCTGGAGATCAATGCCAACCACTTGCGCGCGGCCACCGAGGGCCTGGTCACCGGCACCGCGCGCGCGGTGCACGTGGGGCGCAGCACCCAGGTCTGGGATATCGTCATCGAAAATCCGGCCGGCAAGCGCGTTTGCGTCTCGCGGCTGACCCTGGCGGTGGTGGCACGCACCCATGGCTGAGCAGGCCCGGCAACGGCATGGGTGGAACAGCGCCACCCGTTGCCGGCACTGCGCCGCCGCCAAGCTGCTGTCACAATAGACGTGCCTTCTTCCCCTGTTACCGGTCCCGTTGGTCGAATGAGCGAGTCATCCCTGGACGCCATGCGCGACGCTCGCGGCGCGTTGCGTTGGTTCCGGTACCTGTATCGGGTGCCGCTGCTGCTGCTGCATCTGTGCCTCTGCCTGCCGATCACCATGCTGTGCGTGGTGACGCCGCCGCTGGCGCGCATCCGTACCGGGCGCGAGGACACCCTGGACGAGCGGATGATCCGCTGGTGGCAGGGCAACCTGATGCGCATCTTCGGCTTCCGCCTGCGCCGGATGGGCACGCCGCTGTCGGGCGCGACGCTGTTCGTGGCCAATCACGTCAGCTGGGTGGATATCTCCATGCTGCACAGCCAACGCGTGATGGGCTTTGTGGCCAAACGCGAGATTGCCGGCTGGCCGCTGGTGGGCTGGCTGGCGACCAAGGGCCAGACCATCTTCCACCAGCGCGGCAGCACCGAATCGCTGGGCGGCGTGCTGCAGGAAATGCTGCAGCGCCTGCGCAGCGGCAAGCCGGTCGGCGTGTTTCCGGAAGGGCGCACCCGCGGCGGCACCGAAGTGGGTCCGTTCCATGCGCGCATCTTCCAGGCCGCGGTGGAAGCTGGCGTGCCGGTGCAGCCGGTGGCGCTGCGCTACGGCGCGCGCGGCAATGCGCAGGCGGTGGTGGCCTTCGGCGAGCGCGAGAGTTTCTTCGCCAATATCGTGCGCCTGCTGGGCGAGCCGTCGCGGTTGGCGGAAGTGCATTTCCTGGAGCCGATCGGGGCTTTCGATATCGAAGGCCGCCGCCGCCTGGCCGAGACCTCGCGGCAACGCATCATTGCCGCGATGGAGTCCTGAGCCGGCAATGCACGCGCGCATCGCCCCCATGGCCACCGCGCCACTATCCGGCCCGGCGCGCGCTTGAACGCCTCCGACTACCAGCCGCCGCGCTGGCTGCGTAATCCGCACGTGCAATCGGTGCTGGGCAGCAGCGCCTTGCGCCGGCTGCGCAGCCGGCAGCTGCTGGCTGCCAGTGGCGCGGTCACCAGCGAACATATTCTCGACGGCGGCGACGGCGTGCGCCTGCAGGGCTGGATGAGCGTACCGCCCGGCGATGCGCCGGTACGCGGCACCGTGTTGCTGTTGCACGGCTGGGAAGGCAGCGCCGACTCCAACTACATGCGGCTGACCGCCGCGCGTTTGCTTGGCCTGGGCTACCAGGTGTTCCGGCTGAATTTCCGCGACCACGGCGGCACCCATCATCTCAACGTGGACCTGTTCCACTCCGACCGCATCGACGAGGTGGTCAATGCTGCCTGCGATCTGTGGCAGCGCTTTCCGTCGGCGCAGCTGCTGGCGGCCGGGTATTCGCTGGGTGGCAATTTCGCGCTGCGGCTGGCCTTGCGTGCGCCGGCCGCCGGTCTGCCGCTGGCACGGGTGGCGGCCGTGTGTCCGTTGCTGGATCCGGCGGCGACGATGACCCAGCTGGAAAAAGGCCCGCAATTCTACGACTGGTATTTCCGTCGTAAATGGCGCGAATCGCTGTTGCGCAAGCGCCAGCTGTTCCCGGACCAGCACGGCTACGACGACGCCACCCTGGCGCTGGACATGCGCGAGCTGATGGCCTGGCTGGCGGTGCAACACACCGGGCATGGCTCGCTGGAAGCCTATTTCGACAGTTACTCGATCGCCGGCGAGCGCCTGGCCGGACTGCAGGTGCCCTCGGACATCCTGATGGCCGAAGACGACCCGGTGATTCCGTTCGAAGACTTCGCTGCCTGGCGCCTGCCGGCGCATGCGCAGCTGGAGATCGCGCGCTGGGGCGGCCATTGCGGCTTTCTGGAAAACGCCCGTGGCGACGGCTTTGCCGAACGCTGGGTGGCCGAGCGGCTGGCCGCCACCCGGTAGGTCGGCGCCACGGCGCGCATCGTTACAATAGCGGTTTGTCCGGGACACACCGCCGCCATGCAAGACGCCATTCTCCAAGCCCTGCGCCGCAATGCGGCCGACGATGCGGTGGCGCTGGCCCGCGAATGGGCCACCAGCACGCCGGACGATGCGCAGCCGCACCGCTGGCTCGGGCTGGCCCTGCAGCAGCAAGGTCAGCCGGCGCTGGCGCTGGCCAGTATCGACACCGCGCTGACGCTGACCCCGGAAGACGCCGATCTGCACCTGCTGCGTGCCGGCCTGCTGCTGGCCGCGCGCGATCTGGCCGCCGCCGATGTCGCGCTGTCGCGCAGCACCGCGCTGGACCCCAACCAGTTCAACGCCTATGTGATGCAGGCGCATCTGGCGGTGGCGCGCGGCGATCTGGACGAAGCCGAGCGGCTGAGCCGCACCGCTGCGCGGCTGGCGCCGGAGCACCCGCAGTTGCTGGCGGTCGATGGCGTGGTGGAAATGCGTCGCGGCCAGAGCGACCGCGCGCTGTCGCTGCTCACCCGCGCCGCCGAGCAGTTGCCCGACGATGCACGGGTGATGTTCGCATTGGGCTTTGCCTACCTGCAGAAGGAACACTTCGCCTTTGCCGAGCGCGCGTTCGAGCGCGTGGTGGAGCTCAATCCGCCCGGCACCGCGCTGCGCGCCTTCATCGCCCAGCTGGCCCAGCGCCAGGGGCGCCTGGACGATGCGCTGACCGCGATGCAGGGCGTGCTGGCCCAGCCCGGCGGCGACATCCCGGCCATGCGCCGGCTTGCCGGCGAGATGGAATTGCAGGCCGGGCGCCCCGACCAGGCCGTAGCGCACCTGCGTCTGGCGCTGGCGCACTGGCCGGCCGACCGCCGCACCCTGCATGCGCTGCTCACCGCCTGGGAGCGGCTGGGCGCGGTGGACGACGCGCGCGACACCCTGGATGCGGCGCTGGCCACTTCGGCCAATGCGCATGACCTGTGGCTGGCCCGCCTGGCGGTGGAGCCGGTCGGCGGGCCGCAGGCGCAGGCGGTGATCGAGCGCTGGCTGCTGGCCATGCCCGAGCACCTGCCGGCGCTGGAAGCGCTGATGCGCGTGTACGACATGCAGGGCCATGCCGAGGAAGCGGAAATGGTGGCGCGCCAGATCGTGGCCGTGGAGCCGGGCCGCATCAGCGGCGAGCAGCGCATCGTCGAAGCCCTGCTCGAGCGCGACCCGCCGGCGGCGATCGCCTGCGTGCAATCGCTGATCGACTCCCTGCCGGCGCCGCAGCAGACCGTGCTGCGGCCATGGCTGGGCAACGTGCAGGACCGTGCCGGGCAACCCGACGCGGCCCTGGCGACCTGGATGCAGTTCCAGCGCGAGCAGGCCCAGCACCGGCTGCCGTTGCCGCCGCAGGCCGCCAGGCAGCCGATGCAGTGGCCGGCGCTGGGGACCATTCCCGACACCGTCACCGCGCGCCCGTTGTTCGTCTGGGGCGTGCCCGGCTCGCATGTCGAACGCCTGATCGCGGTGATGGATGCCGCCACCCCGCTGGTACGCGGCGACCGCTATGGCACCACCCCGCCGTCGGACGCGCTGCAGAGCTACCGCACCATCGAGCAGCTGGCTTCCGGCGAGCTCGCGCCGATGGCGCTGGTGGAAGGCTGGAAGGCACAGCTGCCGCGCCGCGGCATCGACGACGGCAACGTCATCGACTGGCTGCTGTGGTGGGACAACAGCCTGCTCACCGCGTTGCGCCCGCATCTGCCCGAGGGGCGCCTGGCGATCGCGCTGCGCGACCCGCGCGACATGCTGCTGGACTGGCTCTCGGCCGGTGCCCCGGCACCACTGGCGCTGCAATCGCCGCAGCAGGCCACCGACTGGCTGCTGGCCGCGCTGGAGCAACTGGCGGTGCTGCACGAACGCGATCTGTACCCGCATCGGATCATCCGGCTGGACGGTATCGAGAGCGACCCGCAGGGCATTTCCGACGCGCTGGAGCAGGCCTTCGGGCTGCGCTTCCCGCTGGTGGAACCCCGCGGCCCGGCCCGCCTGGCCGCAGGGCGCTGGCGCGATTACCGCAGTGTGCTTGGCGCCCAGTTCGACCTGCTCACCCTGATCGCGGTGCGCTTCGGCTACCCGCAGGACTGACGCATGGCCCGCCGCTTGCCGTTCCGCAAGCGCGGTGCTGTTGTAGGAGCGGACCCGGCCTACCAGTTCCGGCGCAGCCCGTCGCGGCCAGGTCTGCTCCTACGGAAGTCCAACCATCCCGGCGGCGCGGCACGCAAGGATGCCGGGGTCGATCAAGATGCCGGCGATCCCTGCCCGGCTGACGCTTCTGACAACGCCTGCGCGTCACTGCGCCGGCCGCGCCACACACGGTTCCACGGCGGCGGCTTCCGCTGATGCGCCGATCCAGGCACGCTGGGCACCCTCGATCCACGGAGACCTGAGCATGCGTCTGACCAGTACCAGCATCGAAAACGGCAAGCCGATTGCGGCGGAATTTGCCGCCGGCACCCCGGAAGGCTTTGCCCCCAACCGTAACCCGCAGCTTGCCTGGAGCGAGGTGCCGGCCGGCACGCAGTCGTTCGCGCTGCTGTGCCTGGACCCGGATGTGCCCACGGTGCCGGAGACGGTGGGGCGCGAGGACGTGCAGATTCCGGTGGAACAGCCACGCACCGATTTCGTGCATTGGGCGATGGCCGATATCCCCGCCAACGTGCATGCGATTGCCGCCGGCAGCTGCAGCGACGGATTCGTGCCCAAGGGCAAGCCTCAGCCGGCCGGCTCGGCGGGCGCCCGCCAGGGCCTGAACTCCTACACCCAATGGTTTGCCGGCAATCCCGACATGGCCGGCGACTATCTGGGCTACGACGGCCCATACCCGCCATTCAACGACCTGCGCACGCACCGCTATTTCTTCCGCGTATTCGCGCTGGATGTGGCGCAGCTACCGCTGCCGACCCCGTTCACCGCCGCCGACCTGCTGTCGGCGATGCAGGGCCACGTACTGGCCGAGGCCGCATTGCACGGCACCTACACGCTGAACCCGTCGCTGCGCCAAGGCAGCTGACAACGCGGCTGCGCGGCCGCCAGGCGGGCGTAGCGGGTACTCGGTGCACCGCACGTATACCCGGTTCCTCCGCGCCGTCCCCACCTGACGACCGCTCGCTAGGTTTTTCTGTTAGCCGCTCTGAAAGCGGTAATGCGGCCGCGCAGCGACTACGCGGTCGCTTTCGCCATGTGATCGTCGATTGCGAAGACCCGGCCTCTTAGTGCTGGACGCGTCCTGGGTGTTCTGCTGCGCAGGCGCATCCGATGTGCCTGCGAGTGAACGACACAACCGCTTGCCGCCGGACGCGCCCGGCGATCTGCTCGTACGCTTCCCGCTTCCCGCTTCCCGCTTCCCGCTTCCCGCTTCCCGCTTCCCGCTTCCCGAATCCCGAATCCCGAATCCCGAATCCCGAATCCCGAATCCCAACCTACCCACTCGCCTCGATCATCTGATCCAGCACATACGCCGGCGCGCCCGTAGAGCCCGATGCCGCGGGATAGCGGGTGACACGCAGCACGGTGCGGATGCTGGCCTCGTGCTCGAAGCCTTCGATGCTGCCGTCGAGCGGTGTCCACTGTGCGGTCGCCGGCTGTCCCTGCGGGGTTTGCTCGCGCACCTGCAGGCACGCGCGCGCCGGGTCGGCGGGGCAGGGCACGGTGTCGGCCGCCACCTCCAGCAATAGCGTCTGCCCGGGGCCGCCGTGGAGGGTGTCGGCCGTGGGCGCGCCGCCGAACAGCAGGCGGGTGCCATCGCTGCGGGTCAGGCGTAGCTGCGGCGTGGCCTGGGTGGTGTCCAGCGCCACGGCGAAGCGGCCCGACAAGAGCGCGCTGGCGGCGTGCTCCTGCGCCATTTTCCGCGGTTGCGCACACAGCCGCTTGCTGGAGACCACCCGGCCGATCTGCAGCTGCGCGGCTGCCACGCTGTAGTTGGCGCCCAGCGCGTTGCAGGTCTGGCTGACGTGGATGCGTTGATCGCCAAAATCCAGTTGCAGCGGCGCGCTGCCGGCCACGAACAGGCTGACCAGGGCGGTGCCGTGGGCATCGTTGGCCTGCAGCAGTTGCCAGTGGCGGGCCTGCAGGGCCGCGCGCAACGGGGCGGCCTCGGCAGCTGCTGCGTCCACGGCCGCGGCGGCGGCTTCCGGTCCGGAATGCGCGGCGTCGGCAACGTCAGGCGGTGTGCCCGAGCCGCAGGCCGTCACGCCCGCCGCCAGCAGGGCCGGGGCGAAGAACACGGCACGCATGGGTGGCTCCTGGTGGTCGATGCCTCAGTGATACCGCCAGCCGGCGGCCAGGGCAATGACCGGCGTCACTGCTCGCGCATGCGCCCTGTCCGCCGCACGCGGCGACGGGCAGGGGCATGGCAACGGTGCTGCCTCAGGCCACGGCGGGCAACCACAGCAGCAAGGCCGCGCCGAGCAGGATGCGGTACACAGCAAATATGGTGAAGCGGTGCTTCTTGATGTAGCCCAGCAGCCACTTCACCACGACAAAGCCGGTGATGGTGGCTGCCACGAAGGCCACTGCCACATCGGTCCAGTTTTCGCTGCCGAAGCCACCGTCCTTGTACATCTCCAGCAGCGCGTAGCCGCTGGCCGCGAACATGGTCGGGATGCCCACCATGAACACGAAATCCGCCGCCGCCGAGCGCTTGCTCAGGCCCAGCAGCATCGCCAGGAAGATCGCCGACGCCGAGCGCGAGGTGCCCGGGAATACACCGGCCACTACCTGCGCCAGGCCCACGGCAATGGCCACCTTCCAGGTCACCACGTCGCGCTCGGGCATCTTGCCGGCGAAATGCTCGGCCACCAGCATCCATACACCGCCGATCAGCAGTGCCCAGGCCACCGGATGGATGGTTTCCGGCAGCTGCCAGCCGGCCTTGCGCACGATCAGCCCGACCACTGCGGTGACCATGAAGGCCACGCCGATCTTGAGCACGTAGTCGCGGTTGGCGCGCTCGCCCAGGCCGGTGGCCAGGGTCCACAGCTTCTGCCGCAGCGCCAGGCAGATCGCCAGGATGGCACCGGCCTGGATGACGATATTGAAGAAATCCGAGCGGCGTCCGAGCCATTGTTCGGCGATCAGCAGGTGGCCGGTGCTGGAGATCGGCAGGAATTCGGTGAGGCCTTCGAGAATGCCCAGCAACAGGGCGGAAATGAGGTCGGACATCGGGCGGGAGAGGAGTGCGGGGGAGGCGAAAGGATAGTGCATTGCGGCATGCACCATATCGGTGCAACATGGAGTTGATTTGCACCAAGATGGTGTTTTGCAATGGCAGCGATCTCGACCGATGTCAGCAAAATCAACGACTTGTGAAGTGCCGCAGCTTGGCATGGTCCCTGCTGTACTACCGCCCACGAGCCACTTCACTCCAATCCGAGGTTTCTTCCGATGTCCGTGGAAAATGTTGAAAAGCTGATCAAGGACAACAAGGTCGAGTTCGTCGACCTGCGCTTCGTCGATATGCGTGGCGTGCAGCAGCACGTGACCTTTCCGGCCAACATCATCGAGCCGGCGTTGTTCGAAGAAGGCAAGATGTTCGATGGCAGCTCCATCGCGGGTTGGAAGGGCATCAACGAATCGGACATGGTGCTGCTGCCGGACGCCGGTACCGCCTACCTGGATCCGTTCTTCGCCGATCCGACCGTGGTGCTGACCTGCGACATCCTCGACCCGGCCACCATGCAGAGCTACGTGCGCGACCCGCGCGGTATCGCCAAGCGCGCCGAGGCCTATCTGAAGTCCTCCGGCATCGCCGACCAGGCCTTCTTCGGCCCAGAGCCGGAATTTTTCATCTTCGATTCGGTGCGCTTTGCCAACGACATGGGCCACACCTTCTTCCAGGTGGGTTCTGAAGAAGCGGCCTGGAACACAGGCGCCAAGTATGACGGCGGCAACAGCGGCTACCGCCCGGGCGTGAAGGGCGGCTACTTCCCGGTTCCGCCGACCGACACCCTGCACGACCTGCGTGCGGAAATGATCAAGACCCTGGAGCAGGTCGGCATCGAGACCGAGGTGCACCACCACGAGGTGGCCACCGCCGGCCAGTGCGAGATCGGCACCAAGTTCTCCTCGCTGGTGCAAAAGGCCGACGAGCTGCTGACGATGAAGTACATCATCAAGAACGTCGCCTACCGCAACGGCAAGACCGCCACCTTCATGCCCAAGCCCATCGTCGGCGACAACGGCAGCGGCATGCACGTGCACCAGTCGCTGACCAAGGGCGGCACCAACCTGTTCTCCGGCGACGGCTACGGCGGCCTGTCGCAGCTGGCGCTGTGGTACATCGGCGGCATCTTCAAGCACGCCCGTGCGATCAACGCGTTCGCCAACTCCGGCACCAACAGCTACAAGCGCCTGGTGCCGGGCTTCGAAGCACCGGTGATGCTGGCCTACTCGGCGCGTAACCGCTCGGCCTCGTGCCGCATTCCGTGGGTCACCAATCCGAAGGCGCGCCGTATCGAAATGCGCTTCCCCGATCCGTTGCAGTCCGGCTACCTGACCTTCACCGCGCTGATGATGGCCGGCCTGGACGGCATCAAGAACCAGATCGACCCGGGCGCACCCAGCGACAAGGACCTGTACGACCTGCCGCCGGAAGAAGAGAAGCTGATCCCGCAGGTCTGCTCCAGCCTGGACCAGGCGCTGGAAGCGCTGGACCAGGACCGCGAGTTCCTCAAGGCCGGTGGCGTGATGAGCGACGACTTCATCGACGGCTACATCGCGCTGAAGATGCAGGAAGTCACCAAGTTCCGCGCTGCAACGCACCCGCTGGAATACCAGCTGTACTACGGCAACTGAGTTCCACCGCGGCGATGGCGGAGGCCCCCCCTCCCACCTCCGCCATCGCCGCACATGTTCGATGGCTCCCTGGCACCGCCGGGGAGCCCGGGGGTACGAGAGAGCACACCGTTCGCACCGCGCGGGCCTGACCTCTCCCACGAGGCGGATGCATGGCATCGGCCGAGGTCTGCGCGTTCTGCGAACGATTGGATGCCGGGGTTGGCATCCAGGTGAATGACACCGCCGGTCGGCGCAATGCCGGCCGGTTCCTTCCACCTTTCGGGGTATGCGCATGAAATTGATCACCGCCATCATCCGGCCGTTCAAGCTCGACGAGGTCCGCGAGGCCTTGTCCGCCGCTGGCGTGTCGGGCATCACCGTCACCGAGGTCAAGGGCTTCGGGCGTCAGAAGGGCCACACCGAGCTGTATCGCGGCGCCGAGTACGTCGTGGACTTCCTGCCCAAGATCAAGATCGAAACGGTGGTGACCGACGACCGGCTGGACGCGGTGGTCGAGGCAATCCAGAACGCCGCCGGCACCGGCAAGATCGGCGACGGCAAGATCTTCGTGACCGCGATCGAGCAAGTGGTGCGTATCCGCACCGGCGAGATCGGCGCCGATGCACTCTGAGTCCACCCCCTCCGGAGTTCGTATGAAGACAGCTCTTTTTGCCGGGTGGAAAGCCCGGTTCTACAGCGTGTGCATGCTGATGCTGTTCAGCGCGCTGATGGTGGGCGGCATGGGCAGCGCGCAGGCGCAGTCCGGTGCGCAGGTCACCCCGTTGCCGACCGAGCCGGTTACCACCGAGCCGTTGCCGTCCGCGCAACCGCCACCGGCGCCGGTCGCGGCCGCCGAGGCCGCACCGGTGGTCAACAAGGGCGACGTCGCCTGGATGCTGACCTCCACCCTGCTGGTGCTGATGATGGTGGTGCCGGGCCTGGCGCTGTTCTACGGCGGCATGGTGCGCGCCAAGAACGTGCTGTCGGTGCTGATCCAGGTCGCTACAGTCTTTTCGCTGCTGACCATCCTGTGGGTGCTGTATGGCTATAGCCTGGCGTTCTCGGGCGAAGGCGCGTGGATCGGCAATCTGGACAAGGCGCTGCTCAAGGGGGTCACCATCGACACGTTGTCGGCCACCTTCACCAAGGGCGTGAGCCTGCCGGAATACGTGTTCGTCGCCTTCCAGGCCACCTTTGCGGGCATCACCGGCGCGCTGATCGTCGGTGCCTTCGCCGAGCGCGTGAAGTTCGCCGCGGTGCTGCTGTTCTCGGTGATCTGGTTCACCTTCGGCTACCTGCCGCTGGCGCACATGGTGTGGGCCACCGGCGGGTACCTGTTCGGTCTGAGCGCGCTGGATTTCGCCGGCGGCACCGTGGTGCACATCAACGCCGGTATCGCCGGCCTGGTCGGCGCCTACTTCGTCGGCAAGCGCGCCGGGCTCGGGCGTGAGGCGATCAAGCCGCACAACGTGACCCTGACCTTCGTGGGTGCCTCGTTGCTGTGGGTGGGCTGGTTCGGCTTCAACGCCGGTTCCAACCTGGAAGCCAATGCCGGTGCGGCGCTGGCCTTCCTCAACACCTTGCTGGCCACCGCGGCCGCCATCCTGGGCTGGTCGCTCACCGAGAAGATCATCAAGGGCAAGTCCTCCGCCCTGGGCGTGGCCTCGGGCATGGTCGCCGGCCTGGTCGGCATCACCCCGGCCTGCGGCACGGTGGGCCCGTTCGGCGCCATCGTCATTGGTTTGGCTGCCGGCGTGCTGTGCGTGTGGGGCGTCACCGGCCTGAAACGCCTGCTTGGTGCCGACGACAGCCTGGACGTGTTCGGCGTGCATGGCCTGGGCGGCATCATCGGCGCGATCCTCACCGGCGTCTTCTCGGCGGCCTCGCTGGGCGGCCAGAAGGGCGGCGATTACGACATCGTGCACCAGGTCGGTATCCAGACCCTGGGCGTGGGCATCACCGTGGGCTGGATCGGCGTGGTGTCGGTGGTCGGGTTCCTGGTGGCCAAGCTGGTGTTCGGCCTGCGTGTCACCGAAGAAGCCGAGCGCGAGGGGTTGGACATCACCTCGCACGGCGAAGCCGCGTACGAGTCCTGAGCATGCACACCCGCGGCGACATCGCCGCGGGTGGCGTAACGACCCGGCCGGCGCGGCCTGTGCCGGGTCGGTTTCTTCCGCGGCCGGTGGTGCTGCGGATCCACTGCCAAGGTGCCTGCATGACCAGCCCCTCGCCCGTCACTGTCGGCGCGGATGCGCGTCGGGTCGGAGCAGCTCACCGCCGACCGGCCTGGCAACCGTCTTCAACGCAAGCTTCGTTTGGCGCGCCATCCGCGCACGCCGATGCTGCTTGCACTAAATTGGTGCAATGCGGATGACGACCTCCATCCCGTCGCTCGACAGCCTGGGTACCCCGGTGGCCTGGGCCGACCGCGAGGGCCGCGTGCTGGGCGTCAATCCGGCCTTCGCGCGCTGGCTCGGCGTCAGCGCACGGCGTCTGGTCGATCAACCGCTGGCCGCCCTGGAAGTGCAGGGCGAAGCATTGGCCCGCTTCCTGCTCAACGACGAACGCGACGTGCTGCGCCTGCATCGGCTGGCGTTGGGCCTGCCCAACGACGCTCCGCGTTTTGCCGAAGGCTGGCTGTCGCGGCTGGACGACGGTGGCTGGTTGCTGGAGACCCATCCGGTCGACGAATTTCCTGCGCTCGACCCCACCCATGCCCTGCCCAATGCCCTCAGCGCTGCGCTCAAGGGCCTGGCACACGAACTGCGTAACCCGTTGGCCGGCCTGAAGGGGGCCGCCCAGCTGCTGGCGCGCCGCTCGGGCGGCCGCGACGAGGACGAACGTGAGCTGATCGAATTGATCGGTACCGAGATCGAACGCCTCAACACCTTGCTCGAACGCCTGCTTTCGCCCTCGCCCTTGCGCCCGCACGACCGCCTCAACATCCACGTGGTACTCGAGCGGGTGCTGCGCCTGGCCGAGGCCGAGGGTGGCTGGTCGGTGCAGGTACAACGCGACTACGACCCCAGCATTCCGGACATCCTCGGCGATGTGGACCGGCTCACCCAGGCGGTGTGGAACCTGGTGCGCAATGCCTTCCAGGCCGGCGCCACCCGGGTAACCCTGCGCACCCGCGTCGAACACGGCCAGCGCATCCGCGACCGCGTGCATGCGATGTCGCTGCGGCTGGAGATCATCGACGACGGCGGTGGCGTGCCGGAAGAACTGGCCGAACACCTGTTCCTGCCGCTGGTCAGCGGCCGCGCCGAAGGCAGCGGGCTGGGCCTGGCGCTGGCCCAGCAGGTCTCGCGCGAACACCACGGCACCCTGACCTACCGCTCGCGTCCGGGCCATACCGTTTTCACCCTGCTGCTGCCCGAGCTGGCCGGCGATCACGACAAGGAGCATCTGCATGGCTGAGGCCGCCGCCGTATCCCACCACATCTGGGTGGTCGACGACGACCGTTCGGTGCGCTTCGTGTTGTCCACTGCGCTGCGCGACGCCGGATACGCCGTCGATGGCTTCGACAGCGCTGCCGCCGCGCTGCAGGCGCTGTCGATGCGGCCCACGCCGGACCTGCTGTTCACCGATGTACGCATGCCCGGTGAAGACGGCCTGACCCTGCTGGACAAGCTCAAGTCCAGGCACCCGCAGTTGCCGGTGATCGTGATGTCGGCGTATACCGATGTCGCCAGCACCGCCGGCGCCTTCCGCGGCGGCGCGCACGAATTTCTGTCCAAACCCTTCGATCTGGACGATGCGGTGGCGCTGGCCGCCCGCGCGCTGCCCGACGCCGATGCCGGTGTCGACGAGCTCATCGGCACGCCGCTGGCCGAAGGCTCGGCCGCGCTGATCGGCGATACCCCGGCGATGCAGGCTTTGTTTCGCGCCATCGGCCGCCTGGCGCAGGCACCGTTGTCGGTGCTGATCAACGGCGAAACCGGCACCGGCAAGGAGCTGGTCGCGCGCGCGCTGCACAACGAATCGCCACGCGCGCGAAAACCCTTCGTGGCGCTCAACACCGCCGCAATTCCAGCCGAATTGCTGGAAAGCGAGCTGTTCGGGCACGAAACCGGCGCCTTCACCGGCGCCACCAAACGCCATATCGGTCGCTTCGAACAGGCCGATGGCGGCACCTTGTTCCTGGACGAAATCGGCGACATGCCGCTGCCGTTGCAAACGCGCCTGCTGCGCGTGCTGGCAGAGAACGAATTCTTCCGCGTCGGTGGACGTGAGTTGATCCGGGTCGATGTGCGCGTGATCGCCGCCACCCACCAGGACCTGGAGGCGCTGGTCGAACAGGGCCGCTTCCGCGCCGACCTGTTGCACCGGCTGGACGTGGTGCGCCTGCAACTGCCGCCGCTGCGCGAGCGTCGCGGCGACATCGCGCAACTGGCGGAAAATTTCCTGGCCATGGCCGGGCGCAAGCTCGACATGTCGCCAAAGCGGCTGTCTTCGGCCGCGCTTGAGGCACTGCGCCACTACGACTGGCCCGGCAACGTGCGCGAACTGGAAAACGTTTGCTGGCGTCTGGCCGCACTGGCCACTGCCGACATCATCGATGTGATCGATGTGGATGCCGCGCTGGCGCGCGGCCGCCAGCGCACCGGCCGTAGCAGCGCCGGGCAATGGGACGACATGCTGTCTAGCTGGGCCGCGCAACGCCTGAGCGAAGGCGCCCAGGGCCTGCATGCCGAAGCGCGCGAACGCCTGGACAAGACCTTGCTCGAAGCCGCCCTGCAACTGACCCAGGGCCGCCGCGCCGAAGCTGCCGCGCGCCTGGGGCTGGGCCGCAATACCGTCACCCGCAAGCTGGGGCCGGGGCGCAAGCGGCGCTGATATCGAACATGTCTGCAGGCGCGTGGCAGCGCGCTTGTCACTGCCGGTACTGTCAGGTGCCTAAAGCGCCATCGGACGCTGCGCGCCATCGTTTGCCTGCGGGAGAAGAGGCAGCGAACGCGATGCAGGCCGCAGTAGCGCATTAGACCCTGTGCAGCCCAGGGGTGAGGGTACCGGGCGAAGCCTTCGTGCACTCAAGCTCCACCAGCGTCGCCCGTCCCCTCATCCGCCCCTGCGGGGCAGCTTCTCCCCATAAAGGAGAACAATGTGCCGAGGGGAGAAGGACAACTGCGGGGCGTGGGACAGGCTTACCGCGATCGCATATCAGACCCCATCCGGCGTCGAGCCCTTCTCCCTGCGAGGCGAGAAGGCGCAGCTTGCGCGTCATTGGCGCGCGTGACTTGGAGCGCCCGCGCCGCAAGTGCGGGCAGGGGGCGCGGAAGCGGGGTGGGGTGAGGGTCCCTGTGCCAAGCAACAGTCGGCCGCCAAGAACGCCTGGCGCCAAACTCAGACCAGCACCAGAACCAGCACAAACACCAACACCAACACCAACACCAACAGACGACCGACGACCGACGAACACCACGCATCCGTCCATCTGCCGCCCGCGGTCACTCTTCAGGCGACGCGTCAAACGCCGCCAGATCGCAGTGTCGCCGCATCCTGCATCGCGCGAACCGCCGCCAGCATCAGCAACACCGACCACCCAGGCCAACCCCGTAAACTTCGGCGCGTCCGCAGGTGCATTTCATGACACGTGAACATGCACCCGCATAGGTTCCCAACCTGATCAGGAGAACAGCTCGATGCGTTACCGGTCGTCCACGATCGTTGCCCTCACCGCTCTGGCGCTGGCCGCCTGCAGCAGCACGCCACCGGCGCCTCCCACGCCGCCGCCGCCGCCGCCGGCTGCGCGTGTCGTGCCGGTGCGCCCGGTGCAACAGGCCGAAGCCGCCTTGGCCTCGGCATCGGGCAGTCTGGTCAGCGGCCGGGTAGTGTTGGTGCCTGCGTTGCAGGGCATCCGTATCACCGGCACAGTCGGCGGGCTGCGTGCCGGCGCGGTCGCCGGCTTCCATGTCCATGAGCGCGGCGATTGCAGCGCCGCCGATGCCAGCAGCGCCGGTGCGCATTTCAATCCTGCCGGGGCGCCGCACGGGCGGGCCGGTAACGGCGCGCATCACCTGGGCGACATGGACAACCTGCGCGCCGATGCCGACGGCGTCGCGCATCTGGACATGATTCTCTCCGGCATCAGCCTGGGCGACGGCGCGCCCAGCGACGTGGTCGGCAAGGCCCTGGTCGTGCATGCCGATGCCGACGATTACCGCAGCCAGCCCAGCGGCAATGCCGGCGCACGGCTAGCCTGCGGCGTCATTCGCGTCACCCAGTGGCGTTCAGCCCCTTCGCAGCCCTGAGTCGGGGCATCCATGGCCGTATCCGCGGTCTCTACAGGAGCTTTCCATGCGTATTCTTCCCACCACGTTGTTTCTGGCTACCGCCCTGGCATTGACCGCATGCAAGCGCGAGGAGCCCGCACCGGCCGATCCCGCCCCCGCGCCGCAGGCGGGCACGCCTGCCGAAACGGCGCATGGTGGCGAGCATGCCGCCTCCATGGTCACCGAAGCGGCGGCCACCACGACGGCCACCGCCGAACTCAAGCCGACCAAGGGCAATGAGGTCAAGGGCACGGTAACCTTCAAGACCGTAGACGGGGCGCTGCGCGTTACCGGTCAGCTCAGCGGGCTGAAGCCCAACAGCGAACATGGCTTCCATATCCATGAAAAGGGCGACTGCAGCGCGCCGGATGGCAGCAGTGCCGGCGGACACTTCAATCCGGCCCAATCCGACCATGGCAACGTCAGCGCCGACCCGCATCACGGCGGCGACATGCCCAACATCACCGCCGACGCCCAAGGCAATGCCAGCATCGACGGACCGGTATCGAGCAACGTCAATCTCGGCAAGGCCGACCAGTTCGATATCGCCGGCCATGCCGTGATCGTGCATGCCGACGCCGACGACTACAAAACCCAGCCTACCGGCAATGCGGGTGGCCGTCTGGCTTGCGGCGTGATCACCACCGACAACGCGCAGGCTGCCACCAAGTAAGTGCATGGACGCGGCGGTGTTCGATCGCCGTCGCGTCTGTGTTTGGAATGCACACGGTTACGGTAAGCATCTGCGTGGCGGGCGACGGTGCGCTCTACTCCACCGGACATAATGATTTGCTGGCAAGAAAGGCCGCATGCGGCTTACGGTTTTTTAAAGCAGCTGATGCTGCTAGGACGTGGCAGCGCTTCTCAGCGAAAGATGCGTTGGCGGATCGTACATTGAGGCGCTAACCCCGAGTTTGATGCGTCAGCGCGTGACGGCTGCGGCATCAACCGTATATACCCATGGATACGCGCTGGAGCAGCCACACCCAGCAAACAATCTTCAACTGGGTAGAGAATGATGTTGTAACCATCACGTAGCACTGATACGTAGATCCGGGGACCAGCGGGTCGCATTGCGATGCGTGATGTTGCCAACCGCGGTCAGTAATTTGGCCAAAGACCCGGCGTTGCCAGTTCCAGCAAGTGCGCATCGGGATCGCGGAAGTAAATGCTCTGTCCGCCACCGGGCCATTGCGTGCGGCCTTCGATCGACACGCCGCAGGCCTGCAAATGCGCTTCCCAATCGGTCAATGCATCAGTGGCGATCGCCAATGCGTAGTGGGCGCGCCCGCTGCCGTCGTGTGGCGGAATCGTCCCGCCCGGCAGTGTCACCGTGCCCGACGTACTTCCCTGCAGGAACAGTAGCAACACCTGGCCGGGCGCAATCGCATACGCGGCCATGCGCGCATCGCGGTGCATCGGTTGCAGGCCAAGTACGCGCGCGTAAAACGCGCAGGCGCGCTCCAGCTCTGCCACATACACGCCGGTCTCCAGCACGCCCTCTAACGCGGGGGCCGCGGACACCGGCGGGGTGCTCATGCAGACAATGCCTGACGCGGATCCTGATCCGGCTCCACATGCACGTAGAGCACCGGTAGCCCGTGCGCCTCCAGCACTGCGGCCATTTGCCGCTGGCGCGAGAGGAAGTGTTCGTAGACCCCACGCAGGCGCTCGCAGTGTTCGCGGTCGTGCGCGTAGTAATCGCACCAGCCGGCCGGATCGAACAGGGCAATGCGCACTTCGCCATCGACGTAGCGCAGGACCGGCTCCGGCGCCTGCTCCAGCCACTCTTCGCTGGTGGGCGCAAGCAGGGCGGCTTCGATCAGCGGCCACAGCGGTGCCAGGCCCTGGTTGTCGTATTGCATCGACATCATCGCGGCCAGATCGTGCGCGGTGAGATACCGGGCATGTTCGATGCGCGCGCCGAAGCTCTCCTGCGCCAGCAGCGCGGTGTCGGCCTGGGCCATGCCCTGGGCCAACAGCACCTCTTCCATCGCCTCGGCCACGGTGACCACGATCTGCGGGTCGCCGGTGAGCAGGAACGGCAATACGCGCAGCCCGCCGCCGGTGAGCTGCGCATCGGCCTGGAACGGCAACGGAATCTCGCCCTGCGCATCGGCGCCGAACGCCAGCACCCGTGGGCCCTGGTCGCGGCCCGGGGCGCGGGCATGCAGTTCCTCCAGGCGGCGGTGCAGCGGCCAGCCCGGCCGCAGCACTTCCGCCGGGTCGAAGTGCGCCATGGCCACGCTGAGCTCGAGCTCGCGCACTTCGGGGATCCACTGCGCCAGGTCGCGGCCAATCCGTTCGGCCAGCATGCCGGCTTGCTCGGGCGCCAGGGCGCCGCGCTCGGGGGCGGTGCCGCCCGTCAATTCCAGCGCCATTACACCCATGGCGGTCACGCCGTGTTCGGTCTTGCTCATGATTCGCGGTTGGCCCATCACGGGGTCGAAGCTACACTGCGGCCATTATGCCTGCCGGCCCTGTGCAGGCCATGTCCCCGAGTCCTCCATGCCAGGTCAACCGATGCCCGCAGCCCGTCCCGTCGCCATTCTGGGCGGCGTCCGTATCCCGTTCTGCCGTCAGAACACCGCATACGCGGACGTGGGCAACCTGGGCATGTCGGTGCGCACGCTGGGCGCGCTGGTCGAGCGCTTCGGCCTGCATGGCCAGCAATTGGGCGAAGTGGCGATGGGAGCGGTGATCAAGCACTCCTCGGACTGGAACCTGGCCCGCGAGGCGGCGCTGTCGTCCGGCCTGTCCCCGCTGACGCCGGGCATCACCCTGCAGCGCGCCTGCGGCACCAGCCTGGATTCGGTGATCACCATCGCCAACAAGATCGCGCTGGGGCAGATCGATTCTGGCATCGGCGGCGGCTCGGATACCACCTCCGAAGTACCGATCGTCTATGGCAAGAAATTGCGCGCGCGGCTGATGGCTGCCAACCGTGCCAAGGCCACCGGCGACAAACTCAAGGCGTTGCTGCGCGGCTTCAAGCTGAGCGAGCTCAAGCCCGAATTCCCCGGCGTGGCCGAGCCGCGCACCGGCAAGAGCATGGGTGACCATTGCGAGGACATGGCCAAGGAATGGAACATCTCGCGCGACTCGCAGGACGAATGGGCGGTGGCCTCGCACCACAAGTTGGCCGCGGCCTATGAGCGCGGTTTCTTCGATTCGCTCATCGCCCCGTTCCGCGGCGTGTCGCGCGACAACATCCTGCGCGCCGACACCTCGCTGGAAAAGCTGGCGACCTTGCGCCCGGCCTTCGACAAGACTTCCGGCCGCGGCACGCTGACGGCCGCCAATTCCACCCCGCTCACCGATGGCGCCGCCGCAGTGCTGCTGTCCAGCGAGGCCTGGGCGCTGGCGCATGGCCATACCCCGATGGCCTATCTGCGCGATGCGCAGGTGTCGGCGGTGGATTTCGTGCATGGCGAGGGCCTGCTGATGGCGCCGACCATCGCGGTGCCGCAGATGCTGGCGCGCCAGGGCCTGACCTTGCAGGACTTCGACATCTACGAAATCCACGAGGCCTTCGCCGCGCAGGTGCTGTGCACGCTGCGCGCCTGGGAAAGCGAGGATTACTGCCGCACCCGGCTGGGCCTGGAGGCGCCGCTGGGTCGCATCGATCCGGACAAGATCAATCCGCTGGGTTCGTCGCTGGCCACCGGCCACCCGTTCGCCGCCACCGGAGCGCGTGTGGTGGCCACCGCCGCCAAGCAACTGGAAGAGCGCGGCGGCGGCCGCGCGCTGATTTCGATCTGCACCGCCGGCGGCATGGGCGTGGTGGCGATCGTCGAGCGCTGACGCTGCTGCGCAGCGTGGGATTGGGCATTCGGGAATGGGGATTTGCAAAGGCGAAACCCGCTCTTGCGAATCCCGAATCCCGAATCCCGAATCCCGAATCCCGAATCCCGAATCCCGAATCCCGAATCCCGAATCCCGAATCCCGAATCCCGGATCTCACATCCCCAACCTGCAAGGACGCATGGATGTCGAACGATACGCAGCACGAGCCACCCAGCCTGTACCTGACGCCGGTGCAGGGCGATGTGTGGCGCGAGGGCGACGTCCTAGTGTGCACGCCGGGCGCCAACCTGCCGCCGCGCTGCGTGAAGTGCAATGCGCCGGCCGACATGCCGCCACGTCGCTACATCTTCCATTGGCACCACCCGGTGATCTACGCGGCGCTGCTGCTGGGCGTGCTGCCGTATCTGATCCTGGCGATCGCGCTGCGCAAGCGCAGCGGGCATGTGCTGACCTTGTGCAGCCTGCATGAGCGCCGTCGGGTGCGCTATGTCGCTGTGGCGCTGGCCTCGGTGCTGGCGCTGCTGGTGTGCGGACTGTCGCTGCACAGCGAGTTCCGCTGGGTGATCGGCAGTGCAGTGATGGCGGCGATGCTGCTGGTGGGGAGGCTGGGGTCGCGGGTGTTGTCGCCGCGATCGATCGGTCATCGGCAGGCCCGCTATCTCGGAGCCTGCGATGCGTTTCTGCAGGAGCTGCCACCGCCACCACCTGCGGCCTGGCGCGGCAACTGATCGGATCTGGCGTCGAGCACGTTAAACCTATGGAGGGCTGCACGCGCCAAGCCGTTCCCCGACATGCGTGCGCACCGGCTGGGTGAGTGCGTGTGCAGGCAGCTATGGCAGCGGCCAGACGCTCCTATGCGTCGGCCTAGCAGTCCGCCAACCCGCCAATGCCAACCCGCCAACGCTGTCCTACGCCGCTCCCGGCCGGGAGCGGCGCACGCCCGTCAAGGCAGGCGATCGTCCGGTGCGAGCGGATCGGCCGCAGGCGTGGTGCCGACCGCGACAAGTGGCCCGCGCAGCGACTGCTGCGGCATGCCTTCGATCACCGGCTCGCCGCGCGCCGCACGCAGCGCATTGGCGTAGCAATGCTGGGCCGACAGCAGGTCGCCGGCGGCGGCAAACCCGTGCCCCAGCTCTTCCCAGGCATCGCTGCCGGCACCATTGGCGAGCGCGCGATGCAGGAACTCTTCGGCCTGCGACCACTGTTGTTGGTGGCGCGCAAGGCGTGCCAGCGTCAACAGCAAGCCCGGGCTGTCCGGAGACTGGGTCAGCCACCGCTGCGCGCTGGCACGGCGCGAATCATATTTTTCCAGCGGCAGTACCCCGTACAGGCGCACCAGCGATTCGTCCCAGTGCGTATCCAGCGCCTGTTCCAGGCTGTGCACGGCGGCATCGTCCCAATGCAGCACGGCGGCGCGGTGCGCATAGGCGCCGACCACCGCCGGGTGGGTGCGCAGCGGCTTGGGCAGCGCTTCCCAACGTTCGGCCAGCGCATTGGCATCGCCGGCCTGCAGCAGGGTCTGTTCGGCCAGTGTGGCCTCCAGCGCGCTGTAGGCCTCCGGTGCCAGCACTGCCTGCTGGCGCAGTGCGCCCAATTGGCCGTAGGCCTCGTCGGCGCGCCCGATCTGGGTCAGCGCATGGGTGCGCAGCAGCAGGCCGCGCGCCGGCAGCGGCTGCGCGCCGGCGGCATCCAGCGCATTGATCGCCTCGATCGGGTGCTGGCGTGCCAGATGGCGTTCGCCCTGCAACAGGGCATGCGCAGTGGGATCGCGCTCGGCCAACTGTTGGGCCAGCGCATTGGCTGCCGTCTCGTCGCCGCGCGCATCGGCCACCCGCACCGCACTGGCCAGCGCAATGCCGCTGACTTCCTCGTCTTCGCTGGCATTGACCAATAGCCGCTCGGCGCGCTGCCACTGGCCGTGATCGGCGGCGCGCAGGCCTTCGATCAGGCGCGCGCGGCCCTTCTTGCGCCGGTACTTGCCCCACACGCGGAACGGCAGGCTGATCAAGGTCCACAACAACCACAGCACCAGCAGCGCGATGATCAGGATCAACACCGCCTGCGGCATCGCGGCGCGGTAGTCGTTGCCACCGACGCTGACCACCACATTGCCCAGGTCGTAACTGGTCTGGTGCGAGAGCCACTGCGCACCAAGCACGCCCAGCGCCACGGCAACCAACAGGATCAGCACGGTACGCAACACTTTCATTGGGTGGATCTCCCTTCACGCATGGCCTGCAGTTGCAGCAGGGTGGTGCCCAGTTCCGGCAGTTGCGGACGCAGCGGCGCTTGTTGCAAGGCACGCAGGCGCGATCGCACCTGCGCCCGTTGCGGTGAATCCGGCCACAGCCGGGTGGTCCAGGTGTCCACCCGGCGCAGCGCCTGGGCAAGGCCCTGCGCATCGCCACGCTCGGCGGCGGCGCGGGCCAGGCTGAGTTCGATCTGCAACGCGTCGCCGGCAGCGTGGCGGTCGCCCCCGGTCAGCAGCGCGTCGCCGCGGCTGGGGCGGATCTCCACCAACGGCGCCAGCACTTTCTGCCACCACGGCCGCGCCGCGTCGCTGGCCTGCGCGGTCTGCTCCGGCAGACGCTGCAGATCGGCGGCAATGCCGTCCAGGGTCTGCCCTACCTGGGCCTGCGGGCCGGCACCGAGGCGATCCAGCGCGTCGCGTTCCTGCACCAGTGCCTGGCGCAGATTGAGATAGCCCGGATCGTCGATGCCGTTGAGCGCGCCATTGGCCAGCGCGTACGCACGGCGTGCGCCATCGGCGTCGCCAGCGATGCTGAGTCGCTGCTGGCCCAGCCGCAGCAGCAGTTCCACTTCATCCAGCCGCAGCGCCTGGGCGCCGTGGCGGTTGGGATCGGCCAGTTTCTGCACGGTCTCTTCGAGCAGCGCGCTGCGCTGGCTCAGGCCCAGCATCTCGTCGCGCAACACGCGATTGGTGGCGGCCGCATCCTGCAGGCGCTCGTTGGCCAGCCGTTGATCGCGTCGCAGTGTTTCCAGCAGCTGCTGCGTGCCGTCCCAGCGCTGTTGCTGCGCCTGTGCCGCCTGCAACTGCGCTGCGTGATAGCCCTGCCACGCGCGCCAGCCGAGAAACAGCGCGATGCCCACGGCCAGCACGGCGATCGCCAGCAGCAGCCAGGCCCAGGGAACGCGTCGCGCGGGAGCGGGCATTTCGGTCATTCGCACATCCTCGGATGGTCGCCACTGGCGCGGGCGTCGCAGTCATCCGCCACAGCATGGCGTGCGTCGGCAGACGCCTGCAAGCCGCGCTTGAGTTCGCAGTTCAGCAAGGTCGCGGTGGTGTCATGACGGCGGCGGCGGCGGCTTCGGCTAGTTGCGCCGGCAACGGACCATCGGCGCGCACCACGTGATCGAATCCGGCTGCGAGCGCGGATGCGCACATGCGCTCGCTGGACGCCACCACCGGACGTTGCCGCCATGCGTCGGCCAGCGTGCTTGGCAGTTGCTGCAGGACCAGCGCCAGCGCCTCGCCACTGCTCAGCGCCAGCACGCTGCGCGGCAGTGCCGCCACCAGTGCCTGCACCGCCGCGCGGCGCAGAGGCAGCGCAACGCGCTGATACACCTCGGCGCGCAGGATGCGGGCGCCGCGCTGCTCCAGCGCCGGAGCGAGCATGCCGCGGCCCCCGGGCGCGGTGATCAGCCCCACCGTGTGCAGCGGCGGCTGGAACAGCGGCAGGGCCAGCAGGCCTTCGCTGTCCATGCGGGTCGGGCGGGTCACCGCCTCGACGCCACAGGCATGCAGCGCGCGTGCGGTGCCTTCGCCCACGCCGACCCAGTGCGCCTGCGGCGGCCGGCGCAAGGGTGCGAGCCGCTGCGCGGCCTGCACTGCGGCGGGGCTGGTGAACACCACGATGGGTGCCTGCAGCGCCTGCTGCAACGCGCTGCGCGCCGGCGCGGTGTCGTTGGTCTGCAGCCGCCATGGCGACAGCGCGAGCACGCGCCCGCCGTGGCGCGCGGCGGCCCGCCGCAACGGCGCGTGCTCGCCGCTGGGGCGCAGCGAAATCAGGGTCCAGCTGGCGGTGGCCGTGCGGGTCATGCGGTGATTATGCGAGAGCATCGCTGTCGTGCGCGGCCGGGCGAAGCATCCGCGTGATCGACCAGCCGGGCGGGCACAGGCGCACGGGGTGTACACAGCGGTGCGGCGCACTCGGATCATTTGCGAGACCTGAATCTCACTTCGTTCCCTCTTGCAAATCCTCCCGATCGCGGCACGATCCGCCACGACAACCGAGCTGGAGTGGCGCCGTGATCAAGTCCTATCTCATCAACATGCAGCGCAGCAGCGACCGGCTGCAGGCGATGTCGGCGCGGTTCCAGGCACTGGGCCTGCCGTTCGAGCGGCTACCTGCATTCGACGGCGCCACCTTGACGCCCGAGCAGATTGCCGCGTTCGTGCGTGAGCGCCCGCTGGAAGGATCCGGCGATGGCTACAGCAGCGGCCCGCGTCGCTGGACCGCCTCCAACATCGGCTGCTTCCTGAGTCACCAGGCGGCCTGGCGCATCGCCGCCGATTCCGACGATGCCTACACCGCCATCTTCGAAGACGATATGCACCTGTCCGATGCATTGCCGGCGCTGTTGCGCAGCACCGACTGGCTTCCGCCCGGCAACAGCATCGTGCGGCTGGAGCCGTCCTACAACCGGATCAAGCTCGATGCCAAGATGACCGAGATTGCCGGCCGTCAATTGCGCCTGGTGCGGCCATCGCGCCACCAGCATTGCTGGCCGGTGTGCGCCGGCGCACTGATCATCAGCCGCGAGGCGGCGCGCTTGCTGCTTGCCGCCGATGCGCGCTGGCACACCATGGCCGACATCTTTCTGTTCGGCTGGAACGAGTCGCCGGTGGCGCATCAGCTGGCCACCTACCAGCTTTCCCCTGCGGCCTGCATCCAGGACAAGTTCTTCCATGCAGCGCCGGAGCAGATCGTGTTCACCAGCACCATCGACGCACCGTTGACCCAGGCACAGAAGCAGCGCAGCGCACAGTGGAAGGCCAAGGCCACCGCACTGCTGCGGGTGGCGCAGGGCTACCGCAAGGTGGTATTTGCCCCCTGAAAACGCCGATGCAGCGCGTGCGCGCTGCAAACGCCGGAATCATCGCGCCTGCGCAGGCAGGCCACATGCGCACACGTGGTGAGCGTTGCCTGACCTGCAATTGGCCATCGAACAGCGTGCGGGTTTGACACGGTCTGAGCACCACCGGTCATGCCGCGATGCTGCACGCGTTCACCATGCGGTACCGCATGTCATCTCCTTGCACAAGACGCTCGCCGGACATTGCGGCATGATGCCGCCCTTCGCCGTCTTCCCGCCTTTCTGATGACTCCTTCGTGCACGCTCGCATCCGCCCTGCAGTCGCTGCAGCAGCAATTCATCGCCATGCCGCCGGTGCTGTCGATGGGCATCGCCGTCGATGGACTGCACGACGGCGCCCTGCGCCTGCGTGCACCGCTGCAGGCCAACGTCAACGACAAGGCCAACGCGTTCGGCGGCAGCCTGGCATCGCTGATGACGCTGGCCGGCTGGGGTTGGCTGACGCTGCAGCTGCAACTGGCCGGCCACGACGCCGACGTCTATGTGGCCGATAGCCAGCTGCGTTACGTGGCACCGGTGTACGAAGAACTGGTGGCCGACGCGGCGCCCTCCGAACTGGGCGGCTGGGAGGCGTTTCTGGCCACCTTCCGGCAGCGCGGAAAGGCGCGGATCGGCATGCGCGCGCAGATCGCGCTGGGCTCGGGAACGGCCGCGGCCACCTTGAGCGGGCGCTTCGTGGCGTTCCCGAAACGGTAGGATGCGGGCTGGATCGGGGGGAATGCGGATGCGTGCAGTCATTGGGGCAGTGCTTGTGCTGGGGTTGGCGCTACTGAGCGGGATGGCCTCGGCCGGCAGCCGGGCGCAGGCGCGTGCGCTGGAAACCACCCAGGCGGCCTATACGGCCGCGGTGCGCTGGAGCGATTTCGACGCCGCGCAGGGGTTTATCGAACCGGCCTATGCCCAGGCCCACCCGGTTAGCGACCTGGAACGCTCGCGCTACGAGCAGGTGCAGATTTCCGGCTACCGCGAGCTGCGTACCGGCGATGACGCCAGCGGTGATCTGCGCCGCGAGGTGGAGTTGCGGGTGATCAACCGCAATACCCAGGCCGAACGGCTGGTGCGCAGCATCGAGATCTGGCGTTGGGATGCCGAGCGCAAACGCTGGTGGCTGGCCAGCGGCCTGCCCGATCTGTGGCAGGGCCAATAGCCCGGCCAGTGTGCGCTGGCCGTCGTGCGTGCCAGCTGTGCGACAATTCCCGCCCGCTTGACTGACCCTGACCCCGTGAATTTCGAAGAGCTGCAGGCCTTTGTCGGCCGCAACCCCATGCTGTCGCTGGCCCTGGTGGGCCTGACCATCGCCCTGATCGTCACCGAGGTTGCGCGCCTGTTCCGCGGCTACCGCGCACTCAAGCCGGCCGAGCTGACCCGCCTGATCAACAGCGAGGACGCGCTGGTGATCGACCTGTCGCCCAGCGCCGATTTCGAGAAGGGCCATATTGCCGGCAGCCGCAACGTGGCGCTGGCCAAGTTCGACCCGGCCAGCAAGCTGCTGACCAACGCCAAGGCATCGCCAGTGGTGGTGGTCTGCCGTAGCGGCAACGCCTCTGCAGGCGCGGCCAAGACGCTGAAGAAAGCCGGCTTCGAGAAGGTGTACTGGCTCGAAGGCGGCGTGGCTGCCTGGCAGATGGCCGAGCTACCACTGATCAAGGGCCGCTGATCCGCCTTGTGCGGCGCCTCGCAAGCCCCCATTGCTTGCGTGAGATACTCGCGTTTTCACGTCTGCATCACTCAACGCTGCATCCACCGAACCGTTTCTGGAGTTAGGAATGTCCGACGAAATCCTCAACGGCGCCGCTGCGCCGGCCGACGCCGCTGCTGGCCCCGCCTTCACCATCGAAAAGATTTACGTCAAGGACGTGTCCTTCGAATCGCCGAACGCGCCGGCCGTGTTCAATGACGCCAACCAGCCCGAGCTGCAGCTGAACCTCAATCAGAAGGTGCAGCGCCTCAACGACAACGCGTTCGAAGTCGTGCTGGCCGTGACCCTGACCTGCACCGCTGGTGGCAAGACCGCCTACGTGGCCGAAGTGCAGCAGGCCGGCGTGTTCGGCCTGGTCGGCCTGGAGCCGCAGGCGATCGACGTGCTGCTCGGCACCCAGTGCCCGAACATCCTGTTCCCGTACGTGCGCACCCTGGTCAGCGACCTGATCCAGGCCGGTGGCTTCCCGCCGTTCTACCTGCAGCCGATCAACTTCGAAGCCCTGTATGCAGAAACCCTGCGTCAGCGTCAGAACGAAGGCACCTCGCTGGCCGATTCAGAGCCGGCCGGCAACGCCTAAGCTGCGGTTGCGCCGATGAGCGATTCGACCCACAAGATCGCCGTTCTCGGCGCCGGTTCCTGGGGCACGGCCCTGGCCGCGCTGCTCGCCAGGCACGGTCATCCGACCGTGCTCTGGGGCCGCGATGCGGCGATGGTGGATGCCATCGACCGCACCCACGAGAACGTGCGTTACCTGCCCGGCATTCCGCTGCCCGACAGTCTGCGTGCCACCACCGACCTGCAGGCGGCTGTCGCCGACGCTACCTGGATTCTGGTGGTGGTGCCCTCGCATGCCTTCACCGAAACGGTCCGGCTGATCGCTCCGTTGCGTCCGGCCAACGCGGGCGTGGCATGGGCGACCAAGGGCTTCGAACCGGGTTCCGGACGCTTCCTGCATGAAGTGGCGCGCGATCTGCTTGGCCCGGCGGTTCCGCTGGCCGTGGTGACCGGGCCGTCCTTCGCCAAGGAAGTCACGCTTGGCCTGCCGACCGCCATTACCGTGCACGGCGACGATGCCGCGTTCGCGCAAATCGTGGCCGATGCGATGCATGGCCCCACCTTCCGTGCCTACACCGGCGATGACATGGTGGGTGCCGAACTGGGCGGCGCGATGAAGAACGTGCTGGCCGTGGCCACCGGCGTGGCCGACGGCATGCAGCTTGGCCTCAACGCCCGCGCCGGCTTGATCACGCGGGGCTTGAACGAAATGTTGCGTCTGGCCGCGGTGATCGGTGCGCGCCCGGAAACCCTGATGGGGCTGGCCGGGTTGGGCGATCTGGTGCTCACCTGCACCGGCGATCTGTCGCGCAACCGACGGCTGGGCCTGGCGTTGGGTCGCGGACAGAGCTTGAACGACGCGATCCGCGAGATCGGCCAGGTGGTCGAGTCGGTGCAGACGGCCGACGAAGTCATGCGCCAGGCCGAGCAGCACGGCATCGAACTGCCGATCTCCAATGCCGTGCGCGCAGTCCTGCATGGCGAGATCACGCCGGAGGCCGGTTTGCAGGGCCTGCTGGCACGCGAGCGCAAGCCCGAGTATCCGCAGACCTTGTTTACCTGATCATCTGCATGCCGATGGCGGCAAGTGATTGATGCACACAAAACGCCCGGCATTGCCGGGCGTTTTGTTTGGCGTAGCGTGGTGGCGTCAATGGCTGCGCCGAACCCGCAATGACAGAGGGAGCACGCCTTGGCGCATTCCTCGCTGCCTCGGTGGTGAGCGCATATCAGTGATACCCGCGTGCGGCGTGCCCACGCGCTGCGGGCTGCAATTTCGCCCCGGGGCGTGATGGCGCTTCTGCGCGGTTGGCATTGGACATGCCGGCCAGTGGCCACTCGCTGAGAACACAGGCGATGCCGGAGACACTCAGCCGCCGCGCAGCAAGGCAGCATCTCCTTTCCACCGATCGCCCAAAAAAGAAGCCCGGTCGGGGGACCGGGCTTCCGATGCAACGCGGGAGAGAGAGTCGCGTTGCAGTCAAACGTGCGGCTTACCAGCTGAAGCGCGGGCCGACCGACCATTCCTTGTTGCCGTCGCCATCCATGCGGATGTCGCCGTTGATGCCCCAGTTCTGGTTCAACTTCACCTGGGCGCCAAGGCGGCCGTAGAAGTTGTCGCCGATGTCGATGCCGCGCTTCTTGGAGAAGTCTTCGTAGCCAGCCAGGGCATAGACTTCGAAGTGCTCGCCGAAGGCGTTACGCAGACCGGCTTCCACGCTGTAGCCGTCGAAGCTGATGTTCGGGGTGTCCAGGTCCAGCTTGCGGTACGCAACGCGCGCAACGAAGTCGGTGCTGGTGGCGATCTCGTGGTTGTAGCCCACACCCACGCCCCACTGCTGGAAGTCGGAGTTGGAGCTTTCGAACACGTTGTCGTTGTCGTCGGCGTTCTGCTTGCTGTAGTCACCGAACACGTGGAAGTTCGGAGCAACGGCGTAGGAAGCCTTCAGGCCCCAACCGTCTGCATCGCGACCTTCGGTCGGGGTGCGCACATAGTCGCCTTCGACGAAGTTGTAGGAGAGGTTTTCGGCAGCGGAGGCCGCAAACGGCAGGGCAGCGAGAAGGCCGAGGGCCAGCAAAGAAGTCTTCATGATCGAGATACCTGTACTTATTGGTTTGGGCCGGCGCTGAGGCGGATGCCGTTCGCTGCCGAGATGTAAATTCTCCGTTATTCGATGGAACGCGACATGAATTCTGGACTGAGCAGTTGATGAATCATCGCGCCAGATTCAGCTGCGCTTTCTTGTGGTCGTCATGCAATGCGCGTAGCGCACGCGTAAAACGTGACGCGGCATTCATTGCACGCTCGTAATGTGAGACTCATGTGCATGAATGCACGAATCATCGGGTTTCCCAGCACTTTTCGTGCACGAGCACACTGCTCTGACATCCCCGCTGGGAGCATCGCATGCTCGTTGATCAATAGCGGAGCTGCATCGTGGCGAAGAAGAAGACAATGGCGCGGTTTCTGGCCGAGACGCTGCAGAACGCGGGTGTGGAGCGGATCTGGGGCGTGACCGGCGACAGCCTCAATGGCCTGACCGATGCCTTGCGCGAGATGCAGACGATCGCGTGGATGCATGTGCGCCACGAAGAAGTGGCCGCCTTCGCCGCAGGCGCCGAAGCGGCAGTGACCGGCGAGTTGGCGGTGTGTGCGGGCAGTTGCGGGCCGGGCAATCTGCATTTGATCAACGGACTCTTCGACTGCCACCGCAGCCGGCAACCGGTGCTGGCGATCGCCGCGCATATCCCCTCGTCCGAAATCGGCCTGAGCTATTTCCAGGAAACCCATCCGCAGGAATTGTTCCGCGAGTGCAGCCACTTTGTGGAGCTGGTGACCAACCCGGCGCAGCTGCCGGAAGTGCTGCACCGTGCGATGCGCACGGCGATCCTGCAGCAGGGCGTGGCGGTGGTGGTGATTCCCGGCGATATCGCGCTGCTGGAGGTGGACAAGCATCTGTCCAGCGCATGGCCGGCGCTGCGCGCACCGCGCGTGCTGCCTGCTGCCGAGGATGTGCAGCAGCTGGCCGAGCTGCTGCAGCAGAGCAAGGCGGTTACCTTGCTGTGCGGCAGCGGATGCGCCGGTGCGCACGATGCGGTAGTGGCGCTGGCAGAGACGTTGGGCGCACCGATCGTGCATGCGTTGCGCGGCAAGGAATACGTGGAGTGGGAAAACCCGTTCGATGTCGGCATGACCGGCCTGATCGGCTTCAGCTCCGGCTATCACGCGATGCTCAACTGCGACACCTTGATCATGCTGGGTACGGACTTCCCGTATCGGCAGTTCTACCCGAAGGACGCGACCATCGTGCAGGTTGATCGCGACCCGGGCGCGCTGGGGCGGCACACGCCGCTTCAATTAGGCATCGCGGCGGATGTGGGCGAAACCATCGCGGCCTTGCTGCCGCAGTTGCAGCGCAGGGAAGATCGCCGCTTCCTTGAAAAGTCGCTGGAGCACTATCGCACCGCGCGCGAGGGGCTGGATGACCTGGCAGTACCCGCCGATCCGGGCGAACCGCTGCATCCGCAGTTCGTCACCCGGCTGATCAGCCAGATTGCCGATCAGGATGCGATATTCACCTGCGATGTCGGCACGCCTACGGTGTGGGCGGCGCGCTATCTGCGCATGAACGGCAAGCGCCGTTTGCTGGGGTCGTTCAACCATGGCTCGATGGCCAATGCCATGCCGCAGGCGCTGGGCGCACAGGCGGCGTTCCCCGGGCGTCAGGTGATCTCGCTGTCTGGCGACGGTGGCTTTGCGATGCTGATGGGCGATTTCATCTCGCTGGCGCAGTTGAACCTGCCGGTGAAGATCGTGGTGTTCAACAATGCCTCGTTGGGCTTTGTGGCGATGGAAATGAAGGCGGCCGGCTACCTGGATACCGGTACCGAGCTGCGCAACCCGGATTTCGCCGCGATGAGCAATGCGATGGGCATCCTGGGCATTCGCGTCGATGAGTCGGCGCAGCTGGAGCGCGCGTTGCGGCAGGCATTTGCGCATTCCGGTCCGGCGCTGGTGGATGTGCGCATTGCCACCCAGGAGCTGGCGGTGCCGCCGGCAATCAAGCTCGAACAGGCCAAGGGCATGGGCCTGTACATGCTCAAGGCGGTGATGAGCGGGCGCGGTGATGAGGTGTTGCAGCTGGTCAAGACCAATCTGCGCTGAGGCAGCGGCCACGCTGCACACTACCGCCTGATCTTCCTGGGATCGTTCGATGCCTCGTTCGCTGCTGCGGCAATTGCTGTTGATCTGGGTGGTCATCGTGGCCGCCTGCGTGGGCGTGGCCACGATGCTGTACGGCCTGTACCGGCAGACCGAGGGCGTGCGGCTGGAGGAGGCGCGCCAGCAATTGAGCGCGCAATGCACGCGCATCGTGCAACGGTATGCCGGGGCCAGCGAGGCGGCGCGCACCGGCGACGATGGAATCGGCCTGGCAGCGGTGGTGGTGCAGCTGGTGCTGGCCGACGCACCCGGTGTCGAAGGTGGCGTCTGGGATCTGCATCGGGGCTTCATTGCCTATGCCTACCCCACCTACGATGGGAGCGACCACAAGACCGATATCCCCGCGGCCGAATGGACCACCATCGTGGGCACGGCGCAGCAGGCAGTGAAGGACAAGACTGCCGTGCACTACCGTCGGGATGGTCGCCGCGAAGTGTTGCTTATCAGCGCCTGTCCGCTGATGTCGGGCAGTGCGGCATGGACGATGACGCGGGTACCAGCCAGCAAGGCCGACGCCTGGCGGCCCCTGGTCGTCGGCATGTTGCTGATCTTCGCGATGGTGGCGGTCTCGGCGATTGCGCTGGGGGTGGTGGTGCGGCGCTGGAGCCAGCGCTTGCATCGCATCCAGCAGGCATTGGCCGCCGACACGCAGACACCGCACATACCGCCGACCGGCACGCCGGAACTGGATCGGCTGGGCGCGGCGGTCAACGACTACGCACAACGCAACGCACAGGCGCTGGCGCAGACACGCCGCCTGGCCGATGAGCTGTCGCGGCACGAACGTCTGGCCGCGCTTGGCCGGATGACGGCCACGGTGGCGCACGAGATCCGCAATCCGATCGCCACGATGCGGCTGGCGGTGGAGAACGAGATCGCCCAGCGTGATGCCACACCCGACGCAGCGGCCCACGCGGAGATCATGCTGGCGCAGATTCAACGCCTGGATGGGGTGGTCGAGAGCCTGCTCGGCATGGTGCAGCCGATCCGTCTGCAACTGGAGACGGTGGACGTGCAGGCGTGGTTGGGCGCGCTGCTGGCGCCGGAGCTGTTGCCACCGGACATGCCACCACCCCGCCTGCGGGTGCCGGCGGCGCCGTTGCGCTGGACACTGGATCCGCAGCAACTCGGGCGCGCGGTGCACAACCTGTTGCGCAATGCCGTACAGCACGCCGAGCCGGGCAGCGAGGTGACACTGCAGGCGGCAGAAGCCGATGGCATGCTGCAGTTGCGGGTCTCCAACCATGGCGCGGCGATCGCCGAGCCGATTGCCGCGCAGCTGTTCGAACCGTTCGTCAGCGGGCGCAGCGACGGCAACGGGCTCGGGCTGGCGCTGGTGCGCGAGATCGCGCGCGCGCACGGCGGGCAGGTGCGCTACGCACACGCCGACGGGCTGACCGATTTCATCGTGGAGCTGCCATGGCGCGCATCCTGATCATCGACGACGATGCGGCGTTTCGTACGACCTTGCAGGCCACCTTGCGCTCGCTCGGCCATGCCGTGGTCGGTGCCGACAATGGGCCGGACGGGCTGGCGCGGCTGAGCGAAGGCGGCATCGACATGGCGTTCGTGGATTTCCGCATGCCTGGCATGGATGGCATCGAGGTCCTGCGTGCGCGCCTGGGCGATGCGCAGGCGCGCCAGGTGCCGCTGGTGATGCTCACCGCGCATGTGTCCAGCGGCAACACCATCGAGGCGATGACGCTGGGCGCCTTCGATCATCTGGTCAAGCCGGTGGGGCGCGCGGACATCGTCGAGGTGGTGCAGCGCGCGCTGGCGAGCCGCGTGCACGACGCGGCAGCCGAGATCGATGACGCGAGCGAGCCGGCCGAAGAAGACGATGCACTGATCGGGCACAGCCCGGCGATGCGCACCGTGCACAAACGCATCGGGCTGGCCGCCGCCTCCGACCTGCCGGTACTGATCACTGGCGAAACCGGCACCGGCAAGGAGTTGGCCGCGCGTGCGCTGCATCGCGCCAGTCCACGCGCCAATGCATCGTTCGTTGCGGTCAATTGCGCGGCCATCCCGCTGGAGTTGATGGAAAGCGAGTTATTCGGCCACCGCAAGGGCGCATTTTCCGGCGCAAGCGGCGACCGGCTCGGGCTGATCCGCGAAGCCGACGGTGGCACCTTGTTTCTGGATGAAATCGGCGACATGCCGCTGCCGATGCAGGCCAAGCTGCTGCGCTTCCTGCAGGAAGGCGAGGTGACGCCGCTGGGGGGCAGTGGCCCGCAGAAGGTCGACGTGCGGGTGTTGGCCGCCACCCACCGCGACCTGGCGGCCTGCGTGGCCGACGGGCGGTTTCGCAGCGACCTGCGCTATCGCCTAAACGTGGTGCCGATCGAACTGCCGCCGCTGCGCGAGCGGGGCCAGGACATCCTGCTGCTGGCGCAGCACTTCCTGCGCGGCGGTACTGGGCGGGCGCAGGGGGTGTCGCCGGCGGCGCAGGAACGGCTGCTGGCACACCGCTGGCCCGGCAACGTGCGCGAACTGCGCAATGTCATGCAGCGCAGCCAGGTGCTGGGTCGCGGTACCAGCATCGATGCGCCCGATCTGGACGAGGCGCTGGCCGACGCGGGCGAACCATCGCCACCGTCGACCTTGGCGCCCGTCGGAAGCCTGCCCGAGGCGGTGGCACGTCTGGAGCGGGAGATGATCCAGGCGGCGCTGGCGCAGAGCCAGGGCAACCGGGCCGAGGCGGCACGTCGGCTAGGCATCCACCGGCAGCTGCTCTATCGCAAGCTGGAGGAATACGGACTGTAAGGCCTACGCACGCTCCACTGTCGGTTCCGGAGTGTCCCCAAAGCGGACAGGGTGGATGAAACCAGGACGTCTCAGTGCGCTGATTTGTGCAGTGATTTCTTTATAAAACAATGGTTTATCGGTTGGCACGATTGCTGCTGTGATAGTGGCACGCGGCCCCTTTCCGCCGCGCTGGAGACATCCCCATGATGCGTCAGACCGTTCTTGCACTTGCCCTGGCCTGCACCATCGGCGCCGCTGCCGCCCAGGTCGGCGCGCCGCCACCGCCGCCGGCTCCCAATGGCCCGATCGGCGGCCCGCCGGCCCCGCCGACCCCTGTCGCTGCTACGCCGGTGAGCGTGAGCGGCAGCGTCGAGCGCTTCATGCTCAATCCCAACGGCGACGTCGACGGCCTATGGCTGCGTGACGGAACTCAGGTGGGCTTCCCGCCGCACCTGTCCACCGAGGTGAAGACTGCCGTGCGCGCAGGCGACAGCGTTGTCGTACAGGGCTTCCGGCTGGGCAACTTGCCGGTGCTGCAGGCCAGCTCGATCCGCTCCAGCCGTAGCGGCCGCGAGGTGGTCGATCGCCCGCCCACCTTCGGCGCGCCGCCACCGCCGCCGCCGACTCCCGGTCAACTGACGCCGCTGCAGTCCGACGGCACCATCCAGCGCCTGGTGTACGGGCCTGCCGGCGAGGTCAATGGCGCGCTGGTCAGCGATGGCACCGTGGTCCGGATGCCGCCACACCTGGCACTGCAGTTCACCGACCTGCTGCGCGTGGGTGCGCCACTGAGCGCGAGCGGTTTCGGCGTGGCCACCCCGGACGGCCGCGCGATCGAAGCCACCCAGCTGGGCCGTGACCGCGCCTCGCTGCGCGCGTTGTTCAGCGCGCCGCGTCCGGACGGTCCGCTGCCGCCTGGCGCTCCAGTGCCGCCTGCCGGTCGCTGAGCCGGCAGGGTCCTCGTTCGTTCGTCTCTCCGCTGGCCACGCAGCTGCGCGGCCAGCGGCGCGACCGGCATTGCCGGTCACTTTCTTCGGAGTACTCCATGCATTGGGTCGATCCTGATTTTCTCCCTGAAACCCGCGGCACCCTGGCGCGTTTTCTGCTCAATCCCAAGGCCGATATCGATGGCCTGTTACTCACCGATGGCACCGAGGTGCACACCCCGCCGCACCTGTCGGCAGCCCTGCTCAAGGCGCTCAAGCCCGGCAGTGCGTTGACCGTACGCGGCCTCAAGCCACGCGATGTGGACATGCTGGTGGCCCTGGCGATCGATCCGGACGGCGGCAAGCGCATCCTCGACGAAGGCCCGCACGGGCCGCACGCAAAACCCAAGTCCAAGCCCAAGCCGCCGGCCGGCAAGCCGCCCAAGCCGCAACTCACCCAGCACGCCGGCACCATCGCGCGGTTGTTGCACGGCCCGCACGGGCAGGTGCATGGCGTGTTGCTCGATGACGAGGTGACGGTGCGGTTTCCGCCGCACGCCGGCGCCGAGTTCGCCAGGCAATTGGTGGTCGGCAAGCCGTTGGTTGCCGAGGGCGATACCAAGGCAACTCCGCACGGCCTGCTGATCCATGCCCATGCCTTGGGCGGCAAGGCGGCGACGCTGAAGCAAATCGCGCATCCGCCGCACGGTCCTGCACACAAACCCAAACCCAAACCCAAGCCCAAGCCCAAGCCCAAGGCCAAGCCCAAGCATTAGGAGCCGGACATGCAGCCACCGTGTGCGGTTGAGATGGTTGCCTGCCGGTCTGTCGCGCACGCCGGCCTGTGTGCCGGCGCTGCATCGCATGGCGGAGCACTGCCATGCCGATGACCAACGCCAGGCCGCGTGGTACGCGCGCACTGGAAGCGCTGCATTTCAGCGTGGCCGATGTGCAGGACGGGCTGGGGCCGTTTTTGAGCGTGTTTTTGCAGTCCAGGGGCTGGTCGGTGGCGGCGATCGGCACGGTGATGAGCGTGGGCGGCATCGCCGGCATGCTCGCCACCACGCCGGCCGGTGCGCTGGTCGATGCCACTCGGCGCAAGCGCGCGGTGGTGGTGATCGGCTGTCTGGCGATCCTGCTGGCCACCGCGTTGATCTGGCTGCGGCCCACCTCATCCGGTGTGGTCGCCGCGCAGATCGCCTCGGCGCTTGCGGCGGCCGGCATCGGCCCGGCATTGACCGGGATTACCTTGGGGTTGGTGCACGCGCGCGGGTTTGACCATCAGCTGGCACGCAACCAGGTTGCCAACCATGCCGGCAACATGCTGGCCGCGGTGCTGGCCGGATGGTTGGGGTGGCGCTACGGATTTGCGGCGGTGTTTGCACTGACGGCGGTGTTTGGCGCGCTGGCACTGGCGGCGGTGCTGGCGATTCCGGCCGATGCCATCGATCACCGTGCCGCACGTGGCCTGCGCCAGGCCGACGGCGCAGACGCGCTGGGCGGCTGGCGGGTCTTGCTGACCTGCCGCCCGTTGGCACTACTGGCCGTCACGCTGGGGCTGTTCCATCTGGGCAACGCCGCGATGCTACCGCTCTACGGCATGGCGATCGTGGCGGCGCACGCCGGCGACCCGAGCGCGCTGACCGCCACCACGATTGTGGTGGCGCAGGCCACGATGGTGGTGGTGGCCTTGCTGGCGATGCGCTGGATCCGGGTGCACGGGCATTGGTGGGTGTTGCTGATCGCCTTCATGGCCTTGCCGCTGCGCGCGCTGGTGGCTGCCTCGGTGATCCATGGCTGGGGCGTGTTTCCGGTACAGGTGCTGGATGGCCTGGGCGCCGGGCTGCAAAGCGTGGTGGTGCCAGCCCTGGTGGCGCGTCTGCTGCAAGGCACCGGCCGGGTCAATGTGGGCCAGGGCGCGGTGATGACGGTGCAGGGAGTTGGCGCAGCACTGAGCCCGGCGTTCGGTGGCTGGCTGGCGCATGCCTTCGGGTATCGCATCGCGTTCCTGACCCTGGGCGCGATCGCGTTGCTGGCGGTGGCGCTATGGGCCGGCTGCCGCGGCATGTTGCAGGCGGCCACCGGTCTGCAGCCGGCAGCGTGATGCGCGCGTGCGGTCACGCAGGGCGCAACGTTGGAGAGGCATGCGCGGCGGCCAGCATCTGATCAAGGCAATGCGACGCTAACGCTGGTCAGCGTCGATCCGATGCTGGTGGCGACCGGCGGCGGGCACGCATTCGCGCGGGAAAATCGCGAAGGGCCAGCACGTGCTGCGGCATGCAGGGGCAACCCTGCGGGTGCCCTTCCAGCCGTGGTCTGCAACGCTCTGCGTACTATGCGTGGTGCACTGAAACGGCGCGGGGCCGTGATGCATGCCAACGCCAGCCGCCGCGTGCTGGCCGGTGGTGCGGTGCGTGGCTACTGACCGCCGGCAAAATTCCATTGCCGCCAGGCTTCGAACACCATCACCGCCACGGTGTTGGAGAGGTTCAAACTGCGGTTGTCCGGGCGCATCGGCAGCCGTAGCCGGTGCTGCGGCGGGATCGACTCCAGCACCTCTGCCGGCAGGCCGCGGGTTTCCGGGCCGAACAAAAACGCATCGCCATCGGCGAACTGCGGGGTGTCGTAGCGCACCGTGCTGCGGGTGCTCAGTGCAAACACGCGCGTGGGCGCGATTGCGGCCAGTGCGCTAGGCAGGTCTGCATACACCTTGAGCGGCGCGTATTCGTGGTAGTCCAGGCCGGCGCGCTTGAGCTGCTTGTCGCTGAGGTCGAAACCAAGCGGCTCGATCAGGTGCAGGCGCGCGCCGGTATTGGCGCACAGGCGGATCACATTGCCCGTGTTGGGCGGAATTTCCGGTTGAAACAGGATGACATCGAGGACGGGTGCTGGCATGCGCGCAAGTGTAGCTGCGCGCGTGCTCAGAGGTTGATGGCGGCGCTGACCAGGGCTTCCAGTTCGGCCGGCGACGGCTGCAGCTGCGGCACCGGCAGGTTGACGATGACCTGGCCCATCAGCGCGCCGATCGCGGCGGCCGCCTGACCGGAGGCGGTCTGGGCGGTCGCTGCCGTGCCGCGCACGACCAGCGCGGCACGCTGTTCGGCCGACGGGCGCACCTGCACCGCAGCGAGGGTGACGACACGCGGCCCGGCCTGTTCGGCTGCCAGTGCGGCCAGCTGTTCGGCCGACGGGCGTACCTGCACGGCAGACAGGGTGCGGATGTCGCTGTTGCGCTCCAGCGTCTGCTGGGCGATCTGGTCGGCAGCCGGGCGCACCTGCACGGTGTCCAGCGTGGTCAGGCTGGCGGCCTGGGCAAAGCCGGCCAGGGAGGTGCCGGCAAGCAGGGCGGCGGTGAGGGCGATGCGCAGGGTCTGGGTGTTCATGGCGAGGTCTCTTGGTGTGGGTGATAAGTGGTGTGGTAGTAAGGTAGTACACCGTTTCGGTATGCGCAAGAAGTTTCGAAACTTCTCTTTATTCGTTCAGCATCCGGTCAGCCTTTCGACGCGCGTATCGATTGCCAATTAGCTAGAGCAAGCCGCATGCCATCTCGAATGCATTGTTTTAAAAGGATTTTTTCGGATTCGCCGGTGTCCGCGTCCGGACACCCGGACGCAGCGGCAGACGCCGGATAGCACCCAAGGCCGCGGGCATCGGGCGACCGCGTGGCGGTTGCGGCGTGCTGAATGAGGCGTGTGGACCATGCCGGGCACGCGCTTCGCTGCCGGGCAACTGCGGCACAATCCGGCTTTGCCCTGAGGTGTGACGACTTATGCGCGTGTTGATGCTGTCTGTTCTGGTTGCCACCACCACCGCGGCGTGCACCTGGGTGCCGATCGAGCAAAGCGGCAAGGGCGTGCAGGTGCTGCCCGCAGGCCCGGTGCCGGCAGGCTGCCAGCAGCAGGGCGAGGTGGTGGTGTCGGTCAAGAGCAAGGTCGGCTTCTACAACCGCAACCCGCTGCGCGTGCAGGAAGAACTGGAAACCCTGGCCCGCAACGAAGCGCCGGGCGCCAACGCCAATGCCGTGCAGGCGCAGGGCCAGCCCGCCGAGGGAAGCCAGCGCTTCACCGCCTTCCGCTGCCCGCCGCGCTGAACCGTTGGGCTGGGGCGGGGGCGATTCAATTGTAAAGATGCGGTAAAACCGGCCAGCAGCTAGACTAGCGCCCCCTCGCCTGACGCCATGGCGCTACTTCGATGCTCTTCCAGAATGTCTCCATCGCGGGACTGGCGCATATTGATGCGCCGCACACGCTGACTTCCAAGGAAATCAACGAGCGCCTGCAACCGACCTACGACCGCCTCGGGATCAAGACCGACGTGTTGGGTGACGTTGCCGGCATCCATGCACGGCGCTTGTGGGACCAGGATGTCCAGGCCTCCGACGCCGCCACCCAGGCCGCGCGCAAGGCGCTGACCGATGCCGGCATCGGCATCGAGAAGATCGGCCTGCTGGTCAACACCTCGGTGAGCCGCGACTACCTGGAGCCGTCCACGGCCTCCATCGTGTCCGGCAACCTGGGCGTGGGCGACCACTGCGTCACCTTCGACGTGGCCAATGCCTGCCTGGCCTTCATCAACGGCATGGATATCGCTGCGCGCATGCTGGAGCGTGGCGAAATCGACTACGCCCTGATCGTGGACGGCGAGACCGCCAACCTGGTCTATGAAAAGACCCTCGAGCGCATGACCTCCCCGGATGTCACCGAAGAGGAATTCCGCAACGAACTGGCCGCGTTGACCCTGGGCTGCGGCGCCGCTGCGATGGTGATGGCGCGCTCGGAGCTGGTGCCGGACGCACCGCGCTACAAGGGCGGCGTGACCCGCTCGGCCACCGAGTGGAACAAACTGTGCCGGGGCAACCTGGACCGCATGGTCACCGACACCCGCCTGCTGCTGATCGAAGGCATCAAGCTGGCGCAGAAGACCTTCCTGGCCGCCAAGCAGGTGCTGGGATGGGCAGTGGACGAAGTGGACCAGTTCGTGATCCACCAGGTCAGCCGCCCGCACACCGCGTCATTCGTGAAGTCGTTCGGCATCGACCCGGCCAAGGTCATGACCATCTTCGGCGAGCACGGCAACATTGGTCCGGCCTCGGTGCCGATCGTGTTGAGCAAGCTCAAGGAACTGGGCCGCCTGAAGAAGGGCGACCGCATCGCCCTGATGGGGATTGGTTCTGGCCTGAACTGCTCGATGGCGGAAGTGGTTTGGTGAGTGTTGCTGGCTCAGGCGCGGCATAAGCGTTGGTTGCCGCACTGAGTCGCCACTTAGGAAAGAAAGTGGTAGAAAAGTTTCCTTATTGGCCCGGCCCTCGGTTGTAAGGAAAACGATGCCACATCGCACGACGGGTCATTACGTCTCCGGGGCCTTAGCCGCAAGCCGCTATCAGGCCTTCATCCCGGATCCGTTACCGCCAAAGCCCGCCTTGGATTTCAGCGCGGCCGAGCTGGTCGCGCGCAAAGAGCGCGCCGACCAGGCGCTGGGGCGGCTGGACGGCATCACACTGATGCTGCCCGATCCGGAACTGTTTCTGTATCAGTACGTGCGCAAGGAAGCATTGCTGTCGTCCCAGATCGAAGGGACGCAGTCGTCGCTGTCGGACCTGTTGTTGTTCGAAATGGACGCCGCGCCCGGTGTGCCCATCGACGATGTCGAAGAAGTCTCCAACTACGTTGCCGCGCTCAATCATGGACTTCGACGCTTGCGCGAGGACGACTTTCCGCTATCGCTGAGGCTGTTGCGCGAAGTGCATGCCTTGCTCCTGCAGGGCGGACGCGGAGCTGGCAAACAGCCGGGAGAATTTCGCCGAAATCAGGTCTGGATCGGTGGCGTGTCGCCCGCATTGGCACAGTTCGTCCCGCCACCACCGGATGCATTGCCTGCAGCGCTGGCTGCGCTCGAACAGTTTCTGCACGCCTTGCCCGGGCAGATGCCGCCGTTGGTGAAGGCAGCGCTTGCGCATGTGCAATTTGAGACCATCCATCCCTTCAGCGATGGCAACGGGCGCCTGGGGCGTCTGCTGATCACCTTGATCCTTTGCAGCGAAGGTGTATTGCGCGCACCTAGCCTGTATCTGAGCCTGTACTTCAAACGTCGCCGTGCCGAGTATTACGACCGCCTCAATGCGGTCAGGACACGTGGCGATTGGGAAGAGTGGCTGGGCTTCTTTCTGGATGGGGTCGCGGAAACAGCGCAACAGGCTGTCGATACGGCGCAGCGGCTGCTCGCGCTGTTGGCACGTGATCGCGCACGGATCACGGCGCTGGGTCAGCGTGCCGGCAACGTCGGGTTGGTGTTCGAGCACTTTGCACGCCGTGTCGTCTTGTCCGTGCCGCAGGTTGCGCCGCAGCTGTCGCTGAGCGCGCCGACCATCCGCGCGGCAATACGCACCCTTGAGCAACTGGACATCGTCAACGAACTCACCGGACAGCAGCGGCATCGCATCTTTGCGTACCAGGCCTACCTCAACATCCTCAGCGAAGGCGCGCAGCCGCTATGACGGATGTAACGTGCGCGCTCTGTTGCGCCGCCGCCGGTGGGGTCCGCGTGTCACTGTCGTGGCCGAGCGTAACGGCCGCACGTCAACGTATTCATGAGAGAGATCCCGCTGCATTTGCAGATGCTGCGACAGGGCACATTGCCTCGGATTCAACACAGTCGAGAAATCAATGAACTACCCAGGCTACCCCTTCACCCCCAAACGGCTCGATGTGCGGCCCGGCGTTGCGATGTCGTATCTGGACGAAGGCCCGCGCGATGGCGAGGTGGTCGTGATGCTGCATGGCAATCCGTCGTGGAGCTATCTGTGGCGGCATCTGGTCAGCGGTCTTTCCGATCGCTACCGCTGCATCGTGCCGGACCATATCGGCATGGGCCTGTCCGACAAGCCGGACGATGCGCCCGATGCGCAGCCGCGCTACGACTACACCCTGCAGTCGCGCGTGGACGATCTGGACACGCTGCTGCGGCACCTGGGCATCACCGGGCCGATCACGCTGGCAGTGCACGACTGGGGCGGCATGATCGGGTTCGGTTGGGCGCTGTCGCACCATGCGCGGGTCAAACGCCTTGTGATCACCAATACCGCGGCCTTCCCGCTGCCGCCGGAAAAGCCGATGCCCTGGCAGATCGCGATGGGCCGCCATTGGCGACCGGGCGAATGGTTCATCCGTACCTTCAATGCGTTTTCGTCCGGTGCTTCATGGTTTGGCGTGTCGCGCCGCATGCCGGCGGCCGTGCGCCGCGCCTATGTCGCGCCCTACGACAACTGGCGCAATCGCATCTCCACGATCCGTTTCATGCAGGACATTCCGCTGTCGCCGGCCGACCGGGGCTGGTCGTTGCTGGAGCGCTCCGCACAGGCCTTGCCGTCGTTTGCCGACCGCCCTGCGTTCATCGCCTGGGGCCTGCGCGATATCTGTTTCGACAAGCATTTTCTGGCTGGCTTCCGCAAGGCACTGCCGAATGCCGAGGTCACCGCGTTCGACGATGCCAATCACTACGTGCTGGAAGACACGCATGAAGTGCTGGTGCCGGCGATCCGTGCGTTTCTGGAGCGCAATCCGCTGTAATTCTTCAAAGTGATTGCAAGTTTTAGTCAATTGGATACAAGATGACAGTTGTATTCTGATTTTTTAGTCGAAGAAGCCCGGAGGAAATAGTGCTTATTTCAAGACTGAAGCTGAAGAACTGGCGAAATTTCCGTGAGGCGGATGTTGGCCTTTCTTCGCGCGCATTTTTAATTGGTGCAAATGCTTCGGGGAAGTCTAATATCTTGGACGTTTTTCGATTTTTGAGGACGATTGCGCAAGTTGAAGGTGGCGGACTGCAAAAAGCACTTAAGGAGCGCGGATTCATGTCTAAGCTCCGCAGTCTCCACGCAAGACGAGATCCGGAAGTTAGTATTGAGGTCGAGTTAGCGGAATCACTTGATCCTGAGGCAAGGCGATGGACTTATGCGCTCGCATTCAAGGCAGAGGGTAAGGGAGCGCAGAGAGTATTTATTACAAGAGAAGTGGTCACTTGTAATGATCGGGAAATAATTGTGCGTCCCGATTCAAATGATCTGTCTGATGAGGTGCGTTTAACGCAAACTCATATGGAACAAATTAACAATAATGCCAAGTTTCGTGAGCTTGCCGAATTTTTCGGGTCCACGACATACCTCCATTTGGTTCCTCAACTTTTAAAGTTTGGAGAGGAAATCAGTGGGAGAATGGTGGAAAGTGATCCTTTCGGTCAAGGATTATTGCAGCGGATAGCCAGAACTCCTCAAAAAACTCAGACTGCTCGGTTGAAGCGTATTGCTGAAGCACTAAAAGTGGCAGTTCCTCAGTTTTCACAACTACAGTTCAGAAAAGATGATGTTACGGGCGCACCACATTTGGAGGCGCGCTTCGACCATTGGCGCGTCAATGGCGCTTGGCAGCGCGAAGAGCAATTTTCTGATGGGACATTACGCCTAATTGGACTACTTTGGGCATTGCAAGAAGGCGACGGAATGCTTCTTTTAGAAGAGCCCGAACTATCGCTGAACGATGCAATTGTCGAATATATTCCATTGATGATCGATAGAGTTCTGCGTAGTAGAAAAAAAGCTGCTCGCCAAGTAATTGTGACTACCCATAGTGACAATTTAATAGCGGCAGTCAGTGATCCTGGTTGGGTACTCTTGCTTGAAATCGGCGAAAATGGAACCACGATACGTGAGCCCAATGCCGAAGAAGTTATAGCCATGGAAAATGGATTGAATCCAGCTGAGGTCTTGTTGCCTAAAACAAGGCCCGAACGAATCGAGCAGATGGGCTTGTTCTGATGGCAGAGATGTATGTAATAGGCGAAGATGCCCTTAGTTGCGCTTTGGGGGTCAAGCTAGTCACCGACGTTGCTAAACGGATCCCCGCTTTACCGGTTATAAACACGCATGGAGTGACCAAGCTGCAATCCGCTTTGAAGAGATATTTTGGGCTTGTAAATATATCTCCCGTCTTATGTGTCGCTGACACGGACGGGAAATGCGTTGTTGATATAATCCAGCGTTGGATTCCTCACGGAACACCTTCTGGATTTTTGCTAAGATTTGCTGTCAGGGAGGCAGAGAGTTGGTTATTGGCAGACTCGGAAGCATTTGCAGATTTTCTTCACGTTCCTCAATCGAAAATGCCGAAATCACCTGACGAAATAGATAATCCAAAGGAAATGGTTTTACATCTGGCATCAAGATCGTCCAAACGGTTAATTCGGCAAGAAATGGTTTCAGATCGCGATAGTTCCAAGTCTGGGGCGGGGTACAACGTTCATCTCTGTGACTTTGCAGCCCAGTATTGGCGGCCATTAGAGGCTGCAAGAGTGTCGCCGAGTCTTTCACGAGCAATAGATAGTCTTAGCAACTTAGCAGTTTGAATACTGGTTTCTATCCCTCCGGCAGCGGATTGCGCTGCGCATCGTCCACGCCGATCCAATCGTCCTGCGTCAGCGCATGCAGGCCATGCGCCAGGCGCGACTTGTCGCATTGCGCACTGCGCTGCCCGAATTCCAGCGACGCCGGCACGGCGGCGCAGGAGGACGGGCGGCGATCGTGGATGCTGCAGCGGCTGTAGCGGCCAATGTCGGCATCCAGCGCGATGCAGCGCGGTTGCGACTGCGAGGTGCCGCGCATCACGCGCTCGTGCGTACGCAAGGAGTCGGTCAGTTCGATTGGTACCCTGCCGCCCAATGCGGGATCGGCTTCGCTCCAGTGGAAACTGACGCGGAAATAGGCGCAGCAAGCGCCGCAGGTAAGGCAGGGGTGTGCCATGGAATGCCGGGCCTGGCGCGGCGAAATCGCGTGGGGAGCGCGGCATTCTGACCGAACCGTGCCGCGATACAAGAGGCAAGAGGCAAGAGGCAGGAGGCCGCTGCCGCTAAGGAAGGTCTGAACAACTCCATCTGATACTGCCACAATGGATCAACGAACCGAGCGGACGATCTCGATGCAGCTGAGCTTTGGCGACGCGGAGTACAACGGCAAGCGCAAGCAGACACGGCGCGAGGT
>NZ_LXNG01000005.1 GCF_001642575.1 Xanthomonas floridensis | reverse complement strand
GCAGGCTTTTCATCCTCGTCAACCCCTCGTGAAGAGGAAGTTGCCGCCGCTGCACCTCAATCCGCCGTAGCGTCTTTCCGTGTAGCGAGCCGCCCATCATAGCCGGCTTTTGCGTTTCGTCAACACCTTGTGATGTTTTCGAAACCCCTCGTTCGTTACTGCGGTGCTTGGAGAAGCGCCGCCGTCCTGAGCGAGGCCGCGCAGTTTATCGAGCCTGTGCAGAAGTGCAAGCACTTTTTGACACTGTGATGACATCGGCCTGTTTTAACGGGCAAGAATGCGCCCGGCTCAGGCTTCGACGCGGCGGCATCGCGACGAATCTGCCCATGGAGCCCATCGGATTCATTGCACACGAAGCATCTCTCTAGATGGCTTGGCCCCAGCGGTGAGGTGCTGCATGCATGCGGCGACCTGCATGTGCTGCTACGGCAGCCAAAGGCAAGCGATGGCATTGCGGCTGCAACGCTCTAGATAGACGGCGGCTCTAGATAGACGGCGGCATCCACACGGCCTGCGATACCACTGGGGCGGTGGCTCGGAGACAATGACCAGCTGAAAGGGAGTGATTCAATGCCGCCAGCCCGCAGCCTGTTCCGCGACCTGTCCCTGCCTGCGATTGCCGCCGGCTTTGTCACTGTCCTGGTCGGATTCGCCAGTTCGGCGGTGATCGTATTCGAGGCGGCGCGGCATCTGGGCGCCGACCAGGCGCAGATCGCCTCGTGGATGTGGGCACTTGGCATCGGGATGGGCGTGACCTGCATCGGCTTGTCGCTGCGCTATCGGGTACCGGTGGTCACCGCGTGGTCGACGCCAGGGGCGGCGATGTTGATCGGAAGCGCGGCTGGGGTTCCGCTGCGCGAGGCGATTGGTGCGTTCGTGGTGGCGGCGGTGTTGGGCATGGTCGCCGGATTCACCGGGGTGTTCGAACGGGCGATCCGCAGGATGCCGGTCTCGCTGGCGTCGGGCATGCTGGCGGGTGTGTTGCTGCGTTTCGGACTGGACCTGTTCGTGGCCATGCAAAGCCAGGTGGTGCTGGCATTGGCGATGCTGGCGGCCTACCTGGCGGGACGGCGCTGGTTTGCGCGGTACGCAGTGATTGCGACCTTGCTGGTAGGCGTTGCGATCGCAGCCAGCCGCGGATTGATGCACTGGGAGACGGTGCAGCTGGAACTGGCCCGCCCTGTGTGGGTGATGCCATCGCTATCGTGGGCGGCGGTGTTCGGGCTGGCGCTTCCATTGTTCGTGGTCACCATGGCCTCGCAGAACGTCCCTGGCGTGGCGGTGATCCGTGCCTGCGGCTACACAGTGCCGATTTCACCGACGATTGGCTGGATTGGCGTGGTCAATACGCTGCTGGCGCCGTTCGGGGGCTATGCCTTGAACCTGGCCGCGATCACCGCGGCGATCTGCATGGGCCGCGAGGCGCATGAAGACCCTGCGCGGCGCTATGCCGCGGCCGTGAGCGCGGGCGTGTTCTATGGGGTGATCGGCCTGTTCGGGGCGACCGTGGCGGCGGTGCTGGCGGCGTTTCCGCGCGAGTTGGTGATGGCCCTTGCCGGAATCGCACTGCTGGGCACGATCGGAAACAGCCTGGCGGCGGCCCTGCGCGAAGACGGCGAACGCGAGGCGGCCTTGATCACCTTTCTGGTCACCGCCTCCGGGCTGACGCTGGGCGGGGTCGGCGCGGCCTTCTGGGGCCTGGTGGCCGGCACGCTCACCTTGTTGACCTTGCGACCCAGGACATTGCCTTAGCTCACCTGCTCACTGCCGCAGTGTGATGTGGCGGCGGACTGCCGCGGACGGGCTTCGGGGCTTCGGGGCTGCGCGGTCGCCCCATCGAGCGCCATGCGGTGCTTTGCCGATGGGATGAGCAGATCGGGCCGTGTACCAGCAGTGCGCTGCCTGAGGCAGGAGCCCGCCAGGCATATGGCACGGTCAGAGCCACTGCGTCGCGTGCGGGCCTTGCTCGCCACCTGCCACCCTGCCCTTCGATGCGATGCATCACGGCCACAACGGCACCGCAGTGGCGGCTGCGGTGCTGCGTCCTTGTGCTGCGTGCAGCGGCGGCGCTTATTCCGGGTCGCGCAACTGCAGCAGCCAGTGCGCGGTGACCCCGCTGGGGCTGGGCAAGGGTTCGAGATGGAACTGGCGATACACCGGCGCGCCGTCATGGGTGCGCAGCGGCAAGGTGACATAGGCCGCGCGCCCCAGCCGCAGCGCCTCTTCGAGCAGTTCGACCTTGGCCTTGGCGGCATCGTCGGCCAGCAGCGCGAGGATGTCGCAGCCGATCAACTCGGCGACCTCGGCCTGGCTCAGGTCGGCAAACGCCGGGTTGACGAACATCAGCCGGTGCACGCCAGCCTGGGCGCCGCGCTCGATGATGGCCACGCCGTCGCGCAGACGCGACAGCGAGGCTTCGAGCAGGGTGAAGTCCTGCTGGAACCGCTTGCGCTCCATCAGTTCGATCAGCACCCGCAGGCTGCGCGCCGATTCCAGATGCAGCGGCGCCCACGGCCGGGCCCGCCCGCGCACCGTCTGCTGCCACAGGTCGAAGCTCTTGCGTGGCGACAGCCGCGAGTTGGGGATGTCCTGCAGCTTGGCCAGCTGCGGGTTGCCAGCCCACTTGATCTGCTGCACCTGCTCACGGCGGGTCCATAGCAGGGCGCTGCGCGATTGCGGCATCAACGGGACGAAGATGAAACCGGCCGCCAATGGGGCCAGGTCGGCCAGTTCCGGAAAGACCTCGCCGATCGCATCCACATGCAGCGCGCCCACCGCGTCCTCGCGCAGCGCGTCGTGATGTGCCGATTCGATGTGGTCGCGGATGCGGCGTAGCGCATCCACATCCGGCGCGCTGCCGTGACGGCTGATCTCGTTGCCGTGGAAGATCGCCACGCCGTCGGCGTCCACCACGTCCATCAGGTCCGGGGCCATGTCGGCGAGCATGTCCACGGTCAGGTGCTCGGCGTCGTTGAAATCGGTGATCAGCTTTTCGCGGATGGTGAGCAGCACCGACTCCAGCCGCGCCCGCCCCACCGCCTGCAGCGCGCCGATGCGCCCGGCCAGCGCGCGGGTCACCGCATCGGTGGCATCGCGCATGGCATGGCTGGTGAAGTGCGGGCTGTAGTGGTGACAGGAAATCAGCCCCCAGAGCGCATCGTTGACGACGATCGAGGACACCAGCGTGGCGCTGACGCCCATGTTGGCCAGGTATTCCAGATGCACCGGCGAGACGCTGCGCAGGCTGACATCGCTCAGATCCACCGGAGTGCCCAGGCGCGGATGCAAGGTGGGCTGGATCGGCGAGGGCTGGTACCGCACATCGGCGATCTGGCGCACGCGGTTGCGCAGGTACAGCGCGCGCGCCTGCGCGGGAATGTCACTGGCCGGGTAATGCAGGCCCAGGTAGGCCTCCAGCTCGGGCTGGCGGGCTTCGGCGATGACGTCGCCGTTCCACTCTTCGTCGAAGCGGTACACCATCACCCGGTCGAAGCCAATCATGCTGCGCAGGCCCTTGGCCGCGCGCACGGCGGCCTCGTCGATGCCCGGGTCGCGCTCGATGCTGCGCAACAGTGGCAAGGCTTCGCGCAGGGTGACATCCATCAGGCGCGCGTCGCGCGGCTCGATTTCGACCAGCCATTGCTCCGGATACAGATGCCAGGCGGCCACCCAGGCGTGATCGGGCGGCGTGGCACGCGCGGGGAAGCGTGCCTCGGCATGCAGCAGGTGCTGCGCCTGCTCGTCCACCGCGAAGGGCTGCGTCTCGGGGATCTCCAGCACCTGGGTGTAGGACATCCCCAGCAACGACTCCTGCGGCACGCCGAGCAGATCTGCGGCCGTGCTGCTGGCCTGCACGATGCGGCCATCGGCCGGTTCGATCACCAGCAGGACGCCATAGGGTTGGATCAGGCCAGGGATGTGGATCGGCTCGCGCGCGCAGACATCCATATCCAGGGGTTCGGTGGTCTGGGTCACGCGTGCGGCTCCGCTGCAAGACAGCTATGGAAGTGGGCGAACATGGCCTGCGCGCCAGCGATGGCGGCAGCGCGCGTGCGCGGGGTGTCCAGGCAGTGATCGAGCACGGCCTGGAAACGGCGCCAGCCGGCGGGGTCTTCATCGGCCAGCTCGAAATACTGCAGCGCGTCGGCCAATGCAGGTTGCTGGCGGCGCAGGCTGCGGGCAATCACCCGCCCGCCCAGCTGCGCGCCTTCGATCACGTACAACATGCCCCAGCGCGCGGCGGCGTCGGTGCCGGCCGGTGGGGCAAGCGGTGTATCCGGCAGTTGACCGAGCGTGCGCAGATCCGCGCGCAAGGCGGGCAACCGGCGACGGTAGTGCCAGCCGTTGCCGACCAGGGTGTCCAGCCAGTCGCCGAAGCATTCTTCGAAACCGGCCAGCAAGGCATGGTGCCGGCGCAGGATCAGCGCATAGCGCGTGCGATCGACCTGCCCTTGCCCAAGCGCCTGCATCAGCGGGACTGCTTCGACCAGGCGATGCGTGTCCTGGGTGGCATGGCGCAGCGCGCGTGCGGCCGACGTGGGAACGGCCAGGGTGTCGGAACGCATAGGAAGTCGAGGCGGTGCCGGGGCACGGAAGACACCAGCCTAGCAGTGCTGGCACGAATCAGAAAAAGCGGACGCGAGCGCCGGATGAATGCGTTGGCATCAGCTGCCGGTGGCATTGACCACACCACGGCTGCGCCCCGCCCTCGCCCACGCCATCAACCAGCCGGCTGCGAGCAGCACGCCGGCCAGCAGCCACGGCGCACCGGGCAGATGCAGTGGTGCGCCACGACCGATGAACCAGGCGAACACGTTGGCGAACAGCAGCGGACCGGCGATGCCGGCCAGGCTGACCAGGCTGGTCAGCGCGCCCTGCACGCGGCCCTGCGCATCGGCGCCGACATCGCGGGTGATCAAGGCCATCGCCGCCGGCGCGGCGATGGCCCAAAGCGCGCTGATCGGCACCCCGATCAGGAACATGCGGCCGCTGTCGGCGAAGCCGTAGATGACAAACCCGACCACCCCGCAGCCCAATCCCAGCAGCAGGGCGCGGCGCTCGCCCAGCCAGCGCACCAGCCGGCCGACCAGCAAGGCATTGACGATGATGCTGCAGACCCCCACCCCGGCCAGCACCCAGCTCACTTCGCGCGGGCCCCAGTGGTATTGATAGCCGGCGAACAGCACGAAGATGCTGGGGTAGACGTAGTGCGCCAGGTTGGCCAGGAACACCACCGCGGCCAGGCCGAACACTTGCGGATAGCGGCGCAGCAGCTTGAGCGCGCCAAGCGGATTGGCATGCGACCACTCCAGGCGCGCCGTGCGGCGTTCGGCAGGCAGCGATTCGGGCAGCACGAACCAGCCGTACAGCACGTTCAACAAGGCCAATCCTGCGGCAAACCAGAACGGCCAGCGCAGGCCGATGCTGCCCAGCCAGCCACCGATCAGCGGGCCGGCGACAAAACCAATACCGAAGGCAGCCCCAAGCATGCCGAACGCCCCGGCGCGCTTGTCGGCCGGGGTGACGTCGGCGATGTAGGCGTTGGCGGTGGAAAAACTGGCCGAGCAGATGCCGGAGATCACCCGCGCCAGCAGCAGCATCGGCAGGCTGTGGGCGATGGCCATCAGGATGAAGTCCAGCCCCAGCCCCAGGCACGAGAGCAGGATGACCGGGCGACGGCCGAAGCGATCAGACAGGGCGCCTTGCAGCGGCGAGCAGACGAACTGGATGGCCGCGAACAGGAAGCCGAACCAGCCGATCCAGCCGGCGGCCACCACGTAGTCGCCACCGGTGAAATGGCGCACCAGATCCGGCAGCACCGGGATGATCACGCCGAAGGACAGCACGTCGATCAGCACGGTGATGAAGATGAAGATCAGTGCGGCGCGGCGGCGGCCCGGGGCGGGCGCGGAATCGGCGGAGGGAGACATCGCGCGGCCCAGGGTAGCGAGGCGGGAAGTGTAGCTGCCGATTGGCTCGGATCGGACCTGGATGCGAGACGAGGCGTGCGCAGCGAGGCGCAGGAGCGTTGTGATCGGTGGACTCGGCTGGACTGCGCTCGACCGCAGCAGACCCGTGCGACCGCTCTGTTGGAGATCGCTTTGGGTTTGCCGCGGCTCGTGCGCATCGGGCCTGAGCGAGGTGATGCCTGAAGCGCGATGTCCGCTGAGCGGTTTAGAGCAGCGTTGAAGGGTACGGGTGCGCTCGGCTGGAGCCATTGCTGACACCGTACCCTCCTCCGCCCTTCGGGTACCTTCTCCCGGTGGGAGAAGGGAGTGGGTCGTGCGAGTGTTTCTGGTGCCCCTCGCCTGCTGCCCCCGAGACAGGATCGAGGAACTCGTGCGCTCGGCTGGAGCCGTTGCAGACAGCGTACCCTCATCCGCCCTTCGGGCATCTTCTCCCGGTGGGAGAAGGGAGTGGGTCGTGCGAGTGTTTCTGGTGCCCCTCGCCTGCTGACCCGAGACAAAGATTCCTTCTCCCGGCGGGAGAAGGGTACGGCGGCAGCGTGTGGTGACGCTGGGCTGCTTCCCCAGTAGTGAGGCTGCGCTGCTGATCTAGCTCTTTTGCCCGCCTGACGTCTGCTGGCTTTCGCCGGCGACATCCCTCGAGCGGGTTGAAGACACTGCGTAGCGATCAGACAGAACGCGCTCGGTCGCAACGCTCCGCCCCGGATCGACTGGATGCGACACCAACGCGCAAGCATCCATTGACCAGCCGCCGTCGGTAGACGCTCTGCGCGCCCGCTGGGGTGGCCTGGGCCCCAGCGGTGGCAACGACCGATGGGTTATTCGACGCTGATGGTCTGGCCCAGGGCATGGCTGGCGCCGGGGGCCAGTTCAATGACGTCCGGGCCGGCGTTGGCCGCTTCCAGGCAGACGTAGTCGCGCCAGCCCTCGCCCACGTCGGCCATCTTCTTGCCGGCGTCTTCGCCCGGGTTCCAGGCCACCAGCGAGCGGCTGCCTTCGGTGGCGATGACGATGCGGCGGCCGAGCACCGGGTCGGTGAGCGTGTAGCGGCCGCCGGAGTTGACGTAGATGCGGTCGCTGCGGCCGGGATCGCGCGGGTCGCGCAGGCTCCAGTCGCCTTGCTGGCGGTGGGCGGTGGCGTAGTTCTCGTACTTGTCCAGGTAGTCCAGGCCGTCCAGACCCTGCACGCTGACCTTCAGGGCATCGCCGACACGGAAATAATTGTGCAGTGCCTGGGTGAAGCGCACCGGGGCGGTGCTGGTGTTCTGGGTGATCAGGCGCTGTTCGAGGGTGCGGCCGATCCGCAGGGTCATGCGCAGGCGCAACGCCAGGTCGTCGAAGGCCGGCGGGGTCAAGGTGAGCACCACGGTGCCGTCGGCTTCGCGGTGGCTCTCGGTGAGCTGCCACGGCACGGTGCGTACGAAGCCGTGCGCGGGCACCTCGCCGGTCTGGTCCTGGCGGCCGAAATACGGCCAGCACACCGGCGCGCCGCCGCGGATCGGCGTGGGCGGCTGCTTGGCAAGCGGCGACAGCCACATCACGTCCTGCCCGCCCTTGGGCACGAACGACAGCAACTGGCCGCCGAACAGGCTGATGGCCGCGGTGGAGAACGGGGTGTCGATCAGCAGCGACGGAAAACCGTGGAAGTCGCCTGTGGTCAGGCCGGTGGTGTCGGACATGGGGGATGCCTTGTGGACGATGGGAGATTGGGCGAATGCGGGATAGGCGGCCGGCAGCTTGAAGGCGGTGCCGCGCACGGTGGCCATGCCGGTGAGCGGCGGCGCGGCACGCAGGGCGGTGAGGATGCGCTGGCCCGGGCGGCCATCGGCCGGCTGCAGGCCCAGCCGGGTCTGCTCGACCTGGATGGCGCGGCGGGTGGCGCTGCCGACCATGCCGTCGGCCTCGCCGATCTGGTGGCCGCGGGCGAGCAGCAACTGTTGCAGGTCGCGGCGTTCCGGGCGGCCCAGACCGGGGTCGTCGGTCGGCCAGGCCGCCGCCAGGCCGGGGCCACCGCGCAGGCGGTCGGCCAGCAGCGCGATCGACAGCGCGTAGCTTTCGGCGGCGTTGTAGGCGTAGATCGCGTCGTAGTTGCGGAACACCAGGAACGCCGGGCCAGTGGCGCCGGCCGGCAACAGCAGCGCGGCAGGCGTCTCGGCGGGCAACCCGGTCGGGGCGAGCGGCTTGCCGTCGGTCCCGAGCAGGCCGGCGGCCTGCCAGGCCTGCAACGGTTGGCGGCGGGTGCGGCCGGCCTTGCTGGCATCGAAGCCCGGCGGCAGGCGCACTCCCATACCCCACGGGCGGGCGCGCTCCCAGCCGGCCTTGACCAGGTAGTTGGCGGTGGAGGCCAGCGCGTCGGGAATGCTGGCCACCAGGTCGCGGTGGCCATCGCCATCCCCATCGACCGCGATCCGCGCGTAGGTCGAGGGCATGAACTGGGTCTGCCCAAAGGCGCCGGCCCAGGAGCCGGTCAAGCCCTCCGGCGACAGGTCGCCCTGCTGCAGCAGGCCGAGCAAGGCAAGCAATTCACCGCGGAAGAACGGCTGGCGGCGGCCTGCGCACGACAGGGTGGCCAGCGACACCAGCAGCGGGCGCTTGCCGGTGACCCGGCCGTAGTCGCTCTCCACGCCCCAGACCGCCACGATGGTGGCCGGGTCCACGCCGGTCTGCTCGGATAACCGGGTCAACAACTCGCGGTGGGTGACCAGCATGGCCTGGCCGTCGCTGACGCGCTGGCTGTCGACCAGGCTGGCGAGGTAGTCCCAGATGGGGGTGGTGAACTCCGGTTGCGCGTCCAGCAGCGGCAGCACGCTGGGATCGGGCGCCAGGCCAGCGGTGAAACGCTGGAAACTGGTGGCATCCACGCCCTTGGCAGCAGCCTGGGTCTGCAGGCCGGCCAGACAGCGGTCGAACGCCGGATCGGCGCAGGCAGCCAGCGGCACCAATCCAAGCAGGACTGGCAAGGCGCGCCGGAACGGCGTCATGGCGCGGTGGCCGGCATGTGGACGGCGGTCATGCGATGGAGCGCTCCTGCGGCAAATCGATCCGCCGAGGATAGCCAACCTGACTGGGTCCGGGGTGCAGGTGGGTGATGCGCTGCCCGGATGGGCGGGTACATTTTGGCCTGCCTGCCGATGCGCGCCTATTTGACCGGGCCGTTGGGTGGTGATTTGTTGGGGGTGATGTGGCGGCCGGCGATACAAGCGTAGCGGTGCTGAGTGCAGGCCACCGTTGGGGTGGCATGCGCCTCGACCTCACGCTGGTGGAGGTGGCCATTCCTGACAGGGCCAGGGGCGGCGCTAACGGTGCGAACTAGGGGCTGGTACCTTTCATCCACTCGCGAAGGGACTGGTCTGCTTTTCCCTGCGGACAGCGCGTCCCTTCACCGTGGGACTGATCCACCTACAGCAGCCACCGCCCCTCCAGAGGCATGAGCCGGCTGTTGCCCCACCACTCCCCTCCCCGAATAGCAGCGCGGCATAGCGCACGGAGACCGGCATTCGGACATCGACTGCCCTGCGCCATCTGCGCTGGGCCGCATCTCTTTTCGTGGTCGTGTCGTCTTGGTCGCGCCGACTACTGGGGTGCGCGAGGTCAGGGGCGACGATATTCGCGCGTTCTCATGCAGGGCGCGCTACCGCCGGCTCAATTGCCGTCGCCGGTGATGCCGGTCAACAACGACAGCGTGGGGGTGGACGGGCTGCCTTCGGCGTTGCGGCGGGAGCGTGCGCGTGGCGGCGCATCGTGGCGCGGCCCGAAGCGAACCATGGCGGTTGCCAGCACTGCCGGCAGCACGACCGCGAAGACCACCACGGCCACAAGCGCCCATTGCCAGAAATTGAAGGTTGCCATGATCGCTATCCCACCCCGCGGCGAGCTCCGCCGGCGCGGCAAGCTTCCCGGATCGGCTGCGAACGCCATGTCGACAAACGCCGACGCCGCCTGCCGTTGGTCGGATGAATGGCGGAACTGCAGCAGTGCGAGGATGGCCGAATCAGTGCCAGCCGCAGCGGCAGCGCTGACAGCGAAGGGGGTGGGTGCGTTCTGGGGCCGGTCGGTTGTAGGTGTGCGGCGTTTGGAAGACCGGGCTGCTTCTGCCTCATCCGCGCGGTGGGCAGGTTCTTCCGCGAGGAGACCGGCACGCGCATGGATCTGTGCGATTGCCGATCCGCACTGCGCTCAATGGTGGGAGCGGCAGGCTAGCGGGCGTCGAGGTAGTACCAGTGGCCGTCTTCGCGCACAAAACGGCTGTGCTCGGTCATGCGGACCGCGCTGCCGCCGCCGATGCGGTAGCGCGCCAGGAACACCACTTCGGCGGTGTCCTCGCCGGTGGTGAGGGCACGCTGGATGGTGAGGCCGAGCCAGGTGGTGCGGCCACCGTCGTCCAGGGCCAGGTCGGCCGGGCGGGTGGACGGGTGCCAGCTGGACAGCAGGTACGCGGGATCGCGACGCACATAGGCGCTGTAGCGCGCGCGCATCAGGGTTTCGGCGTCGGGCGCAGCGGCACCGGCGTGGTATGGCCTGCAACACCGTGCGTAATCGGCGGGGCGGCCACAGGGGCAGGGGTCGGTAGGTGTGGAGGTCGGCATGCGGAGATTGTGCGGGATGGGACTGGGGATTGGGGAGCAGGGGGGATGCGGCGGCTATGCTGTCGCCCTCGTCGTGCGGAGCGTGGCCTTGCTGGAATTGATTCCCACCGAATTGCCGTGGCTGGCGTGCATTGCGTTTGTCGCCGGGCTGGTGGATGCGGCGGTCGGCGGCGGTGGATTGATCCAGTTGCCGGGCCTGTTCGCAACACTGCCGCAGCAGGCGCCATCATTGATCCTGGGTACCAACAAGTTCAGCGCAATGTTCGGCACCGGAGCGTCGGCATGGCGGTATGCGCGCACGGTACGCTTCCCGTGGCGGCCGGTGCTGTATGCAACGGCGGCAGCATTCACGTTTTCGTTTCTGGGCGCGACCGCGGTCAGCCTGATGCCCAAGCAAGCGGTGCGGCCGCTGATCCTGGTGCTGCTGGTCGCGATGCTGATCTACACGTTGATCAAGAAGGATTTCGGCGCGCTGCACCGGCCACGCCAGATCGGCCGTCGCGAACTGGCCACCGCATTGGCGATGGGTGCGGCGATCGGCTTCTACGACGGGTTCTTCGGCCCGGGCACGGGCAGCTTTCTGATCTTCCTGTTCATCCGCTTTTTTGGGCTGGATTTCCTGCGCGCCTCGGCGGCAGCCAAGGTGGTCAACCTGGCCACCAACCTTGCCGCGTTGTCGTTCTTTCTGCCCAGCGGACAAGTGATGTTGGCGATCGGCATCCCGATGGCGGCAGCGAACGTGGCCGGCGCGGTGGCCGGCACGCGGATGGCGTTACGCGGTGGCACGCCATTGATCCGCAAACTGTTCCTGGTGCTGGTGATCGTGCTGATCGGCAAGATGGGCTGGGATCTGCTGCACTAGTCGCGGAAACCCGCTGCCAGGGCGAGGGGATCGAAGCCGGTGACGCCACCCGGGCAGGTAGCGTCAACCGTGCACGGTGTCAGCGCTTGCCGCGCGTCTGCGCGGTGCCTGCCTTGGCGCCGCGCTTTTTGGCTGGCAGCGGTTTCGTCGCCGCACGTGCCGAGGGTGTATTGCCGCCACCACGGACTGGCCGCCCCGTCGACACCGCTGTTGCACGCGGCTTGGCGGTGGCGGCTTTCGCTGCCGCAGATGCAGTGGCGGCCTTCTTCGATGTGACGTTGGATGTGCGTGGCACCGCGATCGGCCTGCCCGCTTTTGAAGACCGTGCGGGCTTGACCGGATTGGGCGCGGACGCAGTTGCCGACAACGACACCGCCTGTACGTGCGCGCCTGCCTGTTTGTCAGATGCCGGCTCGCTGGTCACGGACGATGTGCGCGATGGCGATGTGCCCGTCTTTTTTGCTTGAGCCTGTGCAGCGCGCTTAGGCGATGCGGTCCTGGCTTTCTTGGTCTGCTTGTTTGCCGTCGCCGGTGGCTGTTTGCGCTTGTTGCTGCGCGTGTTCCCTGTTGTGGGCGACGTCTCGTCTGCCGCTGGCACTGTCGGGTGCGCTGGAACGCCATCGGTTGCCATGCCATCTGCGTTTGCAGCGCCCTGCACTACTGCGGCCTCGCTCGCAGCCGCGATCGCTGGCGCAGCGTCCATGGCATCGGCAACCGCTGGCTCATCGCCTCGCGAGCGCTCCGGCAACTTCAACCGCTGCGCCTGCTCGTCATATTCGATCAATAGCACGCCGGAGTTATGGCGGCCGCTGATCTCCACGAAACACGCGCCACCGATGAAGGGCTCCAGCGTCATCACCGACTTCAGCGGCGTGGCCACCACCATCTGGAAGCCGAAATTCTCGAAGATGTTCATCGCCAATGCGGTGAACTCGTTATCGGCCTTGTCGAAGGCCTCGTCCAGCACCACCGCGCAATAGCGCGGCAGTTCGCCGTCTTCGCCACCGAGCTGATAACGCAGTGCCGCCGCCAAACAGGTGGTGGCCAGTTTCTGCCGCTGCCCGCCGGACTTGCCGGCGCCGCTGCGGTAGATCTCCACCTGCGCGCGCGTTTGCGCGTCCAGTTCCACGCCGATGAATTCCACATGCAGGCGCACGTCCAGCACCTGTTCGCGCCAGCGTCGCGCCTCCGGCTCCTGTGCGCCCAGCCGCGCCACCAACGCGCGCAAGGTGGAAAACTGCGCCTCGGCCAGGGCGCGATCTTCGGTCTGTTGATGCGACAGCACCGCGCGCAACTGCTGCTGGAATTCCTGCACTTCGGTCAGGCGGCGATCGCTGACCTCGATGGTCAGGATGGTGTCGCGGTTGAACGGCACCTGCTCCAGGCTGGCGTTGACCTCGTCCATGCGCTGCTTGATGCCCTTGTGGGCCTCGGCGGTGTGGCGCTGCAAGGCCAGCAGGTTGTTCTTGCTCTGGGTCTGCAACAGGTCGAAGAAACGATGTTCGTGCCGCGGCAGGCCATCGCTTTCCAGCCGGTCCAGACGCGCGAGGAAATCGTCGGCACTGGACAGGCTGACGGTGAAGTCGCCGCTGTCTTCGGGCCACTGCTGGCAATACTTGCGGAAGCATTCCAGCAGTTGCGCGCTGAGCCGGCTGTCGCGGCCCTGGCTTTCGGCCAGCTGCTCGGCCAGGCCCCGCTCGACCAGGCGGAAATGCGCTTCCAGATTGTCCAGCGACAGCGGGGTCAATGCGGCAAGACGTTCCCGCAACCCCTGCAACTGGGTGGGTGTGAGCGTGGCGGTACCGGCGCGGCCCGCGCATGCCGCATGCTGCTGCTCGAGCCGCACACGCTCGCGCGCCAGTTGCGCGCGCTCCAGCCGCACATCGTCATAGGTGCGCTTGGCCTGGTCGCGCAAGGTGCGTGCGGTATCGATGGCCTGGCCGAGTGCGCGCAAACCACTGTTGCCTTCGCGTAGCTGCACCAGCTGCTCGTCGATATCGCTCAGGCGCTGCAGCTTGGGGCCGACGTCGATTTCGTCCCAGTCGCGCTCGACCAGCGTGTGCGCGGCGAGCTGGCGTTCCTGGTCCTGTTCGCGCTGCTTGCGCAGCGCTGCGACATCGGCATCGCAGCTGGCAATGCGCTGCGCCAGCGCCTGCGCTTCGCGCTCGAACACCTTGAGCTTGTCGCGGTTGTCGTGGCCGAGCAGCCACCGCTTGCGATCATTGACCGCGTGGCGGTCATCCTTCTCATAGCGATCGCCGGGGTGCTTGACCTGACCCTCGCGGGTGATGGCGCGATCGGCGTTGCGCAGCGCGGTGGCGTTGTCCACGCAGGCGTAATCGAAGCGGCGGGTGAGCTCGTTGCGCAGCCAGTCGGTGAAGGCGTGTTCGCGCAGCTGCAGCTTGCCCGGCAGCGCGTCGGGATCGACCCGCCGCGAGTGCAGCTCGTCGTTGCGGCGCACACGGAAGTACACCAAACGCGTGCCGATGTGGGTGCGATTGACCCATTCGCTGACCTGCGCGTAGTGCCGCTCGTCTACCAACAGCGATTGTGCAAAGCCGTGCAGCACCCGCTCGATCGCACCGCGCCAGGCCATCTGGTCATCGCGTACCTGCACCAGTTCGCCAACGAACGGCAGCGCGGCCTCGGCAATGCCGATGTCTTCGCACAGCCGCGCGCGCAGGGCCTGCATTGGCGCTGGCATGCTCGATGGCGCGCGCTTCAGCGCATCCAGTTCGGCGCGGATCTCGGCAAAGCGGCGTTCGTCGTCGCGCCGCGCGCCCATGCGCTCGGCAATCGCGTCGTCCAGCGCGCTGGCGTCGTGCTTGCCGTTATCCAGCACGGTTTGCGCATGCGCGATCTGCGCGGCAAAGCCGCTGGCCCCGGCCGCCAGGGCGGTACCGAGCTGGCGGCAGGCCTGTTCGATTTGCGCACGGCGGCGCAGGCGTTCGTCGCGCTCGCGCTCGACGCGCGCACGCTCGCGTTCCAGTTCTTCGATCTGCTCGCCGCCAGCGGCGCGCTGCTCGCGTTCCAGCCCGGCCAGCTTTTGTTCGTGGTTGTCCAGCGATTCGCGGCGCTGGCCTTCCTCACCGGCCAGCCCGCGGTCCTGGTTGTCCAGTTCCTGCAAGCGCTCGTCCAGCAAGGCCAGCCGTTGCTGCTCGCGGTAGCTGTCCACGCCCAACTGCAGCTCGCGCAACTCGCTGACGCTGTGGCGCAACGTCATCAGCGCCGCATGGTGCTCGCGCGCGGGGGTCAGCGTTTCCACCTGGCGGCGCGCGGTAACCACTGCGTGGTGCGCGCCATCGAGTTCGGCAAAATCCTCCACCAGCCGATCGGCGGCTTCGAAGGTGCGCGGCTCGTCCAGCATGAAGCCGCGCAGGAACGCGTTGAGATCGCCCAGATTCTTGGCCGACTGGGTCTTGTGCAGCAGTCGCAGCGCCATCTCGTTGCCGATGCCCAGCGCATGCCGGAAACGTTCGGCATAGCCGGCGAACCCGTCGAAATGCGCCACCTCATCGCCCAGCCGCGCCTTGAGCTTGCGCAGGTCCAGATCGAAGCCATCCAGCTCGCTGGCCACATCGAAGCTGCGCGGCGCCACCATGTAGTGGCGGCGCACATCGGCCGCGGCGTTGCCGCTGCCGGCGATCCAGAACAGGCGAATCAGGCTCACCGCCTCGCCCTGCGCGTTGCGGTATTCCAGCACCAACGCCGTCCAGGTGGCGCCCTTGCGCAGGTACTGCGTGGCGATCTCGCCGGAGGCGCTGTCCTGCTGATCGGCCCAGGCCCCGCGCACATACGACACCAGGCTGCGGTCGCGCCCACTGCGCTCGGCCTCGCGCGCAGCCGCGTTGAAGTCGACGATGCTCGGCGGCGTCAGCAGTGCCGACATCGCGTCCAGCAAGGTGGACTTGCCCGAGCCCGACCGCCCGACGAACAGAAAGCCCTTCTCGGCGATCGGCACCTCGGTCAAGCCGTTGAACGTGCCCCAGTTGTGCACCTGCAAGCGCCGCATACGGAACTGCTGCGCACGCTGCTCGGCCAGCGTCTCGGCAAACAAGGAAGCACCCGGCGATGCCGGCGACAGGTTGGACTGGGAATTCATTGCTCACTCACCAAAACAGAACGACAGGGACGCCAGGACAGACCATTACGAACGGTGACGCATTTTTGTGGGGCGGCGGTGCGGGATGCGGGTGGGTAGGAGTTAGGCAGGAATACGAATGGGGCAAGGGGACGGCTTTGCGACCAAGGTCGCTCCTACAACAGCGTGGTGCTTGAACCAATTGGTGTGCAGGCCGGACGAACGCGACAACCGCTGCGGATTGTCGAACACCTGCACCACTCACCGCTCACCTTTCAACATCGGCCGATCGCGCGCACATCGCTCCTTCTTCGTTTCTTCGTTTTTTCGTGACTGCTTTGCTGCTTTGCTGCTTTGCTGCTTTGCTGCTTTGCTGCTTTGCTGCTTTGCTGCTTTGCTGCTTTGCTGCCTTGCTGCCTTGCTGCCTTGCTGCCTTGCTGCCTTGCTGCCTTGCTGCCTTGCTGCCTTGCTGCCTTGCTGCCTTGCTGCCTTGCTGCTTTGCTGCTTTGCTGCTTTGCTGCTTTGCTGCTTTCAGCATTGTGTTGCTGGTACAGGCCCCACTTGTTGTTGCTGTTGCTGTTGCTGTTGCTGTTGCTGTTGCTTGCGCAGTTTGCATTTCGGGGCCCCATACCGCAGCGGCAAGGCCGGCAGATACAACCCGCAGGGCGGCGCGCATGGATGCGCGACGTTTTTGTAAGGGACAGGGATGTCCCTTACAAAAATTTCTGCCGGACTTGCGCACCCGCAGCGCCTTGGCGCGGAGGGCGCGAGGACGGGGTGTGCTTTCTTTTTGGTTACTTTTTCTTTGCACAAGCAAAGAAAAAGTGACTCGCGCCCGCAAGGGCGTGAAAGCTCTTGCCCTACCCGCTCACAGCAAAACATCAGTCAATCCGCACAGCACCACACGCCACCTGACACCGCGCCCTCATCCGCCCTTCGGGCACCTTCTCCCAATGGGAGAAGGAAGATGCCGTCACAGGTGCAGAAACAATCCGCACAGCACCACACGCCACCTGACATCGCACCCTCATCCGCCCTTCGAGCACCTTCTCCCGATGGGAGAAGGCAGATGCCGTCACAGGTGCAGAAACAATCCGCACAGCACCACACACCACCTGACACCGCACCCTCATCCGCCCTTCGGGCACCTTCTCCCGATGGGAGAAGGAAGATGCCGTCACAGGTGCAGAAACAATCCGCACAGCACCACACACCACCTGACACCGCACCCTCATCCGCCCTTCGAGCACCTTCTCCCGATGGGAGAAGGAAGATGCCGTCACAGGTGCAGAAACAATCCGCACAGCACCACACGCCACCTGACACCGCACCCTCATCCGCCCTTCGGGCACCTTCTCCCGGAGGGAGAAGGAAGATGGGGTCCCAGGCGCAAACGGCATCACTCCAACGCAACCTCCCCCTCACGCAACTCCCGATACGCCACCACCAACGCCTGCACATCCTCTGCCGAGAACAACAGCTTTAACACTGGCGACACCTCATACCGCTCCTCGCTACCGCGCAGCCGCGACAGCAACTGGTTGTCGCGCATCTTGCCAATGGCCGTCATCACCCGCCGCGTGAACCCGGCCTTGTCGGTGGAGAGGTTCTTTTCGTACACCGACAACGCCTCGACCAACTGCGCCTCGTCCACCACCGCGCGCTCGCCGCGCGTATCGGCCTCGGCCAGCTGCTGGCGCAGAAACAGCAGCAGCACCGACTCGATGAAGGTCAGCGGCGCGCTGCGCAGCAGGGTGGGCGATTCCAGCTCGGCGGTGTCGGCCTGGCGGGTGAACGCCACCCCGCCCTCGCGGTCCAGCACCAGTTCCAGGAACAGCTCGCACAACATCTGGCGGATGGCCGCTTCGTTGCGCAGCAGCGCTGGCCACAACGCGCCATGCCGCTGCGCATCGATGCTGGGCCCGGCCAGCAACTGGCACAGCGCGCGGCGCGCCTCGAACGGCAGCGTGCCGGTGTCGCCCAGGAACAGCGCACCGCCCGGTGCATCGCCGGCGGCATCGCTGGCGCGCAGCGGCGTGGCTCTGTCGGCGGCGTCCCCGTCGTCCTCGTGCGTGTCGGACCGCGCCTGCTCAGACCAGTTCATTGCGTTTCTCCCGGGTAAACCACACCAAGGGAATGCGCGCACGGCGCACCGCGCCGTCGCCGCCTTCCCATTGCACCGTCTCCATCTGGCCGTCGATCACCATGCCGTGGCGCGTGCCCAGCGACAGATAGCCGATCACGCTGCCCAGCCCCTGCGCGGCCGGGCGTTGCTGCAGCGCGTCGCCGATGGTGAGCCGCGGCTGTTGCCCAAGCAGCACGTATAGATCGTTGCGCAGGGTGCGCACATCGATTTCCGACTGCGCGACCAGATCGCCCACGCTGTCCAGCGAGATATCCGCCGCATCGGCGGCGTACACGCGGCCATCGACCTGGGTCAGCCGCGGGTCGTGCAACCGCCATTGCGACAGCGAGCGCAGCCGGCTGCTGCTCAGCGCCTGGGTGTAGCCGGTGGCGGCGGTGGCGTGCAGGCTGTCGCGCAGCTGCAGGGCTTCGCCCTGGGCCTGCTTGAGCAACTGGTTGAGCCTGCGCTGTTCCAGATAGCCGCGGCTCTGCACGAACCCGCGCAGGCTGCGTGCGAAGTGCTGCATCACCGTGTGCACTTCGCCACCGCGCTCCAGCAGCGTGCCGGTGAGCCCGCGCAGAAAGGCGCGTTCGCGACGATCGAGCTTGCGCGCGAACCCACGTGCGAGCAGGGCGTCCAGCGCCTGGTCCAGCTGGCTGCTTTGCTGGGTGTCGTTGAGCAGGCTCCAGAACGCTTCGAAGGTGCGCCCGGCCTCGCTGTCGGCGATCACGTCCACGCCGTTGAACAGCTGCTCCAGCACATCGCCGCGCGCGCCTTCGTCATCGATGATGCGCTCGCGGAACTGACGATTGAGCTGCTCGAAGTCGTCGCGTACGCGATGGAAGTCCTCCGCCAGCTCGTCGGAGAGATGAATCAGGTCGCGTGCACGTTCCAGCGCCCGCTTGCCATCCAGCGCACCAACGCGGCCAGAGGCCACCCGTTCGATTTCGGCATCGATGCGGGCACGTTCGTCGCGCAAGGCGGCCAGCCGCACCTCCGGGTCGGCTTCGGTCTGGCCGGCCAGCTGCACCAGCTGCTGGATCACCAGCGACAGCCGGCTTTCGGTGGCGCTGCTACCGCTCTCGCGCAGTCCGGCGATGAAGCGGATCGCCTGGGTGGCCGCGCGCGAAAGTTCGTATTCCTCTTCGGCCGCACCTTCGGGCAGGCGGCGTTCCAGCCAGCCCTGCGCCAGCCAGTGCGCCAGATAGGCCTGCGCGGTGCGCGGCAGTTCGCGCGAAAGTTCATCGCCGCGCAGCGCGTCCAGCTGGCGCTGCAGGCGCGCGTGCAGCACCGCCGACGGCAACCGGCGTTCGTCATCCATCAACACCGTCTGCAGCAGGCCGATCAGCTCCGGGGCATGATCGGCGGCCAGCAGTTTCCAGGCCGGCTGCTCGCGCAACTGGCGGTAGCCGGCAATCCGTGCCTGATGCTTCATGGCGACTGCAGGGGCTGCCTCAACGCTTGCCGCCCACTTCGATGAATTGCAGGAATTCGGCGCGGGTGCGCGCGTCTTCGCGGAAGCTGCCCAGCATCTTGGAGGTCACCATGCTGACGCCGCGCTTGTGGATGCCGCGGGTGGTCATGCACTCGTGCGCGCCTTCCACGACCACGCCCACACCGCGCGGCTGCAGCACGTCCTGGATGCACTGGGCGATCTGGGCGGTCATCTTTTCCTGCACCTGGAAGCGGCGCGCGTAGCTTTCCACCACCCGGGCCAGCTTGCTGATGCCCACCACCTTGCCGCGTGGCAGGTAGCCCACGTGCACCTTGCCGATGATCGGCGCCATGTGGTGCTCGCAATGGCTTTCGTAGGAGATGTCGCGCAGCACGATCAGTTCGTCGTAGCCGGCCACTTCCTCGAAGGTGCGCTCCAGGTATTCGCGCGGTTCCTCGCGGTAGCCGCTGAACCAGTCGCCGTAGGCTTCGGCGACCCGGCGCGGGGTATCCAGCAGGCCCTCGCGGGCCGGGTCTTCGCCGGCCCAGCGCAGCAGGGTGCGCACGGCGTCTTCGGCCTGGGCCTGGGTGACGGTGGAATCGGGCTGGTCGGACTGGCTCATGCGCAGGTGCACCCAAAGGGGGCGAGCATGGTACCCGAGGACGGGCCGGCGGCCCCAGTGGCGGTTGCGGCTGCTGCCGCGGGTTCAGTGACTATTGATTCATTGTTGAATTGATAGCATCCTAACTATTATGACGAGCACACTTCTTTCTCCCCGCGCCCAGCTCAGCTCCGGCCTGCTGGTGGCCGCCCGGCAATGGCAGCGGCTGGCCGACCAGGCCTTCGAAGCGTTCGGCCTGTCCAGCGCCTGCACCGGGCCCTTGCTGATGGTCGGCCGCTCCGGCGGCGGCATCCGCCAGGTGGCACTGGCCCAACAGCTGGGCATGGAAGGCCCATCGCTGGTGCGGCTGCTGGACAAGCTGGCCGCGCAGGGGCTGGTGCGGCGCGAGGCCGACAGCAGTGACCGCCGCGCCAACCAGTTATGGCTCACCGACGAGGGGCAGGCGCTGGTGGTGCGGATCGAGGCTCGGCTGGATGCGTTGCGGACCGAGGTCTTCGGCACGCTCAGCGAGGCGCAGGTGCAAGTGGTGCTGACGCTGTGGGAGCAGATCGCGCAGGCACATGCGCGGCTTGGCCAGTCCGAGCCGAGCGGCTGACGGAGCGGCGGGCGCGGCTGTCCGGCAGGCATGGACGGCACGGAGCACCCGCCGCATCTGCCCCCTGCGCGCCGGCCCGGCGGCTACGCAGCAGTTCTGTGGCTCGGCATGCGCGGCGCGCGTGCCAATGGCCACGCACAGGTGCTGCCGGGTGGTGGTGTCTTTTATAAGCAGGAAATCCCGATGTACGGCGAGTTCAGTCTCTACGGTGTGTTCGTTCCCACCCTGCTGGCGTTGATGACGCTGGCCTATCTGCTCAACAGCGCGCTCGCTGCGCTGCTGACCCGCGCCGGTGCGTATCGCCATGTCTGGCACCCGGCGCTGTTCAACCTGGCGCTGTACGTCGCGCTGCTGGGCGGCCTGTTTTTCCTTACCCGTTGGATGCAATCGTGAAAAAGCTGATCAAGACCGCGGGGCCGGCGCTGCTGACCCTGGCAATGGTGGCGGTGGCCGCGCTGGTGCTGCAGCACCTCTGGCAGTACTACATGGAGGCGCCGTGGACGCGCGATGCGCACGTGGGCGCCGATGTGGTGCAGGTGGCGCCGGACGTGTCCGGGCTGGTGGAATCGGTGGCAGTGGCCGACAACCAGCAAGTTCGGCGTGGGCAGCTGCTGTTTGTGGTGGACCGCGCGCGCTATGCGATTGCGCTGGAACAGGCGCAGGCGGCGCTGGCAGAGCGCCAGGCCACGCTGAGCCAGCTGCGCCGCGAGATTGCGCGTGATCGCAGCCTGCAGGACCTGGTGGCCGCCGAAGATGCCGAGGTACGCCGCTCGAATGTACAAAAGGCGCAGGCCGCCGTGGCCACCGCGCAGTCGGCGGTGGATCTGGCCCAGCTCAATCTAGACCGCACGCAAGTGCGCAGCCCGGCCGATGGCCATGTCAGCGACCGCACCGTACGCGTGGGCGACTACGTCAGCGCGGGGCGCCCGGTGGTGGCAGTGCTGGATACCGGCTCGTTCCGTGTCGATGGCTATTTCGAAGAAACCCGCCTGCACGGCGTGCATGCCGGCCAGCGCGTGGACGTGCACCTGATGGGCGAGCCGGTGACCTTGCACGGGCATGTGCAAAGCATCGCTGCCGGTATCGAAGACCGTTACCGCAGCGGCAATGCAGGCGCCTTGCCCAACGTCACGCCCGCATTCGACTGGGTGCGGCTGGCGCAGCGCATCCCGGTGCGCATTGCGCTCGATGAGGTGCCCACGCACGTGCAGCTGATTGCCGGGCGTACCGCCACGGTGGCGATCCTGCCCGATGCCACGCAGACGCCGTCCGCTGCCTCTCCTGCGCACGTGCAGGCAAGGGCCGCGCCATGAACCGCTTGCGCCTGCTCGGCCTGAGCGCTGCCGTCACCGTGCTGGCCGCCTGCAGCACGGTCGGCCCCGATTACGCACTGCCCGATCAATCCGCCTACCGGCGCCCGGCCGCCAATGCCGCGTTCATCGACACCGGCAACGACCAGGTGCAGCCCGGCGCGCCGCTGCCGGCACGCTGGTGGGCGCTGTATCGCGACCCGATGCTCGACCGCCTGGTCGAACAGGCGTTGCGCGACAACGTCGAGCTGAAGGTGGCCAGCGCCAACCTGCGCCGCGCCGCAGCGGTGTACGAACAGGCCATGGATGCCGGCGGCTTCGATTACGAGGTGGAAGCCGGCGTCAGCCGCGCGCAGGTCTCGGCCGAAGCGTTCCTGCAGGAGGAAAAGCTGCCGGTGTTCAACCTGGCCGACGGTAAGCTCGGTGTGTCGTACCAGTTCGACCTGTTCGGCAAGCTGCAACGCGGCGCCGAAGCCGCGCACGCCGATACGCAGGTCGCACAGGCCGCCATCGATCTGGCCCGGGTCAACGTGGCCGCGCAGGTCGCCGGCAGTTATGTGGAGATCTGCCACGCCAACCATGAGCTGCACGTGGCCGAGCATTCGCTGCAATTGCAGCAGCGCAGCCGCGAGATCACCCAGCGTTTGATCGCCGCCGGACGCGGTACCCCGCCCGATCTTGCACGCGCCACCGCGCAGGTGGCGATGCTGGAAGCGGCGCTACCGCCGCTACGCGCGCGCCGCCAGGCCGCCGGTTACCAATTGGCAGCGCTGCTCGGCAAGACGCCCGGGGAGGTGCCGGCCGGCGTGGACCGCTGCGATCACCCGCCTGCGTTGCAGCAGGCGATTCCCGTTGGCGACGGACGCGCATTGCTGGCGCGCCGGCCGGATGTGCGCCAGGCCGAACGCCGGCTGGCCGCGGCCACCGCGCGCATCGGCGTGGCCACCGCCGAGCTGTATCCGGACATCCGCCTGGGCGGTTCGATCGGCGCCACCGGTTTGCTGGCCGACGTCGGCGAGCCGGCCACGCATGCGTGGTCGTTCGGCCCGCTGATCTCCTGGACGCTGCCCTCGGCCGCTGCGCATGCCCGCGTGCGCGCCACCGAAGCCGGTGCCGACGCGGCGCTGGCGCAGTTCGACAACACCGTGCTGCAGGCCTTGCGCGAAGTGCAGACCGCATTGTCGCGCTACGCGCAGGATCTGGACCGCCTGCACCTGCTCGAACAGGCGCAGCAGCAGGCCGAACTGGCCTCGTCGCAAAACCGCCGGCTGTATCAGGGCGGGCGCACGCCGTATCTGTCCAGCCTGGATGCCGAACGCACCCTGGCCACCGCCGACATGACCCTGGCCAATGCGCAGGCGCAGGTGTCGCAGGATCAGATCCAGCTGTTTCTGGCGTTGGGCGGCGGCTGGGACACCGACGCCCGCAGCGACGCCACCGCTGCCACTGCCGCGCGATGAACGCATTGCTGCGCGATCGCCAGGCCTGGCTGTTCTCGGTCAAGACCTTCGCCGCCTCGATCGCGGCGCTGTACGTGGCGCTGGCCGGCAATCTGTCGCGACCGTACTGGGCCATGGCCACGGTCTACATCGTCTCGCAACCATTGCTTGGCCCGACCCGCGCCAAGGGCGTGTACCGCGTGCTCGGCACCTTGCTGGCCGGCGCGGCCACCTTGGTGATGCTGCCGAATCTGGTCGAAACCCCGCTGCTGCTGAGCGCGGCGATGGCGCTATGGCTATCGGTCTGCCTGTTCCTGGCGCTGCTCAACCGCGGCCCGCGCGGCTATGCGTTCCTGCTGGCCGGCTACACCGCCGCCTTCATCGGCTTTCCGGCGGTGACCTCGCCCGAAGGCATCTTCGACACCGTGGTGGCCCGCAGCGAAGAGATCATCCTGGGCACGGTGATGGCGGTCTTGTTCGCCTCGCTGGTATTCCCGGCCTCGGTGCGGCCGATGCTCCATGCACGCATCGGCAGTTGGATGCAGGATGCCGCGCAATGGTGCCGGCAGGTGCTGCAACGCGGCGCCTCGCACGCCCCGCGCAATCGGCTGGCAGCCGACCTGGTGCAGTTCGATGCCTTGATCGCCTTCGTCCGTCACGACGACCCGCGCCATGCCGGTGCGGTGCCGGCGATGGAGCAGCTGCGCGCACGCATGTTGCTGCTGTTGCCGGTGCTGTCATCGATCACCGACCAGCTGCAGGCGGTGCATGACGCGCACGGCACCGGTTCGCCTACGCTGCTGCAGCTGCTGGACGATATCGGCGTCTGGATCGAACAGGGCCAGGACGCCGACAGCGCCGTCGCCCTCGCCGATCTGCACGCGCGCATCGCCGCCCTGCGCCCGGCCGTCGATAACGACTTGCAGCGCCTGCTACGTGACAGTCTGTTGCTGCGCCTGCAGGAGCTGCTGGAGCTGTGGCAACAGTGCCGCGCGCTGGAGCGCGAGTTGTTGCACGACACCACGGCCCCGGCGCCCGACATTGCCGCCTCTGCGACGACCTTGCCACCGGACGCACCCGTCAGCCCTGCTGCCGCAGCACCCCGCGCGGCCAGCCGACAGGCAGACAGCGATGCGGTGCAGCCCGACGCTGCAGCGCCGACCATCGACCCGCCGACGAGCGCCGCAGCGCCAGCGAATGGGCCGCACGCTGCTTCACATCTGGGGCGCAGTGCAGGCAATGGCACTCACGCCTCCGGGCGGCAACGCCTGCCCTGGTTACGCAACGCTGCCAGCGCAATGAGCACGCGTGCGTCCGGCGCCTCCAATGCCCGCCATCTCGACCTGGGCATGGCCGGGTTCTCCGCACTCAGCGCCGGCATTGCACTGATGGCCTACTGCGTGCTGTGGATCGGTATCGGTTGGGAAGGCGGCGGCAATGGCGCGATGATGGCGGCGGTGACGGCGGCCTTTTTCGCGGCCCAGGACGACCCGGCGCCCAGCATGCTGTCATTCCTCACCTGGGCGGTGGTCGCCAGCCTGGTCGCCGGCATCTACCTGTTCGGCATCTTCCCGGCCATCCACGATTTCCCGATGCTGGTGCTGGTCCTGGCGGCAGTGTTCCTGCCCCTGGGTGCGCTGCTGCATCGCCCCAGGACCATGCTGATCGCGCTGCCGCTGGTGGTGAACCTCACCGCGTTGCTGAGCCTGCAGAACACCTACAACGCCAACATCCAGAGTTTCGTCAACGCAGCGGTGGCGATGGTGCTGGGCATTGGATTTGCCGTGGTGCTGACGCGACTGTTCCGCTCGGTGAGTGCCGAATGGAGCGCGCGCCGGCTGGTGCGCCAGGGCTGGCGCACCCTGGCCGATGCCGCCGACGGCCGCGGCACGCAGGACCGGCAGCACTTTGCCGCGCGCATGCTGGACCTGCTCGGCCTGCTCGCACCACGGCTGGCATTGGCGCCGGAAGGCAGCGAGCTGGCCTCGGTGGATATGCTCAACGAAGTGCGTGTGGGCTTGAACATCCTGCAGCTGCGCAGCGCGCGCCGCGGGTTGCCACAGCCAAGTAGTGATGCGGTGGATGCGATTCTGGCCGAGGTTGCTGCGCACTACCGGCAACAGATCGCGCACAAGCGCCCGCTGCCTGCGCCGGATGCATTGCGCGCGCGGCTGGATGCCTCGCTGGCGCGCGTGGGCAAGGTGCCGGCAGGCGCACATCGCGATGAAGCGCTATTGGGGTTGATTGGGCTGCGTTACAGCGTGTTTGCGCAGACGGCGCCGCAAACCCATGGGTACGTCGGTACTCGTTCGCCCTTAGCCCCTCTCCCCACGGGAGAGGGGTTGGGGTGAGGGTACGGTGCGAAGCCCTAGCGTTGTTCAAGCGCATGTGGCTTCGCACGTACCCTCATCCGCCCCTTCGGGGCACCTTCTCCCGATGGGAGAAGGGCAACGCGAATCAGCGCTTGCGTTGATGCATCGCCGCTTCGTCGTCCAGCCAGTTGCTGCCCTTGTTGGTCAGGAAGAACATGTAGACCACCAGCGACACCGCGATCACCGCCGTGGCGTAGATCACGAACTCACTCACATGTCCGGTCTTCAACGAGGCCTGGTACAGCAGCGGCGCAGTACCGCCGAAGGCGGAGTTGGCCAGTGCATAGCCCAGGCCCACGCCCAGCGCGCGCACATGGGTGGGGAACAGTTCTGCCTTCACCACCGCGTTGATCGAGGTGTAGCCGGTCAGGATCACAAAGCCCACGGTGAGGATCGCAAAGGCGGTCAGCCAGTCGGTCTGCTTGGGTAGCTGGGTCACCAGGAACCAGGTGTAGAGCACGCCGCCGATGCCGAAGAACACCAACAAGGTCTTGCGGCCCACGATGTCCGACAACCACCCGCCCACTGGCTGCATCAGCATCAGCACCGTCAGCGCGACCAGGTTGATGATGGTGCCGGCCATCACGTCGCCACCGGCGAACGCGGTCTGGATCATCTTCGGGCCGGTCACCGAGTAGGTGTAGAACGCGATGGTGCCGCCGGCGGTGATCAAAAAGCACAGCAACAGCGGGCGCCACTGATGGACGAACAGCTCGCGCATCGAACCCGAGGCCCTGGCCTTGCCGGTGCGCGAATCGGCGATGGATTCGGAGCTCAGCGACTCATCCATGGTCTGGCGCAACCAGAACACCACCAGCGCGCCGATACCACCCAGGCCAAACGCCACGCGCCAACCCCATGCCGACACCTGCGAGGCATCGAAGAAATGCAGCATTACCAGCAAGGTGGCCTGCGCCAGCACATGGCCGCCCACCAGGGTGACGTAATGGAACGAGGACAGGAACCCGCGCCGTCCGGGAATCGCCGCTTCGGACATATAGGTTGCGCTGGTGCCGTACTCCCCACCGGTGGCAAAGCCCTGCAGCAGCCGCGCCAGCAACAGGATGATGGGCGCGGCGATACCGATCGTGGCCACGGTGGGCGTGATGGCAATGACGAACGAGCACAGCGCCATCATCGACACCGAGATGGTCAACGCCAGGCGGCGGCCATAGCGGTCGGCGAAGCGACCGAAGTACCACGCGCCGATCGGGCGCATCAGGAAGGTCATCGCGAAGATCGCCCACACGAACATCGTGGCGTTCTTGTCTTCCTTGGAAAAGAACTGCGATTCGAAGTAGGTGGCGAATACCGAATAAACGTAGACGTCGTACCACTCGACCAGATTACCGGCCGACCCCTTGAGCGTATTGGACACCGAGCGGCGAAGGCTACCGGGCGCTGCGCCAGAACCGGCGGCAATCGGAGACGATGGGGGTGCGCTCATGCGGTCAGAACCTCTTCGGTGGGGCAGCCCTGGAGTATAGGTGTGCGCTTGTGTGACGCATGTAAGCATTTCGGCGCATAGGCAGGCGCCGCGCAAGCCGCTAGTCAAGGGGCAGCGTGCGGTTGGAAAACCACCGAGGTGCGGCCTGCATCGCCGTCATTTGGCCGCGCTCTCTCACAGCTTGCGCGTGACGCTTCAGCTCGCTTTTGGCGTCGGCGCAGCCAGCGATTTGCTGTACATCCCGGAGCGATCGAAGCAGCACGCACGGCGCTTGCCGGACGCCAGCATGTCGCAGGCGGTGGCGATGCGCTTGACCCGCGTGTCGGCCTTCTTGCCCGACACGATCCAGAAGATCCAGTCGCGCCGCGCCACTGCCGTGATGTCGTCCCAGGTCGCACGCGCGGCCGGCTGCGCGGCCAGTGCGGCGTGCAGATCATCCGGCACCACCGGCTCGGGTTCCACGTCCACCGGCGTCATCTCCACTGCGACCCTGTCACCGGCAGCCACGCCGGCGGCCTGTTGCAAGGCATGGTCGACCTTGAGCCAATGCCCGCCCTGCCCGTCGGGTTCAAGCGTGGCCTGCAGCGGATACCCGGCAACTGTGCCGGTGACGGTGACCATGCTGCGCGTGGGCAACGTGTTGCTTGCTGCGGCAGGCAACACGATAAACACCCAGCTGGCATCTGCAGGCGTTGCAGGCTGCAATAAAAAGGCAGTGAAACGAATGGCGGCGGTGCGCATTGCGCGAACGATAGCACCGCCGTTGCCCGCTACCTGCGCAGTGCACTGGTGCCGCACGTCACCATGCAAAGGGCCGCACGCTCCAGGCCGCATGCGCACCCTCTCATGCGTCCTGCGGAAGCAGCTCCTTGAGCGTATCGATAAAGGCGCGCAGGCCCGGCGGCAGTTGGCGCCGCCCGGGGTAGTACAGCACCAGCCCAGGAAAGACCGGGCACCACGCGTCGAGCACACGCACCAGCGTGCCGCGTTGCAGGGCTGCGCGCACCGCGTACTCCGGTACATAGGCAATACCCAGCCCGCCTTCGGCGGCTTCGCACATCTGCGTGATCTGGTCCAGGGTAAGTCGCCCAGGCACATCAATCACCACTTCCTCCCCGCGCCGTTCGAACTCCCAGCGGTACAGTTTGCCGCTGGGCATGCGGTGGCGGATGCAGGCGTGCCTGTGCAGGGAGTCGGGTGTGTCGGGCTCGCCGGCATGCGCGAGATAGGCCGGCGCGGCAACCGCTACAAAACGCGCCGGCCCGCCGAACGGCACCGCCACCATGTCCTGCGGCACCGACTCGCTGAAGCGAATGCCGGCATCGAACCCTGCCGCCACGATATCCACCAGCCGGCCTTCGCTCACCAGATCCACCGACAGCGCCGGGTAACGCACCAGCACCTGCGGTACCACCTGCTGCAGCAACAACTGCACCACCACCTCGTGCGCATTGATACGCACGGTGCCGGTGGGTCCATTGCGGAAATCCTCCAGCTCCAGCAGCGCGTGGTCCACGTCCTGCAACGCCGGGACCAGCTTTGCGTACAGACGTGCACCGGCTTCGGTGAGCGACACACTGCGCGTGGTCCGGTGCAACAGGCGCACCCCTACATTGCGCTCCAGCGCGCTGATCAGGTGGCTGAGCGAGGACGGCGCAAGCCCCACCTCGCTGGCCGCACGTCGAAAACTGCGATGCGTGGCCACGGCGGTGAACGCGGCGAGATCGTTGAACGTAGGCTTGGGCATTAGTGGCAAAACCGCATCAACTCATTCGAATTCTATGGCATAGACCCAGCAATCTACGCTTCCTACAGTGGGGCCTCCTCTCCATAGAAGGCCACTCCCATGTCCAAGAACTGGCTCATCACAGGCGCCTCCTCCGGCTTCGGCCGCGGTCTGGTCGAAACACTGCTTGCACGCGGCGATCGCGTCGCCGCCACCGTGCGCAGGCCCGACGCCCTGGGCGATCTGCAGGCAACGCACGGAAGCGCACTGACCGTACTGCAACTGGACGTGCGCGACACCGCCGCGGTGCACGCTGCCATTGCACAGACATTCGCAGCGCTAAACCGCATCGACGTGGTGGTCAGCAATGCCGGCTATGGCACGCTGGGCGCAGCCGAGGCCGCCACCGAGGCGCAGGTGCGCGCGCTGATCGACACCAACCTGATCGGCTCCATCAGCGTGATCCAGGCCGTGCTGCCATACCTGCGTCGGCAAGGCGGCGGGCACGTGATGCAGGTGTCTTCCGAAGGCGGGCAGATCGCCTACCCAGGCTTCAGCCTGTACCACGCCAGCAAATGGGGCATCGAAGGGTTCGTGGAAGCGGTGCGACAGGAAGTGGCGGGCTTCGGTATCGAGTTCACCCTGGCCGAGCCCGGCCCGGCGCGCACCAACTTCGGCACCGCGCTGGTGCGTACTGACCTCCCGGTTGACTATGCCAATACGCCAGTCGGCGCCCTGATCCGCGCGCTGGACAACGGAAGCTGGGTTATCACTGGCGACCCGCAACGCATGGTGGATGCAATGATCGCGTGCACCGAGCAGAGTCCGCCACCGCTGCGCCTGGTGATGGGTACCGCGGCGTACCACGCCATTCACGACGCTCTCAGCGCGCGCCTGAGCGCACTGGAAGCCCAACGCGATATCGCGCTGTCGACCGATGCGCCGGCAGCTGTGGGCTGAGCGCTTGCAGCGTTAATTGCAGCCGTTCGCGTCGCCGCACGGCCGTAAGGGTGCCATCTCCCTTAGGGTGCCATCTCCCTTCACGACCCCCATGCCGTCAGCCTTGCCAGAATGCCCGCCGTTTATGCCCGCAATGGCGGGACATCGGAGTGGGATGCATGATCTGGATCATCGTGGCCGCTGTGGTCGTCACCTTGCTGGTGGGGCTGCTGCTGCTCAACTTCGCCACGCCGGAGAAGAAGCTCCAGCACATCCCCAAGCATCTGTACGACGTGGCGGATCCGCAGTTCAAGCGCGAGATGTCGGTACTGCTGGGCCCGGCGATCCTGCCGGGCAATCGCATCGACGTACTCAACAATGGCCACGAGATCTTCCCGGCCATGCTGGCTGCGATCCGCAGCGCGCAGCACACCATCACCTTCGAAACCTACATCTACTGGTCGGGCGAGATCGGCCGCGAGTTCAGTGACGCGTTGTCCGAACGCGCACGCGCCGGTGTGGCGGTGCGGGTCACCATCGACTGGGGCGGCAGCCTGAAGATGGACCATGCGCTGGTGGACACCATGACCGAGGCCGGCGTGGAAGTGCATCGCTACCGCCCGCTGGCCTGGTACAACCTGCACCGCGTCAACAACCGCACGCACCGCAAGCTGCTGGTGATCGATGGCCGGATCGGCTTCACCGGTGGCGTGGGCGTGGCCGACCAGTGGATGGGCGATGCGCAGGACCCGGAGCATTGGCGCGACACCCATTACCGCATCGAAGGCCCGGTGGTGGCGCAGGTGCAGACCGCCTTCAACGACAACTGGATCAAGACCACCGGCCGCGTGGTCAACGGCGCGCAGTACTACCCGGCGCTGGAAGCGGCCGGCGACAGCGATGCGCAGTTGTTCGTGGCCTCGCCGGCCGGCGGCAGCGAGAGCATGCACCTGATGTACCTGGTCGCCATCGCCGCCGCGCGCAGCACCATCGACCTGGCGGCGGCGTATTTCGTGCCCGATGCATTGATCACCCGGTCGCTGCTGGAGGCCCGCAGCCGCGGGGTCAGCATCCGCGTGCTGCTACCGGGCAAGCATATCGATGCGGTGTCGGTGCGGCTGGCCTCCAAGGCCAGCTGGGAGCCGCTGCTGCAGGCAGGCATCGCAATCCACGAATACCAGCCCACCATGCTGCATACCAAGCTGCTGATCATCGACGGTTTGCTGGTGTCGGTGGGTTCGACCAACTTCGACATCCGCTCGTTCCGCCTCAACGACGAGGCCAGCTTGAACGTCTACGACGCCACGCTGGCCGCACGCATGACCGAGGTGTTCGAACGCGATCTGCAGCGCGCCGAGCAGTACACGCTGGAACGCTGGCGCGCACGGCCGTTGCGGCAGAAGCTGGGCGAGAAACTGGTGTTCCCGTTCCGCTCGCAGGTGTGAGCGCGCAAGGCCGGTGACAGCGGTTAGTGCGCCGCCCCCGCCGCGCCTGCCTGCAGGCGCAGCTGGCGCAGACGCCACCACAGCCCGGCGATATGCACCAGCGCATACAGCACCAGCGCAGCCGCAATCCCCAGGGTCAGCGGGCTGGCCTGCGATCCGGCAGCGGCCGCACCCTCGCTGAAAGCGCCCGAGGCCCAGCGCCAGGCCAGCCGGCCCAGCAGCACCAGCATCAACGCCGCGCCGATCCACGGGTTGGGCGTGTACCAGCCGCGGCCCTGCGCCCATTCGGCATGCGTGTAGCGCAGCGACAGGGCGCCCAACCCAATGCCGGCCACCGCTCCCAGCGCGATCCCCAGCCGCACCTGCGGCAAGCCGTACACCGCGAACCCCAACGCCGCCGCAAGGATGAGCAGGGCCGTCGTGCGCAGTCCGGTCGCCAGCGGCTTCCACGGCTGGCGGCCGAAGCTGCGCCGGATCCGCCGGTAGTAGAGGAACCCGATGGCAGCCATCGACAGATACGGCGTGAACGGGGCGATGGCGTGGGCGGGCATGACGCGGTCCTGGTGAAGTGGCCGCTGCAGGATGAAACCCGGCCATGCCGCCGACAAGGTGCCAAGTGTCACTTTCTGCTGCCACCCGTGCGCCGGCATGGCCACTGGCAGGCGGCTGCAGCGCCGGCAGCGTGCACTGCGGCCGCCCTCGCCGGTGAATGCCACGCCTGCGCGCCGGTTGTTGCCACACGCCAGTCCGCGCTGCGGCGGTAGACTTGCCGGCAGTATTCCCCCACCGCAGTGCCATGTCCGCCATCAAGCATCACGCCCGTACGCTGATCGACACGCTGCCCGACACCGCAGGGTGGCAGGACGTGCTGCATGCGGTGACCGAGGCCAGCTTTCAGGCGGCCGTGCTCGACGGCATTGCTGCCGCCGACCAGGGCGCCTTCGTCGCGCCGGCGCAGCTCACCGCACTGTTCGCCGGATGGGGCGTTGATGTTGCGGCGTGAGTGGACCGTCCCGGCCGCCAAGCAGCTTGCCCACGCCCAGGATCACTACCACGCGCTCAACCCGCTTGCGGCGGCGGCGATGGCACGGCAGGTCCTGCACGCCACCCGCACGCTGGCCGAACAACCCGGCCGTGGCCGCGCCGGCCGGGTGCCGGGCACCCGCGAATGGGTGGTCAAACAGACCCCGTACGTGCTGGTCTACCGCGTGCGCGATGACACGCTGCAACTGCTGCATGTCCAGCTGGACGCCGGCGACTGGCTGCCGCGCACCGACCCACTGATCGAACGCCTCGAGCCATGGATCGCCGCGCTGATCAGCGCGCTGCTGCATGTGCTGATGCTGCTGATCCTGCTGTCGGCCTCCACACCCACGGTGACGCCGCCGCAGGGCTCGGCCAGCGGCGGCCGCACCAAGGTGGACTTTGTCGGCGACACCGACCAACCCCAGCAACCCACCCCGTCGCCAACGCCCACCCCGCCCTCGCAGACACCGGTACCGGTACAGCCGCCACCGGCCGCCTCGCCGGTGCAATCCACGCTGGTGCAGAACGCCAGGAACCCGGTACCGCCGCAAGGCAGCACGCGCAGTGGCGGACTGACCGAACAGCGCCAGGCCAGGCCGGTGCAGCGTCCCACTCCGCCGCAACCACCGGCCGACCCATCATCGCCGCCGCAGCGCCGCCCGGAAACCTGGACCGGCCGTCCACCGGGCATGCTCGATGAACCGGCCGACGCCGCCGAAGACGGCACTTCGTACACGCCCACCATCAGCCAGGGCCGCCGCAACGACCGCAGCAACGCCCAGCCCAGCATGGATATCGGCGGCTACCAGGTCTATTACGACGTGCGCAGCGAAACCCAGCTGCGGGTATGGAAGGAACAGGGCATGCAGGAGATCGCCATCATCCTGCCCGGCACCCAGCAACGCATGGTCTGCCCGCTGGATGTCGCGCTTAAACGCGGCTCCAGCAAATGCCGCCTGCTGCCGCCGGATTCGCCGGAGCTGAAGAGCATCGGCGACGCCCGCGAGGTCATCAACATGATGGAGGTCTATCGCCTGGGCGAACCGGTCTGGCGCGGACCGGGGCCGTATCGCTGAGGGCGCTGGCGCAGTGCGTTTGCTCACGTTGCTGCATCGTTGACGAGCGTCCACGGGCAATGCAGTCGACCGTCTCCAGCGGCTGTGACCCAGCCGGTGCGGCAGCGCGATGGCCAAAGATCGGCCACGTCGACCGGATCTCGCACCTGGCGCGCTTGCCTGGCCGGGAACTCGCTACAGTTTGCAAAGAGCGGCCGTTCTCCGCCGTCCCACCTACGCCTCCAAGGATCCGCATGTGCCTGCACCCTCTCGCCCCTCGCCTGAGTCTGGCCGTTGGCCTGCTGTGCGCCTGCACTGCGCACGCTGCCGAGACGGTGGCTGCCCATCGCTTGCTGCGTGTGACGCTGGGTGAAGCGACCGACCAGCCCACCTCCGGGCGCCTGCTGGTGTTCGCCACCCTGGCCAAGGACGCGCAAGCGCAGGCCAAGGACGGCAAGGTGGACGCGGTGGACACCAACCCGTTCCGTCCCAGCGCCACCGCGGTGGCCGCGCAGGAGGTGACCGGGCTCGTAGCGGGTGGCAGCGTGCAGATCGACCTGGACAACATCGCCTTCCCCAGCGGGTTCTCCGCGCTGCCGGCCGGCGACTACCTGTTCCAGGCGGTGCTGGACCCGATCCACAGCTATGGCTATCTCGGCCGCGATGGCGGCGACCTGCTGAGCGTGGTCACCCCGGTGACGCTGGGCAAGAAGACGCCGCTGCCTGCGCTTACCCTCAGCACCCGGCTGCCCACCTCGGACGACCCGTGGCAGGTCTCGCCGCGCGCGCCGCAAGCCGTACGCGATGCCGTGCCCGAGGCCAGGCTGCACAGTGCCGATGCCTCGATGGTGAGCCCGGCATTGAGCGCGTTCTGGGGCCGGCCGGTCTCGCTGCGCGCCCGCGTGCTGACGCCGCCCGGCTACGATGCCAAGGCCGCCACGCGCTATCCCACCGTCTACGTCACCCACGGCTTCGGCGGCAACTACAACCGCTTTGCCGGCAGCATCGCCAGCGCCTGGAGCGCGATGGCGTCCAAGCAGATGCCGCCGATGATCTGGGTCTTCCTGGACCAGTCCACGCCCACCGGTACCCATGAATTCGCCGATTCGGTCAACAACGGCCCGTGGGGCACGGCGTTGACCCAGGAGCTGATCCCTGCGCTGGAACGCAGCTACCGGATGGATGGCAAGGCCAGCGGCCGCTTCCTCAACGGGCATTCCTCCGGCGGCTGGGCCACGCTGTGGCTGCAGACCCGCTACCCCAAGTTGTTCGGCGGCACCTGGTCCACATCGCCCGATTCCAGCAACTTCCATGACTTCACCGGGCCGGATCTGTACGCACCCGATGCCAACATGTACCGGCGCGCCGACGGCAGCCAGGTGCCGTTGATCCGCGACCACGACAAGGTGGTGGCCGATCTGGAAACCTTCGCCAAACTCGAACGCGTACTGGGCCCGTACGGCGGCCAGTTCACCTCGTTCGACTGGGTGTTCTCCCCGCGCGGCGCCGACGGCCGCCCGCTGCCGATGTTCGATCGCGACAGCGGCAAGGTGGACCCGGCCGTGGTGGCCTACTGGCGCACGCACTACGACATTTCTGCCCGGGTCGCCGCGCAGTGGCCCACGCTCAAGCCCGACCTGGACGGCAAGATCCACCTGATCGTCGGCACCGCCGACACGTTCTACCTGGATGGCGCGGCGCGCAAATTCCAGGCGGTGCTGGACGGCCTGGGCGCCAGGAGCGACTTCCGCTACCTGGAAGGCCGCACCCACTTCGACCTGTACCAGGAGGGCGACGACAACAACGCCTTGATGAAGAAGATCGCCTGGGAGATGTACGCAGTGGCACGTCCGAAGCGGTGAGTGCACAGCTGCATGCACCCGCACGCCGATCAGCGTGCTGGCCATATTCGCCAGATGCGGCCATGGGTGACAGCTCTTGCGATCGCTGCAGGCGTTGCACGCCGCAGATCACAGCGCCGGTGGAACTGCGCCGGCGCACGCGCGCACCGGGTGTGCGATGCCACCTCTTGCTGAATCCAGCGAGTTGGACTTCAGGCGTTTCAAGCTTGCCTCGGCCTGCTCCGGGCTGAGGTCGTTGCTCGGATCGAAAGCGATGGTTGTCTGCAGCTGGCTTCCGACGGGCTGACCCTCGTCGTGCAATGCCGGTGCAAATCGCCAAACACGCACGCCATCGGTCGCCACCTTGTCCCGCTCAGCGTTTGGCGCTGCTCTCCTGAAGGGATGGATTCGCCACGGCCCCGTCCTGTTCCACCCAGAATCGCCCTTTGCCTTCGCCACCCACTCCGGTCAGCACCAGGCGTATTGGGTAGCGAGGAACAACCGTACGCAGTGCGACAGCAGCACGCGCTTGGGAATTGACCTGAGAGGATGGCGGCTCACCCTGTGCTTGCACCAGGCCGATGGGGGCGATCATCCGCACTGCCGCATAGACCGCTAACGACTTTTTAGACAATCCGGATCGCCCTAATCTGTGGTGTCGACGCTGCGGCAATCAGCCGGCGGAGCGTTTCAGACGCGGGTGACATTACGCCGAGCGCTTCGGTAGCTCCCATTCCATCTGTTGCCTGAGCACCAGCAGCAGCACCTTGAGGCGGCCGGCGCGCACCATGGCGGCCGGCGTCTGGCCATCCAGCGCGTTCATCGGTTCGCGGAACCAGCGGATCAGGCTCTCGTTGTTGCCGCCGTGCAGTGCCCAGGCGTGGCACACGATTTCACCCAGCGCTTCGATCCCGTCACTGCCCAGCAGCTTGAGATGCTCCGGGGTGAACTTGAACATCGACAGCACCAGTTCCGCATCGGCGGCCTTGCCGTGTTCCACGCTCATCTGCTCGCTGTGCGCGGTGCTGTAGCTGGACGGCTGCGCACGCAAGGCTTCGGCCCGGCGCATACCGGTGAGCAGTGAGGCGATGAGGTCGGCGCGTTCCATGGGTGATCCGGCAGTGTCTTGCGCGCACGCTAGCGGTGGCGCCGACGGCGCTCAATCGGGAGTCTCCCGACAGCCGCCAAACAGGTCAGCGGCCGTTGTCGTTGGCGGCCATGGCGTGGTCGACGTCTGTCCAAAACAATTGCGCTGCGTGCCGTCTCCTCAAGGGTCACCGGCGCGAGCAGCCGGGCGCGCGGCAATCGCCTGCCACCCCTCATGACGCGGCGACGCCACTGAAGATCTGGGCACTGCGCGGCTACGCAAGCGTGGGCATCGCGGCGGCGCACACGCACACGGGTACCAGGCTAAGGTCCACTACAGGCCGCGGCCATCGCCTCGACGGGATTTAACGAAGCGCTTGCTAGCATCCGGGCGCGTCATCGGCAGCAGCCCTGCCCGGCTGTCGCCATTGGAGTGCCATCTCATGAGGAGTTGTCAGATGCCCTGGAAATCCGCTCTTGCCTTGCTTGCCCTGTCCACCGCCGCACTGCCGGCGCTGGCCCAGTCCGACCGCCAGGTGGCCGAGGACATGATCACCCGCTCGGCCAATGTCTGCCCTGGCCATAGCACCGACCGCACCTCGCCCACCGTCAAGGCCGTGCCCGTAGGCGCGCTGCGCGTGATGCTGGAACGTGGCCTGGTGATGTGCCCCGACCGCCGCCTGGACGCGGCTGCGCCGGCGGTGTTCTACGGTCGCCTTGGCGTGTTCGCCTGGAACCCTGAAGTGCCTGCCGCCAAGACCGTGATTGTCCAGCAGATCGGCGCAATGACCCGCAAGGACGACTACCCGGTCGAAACGCTGGTATGGGACGCCAAGGGCACTGCGCTCAAGCAGCAGACCGTGCCGATGTTCGAACCGCGGCCCGGCGCGGCGGTGTTGTACAAAGTGCGTTGAGGCCCTGCGGCGCTGTGCGCCGCAACTGTTTCAGCCGGCATCCCGCGCGATGCCGGCACCGGCCGGGGCAGCATACGGACGCGCGCCCGGGCTTCTGGCATCTGCAATGCTGCTTGCCACGGCGTGCAGCAGCAACGGCACCGCCCAGCTGGCCCAGAGCAGCGTTGCAATCGTCGCGGGCGACGGCGCCACGCCGGCAGTGACAGCGGCATACAGCACAACGCGGAAGGCTACCGGCGCAAGGGTCACCAGATACGCCCGCACCATCCAGCGCCGGTGCTGGCTGATCTGGTTGCGGCGGATGGCCAGCACGCCGACGGACGCCACCACCAGCCACGCCGCCTCCGTCGCTGCGAAGGCGACCCGGATCGCCATGGGCGCGGGCGAGGTGGCGATCAACGCGGTGGCGCCAACCATCGCCAGTAGCATGCCGGCGACGTAGGCACGCCCCACCCAGCGATGCACCCATGCCTGCCGACGCCAGCGTTGCGTGGCGAACTGCAACGTACCGAGCACGATGCCTGCCGCCCCGCCTCCCAGATGGCACCACAGCCAGCCGCGCCGGGTCAGGAACATGGCATATGCGGGCGCGTCCAGCGCGGCGTACTTCAGGTACACATGGCGCACGAACTCGGCCGCTAATGCGGCCAGCGCAAGCCACAGCAGCGCCCACGCCACGCGCGCGACCGGCCTGCCACCGGCGACCGCATCCCCTTCGCGCATCGGATCGATCCGCATGCCCCACTCCTTCGGCCAGCCTGCACTCGGCTGCGAAACGCTAGCATGAGCACGCAGCAGGAGCGCAGGGGCAGGGGCGTGTGTTCGAGCCCAGGCCGGGCGGCGGCAGCAGCGGCGTACAAGGTGCGTTGAGCACATGGGCAAACGCGGTGCAACATCCCCGCGCTCGTCCCATCGCCTGGCCGCTCATCGCCAAGGCAACGCCATGACATCCCGGCGCGCGCGCTGCGCAGTGGCGATTGCCGCGGCGCACGTTCCAGCGCAGGCGATGCGTCCAGTGCGGCCGTCAGAGCCCCAGGTCGGACAGGCCCGGATGCGCATCGGGCCTGCGTCCGAGCGGCCAATGGAACTTGCGCTCGGATTCCTGGATGGGCAGGTCGTTGATCGACGAAAAACGCGCGTGCATCAGGCCGTCGGCGCCGAATTCCCAGTTCTCGTTGCCGTAGGAGCGGTACCAGTTGCCCGAATCGTCGCGCCATTCGTAGGCGTAGCGCACCGCGATGCGGTTGTCGTTGAACGCCCACAGCTCCTTGATGAGCCGGTATTCCAGTTCCCTGGCCCACTTGCGCTGAAGAAACGCCTGCGCCTGGTCACGGCCGGTGACGAACTCGGCGCGGTTGCGCCAGCGCGTGTCCACGCTATAGGCCTGCGCCACCTTGGCCGCGTCGCGGCTGTTCCAGCCGTCTTCGGCCAACCGCACCTTCAGCAAGGCGGTGTCGTGGGTGAAGGGCGGCAGCGGCGGGCGGGACGATGCAGACGATGACATGGCAAAACTCCTCAAGGAAGGTAAAACACGCAGGGGGCACTACCCGAGCAACCGACGGGCAGCGTGTTGGGCGGTGGTTGCAGCGTCCGTCCCGCCAAAGACCAGGGCCACGGCGATGGCGCCGTCGATCAACACCAGTAACTGCTGCGCCAGCGCATCCGGGTCTGGTCGGCCGGTGGCCACCACCAGGCTATGCAGATACGCGTAAAGGCGCTGCTTGTGCGCGCGTGCCGCCAGGCGGATCACATGATTCGGATCGCCGGTCTCGCCGGCCGCATTGAGAAACGCGCAACCATGGAAACGGCTGTCGGCAAACCAGTCCTGCAGCGCGTCGAAGCACGACAGCAGGCGCGCCACCGGATCGGCGCTGTGCGAGGTGGCCGCCTCGAACCACGCCATCCAGCGCTCGTCGCGGCGCAGCAAGGCCGCTTCCACCAAGGCGTCCTTGGTCGGATACAGGCGATAGAGCGTCTTGCGCGCCACCCCGGACGCCTTGACGATCGCCTCCATGCCGGTGGCATGGATACCACCGGCATAGATCAGGCGCTCGGTAGCGTCGAGTAAGGCTGCATTGGGCTGGGCGTCGGGGAGTGAGGACATGGGCGGCTAGAGAATGATCGTTCTCAGAATGTAGAACGATCGTTCTCTGGTGTCAACTGAGCAGGTGTTTCTGAAGCGACGATCGTCCGGCCGCCGTTATCGCTTGCCTGGAGCCTGGTCAATTGATTGGACGCAGGAAGCGTGGATCACAGATAGTGGTCGCCTGCTGACAGGCACGCCAGCCTGCGGCAGCGAGGATGCATCGCCGCCGTCCGATCGGATTTCCTGTCGTCCACCGAACCTGGCGCTAGCTGCTCAGTCGTTGTTCGTGGATCTCATCGACACTGCGGCGCAGTGCCCGTGCGGCGGTAAAGATCTCCTCGCCCAGGACCGGCACGCTGCCTGCGTCCAGCGCCGCGCGCCCACATACCGCCACCATGTCGCTTTGCGCAGTGATCGCGCGCAGCAGTGTGTGGATGCGGTCGATCTGCTGATGGTGACGCCGAAGGCGAATTGCTCCGTGTGCGAATCCACCTTTTCTGCTGATGCAGCCCTTCTACGGCTGTTCGAAGTCGCCATGCCGCCCGTCCTCGACCTAAGCGGAGCCATCTCCACCGCCTGAATTATCCTTTTTTCAGATATTTGGAAAAGTAGATATAGCTTTATTGCGGCCTATCACTCTTGCCGCCATGCCAATCAAGTCGATCCGTAAAGACCATTACGACCTCTTGCTGCAGCAATTGCGTGAACTTCGACTCTCCGCTGGGCTAACGCAAGTTACCCTGAGCACAGCGCTCAAACGTCCACAGTCGTACGTGAGCGACGTCGAGCGAGGCAGTCGCCGGAGGGATCTTCTCCAGTTGCGGGCCTTCTGCAATGCCTGCGGAACCTCCCTTACCAAGTTCGTCACTCAGTTCGAGAAAGGACTCAAGTAGCCCACAAAGGCACTGCAGGCTGCTTCAGTTGGGAACTTTCGGTCCAACTGTCGCTGTAAAGCTCCGGGCCTTGCCGGTAATGGGATCATCAAACGCCAGCGTGTGCGCAAACAGCTGCAACGGGCGCTCAAGATCATCCGGCTGCTGCTCCTGCAGCTCCGGATAGAAGCGGTCGTGCAGGATTGGTGCACCCAGTGCGGCCATATGCACGCGCAGCTGATGCTTGCGGCCGGTGACCGGCTCCAGCCGATACGTCCAGGTGTCCGCACCGCGCGCCACGACCTCGATCCGGGTTTCGCTATTGGCCTGGCCCACGCCCTCGCACATGCGGAAGAACGGCTCGCCCGGCTGCAGCCGGCTGCGATGCACATGGGGAAACGTCAGCCCTGGCAGCGGCGGTGCCACCGCCAGATAATGCTTGCGGATACGCCGCTCGCGGAACAGCGCCTGGTAGACCCCGCGCGTGGCCGGGTTGGCCGAAAACAGCACCAGCCCGGCGGTGTCGCGGTCGATGCGGTGCAGCGGCACCAGCGACGGGTTGTCCAAGCGCAGTGCCAGCCGGGTAAGCAAGGTCTCGCGCACGTAGGCGCCTGCGGGAGCCACCGGAAGGAAGTGCGGCTTGCAGGCGACAATCACCTGCGCATCGGCATGCACCACCGTTTCTGTTGCGGCAATGACCGGCTCATCGGCCACTTCGCGGAAGTAATACAGGTCTGCGCCCAACCGATAGGGCGCATCTACATCCATGGCCTGCTGCTGCGCATCCAGCACACGGCCACGCGCAAAACGGGCACGCCACGTGGCGGCGTCCACGCCGGGGAAACTCGCGCACAGCGCCTCCAGCACGGTGCCCCAGGGACCGGCCGGAAGCTGGAAGCGGCTGGCAGGAATGCCATCGCGGAGTGGGCGGGCAGCAGACATGGCAACGACGCAGATGCACTCAGTTTCAGGAGCGGCAATCGTACCGTGCCGTGCCGGTGCTCTCCGCAAGGCTGCGCCGGCAGCGCTGCGTGGAGAGGATGCCAGCGAGCGTTACGCAGCGCGCCCTGCCTGGCGCTGTTGCGACGTGGCGGGCTGGCAAGGGACTGCGATGCACGGTGCAACCACCGATGCGAAGGCAGTGACGGGTTATTTCAAACCAGCAGGCATTGCCGGCCACCGTGATGCGCCTCAAGACGGGCGGTGGAAGCTGTGGCACCCGATGACGTTCGCTCGCCTGCACCATTACGAGGTCGGGTATGACGCTTCGAGCCGCACGCGCGATGTCGCATTACTAGTGGTTGGGTGCAGTGCACCCACACGCTTGTGACAAGGCCAAGTCGCCCCGCGCATGCCTGCGCCCTGCACGCGCGCAGGCACCTTTGCACACGTCTGCTCTCGATTGCCAAAGCATCAGCACCGGCTGCAGCAATCCAGCCTCACAGCTTCATGTTCACGCCAACAAACACCTGCCGCCCAGCCGATGGCGAAAACATGGGTTGCGCCTGTGCCTGGAAGAAGCTGTCGTACCAGGCGTAGTCGTACAGGCGCCCGGTGACGTTGCGCAGCTGCAGGTCCACACTCCACGCCGGGGTGACCTGATAGCGCGCGGTGAGATCGAGCGTGGCCATGCTGCCGAACTTGCCGGCCACATTGCGCTCTTCCAGGTAGTAGTCGCTCTGCGCACGACCCTGCAGCCCGAGCTTGAGCGCATCGCTTGCCTGGTAGTCCACGCCGATGTTGCTGATGTGGCGCGGCGTGGACATCACCTCGTTGCCCTGGATCGAGACGCTGGCATCGCGTACGTCGCGCGCGATCTTGGCCTCCTGGTAGGCGTGCGATGCCCATACCGTCCACGCCTCGCCCAGCTGGGCGTTGATCTGCGCGTCCACGCCGCGGCGCCGGGTCTTTCCCAGTACTACGTTGGTGCCGGTGGCGGGCATGTTGGAGATCTCGTTGGCCGCGTCCTGCTGCCAGATCGCCAGGCGCGCCTGGCTGCGCGGCAATGGGCTGAACTTCATGCCCAGCTCCATGCCGGTGTTGGTGGAGGGCCCGATGGCGGCCTGGCCCGGGGTCAGGTAGGCCGGCGGAGTGGAGCCGGTGAGTACCTGAAAGGTGCGGCCCCAGTTCGCATAGACATTGGTGCGCTCGGTGAAGGCGTACACCACGCTGAGCTTGGGCTGCTCGATGGTGCCGTAGCGCTGCAGCGGGGCGCGCACGCCGCCCGGCAGCGTGGTATAGCCATCGAAGCGGTCCACGCGGTAGGCCGGTACGATCTTCAACGCTTCGATGGGCTGGTAGATGGCCTGCACATAGGCGCCCCAGTTGTCGAACGTGTAGCGGTCGTCGTTCTGGATCCGCGCCGGGGGGGCGTTGAAGTTGGTCGGCTCGCTGTAGCTGAAGCGAAAACGCTGGTAGCGGTTGTCCTGGTGTTCGTAGTTCAGGCCCGCCTCCAGGGTCAGCTGTTCGTCGGCGCGCCAGGTCAGCGTGTTGAGCATGCCGATCTGCGATTCGTCCCAGATGCGGCGCTGGCGTGGCGCATTGCCCACCGGCAGGTCGCTGAAGGTCACCCGGCGGTCGTCTTCGTAGCTGTTGTAGTACAGCTTGGTGCCGAAGAACACCGCATCGCTGAGCTTCAGGTCCAGGTGCAGACCCAGCTGGCGCATGTCGCGGTCGCCGCCGTCGTTCAAATTGTGGGGCTGGGTGACGCGGCGGGCGGTACGCAACTGCTCGGCGGTCACAAAGCCCGGTTCGTCGGCCTCGTTGTGGTACACGCGCGCGGTCAGGCCGATGCGCATGCCCTCGTCCAGATTGCCGAAATACCACTTGCCTCCCAGCGAGTATTTGCTGGACGTGTCGTGCTGGCGGTAGCCGTCCGATGCCTGCCACCCCACGAAATAGTTCTGCGCGAAGCCCTCGTGCTCGCGCCCCACCGCCAGCTGCGCATCGCGGGTGTTGAAGCTGCCATAGGACAGGCGTGCGTCGCTGTAGTTGCCGCCCTGCCGCGTACCGAAATTGACGTTGCCGCCGATGTTGTGCAGCCCGTAGCGCGGGTCGTTGGTGCCGCGGACCACTTCGATGTAGCTGATGTCCAGCGGGAACAGCATGTCGATGAAGCGCTGGTTGCCGCTGTTGACGTTGCTGGGGATGCCGTCGATCAAGGTCTTGATGGCGTTGATGTAGCCCTCGCCGTTGAAGGCGCGGAAGCTGACCTTGCCCGATTCATTGCCCTGCCGCGTCTCGGTGAGCTGGATGCCGGGCATCTGGCCCAGCAGCTCCCAGCTCTGCGACACGTTCTTGCCCTCGATCTGGTCGGCACCCAGCACGTCCACCGACGTGAGCACCTGATGGGATGCCAGCTGGCCATCGGCGTGGTGGTGCACATCCACCTTGCCGAGCGTCAGCGCCGAATCGGACGACTGGGCGCGCAGCTCCAGCGGAAACAGCACGGTAACGAACGAGGCAGCCAACAGGTGGGTCAAGGACAAAGACGAACGGGTCACAGGCAGCCGCAGTTTGTTAGGGGTGAATGGAATATTATAACATTTGCGACTCACAACCCAGCGTGCTGGCGCTCCGCCTCGTGCTGTCGGCTGAGGCGAAGAGGCGAAGAGGCGAGTGAAAGGAGAACGGATGAGGGCTGCACCCACGCACACGCCGGCCTGACCGCTGCCATGCTGCTGGGCTTGCTCGTGGTGCGGCTAGGGAATGGCTACGGCGATACCCCGCGGTTCGTGGTCGACAACGACCCGGCGCGCACGCTGATGAGCTTTCTGGCCCTGACCAAATATCCGCCATTGCTGCTGTTCCTGCTGCTCACCCTGGGCGTGGGCGCCTTGCTGCTGGCCGGCTTCGAACGCCTGGGCGAAGGACGCATCGCCACTGCGTTGGCGGTGTTCGGTGGCGCACCGATGGTCTTCTATCTGTTCCACCTGACCGTGCTGCGGCTGCTCACCACGCCGCCGAAGCGATCCGGGGACCAACGCAAGGCACGGTGTTCGGCGTGGACCACTATGGCTGGGTGCTGGCGTGGTACGTGGCGCTGATCGTTCCGCTCTACCTTCCTACCGCATGGTTCTCCCGGCTCAAGGCCGCCCGGCGCGATATCGCGTGGTTGAAGTATTTCTAGGTTGCAGTGGCCGCGATACAAGCGACTTCACCCCTCGACAGGCGTGTAGGGAGTCCGCGCGCGCGCTGCCCGACAGTGGATGGGATGCGGCAAGCGATCGATTCGCGGCTGGTCGATTCGGCCAGGATGACTTTCGGGCGATACGCACGGCCCCGCCTTGGGCAATGCTGCGGCTCTTTGCCCAGAGACGGAACTCGATGCCGCGTTCGATCATCTATGCCGCTGCTGTTTACCTTGCTGCTGTGCTTGCACCGTGCGCTGCTGCGGCGCAGACGCCAGCGCCACGCTTCACCGCGTGTGCCGACGCTGCGGCGCACACCCCGCTGGCCGGTAGCGAATGCCTGCTCACCCAGGTGCCGCTGCGACACGAAGCGCCGGACGCCGGCAGCATCGCGCTGTTTGTTCGTCGCTTGCCCACAGCAGACCCGAGCAAGCGACGCGGCGAGGTGTGGCTGATTGCGGGCGGGCCGGGTGAAGCCGGTGCTTCGCTCTATCCGATGATCAGCACCTACCGGCGCGCCTTCCCCGGCTACGACCTGATCATTCCGGACCATCGCGGCACCGGGCGCTCCGCACGCTTGTGCCCTGTGCAGGAAGCGCCGCAAAGCGCAGACGGCGTGGGACTGGCCGGTGCCGAATGGGGCCCATGCATCGGCACGCTGTACGCCGACGCGCCACGCACCAAAGCCTTCACCATCACCGAAGCCGCGCAGGATCTTGCCCTGCTGATCCGCCAGCAGCGACGCAAGGGCCAGGTGCTGCTGTACGGCGTGTCCTATGGCACCCAGTTGGCGCTACGCACCCTGCAAGTGGCGCCCATCCCGTTGGATGGGCTGGTGCTTGATGGCCTGGTGCCGCCAGAAACAGCCACCCAGTGGGACTTGAGCCACCGCACTGCCGTGGTCGATGCCGTTGGGCGCGCGCTGCTGGATGACGCACACATCGCCACCTATCGCCGCGTGCTCGATCGAAGCGACAGCGCCGCATGGCGTGCGCAAATTCCCGGCAAAGACCTCAAACGCTTTCTCGGCATGCTGCTCAACTTCCCTACCCTGCGCGACCGCATTCCCGCCATCATCGATGACCTGGCCCGCGACGATGCCACGATACTCACCACCACCATCGCCGATCTGCAGACTGCGCTCGCCGCGATGGGCCAAGGCGGCGACAACCAGCCCGCCTTGCCGTTGGTCATGCTGATCGCCGCGTCCGAAAACAATGCACGGCCAACCCTCACCCGCGAAACGGTCGCGGCCGAAGCCAAAGATGCCCTGTTCGTCAGCCCCATCCCCGGCCTGCTGGTGGACGCCAGCCTGCCCACCTACCCACGCGACGCCTGGTTCGGCCGCAGCCCCACCACCCTGCCACGCACGCTGATCATCCACGGCACGCTGGACCCCAACACCCCGTATGCCGGCGCGCAGGCGCATGCCGCGCTGCTTAAAGCCGCAGGCCCGGTGACCTTCAGCACCGTCGAGCGTGGCGCGCATCTGCTGGCGTTTGCGGCGCCTGGGTGTTTTGTTGATGCGGTTGCGACGTTTGTGGGGCATCGGAAGGCTGCTGCGCAATGCCGCGAGCCTACAGGCCCATGAATGGCTGTCGGAGCAGCCATAAGGCGTGTCATCTGCAGCCATCGGGACGCACCACCCGCCTTGCGGATAACTCCACGCGATCCGCTGAGCTGACGCGAGCGAGCTCGAGCATAGCCGTTTTCGTAAACGTTCTGCGCGGATGCACATGATCCCGCCATTTGATGGGATGCGGATCGCAACACCCTCGTTCGCCTGCTGACAATACGCGTTTCCGCAGTTATGTTTGAGCCTGGAACGGGGGTTCTTGCATGGGACGCAGAAAGAAGCAGAGTGGATTCAAGGCGTTGGCCGCGTTGCCGTGGCCGGTTGGCTTCGTGATGGGAATCGCTGCATATCTGGTGGTGCGCTATGGCATCGCCTGGTGGTTCTCTCACCAGGGCGGAATGCTGTCGCACGGCATCGCCCAGCAAGCGGATGGAATGTTCGCGCCATTGGCGTGGGCGCTGCTCGGCGTCTGCTGGCTTGCTGCGTTGGTCTCCTATCTGGGCGCACGCCGCCGGCGACGCTTTCTGGAAACACGCACGACTCTGGAGAGCCTGGCCGCCGGCGGCTGGCGCCAGTTCGAACGACTGGTGGGCGAAGCCTTCCGCCGCCAGGGCTACAGCGTCGAAGAAACCGGCCTGGGCGGCGCCGACGGCGGCATCGACCTGATCCTGCGCAAGGACGGCCGCCGCACGTTGGTGCAATGCAAGCAGTGGAAGCGCCAGCAAGTGGGCGTCGGCGTCGTGCGTGAAATGTTCGGCCTGCTCGCCCATCACCAGGCCCACGCGGTAAAGATCGTCTGCGTCGGCACCTACACGGATGACGCAGAACGCTTTGCTGTAGGCAAGCCGATTGAAATGATTAGCGGCGAACAGCTGCTGGAAATGATACGAGGGCTACAAGAAGACGTCATGGCGCAACCGGTACCTACACCAGTACGCGTCGAACCAGTCTTTGCTTCAACTAAGTTTACTGCCTCTGCAACCATCGCCACACCAAGCTGCCCGCGCTGCGGCAGCGCGCTTGTGCATAGAAGGAACTGGCGCACTAATGAGCACTTCCTACGCTATAGCCTGTTCCCGAAGTGCAGAGGAACTGCTTGAGTGGACATGACTCCTTTTCTTAAAGCTAGACTATTATTAAATGAGCTTAATTACCAATATGGGTAAGACGGGAACTAATGATATAGCCTCACTATCGCCAACTGAATTCGAGAACCTCACTTACGACACATTGAGCGCCATCGGCTTTAAAAATCTCGTGTGGCGTACGCCGGGGGCGGACGGGGGTAGAGATATTGAAGGCCAAGCATCTTATCGAGACCCAACTGGTCATGAGTCCTTGCAAATTTGGTATATCGAATGTAAGAAATATCAGTCTAGCATTGACTGGCCTACAGTCTGGCAGAAAATTTCTTACGCGGAAAGTAATGGCGCAGATGTTCTTTTATTGAGTACCAACTCCACTCCATCGCCAAATTGCGAAACTCATATTTCACAATGGAATGCTTCACGCAAGATTCCAAAAATAAGAGTCTGGCGAGGCTATGAGTGGAAAACGCTACTGCGCGACTTCTCAGATATAGCATCCGCTTACGGACTTTATTTTCAAGAAAGCACTAATGATGCTGTTGGGCCAGTTGCTTCAATTCTTACGAAAATAGTTCAGACTGCCTACGTAGCACGATCCATACATGGAAGTTCAACACCTGCTCTTGAGACCGCTGCCGCAGTATCTGAGCTCATAGATAAAAGACTGACAGAATTGACGCGATATGGAAAATTCGTTGACGTAAAAGAAAATTTCATCATTGATCAAGAGATTTTGGCGGATGCGTCAATCCAACCGCCGGCGTTACGGCAATACGATGAATTGTCTGTTAGAGCCGCCATGTACTATGTTGCCTATATCACTGGGCAACCAGGATTGATCATAGAGACCTTTGATGAAAGGTCAATCAAAGGCAATTTCTCAGTTACACATATGACTCCAAAAGCTGTGAACACCGTTGAGTTGGGCATCATATCTAGATGGACAAGATTGCATATTCATATTTCAGTAGAATCATCGACTTTTGAGATAACGAACTATGAGCAATGAAAAGCAAATTGCTGGTTCAACTCTTCCAACGCAGTCAGAAGTTATTAAAGACACTTTCGACCTCACGTTATTAGCAAATTTTGTTCACCAGATTGTCAATCCGCTCAACGGAATTGCGGGCACTTTAGATAATCTCGTTGAAGATGTAATTGAAGAGCAACGGCGGAAGCAGCGGCTAAATGCTGCACGTGCCCAGATCGAGCAATGCATCACGCTGTTGAGAAACCTTGCGTTTCTGGCGAAAGGCTCAGGAGGAGTGGCTGATCAGGATAAAAGACAGGTCGTTCTGCCACAGGTAATTATCGAGTCAGCAATGTTTTTCCAGGAGGATGCGGCAATCAACAATATTAGAATCGAGCTAGATGATCGAAGGACTCAAAACAAGGTTGTAGGCCACCCGGAGCTGATTCGACAAGTTTTAATGAATATTTTCGATAACTGTACAAAGTATGGAAAATTTGGATCTTCGGTTGCTGTAAAGCAGTGGATTCAGAGCAATTCTGAAAATGCAGTTATTACCATTCGTAGCGAATCAAAGCATCATCTTGATGCCGGGGATATGACAAGGATGTTTGAACTTGGCTTCAGAGGCGGCAACGCAAAAAGAACTATCGCCTCAGGGACTGGACTTGGACTTTACATATGCAAGCAAATTATTGAACAACATAACGGCTTTATTTCCGTTCAAAGTGATGGCCCATCAGGATTGATGTTTACTATCAAATTACCGAATGGCAGGAGAGCTTAAGGTGGCTAGAACAACCGAGGAAAAAACTCTAGTCTTAGTCGACGACGAGATGCACCACCTAAGCTGGATGGTAGATTATTTTTACAAAAACGGCCTCGAAGTTATACCAATTGACAATGCAAATGATGCAGTTAGCCAAATTGAAAAAGAGATCTATAGGGCACTTGTAATAGACCTTAACATCCCACTATCTCCTCCGCTAGACAAATCTGCACTTGATCTTGGCCCGGTTTATGCGAGGTACCCGGGACTATATGTAGCAAGAATGGCTAGAAATAGAGGCTATAGAGATCGTCAAGTTATTATTTACTCGGTTCACAGGGATCCCGACGTCGTGAGAGAGGTAGGCATTTTGGGATGCACTTATATACTCAAAGGCCGGCCAAAAGAGATAAAGCTGGAATTAGAAGCCGTTTTATCATTCGATCCAACAAAAGGCGGGATCGAACCTTCACAATTTTGATGGTCGGGCAACGCGAGCAAGTCGCGTTTTTTCAACAGCGTGAGCAGCGTTTACACCTGAGCCACCGTTTGCGAGCAAACCTTGACCTCCCATACATCCCCAACCCGCCATCCTCTGCCACAGCCTCAACAGGAGAACACACGATGATGAAGTGGATGGGCACCGCGCTGGCCGCGGCACTGCTGGTGACCGGTTGTGCCAAGGTGGAGGGCGAGAAGTTCGTCGGCCACTGGGTCAACGTGCAGACGCAGGAAGAGACGATGGACATCGAGCGCAATGGCGAGACCTTCATGGTCCGCAGCACCACGCCGAAGTTCTTCAGCCGCAAGCCCAAGACCGAGAGCTACCCGGCGGTCTACAAGGACGGGGCGCTGCAGGTCACCAACGATGGCGAGACGGTGAACTTCGTCATCGACGCGGCCAACGGCCACCTCAACACCGGTGGCGAGCAGTACCAGCGCGTGCCGGCCAAGTAAGGCCCCGCTATCGCCAGCGCCCGCGTGCCGACCTTCCCTGTCGCACGCGGGCATTTTGCATTTGTAGCCATGCCGGTTTGTCAACATCTTTGCAAGCACGTACGCGAACGCTCTCAACGCGTCATCGTTGGCCCAGGCGGGGTGACTGTCTGCTGCGATTGCTCAAGCGCTTGCTGCTGCTCACGTGTTTGCGATTGAGATTGATTGATCGATTGCACGCGTTCGAACGATTGGTTTTCAGGTGTTTGCACCGCCTGCATAGTGGCCATGTTGGCACGAAGGTGCGCTGGGTCGCTCTGAATACCCTGAACCAGAAACACCTTTTCTCCGGCCGCGAGCTTGTCTGTTGGACTGTTGAGCAGCACATGGTCCACACGCGTCAGGCCTTCTTCCTTTGCTAGCACGAGTAGGCTGGCCGTCATGCGCTGACTTGATGCATCCCACTCCCGGCCATGCTGCGCATCGAGCTTTTCCACGCCACCTTTGATCTGCTGGTACAGCGCGTGATCTTCATGATCCTGCTGCGTTGGCAGAGATGGCTTTGCTGACAATGGCGCTTGTGAATCACGGCTCGGCAAGTCCTGTTTCAAATCGTTGACGAGGCTATCCGTTCCAGACCCTGGCTCCGGCCTACCGTGTTTGCGCTGCAGTGGTGCAATGTTCTTGTCGTAATAGTCCCCGTAATACTGCTCATACGTCTTACTCGGCCCAACGGAGGGCTGCTCAGTCTTGAATAACTGGGCAATCTGATTCAAAGCTGCATCACGCGTGATTTGGCCTGCCATCTGCCGATCAGCAATTGCTTCGTACTGCTTTGGTCTCGTACCGCTACCAGCGATACCGATATCGGGACCTTGATGATTCAGAATCTCACGTCGGACCAACGCATTACTGAGTGTTGCGGCAGCTTCACCACGGAGCATGTTCGTGACGTACGCATTTTTAGAGGAATGATCAGGCTGCTCGGTAAACCGATGGTGTCCAATTTCATGGGAGAGCGAACGGGCGATGCGCGCACCTTGCCCGATTGCATTTTCGTCAACGACCACTTGCGTGCGGGGAACCAGATACGTTCCGGCACCAGCGGCTCCCCAGACAACACCGACATTATCTCGATTGAGCTGCGCAAGACCTGCTTGAAGTGTGCGCGACTGTTGCAGAAAAGGTATCACCGCGGGATCTGACAGTGGCGAGGATGGTTTCCCGGCCGCGGTTGCTGGCGTGGATTGCTGTGACTGGGGATACTTCGACTCGTCGGTACTTTCCATCATGCACTCCTTTGCAGGGGTTCAGCTAAGCAACTTACTGCTTGCTGATTGTAATAAAGCTCAGGTTGGCCTGATCTTTGGTCAGCCCAAGGATGATGGTGACCTGTCCCCTCTGAAACGACCAATAGGCGCTCGAACCCGGTGCGTCTGGCCGCGGCGGGTAGAGCAGCGCATCCGGCCAAGGCACATCCTCGAGCGCCGGGCCAGACGCAGAAAAGTCGAGCACCAGCGTCGCATGCGAAGGGGCGTCCTGCGTACTACGGAGCTCGATACGCTGCAAGGCCGCACCGGCCAGCGCACCGCCCTGACCAACACGCACCACCATCGCTTCTTGCGATTGAGGAGGGCCAAATTGTGTTTGAAGCTGGGCACTGAGTGCTGCGACATCTTGGAAATCGGTGCCGATCAAACGATCCACATCTTGCTTGAGGCGTTCCGTCACGTCTTTGCTCCTGGTTTCAAGGGGGGGCTTGGCAGCTGCTACAGCTGAGTGACTGCGTGGAGTGCTAGAAGCACAGCCCGAATGGAGGCTGCACGCCAGCAGCCCAAGCGGCAACAAGATTGCTCGCGGAAAGGCGGCATGTCCCCAGCCAAATGGCAGTCCATGTAATCTCCGAATGCGAAGGGCCATCTCTCTATCCCGCGCTAGAACTGTCGTGGAAATCTAGCACGGCAATATCCGCCTGGAAGAACCAAAGCGCTGCCGCCAACGGCGACAGCATGTCGGGAGGTTCGAACTTTTGACGGTCTCCAGACGTTTCAGTCGGCGCTGAAAGAATGCAGCGCGCTCACCCCATCCGAGGCGGCGGAGTCATCGGGCTGTTGCTGCTCCCCCGGCGGTCTACAAGGACGGGGCGCTGCAGGTCACCGACGATGGCGAGACGGTGAACTTCGCCATCGACGCGACCAACGGCCACCTCAACACCGGTGGCGAGCAGTACCAGCGCGTGCCGACGGCCAAGTAAGGTCCCCCGCTGTCGCCAGCGCCCGCGTGCCGACCCTCACCATCACACGCGGGCGTTTTGCGTTTGCAGCACTGCCGGCCGCGCCGAGGGCTGCCGGCGCACGCTGCGTCGAGCAGACGCCGGGCCGGACGCACCGCCCGTCGCCCTGTCTCGCTCTCCCCCCTGCCCTTCCCCCCCGCGCAAGCCGTACAGTGCGCAGGCACGCCGGGTCATGGCGCTGCCAGCCCAATCAATCCAGCAACTACGAGGGTGTCATGAGCAAGGGGATGGACCAGAAGAAGAGCCAGAAGAAAGAGCCGACCAAGACGCTGAAGGAAAAGCGCGCGGCCAAGCAGGAAAAGAAGGGCAAGTAAGCCGCCCGGCCTGCCAGACGGCGAACGAGGTCAGGCGCAGTCCTGGCCTCGCTTTTTTTGGATGACACCAAGCATCAGTGTGCGCGTTCCTGCCTGCGCACGATCACGCTGCGCTGCTCCGCGATCGACATGCCTTACAGGTCACTGGGCGTGCTCTGTTGTCAGCATGACGTGCGAGACACCCTTCCCCTCAAGCCGCCAGCCGCTTGATCCGCGATGGCAGATCGCCCAGCGCGCGATGCGCCTGTTCCAGCTCGTAATCGGCTTGCAGGCCCAGCCAGAAGCGCTCGGTCGTGCCCAGCGCTGCAGCCAGGCGCACGGCGGTGTCGGCGGTGATGCCGCGCTTGCCCAGCACGATCTCGTTGATACGACGCGGCGGCACGCCGGTGGCGCGCGCCAGTGCGTTCTGGCTGATGCCCATGGGCTCGAGGAACTCTTCAAGTAGGATTTCGCCAGGGTGGATGTTGGGTAGGACTGTCATGGACAGACGCCTTGTGCTCAGTGGTAATCGACAATGCCGGGACTGGGTTTATGCATCTCCGGTCTTCTTGCCAGCTGCGCCACTGCCCCGCGCACGTGCCATCTTTTTCAAATCTCGCGTAGCGGCGTCGAAATCGCGTTCGACCGCTGAGGGCTCGGCCAGCTTCTGCTGCTTGTGGCGTGCAAACTCAGCCTTGCCAAATTCCAGCGCCTGCTCACGGCTGACCCGGCCCGCGTGGGTGAGCACCTCTCGGTCGCTTAGCCGCAAAAAGTCGTCCAGCTTGGCGATCCAGTTGGCCATGGTCATGGGCTTGCGATTCAGCGCTTGAAGCTCCGCAAATTCGAGATAGGCAGTGACGGTGCGATTCAGTGCGTCCAGCTCGTCAGGATTTAGATAGCTTTTGGCGATCGTGGCGTCGGATGCCCGCGGCGCAGCGCTAACCCAATTGGTCATCCCGCTATGCGGTTTGCCTGCGTCGGCGCGCTCCATGATCAGCTCGGCGGCGGTGTGCCCGTGCGCAGCCCAATGCATCTTGTTCTGCACGGTGGTGAAAAAGCGCTGGCTGGCCTCGGCCGAGGCGTCGTAGTCGACGCTGGTGGCGTAGATCTCCAGCACCTTGCGCCAGAACATCTTCTCCGAGGAGCGGATGTCGCGAATCTTGCTGAGCAGATCTTCAAAGTAGCCGTCATCGGGGCCGCGCTTGAGGCGTTCGTCATCGATGGCGAAGCCTTTGACCAGATAGCCTGACAAGCGCTCGGTCGCCCATTGCCGGAATTGGGTGCCACGCGAGGAGCGAACGCGGTAGCCCACCGCGAGAACCACATCGAGATGGTAGTGATCCACCATCCTGCGGACATTGCGCTCACCTTCGGTTTGAACTATTCGGATTTTCCGAATAGTTCGTTCAGTTTCAAGTTCACCCTCGGCGAAGATACCGGATAGATGTTCGTTAATCGTCGGCACGGAGACCTGGAACAGCTCGGAGAGTTGCCGCTGCGTCAACCAGACCGAGTCGCCTTCCAACCGCACCTGGATGCGCGTCTGTGCATCCTCGCTGCGGTACAGGATCAGCTCGGAAGCAGGGGCATCCTTGTCATCAGTGTTCATGCGATCTCCAAGCGCGTGATGTCATCAGAATAACGAGCCTTGCATTGGTGCAACCGGTGCCTCTGGCAAATCCTGTGCGATTTCAGCAGCAGGCCGTACTTGTTCGCCACCCAACCGCCACGCCAGACCCGAGATGCGCGCGGCGTGCCGGGCCAGCGCGCTGCGGATGACCGCTTCGCTGCCGGCCAGGTGCAGGGCGCGGCGGGCGCGGGTGATGCCGGTGTAGAGCAGTTCGCGGCTGAGCACGCGGGCGGCGCGGGTGGGCAGCTGCAGCCAGACGGTGTCGAATTCGCTGCCCTGGGCCTTGTGCACGGTCATGGCGAAGGCGCTTTCGTGCGCGGGCAGTGCGGCGGGGTGGAAGCCGCGCACCTGGCCGTCGCCGTCGCCTTCGAACCAGGCGACCAACGGGCCTTGGGCACGGCGGTCGGCGGTGGGGCCGTCGCGATTTGCGATGTCGCCGGACTGGCTTGGTCCTGAAGACGGGGTTTCGTCGCTGCGCGCGGGAGAGCGACTCGCTTCGCTGCGCCCCGAGAATGGACTCGCTTCGCTGCGCAAACAGATGCCGACGTCGCCATTGAACAGGCCGTGGCGGTAGCTGTTTTCGGTGATCAGCAGCAGGCGTCCCTGGAACCACGGCGAGGCGCTGCCGAGGCGGCGGGCGCCGGAGCCGGTGTCGGCCAGCAGTTGTTCGATACGGGCGTTGAGGCCGCGCGCGCCCTGCGGGCCGGCGCGCACGGCGGTGAGCAGGCGCAGGCGCGCCGCATCGCGCAGGGCGGCGGCCGGGTCCTGCGCGTCGGCCAGCGCGCGCCAGTGCGCGAGCAGTGCGTCGCGGCCCAGGGTGAGCGGGTCTTCGCCGTCTTCGTGGAAGTGCACGCCGGCCAGTTCGCCGCTGCGCAGCAGGGCCAGGGTGGTGTCGGCATCGCCGGCACGGATGGCGTCGGCCAACGGGGCGAGTGCAAAGTCGTGCGCCTGCCGGTAGCCGCGCAGCAGGTGCACGCGGTGGCCGGCCAGGCCGCCGCGATGGGTGGCGGTGGGCGTGGTGGCAGCGGGCGGGTTGCCGAGCAGCGGTTGCAGGGCGTGGGCGTCATCCGGCTGCAGCGCATCGCCGGGGCCGGCCGCCTGCAGGATGGCGGCGAGCACGTCGCCGGCTTCCACCGAGGGCAGCTGGTCGGCGTCGCCGAGCAGGATCAGCTGGGTGCCGTCGGCCACGGCTTCGACCAGCTTGCACATCAGCGGCAGGTCGACCATGGAGGCTTCGTCGACGACGATCAGGTCGAATGGCAGCGGGTTGTCGGCGGTGTGGCGGAACTGCGGCGAATCCGGGAGGACACCGAGCAGGCGATGCAGGGTGCTGGCGCTGGTGGGGAGGAGGGATTCCCAGGTGGGCGGCTGGCCCTCACCCGCCCTTCGGGCACCCTCTCCCGCTTGCGGGAGAGGGGAAACGGCGGGGCTTGCTGGGTCTGTCGCTCGCGGGTGGGGGGACGTGCCGGGATCTGCTGGCTCTGTCGCTTGACGGAGAGGGGCAACCGCGGGGTTCGGTGACTGCTTCGCTTGCCCGGCAGTGTGAGTGGTTGGGAGCTGGATGCCATCGGCGATGGCGCGCGCAACCGCGGCGCGCAGGCTTTCGGCCATGCGCTCGGCGGCGCGGCCGGTGGGCGCGGCCAGGGCGATGCGTGGGGCCGGGGTGTCGGATGCGTGCGCTTGCGCGATGCGCAACAGCAGCAGGCGCGCGATGGTGGTGGTCTTGCCGGTGCCGGGGCCACCGGTGATCAGCAGCAGGGTGCGGCGCAAGGCCAGGGCGGCGGCCTGGGCCTGGCGGTCTGGGGAGTGGCCCGGAGCGGATGGGTTCGTGCCGTCCTGGTGGTGGGATGGCTTGGGCAGGCCCGCCCCTTCCTGGTAGACGGATGGCTCGGGTAGACCCGTCGCTTCCTGGTAGACGGATGGCTCGGGTAGACCCGTCGCTTCCTGGTAGACGGGTGGCTCGGGTAGACCCGTCGCTTCCTGGTAGACGGATGGCTTGGGTAGGCCCGTCGCTTCCTGGTAGACGGATGGCTTGGGTAGGCCCGTCGCTTCCTGGTAGACGGATGGCTTGGGTAGGCCCGTCGCTTCCTGGTAGGCGGATGGCTCGGGCAGGCCCGTCGCTTCCTGGTAGACGGATGGCTCGGGCAGGTCCGTCCCATCACCCGCCCTTCGGGCACCCTCTCCCGGGGGGAGAGGGGAAGCCTGGGGGAATAGCTGGGCGAACAGCGGTGCCAGCGTGGCGGCGTCGACGGGCGGCGGCGACTGGGCGGCGATGCGTTGCAGGCCCAGCGCCAGACGGCGCTCGTATTCGCGATAACGGCGCAGGTAGAGCAGGCCGTGTTCGAGCACCAGCGGGCAGTCGGCGGCGGCAGGTTGGTCGGGCGCGGGTTGGTCGACCCAGCGCGAGGCGGCGAGCACGCGTTGCCAGTCGGCGGGGTCCGGCAGGGTGGGCGCCGGGCCGTCGCGTTGGTCCAGCAGCATGCTGGCGCGCGCCGGGTCCAGCCCGGCGTGGCCGCTGGTGACCGCCAGGGACGCGAGGGCGGCACCGGCCAGGACCAGGGCGTCGGTCTCAGGGGCCAAGCGTTGCAGGCTTTGGGCGAAGGCCAGGTCCAGCGTGCGCACGGCCTCGGCTTTGATGAGCGCGCTGAAGAGGTTTGGGTGATTCATGGGGGGGATGCCTGGCGGGCGGACGGGCCCTCACCCCAACCCGCGCTCCGCGCTCCGGGGCGCGCGGCGGGGCGCAAACACTGCCAGGCACGCGCGCCATGGTGCGCATGCGGTGTCTGCTCGCCCCGAGGGAAGAGGGGCTCGCGCGCAGGGCTGATCGGGCGTGCGTTCTGGTGGATCATGGATGCCTGGTGGGCGGACGGGCCCTCACCCCAACCCGCGCTCCGCGCCCCGGGGCGCGCGGCGGGGCGCAAACACTGCCAGGCACGCGCGCCATGGTGCGCAAGCGGTGTCTGCTCGCCCCGAGGGGAGAGAGGCTCGCGCGCAGCGCTGATCGGGCGTGCGTTCTGGTGGGTCATGGATGCTTCGGCGGCGGACGGGCCCTCACACCAACCCCCGCTCCGCGCGCCGGGGCGCAAACACTGCCAGGCACGCGCGCCATGGTGCGCATGCGGTGTCTGCTCGCCCCGAGGGGAGAGGGGCTCGCGCGCAGGGCTGATCGGGCGTGCGTTCTGGTGGGTCATGGCTTGGATGCTTCGGCTGCGGACGTACCCTCACCCCACCCCCTCTCCCGGGGGGAGAGGGGCGCTTGCCCGTCGGGGGAATGGGGCTCTGCTGCGTCGCTGGACAGGGGCTGCGTGGGATTGCCGGCAAACAGGGCGTCCAGGGCTTGGACCAGCGCCGGGTCGAAGCGCCAGGCGTGGATGCCAGGCACAGGCGTATTGGGTGCCGGCGTGTCGGACATGGCGTCGCTGGCGGGGTCGAAACCGGAGACGGGGCTGGAGTTGGAGTTGGAGTTGGAGTTGGAACCGAGGATGGCGCTGGAGTCGGCTGCGGGGTTGCGGGTGGCGTCCAGGCCGCGGCAGAACAGGTAGCGCACGCCGCCGAAGTCGCGGGCGTAGTCGTAGGCCTCGCCCAGGCGGAAGCGCAGCCAGCGGTGCAGCGCCACGGTGTAGATCAACGCCTGCAGGGTGTATTCGCTATGCGCCATGGCACGGGCCAGGGTGTCGGCGTCGTAGCTGGGCAGGCGGTTGGATTTGTAGTCCAGCACGTACCAGCGGCCGGCCACGGTGTAGGTGAGATCGATCAGGCCGGTCATCAGGCCTTCCAGGCGCTGGCGTGCACCGAAGGCCTGGCGGTCGCCGACCACCTCGAAGCGGTGCAACAGCGCCAGCAGCGCGTCCACGCGGGTGGGCTGCATGGCGAAGTGGAATTCCATTTCGTTGCGGCGCTGCGGCTCGGGCACGGCCGCCAGGGGGGTGCCTTCGGGCAGGGTCACGGTGAGGGTGTTGCCGATCAGCGCAGTGAGCATGCGCAGGCCGTCATCGAGCTCGTCCTGTGCGTAGCCGCCGCGTTGCAGGGCTTCGATGATCGGGGCGACCTGACCGTCGGGCGCCGGGGCGCCGGGGCGCCAGTGTTGCCAGGCGGCGAAGTCGCAACGCTCGAACACGTCGTGCATCACCACGCCGAAGCGGTTGCCGGCAAAGCGCGGATCGAACGGCTCTGCCTCGGTGACTGCTGCCGCGGCGTCGCTGGCGGCCGGTTCGTCGGTACCGCCACTGCCCACCACGGTGGCGCTGGCCATCGGGTCGGTGGCAGCGCCGGCATCGGCGTTGGCCAACTGGGTGAAGCTGTAGACCCACCATTCCGGGGCGATATGCCGCTGCGGGATGCGCGCAGGCGGCACCTGCGCCTCGGGCGGGGGCGGCAGGCGTGGCAGCTCGGCCGGCGGGGTGGCGGTGTCGACCACCACCACGCCCTCGCCGGCCGCACCCTGCAGCGCATCGAGCGCACGCAGCATGCCGGCCAGCGGCGTACGTTCCTGCTGGTGGAAGCTGCCGCTGGCGATCCACAGCGCGTGCTCGGCGCGGGTCAGGCCGACATACAGCAAGCGCGCGTCTTCGGCGCGTTGTTCCTGCTTCCAGGCCGCTTCGGCCGCGCTCCAGGCCGGGTCTTCCTTGTCGCGGCTCCACTTGGACACGTTCCAGTGCAGCTGGCGGCCGGTCTCGGGCGCATGCACCACGCAGTGGCGGCCAGCGCCCTTGTCGCCGCGGCCGATGCCGATGTACGGCAGGAACACCAGCGGATACTCCAGGCCCTTGCTCTTGTGCAGGGTGACGATCTGCACGCGGCGTGCGTCCGATTCCAGCCGCAGTTGCTGGGCTTCGTCGTTGTCGTCGGCATTGGCGATGCGGCGTGCCAGCCAGTCGACCAGGCCATGCGGGCCGAGTGCGCGTGCGTCGGCTTCCTGCAGCAGTTCGGCCAGTTGCAGGTAATTGGTGAGGCGACGTTCGCCATCGACCAGGGCCAGCAGGCGTTGCCCGTGCGCGGCGCCGAGTTCGCCGATCAGCGCCAGCGGGCCACCGCGTTGCCAGCGTTCGCGCCAGTCCAGCGCCTGCTGCTGCCAGTGGCGATGCCGCTCGCCGTCGTGTTCCAGGGTGGCGATGGCGATGGCGTCCTGCCCGATCAGCACCGTGGCCAGTGCGGCACGCAGGCGGCTGTCATCGCCCGGGTCGAGCAAGGCCTGCAGCAGCGCCAGCAGTTCCAGCGCTTCGTCGGTGGCGAACAGGCTCTGCTTGCCGGCGGCCACTGCGGGAATGCCCACCGCGCCCAACGCCTGCTGGATGCGGGTGGCCTCGCCATGGCTGCGCACCAACACCGCGATGTCGCCGGCCTGCACCGGATGCGCGTTGATGGTGGCGGTGCCGTCGCGGCCAGCGGCCAGCCAGCCGCGGATTGCGGCCACGCAGGCGGCGGTGGCCAGCTCGCGGGCGCGGCCGGCGCTCCAGGGCTTGGGCTTGCCCTTCGCAGGCAGCGGCGGTTCGGGCGCGCGCCACAGCGTCAACGCCGGGGCGGTGGCACCGGCGCGTCGCAGGTCGGTGTCCAGGCGCTTGGTGCCTGGCTGCACCGGGTGGAAGGCGATGCCGTCGGTCAGGAAGGCATCGCTGTAGCCGGCTTGCGCGTACAGCGCATCGATCGCCGCCAGCACGCCGGGGCGCGAGCGGAAATTGTGGCTCAACGGCGGGGCCAGTTCGGCGCTGACTGCCGCAGCCAGGTAGGTGCGCACATCGCCGCCGCGGAAACCGTAGATGGCCTGCTTGGGATCGCCGATCAGAAACAGCGACGGCGCAAACCCGGCCGCCCGCGCGAGCGCGCCGTTGCCGAACACATTGGAAAAGATCGCCCACTGGCGGTCGTCGGTGTCCTGGAATTCGTCCACCAGCGCGATGGCGTATTGCGCGCGCAGGCGTTGTACCAAGGCCTCGGCTTGCGGGCCCTCCAATGCGTGCGCGACACCATCGACCAGGTCGTCGTAGGTCTGTACGCGGCGCTGGCGCTTGAGCAGCGCCAGCCGTGCGATGGCATCCTCGCGCAGGGCGTGCAGCAGGCGGATGCGGCGGCGCGTGCGCCATTGCTCGACACGGGCCAGCGCGGTGAGATAGCCATCGATCTCGTGGCTCATCGGCGAGGCCGGCGTGCGATCGACGAACTTCTTGTTGGTGCCCGCGGCCAGTTCGGCCGCGGTCAATTTGACCAGCTTGGGATGCGGTGTGCTGTCCTGCGACGGTGCCGCGGCGAAGGCTTCGAACCAGTGCCACAGCGCGGTGAGCCATTCGGGTTTGTAGCTGACCTTGCTCAGCACGCCGCCGTCGATGGCGGCCATGAGCGTTTCGAAAAACGCCGTGCCATGGGTCTGGAAGGCAGCCGCCAGGGCGTGGCTGGCGGCATGCACGGCCTGCAGCAAGGCAGCGGCATCGTCGCTGTCGGCGCAGACCGCCGGCAGCAGCGTGGTGTGGCGCAGCAAGGCGCGTAGATCCGTGGCCAGCGCAGGCGGGCCACCGGACCACAGGGCAATCAGGTCTTCGGCCATCACGGCATCGGCGGCGCGCTGGCGCCACAGGTCGGCGGCCACTTCGCCCAGCAGTTCGCGATCGTTGGCGAGCAGTTGCGGGGCGGCGAAGGCCTGGCCGCTTTCCAGTGCGTGTTCGCGCAGCACGCGCGCGCAGAAGCCGTGGATGGTGAACACCGCGGCCAGGTCGATTTCTTCCACGGCCTGCTGCAGGCGGCGGCGCAGCGCGGCCGGGGTCTCGGTGCCGGCGGCTAGGTGCGTGGTGAGGATGGCGCGGGTGAGCAGGACGTCGGGGGCGTCCTGTTCGTGCGGCGCTGGGTGCTCTTGGGCTCGCAGCTGCGACGGGTCGCCGGCGAGGGCGGTCGCGGGCACGGCCGCTGCTGCGGAACGCGGTGCCGCATCGCGCACCTGCGTGGGAGCCGGCTCGTTTGCGGCCGAAGCCGTGCCAGCAGACGGGGCAGCGTCGGTCGCCAGCGTTGCAGCCGGTTCGGTCACGGCCCGGGCCGCTGCCACGACAGGCGATGGCGCATCGGGAACCAGCGTGGCGGCCAGCACCAGGCGTTCGCGGATCCGCCGGCGTAGTTCCTGAGTGGCGGCTTCGGTAAAGGTCACCGCCAGGATCTGGCCGATACGCAGGCCGCGCTCGACCACCAGCCGGGTGAACAGCGTGGCCAGGGTGAAGGTCTTGCCGGTGCCGGCGCTGGCCTCGATCAGGCGCACGCCGTCCAGCGGCAGCTGCAGATACGGGTCGGTCACGGTGGGCGCGCTCATTCGCCCTCGTCCTGTGCGCCATGCCAGTGCCGCCAGCTGTCGATCACGCGCTGCGGGTCCAGTGTTGCGTCGGTGTTGGCGCGTTCCAGCAGGTCGTAGAGCCGATGGCTGGTGCTGGCGAACGCGCTGAACCGCTGCGCATCGGCGAACGGGTCGCGGCCCCGGTTGACCAGGCGCAGCTCCGGGCTATGCGATTCGCTCCAACCGAAGCTGGCCTGCCACTGCCCCGCCGCGTCCTTGATGGCCTTGTCCAGATCGTCGCCGCGCGCGGCCTGGTGGTATTTCCAGCTGCTATAGGGCGCGAACGGCAGCGGTGCCTGCAGGCCTTGTCGATACAGCTGCAGCAGCTCGCCCAGCGCGGCCTGCGCCTGTGCCGGCGCCAGCGGCTGGGCATCGATGGGATGCGGGCCCAGGCCGTCGTCGTGCTCGAAGAAACGCACATACGGCACCTGCTCGCCAGCGGCGCGCAGGAGCAACCATTCCAGCCCATGGCGGATCGCGTTGCGGCCGGTGAGCGCGCCCACCTGCACGCGCCCCACACCATGCGCGTACCAGCCGGGCAAGCGGCCATGCAGCGCGACATCGCCGATCTGCACCTGCAGCCGCTGCGACTGCGCGTCGGTGTCGCCACGCCACTGCCGGAAGGCCTGCGCATAGGGCCGCAATTGCGCAAGCCGTTCGTCGAGCTGGCGCCGTCCCAGCGGGCCGGACGGCAGCAACGCGCGCGCGCGCAGACGTTCGTACAGCCCGTCCACGTCATCGGCCACTGCGGCCTCGAACACCTGTTGCTGCAAGCCGTAGTGATCCAGCCCGCGCGTGGGTGCGAGCAGCGGTTCCAGATCGCTGTCTTCGCTGGCCGGATCGGGCAGGCGCATGCCCAAACGATGGCGCAGGAACTGCCCGGCCGGATCGCCGAACAGCCGGCGCAGATCGTCGATGGACACGCTGCCCGGCAATCCGCTGGCGTCGGCCGGCAGCGCGCCGGCCACCCACGGCGCCAGCGGCTGGCGCTGGCCGGTGAGGCTGTCCACGGCCGGGCGCCATTGCCGGCGATAGCTGAAACGCCGCGGGTCCTTGCCCGCTTCGCTCTGCGCACCGAAGGCGGTCGCGGCGAACGGCTGCAGCGGGTGCTGCACCACCAAGGTACCGGCGGCATCGGCGGCGGCGTGGTAGTGCGCCGCGGTGGTCAGCAATTCGCTGACCAGCACCGAGGGCTCGCGCGCACTGCCATCGCGCGCATCGGCGCCGAGATAACTCAGGTAGAACGCGTCCTGCGCGGAGGCGAACAATTGCAGGAACAGGAAACGGTCGTCCTCGCGGGTGGAGCGGTCGCCGTGGCGGCGGCGCTCGGTGCCCAGCTCGGCGGTGAGGCGATTGAGCCCGGCGGCCGGGTCGCGGCGCGGAAAATCACCATCGTTCATGCCCAGCAGGCAGATCACCCGGAATGGCAGCAGGCGCATCGGCACCATGCGCCCGAAACTGATGCCGCCGGTGAGCAGCGGTGCGCGCGTGTCCGATTCGCCCAGCACCGCGGCAAAATGCGCACGCACCACCTCGGCCGGCACCTTGCCGGCGTACTGGGCGCGCTGCGCATCGCGGGCGAACTGGTCGATGAGGCTGCGCAGCCGGTCCAGCGCGCGCTGCGCACGCGGGGCCGAGGGCGCGGTGGGAATCAGCGCATCCAGCAGCTCCAGCAGGCGCTCGCGCCAGGTGGCCGGCGGCAGCGCCTCGGCCAGTGCGGCCTGGTGCCGCTCCAGCACGCGCAGCAGGCGCAGCAGCGTGTCCAGCGCGGCCAGTGCGCTGCCCTCCAGCTGCGGCCACGGCGCCACGCCGTCGATATCGTCGTCGGCACCACTGGCATGACCCAGCAACAGCCGGTCCAGCGCGAAGCGCCAGGTGTAGGCGTCATCGCCCGGTGCCTGGTGCTGGCGCCGATGCGCCGCATCCAGGCCCCAGCGTGCGCCGGCCGCATGCAGCCAGCTGCGCAGGCGTTCCAGCCCGGCCTCGTCCAGCCCGGCGGCTTCGGCGATCGGCGCGCTGGCGATCAGGTCCAGGACTTCGTGCAGGCCGAAGCGTGCGATCGGCAGCTTCAGCAGGGTGAGAAACACCTCGGCCAGCGGTTCGCTCGCCAGCGGACTGGCGTCGGCCAAGGCATAAGGCAATGCGTCGTCGCTGCCATGGCTGCCGAACACTGCGTCCAGATACGGCACGTACGGGTCGATATCCGGCGACAGCACCGCGATCTCGCGCGGCTGCAGCGGCGGTTCGAAGCGCTCGTCGTCCAGCAATGCGCGTAGCTGATCGTGCAGCACCTGCAGCTCGCGCAAGCGCGTGTGGCAGGCGTGCACCTGCAGGCTGGGGTCGTGCCGATTCACCGCCGGCAATGCGGCCGGCACCATCGGGGCGCGGCGATGGAACAGGTCGCTCTGCATGCGCCGCAACAGGCTGTCGCCCAGGCCGCCGTCGGCGAGCAGGCGGCGGCCGGACTCCAGCGGATCGGCATAGGCGGCGATTTCGGCCAGCGGGTGCACCACTTCGTAATCGCCGATCAAGGCCATGAAATCGCGGCCGGCCGCGCCCCAGGCCTGCAGCAACGGGTTTTCCTGCACCTGGTCGGCGAACAACGCCGCCGCCCCGCCCTCGCGGCGGCGTTGCCACAGCGTCTGCAGATCGCCCCAATAGCCTTGGGTAGGCGTGGGCAGATAGAAATGCAGCGTGCCCACGCGCGCCTGCGTGGCCAGCACGCGCAACACGTCGGGCGAGATATTGAGGATGGCGAAGGCAAACAACCGCGCCGGCAAGCCCTGCGGCAGCGGGCCGTCGGCGCGCGCATAGCGATCCAGGTACTGGCCGATGCGGCGCGCGCGGTAGTGCCGGCCGGTGGCGATGCTGCGCCACAGCCGCGCCTGCGGGTCGTCGGCATCGGCGCCGCCTTCCCAACGCAGCAACCAGTCGCGGCGCCAGGCCTGGTACTTCTCGAACACGCTGCCCAACTCGCCGGCCAGCGCCCAGGGCTTGAGCGCATCGCCATCGGACAGATAGCCAGCCAGCGGCGCCAGTGCCGCATCGCTGCCCAGATCGGCCTGCAGCGCGGCATACAGCCGCCACTGCGTGGTGGCCATGTCCAGATCGTCGTCGGCCGGGCCGAGGTTGCGCTCCAGCGCGCGCGCCACGAATTCGCCGGGGGTCAGGAATTCCAGATTCGCCGCCACCCCATGCTCGGCTGCCAGCGTGGACTGCAGCCAGCGCCGCATCGCCACCTGCGGGATCAGCACGACCTCCGGCTGCAACAACGGCTGCCCGGGCACCGGCCGGCGCAGCTCCTGCGCCAGCAGGGCAGCCAGGGTATCCAGCGCATTGGATGGATAAAGGCGGAAATCGGGCGCGGGAATCATGCGGGCATGATGCCGTAGCGGTGTCGCAGCCGGCGAGACCGACGTGTGCGACAGCATGGTGTGTTGCGCAGAAACGTACTGTGGCGCACGTCGGTAGCTGGTTCGTAGTGCGACAATACTGCACGCGGCGGTTCGGTTATGTTCAGCCGTGTGACGGTTACTCTATCGCGTTGGAATTCTGTTAAAGGCTGCAATGACGGCGCCCGTTCCCCCTGTCGTGCAATTGTCCGGTGTCCGCATCGATCGCGGCGGTCGGACGATCCTGCGCGACGTTTCGCTCGATGTGCCGCGCGGCAGCATCACTGCCGTGCTCGGTCCTTCCGGCAGCGGCAAGTCCACGATGCTGGCGGCGTTGACCGGCGAACTGCGCCCGGTGGCCGGTACCGTGACCTTGTTCGGCAACGCGATTCCACAGGGCAGCCGCGCGCTGCTGGAGATGCGCCGCAATGTCGGCGTATTGCTGCAGGGTAATGGGCTGCTCACTGACCTGAGCGTCGCCGACAACGTGGCGCTGCCGCTGCGCACGCACACGCGTCTGCCGGCACCGGTGCTGCAGCGCCTGGTACAGATGAAACTGCACGCGGTGGGCCTGCTGGCGGCTGCCGATGCCTGGCCGCGCGAGTTGTCCGGCGGCATGGCGCGGCGTGTGGCCTTGGCGCGCGCGCTGGCGCTGGACCCGCCGCTGATGATCTACGACGAGCCGCTGACCGGGCTGGACCCGATCGCCTCGGGCGTGATCATGAGCCTGATCCAGCGCCTCAACGACAGCCTGGGCCTGACCAGCATCATCGTCAGCCACCATGTGCACGAGACGCTGCCGATCTGCGATCAGGCGGTGGTGATCGCCAACGGCGGCATCGTGTTCGCCGGCACGCCCGAAGATCTGCAGGACAGCACCGACCCGCTGGTGCAGCAGTTCCTGCACGGGCAGCCAGATGGCCCGATCGCGTTCGATGCGGCGCCACGCCGCGACCGGAGTGCTGCCTGATGGCCATGGTCGAATCGATCCGCGCCTTCGGCCGCGCCGGGCTGTTCTCGCTGACCGTGCTGCGCGGCTCGCTGCCCACGCGCGACTTCATCGCCGAGCTGGTGCGCGAGATCTACAAGGTCGGCGCGCGCTCGCTGCCGATCATCGCCGTTGGCGGCGCCTTCGTCGGCCTGGTGCTGACCCTGCAGGGCTACCGCACGCTGACCACCTATGGTGCATCGGACGCGCTGTCCACGCTGCTGGGGCTGTCGCTGTACCGCGAACTGGCGCCGGTGCTGACCGCGTTGTTGTTCATCGGCCGCGCCGGCAGCTCGATCGCCGCCGAACTCGGCCTGATGCGCGCCACCGACCAGATCAAGGCGCTGGAGCTGATGGCCATCGACCCGGTGGCCAAGGCGGTGGCGCCGCGCTTCTGGGCGGCAGTGCTGACCGTGCCGCTGCTGACCGGCGTGTTCTGTTCGCTGGCGATCACCGGCGGCTACTTCGAAGCCGTCCACGTGCTGGGCATCGACAACGGCACATTCTGGTCGGGGCTGAGCAACAGCGTCGATTTCTGGGACGACTTCGGCGTGGCGATGCTCAAGTCGGCGATCTTCGGCGGCACCGCTGCACTGGTGGCCGCCTATGTGGGTTTCCATGCCGAGCCGACCATCGAAGGCACCTCGATCGCCACCACCCGGGCGGTGGTGAACGCCTCGCTGCTGACGCTGATGTTCAACTTCGTCCTTTCTGCAATGTTGTTTAGGTGAGATAGCCCATGGCCATGCGTGGACCACGACTCGAATTCGCCGTCGGCGCCTTTTTGCTGCTGACCCTGGCCTCGCTGCTGGTGCTGGCGGTGGCCTCGACCAACCAGCGCTGGGGCTTTGGCTCCAGCCAGTACACCCTGATCGCGCGTTTCAGCCAGATTGGCCAGCTGCGTGCACAGGCACCGGTGAAGATCGGTGGCGTGACCATCGGCAAGGTCTCGGACATCAGCCTGGATCCGACCAAGTTCGATTCGGTGGTCACGCTGTCGCTGGACACCAAATACAAGGACCTGCCCGCCGACACCTCGGCCGGCATCTTCACCAGCGGCCTGCTGGGCGAGAGTTATATCGGGTTGCAGCCGGGCGGCGATCCGGAAACGCTCAAGCCGGGCGAAGAGATCGGTTTCACCCAGCCGGCGGTGGATCTGCTGCAGCTGGTCGGCAAGTACATGTTCAGTGGCGGCGGTGATAAATCCGCTGCAGACGGTCAGGCCGCCCCGCCTGCCCAGCCCGCTTCTCCCTCTACGGAACCGCACCAATGAAGACCACCCTGCTCTCCGCCGTCCTGGCCTCGACCCTGCTGGTGTGCGCACCGGCCACCGTGCTGGCACAGCCGGCTGCCGCCAGCGCACCTGCGCAAGGCGCGGCGACCAAGACCGTCATCGACAGCAGCACCCGCATCCTGAGCACGCTGGAACAGCGCCGCGCCGAATTCCGCAGCAACCCGGCGGCGCTGCGTCAGTACATCGACGGCGAATTGAACAAGGCCTTCGACCGCGACTACGCCGCACGCCTGGTGCTGGGCGTGCATGGCCGCGGCGCCTCCGATGCCGATATCAAGCTGTTTGCCGATGCCATGGCCGACAACCTGATGCAGCGCTACGGCACCGCCCTGCTCAACTTCGAAGGCAAGCCGACCTTCCGCGGCAAGTCCGAAAGCGCGCTGCCGGGCAACCGCGGCGTCAAGGTTTCCACCGACCTGCTGCGTGCCGGCAACGACCCGACCCCGGTCGACTACCTGATGCGCAATGTCGGCGGCCAGTGGAAGATCTTCGACGTGATGATCGAAGGCATCTCCTACGTGCAGACCTTCAAGACCCAGTTCGATGGCCCGCTGCGCGAAAAGGGGATTGCCAAGGTCGCCGCGGACCTGCGCAGCGGCAGCATGCAGGTCGGCGCGACACCGACCAATGGCAAGTAACAGCCAGGTGCAGCGCAACGGCGACACGCTGGTGGTGACCGGCGTGCTCGACCGTGCGGCGGTCACTGCGGCCTGGCCGCAGGCGATCGCGCACCTGGATGGCGTGCGCACGCTGGACCTGTCGGGTGTACAACGTCTGGACAGCGCCGGTGTTGCGATGCTGGCCGAACTGGCCGCGCGCCTGCGCGGAACCGGTCCTGCGGCGGTGGTGGGCGAGGCGTCCGGCCTGGACGACCTGCGTGCTGCCTATCGTCTCTCCCCCACTCTCGATTTTCAGGCCTGAGCGCCACGCCATGAACCAGTTCCGCCCTCTCCCCCTGCTGGCCTGCCTGTTGCTCGGTGCCTGTGCCAGCCAGGCGCCGAAGTCCGCGCCGCCCTCGACAGCCAGCGACACCGCACCAAGCGCGCAGGCGCTGGTCCGCGACGATTCCGGTGTGACCGCGCAACCGGCCGCGGCCGGGTTTGCTGCTGCCGACGCGTTACCGGCCACAGCCGCAACCGCGGCACCGGCTGAGCAAGCGGGCGCCAGCGCCGATGCCGGTGCGGCGCCCGCCGGCGCGCCCACCGCCGCCGAAGACGATTTCGACGCGCTGTACGGCCCAACCATCCCGCAGGCCGGCGCCAATGGCGCGCCGGCGCAACCGGGTGCGGCGCCGTCCTACGACCCCTGGGAGCGCTACAACCGCGGCATGCACCGCTTCAACCTGGCGGTGGACCGCGGCGTGGCACGTCCGTTGGCGACCGCCTACACCAAGGTGGTGCCGCGTCCGGCGCGCCTGGGCGTGACCAACTTCTTCGACAACCTCGGCACGCCGCTGACCATGGTCAACCAACTGTTGCAGGGCCACCCGGTGTTTGCGGTGCAGTCGCTGGGCCGCTTCGTGATGAACTCCACGCTGGGCATCGCCGGGCTGTTCGACCCGGCCAGTGCGGCGGGCATCCCGCGCCGCAGCGAGGACTTCGGCCAGACCCTGGGCGTGTGGGGCTGGCGCAACTCGCGTTACTTCGAACTGCCGCTGTTCGGGCCGCGGACCGTACGCGACACCTTCGGCCTGGGCGGCGACATTCCGCTGTCGTGGGTGCGCCAGGTCGACGATGGGGGCGTGCGTTTCGCGCTGCAGGGCCTGCAGCTGGTGGACACGCGCTCGCAGCTGATGTCGCTGGATTCGCTGCGTGACCAGGCACCGGACGAATACGCGCTGACCCGCGATGCCTGGATGCAGCGCCGCAATTACCAGATCGTGCGCGACCTGCGCAGCCACCGCGAACAGAACAACGAACTGCCCGACTATCTGCGCGAAGACAAGGACAGCACGGTGCCGGTGGATGCAATGCCGATTCCGAGCTGGGTGCGTTGACCGGTCGAGTTTGCGTGTCTGACTGATAGATAGGAAGAAAAAGCCCGGGATCGCTCCCGGGCTTTTTTGTGCGCTGTCTTCATGAGCCTTTGGGTGGGGGCGGCGGGGGCGGGGGCGGCGGCAGCTGCAGCACCGTCCTGGCGGCAATCTCGCGCGGAGGGAAGTCCTCAGGCAGGGCATGCACACCGCAGATGGCGCGAATCACCGGCAATATCAACATCGACTGCAGCGAAGCGGTCTTTCTTTCCGGGTTGTAGAGGTCTTCGATCTCGAAAAGTGAGGCGTCCCCACCCACCAGTTCAATCGTGTCACCCGTCGCACGGGTCGCGATCAGGTAGTGACGCCCGACGACCAGCTTGACCGCACCGCACAATACGCTTGAAAACTGTAAGTTCACGAGCCGTGTCGGATCGCCATAAAGATTCTGCACAAGCGTGATCTTGCCCTCCACCCAGCTCGTATGAGCACCGAGTCCAAAGTCTTCGCGCCTGTACTGCGCCTGGTCCAACCGAAAGATAAAGACGCTAGTGGCGTTGGTCAGGGATTGCCCAAACGTTGGCGAATTTGGGACTGAGCATGCATTAGCCTGACTTGCTGCGATGCCAAGAACGGCCGCCATGACGATGCTAACGACACGTTGCATGCCTACCCTCTGACTAAAAGACGATCTACGGGATGGACGCGGATCAGGATGGTGCTTGCAGCACGACAACCGCATGGACATGCAGAATTCTTTATTGATATCCGGCAGAGACGCTGCGCGTCGTCGGACAGGATTTGTGTCCATCGACGATCGTGGGGTGGGGTTTACAGATCCGTTCGCCAACGTGCCAGGTACTAAGCGACCAATGCGGCATCCACCGCCGCACGCAGGCGAGCGTCGTCTGCCGGCACGTCCGGAGCGAAGCGGTCGATGACGGTGCCGTCGCGGCCAATCAGAAATTTTTCGAAGTTCCACAGCAGGCCGGGGGCGGCGTTGGGAGTGATGCCGTAGCCGGCGAGCTTGTCGCGCATCGGGCCATCGCCGGTGGCCTGCGGGCGTGCGCTGGTCAGTGCCTGGTAGAGCGGATGGGTGTCGGCGCCGGTGACCGCGATCTTGGAAAACATCGGGAAGGTGACGTCGTAGGTGAGCTGGCAGAACTGGGCGATCTCCGCCTCGCTGCCGGGCTCCTGGCCGTTGAAGTCGTTGGCCGGAAACGCCAGCACTTCCAGGCCGGCGGCGTGTTTGTCGCGGTACAACGCCTCCAGGCCTTCGTATTGTGGGGTCAGGCCGCACTTGGACGCTACGTTGACCACCAGCAGCACCTTGCCGCGGTAGTCGGCCAGGGTGGCGGGTTCACCGTCGATGCGGGTCACGGGGATGTCGTGGATGCTCTGGCTCATCGAAGTGGCTTGGTTGGATGGAACGCCGGAGCATAAACCGCCACACGCGCGTGATGCGACTCGTGCGGGACGGTCGGTCAATCCATCAATCGATGCAGAGCGCAGCCTGGCCCTTGCCGCCGACCACTTCCTGGCGGCAGCCGAAGCGATCGCTGTCGCGCTGACAGGTGCCGGTGGTAGCGGTGCCGGTCGGCACAACGCTGGTGGCCAGACAGTCGCCATCGCAATCGGCGTTATCGCTGCAGGTCTTGCCGGCATCGGCGTACGGCACGATGCAACGCGGAATCTGCATGCGGCCCACCGGGCGCAGTTGACCGCCTTTGGCGGCGCACGCGGCAGCGTCTGCAGATGCAGATTGTGCGGGTGCGGGCGTCGTGCCCGCCGCCTGCGATGGTTGCGTGGTGGGCGTATTGCTGCAGGCGGCCAGCAGCAGTGCGGACACTGCCGCGTATATCCATCGGCTCGACATGTGGATCTTCTCTTTGAACAGGAGTGCGCCAAGCATCGCGGCCGGTGCGTCAGCGTGGCGTACTCGGGTTGGGTGGGTTGTCTTCCGGCGTGCAGGATCGTGCCTGGACGCAATGATGGGTGATCGGGAAGGCCTCGTCGCGCCCCGGGGCGCTGCTACGGGACGTCGGTGGATGCAGGACCTTGCCGATCGATCACACGCCCTGCGGCCGGCCATCGCTGCGGCGATCACCTGCAGCGCTGCGGCAGCGCAATGCCCTGCGCCGCGCAGGAGCGCATCCGGGCGCGACGAGGCATGACTGGCAAGGCTCCGTCGCTTCCGGGTGCGTTCCTACGCAACGGTGCCGAGCCCACCTGCGTTCGGGGCGTGTCTGCAGGCGCGAGGTCGGGTGTGTTGGCGACATCGATGCGGGCGCGATCCACGCAGGCGCGCTGCGTGCGCCCTCATTCCTGCTCGTCGCCGGCCTCGTCATCGCTGCTGCCGGTGTCGTCGTTGCCGGCGATATCGAGCAGACCTTGCGATTGTTCGCTGGCCAAGGTCTCCACGCCGCGCAGGCGGCGCTCGATGGTGCGGGTCTTGCGACTGGCCTCGCCCAGGCTCTTGCCCACGTTACTGATCTGCCGCTCGGCCTTCTCGAGAATGCCGGCAAACTTGCCGAACTCGCTCTTCACCGCGCCCAGCACCTGCCAGACCTCGCTGGAGCGTTTCTCGATCGCCAAGGTACGGAAGCCCATCTGCAGGCTGTTGAGCAGGGCGGTAAAGGTGGTCGGGCCGGCCAGCACCACGCGATGTTCGCGCTGCAGCAGGTCGACCAGGCCGGCGCGGCGGATCACCTCGGCGTACAGGCCTTCGGTGGGCAGGAACATCACCGCGAAATCGGTGGTCTGCGGTGGGCAGACGTACTTGTCGCTGATCGACTTGGCCTGCACGCGGATGGCGCGCTCCAGCTGCGCGGTCGAATGCTTGATCGCGTCCAGGTCGCCCTTTTCCTGCGCGTCGATCAGGCGTTCGTAGTCCTCGCGCGGGAACTTGGCATCGACCGGCAGCCACACCACGGTGTCGTCGCCGCGCCCGGGCAGGCGGATCGCAAAATCCACCGCTTCGGCGCTGTCGGGCTTGAGCCGCACGCCACGCGCGTACTGCTCCATCGTCAGCGTCTGCTCGAGGATGTTTTCCAGCTGCACTTCGCCCCAGCCACCACGGTCCTTGACGTTGGTCAGCACGCGCTTGAGATCGCCCACGCCGGTGGCCAGCTGCTGCATTTCGCCCAGGCCACGCTGTACCTGCTCCAGCCGCTCGGACACCAGCTTGAAGGAGGCATCCAGGCGCGTGTTGAGCGTGGTCTGCAATTTTTCGTCGACGGTGGCACGCATCAGTTCCAGCTTGCTGGCGTTGTCGCTCTGCAGCGCAGCCAGCTGCTGCTCCAGCGTGGCGCGCATTTCGCCGATGCGCAGTTCGTTGCGCTGGGTGAGTTCGCTCAGGCGTTGGCCCAGCGCTTCGGTAAAGCGCTGTTGCGACTGCCCGGCTTCATCGCGGCCCTTGCGCGCATCCTCGGCCAGCGCTTGGCGCAGGGCGGTCATGTGCGTGTCGGTGCGTGCGATCAGTTCGGTCAGCTGCTGGCCGAACACGTGGATGCGGGTTTCCTGCTGCTGGCCGAAGCCATCGAGCTGGGTGCGCAGTTCGGTCAGCCGCGCGGTCAGCAGTTCCCCGGTGCGCTGCTGGGCCTGGCTGCTTTCTTCGCGCGCCTTGCGGGCATCTTCGCCCAGTGCTTCACGCAACTGGTCCAGGCGTTGATCGGTGCGCGTGGACAGTTCGGTGAGATTGCGCGCGAAGGTTTCCAGGCGGCCGTCCTGCTGCCGGGACAGGCCTTCGAGTTGCTCGCGCAATTCGCCGCGGCCGTCGCGCTGTTCGGCGCGCAGCGCCTGCTCCAGCCCGCTGGTGGAAGGACGCCGCAGCAGCAGGGCCAGCTGCAGCACCAGGACTGCGACGAGCAGTCCGAGAAGGATCAGGGATTCGGATGACATGCGCCCAGTGTAGCCGGGCCGGTCGCAGGGGCTGCGTCAGTGGCTTGCCGGCCGGCGGCGGCTGCAGGGCGCAGTTGTGTGCGCACGCACTGCGCCGGACCCAGGTGGGCCAAGCCTGCGAGGTGCCTGGCGGTGGTGCGAAGCGGCCTGGCATCGCGCCACGATCTGGGCTGCTGCGCAGATGCAGGCATGCGCGCTAAGGTGAGCGACCTGCCCAAGCCGCGACCGACCGTGCTCGAACTTTACGGAAAGCCGACCTCCATCAATGTGCGCAAAGTGCTGTGGCTGTGCGAGGAACTGGCGCTGGACTACACGCTGCACGCGTGTGGCAGCGGCTCATCGGTGGATACGCCGGCGCTTCGCGCGCTCAATCCCAACGCGCTGGTGCCGGTGATCCGCGATGGCGATCTGGTGCTGTGGGAGTCGAACACGATCTGCCGGTATCTGGCCGCACATGCAGGCCGCACCGACCTGTTGCCGACGGCTCCCGCTGGACGTGCGCTGGTCGAGCAATGGATGGATTGGCAGGCCACCGAACTCAATCACGCCTGGCGGTACGCGTTCATGGCCACGGTGCGTGGCAGCGCGGCACATGCCGATGTGCAGGCGATTGCCGCGAGCGTGCGCGAGTGGAATCGGCACATGGAAATTCTTGAGGCGCAGCTGCAACGCGGCGGCCCGTTCGTGCTCGGAGCGGACTTCACCCTGGCCGATATCGTATTGGGGTTATCGACGCAGCGCTGGCTTGCCAGCCCGATCGAGCGGCCGGGGTTGCCTGCGGTGGCGGCGTATCACGCTCGCCTGAAGACGCGTGCCGGCTTTCAACAGCATGGCTGCAGCGCGCCGTAGAAGATACTGCAGCCGCTGCGCGAAGCGGGTCAGACAGCGCCGAGGTAATGGCGTTACAGGCAGATTGCAGCGCATTGACCTCAACGTGACCTGCGCATGGCTAGGGTGAGGCTTCGTTCCTGCCAGGCCAGCCGATGACCACTGCCACCAACCAAACCCGTCTGTTCGCGCTGGGCCTGTTCGCGTTTCTCGCCAGCTTTGCGGCAATCGTGTGGTACCTGATGCGGCCGTACGGCACGGCGTATTTCTTCCCGGTGCACTTCTTGATCGGCGCAGCCTTGCCGTTCGGGTTCTATGCGATCGGCGCCACGCGGCTGTGGTTCTGGATCGGGATCGGGGTCACCGCACTGGTGCTGCTGTGGTTCAACTTCTGGGGACATGATGCCAACGGGGCGGCGCCACGCCTGCTCGACTGGACCCACTTTGCCGCCGGCGCAGTAGGCCTGGTGGGCGCGTGGGCGGTGCAGTTGGTCTATCGCAATGTGCGTCCACCGCATCGCCCGTCGGTCGAGTGAGCGGGGATTGGGAATTTATAAAAGCTGGGGTCGTGGGTGACGGTCGCGTTGGGCCAGGGAACGGCGAGGTGCGGCGCGCGCTCATAGACGGCGGTGGGCGTGCCTGCACGGCCATGCTTGCGCCGACGCATGACCTTGGACCGATAGCTTTGCTGCGGCGCGTTGGGCGACACTCGGGAATTCTTTGATTCCCGCGAGGTCCGCATGTCGTCTTGGCTACGGCGCAAATCCATCGACCAGGTCACCGTGCACGAGGCCGGGCGGCAGCTGGTCCGCAGCCTGAGCTGGCCGCATCTGATCGCACTGGGCATCGGCGCCATCGTCGGCACCGGCATCTACACCTTGATCGGCGTAGGCGCCGACAAGGCCGGCCCCGCGGTGCTGCTGTCGTTCGTGGCGGCCGGCATCGTCTGTGCCTGCGCGGCGCTGGCATATGCGGAGATGGCCACGATGATGCCGGCTGCCGGCAGCGCCTACACCTACAGCTACACCGCACTCGGCGAGAGCATCGCCTGGGTGGTGGGCTGGAGCCTGGTGCTGGAATATTCGCTGGTGGTCAGCACGGTGGCGGTGGGCTGGTCCGGCTACTTCGTCGGGTTCCTGCAGTGGCTGGGGGTGGAACTGCCCCAGACGCTGATTGCCGGGCCGCATGCCGGCGGCATCGTGAACCTGCCGGCGGTAGTGATCACCTTCCTGGTCGCCGGCATGCTGATGGCCGGCACCAAGGAGAGCGCCACGCTCAACGCAGTGCTGGTGGTGCTGAAGATCATCGCGCTGGGCGTGTTCGTGGCGATCGCCTTGCCGGCCTTCAATAGCGAAAATCTGCAGCCGTTCATGCCGTACGGTTTCTCCAAGGCGATGGGCCCCGATGGCGTGGAGCGCGGGGTGATGGCGGCAGCAGCGATCATCTTCTTTGCGTTCTACGGGTTCGATGCGATTTCCACCGCGGCCGAGGAAACCAAGAACCCGGGGCGCGATCTGTCGATCGGCATCGTCGGTTCGATGATCGGTTGCACGCTGATCTACGTGCTGGTGGCGCTGGCTGCGGTCGGCGCGATGAGCTTTACCGTATTCGGCAAGAGTCCGGAACCGCTGGCGCTGATCCTGCGCGAACTCGGCCACGGCAAGGCGGCGCTGGTGATCGGCGCGGTGGCGATCATCGCGCTGCCAACCGTATTGCTGGCGTTCCTGTATGGGCAGAGCCGGATCTTCTTCGTGATGTCGCGCGACGGGCTGTTGCCGCGCGGCTTGTCCAAGGTCAACGCGCGCACCGGCACACCGGTGGCGATCACGCTGTTTACGGCGGTGCTGGTGGCGGCACTGGCGGGCGTGGCGCGGCTGGACGAGATCGCCGCGCTCGCCAATGCCGGCACGTTGGCGGCGTTCACCGCGGTGGCCGCATGCCTGTTGGTGTTGCGTGTGCGCGAGCCTGGCCGCGCGCGGGCGTTCCGCACGCCGCTGGCCTGGGTGGTAGGGCCGGTAGCGATCGGCGGCTGCCTGTATCTGTTCTGGAGCCTGCCGAGCACCACGCAGGGGTGGTTCCTGCTGTGGAACGCGCTGGGCGTGGTGGTGTATCTGGCGTATGGGCGGCGCAATAGCCGGCTGGCAAAGGCTGGTTAGTCTCTTTTCCCACCGGGAGAAGGTGCACGCAGGGCGGGTGAGGCGCGCCTCGGATATCCACCAATAGCCAGCGATGACGAACGCGTCGCCACGCGCCTTCGAGGTTGAATCGTCGACGGGAAGGTCTTGGCGGTAGCAGTCCTGTGCTGCACGACTGCTTGCGGATGCGCGCTGACCACTCCCTTCTCCCATTGGGAGAAGGTGGCCCGAAGCGCCGGATGAGGGGCGCCTCGGATATCCACCAATGACCAGCGATGACGAACGCGTCGCCACGCGCCTTCGAGGGTGAATCGTCGATAGGAAAGTCTTGGCGGTAGCAGTCCTGTGCTGCACGACTGCTTGCGGATGCGCGCTGACCACTCCCTTCTCCCATTGGGAGAAGGTGGCCCGAAGGGCCGGATGAGGGGCGCCTCGGATATCCACCAATGACCAGCGATGACGAACGCGTCGCCACGCGCCTTCAAGGGTGAATCGTCGACGGGAAGGTCTTGGCGGTAGCAGTCCTGTGCTGCACGACTGCTTGCGGATGCGCGCTGACCACTCCCTTCTCCCATTGGGAGAAGGTGGCCCGAAGGGCCGGATGAGGGGCGCCTCGGATATCCACCAATGACCAGCGATGACGAACGCGTCGCCACGCGCCTTCAAGGGTGAATCGTCGATGGGAAGTCTTGGCGCTAGCAGTCCTGTGCTGCACGACTGCTCATGCTACCTACCTTCTCCCATCGGGAGAAGGTGGCCCGAGGCGCCGGAGGAGGGCACGGGCGAAGCCTGGTGTTATCCAACCTTGGTCAGGAGAGGGGCTTGAGCACGTGCGCCGACAACGTCAGGCCTTTCCCTCGCACTCCCCCGCAACCAGGAGAGGAGCTTTAGCTCAACGCGCGGTTGCAGGCGTGGCGCAGAACGAGGTTGGGAGTGCGTCCGCCTGCGTGCCCCAGCCCTGCGTGGGTGCCTGCTTGGTGAGCGCAAACGACAACGTGCCGCCTTGCTGCAATTGCGCCCAATCCAGGAAGACCTTGCTCTGCGGGGTGCCGTTCAAGCGCACGCCTTGCACGTATTGCAGCGCGCGTCCGTCGGCGCCAGGGGCGTCGATGCGCAGGCGTTTGCCGTTGCCCAACTCCAGCGTGGCGCGCTTGAAGCGCGGCGTGTGCAACAGGAACTCGCCGCTACCCGGCACCGCCGGATACAGACCCAGGGCGCTGAACAAGTACCAGGCCGACATCGTGCCGAGGTCGTCGTTGCCGGTGACGCCGTTGGGCGCGTTGGTGAACAACTGCTGCGCGGCGCGCACCACGGTGGCGGTCTTCCACGGCTGGCCGATCAGCGTATACATCCACGGCGCGTGCAGGTCCGGTTCGTTGTTGGGGTTGTAGCGGTACTGGTTGTAATAGCTGTACGGGCCAACCACCCAGTGCGTGCGTGCGCCATTGAGCGGGTCCTTGAGCAGGTCGTCGTAGGCGAAGAAGGTGTCCAGGCGTTTGCCCGCCTGTTCGCTGCCATGCATGGCCTGCAGCATGCCGGGGATGTCCTGCTGCACCAGCCACTGGTATTGCCAGGCGGTGCCTTCATGGAAGCCGTGCTGCGAGCGTGGGCTGTACTGGTCGTTGGACGGCGCGTACCAGCTGCCATCTTCCAGACGCGGACGCGGGAACCCGGCAAAGCCGGTATCCGCATCGCGCACGTCCGCGTCCCAGACGTGATGCCAGTTGCCGCCACGCGCGCGCAGCTGCGTGCTGTCGTCGGCATGGCCCAGGGCGTTGGCCATCTGCGCCAGCGCGCAATCGGCCAGCGCGTATTCCAGCGTGGCCGAGCCGCCGTGGTGCGGGTCCACGTCCATGCCCTTGGACGGAAACGCGCGGTCGTATTGCACGAAGCCATTGGCGAGATAACTGGCGTTGCCCGAGCGCCCGGAATGGCGCGAATTGATCGGCGGTTGGCCGAAGGCGTTCTGGCGTAGCGCCGCGTAGGCCTCGGCCTCGTTGCCCTGCAGTGCGCCGAAGCGCCACAGGTCGACCATGAAGGGCGTCACCGGATCGCCGGTCATGATGTTGGTGTCGTAGTTGGCATAGCCCCAGCGCGGCAGCCAGCCGCCCTGCTGATGGATGGCCAGCAGCGAACGGCCGATGTCGCGCGCGCGCTGCGGGCGCAGCAGCGCCAGCAGCTGGTTCTGCGAGCGATAGGTATCCCACAACGAAAAATACTCGTAGTAGGTCCAGCCCTCGGCGCGGTGGATCGCATCGTCGTAACCGCGGTAGCGGCCATCGGCATCGCTGCCAGTGAGCGGTTGCAACAAGGTGTGGTACAGCGCGGTGTAGGCAACTGTGCGGTCGTCCTTGGCGCCGCCGTCCAGCTGCAGGCTGGCCAGTTCGGTGCGCCAGACCTGCTGCGCGCGCCGGCGCATCTGCTCCAGGCTCAGCAGTTTGCCGCCCTGCATGCCATCGGCACGCAGATTGGTGCGGGCGCCTTCGGCATCCACATGCGAAATGGCGCTGACCACGGTCACCGCGCGCGCGTCCTTGCCGGTGCCCAACGGGAAGCTGAGCCAGGCGCCGTTGGGCTTGAGTTCGCCGCCCATGCCGTGGCGCGCACCGGGTACGCCGCCGTCTTCGCCCCAGATGCCGTGCGCCGTAAACGGGCGGTCGAACTCCAGCCGGAACCAGGTGGTGTATTCGTGGCCGCCACAGAAACTCTGCGTGACCAGCTTGCCTTCGACTACGCGGTCGCCGATCAGCTGCACCTGGCTGCCGATCACCACGTGGCGGTCGTTGGCCTGGGCCACGTTGACCAGTACATGGCCGGTGTCGGCGCCGGGCGCGAAGGTATAGCGCTCGGCCGCGGCGCGGGTGAGCGCGCTGGCTTCGGCGTCGATGCCGCCGTAGTCGGTGAGCCGCACCTTGTAGTAGCCGGCCTGGCCCACTTCGCCCTCGTGGGTGTAACGCGCGGCGTAGCGTTTCTGGTCGAAGGCCTTGGCGTCGCCGGTGTCGAAATCGCCGCCCGGGCCGATGCGGCCGGTCACCGGCAGGATCGACACCTGGCCGCCCTGTTCCCAGCAGCCGGCCCCGGACAAAAACGAATGCCCGAAGCCGCGGATGCTGGGGTCGTCATAGCGCCAGCCGGCGTAGTGCGCGCCAATCGGGCTGACCTGGATCAGGCCGAATGGGGCCGAGGCACCGGGAAAGGTATTGCCGTCGTCCTTGCTGCCGATGAAGGTGTTGACCTGCGCCGGGTCCTGCGCAGCCAACGGGCCAGCAAGCGTGACACCTAGCAGGCACAGGCTGGCGGCGGCGCGGCGCCACAGCGGCGTTGATGAAAGACGTGACCAAGCGCGATGAGAGGCAACAACAGGGAGCATGCAGGACACCTCGGGGAGAGAGCGACCGAGGTCGCAGGTGGAATGACGCATGCCGGCCGCTGCAGGGCGCGGCGACCAGCACGACAAGCGTGCGCGAACAACGACCAACCCCACAACCGCCCTCACCGTCAGCTGATGGCGAGTGCCGCTTCGCATCGGCAGGCAAGCGCGTGTACATCCACGGCGGGCGCACCGCGCGCAGCCATCGCTGCGATGCGCCGCAGCGTGGGGTTGGGCGTCTTCGCGCAGCCAATCAAACGATTGCGCGCGCCGCCGGTACACGGCGCGGTAGCTACCGTGTGGACGGCGCGGTTTCAGGCGCCATCGGTAGCGGCCTGGCATCGCGCGCGAGGTTTGATTGGCCGCGCTCTAAAAATCGAACACGTATTCTGCCGCGATCTCGCGCCCGATCGGGCTGAACAGGCGGCTGTTGTAGAACTCGTAATCCAGCTTGTAGGGATCCTTGTGGTTGTAGCCGGTGCTGTTGAAGACGTTGTTGACGTAGAGGTTGAGCTTCATCGCCGGGGTAATGCGGTAGCCGACATTGACATTCCAGGTGATGGCCGGGCCCACGCGGCCGTAGTACTTGCGCGTGCTCTGGCCGAAGGTGGGACTGGCCGGATCGGTGTCGGTGCAGCCGGCGCGGTCGTCGGGCACGCCGCCATCGGCGAACGGCACGCAGCCGCCAGGGTTGTCCAGCCGGTCCAGGCCCCAGTGCGAACGTACGCCGGGCACCGCGCCGACCCGGTCGCCGTACACGGTGGCGTTCCAGTTGCCGTATAGCCAGTTGATGCTGCCGCGCAGCTTGCTGCGGATGTCGCGGTCGCGTCGCTCGGGGTTGGGGTCGGTGCGGTAGGTCTGTTCGCGCATCGAACGCAGGTTGGTGTAGTCGAGCCCGAGCTGGAAATCGCCGATACCGGTGGTGAGCTGGTAGCGCGCCGACAGGTCGATACCGCTGACATCGCGCTGGGCCAGGTTGATCGGGCCGCGCTCGATGGCGGTAATGGCCCCTGCAGCGTTGCGCTGCACGCGCGCCAGGATCGAGGCGCAGTAATCGGCGCCACCGGGGTTGGACCAGGCCTGCCCGGGGGTGATGGTCAGCCCGGTGCGGCAGCCGGCTTCGTCGCGCAGGATGGTGGTCTCGTCGATGTCGCGGATTTCCTCGTCCAGGTGGATGCGCCAGTAGTCGGCGGTGAAGGAGACATGCTCGAACGCGTCCCACACGAAGCCCACCGTCCACGAGTTGCCCAGCTCCGATTCCAGGTCCGGGGTGCCGCGGCGGTTGATTGCAAACGGGTAGGTCACCGCCGTGTTGTCGCCGGTGCAGTTGTTGATCTGGTAGGCGCCGCTGGCGATGCAACGGTATTGATCCAGCGTGCGCACCTGCGCCGAGCTGGGCTGGCCAAGCAGGTAATGCATGTCCGGGGCACGGAAGCTGGTGGCGTAACTGCCGCGCAGCAACAGGCTGTCGACCGGCCGCCACTGCAGGCCGGCGCTCCAGGTGGATTCTTTCTGGGTGCCGATATCCAGCAGGTTGGCGTCGTCGCTGAAGGCCTTGTAGTCGCCGTAGCGATCAATGCGGCCGGCCAGGGTGGCGATGAGGGTGTTGCTCAGCGGCACGCTGAACTCCAGCCCGCCCGAATAGCGGGTGCGCTCGCCACCGCCGCGGTCCACGTTCTGCACCTCGTAATCGACATTGGCGCGCGGGTCCGGGTTGAGCCGGTAGCCCTGCTGCGCGGCTTCGGCCACTGCGGCGAATGCGATCGGGCCGGCCCAGCCTTCGAACAGCGTGCCGCTCAGACTCAGCGCGCCCTGGTTGACCCAGGAGGCGGCGCGGTTGACCGAATGCGCACCGATCTGCGCGTACTGGCCGGGCGTGAGCGGGGCCCACCAGCGCGCGCGGTCCAGCGCATACGCCGGCAGCCCGTCCACGGTGCCCTGTTGCGGGCCCAGGAAGTAATCGTTGGCGCGTTGCCAGTTCACCGTGGAGATGCGCTCCTGCACGCGGTAGTACGAGCGCCCCAGCGAGGCCTCCCAGTCGAAGCGGTCATCGGCCAGGGTGCCGCGGAAACCGGCGCTGATATCCCAGGAGCGCTCGCGGTTGCGGTTGCGCAACCCGGCCTGGCTGCCGACTTCGGCGGCGGTGAACTGGCGCACGCCAATCAGCTGCTGGCCGCTGGTCACGTCGTAGAACGCCGGAAACTCCAGCCCGGCCGGCAGCTGCACCGCCGGTGGCGAGGTGCCCCACTGCGCTTGGGAGTCGAACACCGCCAGGTTGGTCCAGGCCTGCACGCCGTTACCGAACTCCCAGGTGCCGTACAGATATCCGGACAGATCCTTGCTGCCGCTGCGCAGCAGCCATTGGCCGTAGTCCGCGCTCAGACCGCACAGCTGGCCGGTGTTGGTGGTGACGCCGGTATTGCGGTTGTAGAGCAGCCGGTCGGCCAGGTAGTACTCGCCGCCGAACTGGTCGCAGGCGCCCGGCGGCGGGGCCTGGCGGGTGCCGCTGGCGTTGTCGATCAGCGCGATGCCGCTGCTGGGACGAAAGCCGACCCGGCGCTGCTCGGTGGTCCAGGCGCTGTAGGGCGCGTCGCTGGCGTCGTCCATCTGCGGGCGGTCGCGGCCGAACAACGGGTCGCGGCTGATGTACTGCAGCGCGTAGGTCACGCTCCAATTGTCGCCGGTACGTCCACCGGCCCAGGACACGTCGGCGGTATCGCGGCCGCCCTCGGTAGAGGTGCCGCCGCGCATGCGGAACTGGTCGCCGCTGTAGTCCTGCTTGAGGATCACGTTGACCACCCCGGCAATCGCGTCCGAGCCGTAGATGGCCGAGGCGCCACCGGTGAGCACTTCCACCCGGTCCACCGCGGCAGCCGGGATGTTGCTGTAGTTGGAGACGTTGCTCTGGCCGTTGTACGGCAGCGGGTAGTCGGCCACGCGTCGGCCGTTGACCAGCAGCAGGCTGCGGTTGGGGCCGAGGTTGCGCAGGTTGAGCGGGCTGGCGTTGGGGGTGTGCGAGCCCCAGCTGACATCCGCCTCCACCGTGCCGATGGCTTGGTTGAGGGTGCCGAGCATGTCGTAGACGGTGGTGAAGCCCTGCGCGCGGATCTCGTCGGCGCCGATGACCTGCACCGGTGCCGGGCCTTCGGCCTGCACGCGCTTGATCCGCGAGCCGGTGACGGTGACGGCGTCGAGTTGTTGCGGATCGGCCTGCTGGGCCAGGCCGGGCAACGGCGACAGTGATGCGAGCACTAGCGCCTGCGACAACAGGCTGGGACGGCAACGGCGGAAGGCGGTCATTCAAGCGTCTCGTCGAGGGCGGTGGTGCGACGGAAAGACAACGTCTTTTCAAACACTTGCGGGAGATTGGCTGGATTTGGATCGATCTAAACTCCACGCGATCCATGTCATCTGTTGGCAAAGATTAAGCAATCGGCGCCCGGGGCTCCACGCCGCGTCGCAACAATCCAGGCGGTCTCAAGCATGTTTTTGGATTGAAAATTCAGCTGGATCAATGCCTTGAGCGGTTCATTCTTGTGGAGCCAGGCCGGTTGTCAGCTGCACTAACGGATGAGCTGGCTTGTATGCATGGCGGATCCTCGCTGCGGGCAGCCGGGGACAACTGCTGCCAGACGGGCGCGGTGGATCCCCCCCGGAGGCGCTGCAGGGAGTTAGCTGATGCTGCGTGCGCAGGTCGAGTCGCGGCGAGCGGTGCCAGCCGCCGCCGCAGGGATGTCTTCTGACACGCGCGCACGGCAGGGGCTGAGGCCGGTGGAAGGGAATGGCGGGCACGGCCCGTCCATCGGCCGCCCATAAAAAAGCCCGGTCGTCGGACCGGGCCTGGCTGCAGGGCGGCGGTGGGAGGGTCCGCCGCCTGGCGGCCGTGACTTACCAGCGCATGCCTTCGAACGGATTGAAGCTGGTGCTGCCCTTTACCTTGTCCAGGTAATAGGCGTAGTTGGCGCTCATCCCGGCCAGCAAGGCCAGCGGAATACTCAGCGCGTTGCCGAACGATCCCGGCAGGAACGAGGCAATGATGCCAACCACCAGGCCGATGCCGATCAGGCCCAATGCCTTGCGCCACAGGCCCAGGATGAAGAAGTAGATGAAGCCGAAGAACAGCGCGTAGAAGTTCATGCCCACCTCGAGCTTCTCGCCGAACGGCAGGGTCTTCAGCGCTTCCTTGTAGGCCGGATCCTTTGGGCCGCCGTGGCGATCGAAGAAGGCGAAACGAAACTGCCAATTGGGGCTGAGTTGGGTGCGGTCGAAGGTGTCCATTCCAATCCATGTAGTTGTAAACGGTTACATGTTAGGCGACAGCGCATTCAGGCGCACGTTCCGTGGACAGGGTCACAGCAGATGTGTGGCCGGATGACGCCAGGCCCGCGCCGGATTGGAGTAGGAATCGACCAACGCTAGCGCTGGTCGTTGACACCTGTGCCGCGCCGCGCGCGCCGGGTCGCGTAGAGCGAATGGTCGGCCCGGTCGACCACCGCGGTCAGTGCTTCGCCCGGCTGGCGCAAGGCGGTGCCCAGGGTGAACAGGATCGGCGCCTCATCGCTGGCCGCGAGGTAGGTGCCCACCAGCGCCTCCAGCTGCGGCTCGCTGGCCTCGTGCAGCAGCACCAGGAATTCGTCGCCGCCCAGCCGCACCAGGTGGTCCTGGCGACGCAGTGGGTCGTTGAGGAACCAGGCCATCTGCACCAGCACCTCATCACCGCGCTGGTGGCCATAGGTGTCGTTGACCAGTTTGAACTTGTCCAGATCCACCACCACGCAGCCCCAGCGCACGTTGGCGTCGCGCTTGTCCAGGTCGTTCAGGAAGCGGCGGTTGAAGCAATTGGTCAGCGGGTCGGTGAACGACCATTCCAGCAGCTGTTTTTCCTGCTGGTACTGGTTGGTGATGTCCTGGGCATGCGCCAGCACCATGGTGGCGTCGGCCTCCACGTCGAGCACGTTGTGGTATTTCCAGTGGCGCAGGCTGCCATCGCGGGCCACCAGCTCGATCACCCCCGAATCCTGGCCATCGAGCACCATGCGCGAGAGATAGCCGCGCAGGCCGCCATGCCGCTCCGGGCGGATCAGCTCGAACAGCGAGCGGCCCTCCATCTCCTCCACGCTGCGGCCCAGCGAGCGTGCTGCCGCCGGGTTCACGCTGACCAGCTGGCCATCCATGTCGTGGGTGCAGATCAGGCCCAGGCTGTACTGGAACATCTTGCGGAACTTGCGTTCGCTGGCGGCCAGCGCATCCACCGCACGGTGGCGGTCGGTGACGTCCTGAATCGCACCGATCAGGCGCATGCGGCCATCCACATGTTCCACCGCGCCGGTGCTGTGCACCCACAGGTGGCGGCCGGTGCTGCTGATCAGCGGCAGCTCCAGGTCCCAGGGAATGCCCTCGTTGACGCAGGTGTCCACCGCCTCGGTGACCACCGCGCGCGCTTCCAGCGGATAGAAGGCAATGGCTTCGCCAAGGGTGGGCTGGTAGCCCGGTGGCAGGTCGTGCATCCGGCAGGTCTCGTCCGACCAGATCAGCGTGCCGGTGCCGACATCCACTTCCCAGCCGCCCACGCCGGCCACCCGCCCGGTGCGTTCCAGGAACGCCTCGCTCTCGCGCAGCCGTTGCTGGAGCCGGGCATTGGTGTCGGCGCGCTCGAGCATCTCGCGGCGCTGCTCCAGCCCTTCGGCAGCCACCCTGGCCAGGTGCTGCAGGGCCTCCAGCTGGGCCGGCTGCAACTGCCGTGGGCGCTTGTCGATCACGCACACCGTTCCCATGCGCAGACCATCGGACAGCACGATCGGAGCGCCGGCGTAATAGCGAATGCCGGGCGCATCGGTGACCAGGGCGTTGTGACTGAAGCGTGGGTCGGCCGGTGCATCGGGCACCTCCATCACCGCATCGCCCTGGATGGCATGGGCGCAGAACGCCAGCTCGCGCGGGGTTTCTGACGCGCCCGGCAAGCCGATATTGGCCTTCCACCACTGCCGTTGTTCGTCCACCAGCGACACCAGTGCGATCGGCGTGCCGGCAATGGCCTGCGCGGTGGCGGCCAGCGCATCGAAGAACGGTTCGGCCGCCGTATCGAGTACCTGCAACAACGCCAGGCGGGCCAGGCGCTCGGCTTCGCCAGGCGGGATGGACGGTACGGCGTCGCGCGGATTCAACGGAAGGATCGCTCGGCGAAAGTCATCGGCGCAGTCTAGCCGAGCCGGCCGGGGACGCCGCCGGTGCATTGCGTGCGCCACCGCGCAGCTTGCATGGCCCGGCGGCCGTACGCCGCCACGCGCGGTGGGCGGCCGTGCTCACGCCGGTGTGCCAGGTGTGCGCGGCTCATCGCGCATCTGCAGCGCCAGGTATAGCCGCATGCAGTCTTCGGTGCGGCCCAGGTCTACCGCGCACAGGTCCTGGATGCGCTGCATGCGGTAATCCAACGTGTTGCGGTGGATGCCCAGCGCCTGAGCGGTGGGTGCCATGCGCATGCCGCAGTCGAACCAGGTGGCCAGGGTCGCCAGCAGCTGGCCGCGGCGCTCCTGCGCCAGCAAGGCCTGCAGCGGCTTGCGCAACTCGTCGGCCTGCCAGGCCTGGCGCAGGTCGTCCACCAGCACCGGCAACCGGTAATCGTCGTAGAAGAACGCGTCGGCCTGCGGGTGGCGGGCCTTGCCGATGCGCATGGTGGTGCGCGCGATCCGGTGCGACAGTGCCAGTCCATTGGGCTGCGGGACGTACTGGCCCAGCGCCAGGCGGATGCGCAGCGGGCTGCTGGCGCGCATGCGTTCCAGCAAGGTATGCGCGCGGCGGCGTTGTTCATCCACGTCCCAGTGGCCGCGGCGGTCCAGCGCCGGCTTGAGCACCACCAGTTCGTTGAGCGCGGTGGCCGCGATCAGGTTGCCGCGCTCGGGCGTGGACAACAGGGTGTGCAGGCGCTGCAGCTCCACCAGCATGGCGTCCAGGTCCAGGGTGTCGCTTTCCACCTCGATGACCGCGGCCACGCGCGGCAGGTCCAGCGCGATGCCCAGCCGCTCGGCCCAGCCGGCCAGTGCTGGCATGGGGCCGTCGGCACGCACCAGGCCAAGGGTGACCTCTTCGCGCAGGCGCGCATCGCGGGCCAGCAGGCGCAGCAGGCCGGCCTGTTCCAGCATGGCCTCGGCCGCCATGCGCACCAGCTCGGCCTGCTGGCCGATCCGTTGCGGGTCGCCGGTCAGGCCTACGCAGCCGAGCACACGGCCGTCGACGATCAGCGGCAGGTTGACCCCCGGGCGCACCGCGTCCAGCTGCTGCGCCAGCGCGCTGTCGATCTCCACCCGGCCCTGTCGCGACAGCACCAGCAAGGCACCTTCGTGCAACTGGCCGATGCGCGCCGGATCGCCGCTGGCCACGATCACCCCGGTGTGGTCCATCACGTTGACGTTGCCGTCGATGATGGTCATCGAGCGGTCGACGATGGACTGCGCCAGGGTGCGGTCGAGCGTGAGCATCGGCCTATGCTAGGGGAAAGCCGGCACGCGCAGGCCTGGGGTGGCGCTCATCTAAGGCGTGCTGGCAACGGCCGGCGCCGCCAGTGCCCGGCCCACCTGCAGCGCGGCCGCCACGTTGCGCGCGGCGATGCGCACATTGCCGGCCGCCTCGGCCAGCGCCTGCTCCAGCGTGCAGGCACGGTGCACTACCGCGAACATCGCATCGATGCCATGGCCATGCAGCAGCCCGGCGCCAGTGCCCAGGCAGCCAGCGATGGCGATCACCGGTTTGGCATGCCGCTGCGCCAGCTGCGCCACGCCCACCGGGGTCTTGCCGTGCAGGCTCTGGCTGTCCAGCCGGCCTTCGCCGGTGATCACCAGATCGGCCTGGGCGATGCGTGCCTCCAGGCCCAGCGCCTGCGCCACGATCTCTACCCCGGGCCGCAGCTGCGCGCCCAGGAAGGCCACCAGCCCCGCACCCAGCCCACCGGCCGCGCCGCCGCCGGGCAGGCCATGCAGGCGCAGGCCGAGGTCGCGCTCCAGCAGGTCGGCGTAGTGCTGCAGGTTGGCATCGAGCTGGCGCACCGTGTCCGCGGTGGCGCCCTTCTGCGGCCCGAACACCGCCGAGGCGCCGGTGGGGCCGATCAGCGGGTTGTCCACGTCGCAGGCCACTTCGATGTGGCAGTCCTGCAGCCGCCGGTCCAGGCCGTCGGTCTCGATCCGCGCCAGCGCCGCCAGCGCCGCGCCGCCTGCGTGGAGCGGCATGCCATGCGCATCCAGCAAACGCGCACCCAGCGCCTGCGCCATGCCGGCGCCGCCGTCGTTGGTGGCGCTGCCGCCGATGCCGATGACGAAACGCCGCGCACCGGCATCCAGCGCGGCCACGATCAGCTCGCCCACGCCAGCGGTGCTGGTGCGCAGCGGGTCGCGCTCGGCCACCGGCACCAGGGCCAGGCCGCTGGCGGCGGCCATCTCGATCACCGCGGTGCGGCCGTCGCCGGTCAGGCCGAAGAACGCCTGCACCGGGGTGCCGAGCGGGCCGCTGACCGTGCAGTCGATCACCCGCCCGCCGGTGGCGGCGACCAGGGCCTCGACCGTGCCTTCGCCGCCATCGGCCACCGGCACCTTGGTGTAGCGCCAATCGGGAAACACCTCGCGGAAGCCGGCCTCGATCTGGGTGGCCACCTCCAGCGCGGACAGGCTTTCCTTGTAGGAATCCGGGGCGATCACGATCTTCATGCAGGTCCTCGCTGGGGAACAGGCCGTGGGCGCATCACTGGTTCACCGCCCGTGCCGGCACGCGCAGCACCAGGGCCGCGCCCAGCGCCATCGCGCCAGCCAGCACGTACAGGGCCAGCTCGGTGCTGTGGGTGGCGTCCTTGATCCAGCCCACCAGATACGGGCTGACGAACCCGGCCACCTGCCCGGTGGAATTGATCAGCGCCAGCCCGCCGGCGGCGGCAGCAGCGGTCAGAAAGCCGTTGGTCAGCGGCCAGAACAGCGGTAGCCCGCTGACCGCGCCCATGGTGGCCAGGGTCATGCCCAGCAACGCCAGCCACAGGTGATCTGTGAGGCTGGCGGCCAGGCACAGGCCGGCGGCGCCCATCAGCAGCGGGATGACCAGGTGCCAGCGGCGTTCGCCGCGGCGATCGGCCGAGCGCCCCATCAGCACCATGAACACCGCCGCGGCCAGGTACGGGATGGCGCTCATCAGCCCGATCCGGGTGGGATCGGTGACGCCGCTGCCCTGGATGATCGACGGCAGCCAGAAGTTGATCGCATACACCCCGCTCTGGATGCAGAAGTACACCGTGCCCAGCAGCCACACCGCCGGATTGCGCAGCACCGCGCCCAGCGAAGTGGAGGCGCCGGCCGGCTTGCGCGCCTCGTCCTCGTCCAGCGCGCGGGTCAGTGCCTGTTTCTCCTGCGGGTCCAGCCAGCCGGCCTGCTGCACGCCGTCGCTGAGCAGGAACCACACCCCGATGCCCAGCAACACGGTGGGCAGGCCCTGCAGCAGGAACATCCACTGCCAGCCGGCCAGCCCGCCCTGCCCGGACGAGAAATGGCTCAGGATCCAGCCCGACAATGGCCCGCCCAGCACGCCGGAAATGGGGATGGCCGACATGAACACGGTCATGACCCGGCCATGCCGGGCGCGCGGGAACCAGCGCGTCAGGTACAGCACGATGCCGGGAAAGAAGCCCGCCTCGGCTGCACCGGTGAGCAGGCGCAGCGTGTAGAAGCCGGCCGGGGTGCGCACGAACAGCAGGCAGGTCGAGAGCAGGCCCCAGCTGACCATCATGATCGCCACCCAACGGCGCGCACCGATGCGCTGCAGGATCAGGTTGCTGGGCACCCCGCAGGCCAGGTAGCCGATGAAGAAGATGCCGGCACCCAGCCCGTAGACCGTCTCGCTCATGCCCAGATCGCCCAGCATCTGCAGCTTGGCAAATCCCACGTTGACCCGGTCCAGGTAATTGAACAGGTAGCAGACGAACAGGAACGGGATCAGCCGCCACAGGATCTTGCGGTAGGTGGAGTCCATGCCGTCGGGGGTCGGCAGGGGCCGGGAGGCTGGGGTCATCGCATGCTCCAGGGGGCGGTGGGCCTCAGGTGCCAGGCGCCGCAGCGTCCGCACCATAGGGGGGTCGACGCATTCTAGTTGGCGCTTTTTCCTGAAATCTTCGGCAGAGCGGCGGCATTGGGGGGCCGACATCTGCCGCTTTTTGTGCAAACACCCAACCTGGCCGCCATGGCCGCCAGGTCGGGCCCGGCGCAACGACGCACGCGCATTGCCACGCCAGCCGCCCGTGGCCGGCGACCGGCGACCGGCGACCGGCGACCGGCCAGGAGCGTACCGACGCGAACGAGCTGGCGCCTCACGCCTCGCCCGGCGATCGCCCAATCGCTCGCGGCCACCACCCAGCACACGCACAAGTCCAACCCGCGCCACATCGCGAGCGCCTAGTTCGTTGCAGTTCTGAAAAATACATATCCGGATCAATTGCGCCGCCGCCGCCGCTGCGCACACTTGCGCGGCCGCCGCATCCAGCGGCCGGCATTCCCCCTCCCGAGCTCAACAGCGCTGCGCGGTTTGCAGGCGTTGCGGGCGTGTGCACCTCACCTTTCCACGAGAACCCCCATGTCCATCGCATCGCGCGCGCTGCCCCGGCGCTTGTTGAGTCTTGCCCTGATCGCTGCCGGCCTGGGCGCGGTCTCCACCGCCAGCGCAGCCTGCACCGCCGGCAGCTGGGTCGCCCGCACCAACGAAGCCGGCATGCCACCGGTGCGCTACGAAACCGCGCATTTTGCGTTCCGCTGGAATGGCGACGGCGTGGCCAGCGCCGACGTGCGCGCCGCCGGCGAGCATCTGGAAATGGTCTGGGACACCTTCATCAACCGTCTGCAGTTCCCCGAGCCGTCCTGCACCAGCGCCACCAAGTACAAGGCCAGCCTGCACCTGGATCCGAGCTTCGGCTTGAGCGGCGGCGTCACCGGCAGCGGCGGCATGGGCATGTGGATGGCACCGGGTGGCCTGCGCGACCACTGGGGGCTGGCGCACGAGCTCACCCACGCCTTGCAGGGCCAGACCCAGGGCATGCGCGACTCCGACTACAGCGGCTGGATCTGGGAATCGCACGCCAACTGGATGACCCACCAGCTGCCGGAATTCCATGCCAGCGATGTGCATTGCTCGAGCATGCTGGTGAACTACCCGCACGTGTATCTGGGCTCCACCCGCGATCGCTACTGCAACTGGCAATTCATGGAGTACCTGAAGAACCGCTTCGGCTACGCCATCATCAACGACCTGTGGGCCAAGGCGCCCAAGCCCGGCGACGCCGGCCAGCGCACCGCCGATCCATTTTCGGTGATCAAGGCCAACATGGGCTGGAGCCAGTCGCAGATGAACGATGTGTTCGGCGACTGGGCCATGCGCAACGTCAACTGGGACTACACCAACCCCGATGGCAGCGACCAGGGTGCGCTGTACCGCGCCCGCTATGGCAGCAACCTGGCGTTCAATCCGCAGCGTCCACAGGACTGGGACAACCGCGACCGCGCGTTGCGCATGACCGTGCTCGATCCGGTAGCCGGCCAGGCCAATCGCTATCGCGTGCCGTTCGAGTGGGCGCCACAGCGCTGGGGCTACAACCTGGTGCAGCTGATTCCGGCCAGCGGCGCCAGCAGCCTGCAGGTCGCGTTCGAAGGCCAGGTGCAAAGCGCCCCGGCGGTCACCACCCTGCCCGGCCTGGCCACCGACCCGCCCAGCATCCCGCTGCCGGATTCGGACTGGCGCTGGGGCGTGGTGACCATCGACAGTGCCGGCAAGGCGCGTTACAGCACGCTGCAGCGTGGCGCCAAGGCCAGCCTCAGCGTTGCCCTGCGCAGTGGCGACCGCGCGGTGTACCTGATGGTGATGGGTGCGCCCAGCACCATGCAGAAGATCAAGTGGGACCAGTCGTACTACGCCATCTACCGCTACCCGTGGAGCGTGACGCTGACCAATGCCGCCCCGGCCGGCAGCCAGCCCAACGCGCCCACGCCAACCCCGGTGGGCCGCCGCCACGCCAATGGCGGCGGCTGGGTTGCCAATACCGCCAATGTCGCTTCCACCGCCTACGTGGGCCCATTTGCACGGGTACTGGCCGGCAGCGTGCTGGGCAATGCACGCATCGACGGCCATGCCACGGTGATGGGCGGCACCGTGCAGGGCAACGCCGTGGTCGGCGGGCTGACCGTGTGGCATCCGGGCGCCACCATCGGCGCCAACGCCCAGGCCAATACCGTGTTCATGGGCCCGGGCGCATTCGGCACGGTCAGCATCGCCGGTACCACCCAGGTGCGCGGCGATCTGGAATTGCGCGAAGGCACCACGCCCAGCCAGGGCGTGTTCTACGGCTACGCCGATGAAGCGACCATGCGCAATCCCGAATTCGGTGCGGACCTGCGCCAGGCGGTGCCGGAAATCACCGCACGTCCTGCCGGTTGGTGAGCAGGCCACTACCGTATTCATGGGCCCGGGCGCGTTCGGCGCGATCGACGTGGGCGAAACCGCACAGCTGCGCGGCGACATCGAGCAGCAGGGCGCCTCGCCTGTGCAAGGCGTGTTCTACGGCTTGGTCGATTCGGGGACGATGCTCAAGCCCTGGTTCGGTGCGGATCTGCGCCAGGCGGTGCCGGAGATCACCGCTCGCCCGGCCGGCTGGTGGGCGCGTGCTGCGCGTTCACCGCCTGCTCAATCGTCCAGCTCTGCCAGCCGCGCACGCACGCTGTCCACATCGATGTGCTCGCGCACATGCGGCCATTGCCGCGCCCACACCGAGCGGAACACGATCCACGCACCGAACACGCCCAGACAGGTCGAGCCCAGCGCCAGCAGCAACGGGTGCAGCGGCGAACCGTCGCCAGTCTGGAACAGGTACATGAAGGCACCGGAAAACAGCAGCCACACGCCGAACACCGGCCAGTTGCTGGCCAGCAGGCTGGCATTGGGCCGCTCGATCTCGCGCAGCAACCGGCGCAGCGCCTTGCGTTCGTCTTCGTCGGTGGACCTCATCGGCTGCCGCTCCCCAGTAAATGTCTAGCTTGAATCCCGGCTGCAGCGCGCTGCGATCCACCATTGCCGTCGCGCACGGGTTACGCCTGTCGCACGATGACGAAGGTCGCATCGCGTCATCTGTGCTGCATGCACCCTCGCACGCCAGGCGATGCGGCAGCTACTTGCCAGTGCCCGCCCTGCACCGCTTGCCGACAGCCGGCGTCGCCACGTGTGGCGTCATCGTGCCGGCCACGCCTGCAATGCCCTTTGACCTGCACAAGCACGCAGCGGGCGTTACGCATCGCCCGCTGCCTCATGGCCACCGCCATCACACCACGCGGCAGAACACCGCCTTGAGGTAGCGCGATTCCTGCACGTGCGCCATGAACGGATGATCGGGGCCGGCGCCGGCCACCTTCAGGATCTGGATGGTGCGGCCGGAGAAATACGAGGCGCGCCGCAGCATGTCCAGAAACTCCTGCTCGGCCACCAGGCCGGTGCACGAGAAGGTGGCAAACAGGCCGCCTGGCTTGACCACGCCCAGGGCCAGCTTGTTCATGTCCAGGTACTTCTTCAGCGCCGGGATCACCTGCTCGCGGTCGCGGGTCATCTTGGCCGGGTCCAGGATCACCACATCGAACTGTTCGCCGCGATTGGCCGCATCGCGCAGCCACGGAAAGATGTCGGCCTGCACGAACTTGGGCCGCACGTTGTTGAGCTTGGCGTTGCCCTTGGCGATGGCGATGACGTCTTCGTCGATATCCACGCCCAGCACCTCGGCCGCACCGCGCGCGGCCGCGTACACCGCAAATCCGCCGGTGTTGCAGCACAGGTCCAGCACGGTCTTGCCGTCCACCTGCTCGCTCAGCCACTGGCGGTTGTCGCGCTGATCGGCAAAGAAGCCGGTCTTGTGCGCGCCGGCCGGGTCGGCGCGGAACTTGATGCCATGCTCGGTGATCACCGCCGCTTCGGTGGTGGTGTTGCTGTGGAAGTCGAAGCTTTCCTGCTTCTGCACGTGCTCGTCGGCAAAGCTGTGGAAGCGGCAGCCCGGGAACTGCTCGCGCAGCGCCTCGTAGATCCATTCGCGGTGGCGGAACATGCCGGCGGCGAAGAACTCCACCACCACCAGGTCGCCGTAGCGGTCCACCACCAGGCCGGACAGGCCGTCGCCTTCGCTATGCACCACGCGCCAGGCGTCGGACACTCCGTCGAGCTTGAGCCAGTCCCGGCGCAGGCTCACTGCGGCGGCGATCTTGCGCGAGAACCAGCCCGCATCCACCGGCACCGCCTGGTCGGTTTCCAGGATGCGCACGGCGATGCGCGAGTGGCCGTTGTAGAAGCCGCGGCCGATCCATTCCCCATCCACGCCGACCACATCGACGATGGTGCCGGGCTTGGGCTTGGCGGCGGGCTTTTCCACCAGCTTCTGGAAGATCCACGGGTGGCTGGAGCGCCACGCATTCTTGAGTCGGACGACGGGGACAGGAGTATTCATTCACCTATTGTATCCGGCTGGATTGACGTGCCTGGCCCCTGCCCGCAGAATCGGCGCCAGAAGGGGAGTAGCTCCCAGCGTTGTCGCCGTCATTCCGAGTCCTGGCATCAGGCGCTCCGGTGCAACGGCAGCCGGCCCAGCCGGCTGCGAGCGAGACCTTCGCCGCGCAGGCGAAGGTCCGTCACCCGGAATCCACGATTTCCGTGTCACAAGGCCTCAGCCCAACCGGCTGTCCAGGTCGTTTCACTTTTCGGGATTCTTTTATGCAAACCATTGGCAATGTCTGGTTATGGGGCGGTTTCGGGGTCGTGGTGATCGCCGCGCTGCTGATCGATCTGGTGCTGATGCGCCACGGCGGCGCCCACAAGGTGACCTTCAAGGAAGCCACCTGGTGGAGCATCGGTTGGGTGCTGCTGGCGCTGGCCTTCAACGCCGGGCTGTGGTGGTACCTGCAGGGCAGCGTGGGCGATGCGCAGGCCGACCAGATCGGGCTGCAGTTCCTCACCGGCTACCTGGTCGAAAAATCGCTGGCGGTCGACAACATCTTCGTGTTCCTGATGGTGATGACCTACTTCGGCGTGCCCGAGGAACAGCGCCAGCGCGTGCTGATCATCGGCGTGCTGGGCGCCATTGTCCTGCGCGCGATCATGATCTTCGCCGGCTCGATGCTGCTGGCCAAGTTCCATTGGCTGCTGTACGTGTTCGGCGCGTTCCTGCTGCTGACCGGCATCAAGATGTGGTTCTCCGCCGGCAAGGAACCGGACCTGGAAGCCAACCCGGTGCTGCGCTGGATGCGTGGCCACCTGCGCCTGAGCCCGCAGTACCACGGCAACCTGCTCAGCGTGATCAAGGACGGCAAACGCTGGTTCACGCCGCTGTTCGTGGTGCTGATCCTGATCGCGGTGATCGACGTGATCTTCGCGGTGGACAGCATCCCGGCGATCTTCGCGATCACCACCGACCCGTTCATCGTGCTCACCTCCAACGTGTTCGCGGTGCTGGGCCTGCGCGCGATGTTCTTCCTGCTGGCCGGCATGGCCGACCGCTTCCACCTGCTGCCCTATGGCCTGGCGGTGATCCTGGTGTTCATCGGCACCAAAATGATGATCATCGATCTGTACAAGATTCCGGTGCTGGTCTCGCTGGGCGTGGTGGTGGCGATCCTGGTTGCCACCATCGTGCTGAGCCTGCTGCGCCCGCCCAAGCCGGCCGGGCACTGACCGGCCGGGAATCGGGAATCGGGAATCGGGAATCGGGAATCGGGAATCGGGAATCGGGAATCGGAGTTGTGCTTGGCTGTAAGTGGTGGTGCAAGGGATGCCGCGGTTTTGGCTTGGTCTCTTGCCACTGAGCCCGGTCGGGGTCTTCAGCCTTGATCGTTTGCTACGCCGCCTACTGCTCGGCTGGGCTGCAGCGCACCACAGGCGATACCGGAACCTCGGTGCTGCGCCCGGGTTGCCACCCCAACTGCGGTGAATGCGTTGCTGCCGCGGCCTGCCTGCCGGGCTTCGTATCGGCCCGGCGGGCAGCAGGATTATCCCGCCGCCGGATCTGGTTATCCCGCGCAAACGGGGCTTGCAAAGGCAAAACCACGCCGCCATCCGTGAATGCATGACAACGCATTCCCTCGCCTCCGACCCCGCCACCCAGAGCCGCCTGGACCGCTCGCGGGTGCTGCGTGCCTTCAACATCAGCCTGGCTGCCGTGTTGCTGCTGGTGGCGGTATTTACCGCGCAAGGCATGTTCGACTGGCGCGCCTGGGCGGTGGCGCCGCTGCAGGCCGACGGGCTGATCGGCATCCTTACCGCTCCGCTGCTGCACGGCTCGCTCGCGCATCTGGGCGCCAATGCGGCCGCGCTGCTGATCCTGGGCACGCTGGCCGGCAGCGTGTATCCGCGCGCCACCGCCATGTCGCTGCCGTTGCTGTGGCTGGGCTCGGGATTGGGAGCGTGGTTGTTGGGCGAACCTGGCAGCCGCCACCTGGGCGCCAGCGGCATCACCCACGGGCTGATGTTCCTGGTGTTCGTGCTGGGCCTGCTGCGCCGCGACCGCCCGGCGATCGCCACCAGCATGATCGCCTTCCTGTTCTATGGCGGCATGCTGATGACCATCCTGCCGCATGAAGCCGGCGTGTCCTGGCAATCGCATCTGGGCGGCGCAGTGGCCGGCCTGATCGCCGCCCTGCTGCTGCGCCTGCGCGACCCACAGCAGGCCAGGCCGCGCTATAGCTGGGAAGACGAGGACGAAGACGCTGCCTGGGAGGTGAGCAACTCCGAACACGCGATGCTGGAGCCACCGCCACCGCGTCAGGTGCCGGTGCTGTGGCAGCGCCAGGACGATGGCTCGGAAAACGTGGTGCTGCACTTCCCGCCGCGCGAACGGCCACCGGGCAGTTAGTTCCCGCGTGCAGCGAAGCCCGAGACGGCCCTGGGTTTTCCGTGGGAGCGTGCCTGCGCGCGACAGGGCATTACCTGGATGCCCAGCCACGCGCGCGCACGTTCTTATCGACGCGGTGTCATATGTTCGCGCGCGTGATCGCCCGGCACAGTCACTCTCTTCAGGCGAAGATCAGGCCCATCGATGCCGTCATGCCGCGTTGCATGGCGGCGTGCCCAGACGATGACGCATTACCGGTGATGCCGTGATCGGGAGCGCTTGGGACACTGCAACGAATGTGAGCTGGTGCATCGCCATCGGGCCGGTGTCACCGTACCGCGTACGCTCGCCTGCGCGCTGAAGCTCACTGGCAACGTCCCGTCGCGCTCGGGCGTGCTCCTACCAAAACATTGCCTAGCGCGATGCTGGCCCGCTCAATGCACGCCGCGCCAGGCCCGGATCATCGGCGAAGAAGGCATCGATGCCGGTAGCCAGATACCGTTTCAATTCCGCCAGCGCACCGGCCTCGTTGCGTGCGGTCGGCGCGTCGCCGCTGCGGTGATCGGCGGCCAAAAAATAGTTTTCAGGCCGGAACGTATACGGCTGCACCTGCAACCCGACCGCGTGCGCATCGCGCACCAGGCTGGTGGGCTGGCCCAGGCGCTGCTGCGTGTCCAGCGGAATGATGGCGCGAATGTCCGGCCCGATCGCATCGGCGTAGGTGGCCACCTGCTTGAGCCCCGCGGGGGTCATCAGGTCCGCATATGTCCCCGGCGCATCGCCCTTGCCTGCATCCGGCAGCGGCATCTGCGCTCCACCGAGCAACTGCAGCAGACGGATGTTGCCTTGCCGCCCGATCTTGCCGCGCAGGTAGCGCAGGTTGCCGGTCTCGAACGACTGGATCACCACCGGTGCGATACGTGTGTATGCATGCGCCTGCAAGGTGGCCAAAACCTTGTCTTCCATCGGCAAGCCCAGCGCACTGAAATAGCTCGGATGCTTGATCTCCGGAATCAGCCCGATCGTGCGCCCGGTCGCTGCCGATTCTGCCGCGACGAAATCGATGATCTCGTCGAAGGTCACGATCTGAAACTGCCCGTCCCAGCGCGTGCCACGCAACTGCGGCAATCGCTCGCGTGCGCGCAGGGTCTTCAATTCGGCCAACGTGAAGTCCTCGGTGAACCAGCCATCCATTGCCTGGCCATCGATGGTCTTGCGCGTCTTGCGTGCGGCGAACTCCGGATGGTTGGCCACATCGGTGGTGCCACCGATCTCGTTCTCGTGACGCGCCACCAGCACACCATCCTTGGTGGACACCAGATCCGGCTCGACAAAATCCGCGCCATCGACAATGGCTTTGGCGTAGGAGGCCAAGGTATGTTCCGGCCGCAACGCACTGGCGCCACGGTGCGCAAAGATCTGCACCGTCTTGGCCAACGGCGCCTCTGCCAATGCGGGCACGCTCATGCCAACCATCATCGCTCCCACCAGCCAGATACGCCCGAACTGCATCATGCCTCTCTCCAACGAAAAACAGCTACCGAATCGACGCTGGCCACCAAGTCGGCGTGGCCGATGAGCCACGCAGGAGGCACGACTGTCCATCCCGCGCCCGCACCTGCCCGACAACCACTGGTGACGTCTTATTGACCACTCTAGCCGGTCCCGCATCGACGGACCTCGGAAATCAGACCTCAGAGAGCAACAGCAAAACCCGCTCTTGCGATTCCCAATTCCCAATTCCCAATTCCCAATTCCCAATTCCCAATTCCCGTCCTCAGAACTTGGCGTCCAAGGTCAAAAACACCTGCCGCGGCGCGCTGGCGTGGAAGGCCAACTGCCGTCCATTCGGATCGCTGTTGGCGAACGCGGTGAGGTTGGAGGCGTAGCGCTTGTCGGTCAGGTTGGTGACGTTGAGCGAGAGCTTGAGCGCCTGCAGCACGCCGACCTGGCCGAATTCATAGCCGGCACCGGCGTCGAACGAGGTGTAGCCGCCAAAGCCCTGGTCGTTGGTGTAGGTGTAGAAGCGCTCACCGGTGTACTTGCCGCGCAGGTTGACGTTCCAGCCTGCGTAGTTGAAGGCGATTTCGCTGGCCAACATGCGCTTGGGCGTGTCTACCGTGTACTTGCCGGCGGTGGGAATCACCACGCCGTTCTGCACGTAGTTGTCGTCGTAGGTGGAACGGTTGATCGAAGCCGAGTTGTACCACTGCAGGTAGCTGGTCGGCTTCCAGATCACCGTCAGCTCGCCGCCGCGGCTGCTCACCGAGCCCACGTTGAAGAAGCGCGTGGTGCAGGCCGGCGTGGTGCCCTGCTGGATGCTGGCGCAGGGGTTGAGCGAGAGCAGGCGGTTATCGAAGGTCACGTCGTAGCCGACCAGCGAGGCCTCGAAGCGGTCACGCACGAAGCGGTAACCGGCTTCCAGCGTGCGCGACTTTTCCGGTTCCAGCGCGCCCACGCTGGCATCGAACGACGCCTGCGTCACCAGCAACGGGCCACCGGCACCGCCGCCCTGGAACGCGGCGATATTCTCCGCGTACGAGGCAAACACTTCCTGGCCCTCGGCGATGCGATAGCCCAGCCCGATCTGCGGCAACACCGATTCGCTGGCCTTGAGCGAGCCGGTCGCCACCGGTGCTTCCACCGCCACGCCCGGCGTCTCGCGCGCGGTCATTTCGGTGCTGGGGCTCTTGATGCCCAGGTCCAGGCTCAGGCGCTCGTCCAGGAACTTGAAGTTGCCCTGCACGTAGAACTGCCGCGTGGTGATGATGTAGTTCTGCGAGAACAGCCGGCGATCGGGATTCTGCAGGAACTTGTCGTCGCTGACCGGGCCATCGATCCAGTAGAAGTTGCGCTCCACATCGTGGTGGTTGCGCTCGTACCACAGGCCGGCTTCCAGATGATGCGGGCCCAGGTCCCAGCCCAGCGAGGCGATGCCGCCGGTACGATTGATCCAGTAGTTGGTGCTGCGGATGGAGATCGGCAGTGCCTGCGGCGTACCCGGATTGGAGGCCTGGCCCGGCGACCACCAGTGGCCCTGGCCCTTGTTTTCGTGGTGATAGACCTGGGTGTGCAGGCTGATCGCGTCGTTGGGCTGGAAGTCGCCGGCCACGTAGAACAGGTCGTCGTCGCGCAGCGCGCGGCTCTGGTAGTACGCATCGTCGATGTTGTCCACGCCGCCACTGAAGCCGCAGCGCGCCGCATTGCGTGTGGCCGGCGCGCAGTACGCCGCTGCGAGGGCGCGGTTCCAGTCCGGCGCATACAGGTTCCAGTCCCAGCCCAGGCCGCGCGCCATGCCGCTCTTGGACAGATAGGAATAGTCCGCCTGCGAGGTGCGCGACGTATCGGCAAAGGCGGTCAGCTTGCCGCCGTCGAACTGGTACACGCCCTTGGCGTTGAACTGCCGCGTGGTGGTCGGCGATTCCGGGCGCGCCCACATGTCCGCTTCTGCATTGATGCCGGACAGGTACGCCGAAAAGCCGTTGTAATCGCCGGTGTCCACGCGCAGGAAGGTGCGGCGGTTGGCGTCCGAACCCACGGTCTGCGACACCTGCCCACCGAACACGCTGGACGGATCGGCCGAGTAATACTGGATCGTGCCACCCAGGTTGCTGGTGGACGCGGTGCCCAACGCACCGATGCCCGAGGCCAGCTCCACGCCACCAAAGTTTTCTGCGATCAATGCGCGGCTGATGTTGAGGCCGTTGTAGTTGCCGTAGGCGTTGTCGCCCAACGGCAGACCGTCAAGCGTATAGCCCAGGCGCGTACCGTTGAAGCCGCGCAGGCTGATCGTCTGCGACTCTTCGTTGGCGCCGAAGGCATCGTTGGATTGCACGTTGACGCCCGGCATGCGGTTGAGCAGCTTCTGGATGCTGGTGCCTGGCGGCAGCACCGGAATGTCCTGCTGGGTGATGCGCTGCACCTGGCGCGTTTCGCCCTGGCCGATCACCGACACCGCATCGAGCTGCTGCACGGTGTCCGCGGCGGCGGAGACATCGGCCGATCCGTCGGCCGGTGTATCGGCCGCCTGCACGGCCGGCGACAACACGAGCGCGGTGAGCACGGCAGCACTGAGGAGATGAGTCTTGGGCATGGGAGGCGTGGGGGACGAGTCAAAAGATGGCGGCAAGCGTGCGACAGCTGTCTTGCGTCGATGCGACGAGCAGATGACAGTGCCGCGACAGTCGGTGCGCATGCCGCGCCGCAGCTGCGTCGTGCCGGCATGCAGCTGTCATCTGCACGTCGTAATCTGCGAGCTCTTCCATGCGCGTTGTTGAGGGTTGGTCCATGTCCCATCGCATTGCTCGCCCTTATCGTCGAACGCTGACCGGCATCGCCATCGCCGCGCTGATGCTCGGCAGCGGCATGCTGAGCGCGCGGGAAAAGCCCGCGGCGGCAGGCTCGGTGATCGCGACCGATGCGCGCGGCTATCTTGAAAAAGACCAGCTGCCCGACAGCCTGCGCCTGGTGCCACCGCCACCGGCGGACAGCAGCGCCGCGCTCGCCAACGACGAAGCCGTCGCCAAGGCCATGCTCGCGCTGCGCGACACACCGCGCTGGAACTTGGCCACACAGGACGCCGCATTGAGCTTCCCCGCCGCCGCCACCCACTTCAGCTGCGCGCTCGGCGTGCAGGTCGACCAGGCCAGCACCCCGCACCTGCTGCGCCTGCTCGAACGCAGCATGCGCGACGCCAGCAGCAGCACCAGCGCCGCCAAGGCGCACTTCCAGCGCCCGCGTCCGTTCATGCGCAACGCGCAGCCGATGTGCACGCCCGACGACGACGCCAGCCTGCGCAAGAACGGCTCCTATCCGTCCGGCCACACCGCCATCGGCTGGGCCTGGGGATTGATCCTGTCGGAAATCGCCCCGGCTCAGCGCGATGCATTGCTGGCACGCGGCCGTGCCTTCGGCGACAGCCGTCTGGTCTGCAACGTGCATTGGCAGAGCGATGTCCTGCAGGGCCGCGTCATGGGCGCGGCCACCGTTGCCGCCTTGCATGGCGATCCAGCGTTCGAGAAAGACCTGGCCGCGGCCCGCAAGGAGATCGACGCCGCGCGCGCAACGCCGTTGCCTGCCGCTGCCGCAACAGCCTGCGCCGCAGAGAACGCCGCATTGCAGACCGTATTACCGGGCGTGATGTAACGCACCCCGGCGTGGAGCCTCCAGGCACTGAGGCTCGCCTGTCGATGGATGCATGACGCCGCCGCGCTCAACGCCGGCAGGCCACGCCGTCGTCAGACGACGTTCCAGGGACGCAAGGTGGTTCGGATGGCGAATTCAACATCGCCACGTCGTTTCACTTGCCGATGCAGAAGCTCGAGAAGATCTGGCCCAGCAGTTCGTCGGCGCTCATCTTGCCGGTGATCTCGCCCAGCGCTGCATGCGCCAGGCGCAGTTCTTCGGCGGCCAGTTCGAGTTGTTCGAAGCCCAGTTCCAGGTCGGCGGTGTCGGCGTGTTGTTGGGCGCGGCGCAGCGCTTCCACATGGCGGGTGCGTGCGGAGAACTCGCCGTCGACGCTGTCGCTTGCATCGCCAAGCGCCAGGTCGCGCAGCCGGGTGTGCAATTGCTCCAGCCCGTATCCGGTGATGGCCGAAACCGCAATCGCATCGCTGCCCAACGGTGTGCTGTCGGCCAGCAGGTCGCATTTGTTGTGGATCCATAGCTGGCGTGGCACTGCATCGATGGCATCGCCGATTGCCTCACGCGCAGCCTGCGGGTCGCGCGCATCCAGCACCACCAGCGCCAGGTCGGCACGTTCGAGCTCGGCGCGCGCGCGGCGCATGCCTTCGCGCTCGATCGCATCGCCGCCGTCACGCAGGCCGGCGGTATCGACCAGGGTCAATTCGAAACCATCGAGCTGGATGGCTTCATGCAAGGTATCGCGGGTGGTGCCGGCGACATCGGTGACGATCGCACGGTCGCTGCCGGCCAATGCATTGAGCAGCGAACTCTTGCCGGCGTTGGGTGGGCCGATCAGCACCGCATGCAGGCCATCGCGCAGCTTGCGTCCGCGCTCTGCGTCACGCAGCAGCTGCTCCAGCCCTATCCGCGCCTGCTGAAGCCCGTCGCGCACCTGCGAGCCACCCAGGGTATCGAGCGGCTCGTCGGCGAAATCGATCGCCGCCTCCACATGCACGCGCAGTCGGGTCAGCCGCTCGCTCACCGCCTCGATGCGGCGCGAAAACACACCATCCAGCGAGCGCCGCGCGGCACGTGCGGCGCGCACGTCGCCAGCGGCGATCAGGTCGGCGATCGCCTCGACCTGGGCCAGGTCGAGCTTGCCGTTGAGGAAGGCGCGCTCACTGAACTCACCCGCACGCGCCTGGCGTGCGCCCAGCGCAACGCAGCGCGCGACCAACTGGCGCAACAGCACGGGGCTGCCGTGGCCCTGCAGCTCCACCACGTCTTCACCGGTAAAGCTGCGTGGCGCCTTGAACCACAGCGCGATGCCATCGTCGATGACCTCGCCCTGCGCATCACGAAAGCGCGCGTACTGCGCCTGCCGTGGCTGCATCGGCGCAATGCCCAGTCCCGCCGCGATCTGCAGTGCCTGCGGCCCGGACAGGCGCACGATTCCTACGCCACCGGCTCCGGCGGCACTGGCGATGGCAACGATGGTGGACGTGGAAGACGACATGGGCACTGCTCTGACGTGGAGTGAAAAAAACCGGCGCGGCGACGCATCGACCGCGCGGCCGGCGGTGGCATCCAGCCGATGCGCATCCTTGGCGTATCACGCCTCCATCCCGGGGCGCGTTCTGCTGACAAGCGTCGCTGCAATGGGTCAGCCGTATGGAATCACAGCGACTGCAGCTGGGTACGCGCCTGCTCTGCACCGCTGCCTTGCGGTTGCAGTTCCAGATAGGTGGAGTACGCCTTGCGCGCCTTCTCGCGATCACCGGCCTTGGCATAGGCATCGCCAAGATTGAGATAGGCCACTGCACGCGAGGGGTCGATCTTCAAGGTGTTTTCCAGCCAACGCGCCGCTTCGGCATAACGTTGCTGACGGTAGTACACAAAGCCCAGGTTGTTGGCAGCCAGCGCGAAGTCCGGACGCAGCTTCAATGCTTCGGCAAATTGTTCGGCGGCGTCGGCATAGCGCTTTTCCTTGTACAGCTGCAGGCCACGTTCGTTGGCCAGCTGGGCGCGCTGGCGGTCGCTGCTCTTCACCGCCGTCGGCAGCACCAGCTTGGCTTCGCCGCCTTGCAGCGTCTTCACCGTGACCGGCGCCGCGGGGGCAGCGGTACCGGCCGGGGCCGGCGCGGGACGTGCAGCATCCACGCGCCCGTTGAGCGCAATGGCATCAGCCGACAGCTGCGCGGTATCGGCAGTGAGGAATTCTTCACCGCTCGGCACCTGGAACACGAACTCACCGCCCTGCGATCCGGGCAGGCTGCCGAACGCCGGCGTCTGCGCCGATACTGCCGACACTGCCGGTGCCACATATGCGGCCAGCTCGGTGCCGGTGATCAGGCCATCGCCGTTGAGATCACCCTTGCCGGCCAGCGCCTGCAGCAGCACCCAGGTAAACACCGAATGTCCGTTCGGGCCGCTATCGGCCACTTGTTGATCGGCACCACCGGCGGTGAGCATCTGGCGCGCGATGCGGCGCGCGTTTTCGCGCAGATAGGCGCTTGAAGTCGGCCCGCCCCGCGTCAGTCCCAAGCCGCTATAGCAGGCATCCATCACGAACAACACGTGCTTGGCCTGCAGGCTCTCGGCGATGTTCTGCAGATCGCTCATCGCGATTGCGTCGCTGGCCAGATGCTCCGGGTCCGAATCGACCGGAATGATGTAGCCCAGGTCGCGCCCGGAGGCGAGCCGACGCGTGGCGCCATGCCCGGCGAAGAACACGAACACGCGGTCGTTGGTCTGCGCGCGGCCTTCACCAAGGCGGTCGTGGAACGCGGCGAGGATATTGTTGCGCGTGGCCTGTGCGTTCTTGAGCACGATCACCTGCGAGGACGGAAACCCCAGCGGCCCGGTCAGGGTATTGGCAATCGCTTGCGCATCGTTGGCTGCATATTCCAGCTTGGGCCAGTGCGCGTAATCGTCGATGCCGATCACGATCGCCCAGGATTTCGCGTACCCGGTGGTCACCGTGGCATCGGCCACCGCGCTGGGCGAACGCGCCACGGAAAACTCGCGGCCATTCCAGCCGGCAAACTGGTAACCATCAGCGATAAGACGATCAAGAATCTGCGGCAGCGCTTTGACCGCGCGGTCGTGGATGTCATGGAACAACACGATGCCGCGCTGCTCCTTGTTCACCTGGTCGAGCACGCGCTGCACGATCGATTCCGGCACCGGGTCGGCCCAGTCCAGCGAATCGATGTTCCACATGATCGATTTCAGCCCCGCTTCGCCCAGGAGCTGCAGCCCTTCGGCATTGCGCGCGCCATACGGAAACCGGAACAGCGGCGCGCGCTTGTCGTCCACCGCACGCAGCAAGGTGTCGGTATCGAGCACCTGGCTGCGCAGTGCATCGCCGGTGGTCTTGGACAACTGCGCATGGGTCAGGCTGTGATTGCCCACCGCATAACCTTCTTCCATCAGCGTGTGGCTGATCTTGGACAATGGCGCCAGCTTCGGTTTGCCATCGGCGTCCAGGCTGCCGAGATTCCGCCCCACTTCGAAGAACACGCCAGGAACGTCGTAGCGCTTGAGAATCGCCACGATTTCTTCGGTGTAGGCCTTGTGTGGGCCATCGTCGAAGGTCAGCACCACCGTCTTGGGCGGCAGGTCGCGGCCGAAGACTTCGCTGTCGCTGTCGCGCGCGGAGAACGGATACGGCTCCACCACGCCGTGGTCGCGCAGAATGGTCTCGCGCGTGTACAGCGTGCGCAGATGCGCCACGTAGTCGTCCCACTTCTCGCGCTTGGGCACGATCGCGCGGCTACGGTCGAAGCGGCTGAAGATCTGGGTCAGCTCGGTGTTGTAGCTGCGCTCGATCTCATCCAGCGCTTCCAGATCCTCACCAATGCGCTGGTGCAGTTTGACGGCCGGCAATGCCGAATCCTTGCCGATGCGCGCATGCAGGTCGCGTAACACCTCACGGAATGCCAGGCGGTCGGCATCGTACAGATCCGGCGCCGATTCCACTTCGTCCAGCACCGTGGCAATGGTGGTCAGGCGGGCTGGGTCCTTGGATGCCAGAACCGTGTCGAAGCGTGCGGCGATGCGTTCACGCTGTTCCAGATTTTCATGGAACAACTGCTGCCCCACGCTGCTGGACGTGGCGCGATCGCGTGGGCTTTGCTTGGCCTCATCGGCCAGCAGCACGATGATGCGGCGATGCCGATCCAGCTGTTCGCGCAGCTGGGCAATCAGCGCACGCGCATTGTTTGCCTCGCCCGTTTGCGCAGCAGCATTGGCAGTGCCATCGGCCGCTGTTGCCGAAGCCGGTGCCGGGGTGCCGGCATCGCGCCGCCCACAGCCGGCCAGCGCCAGCAGTCCCGCGCAACTTGCGCACAGCAACAGGCGATGCAACGGCGATGAGGTCACGACGGCGTCCTTGGCGATGGAGACAACAGATTGCGCGGCGGCATGCAGAAAGCCCGCCTTGCGGCGGGCCTTTTTGAACTTACTTGGCGTTGGCCTGGATGATCTTGCTCGGCTTCTCGCCGTGCTGGCGGATCATCCACCACTGGATCAACAGACCCAGGCCGCCGTTGACCACCCAGTACAGCACCAGGCCGGCCGGCATGAAGGCCATCATGACGCCGAACACCAGCGGCATGAACTGCATCATCTTGGCCTGCATCGGGTCCATGCCCGGGGTCGGGGTCAGCTTCTGCGTCGCCCACATGATGGCGATGTTGAGCACCGGCAGGATGAAGTACGGGTCGCGCGCAGTCAGATCCTGGATCCAGCCCAGCCACGGCGCCTGGCGCAGTTCCACCGATTCCACCAGTACCCAGTACAGCGCGAAGAAGATCGGCATCTGGATCAGCAGCGGCAGGCAGCCCCCCATCGGGTTGATCTTTTCCTTCTTGAACAACTCCATCGTCGCCTGCTGGTACTTGACGCGATCGTCGCCGTAACGCTCCTTGAGCTGGGCCAGGCGCGGCTGGAAGCGACGCATCTTGGCACCGGACTTGTACTGCGCGGCAGACAGCGGATAAAGCGCCAGACGCAGCAGCACCACCAGGCCGATGATGGCCCAGCCCCAGTTGTGCAGGAAGCTGTGCAGGTGGCTCAGCACCCAGAACAGGCCCTGGCCGATGATAGCCATGATCGAGAAGCGGCTGTAGTCGACCACACGGTCCAGCCCCTTCACGTCTTCCTTGGCGATCAGGCTGACCAGCTTCGGGCCCACCCACAGGCGTGCCTCGGTGCTGGCGGTCTGGCCCGGCGCCACGGTGAATGCCGGTCCGCGCAGCTCGGCCACGTCACGCGGGCCGTCCTGGGCCAGTACGTACAGCGACGCTTGGTCCTTCTGCGGAATCCATGCGGTAAAGAAGTGGTGCTGCAGCAGCGCCACCCAGCCACCGGTGATCTGGCGGTTCAGGCCACCGTCGTCCATGTAGTCCTTGAACGCGCGGCGCTCGTAGCCTTCCTGGGGGCTGTACCAGGTCGCGCCGTTGAAACTGAAGGAATCCGGATTGGTCATGCCACGGCTGAGGATGGTCGGCACCCGGCTCAGCTTGCGGAACACATAACCGTTCCACGGTGCGCCGCTCTTGTTGATCACCTCATCCTTGATCGAGATCGCGTAGCGGCCGCGTTCCAGGGTGAAGGTGCGGCGAATCGACACGCCATTGGGGCCATTCCACACGAACGGCACCACCAGGGTGTTCTGACCCTTGGCCAGCTCGAATGCGGTGCCTGGCTGTTCGGCACGGAAGCCGCCCACGCCCGGCACCGGCGAATGATTCTCGCTGGCCCAACCGCTGGTGGCGTTGTAGGGGTGCGCTGCATCTTCGGTCAGCAGGCTGACCGGTTCGGTGCCGTCCTTGGTCTGCGGGAACTGCAGCAGCTCGGCGTCCAGCACGCTGCGGCCATCCAGCTTCAGGCGCAGCACATCCGAGCTCAGCGTGATGACCGGCGCAGCGCCAGCCGCTGCCGGCGTCGCTGTCGTGGTACTGGTGGCCGTCGGCGCTGCGCCCGGCACACCCGCCTGCGGGATCGCCTGGGCGGCGGGCACATTGGCCGCCGGCGCCGAGGCATCCGGGTCACGTGCAGCCGGTACCGATTGCGTGGCGACTGCGGCAGGTGCGTTGGCCGCCGCCTTGTCCTTGCCCCACTCCATCCACAGCAGCGCCGCGACCATCAGCCAGGCAAAAATCAGGAAAACACGGGTCTGGTTCATCGGGCAGCAACTCGCTCAGTCGGAACTACAGTTCCGGCTCTGTCGGGGAAAGGGAGGATGGGTGCATCGTCCTGGCGGGCGGCATTGTGCCGGGCGCGGCAGGCAGGGGCAATGCGCCGGCACGGCGCAGCAGACGCACGAAGGCGTCGCGAATCTGTGGGTTGGTCGCCTTGGCGGCTGCCGAACGCGCCACAATCACGTAGTCGCCGCCGGCCAGCTCGGGCAGCAGGTGGCGCATCGCATCGCGCAGGACGCGCTTGATGCGGTTACGGCCGACCGCACGGGTATCGACCTTGCGCGACACGGCCATCCCCAGGCGCGGCGGCGTATCGCCAGTGCGCCAGTGCAGACTGAGCAGCGGATCGGAGGTCCGACGCGCGGTGTCGAAGACAACCGTATATTGCGCACGCGTACGAACCCGCGCAGAGCGAGGAAATCGCCTGCACGGGTTCGATGCGTTCACGGGTGGGACTGCCTCGGCCGCAGGGAGCGGCGCGGCAATCAAGCGCTCAGGCGCTTGCGGCCCTTGGCGCGGCGGCGAGCCAGGATCTTGCGGCCGTCGGCGGTTGCCATACGTGCGCGGAAACCATGGTCGCGTGCTCGCTTCAGGTTGCTGGGTTGGAAAGTACGCTTGGTGGCCATGGGGCCCTCTGCATGAATGGAAACGGTGAACCGGCAATTTTATAGGACCGCGTCGGGCCGGGTCAACTCCCCTGGTGCTTTGACCATGACGAACAGAGCTGCATCCTGTGGATGGACCTGTGAATAAGTCTGGGAAAAGCCGGCCTGCGGTGCTAGGCTGGTCCATCCTCTTTTCACTTCCGGGCTGCGTGCACGGCGCCTTGCTGCGCGCCGCAGCCAGCAACAGATGATCACACTTTGATGGATGCTTGGCCCCGCTGTCTGGAACGTCTCGAAGCCGAATTCCCGCCCGAAGATGTCCACACCTGGTTGAAACCCCTGCAAGCCGAAGATCGCGGCGACAGCATCGTGCTGTACGCCCCGAACGCCTTCATCGTCGACCAGGTCCGCGAACGCTATCTGCCGCGCATCCGCGAACTGTTGGCCTATTTCGCCGGCAACGGCGAGGTCGCGCTGGCGGTGGGGTCACGACCGCGTGCGCCGGAACCGCTGCCAGCACCGACATCGGCGCCCAGTGCGCCGGTTGCCGCGCCAATCGTGCCGTTCGCGGGCAATCTGGATTCGCACTACACCTTCGCCAATTTCGTCGAAGGCCGTAGCAACCAGCTCGGCCTGGCGGCAGCGATCCAGGCCGCGCAGAAGCCCGGCGACCGTGCGCACAACCCGCTGCTGCTGTACGGCAGCACCGGTCTGGGCAAGACCCACCTGATGTTTGCCGCCGGCAACGCGCTGCGCCAGGCCAACCCGGCCGCCAAGGTGATGTATCTGCGCTCGGAGCAGTTCTTCAGCGCGATGATCCGGGCGCTGCAGGACAAGGCGATGGACCAGTTCAAGCGCCAATTCCAGCAGATCGATGCGCTGCTGATCGACGATATCCAGTTCTTCGCCGGCAAGGACCGCACGCAGGAGGAGTTCTTCCACACCTTCAACGCGCTGTTCGACGGCCGCCAACAGATCATCCTGACCTGCGACCGCTACCCGCGCGAAGTCGAGGGCCTGGAGCCGCGGCTCAAATCGCGTCTGGCCTGGGGCCTGTCGGTAGCAATCGATCCGCCGGATTTCGAGACCCGCGCCGCCATCGTGCTGGCCAAAGCACGCGAACGCGGCGCCGATATTCCAGACGACGTGGCGTTCCTGATTGCCAAGAAAATGCGCTCGAACGTGCGCGACCTGGAAGGCGCGCTCAACACCCTGGTGGCACGCGCCAATTTCACCGGACGCGCCATTACGGTGGAATTTGCCCAGGAAACCCTGCGCGACCTGCTGCGCGCGCAGCAACAGGCCATCGGTATCCCCAACATCCAGAAGACCGTGGCCGACTACTACGGTCTGCAGATGAAGGATCTGCTGTCCAAGCGCCGTACACGCTCGCTGGCGCGCCCGCGCCAGGTGGCGATGGCGCTGGCCAAGGAACTCACCGAACACAGCCTGCCCGAGATCGGCGATGCCTTCGCAGGCCGCGACCACACCACCGTGCTGCATGCGTGCCGGCAGATCCGCACCCTGATGGAGGCCGACGGCAAGCTGCGCGAGGACTGGGAAAAGCTGATCCGCAAGCTCAGCGAGTGAGGGTTTGATGCCCTTTTCGCCCTGCTTGGAAAAAAGCGTGGATGAGTTGGGGTCAAATGCGGGAGAATCTGTGGATAACGTTGCCTCGCAGGTCGGGCGGAAAACTATCCACAGGTTTTACCGCTAGACCAGGGGCACTAGTCCAACGACTTTCAGGCGCTAATTTGTCTTTGGAAACAAACAGTTATGGTGGTTATCCGCTGAAAACGGCCCTACCATCACCACCAAGCTTTTGATTTATTCCATTATTTTTTAAAGCATAGGGGCACGGAACCACATGCGTTTTACACTGCAGCGCGAAGCCTTCCTCAAGCCATTGGCCCAGGTGGTCAATGTGGTCGAACGCCGTCAAACCCTGCCGGTTCTGGCCAATCTGCTGGTGCAGGTCAAGGACGGACAGGTCTCCTTGACCGGTACCGACCTGGAAGTGGAAATGATCTCGCGCACGATGGTGGAAGACGCGCAGGACGGCGAAACCACGATTCCGGCGCGCAAGTTGTTCGACATCCTGCGCGCCCTGCCCGACGGCAGCCGCGTCACCATCTCGCAGACCGGCGACAAGGTCACAGTGCAGGCCGGGCGTAGCCGCTTCACCCTGGCAACGCTGCCTGCCAACGACTTCCCGTCGGTCGACGAAGTCGAAGCCACCGAACGGGTCGCCGTGCCGGAAGCGGGCTTGAAGGAGCTGATCGAGCGCACTGCGTTCGCGATGGCCCAGCAGGACGTGCGCTACTACCTCAATGGCCTGCTGTTCGACCTACGTGATGGCTTGCTGCGTTGCGTCGCCACCGACGGCCACCGATTGGCCTTGTGTGAAACCGAGCTGGAGAAATCCGGCGGCGCCAAGCGCCAGATCATCGTGCCGCGCAAGGGCGTGACCGAGTTGCTGCGCTTGCTGGAAGCGGCTGATCGTGAGGTGGAACTGGAAGTCGGCCGGAGCCATATACGCGTCAAGCGCGGCGATGTCACCTTTACCTCCAAGCTGATCGACGGGCGCTTCCCGGATTACGAGGCAGTGATTCCGATCGGCGCCGATCGCGAGGTCAAGGTGGATCGCGAAGCCCTGCGTGCCTCGCTACAGCGTGCGGCAATTCTGTCGAACGAGAAGTACCGCGGCGTGCGTGTGGAAGTGTCGCCGGGTCAGCTGAAGATCAGTGCCCACAACCCCGAGCAGGAAGAAGCCCAGGAAGAGATCGAGGCAGACACCAAGGTCGACGATCTGGCCATTGGCTTTAATGTGAACTACCTGCTGGATGCCTTGTCTGCGCTGCGCGATGAGCACGTCGTCATCCAGCTGCGCGATGCGAATTCGTCAGCACTGGTGCGTGAGGCCAGCAGCGAAAAGTCACGTCATGTGGTGATGCCGCTGCGTCTCTGACGCTGCGTTCCACGTGGAACACCGAAGCCCGGCGAGAGCCGGGCTTTTTTGTGGGTGGGGCTCTACGACATTGACCCTCGCAGACAGAGTCGAGCTTGTAAACGGGAAGACGTCCCGGGGCCGATTGTGTTCGCGGTCGCGCATTGATGTGCTCAAAGCATCGGTAATTCCAGGCTCAGGCGTGGCCGGGGTGTGCCCATTGGTCGATGAGCGCCTCTGACTCGCTGTGGGGTCGACGGACAGCATTGGTTGGTCACGGAGTGGCTGTTGCAGGACGCCCTTGGCTGCAGTGCGATGTGTTGCTGTCGCGATGTGCAATGACGTGATGCGCTAGCCGTGAAGACCAGGTTTCCCGGAGCAGTGATCGAGATTGAATCCGTTGGAGGAGTGGAGCTTCTCGTCATTACCTGGTTCGATCGCATCAGACGCCGACCAACCTGCAAACACGAACAACGTGAAAGAGACCAGGTCTCAGTGCTTGGTTCAAGGGGCAAAGCGATCAGACGACATGAAACGACGGGCAGAGAAGCGAATCGAGGTCAACCAAGTCTCACAGGTGTGAGAGACAACTCTGCCGAATTCGGAACTGTTGTGTATTTCGACCATCGGGTTGAAGGTCCCACCTGTGGTCCCCGGCCGTCTCAGCAAGTTGCCAGTTTTGACTTATGCACATCTGCTTTTGCTTTTAAATCTATAAATAACTTAAGAGCTTTGTGGTGATGGTAGGAGCAGATTTCGCCTAAAAGTAGGTTAAGTGTTTGTTTTAAAAGGATTTTTACGCATCGAAACCCTGTGTTTTAAGGTGGGTTTTGGGCCTGATAGCTTGTGGACAAGTGTGGTGAGGGTCTCCAGCAGCTTTTTTGTCCCCAAGTTATCCCCAGGCCATTCTCGGAAGATCGCGGGCGCTGGCTGCGCGTAAACTGTCCAATCACGTATCCTCCGCTGCGACCGGAAGCGCCGGATCACAGCCCGGAGTACACCGATCGATGCACGTAGTGCGGTTGTCCATCCATCGACTTCGTCGATTCGAGACGGTTGAGCTCTACCCGGCCAGCTCGCTGAACCTGCTGACCGGCGACAACGGTGCAGGCAAGACCAGTGTGCTCGAGGCACTTCACCTGATGGCCTACGGCCGTAGCTTCCGTGGCCGAGTGCGTGATGGATTGATCCAGCAAGGCGCCAGCGATCTGGATGTCTTCGTCGAATGGCGCGAGGGCAGCGGCACGGCACAGGACCGCACGCGGCGTGCAGGCCTTCGCCACAGTGGACAGGAATGGACCGGGCGGCTCGACGGAGAAGATGTCGCGCAACTCGGCACCCTCTGCGCCGCGCTTGCCGTGGTGACGTTCGAGCCGGGGAGCCACGTCCTGATCAGCGGTGGCGGCGAACCGCGTCGGCGCTTTCTGGATTGGGGGTTGTTCCACGTGGAACCTGACTTCCTGGCGTTATGGCGCCGCTATGCGCGTGCACTCAAGCAGCGCAACGCCCTGCTCAAACAGGGGGCGCAGCCTCGGATGCTGGACGCTTGGGACCATGAGCTTGCCGAGTCGGGAGAAACGCTCACCTCCAGGCGAATGCGCTACCTCGAACGACTGCAGGAGCGCTTGATTCCGGTGGTGACTGCCATCGCCCCGTCGCTCGGCCTGTCTGCGCTGAGCTTCGCCCCGGGGTGGAAACGTCACGAGCTGTCGCTTGCAGATGCCTTGCTGCTAGCACGCGAGCGTGATCGCCAAAACGGCTATACCTCGCAAGGGCCACACCGCGCCGACTGGGCGCCGCAATTCGATGTGCTCCCCGGCAAGGATGCGCTGTCGCGAGGACAGGCCAAGCTCACGGCCCTGGCCTGCCTGCTCGCTCAGGCGGAAGACTTTGCCCAGGAACGTGGCGAATGGCCGGTGATTGCGCTGGATGACCTGGGGTCCGAACTGGATCGACACCACCAGGCAAGCGTGTTGCAGCGACTGGCGCAGGCCCCCGCACAGGTGCTGATCACAGCGACCGAGACCCCGCCTGGGCTGGCCGAAGCCGGCGGGTTGTTGCACCGGTTCCACGTGGAACACGGAGCGCTCGCCCACCAGGCGGCGCTGCAGTGAGCCAACGGCCAATGCGGGCCGACTGGTATAATTTCCGGGCTATCCCCCTTTTCCCACGGTGCGAAGCGGCTCCCGCCGCCAGCGCCCGTGTTGTGGAGCCAACGGCACGCGCATGACCGACGAACAGAACACCCCGACGACCCCCAACGGCACTTACGACTCCAGCAAGATCACCGTGCTGCGAGGCCTGGAAGCCGTCCGCAAGCGGCCTGGCATGTACATCGGCGATGTCCATGACGGCACCGGCCTGCACCACATGGTCTTCGAGGTGGTCGACAACTCGGTCGACGAAGCCCTGGCTGGCCACGCCGACGATATCGTGGTGAAGATCCTGGTCGATGGCTCGGTGTCGGTGTCCGATAACGGGCGCGGCGTGCCGGTCGACATCCACAAGGAAGAAGGCGTCTCCGCGGCCGAGGTGATCCTCACTGTGCTGCACGCCGGCGGCAAGTTCGACGACAACAGCTACAAGGTGTCCGGCGGCCTGCACGGCGTGGGCGTGTCGGTGGTCAATGCGCTGTCCGAGCACCTGTGGCTGGATATCTGGCGCGATGGCTTCCACTACCAGCAGGAATACGCGCTGGGCGAGCCGCAGTACCCGCTCAAGCAGCTGGAAGCCTCGACCAAACGCGGTACCACGTTGCGCTTCAAGCCCGCGGTGGAGATCTTCAGCGACGTCGAGTTCCATTACGACATCCTGGCCCGCCGCCTGCGCGAATTGTCCTTCCTCAACTCCGGCGTCAAGATCACCCTGATCGATGAGCGTGGTGAAGGTCGGCGCGACGACTTCCACTACGAAGGCGGTATCCGCAGCTTCGTGGAGCATCTGGCCCAGCTCAAGACCCCGCTGCACCCGAACGTGATCTCGGTGACCGGCGAGCACAACGGCATCGTGGTCGACGTCGCCCTGCAATGGACCGACGCCTACCAGGAAACCATGTACTGCTTCACCAACAACATCCCGCAGAAGGACGGCGGCACCCACCTGGCCGGCTTCCGCGGTGCGCTGACCCGTGTGTTGAGCAACTACATCGAGCAGAACGGCATCGCCAAGCAGGCCAAGGTCTCGCTGACCGGCGATGACATGCGCGAAGGCATGATCGCGGTGCTGTCGGTGAAGGTGCCCGACCCCAGCTTCTCGTCGCAGACCAAGGAGAAGTTGGTCAGCTCGGACGTGCGCCCGGCGGTGGAAAACGCCTTTGGCGCGCGCCTGCAGGAGTTCCTGCAAGAGAACCCGAACGAAGCCAAGGCCATCACAGGCAAGATCGTCGACGCCGCGCGCGCGCGCGAAGCCGCGCGTAAGGCGCGCGACCTGACCCGCCGCAAGGGCGCGCTGGACATCGCCGGCCTGCCCGGCAAGCTGGCCGACTGCCAGGAAAAGGATCCGGCGCTCTCGGAACTGTTTATCGTCGAGGGTGACTCGGCAGGCGGCTCGGCCAAGCAGGGCCGCAATCGCAAGAACCAGGCAGTGCTGCCGCTGCGCGGCAAGATCCTCAACGTCGAACGCGCCCGCTTCGATCGCATGCTGGCCTCCGACCAGGTCGGCACGCTGATCACCGCGCTGGGCACCGGCATCGGCCGCGATGAGTACAACCCGGACAAACTGCGTTACCACCGCATCATCCTGATGACCGACGCCGACGTCGACGGCTCGCACATCCGTACCCTGCTGCTGACGTTCTTCTACCGGCAGATGCCGGAGCTGATCGAGCGCGGCTACATCTACATCGGTCTGCCGCCGCTGTACAAGCTCAAGCAGGGCAAGAGCGAGCTGTACCTGAAGGACGATGCGGCGCTCAATGCCTATCTGGCCAGCAGCGCGGTCGAAGGCGCGGCGCTGATTCCGGCGGCCGACGAGCCGCCGATCACCGGCGAGGCGCTGGAAAAACTGCTGCTGCTGTTCGCCGGTGCCAACGATGCAATCGCCCGTAATGCCCATCGCTACGATCCGGCCCTGCTCACCGCGCTGATCGACCTGCCGCCGCTGGACGTGGCCCAGTTGCAGGCCGAAGGCGACGTCCACCCCACCCTGGATGCGCTGCAGGCAGTGCTCAATCGCGGCACCCTGGGCACGGCGCGCTATCAGCTGCGCTTCGATCCGGCCACCGACAGCACCGCGGCGACGCTGGTGGCGATCCGTCGCCACATGGGCGAGGAATTCACCCAGGTGTTGCCGATGGGCGCGTTCGAGAGCGGCGAGCTGCGTCCGCTGCGCGAGGTGGCGCTGGCGCTGCACGGTCTGGTCCGCGAGGGCGCGCAGATCGTGCGCGGCAACAAGTCCCACCCGATCGCCAGCTTCGGCCAGGCGCAGGCCTGGTTGCTGGAAGAGGCCAAGAAGGGCCGCCAGGTGCAGCGCTTCAAGGGCCTGGGCGAAATGAACGCCGAGCAGCTGTGGGAAACCACGGTCAACCCCGATACGCGCCGGCTGTTGCAGGTGCGCATCGAGGATGCGGTGGCCGCCGACCAGATCTTCAGCACCTTGATGGGCGATGTGGTGGAACCACGTCGCGACTTCATCGAGGACAATGCGCTGAAGGTCTCCAATCTGGATATCTGAGCCGCCGTTGTCGTAGCGGCGCAGCGCTCCGGTGCTGCGTCGGCGATGCGGCGTTCGCAGGACGACGATGCGCACAGATCTCCCCTCTTCCCCGGCGCCGTCCGGTGCCGCGGGCAAGCCGCCGCTACTGCCCGTGTTGCTCGGGTTCGGCATCGATGCGCTGATCGCCATCGGCCTGTTGCTGAGCCTGAGCGTGGCCGGTTTCGCGTTATGGGGCGCGTTCCGCGGCATTGCCCATGTGCAGGCAGCCAAGGCGCAGGGCCTGACGCCCTCGCCGGCCGATGTCATGGCGGCGATCGGCCAGCCCGGGGTGATGGTGCAATTGCTCACCGCACTGGTCAGCACGGCCACGCCGGCGGTGTTGCTGTATTACTGGCGCCGCCGCGCAAGCGCGAGCGAGCAGGCTGCCTCGCGCGCAGCGGTACGGCGGACTTCTACCTGGGGCTGGACAGCATTGATCGCAGCGGCGGTCTTCCTGCTCAGCAACCTGGTCAGCGTGGCGGCCTCGGCGCTGGGCATCAAGCCGGTGCCGACCAACCTGCCGCTGATGGAAGAAGCCATCAAGCAATGGCCACTGGCGCTGACGATCTTTGCGGTGCTGATCGCACCGGCGTACGAAGAACTGCTGTTCCGGCGGGTGCTGTTCGGCCGCCTGCTGGCCGCCGGCCGCCCCTGGCTGGGCGTCGTGCTCAGCGGCGTGCTGTTCGCGTTGGTGCATGAGGTGCCGGGTATCAGCGGCAATGGCCCGGCCGCCATCGCCCAGCTGTGGCTGGTCTACGGCAGCATGGGCGCGGCATTTGCGTGGTTGTACTGGCGCACCGGCACCTTGTGGGCGCCCATCGCCGCCCACGGCGTCAACAATGCCACCGCCCTGGCGGCGCTGTATTTCTTCGGCTTCGGCTGAGCGTAGCGAACCGAACGGCCGCGCCACCGGACTGCGGGCGCGGCCGGGGTCTGGACGTCCTCAGGACGGGTCATCCCTCCGGATCCCATGCGTGGTCCACCCTATCCCGGCAATCGCCCACGACGATCTCGCCGCTACCGGTCAGCCCATCGCCTTAACCATTATCCAATCGTCCTGCGCAGGCGTTGGCCGGCGCGGATGCATCGCCCACGTGCGCCGTTCTGGCGCGTCAGCGGTATGCGCTGGGCTACCGTTGACTATGTTTTTACGGGCATTCCAGCTCGCTTGACGAAAAGTTAAGACGAGCCTGCCAAAATGTCCCTCAGGGTTACAGGGGGATCGAATGAAAGCCAAGCTGTTGATCGTTGTTGCCGTCCTCGCGTTGACGGCGTGTGCCACCACGACCTCGCCGACCGGCCGTCGCCAGGTTGTGGGAGGCGTGTCGCAGGAACAGCTTGACCAGTTAGGCGCGCAGTCGTTCGCGCAGACCAAGGCCAAGGAGAAGGTCAGCACCGACGGCAGGCAGAACGCCTACGTCCAGTGCGTGGTCAATGCGCTGGTGGCGCAACTGCCGCCGCAGTGGCGTGAGACCAAATGGGAAACCGCGTTGTTCGTCGATGACGAAGCCAACGCATTCGCCCTGCCCGGCGGCAAGGTCGGGGTCAACACCGGCATCTTCACCGTGGCCAAGACCCAGGACCAACTGGCAGCCGTGCTCGGGCATGAAATAGGCCACGTTATTTCACGGCATCACGAAGAACGCATTACCCGCCAGCTTGGCGCGCAGACCGGGCTGGGGATCATCGGTGCCCTGGCCGGTGCGGCGTACGGCGACGGTGCGGCCAGTGCGGTCAACCAGGTCGGCGGCATGACGGCGCAGACAGTGTTCCTATTACCCGGCTCGCGCACCCAGGAAAGCGAGGCTGACGTCGTCGGACAACGGCTGATGGCGCAGGCCGGCTTCGATCCGGCCCAGGCGGTCAACCTGTGGCAGAACATGATGGCCGCCAGCGGCAATCGTCAGCCGCAGTGGCTGTCCACCCACCCCGACCCGGCCAACCGCATTCGCGAACTGCAGGCCGACGTCAACCAGCTCGAGCCCGTCTATCAGCAGGCGCAGCAAGCTGGGCGCAAGCCGAAGTGCGGCTGATCGCGCGACCCGGGCAGCCGGCTCGGCAGCACCCGCGCAGCACCGGCAGGCGCGAATCGCCCTGCGAGGGCGAAGTCACATCGCCGCAACCATGCGCTCACTGCCGATGACGTAGCGTTAGCCCTCCTAAGCAAGTGCCGTTCATCCTGTTTGCCGCACCACAGCATGGAAACCGTTTTCGGGAACTGGGACTTTCTGCTAAGTTTGCCGGCTCAGATTTTTCGTACAGCTTCCATTCCGCTTTTCGTACCGCCCGACGGCGGCTCGTCCGAGGTGAAACATGAAACTGCTCAACCGCAAGCAAGCCCTGTTGTCCCTGTTTATCGCAGCGTCCCTGGGCGGGGCTGTCATCACCGATGCGGTCGCGCAGTCGGACCGCTCGTCCGAGCGTGCCAGCCGCAAGTCCAAGAACAGCGGCAAGGCCGAAGAGCTGTACCCGCAGTCGACCCGCCAGGCACCGACGATCAAGCCGTCGTCCAAGCTGAGCAGCAAGCTGCAGAAGCTGATCGAAACCTTCAACAAGGGCGAAGACTATCCGGGCGTGCGCAGCCAGGCCGATGAGATCCTGGCCAACAGCGCCGCCAACGAAGCGGACAAGGCGCTGGCCGCACAGCTCGCTGCGCAGGCCGCCTATAACCTGGACGACACCGCCGGCGCCAAGAAGTACCTGCAGCAGGCCATCGGCCTGAATGCGCTGGACAACAACGGCCAGTTCCAGTCGATGCTGATGCTGGCCCAGCTGCAGATGCAGGACGACCAGCAGGCCGAGGGTCTGGCCACGCTGGACAAGTATCTGGACGAGAGCAAGTCGCAGCGTCCGGAAGACCTGATCCTCAAGGGTCAGGCGCTGTACCAGGCCGAGCGCTACAAGGAAGCGATTCCGGTGTTGAAGCAGGCCATTGCCGCCTCGCCCGAGCCGAAGGACACCTGGAACCAGCTGCTGATGGCGTCCTACGCCGAAGCCGGCCAGACCGGTGAAGCGGTCGCCGCAGCCGAAGCACTGGCGGCCAAGACGCCGAACGACAAGAAGGCCCAGCTCAACCTGGCCAGCATGTACATGCAGGCCGACCAGATGGACAAGGCCGCGGGCGTGATGGACAAGCTGCGTGCCGCCGGGCAGTTGACCGAAGAAAAGGAATACAAGCAGTTGTATTCCATCTACGCCAACACCGAGAACAAGGAAAAGGACGTCATCGCGGTGATCAATGAGGGTATGCAAAAAGGCATCCTCAAGCCTGATTATCAGACATACCTCGCGCTGGCCCAGTCGTATTACTACAGCGAGGACGTGCCGAAGGCGATCGAGAACTGGCAGAAGGCTGCACCGCTTTCCAAGGACGGCGAGACCTATCTGAATCTGGCCAAGGTGCTGCATTCGGAAGGTCGCATCCCGGAGGCCAAGCAGGCCGCGCAGCAGGCGATCGCCAAGGGCGTCAAAAAACCCGAAGACGCCAAGAAGATCATCAACCTGAAGTAAAAAAGAAAATAAACCCCCGAAATCCCTGTGTTTTTAGTGGTTACAGGACTCGGGATTGGTATAAGCTTGGGAGTTCCTGCGGTGTCAAAACCGTCCGAAAACCTGGGGATCATCACAGTGATCCGGGCCCCCACTGAAAGAGCCATTGGCGCATGACGGAACAACTCGTTATCCACAGGCATGACTATGATGCCGGGAACCAGGGTCTGAGCTGGGCCCGCATTATCGGTATTGCTTTTGTAATTGCCCTGCACCTCACTGCACTGATGATGTTGCTGATCCCTGCAGTGGCGCCGAAGGCTCCGGCAGAGAAGGAGCGCACCACCATGGTTACCTTGGTGGATGCACCGCCTCCTCCCCCGCCGCCGCCGCCGCCGCCGCCGCCGGAAGACAAGCCGCCACCGCCGGTCAAGAATCTGTCGCCGCCGAAGCCGTCACCGGTTCCGCCGCCGCCGGAAGCGCCGGTCGTCGATGTTCCCGAACCGCGTCCGAGCGATATCGTCACGCCGCCGAGTCCTCCGTCTCCGCCGCAACCGCCGAGTGACATCGGCGCCAGTGTCGATATCTCGTCCAAGAACATGAACCCGCCGAAGTACCCGCCAGCAGCATTCCGTGCCGGCGTCCAGGGCGAGGTCATCCTGATCGTGGATGTGGATGCCAGCGGCAACGTGACCAACGTGTCGGTCGAAAAGTCCAGCCGCAACCGCGACCTTGACCGTGCCGCGATGGACGCAGCACGCAAGTGGAAGTTCAACGCCTCCACCGTCAACGGGCAGAAAGCCGCCGGACGCGTCCGCGTCCCGGTCAACTTTGCTCTGAACTGATCCCACGGGCCGGCTACGGCCGGCCCAGGATCCTGTCTTCCTTTCGCTCCACCCTTCATCACCACACACAACAAAGGTAAGCGTCATGCTGCAGGAATTCTTTATCGCCGCCGCTGCAGGGGGCTCCAATCCGTCGGCCGCTCTGTCGCAGATGGGCTTCGAGCACTTGATCACCGAAATGACCTCCAGCCCCGGCGACTTCGCCGTGTCCTGGGTCGTGTTGATCACCCTGATCGCCATGTCCGCTGCCTCCTGGTACTGGACCGTCATCAACATCTTCCGCGCCACCCGCCTGAAGAGCGCGGCTGACCGCGTGACCACCGCGTTCTGGGATGCCCCGAATGCACAGGACGCCATCCGCGCCATGGAAGAACAGCCGGCTTCCGAGCCGTTCTCCAAGATCGCACTGGACGCAGCCCAGGCTGCTGCCCACCACCAGCGCGCCGAAGGCAACACCGGTGGCCTGGGCGAGAGCCTGAGCCGTTCGGAGTTCGTCGACCGCGCCCTGCGTCAGGCCGTGACCCGCGAAAGCACCAAGCTGCAGTCGGGCATGACCCTGCTGGCTACCGTCGGTGCGACCGCGCCGTTCGTCGGTCTGCTCGGTACGGTGTGGGGTATCTACGGTGCGCTGATCAAGATCGGTGCAACCGGTTCGGCCTCGATCGACGCCGTTGCCGGCCCGGTGGGTGAAGCGCTGATCATGACCGCGATCGGTCTGTTCGTCGCCATCCCGGCCGTGTTCGCCTTCAACTTCTTCTCGAAGGTCAACAGCTCGGTGATCGCCAAGTTCGACACCTTTGCCCACGACCTGCACGACTTCTTCGCCACCGGTTCGCGCGTTCGCTAATCCGGTCGTAAAGAACGCCTTCGCAACGATTTAGACGGAGCCCGTTATGGCCTTCAGTAGTGGAAACAGCGGCGGCCCGATGGCCGACATCAATGTGACGCCCCTGGTGGACGTCATGCTGGTGCTGCTGATCATCTTCATCATTACGGCACCGCTGATGTCCCACAAGGTCAAGGTGGAGCTGCCAGAGGCCAACTTGATCCAGAAGGAAGATGCGGAGAAACGCGCCGCGCCGATCACCCTGGCCGTCAAGGAAGACGGGTCGCTGTACTGGAACGACGAGCCGATCTCCAAGGAAGCCCTGGAGTCGCGGCTGTCCACCGCCGCACAGCAAACCCCGCAGCCGCCGCTCAACTTGCGTGGCGACCGCACGACCAAGATGCGTACGATCAACGAGATCACCAAGATCGCGCAGGGTCAGGGCATGCTGGACGTCGGTTTCGTTGCAACCAAAGTGAAGGGGCAGTAAGCCATGGCATTTAGTACTGGTGGAAGCCGTGGGCCGATGGCCGACATCAACGTCACGCCCCTGGTGGACGTGATGCTGGTGCTGCTGATCATCTTCATCGTGACTGCGCCGATCATGACCTACCCGATCGCCGTGGATCTGCCGCAGCGGGTGCTCAACCCGCCACCGCAGACGACCGAACCGCCGCCGCCGATCGAGCTGCGTATCGACGCTAGCAACCAGGTGTTCTGGAACAACAGCCCGACGCCGGTGGATCAGTTGCAGCAGAAGATGGAAGAAGTGGTCCAGGCCGATCCGACCAATCAGCCCGAACTGCGCATCGATGCAAATCAGGATGCGGAGTACGAAGTGATGGCGAAGGTGCTGGCCGCTGCGAAGAACTCGCAGATGAAGAAAATCGGCTTCATGCAGCAATAAACGTAGTTGCGAGACCGCAACACAACAGTCATGACGCGACTGCAACGCCACCGGAAACGGTGGCGTTTTTTTTGTGTGTCACCTGGGCGATCGGGCTGCGATAGCGGCGGCCATGCGATGCATGGCGGGGACGAAGCAGAAGTCGTTGTGGGCGGGCGGCCTGTCATGCGCTGTGGGCTCGTCGCACATCAGTCCGATGCCGCTGCCCTATCAAAACAAGCGACGACCCTTGCCCGTGTGCCCTGGTAATGCCGAGCCCGCGCGGCCTGCCTGCGACGGAAAATCATCAGCGGCCTGTTTGCGATCGCAGGAGACCAAGCCGATGCAACCAGCCTTGGACACGCAGACAAGCCGATGTGTGACCTACTAGTTGGGCACTGTGGCTCTTCATCGCAGATCGCTGTGGCCCAAGACCTCGCATTGCCATCTGCCCTTTTTTGCAAGCATGGATTTTCTACGCAGACATCGATGCGTGCCGCATGCCGGAATGACCACGCTGCGGGCGCCGGTCTTGTCGGCTGGTGAGTTGCCGGACACCTCTGTGTATCCGTCCGACCACGGACTGGCAATCCGAACTCACCGTACCGATACACGCCACCACACCGATACACGCCACCACAGTGTCCGCACTGGTGGGCGCCCCTCCAGCCTCCTTCCCGATTGCCGCAGCAAGCGTACGCTCGGAAGTGCAGCACCCACGATCACAGAACCGGAGGCAGTCATGGCTTTCAGTACGACAGGGAATCGGGGACCGTTGGCGGAGATCAATGTCACCCCGCTGGTGGATGTCATGTTGGTGTTGTTGATCATCTTTATCGTCACCGCACCGATGGTGACGCGCACGATCACGCTGGACCTGCCGCAAACCACCCACCAACCGCGCGTACCACTCGAGCCGCCTGCACCGATCGCATTGCGACTGGATGCCGATGGCCAGGTGTTCTGGAACGCCGGTCCGGTCAGTTTTCAGGAGCTGCAACCACGCCTGATCGACACGATGCGCGAGACGGCCGGTAATCAGCCTGAGCTGCGTATTGCTGCCAACCAGGATGCCGAGTACGCGGTCCTTGCCAAGGTGCTTGCCGCCGCCAAGAACGCACAGGTGCAACGCATCGCGTTTGTGCAATGAATGTGCACGGATGGCGCAGGCAGTAACCGTGATGCCTGGATCATTGACTGCTCACGCTGCGGTGGTTTCGGCCACCGCAGCGCTTTCTGGCAGGCGACATCGCTGCGTTGTTCATCACCTGCCGTGCCGCCCCATGCCTGTCACTCAGCACGTAGCGGATCGGTCGGGCGAGCGGCACCCATGCGGCCAATCTGTTTGACGATTCGCCGCTGTTGGCGCGTTGTCGGATTCGTCAAATACGCAATTTCTACGTCGCCGCGGTAGGCTCTTTCGAAGCTTTCGCACTTGCTCGCCCACGCTACGTGACTGGCTGGCCACCGCTCAAAACGCAGGTGCCGGGCATGGCGAACAAGACGGCGAATGTGCCCGATTGCGAATCCAAGACGACTTTGCTCACTTCGGAGCGACCAACCCCAGCTGGCGAGCAACCCTCAAGCAGATGTGGGCTGCGTATGGCAACCAGGCGCACAGAGGCACTTGAAGAGTGCGGACACAGGCCGCGACACCGGTGTTTTGTCAGCCGCTTTCAGGCAATGGCGAACACCATCCACCAGCGCAGCGCAGGCGCGCTATGCCTGCGCGCTTGCCCCGCGTAGCAGCTGCACATACGCGCGCACCGTGGCATCCAGTCCCTGGTACAGCGCTTCGCCGATCAAGGCGTGGCCGATCGATACTTCCAGCACACCCGGCACGGTGGCGAGAAACTCGCCAAGGTTGGCTTGCGATAGATCGTGCCCGGCATTGATCCCCAGGCCGTGTCCTGCGGCGCGACGCGCGGCGTCGGCGAACTCGGCCAACGCCTCGGCTGGCTGTCCGTCGGCATGCGCTTGTGCATACGGGCCGGTGTACAACTCGATGCGGTCCGCACCCAGCACCGCTGCCTGGCCGATCTGGAGATTGCCGGCATCGACGAACAGGCTGACGCGGCTGCCCAGTGCCTTGAATGCGGCGATCAATTCGCCCAGCCCGGTGGTGTCCTGTGCGAAATCGAAGCCATGGTCGGAGGTGAGCTGGCCGTCGCCGTCGGGCACCAACGTCACCTGCTCCGGACGCGTGGCACGGCACAGCTCCAGCAACCCCGGGTAGCCGGGGCGCGGCGGCGCGAACGGATTGCCTTCGATATTGAATTCGACCCCGTGCTCGCGGGTCAGCGTACCCAGTGCCAGCACGTCGTCGGCGCGGATATGCCGCTGGTCCGGACGCGGATGCACGGTGATGCCGTGGGCACCGGCAGCGATGCACGCACGTGCGGCCTCTACTACGTCCGGGTCGTGGCCACCGCGCGAGTTGCGCAGCACTGCAATCTTGTTGACGTTGACGCTGAGCCGGGTGGTCACGGGCGCGCTCAGGCCTGCGGCTCGCCGTCACGCGCCGCGGCCAGTGCCGCCGCCTTGCGGGCTTCGGCCACTTCGCGCAGGCGGCGCAGCTCGGCCGGGTCGATCATGCTGCTGGTGTCGCGCTGGGTATCGCCCATGCGCGAGGCAAACCAGCCGCGTGTCCACAGCAGCAACAGCACCAGCGCCACCAGCAGCGAGACCACCAGCAACCACACGTGCGGCGTGCTGAAGGCCAGCACCAGCGCACCCAGTGCCATAAGCAGAAACAGCCAGTGCATGACGAGCTCCCCGTTGAGTGGCGGCAGTGTAGCGCTGCGCCCGGTCCGGTTCCACGTGGGCCGGCGCGGGCTCACAGCAGCGGCGACAATAGCCGTGCGAAGGCCTCGGGCAGGCGCGAGCGCCACAACGGGCGCAGGCGCACGAAGCGGACTTCCTGCGCCTGTTGCAGATCGGTGCCGATCATGCCGGCCAGCTCGGCGGCCACCGCCTGGTCGCGGAACAGCATCGATAGTTCGAAATTGAGGCGGAAGCTGCGGCTGTCGAAATTGGCGCTGCCGACGATGCAGACCTCGTCGTCGGCCAGTAGCGCCTTGGTATGCAGCATGCGCGGACCGTACTCGTAGATGCGTACGCCGGCTTCCAGCAGCTCGTCGAAATACGAGCGTGCCGCGTAGGTGACCAGGCGCGAATCGCTGACCCGCGGCACCAGCAGGCGCACGTCCAGTCCGCCCAGGGCGGCCGAGGTCAACGCCATCCGGGCCGCCTCGCCGGGCACGAAGTACGGGGTGACCAGCCAGACGCGATGCTTGGCCTCATGGATGGCAGCCACCATCAGCCGATGGATCGCCTCCCACGACGAATCCGGCCCGGACACCAGCACCTGCGCATCCACCGTGCCCTGCGCGCGGGTAGGCACATCCTCCGGCCACAGCTGCTGGCCGTGGAAGGCAGCGCGGCCCTGGCCGGTGGCATACAGCCAGTCTTCCAGGAACACCAGCTGCAGGCTGCGCACCACGTGGCCCTGCAGGCGGACGTGCAGGTCGCGGTAGGCATCGGCACGCACCTGCTCGTTCTCTTCGTCGGTGACGTTGATGCCGCCGGTGAAGCCGACCCGGCCGTCGACCACCAGCAGCTTGCGGTGGGTGCGCAGGTTGAGCCAGGGCCGCTTGAACGGCTTGAGGAACTGCGATGGATGGAACCAGGCAGTCTCCACCCCGGCCTCGCGCAGCGTGCGCAGGGCGCGCCGGGTCATCGCCGAGGAGCCGATCGCATCCATCAACAGCCGCACCTTGACCCCGGCGCGGGCGCGTTCCATCAGCGCATCGCAGATCGCAGTGCCGCTGTGGTCGGGCTGGAAGATGTAGTACTCCAGATGGATGTGGTCGCGCGCGCCGGCAATGGCGTCGATGATGGCGGCGTAGGTGGCCGCCCCATCCACCAGCCAATGCACTTCGGTGGCGGTGCTGGGTGCCAGGCCGGTGGTGGATTGGCCGATCTTGGCCAGCTCGGTGCAATCGGCATCCGGTGGACACACGCTGCTGTAGCTCTCCATGCCCGAGCGCGAGCGGCCGCGGCGCAGGCGCTGCCGTTTCACCTTCTGCGGGCCCAGCCAGTAATAGATCAGCAGGCCCAGGTACGGCAGTGCCGCCAGCGACAATACCCAGCTCAACGTGGCCACCGGTTCGCGCTTCTGCAGCACGATCCAGCTGGCGATCCACAGCAGGTAGAGCACATAGGCAGCCAGAAGGAGCGCTTCGAGGTGGGGAAGGTTGGCCAGCCAATCCCACGCGCCCTGTGCAAGTGCGGGCATGCGCGGATTCTACGGGGCGCACGCGGTGTTGCGATGACCGTTGGCGACAGGTGCCCATGTCCGATCCGGTGCCTGCCGCAGGCCGCCCGCGCTGCCTGCCTCGGAGTGGGTGGGCGTCATCCCGTCAGACCGATGCCGCTCACGCGGGGCTGCAGGCAGGACATCCTCTGCGAAGTGAACCTGCGATCAGGCCAGCTCTGGAGGATGGCGGTTTGCCGGCACGCAGGTGCTGGGTCTCCATCGGCCAGCAATGTGGCGATCGAGGCGCTGCAGCGCGTTGTTGCAGGCACCGGCAGGTGCCGCCCTCGACCGCCTGAGGAGCGGATTTCGCCACGCATGCGCGGCAAGCTGCGCGTGCGAACACGATAGGATGAGCGCCCGGAACGTGACGGTGCTGGACGAAGAAGGCCGATGGATGTCCAGGACAAGTCGCCTGTTTGAACTGCTTGGTCTTCTGCGCGCGCACAGACTGCCGGTGTCGGCAGCGTCGCTGGCCGCCGAGCTGGGCGTTTCACAGCGAAGCGTCTACCGCGACATCGACACCTTGCGCGCGCTCGGCGCGCCGCTGGAGGGACAGGCCGGGGTGGGCTATTGCTTGAAGGAAGGCTTCTTCCTGCCACCGCTGGCCTTCTCGCAGGAGGAACTGGATGCAGTGACCCTCGGCCTGGACTGGGTGAAGCAAAGGGCCGACCCTGCCCTGGCCAGATGCAGTGAAAGCGCGTTGGCAAAGATACTGTCCGCCCGAATGCAGGGTGCGGCCACCGACACGGCGACGCCGGCGATTCTGACCGCTGCCTCGATCTGCGAGCTGACCGACCATCCGCAGACCGCCACGTTGCGCGACGCCATTCGTCGGCAATGCAAACTGGCCATTGGCTATGTCAATGCGCAAGGCCTGCAGTCGGAGCGCGTCATCTGGCCGATCGCGCTGGTCTACTTCGACGATGTACGCGTGCTGGCGGCCTGGTGCGAGCGACGCTCCGGGTTCCGGCATTTTCGTGTCGATCGGTTGCAGGTGAAGGCGCTGCTGGACGAGCGTTACCCGCAGTCGCGCCATGCGTTGGTAAAACAATGGCGGCAACAGGACCGGGACTGGCGTTCGCTGCTGACAGCTTCTGACACGGTGCCACGCTAGCCTTTGCAGCAGGCGTCCCATCCCGAGAACGCCAGCCCGAGGAGACCTGCATGGTGGCGTTTTCACCCGACGCGCTGAGCGCATTCCTGGACGCCGACGACACGTCAGCGATCGTCATGTTGAACCTGATCCGCTTCGAACCCGATGCTGGCCGCGAGCGATACCACCGCTACCTGCGGATGGCCGAGCCCATCCTGGCCCGGTTCGGCGCGGGCATCGTCTTCAGCGGCGATGGCCTTCCGGTGCTGACTTCCGGGCAGGCGCAGGCATGGGATGCCGTGACACTGGTGCAATATCCGAACCGCGCTGCCTTCAAGCACATGATTGCCGATGCGGAGTATCAACGCGCCTTCGAGGTCGGTCGTTCGGCGATTACCGACATCGTGCTTCAACCGTTCAACGGCATCAGCCTGTAACCAGACACGGCAGGTGATGCGCCCTGCTTGCCGGCGATGGCGTACCAACGCCGGCAACCGAAGGTGCCACACACGCAATTTGGAGTCGACGCCGAGGCCGGCATTGCGGCGTGGCGCGTGCAAGCGCACACCGAGCGGTATCAAAACAGCGCCAGCTGCGGTGTCTGCGGCCTGGGCGCATGGAACTGGCTGGTATCGAGCCTTGGCAGTCGCCCGAATCCAAGGCGCCGATACGCGATGGAAAAGCGTTGCGCGATCAGCTCCGCAAACGGGCCCTCGCCGACCATGCGTTGGCCGAAGCGGCTGTCATAGTCCTTGCCGCCGCGCATTTGCCGGATCAGGCTCATGACGTGTCTGGCGCGATCCGGATAATGCAGCTCGAGCCATTCGCGCCATAGCTGGGTGAGCTCGTGCGGCAGGCGCAGCACCACATAGCCGGCCGAGCGTGCGCCATGCGCGCTGGCCGCTTCCAGAATGCGCTCAAGTTCGGTGTCGTTGATCATCGGGATCACTGGAGCCACCAGCACGCCCACCGGCACGCCGGCGGCGTGCAACGCGCGCATTGCGCGCAGCCGTGCATGCGGCGCCGCCGCGCGCGGCTCCATCTTCGCTGCCAACCGATTGTCGAGCGTGGTCACCGAGAAATACACCGACACCAGGTTGTGCTGGGCCATCTCGGCAAGCACATCGATGTCGCGTTCGATCAAGGCCGCCTTGGTCACGAAGCTCACCGGGTGCCGAGCCTCGGCGAGGACCTCCAGGCATTGCCGGGAAATGCCATGCCGCCGTTCGGCAGGTTGGTAGGCGTCGGTATTGATGCCCAACGCAATCGGCGAGCACTGGTAGGACGGGCGGGCGATCTCCGCACGCAGCAGCGCTGCAGCGTTGGGCTTGGCAAAGATCCGCGTCTCGAAATCCAGCCCGGGCGACAGATCTAGATAGGCGTGCGATGGCCTGGCGAAGCAGTAGACGCAGCCGTGCTCACAGCCGCGGTAGGGATTCACCGACTGCGAAAACCCGATGTCGGGCGAAGCGTTGCGGCTGATGATGCTGCGCGCGACCTCCTCGGTCACCACCGTTTTGGGACGCACAGCGGTGTCGGCCTCGGCCTCGACCGTGCCCCAGCCATCATCGATCTCGCTGGCGGTGGTGACCGAAAAGCGTCCCGGCACGTAGGACGTGGTGCCGCGCCCCTTGATCACCGTCCGCGAACTGCGAACATCCCGATCGGCCCCGCCGCTGGCGCCCGCTTGAGAATTCTTGGTAGGCATGTCGTTAGTATTAATGCTAACAACCCGCGCAGCAAGCACAGCAATGGAAATGGTCATATCAGCACAGAGGCGCACGACCACCCCCCTGCCGCTCAAAACGTGCCTGCGAAACACAGCCAGCCCGCACCGCCGATCAGCGCTTAAAGCGCACCGCCCACCAGGACCAAGGACTCAAGCGGCCAAGCCGGAGCCGCCGACCAACCGGCCGTTAACCAATCCCCAATCCCGACTCCCGAATCACAGCTCAGCTCCATACAGCACCTGCGCCGACTGAAACAGGATCCAGCTGGTGGCAATGAACTTGTCGCCGCCGACCGGGCGGTTGCCGCGGTGGGTGTGGGTGAAGGCGGTGGGAGCGATCAGCAGGCTGCCGGTGCGCGGGCGGGCCTTGCGTTGCTGGAACAGGAATTCGGTTTCGCCCTGTTCGAACGCGTCGTTGAGGTACAGCGTCCACAACAAATGCCGGTGCAGCGTGTCGGCACTGGCGTCGCGTGGGTACAACTCGCAATGCCAGTACGGGTAGCCGCCTTGATCGGCGGCGTACCACTGCAGGTTGATCGCGCCCGGGCGCAGGCAGGTGCGGGCCAGATCGCCCAGCGCCTGGTCGCTCATCTGCACGATGTCCTCGGCCACCAGCCGGTGCGGTGTGCCGTCGGCGGTGGTGACCTGCAGCATCAACGGAGAAATCAGCGCTTGTGGATAGGTCCGCAGATAGGTCAGCACGCCGTCGAAAACAGCCTGCTGCAGGCGGCCTTCCACCGCGGCCCATGCGTCCACGCCGCTGATGCGCAAATCGCGGCTGTGTTTGAGCTCGGGAAACACGCCGCCGCCGATTCGGCCCGGATGCAGCTGCTGGCTGTCGCGCATGCGTTGCACGATGGCCGCACAATCGCTGGCCGGGATGGCGTTGTCGGTGATCTGGATGAAGTCGGGTTGGCTCATGCGCCGACCATAGCAATCTGTCGCCTGGCCTGCACGGCCCCTACCGCGTGGCGCAACCGGCACTGCCTGGCGCTTGGCGTCGCGTCTCAACGGCATCTCGTACGTCCACACCGCGCATGTGCTGTGCCCAATGCGCGATCGATCGCATCGTAACGGCGGCGATGCATGCCATCGTGCGTCGCGACGGCGGCCGGTGTTGCAGCAGGCACGCGCCGCTGGGCAGGCACGTGGCCTAACCAGTGCAAGCGAGCGTTCTGCACGACACATTCTGCAGCGGTCTCGCACTGCGCACAGCTCGAGCCGCGTGCAGTCGCAGGTGGTTCTGCCGTTCAATGCACGCCGCACTCGCACTCGCACTCGCACTCCGCAGGTTGGCCGGTCGGCCGTGTGCTCGCGGCTGTTCCGATCCATGACACATGCGCCACACTCGTCGCGACTGCGTGCCCGCACTGCCGCGCATGGCGCCAATACGCGACGCAATCCGGCGCAGTGCAAAGAAAAACCCCGCCGAAGCGGGGTTTTTCAGTGTGCAGTGCGTGGTGGTGCGACGATCAGAACTTGTAGTTGATCGAAGCGGCCAGCACGTCGCCCTTGACGTTGTAGCTACCTGCCAGGCGGTCGCCGGTGGCGCTGCGGGTGTCGCTGGTCGGGTCGCTGGTGAACAGGTGGGTGTAACCGAAGTTGTATTCGGCCTGCTGCGACGGACGCCAGCTCAGACCCAGCGAGACCCACTTGCGGCTCGCATCGGGCACGCGCACGTCGCGGTGCTCGGCGGTGGTCGGGGTCTGGTCGTAGGCCAGGCCGCCACGCAGGGTCAGCGTGTCGCTCATGCGGTAGTCGGCACCGATCGATGCGAAGGTGGTGTCGCGGTAGGAGAAGTCCAGCACGCTGTCGGGCTGATTGGACGCGAAGTCCACGGTCACCTGGTCGAACTTGCTCCAGGCGGTGCGGGTGACGTCGGCCATGATCGACCACTGCTCGTTCACGTTGTGCGTGAAGCTGGCGGTGGCGCTGGCAGGCAGCTTGACGGTGGCGCGGCCCTTGGTGTCGACGAAGGTGCCCGGTGCGGCAACGCCCAGCACGGCAGCGGCGTTAGGCGGAGTGGTGAAGTCGGCGGTGCCGTCGGTGATCTTGTGCTCCACTTCCGAGCGGTAGCTGAAGCCGATGTGGGTGTTCTCGTCGATGCTGAACAAGCCACCGAGGGTGAAGCCCACTTCGGTGCTGTCGCCCTTGATGCGCGAGTAGCCGTCGGCGCTGCCCGGCGCGAAGCCCGGCACGCGGCGCGCAGCCAGGATGCTGCCGAAGTCCACGGCGTTGGCCAGGTCGATGTCCAGACGCTCGGCGAACACCGAAGCGCCGAATGACACGTACGGGTTCACGTCGTAGGAGAAGGCGACGTTGAAGTCGATTGCCTGCAGCTCGGTCTTGGTGCCGTGATAACGGCCGGCCCAGTCACGGTCGTATTCGGTCTTGAAGCCGAACGGCACGGTGAGCGAGGTGCCCAGATGCATGTTGTTGTTTTCGCCGAACGGCACATGGAAATACATGGCCGGAACCGGCGCGATCATGCCGGCGTCGCCGCCATTGCCGCCGGAGACCGGGGCGCCGTTGGCATAGTTGGCGGTTTCGGGATCGAACTTGGCCGAGAAGCTGATGGCGCTGACGTCGGCCTGGAACAGGCGGCCGTCCAGCTGGCGCATGCCGGCCGGGTTATTGGCGATGATGGAGGCGTCGTCCGGGGCGCTGCCCGAACCTGCGAACGCGCGGCCGAGGCCCTTGGCGCTGTTTTCCTTCAGCTGGAATGCGGCGCCGTGTGCCTGGCCAACGGCCAGAACGCCAGCGATACCAACGGCCAGCAGGGTGGCGCGGCTGAGAGTGGAAGCGGTAGACATGAGTTGTAGCTCTCCGGATAAAGACTGCAATGGTCGGTTCAGCGCCCGCGCCCAGCACCAATCCAGTGCCTGGAGCGCGCCGGAGACCCCCCCCCGACATACGACGCCGTACGCAGTATACCCACCACGATTAACCGAACAATAACGACTTTAGTCCTGAACGCGCGGCTGGATTGGGGCTGGGTTCAGGCCCGTGGACCGGCTATTGTGCGACTCCGATGTTCGTCTCCCTCCCCTCCCGCAAGAAACCCACCCGGCGCTGGGCGGTGCCGCTGTTGTTCGCCACGGTGTGGCTGGCCTACCTGTGGTCGATCAGCCGGCCGGGCGAGGCGCGCAATACGCTGTGGCTGGACTGGGGCGCGCTGTCCAGCGGCGTGTCCAACCTGGGCGACTGGTGGGCGACGCTGCGCGACGGCAGCGTGCTGCGGCTGTTCACGGCGCTGTTCCTGCACGCCGATTGGTCGCACCTGCTCGGCAACCTGGTGTTCCTGCTGATCTTCGGATTGCCGGCCGAACGCATCCTGGGGCCGTGGCGGCTGCTGTTGCTGTTCCTGGTGGGCGGCGCGGCGTCCAACCTGGCGGCGATCTTTGCGATCGGCACGCCCGACCGGGTGATCATCGGCGCCTCGGGCGCGGTATCGGCCTTGATCGGTACCTACCTGGCGTTGTTTCCCGGCGCCAAGCTGGGGGTCGTGCTGCCGCTGGGGCTGTTCCTGGAGTTCATCCGGGTGCCGGCGCCGCTGCTGATCGGTGCCTGGGCACTGCTGCAGGTGGTGTTCGCCTATATCGGCCCGGCGTTCGGCATGGTGGCGTGGTCGGCACATATCGCCGGCTTCGTGTTCGGCATCGTCTATGGGCTGTATGTGCGCGCGGCCATCGCCCGGCGCCTGCGCAAGCGGCACGGGTTCTAGCGCGGCGCGACTGCATGCGCGTGCCAAGTCGTGTGCGCGCTGCGTCCACTGCACTGGCGCGCCTATAATCGGCGCATGGTCAAGCCTTTGTACAAAGTCACCTTCCTCAATCACGGCAAGGTGTATGAGCTCTACGCACGCGAAGTGACCGGCAGCCATCTGTGGGGCTTCAACCAGATTGGCGAACTGGTGTTCGATGTGCACGATGGGCTGGTGGTAGACCCCACCGAAGAACGCCTGCGCGAGGAGTTCGGCAATACCCGAACCCTGCACTTGCCGATGCAGAGCATCGTGCGCATCGAAGAGGTGGAAAAGAAGGGCCAGTCGGTGATCCGCGATGCGGCCACCGGCGACAAGGTGGTTACCCCCTTCCCGCTGCCGGGCAAGCCACGCTGATGCGCATTGTGGTGCCCGACGACTACCAGGGCGCCGTGCGTCAGCTGCACTGCCTGCAGCGCTTGCAGGGGCATGACGTGCAGGTCCTCGGCGCGCTGGCCACCGATCCCAACGAATGGGCCGAGCGCCTGGTCGAAGCCGATGCGCTGGTGCTGATCCGCGAGCGCACGCGCGTGGATGCCACGCTGCTGCGGCGGTTGCCACGGCTCAGGTTGATCAGCCAGACCGGGCGCGTCGGCGCGCATGTGGACGTGGCTGCCTGCACGCAGTTCGGCGTGGCGGTGGCCGAAGGCGTGGGCTCGCCGGTGGCGCCGGCCGAACTGACCTGGGCGCTGATCCTGTCGGCCAGCCGTCGCCTGCGCGACTACCAGCGGGCCCTGCATCAGGGCCGCTGGCAGGCGCTTGGCGATCCCGGGCTGGGCCGCGTGCTGCATGGGCGCACATTGGGCATCTGGAGCTACGGACGCATCGGCCAACGCGCGGCGCAATTCGGGCGCGCATTCGGCATGCAGGTGCTGGTGTGGGGCGGCGAAGCATCGTGCGCGCAGGCGGCGCGCGATGGGTTCGCCATCGCCGACAGCCGCGAGGCCTTGTTCGAACGCAGCGATGTGCTGTCGCTGCATCGCCGGCTGACCGCGCAGACCCGCCACCAGGTCACCGTGCAGGATCTGGCGCGCATGCGCACCGATGCCTTGCTGGTCAACACCAGCCGCGCCGAACTGATCGCTCCCGGTGCCTTGCTGGCCGCGCTGGAGACCGGCCGGCCTGCGCAGGCGGCCGTGGATGTCTTCGAGCGCGAGCCCGTGCTCGATGCGCGCGATGCCCTGCTGCAGCATCCGCGCGTGCTGGCCACGCCGCATCTGGGCTATGTGGAGCGCGACAGCTACGAGCAGTATTTCGAGGCCGCGTTCGACAACGTGCTGGCGTTCGCCGCTGGCGCACCGCGCAATCTGGTCAATCCTGACGCACTGGGTGTGGCGCGTTAGCACTTGATTGCGCGGCTGGCCGGGTATGACGCAGCTGCTCCCCGCCCCGCTGGTATCCAGGCGACACCGCGGTCCTTTGCGCCACCCGTCCTTACCTCACCACTGCGCGCGCCAGCCAATGACCCGGCTTACTTCGCAGGCTCGGTCGCCGCCGGCTTGTCCGTCGCAGCCGCCGGTTGTGCAGGCGGTGCCGGTTCGGCGGGTGTGGCGGGCTGTTGCTTCTCGCCCGGTGCGGCCGGTTTGGCCTTGTCGGGTGCCGCCGGACGCGCTGCCGCCGGCTTCGCCTCGGTTGCAGGCTTGGCGGCGGCCTTTGCTTTCTGTGCCGCCTGGGCCTTGGCCTTCAGCGCGGCTTGCGCCTTGGCGGCAGAGCCGGGCTGCTTGAGTTCGGACAGGGCCGCGGCAATCGGACCATCGCCCGGCAGCACGTCGCCGGCGCTGTAGCCCTCCTCGCCTTCGTCATCGCCACGCAGATGGCCCGGCAAGGTGGCTTCGCTGTAGTCGGCCAGGCTGGCCGGCACATCCGCATCGCCCGGCTGCGGTTCGGGCATCAGCTGAACTTCCGGCACGATGCCGCTGGCCTGGATCGACTTGCCGCTGGGCGTGTAGTAGCGCGCAGTGGTGAGCTTGACCGAGTCGCCGTTGTCCAGCGGCAGCACGGTCTGCACCGAGCCCTTGCCGAAGGTGCGGCTGCCGATGATGCGCGCGCGCTGGTTGTCGCGCAGCGCGCCGGCCAGCACTTCCGATGCGCTGGCCGAGCCGGCGTCCACCAGCACCACCACCGGTGCGCCGCCGAGCAGGTCGCCCGGGGTGGCATCGAACTTGGCATCGCTGATGGAGATGCGCCCGCGGGTGCTGACGATGTTGCCCTTGTCCAGCAGATCGTCGGCCACCTGCACCGCCGAGGTCAGCAGCCCGCCCGGGTTGCTGCGCAGATCCAGCACCAGTCCGCGCAGTTTTCCGCCGGCCTGCAGCTGCTTGAGGTTCTTCTGGAAATCGGCTCCGGTATCGGCCTGGAAGGTGCTGATGCGGATGTAGCCATAGCCCGGCTCCAGCAACTTGCTGCGCACGCTGGCCACGCGGATGGTCTGGCGCTGCAGGGTCACATCGAAAGGCTTGGGCGCCTTGTCGCGCACGATGGTCAAGGTGACCTTGCTGCCGGATTCGCCGCGCAGCGGTTCCATCGCCTTGCTGGCATCGATCGGCTTGCCGTCGATGGCCACGATCACATCGCCTGCGCGAATGCCGGCACGCGCGGCCGGGGTGTCGTCGATCGGCGCGATCACCTTGAGCGTGTTGTCCTGTTGCTGCAGCAGCTCCACGCCGATGCCGTCGTAGGCGCCGGTGGCCTGCTCGTCGAAGGCTTCGGCGTCTTCCTTGTCGAAATAGGTGCTGTGCGGATCCAGGTCCGAGAGCAGGCCGCGTACGGCTGCGTGCATCAGCTTCTTGTCTTCGACCGGGTCGACGTAGGCCTGCTTGACCGCGTTGTACACCGCCACGAAGCGGCGGATTTCGTCCAGCGGCACCTTGGAGACGGCGGCTTCATTGGCTTCCGGGTCGTCCGCAGTGGCCTGGGCGGCGGCGGGACGGGCGGTCTGCGCCCAACCAGGCGACGCGAACAAGGCCAGCGACAGGGCAACGGACAGGACGGCTACGCGCATGAAGCACTCCGGCAAAGAGACAAGACGCCCCGCACGACGGAGCTGACCGGATTATGCGCGAAGCAGCGGTAAATCCGCGTTGAATCGCGCGCAGCTGGCAGCGGCAGTTCGGTGGCGGCCAGCTGGCAGGCGGCTTGGACGTTGGGTGCGTGATGCCCGGGCGAAGGCAGGCACCTGCCAGCGGCCTGCTGCCTGCGTGCAGCGCATGGGTGTCTGGCTGCATCCGTGGGGTCAGCGATCGAACGCGGCCTCACGCACTGCCCCGTGTGTTGGCGGACACCACGGCGCGGCAGGTTCACGCGGATCGGTCGGTCTCTCGCAGCGGCCAGACAGGCTGCATCCGTGGCATACCGCTGCCACGCACTGGCGAACAATGCCTGGTCCATGCGATGACCTGACGCTGGCCGAGAACCCCCGACGCTGATCGACCACTGCGTCACCGCGCTGCAGCGCAGGCGCGCACCATGCGATGCGCCGCGTCGGCACAGGCGCACCACTGGGCAGCGTCAACGCCGCTGCAACCAGCTCGACGGGTCGACGGGCTGCCCATTGCGCCGCAATTCGAAGTACAGCGCCGGCACGCCCTGCCCGCCCGAACTGCCGACCTTGGCCACTGCTTCGCCGCGCTTGATCGCCGTGCCGGCATCGCGCAGCAAGGTGTCGTTGTGCGCGTACAGACTCATGTAGCCGTTGCCGTGGTCCACGATCAGGATCATGCCGTAGCCGGTCATCCAGTCGGAAAACACCACCGTGCCGTCGGCCACCGCAGTGACCGTGCTGCCCTTGGGGGCGCCGATCAGCACGCCCTTGCTGGTGTGCCCATCGGGCAAGGTGGCATTGAAGCGTGCCAGCAGATTGCCCGACACCGGCCAGCTGAGCCCACCGACCTTGGGTGCAGGTGCGCTGGCGATGACCTTGGGCGGGGTTTTGCCGGCACGCTCCGGGCGATCGGTCTTGCCGCGTTTGGCCTGCGCAGCGGCCTCGGCGGCGGCGCGCTTTGCAGCCGCGCGGCGTTCGGCTTCGGCCTTGGCCGCGGCCGCACGCAGATTGGCGAGCAATTGCTCCAGCGACTTGGCATCCTGGCCCAGCGCCTTTTCGCGCTCGGCACGTTGTTTGTAGCGGTCGTCCAGTTGCGCGACGGTAGCCGCCTGCTGCGAACGGTCTTTCTGCAAGGTGGCGGCTTGTGCCTTCTGCTGCGCGCGCGCGGCATCCAGTGCCTGGCGCCGGGTGGCGATGTCCTGTTCCACCTTGGCCAGTGCATCCAGTTGCGTGGTCAGCGCATGGATCCGCTGCGCGCGTGCGTTCTGCACATAGCGGTGATCGGCGAGCATGCGCGTGGCATCGCCCACGGTGTCCTGCGACAGCAAGACCTTCAACGGTGCGTTGCGGCCCACCTGGTCGGCGGCGCGCAACAATGCGGCCAGCTGCGCGCGCTGGTTCTGCAGGCCACGCTGTAATTGCGCACGGTCCTGCTGCAGCGTGGACAGATGCTGTTCCTGTGCGCGCATCGCCGCCTCGGTTTCGCTCAGGGCACGCGCGGTCCTGGCGACCTTTTCGTCGGCCTGGCGCAGTTGCTGGGCCGCGGTGCCGCGCTTGCCTTCCAGCTCGCGCCGGTCGGCGCTGATGGTCTTGAGCTCATCGCGCAGCTGCTGCAGCTTGCGCTCGGTCTCGCGCTGGCTCTGCGCCGCCGCGCCGGCGCTGCCCAGCAGCGAGCACGCCAACGCGGCAGCGGCCAGCCACGCGCGGCCACGGCCGGTGACGAAGGCCAATGGTGGGCGCGGCAGCGGTGCGGGCGAAGAGGCCAACGAAAGATCCAGTGACTTCAGGCAGGTGCGCGATTGTAGCCACCCATGGTGTGATCGCCGCCACGTCCCAGACTGCCGCTACCGCGCGAGGTTCAGCATGAAGCCCCACGTTTTTCTTCTGACATTGTTCCTGGCCAGCGCGAGCGCCTGGGCCGACGACGACATCAGCAAGGTCAATGGCCGCATCAGTGCCGAAGCCGGCAAGGTGTATGGCGACCTGGAGACCGTCAACGGGTCCATCGAGGTCGGCGCCGGCGCGCAGACCAAGGACGTGGAAACCGTCAACGGGGGTATCCAGATCGGCAACGGCGCACGCACCGGCGGTGTGTCCACGGTCAACGGCGCGATCTCCCTGGGCCAGAAGGTGACCGTGTCCGGCGGGCTGGAAACGGTCAACGGCAGCGTGCTGGTGGAGCGCGGCAGCCAGGTCAGTGGCGGCGTGGAAACCGTTAACGGCAGTGTCGGCCTGGTGGAAACCGAGCTCGGCAAAGGCATCGAGACGGTCAATGGCGACATCACCGTCGGGGTGGGCTCGCATGTGCATGGCGGCATCACGGTGACCAAGCCGAACTTCGGTTTTTCGTTCAAGCCGGCGCGCAAGCCGCGCGTGGTGATCGGCCCCAAGGCGGTGATCGACGGCCCGCTGCGTTTCGAGCGCGAGGTGGACCTGTATGTGCACCGCAGCGCCAGAATCGGTGCGGTCAGCGGAGCCACCGCCCGCAGCTTCGACAGCGACGTGGCGCCCAAGGACTGACGCGCTCACCACACGGACGCTCTAAGATCGGAACTCCGTTGCACGAGGAGTTCCGATGCCCCGCAAGATCCTGTTGTGCCTGGCTGCGACCCTGGCCGTGGCCGGTTGCAAGCGCGAATCGGCCGAGGCGCCGGCCACCCCGGTGACGCAGACGCCAGCCGATGTCGCGCCCAACGCTCCGGTCAGCCGGCACGCGTTCTCGCCGGAGTTGACCAGCGGCGACTTCGCCGAGCTGGTCAAGACGCTGGCCTCGGATGCGTTCGAAGGGCGCGGCCCGGGCACGCCCGGCGAGGAAAAGACCGTCACCTACATCCGCGACCAGATGCAGCGCATCGGCTTGCAGCCGGGCAATGGCGACAGCTGGTTCCAGGACGTGCCGATGGTGGAAACCACCGCCGATGCGGCTACCGCGCCCAGCCTGCGCAGCGGCGAGCAGACCCGCACCCTCGCCTTCGGCACCGACATCGTAGTGGGCACGCGCACCGGCCAGCCGGAGATCAAGCTGGACAACAGCGAACTGGTCTTCGTCGGCTACGGCGTGGATGCGCCCGAGCAGCAGTGGAACGATTACGCCGGCCAGGACTGGAAGGGCAAGACGGTGGTGATGTTCGTCAACGACCCCGGCTTCCACAGCAATGACCCCAAGCTGTTCGACGGCAAGCGCATGACTTACTACGGGCGCTGGACCTACAAATTCGAAGAAGCCGCGCGCAAGGGCGCAGCGGCGGCGTTGATCGTGCACGACACGCCCGGCGCCAGTTACGGCTGGGATGTGGTCAAGAATTCCTGGTCCGGCCCGCAATACGATCTGCCGGCCAAGGACGACCCGGACCCGCGCCTGCCGGTGCAGGGCTGGATCAGCGCCGACACCGCCAAGCAGCTGTTCGCCAACGCCGGGCTGGACCTGGCGCAGGCCTACAAGGATGCCGGCAAGCGCGGCTTCAAGCCGGTGCCGCTAAAGGCCAGCTGGTCGGTGGACCTGAAGAGCAGCATCGCTGAAAAGACTTCGCGCAACGTGGTCGGCGTGCTGCCGGGCACCAGTCATGCCGACGAGGCGGTGCTGTACATGGCGCACTGGGATCACCTGGGCAAGCACCCGGGCGAGAGCGGCGACAACATCTACAACGGCGCGGTGGACAACGCCACCGGCGTGGCCGGCATCCTGGAAATCGCCGATGCATTCGCGCATCAGGACCCCAAGCCGGAGCGGTCGGTGGTGTTCGTGGCGGTGACCCTGGAAGAATCCGGCCTGCTCGGCTCCAAGTATTACGTCGCCAACCCGAGCTTCCCGCTGGACAAGATCGCCGCGGTGATCAACATCGATGCGATGTCGGTGGCCGGCCGCGCGCGCGACATGACCGTGGTGGGCATGGGCAGTTCGGAGCTGGAGGACATCCTCAAGCCGATCGCCGCGATGCAGGGCCGCACGCTGCACGCCGAGGCCACGCCGGAAAGCGGCTCATATTTCCGCTCGGACCACTTCAACTTCGCCAAGGCCGGCGTGCCGGCGCTATATGCCGACGGCGGGGAAGACCTGCGCGACGGCGGTACCGCGGCCGGGCGTGCAGCGGCCGAGGACTACGGCCGCCATCGCTACCATGCACCCGGCGACCAATACGATGCAGCCACCTGGAAACTGGACGGCACCATCGAAGACCTGCAGGCGATGTACAGCGTGGGCAAGGAAGTGGCAGTGGGTGGACGCTGGCCGAACTGGTATGCAGGCAATCCGTTCAAGGCCGCGCGCGACCGCATGATGGCCGGCAAACCAGCCGCCACTGCGACCACGGCGCAGCCGGCCGACGGCGAATCTGGCGCCATCAACGGCAAGGCTGCGGAAACGAAAAAGGCCGCATCCGCGCGCTGACGCTTGTGGATGCGCCGCCGCCGCGACTGTGGCGGCGCAGCCCTGAAAACAGTTCGCGTAGCCGGTGGTGAGTGGTGATGCGTCACGCAAAGGGGCCTCCGATTGGAGGCCCCTTTGCGTTTCCGGGATGGTGTGACGCATTGGCTGGTCGCCAGGCGATGCCGGTAGTACGCACGCCACCGCGCAATGGATACGGGGCTGCGTCGGCAGGCGTACATCCATCCATCGCATCGTGGCAGGTCAATCGCAGCACCCGAGCGTTAGCGGTAATGCCTCACGCACTCAGCGTCCGGGCACGATCCCGTCGTGCTCAATCGCCGTCGACGCTGACAACATGGCCATCGTCCGGATCGACATGCAGCTCGACCTCCTGTCCATTGCGCTTGGCATCGGCCTTCCACAACCCGTCTTTGAACTTGAGGTCGTGCACATCGCTATAGCCGCCGGTGGACAGCGCTGCGCGCACATCGGCCTCGCTCAGGCGCGAGGTGGTCTGATCGCCGTACACGCGGCCGGTCACCGGATCGATGTGCACGTCTACATCCTTGCCGTCGCCACTACGCGCATCGGCGGTCCACACGCCATGCTCGAACTTGACGTCGTGCACCTTGGTGTAGCCCTTGGCGGTCAGCATGCTGGTGACTTCGGTGGAGGTCAGCGCCTTCGCCGGCTTGGCCGCGTCCTGTGCGAACGCGCCGTGCGAGGCCAGTGTCAACGCGCCGATCAATGCGGTGGTCATCATGCGATGTGCCATGAGAGGCTCCTGCTGTTGAAGTGGAGCCATGCTGGCCGCGCCAGTATCGTGAAAGGGTGAAGAAATCGCCGGGGCGGCACCCAGAGTTCAGCTAACTGAAGGTGCCGTGCATCCGGCGGCCACCGTCCATCGGGGATTCACCCTGTACGTTGCGGCGCAGTGTCACTCCAGTGGATGCACTGAGTATCACCAGACGCAAACAAGCCGCCCTGCGGCGGCTTGTTCAACCCATCCGACGAAATGCTCTCAGCGGGTTTTTGCAGCAGGTGTGCGTGCTGCGGCAGCGGCAGGTGCACGTGTCGCGCGTGTGGCCTGCGGTGACAGGATCGTCATCTGTGGTTTGTCGGTGCCGTCCTTGTTCGGATGCACGTTGTAGGCATACGACAGGTTCCACCATGAACCCGCCGCCCACCATGTCCAGCCCATCCACACATCGGCATTGCTCTCCATGTAGCTCAGCATGCCTTGCAGCGCGGTATTACAGACCGCGTTGTGCGCGGTGCCGAACTCACCGAGAAAGCCGCGCTTGCGATTGGCGCGTAGCCATTCGGTAAAGCTGCGCAGACGCTCCGCGCCGATGGTGGCGCTGACGCAGACGCTGCTGGTACCGCTGGAATCGGCATCCAGATACTGATGCACCTCGAACGCGTAGTGGTTGAGCGGGTCGTTGATCGATGCCAGCGCGGTGGCGTTGGACTGACCGTCGCTGGTGGGCGAATACCAACTGTGCGCACCGGTCCATAGCGCGCCGGGCACCAGGATCAGATTGTTGGCACCGGTCCTGCGGATTGCATCGATGGCGGCCTGCGCAGTTGCGGCCCATTCGCCGGACGAGATGTTGTTGGGCTCATTCATCAGCCCGAAAATCACTGCGTTGTCGCTATTGAAAGCCAGTGCAAGGCGACGCCAGAGATCGGTAAACGTGGCGACCGGGACTTCCGGCCCGCCGATCCTGTAGCCGTAGTACTTGGCATAGTTATGGATATCGATCACCAGATACATGCCGGAGGCCTTGGCACGCGCCACCGCCTGTTGCAGCAATGCCAGCTGCGCAGGATCCAGCTCGCCACGCGCGCTGGGTTGCAGACGCTCCCAGAGGATGGGCAGGCGGATGGTATTCATGCCAACGCCGGCGAAATAGGTGTAGTCGCTCGCCGAGGCGTACATGTAATCCTTGTTAAGCACGCCTGGTTTTTTCGAGGATGCGAATTCGGCACCGGAGAGATTGACGCCGGCGTAGGTAAGCGCGCGCGTCTGCGCGTGGGCAGATTGCCCGGCCAGTAACAGGACACACAAGGCGCATGCGGCGAGATGGCGCAGTGAAAAAGAGAGACGTGACATGAAGCAACTCCTGGACGGGGAAGATGCATCGCCGCCCCGTTGGCGCGCGATCGGCGCAAGGTGCGCTGCATCTGCCTGTTGCGATGCATCACGTGTGCCAAAGGACACCACTGCGATGAACCGCGTCAGAAGTGCAACCCACTGCACACTTACGGCGGTTGAGCACGTTCATTTCGGCCTATCACGTCTGTCTCAAAGGCTGCGTGATTTCGACAACATGCCGAATGCGCCGACATGCTGGCGTCGCGGGGCGTTGTGCCAGTTGCGTGGCGCCATTCCAGTGGCGCATCGGTCGCGCACTCCCTAAACAGCGATGCCGTCGCAAGACGGCATCGCTGGGACATCTGGAGTTGCGTGGGATCAGCGCGTGATACGGCGCGCGTGCGCACTCAGGATGGACAGCTGCGGTTTGTCGCGTCCGTTTGCATCGGGCTGTAGCGTGAAAGGGTAATCGGCGCGCCACCACGCACCGGCCGCCCACACGCTGGAGCCCACCCAGACATCGCGATTGGCTTCCAGGTAGCGCAGCATGTCGTCCAGTGCACGCATGCATGTCGGGTTGCTGGAAGCGCCGAATTCACCGAGAAATCCACGTTTGCGCTGGCTACGCAGCCAGCCGGTGAAACTGCGCAGACGTTCCGAACCGATGGTGGCACTGACGCATCCGGCGCTGGTGCCGCTGGAATCGGCGTCCAGGTACTGGTGCACTTCGATGGCGTAGCGGTTGAGCGGATCTCGAATAGTGGCCAGCGCAACGGCGTTGGATTGACCGGCAATGGTGGAGTACCAACTATGTGCGCCGGACCAGAGCGCGCCGGGCACCAGGATGACGTTGTTGGCACCGGTGGCGCGAATGCTGTCGATCGACGCTTGCGCGGCGGCAGCCCAGTTTTGCGGAGCGATGTCGTAGGGCTCGTTCATCAGCCCGAACATCACCGCGTTATCGCTCTTGAACGCCACCGCCAGGCGTCGCCAGAGATCGGTGAAGGTCTTGATCGGCACGCGCGAGGTCCCGATCTTCTGGCCGTAATACTTCGCGTAGTTATGGATATCCAGGATCAACACCATCCTGGCGGCCCTGGCGTTGGCCACTGCCTGCCGAATCAATGCCAGCTGCGCGGGATCGAGTTCGCCCTGGGCCTTGGGTTGCAGGCGTTCCCAGGCGATGGGCAAACGCACCACGTTCATGCCGGTATCGGCGAAGTGCTGGTACTCGCTGGCAGCGGGATAGCGATAGTCGACATTGATGATGCCAGGGCGCTTGGCTGAGGCGATTTCTGCGCCGGAAAGATTGATGCCTGCATAGCGCAGTGCACCGCTTTGGGCCTGCGCCTGCGGAAGCGCGGCCACAAACAGTAGCAATAGCGCACAGCACAGCAGCTGGCGCGGCCAGGTGGGGGAGGGGAACATGGGGGAACTCCTAAAGCATCTGCGGGGGAGATGCGTTACAGCTGCCTTTCGCTCGGCAACACAACGCATCGCCATCAGCGTATGCGCATATGTCACGCACAACTACGGATGCGAGGTATCACTGGATCAAGCTGTGCCCGACTTCGCAGTCCGGATTGGCCGTGGTCGATGCAATGCGTCTATCGCAAACGACGAGCATGCCGATGTTGTCCGCTGCAACTTCGCATCGCATTCAATGCACTGCAGGTGATCGCTGGCGTCGGTGAGTGCCAGCAAGTGCGCCTGCATTTCAGCACGCGAGCGCACCAGCAAGGAGGGCGAAGTGACGCTGCAATGCACGGAGCCGCATGACATCTCTGAAAGAATGACGGTGTGGCCTGATGCCTGATGCCTGTTGCATGCGGGCTGCGCGGGTGCGGATTCTGCCACGCGTGCCGACGCCTGTTCATGAGTGCAGTGCGGCCGACGCGGTACACCGATGGCAAGTGCTGGATCGACAACATTGCGGTCATCGGCACACCTGGAATGCGGAATGGCTGCGATACCCGAGCGAGAACAGGTTCGCCTGTCCCGGTGTATTGCCGATGCAAATAACAGCGGCGCGCCAATGATGCGCCAGGGCGCCAGGGCGCCAGTGCCTGATTGCCGAAGCACCGAAGCACCGAAGCACCGAAGCACCGAAGCACCGAAGCACTAATAGGCTACACAGCGTGTGTTGCCGCGCGACGACAGCGGCGTGGGTGATCTGGTGTGCCAGTGCCGCCCCACGAAACGCCTGCACAGCAGGACTGCTGGCAAGCGGCACGTGCGGGCAATCGCCACTGTATTGCCGCACGTGCCTGCTACTTCATGGGTGTCAGTTCTTGCCGGCGCGCCGCGCGTACTTGCTCAGGATGCGCATTTGCGGCTTGTCGCTGCCATCCTTGCCCGGTTGTACGGTGAAGAAGTAATCCGGCTTCCACCAGGCGCCGGCCGCCCACCAGGTCCAGCCCAGCCACACGTCGCTGTTGTTTTCCATGTAGGTCAGCATGCCTTCCAGCGCCTTGTCGCAGACCGGATTGTTGGCGGTGCCGAATTCGCCCAGGAAGCCCTTCTGCTTGTTCTCGCGCAGCCAGTCGGTAAAGCCGCGCAGCTTTTCTTCGCCCACGCTGTCGCTGGTGCACTGCGGCTTGGTGCCGCTGTAGTCGTTGTCCAGATACTGGTGCGCTTCGAAGGCCAGGTTGTTGCCGGGATCCTTGAGGATGGCCAGCGCCTTGGCGTTGGAGACGCCATAGCTGCTGCTGCGCCAGCTGTGCGCTCCGGTGTACGCAGTGCCCGGTACCAGGATGAGATTCTTTGCGCCGGTCTTGCGGATTGCATTGATCGCGCCCTGCGCCGCCGTGGCCCAGTCGGTTGCGGAAATGCCGTTGGGCTCATTCATCAGCCCGAAGATCACCGCCTTGTCGTCCTTGAATTCCAGCGCCAGCCGGCGCCACAGGTCGGCCAGGGCGGCGGGGGGAACCTCGTCGGTACCGATGCGCTTGCCGTTGTACTTGGCGTAGTTGTGCAGATCCAGGATCAGGAACTGCTTGTTGGCTTTGGCCGCTGCCAGCGACTTCTTGATCAGGCCCAGCTGGGTCGCATCCAGATCGCCGTTGAGCGCGGGCTGCAGACGCTCCCACAGAAACGGCAGCCGCATGGTATTCATGCCCTTGCCGGCGAAATAGCTGAAGTCCGAGGCGGCAGGGTAGGTGTAGTCCTTGAACAACACGCCGGGTTTCTTGCGCGAGTTGAATTCCGCGCCGGACAGATTGACGCCGACATATTTCAAACCGGCAGAGGTTTTGTGCGGGCCGCCTGGCTCCTTGGCGTAGGCCAGCGGTACCGCTGCAAGCAGGGAAAGCGCCAGCGCAGCAGTACGCAGGCGGGCAAGCTGTGGGGGAGCGCGGAACATGGAAGCCTCCTTCGGCATCGACGTGGTGGCCGCGGGGGGAGGGCACGGCCAGGTGGGATGGTGCAGGGCGACAGGTGACCCGACGAGACTAGAAGCTCGCGCGTTAGCGCGCCATTCACGCGTGCAACACGGATTTGATCGCGCAAAAACACCTGCACGGCGCATGCTGTGCCAACGGTAGCGTTCGCAAGAGGACAGGTAAGACGCACTGTCGCACGAGCGCGACGCGTCGCTGTCTTAAGCTATCAAGCCTGTTTTCCCGTCGTTCGCGCCTCGTGCGCACGGCCCAATGCCCCCCGGAGTCTCCCATGAGCCAAGCCCACGCCTTTGCCGCCCAAGCCGCCGACCAGCCGCTTGCCCCGTTCGTGTTCGAACGCCGCGCGCCGGGTCCCGACGATGTCCAGATCGAGATCGCCTACTGCGGCGTGTGTCACTCGGACCTGCATACCGCACGCAACGAATGGCACAACACGCGGTATCCGTCCGTGCCGGGCCACGAGATCGTCGGCCGCGTCACCGCCGTGGGCGATGCCGTCACCGGCTTCAAGGTGGGCGACCTGGCCGGCGTCGGCTGCATGGTCGACAGCTGCCGCAGCTGCGCCTCCTGCCAGGAAGGCGAAGAGCAGTACTGCGAAGCCGGCTTCACCGGCACCTATAACGGCCCGATGTTCGGCGGCGGCGAGAACACCTATGGCGGTTACTCCGACCATATCGTGGTCGACCAGAAGTACGTGCTGCGCATCTCCCACACCGACAACCTGGCCGCCGTGGCGCCGCTGCTGTGCGCCGGCATCACCACCTACTCGCCACTGGCGCACTGGAAGGTGGGCCCGGGCCAGAAGGTGGGCGTGGTTGGCCTGGGCGGCCTGGGCCACATGGGCGTGAAGATCGCCAAGGCGATGGGCGCCACGGTGGTGCTGTTCACCACCTCCGAGAGCAAGCGCGCCGATGCGATGCGCCTGGGCGCCAGCGAAGTGGTGATCTCCAAGGACGAAGCGCAGATGGCGGCGCAGTACAACACCCTGGACTTCATCCTCAACACCGTGGCCGCACCGCACAACCTGGACCCGTTCCTCAATGCGCTCAAGCGCGACGGCGCGATGGTGCTGGTGGGCGTGCCCGAGGAGTCGCACCCCTCGCCGTCGGTGTTCAACCTGGTGATGAAGCGCCGCACCCTGGCCGGCTCACTGATCGGCGGCATCCGCCAGACCCAGGAAATGCTGGACTTCTGCGCCAAGCACAACATCGTCTCGGACATCGAAACCATTCGCGCCGACGAAATCAACGCCGCCTACGAGCGCATGCTCAAGAGCGACGTGAAGTACCGTTTCGTGATCGATATGGCGACGCTGGATAAGGCGGCCTGATTGGTTGTTGCGTTAGGCTTTAATGCTGCCGCCTGCGTCGTCGTTCGGCGCAGGCGGTGGTAGGTCTTGCTATTGCGCAGGTGGGTTAACCAACGATGTGCACAGAGGGTTCCTTCGTGCATAGAACGTTGACGCACTCATAGTGGTCAGCGATAAGAAACTCCATAACTTCGCCGTAAAATCCTGTTGGAACATACGACTCACGTATTTCATCGTGCTGGCTCCATCCGCCAGAAAGAACCTGCGAGACGATCGCACCCTCTATCTCATCGAACGATTCCATGTTGCAACGCCAGAATTCGGAGAAGTCACGTTCGTCCAATATCTTTACGCCGACAACATCACTGAAAACAATTTGGACAGTCCTGTTTGAGGCAGCGGCAATCAAATGCACGACGCAGCTGTTTTTTTCATAAACAATCTTTGAAATTGATGTGTATTCAGTTAAAGCTGAGCTGGGTAAGTCACGTAAGGTCAATCTCTTCATGTCTCATGCCTAATCGACCCGAGTCTAGGTTTGGTTTGTGCTGATGCTTGTTAAGACCAAACGTGCGGACCCCAGCTGGAAAGGAGATTACGTCGGATACTCAAACGTAGTCGCGTGGGCTTTGCCCAAGATATCTCCGTAAAGTATCCACTGCGATTGATCTTGTGTTGTTGTGAAAACAAACCATAGCGCGCCGATCCGAAGAGTTGGAATCCTCAGCTCCCGATGATCAAAGGTGCCTTGGCGATTTAGGAATATGCCAACAGTGAGTGAATTTGAAGAGTATTTTGTCAAGCCATCAATGATCGCCTGAATGGTGGACGAGCTGTTGAGTGATTCCGGAACGAGCTCCTTGAGTTGAATTGGTGCAAAGTGCCGTGTACTTCTCTCTTCCCAGGTTGCAATGAAATCATAATCAGACGCCTCGACGGGACAGAAGCGTACTGGCACTCCAAGGTTACGTGACATGCCCAGGCTAAAGAGCGCAGCCTGCCTGTACTCTCGTGCACTTTTGAGCTCGTTCGTGCGTAAATGTCGAATACGAGGCGGAACATCCAGCCCAATCGCTAAGGAAGGTCTGAACAACTCCATCTGATACTGCCACAATGGATCAACGAACCGAGCGGACGATCTCGATGCAGCTGAGCTTTGGCGACGCGGAGTACAACGGCAAGCGCAAGCAGACACGGCGCGAGGT
>NZ_LXNG01000004.1 GCF_001642575.1 Xanthomonas floridensis | reverse complement strand
GAGGGCGGAGGGCGGAGGGCGGAGATGATCGTGGCGGATTGAGGTGGCCGGTTGGATGCGGTTGGAGTCCGGACGTCGTGCCTGGGTGGATATCGATCTGGGGAGGCGGGCACGGCTGTCGCGCCGGGTAGTCGGCATCGCTGGGGTGGCGCCAAACGTCCGGTGATCGGTGAATGCGGGAGCGGCGGGCCCGCACGGTTACCGGGGTTGTCGTGTCCGGTTCGCAACGCCCGGGGTTGGGCCGCCTGTCGGCCGCCTGCTTGTTGACTCGCGGCCGTGGGTCGGCGGGTGTCGGGCCGGGGGGCGTTTGCGTTGGTAGCCTGCAGACTCGCCAGCCCGTCGGCTGCCGCTCCCGGGCCACGCGCCGCCGGCCAACTCTTTCACCCCTGAACCACCTGGCGTGCCGCCGGCGCGGTCCCGGCTGCTGCGCCGCTGTCACCTTATCGTCAACCTAGGTCTGCAAATTCATGCAGAATCGAACGGCGCTGCCGGCCAGGGACGTGGCCGGACCAGGGGAGCGCTTCACGTCTCACGGATCAGGGGACTCTCATCTCATGCATGTGTTGCAGCGTCGTGCAGCCTTACTTTGCTGTGCGCTGGCAGTTGCCGGCCACGCCAATGCCCAGGTCGTCATCAGCCAGGTCTACGGCGGTGGCGGCAATAGCGGTGCCACCCTCCGCAGCGATTTCATCGAGCTGCACAATATCGGCAGCACCACGGTCAGCCTGGACGGCTGGTCGGTGCAGTACGCCTCGGCCGCCGGCAGCAGCTGGCAGGTCACGCCGCTAACAGGCAGCGTGCCGGCCGGCGGCTATTACCTGGTCAAGCAAGCCGATGGCAGCGGCGGCAACGTAGCGTTGCCCACCCCCGATGCCACCGGCACCCTGGCCATGAGCGGCACCGCCGGCAAGGTGGCATTGAGCACGGCGGCGGCAGCCCTGAGTGGCACCTGCCCCACCGGCAACGCCGACCTGGTCGGCTACGGCAGCAATGCCAGCTGCGCCGAAGGCAATGCGCCCACCCCCGCTCCCAGCAACACGCTGGCGGTGCTGCGCGCAGGCGAGGGTTGCACCGATACCGACAACAACGCAGCCGATTTCGCCACCGGCGCGCCGGCACCGCGCAACAGCGCCAGCGCCCCACGCCTGTGCAGCGGCGGCGGCCAGCCGGTCGCCACGCTGGCCGATGTCAGCCAGGCCGAAGGCAACAGCGGCACCCGCAGCCTCGTGTTTACGCTAAGCCTGAGCCAGCCGGCCGGTGCCGGCGGGGTGAGCTTCACCGCCGCCACGGCCGATGGCACGGCCACCGCCGGCAGCGATTACATCGCCCTGCCCGCCACCAGCTTCCGGATCGCCGCTGGCGAGCGCAGCGCCAGCATCACCGTGGACGTGCTGGGCGACACCACGCCCGAGCCCGACGAGACCTTCGCGCTGCAGATCAGCGGCCTCACCGGCGCGCTGCCGGCCACGCTGAGCGCCACCGGCACCCTCCTCAACGACGACTTCAGCCTGCTGCCGATCCACGCCATCCAGGGCAAGGGCGCACGCTCGCCGCTGGAAGGCCAGGTAGTCGCCACCTCGGGGATTGTCACTGCACGCCGCAGCGCCGGCTTCTTCTTGCAGGCGCCGGACATCGAAGCCGACGGCGACCCGGCCACCTCCGAAGGTGTCTACGTCTATACCGGCAGCGCACCGCCGGACGCCGCCGCCATCGGCAACCGGGTGCGGGTGCAGGGCACGGTGATCGAGTACGTGCCCAGCGCCGACCCGACCCAGCCGCCGCTGACCGAGATCGGCGGCACCTTGACCGTGCTGCTGGATTCCACCGGCAACCCGTTGCCTTCGCCGGTGATGTTGCGCCCGGACTTCCCCAACCCGAACGGCGCCTTTGATCAGCTCGAAGCGCTGGAAGGCATGCGCGTCACTGCCGCCAGCCTGACCGTCAATGCGCCCACCGGCGGCAGCGTCAACGAGATCAACGCCACGGCCACCAGCAATGGCGTGTTCCATGCCGTGGTCACCGGCGTGCCGCGCGCCTTCCGCGAGCCCGGCGTGCAGTTGCCCGACCCGCTGCCGGCCGGCTCGCCTGCCGGGGTGCCGCGCTGGAACACCAACCCGGAAGTGATCGCCGTCGGCAGTGCCGGCGTCGGCGCCGAACGGCTGGATCTGGCCTCCGGCTGCCTGGTGTCCAACGTGATCGGCCCGCTGGATTACAGCTTCCGCCGCTACACGCTGTACCCGGAACGCACCCCGCAGGTGTATTGCATCGGTTCCGACCAACCACGCCCGGCGCCGCGGCCGCAGGCCGACGATGTGGCCGTGGCGACCTACAACATGGAGCGCTTCTTCGACGACCAGAACGACCCGGCGATCGGCGAACCTGTGCTCACCCCGGCCGCGTTCCAGGGCCGCCTCAACAAGGCCTCGCTGGCGATCCGCTACTACCTGCACATGCCCGACATCCTGGGCACGGTGGAAGTGGAAAACCTCAGCGTGCTGCAGACCCTGGCCGCGCGCGTCAATGCCGACGCGGTGGCCGCCGGCCAGCAGGATCCCAAGTACGTGGCGTATCTGCAGGAAGGCAACGACGTCGGCGGTATCGACGTTGGCTTCCTGGTCAAGACCGCCGAGGTTGCCGGTGGCGTGCCGCGCGTGGAAGTGCTTTCCATTGCGCAGGAAGGCAAGACCACCACCTGGACCGAGCCGGCCGGTGGTGTCAGCCTGCTCAACGACCGCCCGCCGCTGGTGCTCACTGCCAATGTGCATCAGGCCGATGGCCGCGTGCTGCCGCTGACCGCCATCGTGGTGCATCAGCGCTCGCTCAACGGCGCCGACACCGACGATGCCGCCGGTACCCGCATCCGCGCCAAGCGCCAGGCCCAGGCCGAGTATCTGGCGCGCCTGCTGCAGACACGTCAGCAAGTGAACCCTGACGAAAAAGTCCTGGTGATGGGCGACTTCAACGCCTTCGAGTTCAACGACGGCTACGTGGATGCGATGGGCACCGTCACCGGCAAACCGTCGCCGGATGCGCAGACCGTGGTGGGCGGCGATGGCGCCGATCTGGTCAACCCGGACTACACCGATCTGACCTGGTTCAACACGCCCGACCAGAGTTACTCGTACGCCTTCGACGGCAACGTACAGTCGCTGGACCACATCCTGGCCAGCGATGCATTGATGCGCACGCCGCAGATCGCATCGTTGTTGGTCGGCCATGCGCGGATCAATGCCGACTTCCCCGGCACCGCGCGCAACGATGCCAACACGCCCATGCGCTTGTCCGATCACGATCCCACCGTGGTGTTGCTGCGCATGAGCAAGCAGGTCAACGCGGACCTGGGCGTGGCGGTCACTGCCGCACGTGCACAGGTCACTGAAGGCGAACGCATCGACTACACCGTGGATGTGGAAAACCGCGGGCCGGATCGGGCACCGTTCACAGCGCTGGCGCTGGTGTTCGACCTGCCAGTGCGGGCACGTGTCACAGCGCCGACGGGTTGGATCTGCCAGAACCAGACCAATGCCACGCAGACCACGTTTACCTGCAATCTGCCCGCGCTGAATCCTGGCGCAAGGCAGAGCTTTACGGTGCAACTCGACACTGGCTCGGAACTGGCAGGACGCACCTTGATGCTGGCCGGGTCGGTCGCCTCGCAATCGCCCGATCCACAACCGGGCAACAACACCGACACCGCATCGGTCACGGTACAGGCACGTCCGCAACCCCGCAGCGACCTGGCAGTACGACTCGATGGACCGACCAGCCTGCCGACCACAACCTTCAATGCCACCTACCGCGTACTGGTGAGCAATGTGGGCGCTGCACCTGCGCAACGCCCCAGCCTGGTGATCGAAGGCAATACGGTGTCTGCGTTGTCGCAGCTGGTGCCGCCACAGGGCTGGCGCTGCGACAAGCAGGTGCAATCGCTGCGCAGTGCCCGCTTCGTGTGCAACAGTGCGGCAGTCGTACTACCGGGGGCACAACTGGCCTTCCAGTTGAGCGTGGCAGCCAAGCCGATCCCGGCTGAAGGCGCGGTTCGAGTGCAGGCCACGGCTACCTCCAGCTCGCCCGATGCCAATCCGTCCGACAACACCGCGCTGATCGTCACCCCGATCGGCGGAGGCGCCGGCCGCCGCTGATCGCACTGCACCACGTCGCAGTTTCTTACTGCGACAAAGGGCGCGGCCTGGTCCGCGCCCTTTTTTTTGTGCAAGCCAGCATCATTGTGTGCTGCGGTGCAGGACAGCGTTTTGCTCCGCCGTCCTTAACATGGCAACTCATATCATTTGAAACTTCTTGATGAAGGTGTCGCCGCAATGAGCGTAGCCGCGCAGTTCCAGATCGACTATCTGCAATACATGGACGCGGACGGCAACCTCGTCCGCGACGACCTGCCGGCCGACGCCGCCAACCCGCAGACCCTGCTGGCGCTGTTCAAGCGCATGCTGTTCGTGCGCACCTTCGACAGCAAGTCGGTGGCCCTGCAGCGCACCGGCAAGCTCGGCACCTACGCCGCCAGCCTGGGCCACGAAGCCACCCACGTGGGCATCGGCGCGTCGATGCGCAGCGGCGATGTGTTCGCGCCCAGCTACCGTGAATACGGCACCATGTTCGAACGCGGCGTGCGCCCGCGCGATGTGCTGCTGTATTGGGGCGGCGACGAGCGCGGCAGCGACTACCCACGCAATGCCGATGCGGCGATCGATTTCCCGATCTGCGTGCCGATCTCCACCCAGTGTCTGCATGCCGCCGGCTCGGCGCTGTCGTTCAAGCTGATGGGCAAGCCGCAGGTGGCGGTGGCCTGCTGCGGCGACGGCGGCAGTTCCAAGACCGACTTCTATGCCGCGCTCAATTCGGCCGGCGCCTACAAGCTGCCGCTGATCCTGTGCGTGATCAACAACGGTTGGGCCATCTCGGTGCCGCGCGCGGCGCAGACCGGTGCGCAGACGCTGGCCCAGAAGGGCCTGGCCGGCGGCCTGCACTGCCTGCAGGTCGATGGCAACGATCTGATCGCAGTCCTCGAAGCGATGCGGCAGGCGCGCGAACGCGCACTGGCCGGCGACGGCGGCACGGTGATCGAGTTCATGACCTACCGCCTCACCGACCACACCACCGCCGACGATGCGCGCCGCTATCGTGGCGAGGACGAGGTCAAGCAGGCCTGGACCCGCGAACCCCTGCTGCGCCTGCGCCGCTATCTCACCGCGCAAGGCCTGTGGGACCAAGCGCAGGAAGACGCCTGGAAAACCGAATGCGGCGCGCGCATCGACGAAGAGGTCAATGCGTACCTGAACACCCCGGTGCAGCCGGTGGAAGCCATGTTCGATTACCTCTATGGCGACCCGCCGGCCGAATTGCTGGCCCAGCGCGCCGAAGCGATGGCGCTGGAGTCGCGTCATGGATGAGCTCAAGCAGGTGCCCGCCGACACGTCGCAGCACGCCAGTGCCCCTTACAACGCTGCGGCAACGCGCGGAGAGATCGCCATGAGTTCGCCCATCACCCTGATCGAAGCCATCACCCAGGCGCTGGCCTGGGAGCTGGAGCACGACCCCGCGGTGCTGGTGCTGGGCGAGGACGTCGGCGTCAACGGCGGCGTGTTCCGTGCCACCGCCGGCCTGCAGCAGCGCTTCGGCAGCGAGCGCGTGCTGGATACGCCGCTGGATGAAACCACCATCGCCGGCCTGAGCGTTGGCTTGGCCGCGCAAGGCATGAAGCCGGTGGCCGAAGCGCAATTCGACGGCTTTGTGTATCCCATGGTCGATCATCTGATCTGCCACGCCGCACGCCTGCGCAACCGTACGCGCGGCCGCCTGCATTGCCCGATGGTGCTGCGCGTGCCGTGGGGCGGCGGCATCCGCGCGCCGGAACATCACAGCGAAGCCAACGAGGCCATCTTCACCAACGTGCCCGGCTTGCGCGTGGTGTTGCCGTCCTCGCCGCAGCGCGCCTATGGCCTGTTGCTGGCCGCGATCCGCGACCCGGATCCGGTGATCTACATGGAGCCCAAGCGCATCTATCGCCAGTACAAGGAAGTGGTGGCCAACGATGGCGAAGCACTGCCGCTGGATGTGTGCTTCGTGCTGCGCGACGGTACCGATGTCACCCTGGTCACCTGGGGCGCGCAGGTCAAGGAAGCGCTGGAAGCGGCCGACAAGCTCGCCGGCGAAGGCATCAGCGCCGAAGTCATCGACGTGGCCACGCTGCGCCCGCTGGACTTCGACACCATTGCCGAGTCGGTGGCCAAGACCGGCCGCTGCGTGATCGTGCAGGAAGCGCCGCGTACTGCCGGTTTCGGTGCAGAAATCGCCGCGCGCCTGGCCGAGCAGTCGATGTACGACCTGGTGGCCCCGGTCGAACGCGTCACCGGCTACGACACGCATATCCCGCTGTTCCGGCTGGAAATGAAGTACCTGCCGAGCGTGGAGCGCATCGTCACCGCTGCGCGGCGTGCGGTGGCTGCCGGCTGACATGCGCGCCCGTCTGCTGTGCGAGCACCGCGCCGCCTACGCCAACCCGGTCCGCTTCCAGGCAGGCCAGCAGGTCAGCGTGGGCGTGCGCGACGAAGAATGGCCGGCGTTTGCCTGGGTCAGCACCGATGGTGGCCGTGCCGGCTGGGCGCCGCTGGCCTGGCTGCGCCCGCTGGGTGACGGCCGGGCCGAAGCCCTGCGCGACTACGACGCACGCGAACTCGATGCCCAGGCAGGCGAGGACGTGTTGCTGCATCACGAACACGGCGGTTGGTGGTGGTCCGAGCGTGCCGATGGCGCGCAGGGCTGGCTACCGGCGGCCGACCTGGAACTCCTCGAAGACACCCTGCCGCCATTGCCGGCGGCACAAGAGAATCTGCCATGAGCGAAAGCAAGACGTTTCACCTGCCCGACCTGGGCGAAGGCCTGCCCGATGCCACCATCGTCGAGTGGTTCGTCAAGGAGGGCGACAGCGTGCGCCTGGACGACCCGCTGGTGTCGATGGAAACCGCCAAGGCGGTGGTCGAGGTGCCCTCGCCGTTTTCCGGCACCGTGGTCAAGCTGGCCGGTGCGGCCGGCGATGTGATCGTGACCGGCTCGATGCTGGCGCAGTTCGCGCTGGATGCCTCGCAGCCGCAGCGTGCCGATGGCCAGGACACCGGCCACGGACATGGCCACGGTGGCGCGCAGGCGCAGGTGCATACGCCCAGCACCGGCCAGAGCGCGGCCGGTCCCAGCGAGCGCGTGGTCGCGTCCGACAATGGCGGTGAGATCGCCGATGCGGATGCAGGCGCCGATGCACCGAGCGAGCGCGACGACGCCGGCACCGTGGTGGGTGCCATGCAGAGCTCCAACACCGTGCAGAGCGAGCAGGCGATCGCAGTCGGCGGCGTACGCGCCATGCCGGTGGTACGTGCGCTTGCGCGCAAGTTGCGCGTGGACCTGGCACAGGTGCGCGCCACCGGTCCGGACGGCACGGTGACGCTGGCAGACGTGAAGCAGGCGGCTGCTGCAGGCACCGCGCAGCCCTCACCCGGCGCGCATGGCACGCCGACCTCTCCCGCCAGCGGGAGAGGTGGTGCGTTCGCCAGTGGTGCGTTCGCCGAAGATCCGTTCGTTCGCGGTCCGTTCGCTGAAGGTGGCAGAGCCACCGGGAGCGCTGACCACGGCAGGGATCGCCCGGCAATTGCGACCCTTCTCCCGCCTGCGGGAGAAGGTGCCCGCAGGGCGGATGAGGGCCAGCCCCGCTCCACCCTCTCCACCAGCGGCAAGCCGATGCGCACCCAATCGCCCGGCACCAGCGTCAAGGGCCAGCCCGAACAGCTCAAGGGCGTGCGCCGCAACATGGCGCGCGTCATGGCCGATGCGCACAGCAAGGTGGTGCCCACCACGCTCAACGACGATGCCGACCTGCATGCATGGCAGCCCGGCAACGACGTCACCGTGCGCCTGGTACGCGCCATCGTGCGCGCCTGCCAGGCGGTACCTGCGCTCAACGCCTGGTTCGATGGCGATGCGCTCAGCCGTACCCTGCACCACCAGGTCGATATCGGCATCGCGGTGGATACCGAAGAAGGCCTGTTCGTGCCGGCACTGCGCAATGCCGACATGCTCGACGCGCACGGCATCCGCGAAGGGGTGAACCGGCTGCGCCAGCAGGTGGAAACCCGCAGCATCGCCGCCTCCGAACTCAGCGGCTACACCATCTCGCTGTCCAACTTCGGCATGTTCGCCGGCCGCTATGCCACCCCGGTGGTGGTGCCGCCGTGCGTGGCCATCGTCGCCGCCGGCCGCGCGCGCTATCAGCTTGTGCCAGTGATGGGCGGCGTGGAGACCCACAAGGTGATGCCGCTGTCGCTGACCTTCGACCACCGCGCCGCCACCGGCGGCGAAGCCGCCCGCTTCCTGCGCGCGATGCTCGACGACTTGGCGCTGGCGCAGTAAAGCCGATCTGCAACAACCGCGGATGCAGGCGCCGGCGCAGCGATGCGTCGGCGCCTGACACCCGCGCTGCAGGGCTGCATCTGCGGGCAATGCAACAGGATGCGAATCGATCGGTTGCACGCGTCCGCAACAGTCACGACACCCAACATGCGCTCACTGCCGGCTGCCGCGCACGGCCTGTCGCACGGCGCGGCGGTGATCGCATCGACCAGGCGGCGGGCGCGCAACGTCGTCCCGGAGGGACACGCGCGCTGTCGATCGATGCACGGATGAAACGCGGGCAGCGCTCCGCACCGGCGTGCACTTCGATCCAGGCGCTTCCATCACATCTGCCGACGTGCCTGCCGCTGCACGCAGCCACCGCGCATCCCGCTGCTGTTCGGCGCCGGATGACCGATGACCGCACATAGCGTCGCGTGCGCTGCAGCGTCACAGCGGCTCACATAGCGACTGCGCAGCCGTCGGGCGGGCGCCGCCGGTGCTCGCACTCCTCATACACTCCGATTCTGAGCGCGCCGTCCACACACCTGACAACTGCTCGCCACGTCCTGTTGGCCGCTCCAAATGCCGGATAATCGTCGCATGTCATTTGCCCACCTCTCGCTGTCGCCACAGCTACTGCCGTTTTTCGAGACCGCGCTGCGCCAGGCCGGCCACCGCACGCCTACGCCGGTCCAGCAGCAGGCCATCCCGCCGATGCTGGCCGGGCGCGACCTGATCGCGATGGCGCAGACCGGCTCGGGCAAGACGCTGGCCTATGCGCTGCCGTTGCTGCAGCAATGCCTGCTCGCCCCGGACACGGCTCCGCGCGTGCTGGGTGTGCTGGTGCTGGTGCCCACCCGCGAACTTGCCGCACAGGTGGAGGCCACGTTGCGGCAGCTGGCTGCGCACCTGCCGCGACGGCTCAAGATCGTCGCCGCCACCGGCGGCAGCTCGATCAATCCGCAGTTGCTGGCGCTGCGCGGCGGTGCCGACATCGTGGTCGCCACGCCCGGCCGGCTGCTGGACCTGGTGGAGCACAACGCGCTGCGCCTGGGCGAAGTGACCACCCTGGTGCTGGACGAAGCCGACCGCCTGCTGGACCTGGGCTTCGGCACCGAGCTCGATCGCATCCTTGCGCTATTGCCGGCGCAGCGGCAGAGCGTGCTGGTGTCGGCCACGTTTCCGCCCGCCATCGCCGCGCTGGCCAAGCGTCGGCTGCGCGACCCACTGCGCATCACCGTCGAAGCGACACCCGAGCAGGCACCGGCGATCGCACAGCGCGCCATCACCGTGGATGCCGCCCAGCGCACGCAGCTGCTGCGCCAGTTACTGCTCGATTACGGCTGGCCGCAGCTGCTGGTGTTCGTCGCCAGCCGGCACACCGCGGAAAAGGTCGCTGACAAACTGGAGAAGACCGGTATCAGCGCACAACCGCTGCACGGCGAGTTGAGCCAGGGCCGCCGCGAACGCACGTTGTCGGCCTTCAAACAGCAGACCGTGCAAGTAGTGATCGCTACCGACCTGGCCGCCCGCGGCATCGATATCGTGCAGCTGCCAGCGGTGATCAACTACGACTTGCCGCGCTCCACCGTGGATTACACCCACCGCATCGGCCGCACCGCACGTGCCGGCGCCAGCGGCGTGGCGATCAGCTTCATCACCGCCGACAATGCGCAGCAGTGGCGGTTGATCGAAAAACGCCAAGGCCTGCGGATCGCCGCCGAGGTGATCGCCGGCTTCGAACCCACGCCCAGCGACGCACCCGCCACAGGCGCGCTGGCACGGCCAGCCGATGACAACGGCGGCATCAAGGGCAAGCGGCCCAGCAAGAAGGACAAGCTGCGCGCGGCCGCGCAGGCCGCGAACAAACCGGACTGACGCGCGGCAGCGCGGCAGATCGTGTTGCGGATGGCGTTGTTCAAATCGACAGTGGCGTGCGGTCACCAGACCTGGTGACCGCACAGCGGGTGCGCAGCGTTGGCTCGCCGCACCACGCGCCACGGTCGCAAGCACCGCCCTGCGCGAGGTGTGCCGGGAATGGCGGGCAGGACCTTGAGAACAGTGACCAGGCAGCTGCGCACGGCGCGCAGAGGCAAGGGTGCGTGCAGGGGATGGCCGATTCGGGCACCGGCTGCGCTGCCTGACGGCGGCGCAGTCATCCCGTCATTGGATCATCTGAAAATTGCGTTCAGTCCTGCTCGAAATCCAGCTCGCCGCCGGCCAGCGCCTCGCCATCGGCACGCGGGGTGCGCTTGGCGGGCTTGCGCAGGATTTCCACGAAGAACTGGTCGCCACCGTCGCCGGTGAGTGCATTGATCGAGCGGATCAGCTCTGCCGGCGGCAGCGGCTGCGCGCTGGCCTCGTCCACGCCGAAGCGCATGTCGAAATCCCAGTAATCGGCCCCTTCCGGCAGGTCCTTGCGGCGCTCGCGGCGGATGTACTTGCGGATATCGTGCTTGCTGGCTTCCAGCAGGCGATCGCGGTTCTTGCCTTCGAGGTTGAGCTGGTAGGTCTTGCGCATGGCGACTTGGTTCCGGAACTGGCCGCCTATTGTGAGGCCACCGGCCGGCTGTGGGTGAATCGTCGGTGCGGCGGCCCGGACACAGCCGCGCTGCCTCACGCCTGCACGCAAGTCAGGCCACCTTGCAACGCCATGCGCGCCCAGAGCCAGGGAGTGCTGCGGCATCTGCGCCACACGGTCGAACGCGGCGCTTCAGGCGCAAAGGCGGGCGTCCTTGTGCCAGATGGTCGACGCCTTGGGCGTCTCAACCTGCACCTGCCGATCGCTCTGCGTACCTGGCGGCGCACGATCGCCTGGCCATACGCCAGGCACGCACCTGGACGCGACGACATCAGCGGGTGGACGGACGTGCCTTTATCCGCAACGGCGCTGCAACGCTCAGCCGGCCTGTACAGACACAGTCACCGTCGCTGATGCCGACGGTGTGGACACCTCCGCCTCGTCCATGCGCCGCTCGGCCGCGATCACCTCATCGGCATGATCCTGGCACCAGTGCAGCAGCGCCAGCAGCGGCGCCTCAAGTGTCTCGCCCAACGCGGTGCGGCGGTATTGCACCGCCACCGGCGAGGAGGAGATGACTTCCCTGCTGATCAACCCGACGCGCTCTAGCCGCCGCAGCGCCTCGGTCAGCGACTTATGCGTGACGCCATCGAGTTGCCGCTTGATGGCGTTGAATCGGGTCGGGCCATTGCACAGCACGGTCATGATCATGATCGACCACTTGTTGGCGATCGGCTCCAGCACCGTCCTGATGTCTGCAACGCGCGTGAGGCTGCACTGGGGAGAGGTTTCCTCTGCCATATCTAGTTACCACAAGGTGCGTAATTGAAACTAAGTATAGGATGGATATCATCTCGTGGGCACCACTCCCCGGCTTGACGGCCGATCGCCGCCGCAGGCCCTCCGCCAACACTTTCAGCGAGTCTCCCCATGTCGATGACTGACCTTCACGAAAAAGTAGCCCTGATCACCGGCGCTTCCAGCGGCATCGGTGGCGCCACGGCCAGGCGGCTTGCCGGGGCCGGGATGACCGTTGGCATTGCCGCGCGCCGCACCGGCCGCCTGGAAACATTGAAGACCGAGATCGAGCAGGCCGGTGGCAAGGCAGTGGTGCTGGAAATGGACGTCACAGACAAGCAGTCGGTCAACCGCGCCGTGCAGCAGCTGCTGGCCACCAGCGGCTCGATCGATGTGCTGGTCAACAACGCAGGCGTCATGCCGCTGTCCAATCTCGACGATTTCCATACCGACGAGTGGGAGCAGATGATCGACGTCAACGTCAAAGGCGTACTGAATGTCACTGCGGCGGTCTTGCCGCAGATGATCGCGCAGCATTCGGGCCATATCTTCAACACGTCTTCGATCGCCGGCCGCAAGGTCTTCGGCCAGGGCTTTGCAGTCTACTCGGCCAGCAAGTTCGCGGTGAGCGCCTTCACCGAAGGGTTGCGCATGGAAGTCGGCAAGAAGCACAACATTCGCGTCACCAGCATCCAGCCTGGCGCCACAGCCACCGAACTGCCTGCGCAGACCACCAGCGCCGAATACCAGGCCATGATGGCTGGCTATGCCGGCATGGTGCAGATGCTGGACCCGATGGACATCGCCGACACCATCCTGTTTGCAGCGCAGGCGCCAGGCAACGTCAACCTCGCCGAAGTCTTCGTGCTGCCGACCGACCAGGTCTGAGCCGTCCTTCGCAGAAGATCCGTGCTGCACCCACACGTGCGTGTCGTCTGGGTGCAGCACTGCATTGCAGCTGCGGCGAGCTGCGCCGCATCACAGCGGCTGGCCCATCGCGTGGCCCGCTGCGCACGCACGCCGTTGCCTTGTCGGCTGCCATCCATCACGACCGCCACCCTTGATGTCGCTCGCTGCGTTGCAACTCACTTCAAGCCAAGCTGCTTGCGCAGGCTGCCATCCACGGCGCTTGCCGGCATGAAACGGCGCAGCTTGCTCAGCAACGCTGCCTGGCCGGCGGGCGTACGCCGCATGCGCCATGGCCCCAGTGCCGCATCCACCACGGTCGTGGCGACGCCAGCGGGGTCCGGTGCGGCCTGGATCTGCCTGGTGACCGCGCCGACCACCACACCGCGTTCGCGGTCGTAATCGGCAATGGGAACCTGCGCCGCCGGCGAATTGCTGCCCAGGCTGGTCCTGGTGTACGAGGGCTCCACCAGGGTGACACGCACACCGAACTGGCGCAGCTCGTGGTCCAGCGTTTCCGACAATCCCTCCACCGCATGCTTGGAGGCGGCGTACACCCCCATGTAGGGCGCCGGCAGGAATCCCAAGACCGAGCTGATGTTGACGATGCGCCCCTGCCGGCGCGCGCGCATCTGCGGCGCCACCGCCTGCACCGTGCGCAGGATGCCCAGCACGTTGGTATCGAAGAGCGTCGCCGCTTCGTCGGTGCTGGTTTCTTCCACTGCACCCACCAGATTGGTGCCTGCGTTGTTGACCAGCACATCGATGCGGCCCGCCCGGGCGATGATGCCTTCGACGGCGCGCTGCACCGACGCCGCATCGCGGAGATCCATTTCCACCAGTTCCACATTCGCCAACGGTGTGGCGCTGACGAGGTTGCGCACGGTGCCGTAGACACTGCAGCCGCGCTGGACAAAGCGCTCTGCGGCAACGCGGCCAATGCCGGACGACACACCGGTGATCAGCACAACAGTTTGCTGTTGCATGGGGAGCCCTTCAAAAGAGAGGAGAAGACGATCAGATGCGCAGCCGCCGGCTGCGCGCGGAAAGGCAATCAACGAACGCGTGCCACAGCTGGCGGCAACGGCGGTGTGGCCACCGTTGCCGCTGCCTCAGGCGTGCTGCGCAGCCGCCGGATCGCTGCCGGTACCGGGCCGGATCTTGAACCAGATCGAATACATGGCCGGCAGGAACACCAGGGTCAACACGGTGCCGGCCAGGGTGCCGCCGATCAGCGTGTACGCCAGCGTTCCCCAGAACACCGAGTGGGTCAGCGGGATGAAGGCCAGGATCGCCGCCAGTGCGGTCAGGATCACCGGGCGCGCACGTTGTACGGTGGCTTCCACCAGCGCATGGAACGGGTCCAGCCCTTCGGCTTCGTTGTGATGGATCTGCCCGATCAGGATCAGCGTGTTGCGCATCAGGATGCCCGACAGCGCAATCAACCCCACCAGCGCGTTGATGCCGAACGGTTGCTGGAACACGATCAAGGTTGGCACCACACCGATCAAGCCGAGCGGGCTGGTCAGAAACACCATCACCATCGCCGAAATCGAACGCACCTGCAGAATGATGATCAGCAAGGTGGCGGCCAGCATGATCGGAAACAGCGGCAACATTGCAGCAGTGGCCTTGCCGGATTCTTCGATGGAACCGGCCTCGACGATGCGGTAGCCACGGGGCAATGTATCGATGATCGGCTGCAACTGCTTGGTGATCGCGGCCGAAACGTCCGGCGGCTGCAGTTGATCATCGACATCGCCGCCGACAGTGATCGTCGGCACGCGGTCGCGGCGGCGCATGATCGGCTCTTCCATGCGCACATCCACCTTGCCCACCTGCGACAGCGGCACGCGTTGGCCGTTGGCGCCAGCCAGGGTGAAGTCGGCAATACGTGCCGGGTCAAAGCGCGTGTCGCCGGCCGAGCGGGCCACCACCTGCACGCTGCGGATATCCTCGCGCACCAGCGTGATCGGCACACCGCTGAGCAGGAACTGCAACTGCTGGGCCACCGCGGTGGAGCTCAGCCCCACCGCCTGCAGACGGTCCTGGTCCAGACTGAAATGCAGCGTGGGCGTGCGCACGCCCCAGTCCGTGTTGACGGTGCGCAGCATCGGGCTGTCCTGCATGACCTGCTTGACCTGCGCAGCGATGCCACGCACCACCTGCGGATCGGCACCGCTCACCCGGTAGGCCACCGGAAATTGCGAGTACGGACCGAAGGTGAGTTGGGTCACACGCACCCGCGCTTCCGGTGCCAGCCCTTCGGCAACGGCCTGACGCAGGCGCAGCTTCAACGCATCGCGTTGCTTTTGGTCATCGGTGCGGATCACGATCTTGGCAAAGGACGGGTCCGGCAGTTCCGGGCCCATCGCCAGAAAGAAGCGCGGCGCGCCCTGCCCGATATAGGCGGTGACGATCTTCGCTTCATCCTGCTTGGCCAGCCACGCCTCCACTTTGGCGGTGGCAGCGCTGGTCTGGTTGATCGAGGTGCCGTACGGCAGCTGCACTTCGACCAATACCTCGGGGCGATCGGAGATCGGGAAGAACTGCTTCTTGACGATGCCCATGCCGACGATCGCCAGCACGAACAGCCCCACCACGGAACCTGCGACCAGCCACTTGCGTGCGACAATACGTGCCAGCACAGCGCGGAAGCGGTTGTAGCGCGGCGTGTTGTACATCGCGGCGTGGCCGCCTTCGATCTTCTTCATCTCGGGGAGCATCTTCACGCCGAGGTAGGGCGTGAACACCACCGCCACCACCCACGACACAATCAACGCGATGCCCACGATCCAGAACATGTTGCTGGTGTATTCGCCAGCGGTGGAAGCGGCAAATCCATTCGGCATGAAGCCGACCGCGGTCACCAGCGTACCGGACAACATCGGCGCGGCAGTATGGCTCCACGCATACGCCGAGGCGGCGACGCGGCTATAGCCCTCCTCCATCTTCACCACCATCATTTCGATCGCGATGATGGCGTCGTCTACCAATAAGCCCAGCGCCAGGATCAACGACCCCAGCGTGATGCGGTCGAAGTTCTTGCCGGTGGCCAGCATCACCACGAACACCGCCGCCAGCGTCAGCGGCACTGCGGCCGCCACCACGATGCCCACGCGCCAGCCCATGCTGACGAAGCACACCAGCATCACCACCAGCAGCGCGACGAAGAACTTGGTCATGAACTCGCCGACCGACGCGTCGATGTTGACCGCCTGGTCGGTGACCTTGCTCAGGGTCATGCCCAGCGGCAGCTCGGCGTTGATCGCGCCTACTTCGCTGTCCAGCGCTTTGCCCAGATCCAGCCCGTTCCAGCCGTCGCGCATGATGATGCCGAGCAGCAATGCCTGCTGCCCACCACTGCGAATGATGAAGGTGGACGGATCTTCGTAGCCGCGCTTGACCGTGGCGATATCCGACAACTTCAGCGTGCGGCCTTGCACCACCAACGGGGTGTCGCGGATCTTCTGCAGGTTGTCCAATGCGCCATCCAGGCGGATGAACACCTGCGGGCCGCGCGTTTCCACCGAGCCGGCGGCGTTCAACGCATTCTGGGTGTTGAGCGCGGCAAACACCTCCTGCGGGCTGACGCCCAGCGTGGCCAGACGCTCGTGCGAGAACTCGACAAAGATGCGCTCGGGCTGCTCGCCGATGATGTTGACCTTCTTGACGCCCGGCACGTGCAGGATGCGCTGACGCAGGGTTTCCGCATCGCGCGCCAGCAACCGCTGCGGCTCACCCTTGGCCTTCAGTGCGAACAGCGCGAAGGTGACGTCGGCGTACTCGTCGTTGATCATCGGCCCGATCACCCCGGCCGGCAGATTGCCCACTTCATCGCCGGCTTTCTTGCGCGCCTGGTAGAACTGCTCCTGCACCTGGCTGGGCGGCGTACTGTCCAGCAAGGTCAATGTGGTGAACGCCAGGCCGGGCCGCGTGTAGGTTTCGGTGCGGTCGTACCAGCGCAGTTCCTGCATGCGCTTTTCGAGCTTCTCGGCCACCTGGTCCTGCATTTCCTGCGGCGTGGCGCCGGGCCAGGCGGTGATGATGGTCATTACCTTGACCGTGAATGCCGGGTCTTCCGCACGACCAAGCTTGAGGAAGGCGACCAGGCCGGCCAGCGAAATCAGCAGGATCAGGAACAGCGTGATCGAGCGCTCGCGTACCGCAAGCGCGGAGAGATTGAAGCGGCCCTCGCTCACGGCTGCGCTCCTGCCGCCGTGGCGGTCTTGGACGCCTTGGTTGCGTTGGCGCCGGCAACGGTGCCGCCGGCGATGCGCACCTGCTCGCCTTCGCGCAACAGATGCGCGCCCAGCGCCACGACACGCTCGCCACGTGCCAGCGTGCCGGCCACATTGGCGTGGTCATCGTCCAGGCCCAGCACCCTTACCGGCCGCCAGCTCACCTTGGCCGGCGTGCCGGAGATCACCCAGACGCCCGGGCCCTTGCCCGCGTCGGACACCGCGGCCAGCGGCACCTGCAGCCCGGCCTGCGTGTCGGCGGCGCTGCCATCGGGGATGCGGATGCTGACCGTGGTGCCCAGCGGCGCCTGCGCCAGCGCGCCATCGAGCACGTAGCGCGCCTCGAAGGTGCGGGTGAGCCGGTCGGCGCTGTCGGACAACTGGCGCAGCGTGGCCGGGGCGGTCACGGACGCGTCGCCGAACAGCGTGGCCTGGGCCACCGAGCCGACCTGCGGGCGCAGCGTTTCCGGCAGCTGGATCACCGCTTCGCGGCGGCCGGCATGCGCCAGCCGCACCACCGGCTGCCCCGCCGCCACCACCTGGCCCGGCTCGACCAGCGTTTCCATCACCACGCCATCGGCATCGGCCAGCAGGTCGGTGTAGCGGTTGGCGTTGCGTGCCACGTCGGCCTGGGCCTGGGCGGCGCTCAGCTGCGCCCTGGCCGCATCGGCGGCCGCCTTGATCTGATCGTAGGCCGAGGCCGAGATGGCGCCGGTCCCGCGCAGATCGCGGTACCGGGCTTCATCGTCGGCGGTCTGCTGGGCGCGGGCGCGGGCAGCGGCCACGGCATCTTGCTGCGCACGTGCGGCCAGTTGCAGATCCACCGGATCGATGCGCAGCAGCGCCTGGCCGCGCTTGACCCGCTGGCCGGCATCGACCAGCCGCTCGGACACCTTGCCGGCAACCCGGAAACCCAGATCGCTCTGGACCCGGGCCGCGACGGTGCCGGAAAAACTGCGCGCTGCCGCATTCGCGTCGCCCACCGTGGCCACCCGGACCAGCGGCGTGGCGGTGCGGGGATCGGGCTGCGCCGTCCCGCCGCAGGCACTCAGTGCCAGCGGCAGGACACACAGGACGGAGCTGACAACAAGACGGTGCCGAAGCATGGGAATCCCGAAGCGATCTGGTGAAGGCTCGCATCCTGGGACTTGTGACCAATAAGGTCAATAGTCACCACCAACTTTTTTACGGCGAGAGGCTCCGCAACACGACCCCGGACAACAGTGCAGGCACTTCGTCGGCATGTTCCAGGCTGTGCTGCAGCAGCAATGGATTGATGTACGGGCGCATGACCAGATAGATGGCAGCACTGGCTTCGTCCAGCGGCGTCTTGCGCTCGAAGTCGCCACTGGCACGCCCTTCCTGCAGGATGTCCTGCAGCAGTTTCTGCAGGCGCGCCTCGTAAGCGACCACCGACTGCCAGCGCTCCACCGCCGCGGAAGTGGCGATTTCGTACAGCTTGCGCTCACGCGAAAACAGCCGAAGGCTGGCCTCGATCACCACCTTGAACATGCGCCGCAGCTTCTCTGCCGGCAGCTCCGCCTCGGCCACGGCTGCCTGCACCTCCTGCTCGATCTCGCGCAGGCAATGGGTGCAGATCATCTCGCCGATGGCCTGCTTGGATTCGAAGAACTTGTAGATGTAGGCCTTGGAAAAGCCGATCGCCTTGGCCAGATCGGACACGGCGGTCTTCTCGTAGCCGTAGCGGCTGAAATGCTCGGTGGCCGCGGCCACGATCTGGTCGCGCACGTCGTGATCGGCCGGCCCACGGCCTGAAACCGGGTAACTGGATGCTTTGCTCATGCCGACAGCTTAGCGCCGTCGCTGTCGACTTACAAAAGTGACCATTTCGTACTATAGTCACTCACCTTTCAACGCTCCGGTCCCGTCATGCCGTCACTCCGCCTCCTTGCAGTGCTCGTTGCCGCCAGCCTCGCGACAGGCTGCGCGGTCGGTCCCGACTACACCCGTCCGGACGCCCCGCTCCCCGACCGCTACGTTGGCCAGGCCGAGGTCGCCGCGCGCCCTGCCACTGCCCAGTCGGACCTCACTACCTGGTGGAGCAGCTTCAACGACCCGGACCTGAGCCGCTATGTCAGCGCCGCCCTGGCGCAAAACCTGGACCTGGCCCAGGCCACCGCGCGGGTAACCCAGGCCCGCGCCGGGCTGAGCGCGGCAACCGCGGCGCTGCTGCCATCGGGCACCCTCTCCGGCAGTGCGACGCGTGCCTACCAGTCGCTGGAAACACCGCTGGGGCAGGTGCTCGCCAGCACCCCCGACTTCGACCGCTACGCCAGCCTTTACGACGCCAACCTGGGCGCCAGCTGGGAGCTGGACCTGTTCGGCGGCCTGCGTCGCGGGCGCCAGGCGGCGTTGGCCGACTATCAGGCCAGCGAAGCCGGTGCGGCGGCCACCCGCTTGGCGGTAGCCGCGCAGACTGCCGACATCTACATCAGCATCCGTGGCCTGCAGGCGCGGCTGGACGTGGCCCGTCGCCAGGTCGCCACCCAGCAGGGCCTGGTGTCGATGGTGACGCTGCTGCACGACAAGGGCCTGGCGGCAGACCTGCAGCTGCAGCAGGCCCACGGTGCGCTCGCCCAGGCACAGGCCACGGTGCCGGGACTGGAAGCGGGGCTGGTGACTGCGATGAACGCGCTCGATGTGATGCTGGGCGTCGTGCCCGGCACCCACCATGCCGAGTTGGCGGCCAGCAAACCCATCCCGCTGGCGCCGCAGATTGCCGACTGCGGCTCGCCGGCCGAGCTGTTGCGCCGCCGGCCCGACCTGATCGCGGCCGAGCGCCGGCTGGCCGCGTCCAATGCGCGCATCGGCGTGGCGATGTCCGAGTACTACCCCAAATTTTCGCTGAGCGGGCTGCTCGGCAGTGCGACGGCCCTCTCCGGCGCCAATCTGTTCACCGGCGATGCCGCGCAGGCGTCCGGCGTGCTGGGGTTGCGCTGGCGGCTATTCGATTTCGGCCGCATCAACGCGCAGATTGCCCAGGCCAAGGGCCAGGAAGCCGAGCAATTGGCGGCCTACCGGCTGGCGGTGCTGCGTGCCACCGAAGATGTCGAAAATGCCTTCGTCGCGCTGGTGAAACGCGAGCAGCAGGCCAGCGTGCTGGCGCAAGGCGTGGATGCGTTGGGCAAGGCGCGCGGCGCCTCGGCACTGGCCTATGAAAAAGGCACGGTCAGCCTGATCGAAGTGCTGAACGCCGACGACAGCCTGCTGCGTGCCTCCGATGCGCAGGTGCAGGCACGCACCGAAGCTGCGCGCAGTGCGGTCGCTACGTTCAGGGCCTTGGGTGGCGGTTGGCAGACTGGCGGCGATGAAGGGGTGGCGGTGCAGTAATAGCAGTAGCAGCAGCGGCTCGCGCCATGGCGCACAACGCCGCCGATTGCCAGCGTTCGTGCAGGTGATGCCTGCATGCTTCGGTGCCTGCTCACCAGACGCCGCGCGTGGCTGTGCCCCGACACTCACCCCACCCCCTCTCCCGCAGGAGAGGGGCTGCGGCTGCGCGCACTACTTCCGCATTATGAAGAGAATCCCTTCTCCCGCCGGGAGAAGCTGCCCCGCAGGGGCGGATGAGGGTACGTGCGCAGCCTCGATTGCTTGCGCACCTTGTCATCACCTCACGAGCGTCGCGATGCCACGTCTTGCTACAACATCGCAAGTCCGAATGTACAACGTCGACGCGTGCAATTTCGATGCACAACTCCGAGCGTCCAACGCACGTAGCGCCTTGCGCGTTGACCGCAATCAATCGGCATGGAAACGAATGCCCTGATTGATCGTGCACAGATACGCCAGCATCGGTCCGCGCTGCTGCAGTGCCGGCAGGTCGTACATGTAGGTGGTGAAGCGCACGCTGCCATCCGGACGCAGTTGGTACCGCATGAACTGCTGGATCGGCTTGCCGTCGTTGGCCACGGTGAAATGCGAGCCGGAGAACGCGGCCGTGCCATCCTCGGTGATGCGGTAGGCATCGATATGCCGGCCGCCGCGCGTCTGGCTGGCCGGCGTGCCCTGTTCGGGCGTGCAGCGACTGAGATCGGTGGTCAGGCTGACGTCGTAACCGGCATCCAGTGCAGCGATGACGTCGGCACGCGTATTGAGCGATTCGCTGGCCATGGCAGGCAGGGCACAGGCACTGAGCGCAGCGGCAAAGATAGCGGAAGCGAGACGGGGCATGGCGAACTCCAGGCAGACGAGGGAATCAAGCGCCCTGGACATCAGAGATGTTCAGGGCAAGCACCATGCCCCGGTCCTGCACGACAATGCGCGCCGCACTACGCATCGCGCTGCATGTTTGCGTTGTTCGACAAAGCGCGTGCACGGGTGCACAGTTCTGACGACGCCTGCCTGGACAGCGCCGTCCTGCACTTGCTCGATACGGCCAGCGTGCGCGCACCGATGCACCGCATCACTGACAAAGTGACGTCACACCAGATCCGCGTACACCTGCGAGTACGCACGCCAACAAGGAAAGCGAAACACAGCCCCCGCCTTACAAGCGCGCATTGACCTCGCGCGGCACCTGTTCGGGTTCCGGCTGTAACGCCGGCGTTGCGCCCAGCAGCAGTCGATCGGCCAGTGCGCGCGTGGCCACGCGCAACTCGGGAACGGCGGTGATTTCCCAATAACGCCCGCGCAGCAGCGGCCCCACGCAGTACAGCCCCGGCACGATCTGCCCGGTGCCATCGCGCACGCGCAGTTGCGCGTCGGTATCCACGCCCAGTCCCAGTGGGTCGGCGCGCAGCAGGCCGGCTTCGCGCATGCCGGCGATCAATGGGTCGCTGGTCCGGTCGATATCGGTGTCCAGGCCGGTAGCGCGAACAACCGCGTCGAACCGCAGCGTCTGCGCATCGGCCGCGCCGCGCGCGCGGATCACCGCTTCCACACCATCCGGAACCCAGCGTGCACGCAGCAGCCGCGCAGCGACAACCTGTAGCTGGCCGCCGGCCTGCAATTGCGCCAGTTGCTCCGCTGCGCCCGGCGCCACGCGATGCCGCGCTACTTCCCAGTACGGGCGCAGATGGCGCAGGAAGCGCGCACGCTGCGATAGTTCCAGGCGTTGCCACAGCGGCTGCAGATGCGGGCGCAGCGCATCCACCACGCGCCGCCAGTCGTCCACCACTGCGCTCAGTTGGCGCACACCGCGCAACAGGCCGCGCAGGTCGGCGTCCTTGAGCGCGCGTTGCAGATGCGGCGGCAACTCCAGCGGTGCGCCGGGCTGGCGCAGATGCGCCTGCGGTGCGAGCCCGCGCCGCGAGATCGCCAGCAGCCGTCCCCTGTGCCCGCGCGCGTGCAGGGTCAGCGCCACATCGACCATGGTCAGGCCCGCGCCGACGATCAGTACATCGTCATCCGGTGACAACCGCGCCAGCGCATCGCCCTGCCACGGCCAGCCGATGTAGCGCGGATGCACGCTCAAGCGCGGGCCGATGCCGGCCAGCGCCTGCGGCTGCAGCCCACCCACCGCCAACACCACGCGGTCGCTGTGGAAGGCATCGCCGTTGGCCAGGAACACGCGAAACCCCTTGCGCACCCGCTCCACTGCCACCGCCTCCTGCGACAGCCGCACGATCGAGGCCTGCGCGCCGCTCACTGCCGCATCCAGTTCGCTGCGCAGATAGTCGCCATAGGCCAGCCGCGGCAGGAATTCCAATCGCCCGCTATCGCCCAGATGCAACGTGTCGGCAAAGGCGCCCGGCGCCTGCGCGTCGATGCCCAGATCCTTGGCGCGCACATTGAGCAGGTGCTCCGGTCGCGCCGCGCCATAGGCGATGCCGCTGCCGAAAGTGTCGGCCACGCCGACCAGCGTGATGCGCACCTGTGCGTCGGCCGTCTGCGCCAGCGCACGGACCAGCGCGGTGCCGCAGAAGCCGGCACCGATGACGGTGATATGGGTTTCCATGTGCAACTCCCCACTGAATGACCCGCACGTTGTGCCCGCAGCGCGCCGCCGGTGTGTAAACGTTTGGTTAGCGACGAGCAGCCAGAAAGGCATGAGCTGATCGCCAGCGGTGATGAGGCTTATGGGGCAAGCAGCGGCTGGCGCACATGGCAATGAGATGACAGCGGTCGCCACTGCAATCGACCAGATCAATCGACGATGTTGGCAGCGGCTTGGCTCGCTGTTGCGCAAGGACGCCTGGTTACCTGCATCCCGGGAAAGCGCGCCAACGATGGGCATGAGAATGCCGGAGGCAGGGGCTGGCGCGGGTGTGTGCTCGTTCGCGTCGTTGCCGGTTTTGAAGGACGCTCTTTCTAATCTTCTGCTCGAGCACCTTGTGCAGGGCGGCCAACCTTGGCTTCACAGTACAGGGCCGTTGGCTGTGGCTGTGGCTGTGGCTGTGGCTGTGGCTTTGGCTTTGGCTTTGGCTTTGGCTTTGGCTTTGGGTTTGACCTTGGCTTGCGCTTTGGTTCGTGCGTTGTCACGGGCGATCAGGCTTCGCTTCCGGGCTTGATGGTGCAACGGATCTTCCCGTCAACACCGGCGCGGACGCTGAGGTATGCAGGTGCTTATGCCGGCGTGGATATCGATCGGGGTGATGGCTCTGATATGGCCCATTGCGCCGGCATGGCTGCTGTGTCGGTACGGGCCACTAGCCAGATGACATCCGCCAGCGCAGATAGGCGACGCATGCTGCCGCAGCAGGCAGTTGCTCCGATGGACGCCCCACTACATAGTGCATGGAGCAACGTCACATCCCGAAACGTCGCGTTGCACACTGCTCTACGCGCAAGATCCAGCCGTCAGGACTCATGCAGCGCCAGCTGCCCGATAATGCGAGTCTCTGTTCTCTGGTATCTGGCATGTCCAACTCCGCATCTCCTCCGCAACGTGTCCTGATCGCCGGTGGCAGCCGCGGCATTGGCTTGGCGATCGCCGACGCATTCGTGCGCAATGGCGCGCGGGTGTCGATCTGTGCGCGCAACCCCGAGGGCCTGGCACAGGCGGCGCAGATGCTGGCGGCACTCGGTACGCCGGTGCACACCCTGCCCTGCGACCTGGCCGACGTGGCACAGATCGAGCACTACGTGCAGGCCGCCGCGCAGGCACTGGATGGTCTGGATGTGGTCGTCAACAATGCCTCCGGCTACGGTCACGGCACGGACGATGCCAGTTGGCAGGCCGGCCTGGAGATCGACCTGATGGCGGCCGTGCGCTGCAACCGCGCGGCACTGCCACATCTGCGCCGCAGTGCGGATGCGGTGATCCTCAACATCAGCTCGATCAACGCGCAGCGCCCGACGCCGCGCGCGATTGCCTACTCCACCGCCAAGGCCGCGCTGAATTACTACACCACCACCCTGGCGGCCGAGCTGGCGCGCGAACGCATCCGCGTCAATGCCATCGCACCGGGCTCGATCGAATTTCCAGACGGGCTATGGGACCAGCGCAGGCGCGAAGAGCCGGAACTGTACGCACGCATCCGCGACAGCATTCCGTTCGGCAGTTTCGGGCAGGTGCAGCATGTCGCTGACGCCGCCTTGTTCCTGGCCTCGTCGCAGGCGCGCTGGATCACCGGGCAGGTGTTGGCGGTGGATGGTGGGCAGTCGCTGGGCGTGTGAGCAACTGCTGTGCCAGCGAGGATGCCGCTGCACTCACCTTGGTAGGAGCGCGCCAGAGCGCGACGCGGCATTACCAGTGAGGGCTCATCACGCTCGGGAGCGCTCCTACGAAGACACTCAGGCTTGCATCCCTCCCCCTGCGAGCACGCGCAGGGCGACGGTCAGCCAACCAGTTCCGCCGCCTCAACACTGTGCTCGCCGCGCGCCGGTGCCAACGCTGCGCTTACCATCGCCGCGGCAATCCGCTCGGCCGGATTGATGCGGAACCGGCGCGGCAGGATCGGGCCCAGTGCACCCAGCACCAGGCTGCCGATATGCTCGCCGGTGCGGCGCTCCTCGCGTTCGCCACCGATCAGGCCCGGGCGTACGAAGGTGAGCGACGGAAAACCGACCTCGCGCAGGTCGCGTTCCAGCTCGCCCTTGACCCGGTTGTAGAAGATGCGCGAGCGCGCGTCGGCGCCGGCCGCCGAGTTCAGTACGAACACCGAGGTGCCCTGCGCGCAGGCGGCGCGCGCCAGCGCCATCGGGTAATCGTGATCGATGCGATAGAAGGCCTCGCGCGAGCCGGCCTGTTTCATCGTGCTACCCAAGGCGCAGATGGCCGCTTCCATGCGCGGTGCAGTCCAGCTGGACAGGCGTTCAAAATCGATCACCTGGCTACGCAGCTTGGGATGGATCTGCGTCAGCGGGCGACGCGTCACCGCCACCACGCCGGTGCAGCGGGCATCGGACAGCAACTGCTGCAACACCTGCTTGCCGACCAACCCGGTGGCTCCTGCCAGCAATACGTCCATCAGACCATCCTCGCCATCAGCGCGCCCCTTCGGAGACGATGCGCGCACTGCTGGCAATGCGGTCGCGCTCCACCGCCAGCAACGTCAGCGAATGCGCCGGCGCCTTCCACTCGCTGCCGCCAGCGACCACGCGCCCGCCGTGGCGGGCAGTGTCGACCAGCACACGCCAATGTTCGTCGTGCATCGCCGGCAGAATGAACGACACGCTGGTGGACGCGGCATTGATCAGCATCAGCAAGGTAACGTTGGCGGCGATCTCACGTAGGCCGGTGGTCGGCGAGCGGCCGTCCAGGCGCAGCATCAGCGCACGCGCCTCCGGGTCGTGCCAGGCAGCTTCGTCCATCTCCACACCGTTGGGCGCCAGCCAGGTGAGATCCTTCAGGCCCAATGCTTCGTCGAACTTGCCATCGAAAAAGCGCGCGCGATGCAGCAGCGGGTACCGCTGACGGATGCGGATCAAACGACGCACGAACGCGGCTTGGTCGGCCGCCGCTGCCTTGGTGGCTGCGGTCCAGTCGATCCAGGTCAGCTCGTTGTCCTGGCAGTAGGCGTTGTTGTTGCCGTTCTGGCTGTGGCCGAATTCATCGCCGGCCAGCAGCATCGGCGTGCCCTGCGACAGCAGCAAGGTGGCCAGCAGGTTACGCATCTGCTGGCGGCGCAGCTGCTTGATCGCCGGGTCGTTGGTGTCGCCTTCCACTCCGTAATTGGCGGAAATATTGTGGTCGCTGCCGTCACGGCCGTCCTCGCCGTTGGCCATGTTGTGCTTGCCTTCGTAACTCACCAGATCGCGCAGGGTGAAGCCGTCGTGCGCAGTGACGAAGTTGACCGAGGCAGTGGGGCGGCGGCCGCTGTGATTGAACAGGTCGGCCGAGCCGGTGAGGCGCGTGGCAAGTTCCGCCAGCTGGCCGCCATCACCGCGCCAGAAGGCGCGCACGTTGTCGCGGAACTTGTCGTTCCATTCCACCCAGCCGGGCGGGAAATTGCCTACCTGGTAGCCGCCGGGACCGATGTCCCACGGCTCGGCGATCAACTTGGTCTGACTCAGCACGGGGTCCTGCCGCACTGCATCCAGAAAGCTGCCCGATGGATCGAAGCCATAGCGCTCGCGGCCGAGGATGCTGGCCAGATCGAAGCGGAAGCCGTCCACGTGCATTTCCTGCACCCAGTAACGCAACGAGTCCATCACCATGCGCAGCGCGCCGACGTTGGTCAGGTCGAAGGTGTTGCCGGTGCCGGTGTCGTTGATATAGAAACGGCGGTCGTCGGCCAGGCGGTAATAGCTGGCGTTGTCGATGCCCTTGAACGACAGCGTGGGCCCGAGTTCGTTGCCTTCCGCGGTGTGGTTGTAGACCACGTCCAGCAGCACTTCCAGTCCGGCGTGGTGCAGCCGCGCCACCATCTGCTTGAATTCGGCCACCGTGCGTGTGGACATGTAGCGCCCCTGCGGGGCGAAGAAGCCCAGGGTGTTGTAGCCCCAGTAATTGCGTAGACCTTTTTCCAGCAGGTATTGATCGTCGACGAAGGCATGCACGGGGAGTAATTCCACCGCGGTGACGCCGAGGGAGCTGATGTGGTCGATGAGTTCGTCGGTCTTCAAGGCCGAAAAGGTGCCGCGATTTTCCGGCGGTACCGCCGGATGCAACATGCTCAGGCCACGCACGTGCGCCTCGTAGATCACCGTGCGGTTCCAGGGCGTCTGCGGCGGGCGGTCCTGGCCCCAGGTAAAGGCCGGGTCGATCACCGCAGACTTGGGCATGAACGCGGCACTGTCGCGGCGATCGAAACTCAGGTCCTTGTCGCGATGGCCGATGGTGTAACCGAACAGGTGCGGTGCCCATTTGAGCTCGCCGACAATCTGCTTGGCATACGGGTCCAGCAGCAACTTATTGTGGTTGAAGCGGTGGCCGGCATCCGGCGCATAGGGACCATGCACCCGGTAGCCGTACAGCTGGCCGGGACGCGCGTCGGGCAGATAGCCGTGCCAGACCTCGTCGGTGTATTCGGGCAGTGCGATGCGTTCCTGCTCGCGGCCGCGCTCGTCGAACAGGCACAGCTCCACCCGCGTGGCATTGCGCGAATACAGCGCAAAATTGACGCCCAGACCATCCCAGGTGGCGCCTAGCGGGTTGGGACGGCCTTCGCGGATGCGCGAGCGCTGGGTGAACTTGCGAGTGGCCATCGGTAACTCCTTGATGCGGTGAACTCAGATGCGGGAGAGCAGCGCTGCGGGAAAGCGCTGGCGTACGCGGTGAGCACGGACGCCGATTGTGCGACAGGCACGTAGAGACGGTGACAGAGGCGGCGTTACTGACGTGCAGTGATCGGCGTGACCGCATGCTCGGCGGCCTGCTCGGCCGCGCGCTCTTCGGCATCCACCAGACGCTCGGCCATCGCCCAGTGGCGGTCCGCATGCCCGTCGGGACGGCCTTCGGCCTCCCAGATCTCCTGTGCCAACTGGCGAAGCCGTGCCTGCCGTTCCATTTCATTCATTGCGTGCGTTTCTCTCAGGGGTCTAGGGATGACGAGGCCGACAACACTGCCACCGGCGCACGTGCAAACAGCGTCGACAGCGGCACCCGGCCGCGCTGGGGCTGCAGCGTGCTGCCGTCGAGCACATTACGGTAGGACGCTTCCGGCAAGGCCAACGCTGCCTGACCCCAGGTGGCCGGCGGCACCAGCAAGGGCAGGTCGCCGTCGCCCTGCGCACCGGCGCCCAGCCGCGTCACCGCTACCACCAGCGACTGGCCGCGGTAGTGGCGACGGAAGGCCAGCACCTGCGCATCGCCGCTGACGGCGACCTGCAAGGCTTGATAGTCGCCCTTCGCAAACAGCGCCGGATGTTCGCGGCGCAGTTGCAGCAGCACCGCGGTGAGGCGGGCCTTGACCGCGCCATCGCGCCAGTTGCGCAGCAGCGTGCTCCAGTCGCGTGTCTGGTCCAGCCATTGCTGGCGTTGCGTGTAGTCCACCGGGCGGCGGTTGTCCGGGTCCACCAACGACAGGTCCCAGCCTTCGGTGCCCTGGTACAGATCGGGTACGCCCGGCACGGTCAGGCGCAAGGTGGTCTGCACCAGCGCATTGCGCGCACCGGCCGCGGCGATGTGGTTGCTGGCGCGCAGCAACGCGCGCCGCAGCGGCAGACCGGCGCGACTGCACAGCACCTGCTCCACCGTGGCCTGCACCGCCTGTTCGTACTCGGCCGAGCCATCGGTCCAGCTGGTGTGCAGCTTGGCTTCGCGCACCGCCTTGAGCAGCCACTGCGCCACGCGCTCGGCAAAGGCGGCCAGCGGCTCGGCCTGGTCGGCGCCCTGGCCGATCGGCCAGGCGGCCACCAGGGTCTGCCACAGCATCTGCTGATCGCCACCGGCCAGGGACGGCGCATCCAGCGCCTCGGCCAGGGTGTCGAACTGGGTACTCTGCTCGATCCACCAGCGCGGTTGTTCGGACAACACCGCCAGCCGCATGCGCAGGTCTTCGCCGCGCTTGTGATCGTGCGTGGCAGTGGCCAGCAGCGCGCGCGGATAGTGCCTGGCGCGCTCGAGGTTCTGTGCGTGGAACTGCGCGGCCTCATTGGCGAAATGGGTCGGATGGCTGCCCACTTCGTTGCGCGACAGCAGCACGCCGTGCCGATAGAAGGCGGTGTCTTCCACCGCCTTGGCATTGAGCGGTGCGGAAAGCTGCTCAACGCGCCGGCGCAGGATGCGCCGCAACGCGATCTGCGCGCGATCGGCGCCGGCATCGTCCAGCAGCCAGCGCTCGATGGCGTTCACCGCCGCCACGATCGCTTCGGGCATGCCCTGGCGTGCACGCGCGGCGGTGGCGCGCAGGCGCTCGGCTTCGCTGCCGCCGATGCCCTTGGCACCGGCGTAGGTGCGGTACACCGGGAACCACCGCAGCAGCACGCACAGCCCGCGCGCCAGCATCTGCGGGCTGAACTCGCGGGTAGGCGGGTCCAGCCGCGCCAGTGCCGACAACGCACCCACGGCGCGATTGAATTCCGTCTGCAATGGGCCACGCAACATCTCGTCGCGCGCGGTGCGCTCTTCCTGCGCAAAGTCGCCGCTGCGGCCGCTGGCCTTCTGCCACGCGCGTGCCAGGGGCTTGAAGCCGGCCTCGTCGTGCAGCACGCCGCTCACCTGGTCCATGAAGTCGTAACCGGTGGTGCCGTCGCAGGGCCAGTCGGCCGGCAGGTGTTCGCCGGGGGCAAGGATCTTTTCCAGATACAGGCCCAGCGTGCCGGGCTTGAGCCCGCGCGCGCGGCCGGCCGCATCCAGCCGGCTGCGCAGCTTGCGCACATAGCCGGTGGGGTCGGTGAGCCCGTCCACGTGATCGATACGCAGGCCATCCAGGTGTCCTTCGGCCACCAGCCGCAGCGGCAGCGCGTGCACGGCATCGAACACCACCGGCAATTCCACCCGCAGGGCCACCAGCGAAGTGATGTCGAAGAAGCGGCGGTAGTTGAGCATGTCGTTACCCACGCGCCACCAGTTCAGGCGATACGGCTGACGTTCGATCAGCTTGTGCAGACGGCCATCGCCACGCTTGGCGCCATCGTTGTAGTCGCGCAACCACTGCGCGCGTGCGGCAGGTTCCGGCACGTCCAGGGTTTGCGGGCGGATCGGATAGCGCTGGTCGTAATGCGCCAGTGCGGCGCTACCGTCTTCGTCCACCACCAGGGTGATCAGGCCTTCGGCCAGGGCGCTGGCATACGGGCGATCCAGCACCGCCAGCCACAGCTTGCCGTCGCGCCCCGGAGCGCGCCAATCGATGTCGAACCAGTCGGCATGCTTGGCACTACGCCCATGCCGCAGCACGTCCCACCACCACGCGTTGTCTGCATGGGTGGCCATGTGGTTGGGCACGATGTCGGCGATCAACCCCATGCCGTGTTCGCGCGCCGCCGTCGACAGCGCGATCAACGCCGCTTCGCCGCCGAGCTCGGGGTTGACCACGGTCGGGTCGATATTGTCGTAGCCATGCGTGGAGCCCGGCACCGCCGTACCGATCGGCGACAGATACAGATGGCTGATGCCCAGGCCGGCGTAATACGGCACCTGCGCGCGTGCGTCGTGCAGGGTGAAGCCGGCATGCAGCTGCAGGCGGGCGGTGGCGCGGAAGTCGATCATGACTGGGAGTCCGAAACAGCCGCGACGCGACGCGCCTCGGCAACGCCGTGCAGCGCGGTGGTCAGGCGCGCATGCGGCAGGGGATCGGGCAGACGTCGGCGCCAATTGGGATGGACCTCGACGGTGCCCGGCAGATTGGGTTGTTCTTCCAGCGCCAGCGCATCTTCCACCGGCAGCAGCATCAGCGGCGACACGCCGCTGGCGGTGAACCGCAGCGCGCCCAGCAACGGGTCCTCGCCCTGCAGGCCGGCGTGTTCCACCGCGGCATCCAGGCGGGCCAGATCGTGCGTGCGCGCCTTGGCGTCATCGGCCGCCTGGGTGGGCTGGATCAACCCCAGCTGGCGCCGCCAGTCGATGTCGCGGCCCTTGCGCCAGCCGGTGAGCGTGGGCAGATCGTGCGTGGTGGTGGTGGCCACCGCGTCCGGGCGCCACAGCGCCGGGGCAATGAATGCACCGTGCTTGTCGCGGGTGAACATCAGGACATCGATGCCCATCACCCCGCGCTGGGACAGTTCTTCGCGGATGCCCGGCGGCACCACGCCCAGGTCCTCGCCGATCACGATGGCGCGGTGCCGCCAGGATTCCAGCGCCAGCAGGTTGAGCAGGTCGTGCAGCGGATAGGACAGATACGCGCCTTCGTTGGAGCTGGCGCCATCGGGCACCACCCACAGCCGCAGCAGGCCCAGGATGTGATCGATGCGGATGCCGCCGCGCTCGCGCAGCACCGCGCGCAACAGCGCGATGTACGGTGCGAAGCCGCTACGGCGCAGGGCGGTGGGCGAATACGCACCGATGCCCCAGTGCTGGCCGGCGGCGTTGAAGGCATCCGGCGGCGCGCCCAGCACCAGCCCCCGCAACACGGTGTCGCCGGCCGCAGCAGCTTCGGCGCCATTGGGATCGAAGCCCACTGCCAGGTCGGCGATCAGGCCGATCTTCATGCCGCGCTCGTGCGCTTCGCGCTGTGCGTCGGCCCAACTGCGCGCGGCCAGCCACTGCGTGAACACATGCAGCTGCGGATCGTTGTCGCCGAAATCGCGTGCGGCAAACTGGGCGAACCCGTCCAGCTCCGCACCACCTGCCGCACGGAACGCCAGCAGATCCGGATGATCGGGCGACACCCGCGCGTAGAGCTCGCGCAGCAAGCGCCACTTGGCCTGTGCCGAGGCCGGCCAATCGATCAAGGCATGGCTGTGCAATGCGCTGAAGTGCTCGCGCAGGCCGGGCACGGCATCGAGTGCGTCCAGCGCGGTCTCGCCGAGCACACGCACCGGTGCGGCATGCAGTGGGTCGAAGAAGCGCCGGTCGCTGGGCGAATACGGGCTGTAGCCGCCGGTGACCGGACGTGAAGCGTGCACCGGGCTCAGTGCCAGCGCATCGGCACCGGCCACTGCCGCATGCCGCAGCCATTCGACAGTGCCGGCGGCGTCGCCGATGCCACCATCGTCGGGGCTGCAGGCCGAATACACCTGCAGCGCCATGCCCCAGGCATGTGGTGCGGCCTGGCCGCAGGCATCGGCCACGCTGAAGCACCGCTGCGGCGCGACCGCCACCTGCTGCGTGATCCCGCCGATCTCCAGGGTCCAGTAACCATACCGCTGCGGCGCGCGCAGCTGCCCCTGCGCGTTGGCTTGCGCCGCTTCGCTGGCGCCGCTGTCATCGGTCCAGCGGCCACTGGCGTTGGCGGCAACGCGCAGCGCCAGCGGCGCGCCCACCTGCACCGTGACCAGGGCGGCCGGTTCGGCAGCCTGTGCCTGGCAGCGGCGCAGGCTGTCTTCGCGCTGCGCGGCGGTGGCCGCCGGCAACTCGAGCGCGGTGAGTACTGCCTGCAGCGACGGCTCGGACACCTGCCGTGGTTGATCGCTGGCATCCACCCAATCGACCATCACCCCGGCCGCGGTGGCCAGGGTGTGCAGGGGATGCGCGCTCATGCCTGCGCCTCGTGCCAGGCGATGAAGCCATCCACCGGCAGCAGCTGCGCGGCGGCCTCCATGTTTTCGGCATGGACTACCTGCCCGCGCCGCGGTGGCAGCGGCACGGGGGCGGCGCCGACGTTGAAGGCGATATGCCATAGCCCGCCCGGCAATTCCCAGGTGGCGGTGAGCGCGCCATCGGCCAGGACGCTGGCACGCAGCGCGCGCGCCTGCGCCAGGCCCGGCACCAGCCAGTGGCGCCGCACGCCCAGCAGCGCCGTGAACCACGCCGCCCACTGCGCGCCTTCGCCCTGCGCGGCGTCGGCGATCGGCGAACGCGACGCGGCGAAGGTGGCAGGGCTGTTCGGATCGGGGATGGTGGCGCGCTGCGCCTGATCGGCGAACGCGGCAAAGTGCGCGAACTCGCGGCGACGGCCTTCGCGCACCGCCTCGTCCAGCGGCGGGCCGAAGTCGGTGAAGAACAGGAACGGCTGGGTGGCGCCCCACGGCTCGCCCATGAAGAACAGCGGGATCATCGGCGTCAAGGCGGTCAGCGCCAGCGCTGCACGCAAGCGCTGCGGCGAGACCAGCACGCTCAGCCGTTCGCCGCGTGCGCGGTTGCCGATCTGGTCGTGGTTCTGCGCGAACACTACGAACTTGTGCGGCGGCAATGCCCCGCTTGGTTCGCCACGCACATGCCCTCGCGGATCCGGCTCGCCCTGGTAGGCAAAGCCTTCGCCGAGCACGCGCGCCAGGTGGTCGGTCGGCTTGTCGGCGAACGCGGCGTAATAGCCTTCTTCTTCGCCGGTCAGCAGCACATGCAAGGCGTTATGGAAGTCGTCGTCCCATTGCGCGGTGTAGCCGCGTTGCAACTGCGAGGCCTGGTTGGCCTCGTTTTCCAGCACCAGATGCACGTGGCGCCCGGCGGGCAGGCTGGTCTCGATGGCCTCGCGCAAGGTATCCAGGAAGGCGTTCGGGGTGATCGCGTGCACCGCATCCAGGCGCAGCCCGTCGAAGCGGTATTCGTGCAACCACATCAGCGCGTTGTCGAGGAAGTAGCGCTGCACCTGCGGCTTGCGGAAGTCGATCGCCGCGCCCCACGGGGTGGGCTTGTCTTCGTTGAAGAATGGCGCCGCGTAGCTGTGCAGGTAATTGCCGTCCGGGCCAAAGTGGTTGTAGACCACGTCCAGCAGCACCATCAGGCCATGCCCGTGCGCGGCGTCGATCAAGGCCTTCAGTTCGTCCGGCGTGCCATAGGCCTGCGCCGGCGCATACGGCAGCACGCCGTCGTAGCCCCAGTTGTGCGCACCGGGGAAGGCACTCAGCGGCATCAGTTCGATCGCGGTGATGCCCATCGCCGCCAGCTGCGGCAGTTGCGCCTGCACGCCGGCATAGCCACCGCAGGCGCCCACGTGCAGTTCGTAGATCACCGCCTCGTCCCAGGGCCGGCCCTGCCACTGCGGGTGGCTCCAGCGGTGGCCATCGGTGGGCTGCACGGCACTGGCGCCATGCACGCCATCCGGCTGCCAGCGTGAGGCCGGGTCCGGTACCGGCTCGCCACCGTCGACGCTGTAGCGATAGCGCGCGCCGGCGGCACAGGCCAGCACCGCACGGAAGAAGCCATCCGCCCCGGCCTGCAGCGCAGCGCGCGCGCCGTCGGCGAACACCACGTCCACGCCGCTGGCGTCCGGCGCCCAGAGCGCGAAGCGCACCTGTCCTTCACCCGCTGGCCATGCGCCCCAGGCCGGGGTGGTCGCGTCGCGCTCGTTCATTGTTATTTCTCCGCTTGCAGGTAGATCGTGGCCAGCGGCGGCAAGGTCAGGCGCAGCCGTTGCGCATGCCCATGCATGCCCATCGGCTCGGTCGCCAGACGACCGCTGTTGCCGAGGTTGCTGCCACCGTAATGGGCGCTATCGGTATTGAGGATTTCGCGCCAGATGCCGGCACGCGGCACGCCCACGCCGTAGTCGTGCAGCGGTTGCGGGGTGAGGTTGCTCACCGCCAGCAGCGGCACGCCGCCACCGTCGGGATCGTGGCGAATGAAGGCCAGCACGCTGTTGCGCGCGTCGTCGGCCACGCTCCAGTCGAACCCCTCGGCACGGTGGGTGCCGCGGTACAACGCCGGCACGCGGCGCAGCGCGGCGTTGAGATCGCCCACCAGCCGTTGCACGCCGCGATGCGGCGCGCCATCGAGCAGATGCCAGTCCAGCGACTGGTCGTGATTCCAGTCTGCCCACTGGCCGAATTCGGCGCCCATGAACAGCAGCTTGTCGCCCGGGTGCGCCCACATCAGCGCCAGGTAGGCGCGCAGGTTGGCAAAGCGCCGCCAGTCGTCGCCGGGCATCTGCCCGAGCAGGCCGCCGGTGCCGTGCACCACTTCGTCGTGCGACAGCGGCAGCACAAAACGTTCGGAGAACGCATACACCAGGCCAAAGGTGAGCTGGCTGTGGTGCTGGGCGCGCTCGGCCGGATCGCGCTGCATGTAGCTCAGCGTGTCGTGCATCCAGCCCATGTTCCACTTGTGGGTGAAGCCCAGTCCGCCATCGGCCAGCGGTGCGGTCACGCCGGGCCAGGCAGTGGATTCTTCGGCAATGGTCAGCACGCCGGGAAAGCAGGCGGCGATCTCGCGGTTGAGCTGGCGCAGGAAGGCCACCGCTTCCAGGTTCTCGCGGCCGCCATGCGCATTGGGTACCCACTCGCCTTCGGCGCGGCCATAGTCGCGATACAGCATCGAGGCCACCGCATCCACGCGCAGGCCATCGAGGTGGTAATGGTCGATCCACTCCAGCGCGCTGCCCAACAGGAACGCGGTCACTTCGGGGCGGCCGTAGTTGTAGATCAGCGTATTCCAGTCGCGGTGCATGCCTTCGCGCGGGTCGGCATGCTCATACAGCGCCGCGCCATCGAACTGCGCCAGGCCATGTGCGTCATCCGGAAAGTGCGCGCTGACCCAGTCCAGGATCACCCCGATGCCGGCGCGATGGCAGGCGTCGACGAACGCGGCGAAGCCATCCGGGCTGCCATGCCGCGCGGTGGGCGCATACAGGCCCAGTGGCTGGTAGCCCCACGAGCCGCCAAACGGGTGCTCGGTAATCGGCAGCAGCTCGATATGGGTGAAGCCGAGCTGCTGCACATACGGAATCAGCTGCCCGGCCAGGCTGGGCCAGTCAAGCGGCTGGTCATGCCCGTCGCGACGCCACGAGGCGGCATGCACCTCATAGATGGACATCGGCGCCGGCAAGGTCTGCGCACTGCGCCGGCCCATCCACGCGGCGTCGGTCCAGGCAAATCCCGCGTCACCGGGCACCACCGAGGCGGTGGCCGGCGGCAGTTCGCTCTGGCGCGCCACCGGGTCGGCCTTGAGCAGCACACGACCATCGGCGGCGGTGATGGCGTACTTGTAGCGGGCGCCGGCTTCCACCCGCGGCAGGAACAACTCCCAGAAGCCTCCGGTGCGTTGGCGCATCGGGTGCCGCCGCGTTTCCCAGCCATTGAAGTCGCCGACCACGGCCACGCGCTGCGCATGCGGTGCCCATACCGCAAAGCGCACACCCGGCACCTCGCCGCAGCGCATGTGCTGGGCGCCCAGTGCGCGGCGCAGCGCCTGCCCGTCGCCGGCAGCGATCTGCAGCAGCAGCGATTCGTCCAGGATCGGGCCGAATGCATAGGGGTCTTCGATCTCCTGTACCACGTCCGGCCACACGATACGCAGCCGGTACGGGCCATCGCCGGCCAGCTCGCCTTCGAACAGGCCGTCTGTTTCGGTGGCCTGCATGCGTGCCAGCAGCTTGCCGCGCGGGTCGATCAAGCCCATCGCCTCGGCGCCTGGCGCCAGGACGCGCACGCGGCGGCGCCCGTCGGCCTGCGGATGCGGGCCCAGCACCGTGAATGCATTGGCGGGCAGACCCTGGGCCAGGGCCTGCAGGGTCTGCGCAACATCGGACATGCCTTCCATGGTCACCGCGTCAGTTTCCGTCTCCTGGCCCTGCCCGCCCAGCCGTTCGCTCATGACACCGTCGCAAGCGCGGGCGCAGTGGCGGCGGTGTGTTCGTAAAGGGAGAGGTACTTCTTGCCGGCCACATCCCAGCCGCTGGGGCGCAGCATTGCCGCCCGGCGCATCGCCGACAGCAGGCTGGGCAGGCGGAAGGTGCGGAAGGCACGCTCCAGGCAGCGGCGCAGCGCTTCGGTGCTGGCATGCTGGAACAGGAAGCCGGTGACGCCGTCGTCCACGGTGTCGATCAGCCCGCCAGTGGCGTGGGCGATCGGCAGGCAGCCAAAGCGCTGGGCATACATCTGGCTCAACCCGCAGGGCTCGAACCGCGACGGCATCAGCAGGAAGTCGGCACCGGCGAACATGCGCCGTGCCAGGCCTTCCTCGAAGCCGATGAAGGCGCCGACCTGGCCGGGATAGCGGCGGGTCAGCTCAGCCACCTGCTGCTCGATCTCCGGCTCGCCGCCGCCGATCACCGCAATCTGACCACCGGCCGCCACGATCTGCGGAGCGACCTCGCAGATCAGGTCCAGGCCCTTCTGGTGCACCAGCCGCGAGACCACTGCAAACAGCGGGCCGGTGCTCTCGCGCAGGCCGAATGCCTTGCGCACCTGTCCGGCGTTGGCCTGACGGCCCTGCCAGTGGTTCACGCTGAAATGCGAATCCAGATGCGCGTCGGTGCGCGGATCCCAGCTGGCATCGATGCCATTGACGATCCCGGTCAGCGCGCCCTTGGCGGCGCGACCGGCCAGCAGCCGGTCCAGCCCGCACCCCTGTGCCGGGCCGGTGATCTGCTTGGCATAGCTGACGCTGACGGTGTTGACGTGGTCGGCATTGACGATGCCGCCGCGCAGGAACGACATCTGCCCGTAGAACTCCAGCTCGGCCACGCGCTCGGCGGGAATGCCCAGCGCGGCGGCCATCGAATACGGCACCAGGCCCTGGTAGGCCAGATTGTGGATGGTGAGCAGGCACGGGGTGGTGCCGCCGGACCAGCGCACATAACCGGCCGCCAGCGCGCACGGCCAATCGTTGAGATGCAGCAGGCGCGGCTTCCAGCCCAGCCCGGCATGGCCGGCGGCGATCTGCGCGGCGGCATGCGACAAGGTGGCGAAGCGGATCGCATTGTCTTCGAACTCCGAACCGCTGGTGCTCACATACGGCGAGCCATCGCGTTCGAACAGTTCCTTGGACAACAGGATGTAGATCGGCAAGCCGTCCGATTGCACGATACGGCCGATGTCGCAGGCCGGCAGCGCTGCATGCGCCAGCACACGGCCCACGATCTCCACCTTTCCGGCACGCTCGAGCACCGCGCGGTACCCGGGGATCAACACACGCACGTCGTAACGGTGACGCAGCGCGCGCGGCAGCGCGGCCGCCACATCGCCCAGCCCACCGGCCTTGATGAAGTCGGCCATCTCCGACACCACGAACAACGCGCCGCGCGTGTCGGCCAGCGACACCGGCAGACGCTCGTGATGACGGATGAAACGCCCGCGCGCATCGCGCGGCCGCCCACTCTTCTTCAGCGTGGGGATCAACGCGCTGCGCTCGAGGCGTGCGCTGGTAGCGTGGAGCGGCATCATGGCAACCATCTAAACGTCCGTCGTAAAGTGGGTGGAGACGGAAAACGGCGAAGCGACAACCATCGTCTGCCGATCGGGCCAGACGACATGCAACGAATGAGGAGCGGGGCCAACGCGCGTACTCCACGTCGTCCTTGTCGATGAATCTACACCCCGACCAAATAAAATATGCGTGAACATGTGCTGACTTTTCTGCGACAGCCACATTCCATCGCGCATGGTTGCGCATGCGGACAGGCATAAGCGGCACATTGCAGTGCAATGACATCCCCGCATCGGTGCACGGGCAGTGCGATGCACCGAATGTGGGAGAACCCAGCCGCGCTCGTCGTCATCTGCATAACTTGTTCATGCCTGCCTTCTCACCCTTCTTCGCATCGCCTCGTTGCAATGCAGGCATGCTGGCCCGGTGCGCTCCGGTCGGGCCTGCTCAAGCGGCCTGCGTCTGCGCCGATAACGAGCGTTAGCACGTCGACCTTTTCGAGATCTGGCATGGCAGACCAGCCTGAACTTCCAAGCCGCCCGCGTGGCGGGCTGCGCCGCCTGTTGCCTTGGGGTGGCGCGGACAGCGCGCGCCCGGCGGCGGCCCTGCCAACCGTGCGCAGTTCCGCGCATGGCGCACAGGCCATGGCCGCCCACCAGCTGGTACCGGCCAAGGCCAAGTCCGGCGCGCACGACCCGGCCGCTGCCACGGCCATGCTGATCCGCCTGTTCTCGCACGCCGCGCATCCGGAGGCGCTGCTGCTGGCGTTCGCCGAAGGCATTGCCAGCCTGCATGGCGAACTCGGCGACATGGGCGTACGCCTGAGTACGGCCTATGCCGCCGGCGACTGGCTCGGCTATGGCCGCACGCTGCGCCAGCTGATCGACAAGTACATCCGCACCATCGATATCGGCGACTCGCTGGCAGAAGGCCGCACCGAAGCCGAACAACTGCGCGACCTGCTGCGTCATGCGCTGGGCAATGCCCTGGCCACCTTGCTGCAACGCAGCCCGGAGCTGGCCGAAGAAGCGCAGACCCTGGCATCGGCACTGCGCCACTGGCGCCCGGGGCATGAGCTGATCACGCTGGAGCAGCGCCTGCGTGAGCTGAGCCACCAGATCGGCCTGCGTGCCGAAGACGCCAGCGAGCAGCAGAACCTGTTGCTCGGCTTGTTCGACCTATTGCTGGAGAACGTCGGCGAACTCCTGGACGATCGCAGCTGGTTGCAGGGCCAGATCTCGGTGGTGCGACAGCTGTTGGCCGGACCGCTGGATGGAGACTCCATCGAGCAGGCACGCGGCACCCTGCGCGAGGTGATCTACAAGCAGGGCCTGCTCAAACAGGGCATTGCCGACTCCAAGACCGCCATGCGCGAGATGATGGTGTCCTTCGTCGACCGGCTCGACGGCATGGCCACCAGCACCGGCGAGTATCACGACCGCGTTGCCGGCTATTCGCAGGCGATCGGCGACGCTCGCAGCATTCCCGACCTCAACCGGTTGTTGCAGGACGTGCTGCAGGACACCGCCGGGGTGCAGGCGCAGGCACTGGCCGCGCGCGACGAACTGCTCTCGGCACGCCGCCAGGTCGAAGACGCCGAACAACGCATCGCCTCGCTGGAACAGGAACTCAATGCGGTGGCCGGGCTGGTGCGCGAAGACCAGCTGACCGGCGCGCTCAATCGGCGCGGCTTCGAAGAACTGTTTCAACGCGAGGCAGTGCGCACCCAGCGCAGCGGCCAGCTGCTGTGCGTGGCGATGCTGGACCTGGACGACTTCCGCCGCCTCAACGAAGCCCACGGCCATGCTGGCGGCGACGCCGCGCTACGCCACACCGTGGACGTGGCCAAGGCGGTGCTGCGCACCACCGACGCCATTGCCCGCTTCGGCGGCGAGGAATTCGTGCTGTTGCTGCCGGACTCGACCATTTTCGAGGCCAGCGCTGCGGTGATTCGCGTGCAGCGTGCCCTGGCGCAGCGCTCGCTGCTGCACGAGGACGTACGGATCTTCATCAGCTTCAGTGCGGGCGTAGCGCTGCGCCATACCGACGAGACCCAGGACGAACTGGTCCGCCGCGCCGACCGCGCCATGTACGACGCCAAGGCCGCGGGCAAGAATCGGGTGATCAGTGCCGATTAGCGCGCCACTGCTGGCTTCTGCAGCGATATCACCGAATGCCGTGCACACTTCAGTGCGCCCGGCGGAACCGGGGTAGCGGGCGCCGAGTATGCTCAACTGCCGGCTTCCACGCCGATAGCACTGCGCCTCGCGCGTTCGAGCGTCACTCGACCGAAGGCAAGCCGGGATCGGCAAGCCAGCCAAGGCAGGCAAGAGCCGACACGTGCGCCCGACTAGCCAGGGGAGGCGTGGCACCAGGCAACCACTTGAAGCCTTGCCGCAGTCCACCGTGGCGCTACCCAGCAGGCCGCCTCGCGCGTGAACGGCACGAGTCAGCATGCCGCTGCAGACCCCGCTCCCAGCACCCAATCGAAGCCGGCACCAACGCCAGCCCCTAGTGCGCCGCCTTGTTCCCGCGCAGCTTCTGGAAGCCGGTCACCACCGCCAGCACCACCGCACCGGCAACCACGCCGACCACCATGTTGCCCAGCGCCTCGACCAGCCAGCCCAGGCCGCCGGCCGACTTGGCCAGATCCACCACCACGTGATGCAGCATGGGGATGTTGTGCACCAGGATGCCGCCGCCGACCAGGAACATCGCCAGCGTGCCGGCCACCGACAGGAACTTCATCAACCACGGCGCGGCCACCAGGATGCCGCGGCCCAGCGCGGCCAGCGATGCGCCTTTCTTGGTCAGGTACAGGCCAAGGTCGTCCAGCTTCACGATCGCCGCCACCAGGCCGTACACGCCGATCGTCATCGCCAGTGCGATCGCCACCAGCACGGCCACCTGCTGACCGAATGACACGCCCGCCACCACGCCCAACGACAGCACGATGATCTCGGCCGACAGGATGAAGTCCGTGCGAATCGCGCCTTTGACCTTGTCCTTCTCCAGCGCCACCACGTCCACGCTCTCGTCGGCCAGCGCGCGGGTGCGTTCGGCGTGCCGCTGCGCGTCTTCGTCTTCGCTGTGCAGGAACTTGTGCGCCAGCTTCTCCACGCCCTCGAAGCACAGGTAAGCGCCGCCGATCATCATCAACGGCATCACCAGCGGAATGTTGTAGCCGCGTCCGCGCAGCCAGGCTTCCAGCGCGCTGATCGCCAGGGCTGCCGGCACCAGGATCACCTTGTTGACCAGCGAACCCTTGGCCACCGCCCAGACCACCGGCAACTCGCGGTCGGCGGTGACCCCGGTCACCTGCTGCGCATTGAGCGCCAGATCGTCGCCGAGCACGCCGGCGGTCTTCTTGGCCGCAACCTTGGTCAGGATGGAAACGTCGTCCAGCAAGGTGGCGATGTCGTCGAGCAGGGTGAACAGGCTGGCACCGGCCATGCGCAAGGTCCTTCGTGGGTGGCCGGGGATTCTCGCCGATCCGGCGCCCGCGCGGGGTGATGGCAGGCCATTGCAGGTTGATTGGGCGCCGATGCGTGAGCGATGCCGGCACTGCCTTGCCGCCGTGGCCAGCGCGTGCTGCCGCGCTCGCAAGCGGCAGCGCGATGCGTCCGGATTCACCACCTGACGACCCGGCGCTGGCCACACTCGCCGCTTGCACGATGCCCGGAGATGGCCTTGAGTCCCAACGATCCACACCGCAGCACGGCCCCGGCCGCGCACCCGGCCGACCACGCCGTGGTGGGTGGCATGAGCCGGCGCACGCAGATCCTGCGCCTGCTGTTGCGGTATCGCGGGTCGGGCGTGTTTGCCGGCATGAACCTGGATCCGGCGGCCATCAACGAATACGAAGTGCCTGCCGAAGGCACGCCGGACCAATTCGTCTCCGATCTGGAGGCACTGGGACCCACCTTCGTCAAGCTGGGCCAGATGCTATCCACCCGCCCGGACATCGTGCCGCCGGAGTTCGCCACCGCGCTGGAGCGCATGCAGGAGAACACCAGCTCGGTGCCGGTGGAGCGCATCCGCCAGATCATCGAAGACGAGCTTGGTGTTTCGGTCAATAAGGCGTTCTCGCATTTCGATCCGGTGCCGCTGGGCTGCGCATCGCTGGCGCAGGTGCACCGCGCCGCCCTGCGCGATGGCACGCCGGTGGCGATCAAGGTGCAAAAGCCTGAGGTGGCTGCGCAGGTCCGTTCGGATCTGGATGTGCTCAAGAGCTTCGCCACTGCCGCCGACCGCCTGACCGGCATCGGCCGCCGGGTGCGCTTTGCCGATTGGCTGGGCGAATTCGGCAAGACCTTGCGCGCCGAACTCAACTACCAGGACGAGGCCGAAACCCTGGTGCGCTTCGGCAAGCATCTCAAGCCGTTTCCGCTGTTATGGGTGCCGCAACCGATCTGGGATCTGAGCAGCCGTCGCGTGCTGACCATGCAGCTGGCCGAAGGTGTGCGTGTGGACAAGATCTCCGGCCTGCGCCGCACCGAGCAGCCGATGGACGATCTGGCCGCCGAACTGGTCAAGGGCTACCTGGATCAGATGTTCGTGCATGGCGAAATCCATGCCGACCCGCACCCAGGCAACCTGCGGGTGCTGTCGGACGGCCGTCTGGCGATCTTCGACCTGGGCATGGTGGCGCACGTGCCGCCGCGCCTGCGCGAACGCCTGCTCAAGCTGCTGTTTGCCGCGGTCGATGGCCGTGGCGAAGAGGTGGCCGAAGAGACCATCGCGCTCAGCACGCGGCTGGAAGATTACGACGAGGACCGCTACCAGCGCGAAACCGGGCAGATGATTGCGCGCTACGCCGCCCATGACGCCACCTCCGAAGGCCGGGTGGTGCTGGATCTGGTGCGCATCGCCACCTCCACCGGGCTGCGCACGCCACCGGAGCTGAGCCTGCTCGGCAAGACACTGCTGAACCTGGAAGGCGTGTGCCGCGCCCTGTCGCCGAACCTGGACACCCGTCGCATCGTCGAACGCCATCTGCAGCACGTGATGCGCGCACGCCTGAAAAAATCCATGTCCGCTGCCAACCTGGCCAGCGAGGCGATGGAACTGCAGCACCTGGTACGTGAAGGACCGCGGCGTATGTCCGAGATCCTGTCGCTGGCGGCGGAAAACCGCCTGCAGATGCGCGTCACCGGGCTGGAAGAATCGCATCTGATGGAAAGCCTGCAGAAGATCGCCAACCGCGTCGCGGCCGGCATTGTCACTGCGGCACTGATCATGGCCTCGGCGCAGATGATGCGCATCGACACCGGCTTCAAGCTGTGGGGCTACCCCGCCATTGCAATGGTGCTGTTCCTGCTGGGCGTGGTGCTGGGCCTGGGCATCGTGGTCAGCGCGCTGCTGTTCGACCGCCGCGTACGTGCACGCGAGGAACGCGGCCACCGCTAGCACTGCGCTCGATGGCGCAACAATCCTGCTACACGACGTACTCATGCTGCATGACAGTTCTTACGCATGCCGTTTGGCCTTGTTAGTAGTACTGCGTAGCCTGCGTCACTCGTGACGCACAGTCTGCACCACCTGCAAGGATGTAGTGCACTGCTGCCATTAGACACGTGATGCATGGGTGTACCACACGTCTTGCAGCCACCTGCAGCAACCCCTTCCCCCCGGGAAAGCGGTTGGGGGGGTGAGGGTACGGAGCAACGCCACGCACCAACACGTCGCCCAAACACCAGGCCTATCCGCACCATCGCCAGCCATACAGGCAGCCCGGTGCAAGCAGGCTCTGACGGTGATGCTGACCACGCCAATCGCCTGCACCATCGCGCTTGCACGCTGTGTGCGAGCTGCACAGCGCCAAGCAATGATGCGATACACATAGCGAATGCACGTCCTATGTGCGCGCGTCAGCCAACGCAGCTGGCGACCCCTCTCGGCCTCAACAAACATTTCAGTCAGCTTCGGCGCGGCATAGTCTGTCATCCGGGTGTCACATTGCAGTGACGCACAGGACATGGCGAGCCAGGCGTCCGGTACGCGCTCGCACCATTTCCCCATGGACGCTGCGCATGCATTGGATGTTGTTGGTTTCGTTGCTGCTGTTGTTGTGGCTGTTGGTGGCCTCCCCGCGCCTGGCATGGCTCAAGGCCGGTCTGCTGTCGCTGTTCCTGCTGCTGCTCAGCAGCTGGGGCCTGATCGACCGCCTCAGTGGCGACGGCATCAACGCGGCCACGCTTTATCACCTGCGCGCCGACATGGATGGCGCCGGGGTCAGTGACTTTTCAGGCTACATCGCCGTGTTCATCGGCATGTTGTTGCTCTCGCTCAGCCCGCTGCTGCTGGTGAAGGTGCGCCGCTTCCGGCGACCTCGCGGTGGCGGCGCGGTGTTCGCGGGCTTCGTGGCGATGTTGGTCATCGGCCTGGCGGTCAGCCCGCTATATCGCGACGGCAAGCGGCTGTACTACCAGCTGCGCCCGGTCGACTATGCCACCGTCGTGCCCGAATACCAGGTGCCGCAGCAACCGCTGCAAAAGCGCAAAAACATCGTCTGGATCTACGGCGAAAGCCTGGAACGCACTTACTTCGACGAGTCGGTCTTTCCCGGCCTGATGCCCAACCTGCGCGCGCTGGCCACCGAAGCGGTGGACGTACGCAACCTCACCTCCACCGAAGGCAGCGGATGGACCATCGCCGGCTTGGTGGCGTCGATGTGCGGCGTACCGCTCACCACTGCGCCGGGCGATGAAAACAGCATGGACCGCATGGGCCTGTTCCTGCCCGAAGCGCGTTGCCTGGGCGACTATCTCAAGGATCAGGGCTACCGCAATCACTATGTCGGTGGTGCCGACGCCAGCTTCGCCGGCAAGGGTAGCTTTCTGTCCAGCCACGGCTTCGACGTGGTGCACGACGTGCACTATTTCCACGACAAGGGCATAGCCCCCAAGCATTTCTCTGCCTGGGGCGTGCACGACGACGTGTTGCTGGACGATGCCTGGGACAGCTTCCAGACGCTGTCGCGTGCCGGCCAGCCGTTCATGCTGACCACGCTCACCATGGATACCCATCATCCAGCCGGCCATCTGCCGCTGGCCTGCAAAGGCCAGACATACGAAAGCCCGCTGGGCGATATCGGCCTGTTGCACGCAATCAAGTGCAGCGACCGGCTGATTGGCGAACTGGTCACGCGCATCCGCAACAGCCGCTATGGCACCAACACCTTGATCGTGATCGCCTCCGATCACCTGGCCATGCCGAACGACCTCAGCGATGTGCTTGCCAGGCAGAAGCGTGAAAACCTGCTGCTGTTCCTCGGCAACGGCATCGCACCACAACAGGTGGTCACCCGCGCAGGCAGCACGCTCGATTCCGGCGCCACGTTGCTGCAGCTGCTGGAACCGGGCATGCGCACCTTGGGATTCGGCCGCTCGCTGCTCGCCAACGACGCGCCGCCCAGTGCCAGCGTGGCGGCCAGCCGTGACAGCGGCAAGGATTACCCCCGCTATCTGGCTTATGCACGCACGTTGTGGACCGGGCAGAGCACGCGCCTGTTGCGCGTCAACGGCAATGGCGATGTGGTGGTGGGCGTGCAACAGGTACGCCCGCCGGTCCTGCTGGAGTACGACGAAGACACCAACCTGAAAACGGTGTACCTGGAAAACACCTCGCGCCAGTTCGACCGCACCCACAGCAAGGGCACGCTGGCGTATGTGGACCGCTGTACCGCATTCGAGGACGGGTCGGCCGACGGCGACTGGTGCGCGCTGGTGGTGGACCGCGACCAGCACATGAAGCTGTATCGCGACCCGGACCTCACCCGCGGCGTGGCGGTGGATGCACCACTGGATGTCACCCCGCAGGGGCCGCGCCCCCGCGTGCGCCAGCCGATCATGCTGACCCAGACTGCCCGCAAGACCGAGGCCGGCCGCTACATGCTCGAGGTCTACGCCAAGCGCCGGCCTACCCGCGCGTTCTGGGTCGAAGCCGTTTCGTCCGAGCGCAAGGTGGTGCTGGCCCAGCAGTGGGTGGTGCCCGATGCCGCCGGACGTATCCGCATGCCGGTGGGCCTGGAGCATGCCGTGGACGATCTGGAAATCCGCGCCTGGCTGGACTACACCGAAGACGTCAGTGTTGACGACTTGGCACTGGTCAAGGACGTGGCGGTAGCGGATCGCTCCTAGAACGTCGAACAAGACGCCCGCGCAACCACCGCCGGGTGGGCGCAACTGCCAGGAATACGCACCTATCCCTCGCCCGTGTCGACTCCTGCGCGCCGTCCTCGTCCACCCGACGACGGCGCGCGACGTTCCAGTGGCCGCCCTGCTAACTTGCAGGCGCTGTGTGTAGCGCCAGGTGCAGTGCGCTTCACGCAATGAGTCCAGCGCACCGGTCTTGCAATGGGTGTTGGCCGCACGCGTGCTGCGTGCGCGCTCTCACAAGCTCCTCACCCCTGTGCAGGCGTCTCCTCGCCGCCATCGCGCGCCACGGCAGCGCCTGCACGGCTGAAGCGGATTTCCTGCGGCGATTGCAACGCGATGCCGGCGCCGTCCATGCGTTGCAATAGCGCGAAGAACAGTTCGCTGCGCACACCGTACGAATCGCGCGGGCTACTCACGTAGGCGAACGAGTTGAAGTTGATGTGGCCGCCGGCCAGCGAATCGATGAATACCGAGGGCGCCGGCTCGGCCAGCACCTTGGCATGTTCGGCAAACAGGGTCAGCAGCATGTCGCGCACCTTGGCCGCATCGGCTTCCAGCGGCACCGAGAACTGCAGTTGCACGCGGCCCATCGGGTTGGAGAGCGTCATGTTGCGCACGCTTTTGGTGATCAGCTCCGAGTTGGGCACGATCAGGGTGGAACGATCGCCCACCTGGATCTCGGTCGCGCGCACGCTGATCCTGCGCACATCGCCTTCCTGATCGCCGATCCGCACCCAATCGCCGATCTTGACCGGCCGCTCGGCGAGCAGGATCAGGCCGGAGACGAAGTTCTGCGTGATCGCCTGCAGGCCAAACCCAATACCCACCGACAGTGCACTCAACACCAGCGCCAGCCGCTTCAGGTCCAGGCCCAGCGCAGTCAATCCCCACACCACGACCACCAGCCAGCCGAGATAGCGCGCCACCGTGCTGATCGAATTGCGCGCTCCCGCATCCAGCTCGGTCTTGGGCAGATAGGTGTTGAGCAGCCACTGCTGCACCACGTGCACCAGCCCCATGCCGAGCAGGAACACGCAGAGCGCCCGCACCACATCGCCGGGCGTGATCACCAGTTCCTTGCTGATCGAGATGCCGTGGGTGATGTTCTCCACCCAACCGGTAATCAGGCTGATATTGCCGCCGTAGGGCGTCAGCAGTACGGCGAGGGCCAGCAGCACCAGCAGCACGCGCACCGCTGCCGACATCAGCAGGCCCAGCTGCACCAGGCGGCCGCTGCCGATGCTGAGCGCGTGCGAAAGCGCCCTGCTGAAACGACCTTCGGGCTTGAAGACCCAGGTCAACAGATCGTCAGCGAACACCACCAGCAGCCCGAGCAGACTGCAAATCAGGGTGATCCAGATGATCTGGCGTGCAATGAACAACGACAGGTTGAGATACCCAAACAAGGCCGCCAGCAACGACACGATCACCGCCACATGCCCCAGCAGGCGGATCAGCACGATGACCCCACCGCCACGCGACACCACCGGCGGCGGCTCGCTGCTGTCGGCGCCGGCCGCTCCGGCACTGGCAGCGCGCGCGCGCAACGACAGGCTCAGCCCGGCAAGGGCCGAGAGGATCAGCCCGGCATACAACAGGGCCGCCACCGCATCGGTAGCGGTGGCCGCCGCGCTACTGGTGCGCGCCACCTCGTTGATCTTGATCGCCATGCCACTGCACCAGCTCACCGCAGCGGTGGCCAGGCAATGCACACGCAACCGATCGACTGTGGCGTCATCCAGCGGGAACAACCGCCAGCTGGGTTGATGCTTCATCAACAGGCTGGCGCTGAGCGAACCGACAAAGGCCGCGATGAAGCTGATGATGACCAGCGCATCCAGCAACTCATCCAGATCGGCCGGCACCTCGGCGATTGCACGCACGCTTTCGGCCAGTACCCAGGCTGCCGTGCCCAAACTGATGATGCCGACCAGCAGAAACCACAGGGCCAGTCCGGAGCGCCGCAGCCGCCCGCCCGGCGCGCGCGACGCCGCATAACGCCGGCCGAGATGGCGCAGGAAGATGCGCAGCGGAAATACCAGCAGCAGCGCAATCACCGCGCCGGTCACCAGCCCGCCGACGCCTTTTGCGGCAATGCCGGCACGCAGGACCTGGGCCGCCTCGTCGCTCAGGGCCTGCAATCGCGCACGGTCGTCCGGCCACTGCTGGGCGATCCGGGTCCACAACGCCGGCGATAATGGCGAGGCAACGCGCGTGGACAGCTGCACACTGAACAGCTGCGCGCGCTTGTGTTCCAGGCGTTCGGCAAGGTCACCCGCTTCGGAGGCGAGCAGATTGGCGCGCTTGAGTTGCGCGTCCAGCGTGTTTTTTTCATCCGCCAGCGCCTTGCGCTGTTTTTTCAGATCCACCGGGTCGGTCTTTTGCTCCACCCCCAAGCCGTCCAGGCGCACGCTCAGTTGCTTGAGCGGCGAATCCAGCTGACGTGCCAGATCCTGGGTTTGCCGTTGCGTCGCGGTGACCTGGTCGGTCAGCTCACGCAGCAGGTCGGTATTGGCTTTTTCCAGCCCGGCCTCGCCCTGGTCCAGCACCTTCTGCGCGTTATCCAGCTGGGTCTGCGCAGTCTCCAGCAGCGTGACTTCGTCCTGGGCCAGCGCACCGCCGGCGCACACCAACCAAAGGCCGCAGCACAGCACTACACGCAGCAACAGGCTCGAACCGGCAGACGGGGCGAAGCGGAATTGGGACACGGTCAGGCATCTGGCAGGCGCGCAGCCGCGCGGTGCCGGCATCTTAAGCTACCCTCCGGGCCCGGCCGAGGCCTGCGCTGGCGACGATTCATGCAGACGCAAGCGGAGCGGTCCAGGGCTGCGCTCCCCACGCAAGACGGCCTGCCCGCCACTGCTTGCCCGCGGAGCCAGTTCGAGGCAGTTCGGCAACACGACGAATCACAGCCCGGGCCCATGTCTCCGCTCGGACCCATGCCAACTCGCAACGACTCGGTACCAGCATCCCGACGCACATCGTGCGGTCGCTGTGCATCAGCATCCGGGGCAACGGACACCGCGGTAGCCAGGCTCCGAAGGCTGAAGGCTGGAGGCTGGAGGCTGGAGGCTGGAGGTTGGAGGTTGGAGGTTGGAGGTTGGAGGTTGGAGGTTGGAGGTTGGGGACTGGGAACTGGGGCCTGAGAGCTAGGGGGGTAGGAACTATGGACTAAGGAGCAATTACCGGCGCTAACGTGCCAGGCAAGCCATGCCGCATCCAGGGCATGAAGGGCGTGCGGCATCGGAAACCACTGTCATACCTGCTGCGCATCTCCAGGCGGGCGCGGCCGCTGTTCGCAATCCTCATGGCCCCGTGCATGCTTGGACCTGAGTACGCTGCCCACACCCCCCGGCACCTGCTCGCTAGGTCTCGTGCACCACTTTCACCTCCCCCCACGCAGCCAACCCGCGCATGAACATGCGACGCCTTGTCACCTCGCGGCAACACCGGGCTATCGCAGAATCGAACTACCGCTGCGGCAGACGCAGTGGATGACCGCGAAGGAGACACGCTATGCAGATTCAGATCCAGACCGACAAGCACGTGCCGCATGACCCGTCTGTCGTGCAGCATGTCGAGAAAACCTGCACCGCCCAGTTGGCGCACTTTGCCAACGACATCACCCGCGTCGAGGTGCATCTGCGCGACGAGAACGGCCAACGTGGTGGCGCAGCGGATCGAACCTGCAGTATTGAAGCCCACGTCGCCGGCCTGCCTCCGATCGCGGCCACCAACAGCGCCGAAACCACCGCCTCGGCCGTCACCGGTGCCGCGCGCAAGCTGCGTACCGCCATCGAGCATGCACGCGGCAAGCAGCATGCCAAGGCAACCGCAGCACCGCCAGACGTACTTTGATCTGATGCTTGCTGATTTGATGTGCTGATCCGACACTTGCCAAGCTGGCGACGAGTCAGATCACCACCCGGCAGGGTCGCGCTCACGCGCCCTGCCTGCCAAGAAGTGACGCGAGCAGGCGAAGTGACGCGAGCAGGCCATCGGAGTGTGGACAGACGCTGTCGCACCTGCACTGCTGCGATGCTTCTACTGATCAGTGATCGAAGAAATCACTGCAGTTGGGGCAAGTAGCCGCTACCATGCATTTGACGATGCCCGCCATGACGGCTGTGGCCACCACCACGATGCAGGAGATCAACTCGACCTTGCTCTTCATCATTACGTGCATCCAAAGCTTGCACTGCAATGCGGAGCATCAAACGGGAAGCGAGGCATCTCGCTTCCCGTAGGTGGTATAGGTCGGCGGCTTCAACTCTGGACGCAACCCCAACGGTAATGAAGTGGTCCAGGCGACCTGACCTGAGCGACTTCGCCGCCAAGTGGAGTTGCCCACGTCATCCAGCCGCCTGGACCTGTTGGAACGATACCGCCGACATGCGTTATATGAAGCCGGGACGTCGATTCCATACTGCGCATGGCAGCGCGGCAGCAACGAAAATGCCAACGGGCTGACACGCCAGTACTTACCTCGGCAGGCCGATTTCAGCAGCATCACCGATGCGCACCTGCGATGGATCGAACAGCGGCTCTACGATCGTCCGCGCAAGATACTTGGATTCGAAACGCCCCTCGAAGTCTTCACCGAGGAGGTCCTCAACAGTGTTGCGAATCGGAGTGGAATTCGCCAGCAAGCCCCGCGCCTGCATCCACCAAAGGAACTCCTCGAACCAGTGATCACTGGTCGTGCCTTTGGGATGGAGATCGAAGCCGTGGCCACCACGCGCATAGAGATGCAACTCGGCCTCCACGCCGGCCTTGCGCCATGCGCTATAGAGAAGGATGGGATCGTTCGGCTGGTAGGCATCGTCGGCGGCGCCGGCGATAAATGCCGGAGAAGCGCCGGCAGGCACAGGCAGGCGCAAACCGCCGTAGATCAAGCCGACAAAGTCCGGGCGTGCGGCTTCCGGCCCAATCGCAAGATCGGCCGCGAGATAGGCGCCGCTCGAAAATCCGACAACGCCGACTCGGTGCGGGTCGATCCCCCACTCAGCGGCGCGTTGTCGCACCAGCGCCATCGCCCGCGCGCCATCCTCGATCGCGTGCGGCTCGCCGGCAAAGGCCGGCATCTCGAGAGGTGTTCCGCGCTTGGCACGTGACATGACCAGCTCCATTTCCTTCATGTGGACGGCGGGAATGCGCATCGGGCCATCGCCGCTGCGGATCGTCCGATGTTTCAGCACAAAAGCCGTGATGCCACGCTCGGCCAGTGCACGCGCCACCTCGGTGCCACCGAAGGTGTAGCCAAGAGCGACAAATCCGCCGCCCGGTACGACGATCACCGCGGTGCCGTTCATCCGATCAGGCGCTGGACGGAACAGTTCTAGCGTCGGCACGCTGACGTCGTAGATCAGCGTTTCGCCCGTCTCCAGCGTGTCGTGCTGCTCGGGCACGCCCGTCGACGCTGAAGTTGCTGCCGGCTGCAGCGGAATGATCGTCGAGCCGGCTGCTGACACCTGCGCACAGGCCAGTGGCGACAACCATGCAGACAGCGCACTCAAGCCGGCCACGGCAAGCCAGCATCCCAGAGATTTCATCACTTAGAGATCCACCTTGAGGGTGGCATATGCCGAGCGCGGCTGGTTGGGTGCGACGACCGGATAGCCCATGTACGAATAGGGATCCCAGGCTTTACGCCCGCTCAGGTTGACCAGCGCCAGACCAAGCGTGCATCGGCCGATGTCGTAGGACGCCTGTGCATCGATGGCGGCATATCCAGGCACCGCGATGGTATTGGGCAGCGTGATGTCCCGTGCACTGAACGCGGTGACGCCGGCACCGAAGGCCAGCCCCCTGGCCGGGCCATTGAGCAGTCGATAGCGTGCGGCAAGCCGGCCGCTGTTGTCGGGCACCCGCGCGATCCGATCGCCCGGCGCCAGGTCTTCATCGCGCGTGTCGGTATGCGCGTAGTTGGCCAACAGCGAGAAGGCCGGGCTGGGCTCCCACACCATGTCCACTTCCACACCGCGTGCGCGCTGGCGCCCACTCTGGATGAAGTACCCCGCATTGTTCGGGTCGGAAATTGCGACATCCTCACGCTTCTGCCGGAACATCGCGATGGTGCCCGACAGGCCGGTTGCGGGCAGCGAGAGCTTCATGCCGCCCTCGAGGTTACTGGACGTCTCCGGCTCGGGCGTGGCCAGGCCAATGAAGCCGAACGGTGCACGAAACGCGGTGGCATAGCCTGCGTATAAGGCAACGCCTGGCACGACATCGAACGTCGCACCGATGCGCGGCGAAACATGCGAGTAGGTCTTGTCGTTTGCCACGCCGATGTTGCTGTTCTCGACGAACGTCAGCGAGGTCAGACGCACGCCCCCGGTCAGATGCAGGCGACCGTAGGTCGCCTGGTCCTGGACATAACCGGCGACGGTCGTGAAGCGGTCGTCGGTATAGGAGTTGACCGGAAGCTGCGCCGTATACCTCAGATCGTAGCGGGGAGTTGCAAGGTCGATCGTGCCGGAGGGACTGCCGCTGACGAACAGGCCCATGCCGCTATAAAAGCTGGTCCAGTCGTAGTTGATGCCGCCCAGCAGCGTGTGCGTCCCGCCCAGCATCTCGAGCTTGGCCGAAAGATTGGCATCGAGCGTCGCCTCCTTGGTGCGGTTCACCATCGAGATCGGGAAGACGTCGTAGTCCGGCGCCATGGTGTCGGTCCCGGCCAGGCCTGGATAAACGAAGCTGCCACTTTCATCGACCTTGCCGTGGTAGTAGCGCGCGGTCACGCTGAGCGTCACCCGATCGGAAAAGGCGTGACGCAAGGTGGCCGTGCCCATCTGGCTCCTGTTGCTGGTCAACGGCTGGCCGTTGGGCGAGCCCGGGAACGCATCGCGGTCCAGAAGACCGGCCAGCGCCGCGTCAGCCGGCAGCCCGGAGTACTCCAGCGCGCTGCGACGATTGAACTGGCCTTGCAGCAGCAGGTCGGTGTCGGCATCGATCCGGAACAGCAGGCTGGGCTGCAGGGACCAGCGCTTGCCGTGAACCTTGTCGATCCAGCTGTCGTTGCGCTGGTATTCGCCGGCGATCCTGGCCGTGACAGTGGAGGACAGCGGCACGTTGATGTCGGCAGACGGATTCCAGGTCGAAAAGCTGCCCGCGCGCATCGCCACATCGCCGCGTGGCGCGGTGGGATCCGGGCGCTCGCTCTGGATGTTGATTACCCCACCCAGCGGCGTGCCCAGCCCCCCGCCATAGAGCGTCGCGCTCGGCCCCTTGAGCACGGTGATGCTGGCAATGCCGACCATGCCGATGGGATCGTAGGCCTGCTGGTTGCCGGCGAACAGCGGCAACCCGTCCAGGTACACCTCGGCCGGAAAGCCGCGCACGATGGGCGGAATGAACAGGTTCTCGTCCGAACGCGTCGGCGTGACGCCCGATACGTTGACCAGCGCCTCGCCCAGCGTGCGCCGATCCTGCTCCTGCAGCAGCGCGCGGGTGATGATCTGGACCGACTGCGGCACTTCGAGCAGCGGGGTGTCGGTGCGGGTGGCTGCCGAGGTCGTGGAGCTCGTATACAGGCCACGCGTGGCGGTGACCTCGACCGGTTTGAGCGTCCAACTGGGCGCGGCATCAGTGTCGTCCGTTGCGGTTTGTGCGGCTGCCTCCTCGGCATACGCCGCAGGCAGGGTGCATGCGATCGCCAACAGGAGTGCGGCATTCAAAATCGTTTTCTGGGTCATGACGGGTTCGATGTGGATGGCGTAGGCGTCGACAAAACGGTCGTGGGCTAGCAGGTTGCTGCGCCGAGGCTGCACTGGGTTGGCGAGCGGCCAAGGGGCCGACGCGCGTCGCGAGAGGTCTGCGCAGCGTCACGACCAGGAATCGAGCAACAGTCAGCGCTTTCCCGCAGCAGCGTCATAGCGGGCGTTGACCTGATTCCAGTTGACCAGCGGCCACCATGCCTTGATGTAGTCGGCGCGCTTGTTCTGGTAATGCAGGTAGTAGGCGTGTTCCCAGACATCCAGCGCCAGCAACGGGGTGCCCCGCTCGGCAACCACGTCCATCAGTGGGTTGTCCTGGTTGGGCGTGGTGGTGATGGCGAGCGAGCCGTCCGGTTTGACGATCAACCAGGCCCAGCCTGATCCGAAGAGCTTGCTCGCCGCCTCGGCGAACTTGGTCTGGAATGCCTGCTGGGAACCAAAGGTCTGCACGAGTTTCGCTTGCAGCGCCGGCGACGGATTGCCGCCTTTACCCACGGGCGCCATCAGCGTCCAGAACAGACTGTGGTTGTAATGACCGCCCGCGTTGTTGCGCACCGCAGCGTCATACCGCGACACGCTGGCCTGGATCTCTTCCAACGAGGTGGTGGCCAAGGCGGGGAAGTCCTTCACCTTGGCGTTGAGGTTGTCCACGTAGGCCTTGTGATGCTTATCGTGATGGATCTCCATCGTGCGAGCATCGATTGCCGGTTCCAGCGCGTTGTTGGCATAGGGCAGCGCGGGCAACGAAAACGGCGGCTGGGCGGGCTGTGCAGCAGATGCCGTGCCGGCAATGACCAGCAATGCGGCCGCAAACAGGGACGTAAGGGCGAGTCGTTTCATGATTTTTTCCTCAGCACTGTGGGAGCGAGGCTCCCGGAATGCCCGACAAGCGGGCGATGCGAATCCGCGCGGCGCGTCAGTCCAGCCATCGGAACAGGCGTGATCGGGGTCTGATCCAGCGATCGAACGCCCCCACGACGAGCAGCGACACGAACAGGAGCGGGAGCGCAATGGCCGTTGCGACGGCCAAGCCGAGCAGCCAGCGAAATGGCATGCGGCGATCGGATCCGGGCGCGCCGATGCGGCCCGCCGGCTTGCGGCGCCACCACATCACCATTCCCGAGACACAGAGAACGACGATGCCGACGCAGGCACACAGCATGACCAACTGGTTTGCACGGCCGAAGTAGTTGCCCATGTGCAACTGCACGCCCATCTCGATGGCCTGGGCGACGCCGCCGTAGTCGTCGAAGCCGGCCCGAACCAGCAGCTTGCCCTGCGTATCGAAGTGATAGGTGACCTGCCCTTGGGGCCGGTCCGGGTAGGTGTAGACCATCAGCGCACCGCGTTGCGTGCTGGGCAGGAACACCCGCAGCGGATCGGCCGTGCCCGCAGCGCGGACGTGCGCGATCGCGCGTTCCAGGCCTGCATCGGTCCACTGGCGTGCAGCGCCCGGGGTCGGGGTGGGATGGGGTGCGTGATGCGAATGCACCGGGTCGGCAGCGGCGTCGGCGGGTGGCATCGGTGCATGCTGCAGCGTCCATGGGACGTCGTTGAATGCCGTCCCGACCGTCGGCGCAGTCGGTGTGACGTAACGCCGATAGACCGGCGGGTAGCCTGCGTCGATCGCCTCTGCACCGCGGCGCACCCAGTCACCCCAGAACGATGCCCAGGGAAGGCCGGTGAAGATCAGGAACAACACCAGCAGGCAGACCCAAACCCCGGTCGCTGCGTGGAGCGACGTCCAGAAGGCGCGCCCCCTGGCATGTAGATCCGGGACCACGCCATGCCACCAGGCGTGCCCTTTGCCACGTGGCCACCCCAGATACAGCCCGCTCAGAAGGAGCAACACCGCCCAGCAGGCGGCCAGCTCGATCAGATAGCTGCCTGCAGTGCCGAGCATCAACGAACCATGCAGACGGTCGGCGAGTCCCACCAATGTCCGGGAGGGCACCAACGTGCCCAGCACGCGATGGTCGGCCGGATTGACGAAGGCGATCTGGCTGGGGGCGTCGGCAACATCCAGATAGACCTGGGCGGGCCGTTGCGGGTCGGTGGGCACATCGATCCGCGTTGCCGTGCTCTGCGGAACCTGCGCTTGCGCCGCATCGATCATGCTCCCGAGTGAGGATCGCTGCTTCCAGGGGGCCGGGGTGAAGCGCAGGTGCGGATAGATCGCATCGTTCAATTCGTCGTTGAACAGGTAGATCGCACCGGTCACTGCCAGCATCAACACGAAGGGAGCGACAAACAGGCCGGCGTAGAGGTGCCACCGCCAGAACAGGCGATGCAGGTCTCGTCGGCCTGCTTCGGCAAGCCGGACGTCTGCCGGGCCGGGAATGCGGTCTCGGTCCATGTCAGAACCGGGTGCGCAGGGTCAGCTCAACGCTGCGGGGCGCGCCAAGGTAGATGTGGGTGGACGGATAACCGGAATAGGTTCCGTAAAGTTCGTCCGACAGATTGCGCACGCGCAGCACCGCCGATACCCGCTGCCAGTCGTAGCCCACCCATGCATCGAAGCTCGTGTATCCACGGACATGAATGGTGTTGGCGTTGTCGGTGTAGAAACCGCCGACGTTGCGACCGGATGCTCCGATCGACAGCGGAACGCTCGGGAAACGGTAGCTGGCTGCCAGGGAAGCCGTGCCGTTGGGAACATTGATGGGCCGGTTGCCACTGCGGTCGGCGCCACCGACTTCCAGCAGCCGGTCGTAGCGCGCGGTGCCGTAAGCGGCCGCAAGATCCAGTCGCAACCCCCGCGTCATCTGGGCTTGCGCAGAGAACTCCACACCCTGGGAAGACTGCTCGCCACCCTGGACACTGATGCTCGGGTTGGCTGGATCGCGGGTGAGGATGTTGTCCCGCTCGATCCGATAGGCCGCCGCCGTCAGCTCCACGCGCTTGTCCCATGCGCTCGCCTTGACGCCTGCTTCAAGCGACGTCCCCTTGCTGAGGTCGAACACGCCAGCGGCCGGGCGCATGGTCAGCAGGGTAGAAACAGGACTCACCGCAGTGGCGTATTGCCCATACACCTGAACGTCTGGGGTCAGGTCGAACACCGTGCCCACCCGCCAGGAAAAGGGGCTGTAGTCGGGACGAAACGACTCGGCACTGCCGGTGTTCAGATCGCGAATATCACGCGACAGCGCGATCTTTTCAAAGCGCGCGCCAGCGAGCAGTATCCAGCGGTCTGTCAGGTTGAGCGCGTTCTCGGCGAACACCGCCGAGGTGCGAAGGCGGGAGTCGAAGATCACGTTGTTGCCTGCGCCGGGGAAGTTGCCCGCCGCTCCATCCGGGAATACGCCAAGCTGCGGGTCGAGCAGCGACACAGGCGTGGTCACCCCGGTTTGCCGCGGGTTGTAGAAATCGGTGTCGTTGTGCTCCACCCCTGTGGTGAACCGGTTGCGATGCCCGCCCACCTGGCCGTCGAACGACAGCGCAAGCCGTTCGTTCCAGAACCGCTGATCGTGCCGGATTCGCTCAGCGGTGCGCGAGAACTGCCCGCTCGCGCGGTTGTAGATCCAGTTATCGGAATAGAAGAAATCCCGATCGGCCTGATACCAGCTCAAGTCGTTCTGCAGCGACCAGTTATTGCCCAGCGGAAGATCCATGCGCCAGCGCAACAGGTCGCTCTTGGCACCGCTGGTTGCGCCCAACGGGTTGTAGTTGAGGTGACGTGTTGCCTTGTCGACGACCAAGCCACTCGTGCTACGGACGACATGACTCGGCGATCGGGCGACATCCGCCGGCACCATCGGGGAGCCCTGATAGGTGCCGGTGCTGTCGTCCTCGGCGTGCTCGAAAGAGAACAGCATCGCCACCCCGGTGCCGGGACGCCATAACAGGCTGCCACCGACCGTCAACAGATCCGTCTGGTTGTTGTCGATGTCATTCAGGCTGTCGGAGCGCAATCGGCTGACGAACCCACGAACGGCGACGGTGTCCGAGATCGGCTTGTTGACATCAAACCCGCCTCGCCAGGTGTTGAAACTGCCGAGCCCGAGCATGCCTTCCATGGAGGGTGCGCCCAGTTGCGGTTTGCGGCTCACCAGGTTGATGACCCCGCCCAGGGCGCCTTCGCCATACAGCACAGACGCCGGGCCGCGCAGCACTTCGACACGTTCCAGTCCGAACGTGTCCAGGTTGCGGGTCACGATCGTCGAGGTGCCAAGCCGCACGCCGTCGTGCAGGACCGACACCGTGTTACCGCTGAACCCGCGCATCGTGACCACCGCCGGGTTGCCCGGGACATTGCCGACCATGGCGCCGGCAACCATGTCGAACACTTCGCTGGTGGTGCGTGCTCCCTGCCTGGCGATGTCGCCCTGATCGATGACTTGCAGCGACGCCGGCGTCTGTCGTTGCGTCAGGCCCAACCGACTGCCGACGGTTGCCGGCGCATCCAGCAGTCGCTCGCGCTGTCCCTGCACCTTCAGCGTGTCCAGTGTGGTGGCTTCAGCAGGTGGCTGGGTATCTGCCTGTGCGTAGGCTGTCGACACGCAAGAACCGCTGATGCTCAACAGAAGAACTGCGCTCTGAGGCAGCCTGCCTGATGCACATCGGGAGATCGTCATGGATAGAGCGTTGAAACGGGATCCGGTGCCGCGGTAGCGCCGGTCCGCCGGCGTCAGTGTCCAACCGGGCATCTGGTCAGTCGCACACTGTGCCGTCGGTGCGCCGCTGCTTTCGGCAAGCGCTGCAGGTGCCAACCAGGGCCACGCCACCATGCTGGCGATATTCAAGGATGTCTCGTGTGTCATCGTAGAGCTCAAAGGGAGAGAGGGAAGCAACGCCTAGGTCGAGTGGCACAGCCAGGCAAACCACCACGGCGCACTCAGTCGGCGAAGCGCTAGGGCAGCGTCAACTGCGCTGTCGCAGGCGCATTCGGCGTCAGGGGGTAGTTGAAAACGCCGGCAGAGCCGCCCACGTAGAACCTGCGGTCGAAGACATTGAGCAGATTGAGCTGCGTGGTCCACGGACCTCGCGCGTAGGACACCATCGCGTCCGTGCGGGTATCGCCCGACAGCTGGAACGTGTGGGGCAGCGTGGCCTGCCGCGTACCGATATTGAAGAACGTGGCGCCGTTGCCTCCGTAACTGGCTTCGGCATGCACGCCGCTGACGTTGTCCATCAGTTGCTCGGTGCGTGTCACGCCGCGATCCCGCAGCACCTCCGAGGGCACCACCTGGATCGAGGCGGGGTAATCGGCCAGCGCGATCTCCGCCTGGGTCGTGCTGTTTGCCTTGTCGGCGGCGTAATCGCCGATCACCTGCACCGCCGGCAGCTGCGTGGCGTCCTGGGCAGCGGCATGCTGCACGGCTCCGGCCATCAGCAGGCATCCCAATGTCGTCTTCATGAGATTTTTTCGACCTTGTGTCGAGACGCCGCATGCCCCGAAGCGCGCGCGCAGGCAGAACGTCATTCGCGTGGAATGCCATCCCAACGCGCCATGCGCCATGCGCAACCGCACCGCGACATCGGCGTACAGCGTTTCAAGTGAGGTCGCATCCAAACCGCAGGCGTTGCCGGCAATGCCCCACTAGCCGAACTCGACTTAGCGAGCGCAACCACACGCACCGCTCAAGTGCGGCGGCACGATGCGTCGCCGCGGTCGGATCATCGGCGACGGCAGAGCAGCAGATGCGAACACGGACTGCCGGCGACCAAGCGCAAGCAAGCCAAGACCAGCAGGATCAGGCTGGCAGGGCGTCCGGCGGGCCGCGTGCGCCATGGGCCGGCCACGCGCTCGCTCCGAACGGCACGGTCCGCAATGCCGGAGGCTGCGTCATTGCCTGCTGCAACAAGGGCAGCAGTAGCACTAGCAGCAGGAAGGGCAGCAAATTCGCTGCGAGAACGCAGTAATCGCAGGCCATGCCATCGCGGTGATCGACCGACAGGGTTCCGGCGTCGCCGTGGCCCATGCCGGACATCGCCAAGTCCATCGACATCATGTGCGCAGCGTGCGCCGATGCCATGACCGCGCCCGCCTCGAGCTGCTGCAGGCCACCGCTGGTGCACAGATCGGTCAACTGACGCAGTCGATCCGCCTCCGCGTCCGGCTGCATCCAGCGGCTGACCACCGGCGCAACGGCCATCAGCAGCGCGCCCATCAGGGCGAGCCGGTGCATGACCTGCAAGAAGCGTGGGTGGCGCAGCATGGTCGGTAGTCTAGACCATGGAGCACGCTCCCGGCGGCGGCGCTTGGGTCGCGCCTGCCAGCCGATGCCCGCCGTGCGCGACACCGCCTCATGCTGCATGTCTTCAAGCCAGATGACGTCATCCAAAAAAATTCCATGCGCGGCGTGTCCAGGACGTGTGCTGCCCGCTATCGTGCTGATGCGACACTTTCACTGCAGAGGATCTCCATGGCAAACCGAAGGCGTTTTCTCCAGCTGTCGGCTTCAATCGCCGCTTCGTCCCTGGTCGTTGATGCTGCTCCCACAGCGCTGCGTGATGTACCTGTCTCGACCAAGTCGCCGCAGTTGCTCGCGCAAGACGAAGCGCACTGGCAGGCGGTGCGGGCGCTGTACCCGGTGCAGGACGACATCATCAACCTCGAGCATGGTTATTGGGGGAAGATGGCCACGCCGGTCGAGGAAGCGCTTGCGCGCAACACGCACAAGGTCAACAGAGAACTTTCCTGGTACGCACGCCGTGACTACGACCGCGATTTCCTGGCGGCACGCACCGCGGTGGCCGCCGCGCTGGGCGTCAAGACCAACGAATTGATGCTCACCCGAAATGCCACCGAGTCCTTCGTCAACCTGATCACGCAGTACAACGGTCTGACGGCCGGCGATGCGATCCTGTGGGCCGATGCCGACTACCCGGAATTCAAGCGAATGATGGCGTGGCTGGCACGCAGTCGCGGTGTCGAAGGCCACATGCTTGCTCTTCCCGCCACAGGAGCCGATGACGACTATCTCGCTGCCTACCAACAGGCGTTCGACGCACATCCCAACCTGAAGCTGATTCTGCTGACCCATGTCAGCAACCAGCATGGGCTGGTGCTTCCGGTCAGGAAGATCGCCGCGATCGCACGGCAACGAGGCATCCATGTGATCTGCGACTGCGCCCAGTCCTGGGGCTTGCTGGACTTCAAGCGCGACGATCTCGACGTCGACTGGGCCGTGTTCAATCTGCACAAGTGGATCGGATCGCCGGTTGGCGTGGGTGCGTTGTACATGCGCGAAGGCACCCTGGCGCCGGTGATGCCTTTCCCAGGCGAAGATGCCGGCGATGGCGATGTCGCCAATCGCGTGCATCTAGCCACCTCGGACTTCGCCGCGTTCCTGACGGTGCCCGATGCCCTGGCGTTCCACCGGGCCATTGGCGGGGCCAACAAGCAAGCGCGGCTGAACTATCTGCAGCAAGCCTGGGTAAGCGAATTGAAAGATGCATCGAACGTCGAAGTGCTTGGCGCCACCAGCGTGCACAACGCTTCGGGCATGGGCGGCTTCCGCCTGCGTGGGCAGGCTTCCAAGGAGCAAGTCAATGCCCTGCAAAGGCGACTTCAGCGGGACTACGGCATCTTCACCGTGGTCCGCAACGACTTGGCCAGCGGCGCCTGCATTCGCGTCACACCGCAGACATTCACCCCAGTCGCCCACATGCAGGCGCTTGCGCAAGCGGTCAACAGCATTGCGGCTACCGCGCCCAAAAAAGATCGGCAGCCGGGTCACACTGAGCCTTGCCTGCGGTGATGGCGTATCGAAACACCATGCTGGCAATGCCCCGAGCGCGATGCGCTGTCTCAATGGCGCCACGCATTTCTATCTTGCGCAGGACCGCTAGAAGCTCCGGCGCAGAGATCTTAGCGATAGGCCTATGCCCTAGATAGGGGTTGAGGTCCTTTTCGACGATTCTGCCATTGCGCTTCATCGTCAGGACCGAGTTCTTCTTGCCATGCAGGTTCAGGAGTTCTGCAGCGACAGCTGCAAGGCTGAGCGGGGACCGATCAACGCGAATAAGCCTGTCGACCCTTCTCTTCTCACCTGGGTCAATGCCTGACCGAAGGACTTTGCGTACCTTTAGATGCTGAGCTCGCGCCTGTGCCAGGCTGACCTCTGGGTAGACCCGCAGCGCTAAGCGCTTCTCCCTACCGCCGAATCGATACTTCCATCGCCAGAGCTTGGCGCCCTTCGGCGAGATCTCGACGTATAAGCCGCCGCATCGAACAGCCTCACGGGCTTGGTGGCCGGCTTTGCACTGGGTATTGCTGCGTCACTTCAGGGCATGGGGGCATCCCTATCACTGCTAGGGGCTGGTGCCCCCCATCCATGCCCCCGATCGGCCTGGATTTCAATGGAATTAGGGTGGACCTTGCAGGACTGGCAGGCAACAAAAAACCCCCGATTTCTCGGGGGTTTTGGACTTTCTTGGACGTCCCTGGAGGGGTCATCTGGTGCGCCCGGAGGGATTCGAACCCCCGACCAATGGCTTCGGAAGCCACTACTCTATCCGGCTGAGCTACGAGCGCCTGGCCGCGCAGTATGCCAGAACCCGTGCCTCCGCGTGATGCCTGCCCCCCCAGCAAGCGTGGCTGGTGGCTGGTGGCTGGTGGCTGGTGGCTGGTGGCTGGTGGCTGGTGGCTGGTGGTTGATGGCTGATGGCTGGTGGTTGATGGCTGATGGCTGGTGGCTGGTGGCTGATGGCTGATGGCCGATCACCACGGCACCAACGGCGCACCGCACCTCAGCATGGTGTTCTAGTTGCGCCGCCCCCGGCGCCTGCCAGGCTCCCCCGGTCTTAAAGTGGCGAGCGGCGACCCAAGCTGCCGTCCCTGCCGGCGAGGCAATGTTTCAGCTGGCAGGCCGCAGTTGCGCCAGCCCGTGCATGGCTGCATCCGGAGCGCGCTGCTACCCTTTGCAGCATGAGCAAACATGGTGTTGAACAGGTCCCCACCGCGCCCGCGCTGACGTGGTCTGCGCGGTTGGGGCAGTACTGGAAGCTGGTGCGGGGCGACCGCCCGATCGGCAGCCTGTTGCTGCTCTGGCCCACCTGGTGGGCGCTGTGGCTGGCCGCCGACGGCATGCCGCCGCTGTGGACGCTGTTCGTGTTCACCGCCGGGGTCTGGCTGACCCGCTCGGCCGGCTGCGTGATCAACGACTATGCCGACCGCTGGCTGGACCCGCATGTAGAGCGCACCAAGTCGCGCCCGCTGGCCACCGGCGCGGTGTCCGGGCGCGAGGCGCTGTGGGTGTTCGTGGCGCTGATGCTGGTGGCGTTCGCGCTGGTGCTCAGCCTGAACTGGCTGACCGTGGCGCTGAGCGTGCCCGGGGTGTTCCTGGCCGCCAGCTATCCGTATCTCAAGCGCCATACCCATCTGCCGCAGGTCTATCTGGGCATGGCGTTCGGCTGGGGCATCCCGATGGGTTTTGCCGCCGTACAAGGCAGCGTGCCATTGCTGGGCTGGCTGTTGTACGCGGCAAATATCCTGTGGGCGACCGCGTACGACACCTGGTATGCCATGGTGGACCGCGACGACGACATCCGCATGGGCAGCAAGTCCACCGCCATCCTGTTCGGCAAGTACGATCTGCTGGCGCAAGGCGCGCTCTATGCGGCGATGTTTGCCACCCTGGCGGCGGTAGGACGACGCGCCGGCCTGGACGCTGCCTACTGGGCGGGCCTGGGTGTAGCGGCGGCGCTGGTGCTCTACGAATTCCGCATCGCCCGCCACCGCGAACGCGGCCCCTGCTTTCGCGCCTTCCTGCATAACAACTGGGTGGGCCTGGCGATCTTTGTCGGCATCGCGACGGCGGTGCGTTAGAAGCCGGGATTAGGGATTAGGGATTCGCCAGGAGCTGCGCGGCAGGCTCTCCGGGTAGTCGATGTCTTCCCGGAACCGCGGTGGACCACGCACCCATCTGTCCAGAGTGGGGCCCGGAGCACTGAAGACCACTGCGCAGGCGCCAAGCCGCTCTGCTGCGGGAGATGAGTTGGAATGAGGGTATGGACCGATGCAACAAGACCGTACCCGCCCCAGCACCTGCCCTATCGAACGCGCACCGCTCCCAGCCGCACCGTCACGGCACCCGCGCGCAGACCCAGGCATCCACCCGTTGCACGCCGGCCTGGCGCAAGGCCTGCGCAGCCGCGTGCAGCGTGGCGCCGGTGGTCATCACGTCGTCCACCAGCGCTACATGTGCGGGCAGGGCGCCGCGTGCGATGAAGGCCTCGCGCAGATTGCGTTGGCGCTCAACCGCATCCAGCTCCGATTGCGGCGCGGTGGCACGCACACGGCGCAGTAGTGGCAGGCACGGCAGCTGCAGCGCCCTGCCGAGCGGCCTGGCCAGCTCAAGCGCCTGATCGTAGCCGCGCTGGCGCAGGCGTTGCCGGTGCAGACTCACCGGCACCAGTGCCTGCGGCCGGGGCAACTGGGCGCAGCGCCTGGCCATCAGCTCGCTCAGCAGGCGACCGGCCGCCAGGTCCTGGTGGAATTTGAAACGGCGCAGCAGGCCATCCACCGGCCAGCGATAGGTAAAGCAGGCATGCACGCGCTGCAGCGGTGGCAGCTGCTGCAGGCAGTGTCCGCAGAGCGCCACGCTGTCGGATGCAAACAAGGGCGTGGCGCAGCACAGGCAGGCATGGCCGTGCTCCGGCAGCGCGGCCCGGCACGACGGACACAGATCGCAATCGGCCATGCCCGCTTCCGCGCAAACCAGGCACAGGCTTGGTAGCAGCAGCCGCAGCACCCGCTGCGGCCATCTGTAAACCGAACCCACTTCAGTAAAGTTGACAGCCTCTTCCATGCTCACCAGACTGCCTGGCTTCCAAGCCGCTGACTGTCAGGAAACTCCGATGTCTGTTGTCGTACGCCATGACTGGGATCGCAAAGAGCTGCAGGCGTTGTTCGATCTGCCGTTCCCCGAGTTGCTGCATCACGCGGCCAGCGTGCACCGCGCACAGTTCGATCCGGCGCAGGTGCAGGTCTCCACGCTGCTGTCGGTCAAGACCGGCGGCTGCCCGGAAGATTGCGCGTACTGCCCGCAGGCACAGCGCTACGACACCGGCGTGACCGCGCAAAAGCTGATGGAGACCGAAGACGTCGTCGCCAAGGCGCGCCAGGCCAAGGCCGCCGGTGCCTCGCGCTTCTGCATGGGCGCGGCGTGGCGCTCGCCCAAGGAGCGCGACATCCCCAAGGTGGCTGCGATGATCCGCGAGGTCAAGGCGCTGGGGCTGGAAACCTGCGCCACGCTCGGCATGCTCGACGCCGGCCAGGCACGCGCGCTCAAGGACGCCGGGCTGGACTACTACAACCACAATCTGGACACCGCGCCGGATTACTACGATTCCATCATCCACACCCGCCAGTACCAGGACCGCCTGAACACGCTGGAACATGTGCGCGATGTGGGCCTGAAGACCTGCTGCGGCGGCATCGTCGGCATGGGCGAGACCCGCGAGCACCGCATCGGCCTGCTGCTGGCGTTGGCCACGCTGCCGGCGCACCCGGACTCGGTGCCGATCAACCAGCTGGTCCAGGTCGCCGGCACCCCGCTGCACGGCACCCAGCAACTGGACCCGTTCGAGTTCGTGCGCATGATCGCCGTGGCCCGCATCACCATGCCCAAATCGATGGTGCGCCTGTCCGCCGGCCGCGAAGCGATGAGCGACGAACTGCAGGCGCTATGCTTCCTGGCCGGTGCCAACTCGATCTTCTACGGCGAAAAACTGCTCACCACCGGCAACCCGGACACCGAGCGCGACCAGGCCCTGTTCCAGCGCCTGGGCCTGCGCCCGATGCAGATCACCGTCGACGCCGCCGACCACGACCACCCCGGCACCGTGCATGCGGACATCACCTGTGGGGCGGCGTGCGAACACGCGGCATAACCACGGATTTTCCTCGCTGCATAGGATCGTGATGCATCGACGTCCTTGCGGTGGCTGGCCGGAGCTACGCCGCTGCGGGGCAGCGACCTGACCACCTGCCGGACATTCTGCTGCCAGCTGGCGACGGTCGACAAGGTGCGGTGACCCCATCGTGCAGGCAGATCTTGTGATGGGTCTCGCTGCAGCCCCGTCACGCAACGTCCGCGGGCATCTGTCGGTGCAGGCGGTCCTGATTGGTTGATGCCGAATCACAGCCGCTGGTCTGATCCACTGTCGGTGGAGGCCATCGGCGCCACGCATGCCCGCTGCCGGTGCGCGAAGCCCTCTGGGCGTCGGCCGGACCTGTTGAAACATCCGATGGGGCGACATCACCGGCATCAGGCGGCACGGCACCCCATCGGCATCCAGCGGCTGGCACGTGGGCAAACCCTGCATCGCCGGCACCGGCCGTCGGTACCAGCTGGGCGACGCAGGCGCGGCACGCTACGCTAGCGGCCCTTTCCGTGATCGAATTCCCCATGACTCGCCCCGATCTGCACGAACGGATTTCGTCGCTGCGCAAGTTGCGCGTGGCCCAGGAGCGGGTGCGGGTACGCCGGATGGTTGGCCGTCGCGACGGGGTGCGGCTGGAAATCGATGGCCGCTGGCTGACCGGCTTCTGCTCCAACGACTATCTGGGCCTGTCGCAGCAGTTCGAAGTGGTGGCCGCGCTGCAGGATGCCGCTGCGCGCGACGGCGCTGGCGCCACCGCCTCGCACCTGATCTGCGGGCACCACACCGCGCACGAGACGCTGGAACGCGAGATCGCCGACTGGCTGGGCTATCCGTCGGCCTTGCTGTTCGGCAGCGGCTTCATTGCCAACCTGGCTGTGCAGCAGGCCCTGCTCAGCGAAGAGGACGATGTGTGCGTACAGGACCGGCTCAACCACGCCAGCCTGCTCGATGCCACGCGCCTGGCCGGCTGCCGGCTGCGGCGTTATCCGCACCTGGACGTGGAAGGCGCAATGCGCCAGCTCAAGGGTGCCCCCGAGGGCGCGGCGATGCTGGCCAGCGACGGCGTTTTCAGCATGGATGGCGATGTGGCGCCGCTGCGCGCACTGAGCCTGGTGGCGCGCATGCAGGAAGCGCTGTTCTATGTCGACGATGCGCACGGCGTGGGCGTGCTGGGCCCGCAAGGGCGCGGCTGCGTGGCCGACGCCGGCCTGGGCGTTGCCGAAGTGCCGCTGCAGTTGGTCACGCTGGGCAAGGCGCTGGGCGGTTATGGCGCGGTGGTGGTCGGCGAGGAAGCGCTGGTGCGCCACCTGGCCGAAACCGCGCGCCCCTACATCTACACCACCGCCCTGCCGCCGGCGCAGGTGGCCGCCACGCTGGCCGCAGTGCGCCTGGCACGCCGCGACGATTGGCGGCGTGCGCGCCTGGTGGAACTGATCGGCGCCTTCCGCGACGGTGCGCGCCGGCATGGTTTCGAGCTGATGGCCTCCGATACGCCGATCCAGCCCTTGCTGTGCGGCGAAGAGGCGACGGTGATGGCGATGTCGGCCGCGCTCGAGCAGGCCGGCTTCATGGTCGGTGCGATCCGCCCGCCCACCGTGCCCGAAGGCAAGGCGCGTCTGCGCGTCACCTTGTCGGCGCTGCATACCCCGCAGCAGGTGCAGGCACTGGTCGTGGCCATCGTGCAGGCGCGCGATGTGGTCAGCCGGCAGCCGTTGCGCGCTTCGGCCTGACGGTGGGCGACAGCGCGCCGGGGGACTGGCCGGTGCCAGACTGTCGAGCGACTCGCCGACACATCGATCCATTGCCCCGGCATGCGGGAGATGCTGCCCGAACGCAGGTTGGAGCATGCCTATGGATGGACGAACCCAGCCACAGGCGGCCTACCTGCGTGCCGGCGACGGCACGCTGCTGAGACCCGCATGAGCAGCGCGCGCGCCAGTTCGCCTGGCCCCTCCAGCCGGCAGGTTGGAAGCCGTTGCGTCTGTGCCAAGCGGATGGGCGAACCGTTTCGCCGTTTGCACGCTGTCCGCGCGAGCTACATGCACCACGCACCATCGCACCCGGCAGCGACGTGGTTGCCACTGTGACCTCCAGCGCGCCCGACCCAACCGCCGCCACATCGGCACAACGCCGCGTCTGGGAAGCGCTGTCCTTGCTGTACCTGGACAGCGCCGGCGATGACGAACACCTACTCATCGCGCAGGCATTGGCCGCTTCGCCGTTCACGCTACCGCAGTTGCGCACGATGCTGTTGCATGAAGTGCATCCGGTGTTGGTCGGCAATCTGCGCAGCGTGGCGGGCGTGTGGGATGCGTTCGATTCCGACTGGCTGGCTGCGACGATCACCGCGCGTCGCGCGCGGCGCTGGCGATGGCCCGACCGCTGGTGCCGGCGTGGCGACGCACGCGCGCAGTGGGCAGTGCTTGCACCCAAGATCGAGGCGCTACGCGCGATCGACAGGCACTGACCTGAGCACACCACACTCCGCACCATGCGGTGCCCATCGATCGGCGACAATGCGCACATGCATATCGATGTCATCGGCCAAGGGCCTGCGCTGGTTCTTCTGCACGGTTGGGCGCTGCACGGCGGGGTGTTCGCACCGCTGGTGGAGCGGCTGTCGCCGCACTTCCAATTGCATCTGGTGGATCTTCCCGGGCACGGCTTCAGCCGCCAGGACCCCACGCCGCTGGCGCTGCCCGATGTGGTGGCCGACGTAGCAGCCGCCACGCCGCCGGCAGTGTGGCTGGGCTGGTCGCTGGGCGGCCTGTTCGCGCTGCATGCGGCTGCCACGCTGCCGCAGGTGCGTGCACTGGCGATGATCGCCGCCACGCCCCGCTTCGTGCGCGGCAGCGACTGGCCGGAGGCTGTCGAACGCGAGGTGTTCGCGCAGTTCGGCCAGGACCTGGAGCGCGATTATCGCGGCACGCTGGAACGGTTCCTGGCACTGGATACGTTGGGCTCGGCGCATGCGCGCGCCGAGTTGCGCAGCCTGCGCGAGACGCTAACCGCGCGCGGCGAGCCGGCTGCAGAGGCCTTGCAACAAGGTCTGCAGCTGCTGGAGCGCACCGACCTGCGCCGTGCGCTGCCGCAGCTGACGCGCCCCAGCCTGTGGATCGGCGGCCAGCGCGACCGGCTGGTGCCGGCGGCCGGCATGCAGGCCGCCGCCGCACGCGCGCCGCAGGCACAGACGCTGACCATCGCCGGCGGCGGTCACGCACCGTTCCTGGGCCATGCCGACCAGGTGGCCGAGGCACTGCAACGCTTCGTTGCGTCCGTGCCCTGAGCAGATCGTCGATCATGCGGCTTCGCTGATCGAGGACGCACTGCATGGATTTGGGAATCGCCGGGCGCTGGGCACTGGTCTGCGCCGCCAGCAAGGGTCTGGGACTGGGCTGCGCACGCGCGCTGGCCGGCGAAGGCGTCAACGTGGTGATCGTGGCGCGTGGCCACGCTGCGCTGGAACAGGCGGCCGCGACCTTGCGCGCGCTCCCTGGCGCCGGCGAGGTGCGCAGCGTGGTCGGCGACATCGCCACCGCGCAAGGCCGCAGCGCCGCGCTCGCCGCCTGCCCGCAGGTCGACATCCTGATCAACAACGCCGGTGGCCCGCCGCCGGGGGATTTCCGCCAGTGGGAGCGCGAGGACTGGCTGCGCGCGCTGGACGCCAACATGCTGGCGCCGATCGAGCTGATCCGCGCCACTGTCGACGCGATGCGCGCGCGCCGCTTCGGCCGCATCGTCAACATCACCTCCAGCGCGGTGAAGGCGCCCATCGACATCCTTGGCCTGTCCAATGGCGCGCGCGCCGGCCTCACCGGTTTCGTGGCGGGTGTGGCGCGCAGCACGGTGGCCGACAACGTCACCCTCAACAACCTGCTGCCCGGGCAGTTCCTCACCGACCGGCTGCACGGCAATTTCGCTGCCATCGCCCAGCAGCAGGGCATGACGGCCGACGAAGTCGCCGAACGCAAGCGTGCCGGCATTCCGGCCCGTCGCTTCGGCGAGCCCGATGAATTCGGCGCCGCCTGCGCGTTCCTGTGCAGCGCGCAGGCCGGCTACATCACCGGGCAGAACCTGCTGATCGATGGCGGCAGTTATCCGGGCACGTTCTAGCGCGCGTGCGCCTCGTCAATGGCCGTCGGCAGGCGGGAGGTCAGCTGACACCGCGTCACACAACTTTCCCGCACAGGTCAGCGCTGCACGACGTGGCGGACCGCCACCCGTGGGCCAGGCCTGTCAGAACGAGGTGGCGTGGGGCGACATGCACCGCGACCGGTGCCAGCGTGCGCACTGCAACTGCCGCCCATCACCTGATCGGCTGGGCACGAAAGTCGCCACAAGATCACCGTGGCAGGCACGGGCGCGGCGCAGACGCGCAGAGGCATTGATGCAATCCAGCGCATCTGCGCGCGGCATGCCATAGCGCGCGCGCTGCAGCGATCGGTCGAACGCACTCCACGCACTCCGGCGCGTTGCAGCACCTGGCCAGTCTCCACGCCATGCCTGCTCCAACGACCGATAGCCAATGGCCACAGTCAGATCTCCAGGCAAACGCAACACCAACCCCCCGCATCGATTCCCTCCACACCGGCCACAGGCGACAATAGCGCCGCAATGAACAGTACTTTCGACCCCCGCCACGTCCGCCGCGCCTTCGCGCGTGCCGCCAGCAGTTATGCCGCCGCCGCCGCGTTGCAACGCGAAGTGGAAACGCGGCTGCTCGAATCGCTGGATTACCTGGGCGAGCAGGTGCCCAAGGTGGTGCTGGATGTCGGCGCCGGCCCGGGCCATGCCAGCAGCAGCATCAAGAAGCGCTGGCCCAAAGCGCAGGTGATCGCGCTCGACCAGGCCATGCCGATGCTGCGCCAGGCGCGCAAGGCGGCCGGTTGGTGGAAGCCGTTCGCACAGGTCTGCGCCGATGCCCGCGCGCTGCCGGTCGCCGACGGCAGCGTGGATGTGATCTTCAGCAATCTGTGCCTGCAGTGGGTGGAAGACCTGCCGGCCGTGTTCGCCGGGTTCCGCCGTGCACTGCGCCCGGGCGGTCTGCTGTTGTGCTCCACCTTCGGCCCCGAGACCCTGATCGAGTTGCGCGAGGCCTTCGCGCAGGCCGATACCGCCCCGCACGTCAGCCGGTTCCCGCCGATCGCCCAGTTCGGCGACGCCTTGATGATGTCCGGCTTCCGCGACCCGGTGCTGGACCGCGACCTGTTCACCCTCACCTACAACGACCTGCCCGCACTGATGCGCGAGTTGCGTGCGATGGGCGCGACCAACGCGCTCAGCGACCGCCGCGCCACCCTGACCGGACGCGGCCGCTTTGCTGCCGCCAGTGCCGCCTACGAACCGCTGCGCCGCGCGGACGGCACCCTGCCCAGCTCCTGGGAGGTGATCTATGCGCAGGCCTGGGCGCCGGCGCCCGGCGCGCCGATCCGCGAGCGCGGCCAGGACATCGCCAGCGTCCCGGTGGCCTCCATCCCGATCCGCCGCCGCAGCGAATAAGCGCGGACGGCGCGAGCGGTCGTCAGGTGGGTACGGACGGCGCGGAGGACCCGGAGTGTACGAGCGGTACATGCCGTACCCAGCACCGGCCGCGCCCGCCTGGCGGTGAGCGCAGTCCGTTTGCTGACTGCTCTGAGCGGCGGTGCACAGCGGCCGCTCGCGTGCGCCGGTACCCGATGACACACACTATTGCGCCGGCGCCATTGTGCAGCAGGCAGGTGCGGCCGCCGGAGCCGGTAGAATTCACTAATTGACGACAGCGCCCCACCGCGCTGGCTTCCCCCCTTTCGTTGCGGCCCCCGCCCCAATTGGCATTCCCCCATGTTGAAGTGGCTTCTCATCGCGCTGTTCATCGCATCGGCGCTGTACATCCATTACCGCGGTCGCGTGCGGCACCGGCTCAGCCGGCAGCTGCTGGACCATTCCACCTTCATGGCGCCGATCAACACGCTGATGTACCTGTGCTCGCGCGTGCCGACCACCCCGTTCATCGACCCGGGCAGGGAATTTCCGGAACTGGCGCCGCTGCGCGCGAACTGGCCGGTGATCCGCGACGAGGCGGTGGCGCTGCAGCAGATGCAGAAGATCCGCGCCGCCGACGGCTACACCGATATCGGCTTCAACTCGTTCTTCCGTCGCGGCTGGAAGCGCTTCTACCTGAAGTGGTATGGCACCGCGCACCCGTCTGCGGCCGAGCTGTGCCCGCAGACCACCGCGCTGCTGAAATCCATCCCCACGGTGAAGGCGGCCATGTTCGCCGAGCTGCCGCCGGGCAGCGAACTGCGCCCGCATCGCGACCCGTTCGCCGGCTCCATGCGTCTGCACCTGGGCCTGGCGACGCCCAACGACGACCGCTGCTTCATCGACGTGGATGGCCAGCGGCATAGCTGGCGCGACGGCGAATGGACCATGTTCGACGAGACCTATATCCACTACGCGCGCAACGATACCGATCAGGACCGCATCATCCTGTTCTGCGATATCGAGCGCCCGATGCGCTGGCGTTGGGCCGGGGCGGTGAACCGCTTCGTCGGACGCAGCCTGCTGTCGGCCGGCGCCTCGCCCAACCAGGAAGGCGACAAGACCGGCGGCATCAACCGCGTGTTCCGCTACTTCTACGCCGCGCGCCTGAAGGCCAAGGCATTGAAGGAACGCAACAACCCGCTGTACCAGGTACTCAAGTGGAGCATCTTCGTGCTGGTGGTGATCGGCATCGTGCGGCTGTAACGCCCGCGTCGATCATCCGGCGGCGCGCCGGTGCGATCGAGCCGGCCCAGCAAGACCAGCATGGCCTGCGTCGCAAGCTGCCAGCGCACCGTGCGGCATGATCCTTCGCTTCGCATCATGCGCCGGCGCGCTTGTCACGCACCGGCCATGTAGAGCTGCGCGGCCGGTACGATCAGCGCGAGACCTGCGCGATCCATTCCTGCAGGTTGTAGTAGTTGGTGACGCGGGTGATCTTGTCGGCGTGTATGTCGAAGAATGCGCCACCGGGCAACACATAGGTCTGTCCGTTCGCTTCCGGCAGGCCTTCGTCGGTGGTGTGATAGACCCCATGCACCACGTATTCGGCGCCGACACGCGTGCCGTCTTCGTTGGCGGTCAGCACGATGTCGTGCAACTGCTCGCGGTAGCTGTCGTTCATGCGCTGCAAGAAGCCCGCGAACTCCGCACGGCCGATCTCACGCGGCCCCTGATTGAGGTCGTGGGCCACATCGTCGGCCAGGAACGCCAGCATGCCGTCCCAATCGCCGCGATTGAAGGCCTCGTAATAGGCCTGGACCAGGCCGGTGGCGCGTTGCCGGTTGCTCTCGCTCATGCTCGAACCTGCCGCTGGGAAAGCCGCATCATAGAGCGGCTTTTGCACGCGTGCGAAGACGCCGCCAGCGACTGCATTGCAGTTCCGCACGCCGTGAGGCATCGGACCGAGAACAACCACCGCCAGCGCTGTCTTGCAGCGTGATCTGCTGCAACGCAAAACCCCATCCTCGAAAACACCGCCGGTGCGGCGGTCGAACGCCATCGCCGATGGGTCTACCGTGAGCGCAGCGCGCCGCGCGGCTCAGGGGCCTTGCACTACCAGATCGCGGTGGAAGTAATAAACCTCCTGCAGCAGAAAGCGCCAGCTGGTGTGGAAGCTGCGAAAGCGCGTACTGGGCGTGGACGAGGCCAATGCATCCACCCCCAGCTCCTGGCTCAGCCGCAGTGCGCGCGCCATGTGCAGCGGATCGCTGACGATGATGGCCCGGTGCAGGCCGTGGCGCTCCATCAGCGCGCGCGCCTGTTCCAGATTCTGGCGGGTGGTCCGCGACCGGGTCTCGATCATGATCGCCTCCGGCGGCACGCCATGGCGCAGTGCATAGCGCCGCGCCACCTGCGATTCGGAAAAGCGGGCGCCATTGCCGAAGCCGCCGGTAAACAGCAGGTGCGGCGCGTAGCCTTGCGCGTACAGATCCAGCGCATGCCGGATGCGTTCTTCGAACACCGGCGAAGGACGTGCATCGTAGGCGGCCGCGCCCAGCACGATGATCACGTCGGCCGGCGCGGCCTGATCACGGTCGCCGACCCAGACAATCCAGCCGGCGACCGCCACCAGCCAGATCAGCGCCAGCATGCACAGTCGCCAACCCCAGCCCCACAGGCCCAGTCCACGCGACCGCCTGCTCACGCGGCGACCCATGGCAAGGCATCCAGATCGACATTGCCGCCGGACAGGATCAGCCCGACCCTGCGTCCGGCAAACCGCGCAGGGTCGGCCATCACCGCCGCCAGCGTAATCGCCGAAGACGGCTCCACCACCTGCTTGAGCACCTGCCAGAGCAACCGCATCGCCTGCAGCACGGCGGCATCGTCCACCGTGATCACCTGCGCACCGGCAGCCTGCAGCAGCGCGAAATTCGGCGCGCCCAGGGTGCCGCGCAGGCCATCGCAAAGGGTGTCGGGCACGAAGTCGACCAGGCGCTGCCCGGCCGCCAGCGACCGCGCGGTGTCGGCCGCCCCGCACGGCTCGGCCAGCACCAGCGCGCAGCCCGGTGCCGAGTGCAGCGCCAGCGCCGCGCCGGCGGCAAGCCCGCCGCCACCGACCGGCGCCACCAGCACGTCCAGCCCGCCGCTTTGATGCAGCAGCTCCAGCGTGGCGGTGCCCTGCCCGGCGATGACCGCCGGATCGGTGTAGGGATGGACCAGGGTTGCGCCGCTGGTCTGCTGTACCTGTGCACACAACTGCTCACGTGCGGCAATGGTCGGCGCACACCGCCACAAGGTGGCGCCGTGACGGGAAATATTGGCCAGCTTGGCGGCCACCGCGCCTTCGGGCACCACCACGTGGCAACCGATGCCCCGGGTCCGCGCCGCCAGCGCCAGCGCGGCGCCATGATTGCCGGAAGAATGGGTGACCACGCCACGCGCCGCCAGGTGCTCCGGGAGCGACCACACGGCATTGCAGGCGCCACGAAACTTGAAGGCGCCACTGCGCTGCAGGTGTTCGGCCTTGAAGAACAGCTGCGCACCGCAGAGCGCATCCAGATTATGGGAGGTCAGCAACGGTGTCGGCGCGCAATGCGGCGCGATGCGCGCGGCGGCGCGCAGGACATCAGAATGGGCAAGAGTGGCCGTTTCGATCATGTCCCAAGATTAACGTATCGCCCCACTCTTCACGGCCAGCAGGCATACCGCCTGCGCATGCTGGATCGATGAAGAAGCAGTCCATTGCCGCGCAATTAAGGACCGATTCAATGCAGCGGTTCGAAAGTGAGATCATGGTTGCAGGAGGGCACCATCCATGAAATTCCGTCTGATCTTTGCTGCCGGGCTACTCGCCCTGGGTGGCTGCGCAACCTACGACTACACCGGCGCCGGGTCGGGCGGCTATTACCGGGGCGCCCCCGCCGTGCAGTATCGCTATCCGCCCGGCTACTCACCGTTCTATTACGGTGCACCTTATGGCGCTGGTGCGATCGGACTGTATGACTACCCGGTCTATCCGGTCTACCGCGGCGGCGGGGGCTATTACTACCGGCAGTACGACCGTCGTCCGCAGTACCGGCCGCCCCGGCACAACGGGTCGTTCAATCACGGGCCGCGGCCGGGTGGGCCGCGTCCGCAGCAGCCCACCCGGCCGCCTGCCAACGCAGCACCGGCCAGGCCGCCTGCCAGGATCGGTGCTCCGCCGCGGGTGATTCGCGAAATCCAGCGGCAGACCGCGCCGCGTCCCCCTCGCCAGCAAATTCCGTGACAAGCTGACTGCGACACGCCCCACAATTGGCGATATTGGGGGCTTGCGTTCAGCCGGCACTTGGTCGCAAGCTAGGTGCTCTGTGTGACCCGCTGCGTCATCTCCTGACCCAGCCCGCCCCACTGACCGACTTATGTCGATGTCCGACAGGGAAATCTGGATCCCCCCTGTTCCGGCCCTGTCGGATATCGGCGCCTCCAATGCATAAAGCCCCGGCATGCCGGGGCTTTATGTTTTCTGGCATGGCCCGCCTGGGCGACGCAGCGCCGGCAGACAGTGAAAGGCTTGCGACCCGGACGTCAGCGGGCAAAAAAATAAGGGTCGGCAGTCCCCCGACTACCGACCCTTACGCTACCCCGACGCACGCGCGGCTGGCCCCTGTTCCAATTCCAGCCTTTGCGCCCATGTCGCAATGCCGCGTCGGGTGCAGTAGGGATATCCGCACGAAACATGCCAACTTGAGTGTCAGTATTTGGTAATGTGATCCACATCACATTTTTAGCGTCTTAGTGACCGTATCGGCGCTTCAGCCGATACTTCCCCGGCCGTTTTCCTCTTTCCGTTCCCAGTCCACGCCCATGTCCGATTCCTTCTATCGCTTTGATGTCATCGTCATCGGTGGCGGCCACGCCGGCACCGAGGCAGCGCTGGCGTCCGCGCGCGCCGGTGCGCGCACCCTGCTGCTGACCCACAACATCGAGACCGTCGGCGCGATGAGCTGCAATCCGGCCATCGGCGGGATCGGCAAGGGCCATCTGGTCAAGGAGATCGATGCGCTGGGCGGCGCGATGGCACGCGCGGCAGATCTGGCCGGCATCCAGTGGCGCACGCTCAATGCATCCAAGGGCCCGGCAGTGCGCGCCACCCGCTGCCAGGCCGACCGCAACCTCTATCGCACCGCGATCCGCCGGATCGTCGAGGCCCAGCCCAACCTGACCGTGTTCCAGGCGGCGGTGGACGATCTGGTCATCCATAACGGCACGTCCGAAGCCGACAGCGTGCGCGGGGTCATCACCCAGACCGGGCTGCGCTTCGAGGCCGCGGCGGTGGTGCTCACTGCAGGCACCTTCCTGGCCGGCAAGATCCACGTCGGCGAAACCCAGTATGCCGCCGGGCGCATGGGCGACCCGCCGGCCACCACGCTGGCGGCGCGCCTGCGCGAACGGCCGTTCGCGATCGACCGGCTCAAGACCGGCACCCCGCCACGCATCGACGGGCGCACGCTGGACTACGGCGTCATGGCCGAGCAACCGGGCGACGACCCGCTGCCGGTGATGTCGTTCATGGGCCAGGTTGGCGACCACCCGCGCCAGGTCAGCTGCTGGATCACCCACACCACCGAGCAGACCCACGACATCATCCGCGGTGCGCTGCATCGCTCGCCGCTGTATTCCGGGCAGATCGAAGGCATCGGCCCGCGCTACTGCCCGTCGATCGAAGACAAGGTGGTGCGCTTCGCGGAGAAGACCAGTCACCAGATCTTCGTCGAGCCCGAAGGCCTGGAGGTGACCGAGATCTATCCCAACGGCATCTCCACCTCGCTGCCGTTCGACGTGCAGCTGGCGCTGGTGCGCTCGATCCACGGCTTTGCGCAGGCGCATATCACCCGCCCCGGCTACGCGATCGAATACGACTTCTTCGACCCGCGCGGGCTCAAGGCCTCGCTGGAAACCAAGGCGGTGGGCGGGCTGTTCTTCGCCGGGCAGATCAACGGCACCACCGGTTACGAGGAAGCCGCCGCACAAGGCCTGCTGGCCGGCCTCAACGCCGCACGCCATGTGCAGGGGCTACCGGCGTGGTCGCCGCGCCGCGACGAAGCCTACCTGGGCGTGCTGGTGGACGATCTGATCACCCACGGCACCACCGAGCCGTATCGCATGTTCACCAGCCGCGCCGAGTACCGGCTGCAGCTGCGCGAAGACAATGCCGATGCGCGCCTGACCGGCGTCGGCCGCAGCATGGGCCTGGTCGATGACGCGCGCTGGGCGCGCTTTTCGGCCAAGCAGGAGGCCGTGCAGCGCGAAAGCGCGCGGCTGTCCGCGCTATGGGCAACCCCGGGCAATGCGCTGGGGCGCGAGGTGACCCAAACCCTGGGCGTGTCGCTCAGCCGCGAAACCAATGTGCTGGACCTGATCAAGCGCCCCGAACTCAGCTACGCCACCTTGATGCGCGTGCCGGCCCTGGGACCGGGCGTGGACGATACACAGGTAGCCGAACAGGTGGAAATCAGCGTCAAGTACGCCGGTTATCTGGATCGCCAACGCGACGATATCGCCCGCCAGCAGCGGCAGGAAAACACACCGATACCGGACGGCTTCGACTATGCCGGCGTGCGTGGGCTGTCGATCGAAGTACAGCAAAAGCTCGAACGCGTGCGCCCGCAACACATCGGCCAGGCCCAGCGCATTCCCGGCATGACGCCGGCAGCAATCTCGCTGCTGCTGGTGCATCTGGAGCGCGCGCGCCGCAGCCAGGTGGCGTAGCCGGCCGCCATCCGCGCGAACGCTTCTGCGCGCGCTGGCTATCATGGGGCAGGTCATCGGCAAGGACAGCGACAACATGGACATCCATCCCATCGCAGCGGACAAGCGCGAAGCCGTGCTGTCGGCCCTGCGCGACATCGAACAGCAGCATGACGTGCGCATCCTGCTGGCCTGCGAATCGGGAAGCCGCGGCTGGGGATTTTCCTCGCCGGACAGCGATTACGACGCACGGTTTGTCTACGTCCATCGTCGCGATTGGTATCTGACGGTCAACGAGAGCACCGGCCCCGGCGAGCCGCAGCGCGACGTGATCGAACTGCCGATTTCCGACGATCTGGATGTCAGCGGCTGGGATCTGCGCAAGGCCTTGCGGCTCGTGTCCAAGTCCAATCCGACGCTGCTGGAATGGCTGCATTCGCCGGTGGTCTATCGGCAGGACGCGGTGGCCGTTGCGCAGTTGCGCGCCATTTCCACGCAATTCTATTCGCCGCTTGGCACGTGGTGGCATTACTTCAACATGGCCAAGAGCAACTACCGCGGCTACCTGCGCGGCGAGCGCATTCGTACCAAGAAATATCTCTACGTGCTGCGCCCGATCCTGGCCTGCCAGTGGATCGAGCGCAGGCAGGACATGCCACCGATGGCGTTCGAGGTATTGCTGGACGAGCTGCTGCAAAACGGCGACCTGCGCAACGAGGTGGATCGTTTGCTGGCGCTCAAGCGTGTCTCCACAGAAGTGGAAGACGGCCCGCGGATTTCGGCAATCAGCGATTTTCTCGAAGCAGAGCTGGACCGCATGGGGACCACCCAGCCGCGCCTGTCGGCCGGCAAGGGCCGCGCCGACGCCCTGGATACGCTGTTTCGGCAGATGCTTGCGCCCGACGCCACATCGATCTAGCGCAGCGTGCTGAGCTGCTTGTCTGGCGGCAGATAACTCGCGGATGTGGATCGCGACTGCCTTCTACCTGGCCAGACAGCAGGCACGGCAACCCCGCACCTGTCAGGCCTAAGGTCTGCGCATGGTGCCGAAAAATGCACTGAAGCGAGGGCATGTCGCGATTAACGAAGAGATCGGCAATAAACGGCGCGATGCGTCGACCAAGCGGTCGAAGGAAGCACAACTCCTGTTGCTATGATTTGCCAACGACGACACAAAAAAATAAATGAACGCACTGAGCACGTTATTGGGCACAACGCTTCGCATCGCCTGCCCCGTTTTATTTTTGACACTGGGGTCCATGTCCACCGCACGCGCCGCGACCGAAGAGGATGGCCGCTATTGGTTGAGTGTCTACGCGCAGGGCAAGTTGCCGGTTGAAAACCTGTACTGGAGCATGGATGTGCATCCGCGCTGGCGCGAAGAAGGTGAGCAGTTCGATCAATTGATCCTGCGCCCTGCGGTGTTCTACCGGCTCAACCCCAAGGCCAGCGTCTGGATGGGGTACGACACCATCATCAGCCATCCGGCCGGCCAGCCGTCCAACCGCGAAAATCGTTGGTGGGGACAGTTTCAATACCAGTTCGATCCCATCGCCGACATCACCATCACCAGCCGCACCCGCCTGGAGCAGCGTCACCGCGAAGACTTCAGCGATGAAGGTTACCGCGTGCGGCAGATGATCCGCGCGGTGCGCCCGAGCGGCTTGAGTCCGCAGCTGTCGTGGGTGGCGTTCAACGAAGTGTTCGTCAATCTGGATCAGACCCAATGGGGCGCGCGACGCGGTCTCGATCAGAATCGCGTCTTTGTCGGCATCAACTGGAAATTCAATGCCATCGCCAATATGGACGTTGGATACTTGAATCAGTTCGTCAATACGCGTGCGGTGGACCGTGAGAACCACGTGCTGATGACAACCTTTCGTTTCAATTTCTGACGCCTCTGCGCGAATGCAGCTGCGTGCAGCAACCTGCGAGATGGCTGCCTCGGCTGCACCGCACTCTGGCCGCGAAGCGCACACAGCCCTGGCCACACGCATGCGCGGCACGTACGCGCATGCGTCCGATGCTGGAGTCAGCGTGCCGAATTACAGCGGCAGCAACCGTTGCCGCAGCATCTGCGCGCATAGCTCCATGGTGGTTTCCGCTGCCTGGATGGCACGGCCCATCTGGATGAAGCCGTGAATCATGCCGGGGAAGGTCTGCACGCTGACGTCCACGCCGGCCGCGCGTAGGCGTTCGGCGTAGCGCAGCCCTTCGTCGTGCAGGATGTCCAACTCCGCCAGCACGATCAACGCCGGCGCCACGCCTTCCACGTCCGGCGCCAGGAGTGGGGAGATACGCCAGTCGTGCGTGATGGCGGCGTCCTGGAACAGGTGCTGGTTGAAAAAGCGCGTTGCCTGGCGGGTCAATGGCGGAATATCGGCGTTGGTGGTGCGCGATGCGTGCACAGCGCTGTCTTCGCGCGCATCGGTCAGCGGGTACAGCAACACCTGGCAGCGCAGGGCGATGCCGGCATCGCGCGCGACCAGGGCCAAGACCGCGGCCATGGCCCCGCCGATGCTGTCGCCGGCAACCGCCAACCGCCGAAGATCCGCGCCGACCTGCTGCGGCTGCGCCACCAGCCACCGCAACACGGCGATGACGTCTTCCACGCCCGCCGGCGCCGGGTGTTCCGGGGCCAGGCGGTAGTCCACTGCCAGCACCTGGCAGCCGGCGCGCGCGGCCAGCTGGCGGCAGATATCGTCGTGCGAGTCCAGATCACCCACGACGCCACCACCGCCGTGCACGAACAGGCAGGTGGGCGCGGGGTCGTCGGCAAGCCCGGGCGGGCGATACAGGCGCAGCGGCACTTGCCCGCTGGCGGTACTGGCGTGCAGATCGCGCACCTGCATCTCAAGCACCGGAAAGCCGAGCTGCGCGCTCATGCCACGCATCATGGCGCGCGCCCCTGCCAACGGCAGCGCCTCCATCGGAGGCGCACCGGTCTGCTGCAGCTGTGCGAACAGGCGAGCGACATCTGGATCGAAGGACATGGCGATTCCATCACGAGAGGACGATGCGCGAAGCTTGCCAGATTGTTATTAACAATAACCATTATTTTCAGTAAACAGCTACACGGGGCCGTAGGAGCGACGACCGACATCCCTGCCTGTGCGACTCTGCACCCCGACCTGGCCTGCCGAATGACCGTGGATTGCTGCATCGCATCGCAAGCTTGCGCGCGGACGCGCTCTGCCCCCCGTGCCCTGCGCCCTGCGCGAGGTGCGAGGTGCGAGGTGCGAGGTAAATCCCTGATCGGTCCGACGTGCACGCACTGAACGCCGATACGTACCGTCAGTGACAGACACTGTGCCGGCAGCTATACGTCGCTTGCGACGATGGCGCGCTGATGCACTCGAATTGACGGTATGTGCTCACCCACGGGGATCAGGCCACAGCGCCTCGGTGCATACATCACCTACTGGCAGATCGCCACGTCTACGTGCCAAAAGCCGGCGCGGAAACTGCGGTTCGGCGCATGAATCAGGCTGACCGGGCGAAGCGTTCGACGTGAACGCATCTCAGGCGACCGACCCATGACCGGGCGTGACCAGGCTGACCGACAAGGGACGCGATGCCTTCATCCCGAATGGTGCCCAGCGCCTCACCGAAGGCCGCTCGATCCGTTGCGACAGGTCATCCCAGACCGTGGCGTTGTTGATGCATCAAAAATTTCAAGCGTCCAATCGCGACCGGGACCAGGATGGATCTGCAGACGAATGGTGTCTTCGTTTTCCGTGACTGAGCGGCGAGATCACCCATCGCCTGGCGTGCATGACTTCTCGGTTGCGATCAGATGCGTCCAGCCACCGATACACCCGCTCAGTCGTCTTCGGCAGCGGCTTCGCGGCCCTGCTGGCGGATGAGGTTTTCCTGTCGCGCATCCTCGATCGAGGCGCGGATGGCACGCACGTCCGCACGCCGCGTGTCGAACTTGAAGCGGCCGGTGAGCGCGCTGTCCGGGCGCAGCTCGCCCTTCTCGAACAATGCCCACATCTCTTCGCCGTAATGGGTCTCCAGCAGCTCCGGGGCGAAGCGGCCCAGGCAGTCGCGCAGGTTGTGCACGTCGCGCAACAGCATCTCGCGCGCGGCATTGTTGCCGGCGGCGCTGACTACCTGCGGGAAGTCGATCACCACCGGGCCGTCCGGCGACACCAGCACGTTGTATTCGGACAGATCCCCATGCACCAGGCCCAGCGACAGCATCTTGACCACATCGCCGATCAGGCTGGTATGGAAGGCGCGCGCCTGATCCGGTTCCAGCTCCACCTCGCCCAGGCGCGGTGCGCTATGGCCGGCTTCGTCGGTGACCAGATCCATCAGCAGCACGCCATGAAAATAGCCGCGCGGCCTGGGCACGTGCACGCCGGCATCCACCAGCTGGTAAAGCGCGTCGGCTTCGGTGTTCTTCCATGCGGTCTCGGCTTCGCGGCGGCCGAACTTGGTGGCCTTGCCCATCGCCCGTGCCTGGCGGCTGCCGCGGACCTTGCGCCCCTCCTGGTACTGCACGCGCGCCTGGAAGCTGCGCTGCGCCATGTCCTTGTAGACCTTGGCGCACAGGATGTCCTCGCCGGCGCTGACCACGTAGACGGACGCTTCCTTGCCGCTCTTCAATGGCCGCAACACTTCGTCGATGACACCGTCGTCGATCAGCGGCTGCAGGCCCGTGGGGGTTTTCATGGACGAAGGGGACCGATCCGAAACAAGTCAGCAGCGATTATGCGGCAAGCAGGATGAAGTGCTTACATGCGATGCACACAGTGCGACCGGAGGCAGGCATTGGCGCGAGCGCTTACCATGCGGGGACCTGCCTGACGCGCGATCCGATGCCCGAGCCCACCGCCAGCCGCCGCAAACGTCCTGCCACCGTCGCCGCGCCCGGGAGCGAGCGCGGCCTGCCGTACGAATTGATGCAGCAGATTGCCGCCGCCCAGGGCGATCCGGACTTCATGACCTCGCTCGGGCGCGGGCTGGTGGTGCTGAGCGTGTTCGCCCAGCACCCGCGCGAGGTGACGATGTCGCAGATCAGCCTGGAAACCGGCATCTCGCGCGCAGCGGTGCGGCGGGTGCTGCACACGCTGGCCAAGCTGGGCTATGTCGGCGAGCAGGGCCGCGGCTATGTGCTGTTGCCGCGCGTGCTGGGCATCGGCGGCGCGTATGCGGCGTCTTCGGCGATGACTGCGGCCGCGCAGCCGGTGCTGGACGGCTTGCGCGACCAGCTGCACGAATCCTGCTCGCTGGGCGTGCTGGACGGTGACGACCTGCTGTACGTGGCGCGCGCAGAGACGGTGCGGATCATGTCGATCGGGCTCCGGCCGGGCACGCGGCTGCCGGCCTATTGCACCTCGATGGGCCGGGTATTGCTGGCGGCCCTGCCCGCGGACACCTTGCAGGCGTACCTGGAGCGCACCACGCTGCGCCCGCGCACCGACCGCACGGTGACCCAGGCATCGGCGCTGCTGGAGGTGCTGGCGCGCACCCGGCGCGAAGGCATGAGCCTGACCGACCAGGAGCTGGAAATCGGCCTGCGCTCGATCGCGGTGCCGGTACGCAACCTGCGCGGCGAGGTCATCGCCGCGCTCAACATCGGCGCGCAGGCCGGCCGTGTGAGCCTGCACACCATGCAGACGCAGTTGCTGGACCCGCTGAAGCAAGCCGCGCAACGCCTGGGCGCCTTGCTGAGTTAGCCCCTGCGCACTGCGGGCGTATCCGCAGCAGCCGTGCGTAACCGATGCAACGCGCCTCTGGCTTGCGGCCGCCATCCGCAGGCCCGGCGCCTAGCGCGGCCGGCGCAGAAAGCTCACCACTGCATCCACCCAGGCGGCATGGGTGTCTTCCACCTGCGCCACATGATCCGACTGCGGCAAGGTCACCCAGCTGCGGTCTGCGCTGCGCAGGCGTATGTATAGATGCGCGTAGTCGGCCTGGGTGGCAATGGGATCGTCGACCCCTCGCAGCAGCAGCACCGGCAGCGCGCTCACCTGCTCGGGCTGGAACGCGAACTGTTCCATCGCGCGCCAATCGGTGCGTACCGGGTCGGCGGCCAGCGCCTGCGCCACGTAGGCAGCGCGCACGCCGGCGGGGGCGGCATCGGCGGTGATGAAGTCCTCGCCGGCTGCCGCGGCCGTGGTGCGTTCGCGCCTGGGCTGGGGCGGCGATGGCGTTGCGGCGGCCGGGGCGTCGACGTCGTCCGGGAAGCCGTACAGCACCAGCGCCGATACCGAGCGCGGGTGCTGCTGGCCGACCAGCAGCGCCACCCGCGCGCCGTTGGAGTAGCCGATCAAGGCGGGCGCTGCGAGTCCTGGATGCTGTCGGGCAACCCAGGCCAGCACCTGCTCCACATCGCTCACCGCGCGCGCCGGGGTGTTCCAGCCGCTGCGGTCGCGCGCACTGCCACCATAGCCACGCAAGTCCACCGCGTAGGCGGCGAATCCTGCCTGCGCCAATGCCGCCAGCACCGAGCGGGAATCGGCGCTTTCAGCGGGCACCTGCAGGTCGAAATTGGGCAGGGAACTCCAGGTGCGGCCGTGCACCAGCACAATCACCCCGCGCGGCTGCGCCGGGATGCGCGACCACACCGCCAGGTGCTGGCCATCGTCGGCGCGCACCTGCGCCAGCGCAGTGCCTGGCCCGGGCTGCGGCTGTGCGCTGGCGGCCAGCGGGAGCAGGAGCAGCAGCAGACAGGCAAGTCGTCGCGTCATGCGGTGCCTCGTGGTGGGCGCGATGGAATGCAGCATGGCAGGCACGTGGCCCTGCGCGGGGGCGACTGCCGCGCATCAGCCCTCGGCGGCCTGCTCTTCCAGGATCGGCTTGGCCAGCGCAAAGGCATGGTTGGCCGCGGGCACGCCGCAGTAGATCGCGGCCTGCAGCAGCAGTTCCTTGATCTGCTCGGCAGTCACGCCATTGTTGCGCGCCGCACGCACGTGCAGCTTGAACTCTTCGTCGTGGCCGAGCGCGATCATCATCGACAAGGTGATCAACGAGCGGGTGTGCGCAGGCAGGCCATCGCGGGTCCAGATCGTGCCCCAGGCATAGCGGGTGATCAGGTCCTGAAACTCGGCAGTCAGCTCGGTCCGGGCGGCCAGCGAGCGATCGACATGCGCATCGCCCAGGACGCGCCGGCGTTCGCGCATGCCGGCCTGGTAACGCTCGTCTTCGTGCATGGGGTGTCCTTCGGTACGGTTGAATCAATCGGCCTGCAGAAAGCCCAGCACCGCGTCATTGAACGCGGCCGGCGACTCCAGGTTGCACAGATGCCGGCCGGGTACCTGCGCGTAATGGCCATCGGGGGCGGCGTAGGCGATCTCGCGCAGATTCGGCGGCGGGCACACCGGGTCGTCGTCGCCGGCCAGCGCCAATAGCGGCAGGGCCAGTCCATCCAGCGCACCCCGGAAATCCGCCTCGGCCACCGCCTGACAACAGGCGATGTAACCGGCGGGCGAGGTGGAGACGAACGCGGCGGCAATCATGTCCAGCCGCTGCGCGTGGCTGATGGCGAATGCCGGCGTGAACCAGCGCTGCAAGGTGGCGTCGATCAGCACCGGCAGGCCCTCGCTGCGCACCTTGTCGATCCGTATTTCCCAGGTATCGGTGCTGCCGATCTTCTGCGCGGTGGCGCACACCACCAGCCGCCGCAGCCGCTGTGGTGCGTGCAGGCCCAGCCACTGCCCGGTCAGCCCGCCGATCGACAACCCGCAGAAATCGCTGCGCTCGATCTGCAGGCCATCCCACAGCGCCAGCACATCCTGGCCCAGGTCGGCGACGCTGTAGGGACCCGGCGGCGTTTCCGAATAGCCATGGCCACGGCGGTCGTAGCGCAGGATGCGGAAGTGCGGGGCGAACGCCTCGATCTGCACGTCCCACATGTGCAGGTCGGTGCCGAGCGAATTGCAGAAAGTCAGCCAGGGCCGGCCTTCGGTGCCGTCCAGGCGATAGTGCAGGCGATGGGTGGGCAGTTGGAGATAGGCCATCGAAGCACCGTCAACGGGAAGGGGAGCCGGCCAGCACGCGGTCGATCCAGACCGAGGACAGGCCACGCCAGCTGTCGCTATCGAACACCGCCTGCAGTTGCGCGTACGTGAGTACCGCACTCACCTGCGGATCATCGCCCAGCACCTCGCGCAGATGCCGCTGCTGGGCCTGCGCCTGCGCCACCGCCTGTTCGACCAGCGCGTGCGCCTGCGGCTTGCCGAGCTGCGCGGCCAGCGCAAACACCGCCGCTTCGGCGTAGAGCACGCCGCCGTGGCTGTCCAGGTGCGTGCGCATGCGCGCACGGTCCAGGTCCAGCCCGGCCAGGCAGGCCTGCATCTGCACCAGGCTGCCGGCGGTGAGCCGCACGATCTGCGGCAGGGTGTCCCATTCGGCATGCCACTGGCCGGCGGCGCGCTCGTGCGGCTGCAGCATCGCGCTGAACAAGGTGGCGACCAGGCCGGGCACGCGCGTGGCCGCCGCGACCGCCGCCACGCTGGAGACCGGGTTGCGCTTGTGCGGCATCGCCGACGATCCCCCCTTGCCGGCCGCGGAGGGTTCGAACGCCTCGCCGACCTCCGATTGCATCAGCAGCACCACGTCGCCACCGATCTTGCCCAGCGTGCCGGCCAGCAGGCCGAACGCGCAGCCAACCTCGACGATACGATCGCGCGCGGTGTGCCAGGGCACCGCCGGCAACGGCAGCGCCAGCGTGGCGGCCAGCGCCTGCGCCACATCGAGCCCGCGTGCCTGCAGCGAGGCCAGCGTGCCGGCCGCGCCGCCGAACTGCAGCACCAGCGCGTCCTCGCGCAGTGCATGCAGGCGTCGATGAGCACGCTGCAACGCATCCAGCCAGCCGGCCGCCTTGAGCCCGAAGGTCACCGGCACGGCCTGTTGCAGCAAGGTCCGCCCAGGCAGCGCGGTAGCGCGCTCGCGGGCGGCCAGTTCGGCCAGCTCGCCGCACAGCTGCTGCAGGCGCGGCAACAGCAGCTCCAGCGCCGCGCGCAGCTGCAGCACCGTACCGGTATCGATCACGTCCTGGCTGGTAGCGCCCCAATGCACCCAGCGCGCGGCGGCGGCATCGTGTGCACCCACCCGCGCGGTCAGCGCCTTGACCAGCGGAATGGCGGGGTTGCCGGCCAGGGCGGTGGCCTGCGCCAACGCGGCCAGATCGTAGTGCTGCACATCGCAGGCAGCAGCGATGGCATGCGCCGCATCGGCGGGAATCACGCCGCACTGCGCCTGCGCACCGGCAAGCGCCGCTTCGAAGTGCAACATGGCCTGCACACGCGCCGCATCATCGAACAGTGCGTCGCACGCGGCGTCGCCAAACAAGGATCCCAACAGCGAGGACGTCGCACTCATGCATTGCATCTCTTGGCGTGCCGGCAGCATGGCACCGAAGCACGGGGGTGCCAACTAGACGATCGGGCAATGCGTCCAACGCGACTGCCCGGCGACGCGACGCCGATAGACGGGGTCCACGGGGTGCGCCCGGCACGCCGCACCCGCGCCTGCATGCGCCTACTCTGCCTGTCGGCGTTGTGATGTGGCGGGGCGCCATCGCCGCATGTTTTCCGCAAGCAGGCGGCACACCGCCGCATCGGCACGGTGCGTGCAGACATGCCACCGGTGGATCAGTACTGGAAGAACACCGTTTCCGCATCGCCCTGCATGTGCACATCCCAGGTGTAGGCGTCGTCACCGCAGGGCTGGGCCAGCAAGCTGCGGCGGCGTTCGGCCGGTACCAGCGCCAGGATGCTGTCGCTGCCCAGGTGCGGGTCGTCGGCAAAGTACAGCCGCGTCGATGCGGCGCGCAGCAGCCCGCGCATCAGCACCAGCACGGTCAGATGCGCGGCCTGGGGCCGGCCATCCGGTCCGGCCACGGCGCCCGGCTTGATCGTGGCGAAGGAGAACCGCCCCTGCGCATCGGTGGGCACCCGGCCCCAGCCATCGAAGCTGGCGTCGTGCGCCTGGTGGCGCGCGTCGGCGACATGCGCGTAGATGCCGGCCGCATCGGCCTGCCACAGCTCCAGCACGGCGTCGGACACCGGTGCACCGGCGCCGTCATAGACACAGCCGCTGATCTGCACCGGCGTGCCGGCAGCCTGCGGCGGCGCCAGGCGATCGCGATACAGCGGTTCCAGGCCAAGCCGGTAATACGGGCCCACGGTTTGCGACGGGGTGGCATTCAGGCTCATCGATTCACTCCCAGACCGTTTGCTTGCGACCGCGCAACACGATGTCGAAGCGGTAGGCCAGCGCGTATTCGCTGACCGCGTTCTCCCAATCGAGGCTGGACACCATGCGTTCGCGTGCCAGCGCGTCGTCGACACAGTTGTAGATGGGGTCGTGCGCCAGCAGCGGGTCGCCGGGGAAATACATCTGCGTGATCAGGCGCTGGCCGATGCCATCGCCATGCAATGAAAAATGGATGTGCGCCGGCCGCCAGGCGTTGTAGTGGTTGCGCCACGGGTACGCACCAGGCTTGACGGTCTTGAACGCGTAGCGCCCGTGATCGTCGGTGAGGACCTGACCGGTGCCGCGAAAATTTGGGTCCAGCGGCGCATCGTGGCGATCGCCTTCGTGCTGGTAACGGCCGGCGGCATTGCATTGCCAGACTTCCACCAGGCTGTTGCGCACCGGCGTGCCGTTCTCGTCCAGCACGCGGCCGGACACGATGATGCGCTCGCCCAGCGGCTCGCCGCTGAAGCCGGCGGTGAGATCGGCCGCATGCGCGCCGAGGGTCAGCCGGTCCAGGCGGGGGCCGGTCACTTCCGACAAGGTCACCGGGATCTGGATCGGCGCGCGGCGCGGTCCGCGCAGCGCCGTGGACGCGTAAGGCGGATGCAGATAGGGCGGCTGCGTACCGGGTTGGCTGCGGCGGTAGCCGAGCAACGGATCAACAGCTGGCGCATCGACGGGGGTATCGCGCATCGTGAGATCTCCCTGGCCGCACTGCGGCACGTTCAAGCCAATGGGTGTGCAGGTGGTGCGTGATCGGTTGCAACGGCCAGGCTCACAGGCGTTCGATCGCCAGGGCCACGCCCTGCCCGACGCCAATACACATGCTGGCCAACCCGAATCTGCCGTTGCCGGCTTCGAGCTGGCGCAACAAGGTCAGCGCCAGCCGCGCGCCGCTCATGCCCAGCGGATGCCCCAGCGCGATGGCACCACCATTGGCGTTGACGTGCGGAGCATCATCGGCCAGCCCGAGCTGGCGCATGCAGGCCAGCGCCTGCGCGGCGAACGCTTCGTTGAGTTCGATCGCATCGAACTGCTCGATGCGCAGGTTCAGCCGCGCCAGCAGGCGCTGCGTGGCGGGCACCGGGCCGATGCCCATGTAGGCCGGTTCGACACCTGCTGCAGCAAAACCGAGCACCCGCGCACGCGGCGTCAGGCCATGCCCCTGTACCGCCTGTGCCGAGGCCAGCAGCAACGCGGCAGCGCCGTCGTTGATGCCGGATGCATTGCCGGCAGTGACGGTACCGGGCTGGCGGAAGACCGGCTTGAGCTTGGCCAGCATCTCGGCGGTGGTCGTCGGCCGCGGCGCCTCGTCGTATTCCACGGTACCGGCGTCGCCACCCTTGCGCGCGGCCACCGGCACCGAGGTGAGTTCGCCATCGAAAAAGCCGGCCGCCTGCGCCGCTGCCACGCGTTGCTGGCTGCGCAGGGCGAACGCGTCCTGGTGTTCGCGCGAGATGGCATGGCGCTGCGCGACGTTTTCGGCGGTTTCACCCATCAACTCGGTGCCGTAGGCGGCTTGCAGGCGCGGATTGATGAAGCGCCAGCCCATGGTGGTGTCTTCCAGTTGCTGGCTGCGGGCGAAGGCGCTCTCGGCCTTGCCCATGACCCAGGGTGCGCGCGACATCGATTCCACACCGCCGGCGATTGCCAGCCCGAGTTCGCCGGCGCGGATACCGCGCGCCACGGTGCCAACCGCATCCAGCCCCGAGCCGCACAGCCGATTGAGTGTGCTGCCCGGCACCGAACTGGGCAGACCGGCCAGCAACAGGCTCATGCGCGCGACATTGCGATTGTCTTCGCCGGCCTGGTTGGCGCAACCCAGGTAGACGTCGTCGATGGCACCCGGGTCCAGCGAGGGATGCCGCGCCAGCAATGCCGCCAGCGGCACCGCGCCCAGGTCGTCGGCGCGCACGCTGGACAGCGCGCCGCCGTAACGGCCGATCGGCGTGCGGATGCCATCGATCAGATAGACCTCGCTCATGCCTCTGCCCCGGCGGACTGGGTGCCATGCGCGGCATCGGTGCGTGCCTGCAGCGCGCGCAGTGCCTGCAGCTCGGTCGCGGTGGGCACAGGGGTCCGGGCAAGCATGTCGGCAAAGCGGATCGGCCAACCGGTGGCCGCACTCACCTGCTCGCGGGTGATGCCTGGATGCAGCGCGGTGACCGTGAGTTCGCGGCTTACCGGATCGGGCTCCATCACACACAGGTCGGTGACCACCACCGTGGGACCGGCGCCGGGCAGGCCGGCGCGCGCGCGCGCATCGCCGCCCTCCAGATGCCCGACGGTGGTGATGAAATCCAGTGCCGGCACGAAGCTGCGTTTGGACTGGCGCATGATGATGAACACCTGCTTGGCGCTGGCCGCGATTTCCGGCGCGCCGCCAGCGCCGGGCAGGCGCGTCTTCGGCGCCGCGTAGTCGCCGATCACGGTGGTGTTGAGATTGGCATGACGATCGATCTGTGCGGCGCCCAGAAACCCCACGTCCACGCGGCCGCCCTGCAGCCAGTAGCGAAAGATTTCCGGCGTGGAGACCACGGTGTCGGCGGTCTCGGCCAGTTCACCGTCGCCGATCGATAGCGGAAGCACGTCCGGGCGGGCGCCGATCGGGCCGGATTCGTAGATCAGGGTGACATCCGGCGCATGTGTCAGCCGGGCCAGATTGGCGGCGGTGGACGGCAGGCCGATACCGACGAAACACACCGCCCCGTCAGGCAGGCGCCGCGCCGCGGCCACGGTCATCATCTCGTTGGTGCTTACCTCGCTCATGCGGCCACCTGCTGCTGCGCATGCGCGTGCACGCGCTGGAAGTCGGCGAAATCCTGCGTATCGAGGACATGGGTCTGGATCCACTGCTGGAACCGCGCACGGTCGCGTGCAATCGCATCCCAGCCCAGATAGAAGCGGTTGTCGCGCGCGTAGTAGCCGTGCGCGTACGACGGTGCGGCGCCGCCAGGCACGTGGCAGACCGCATCGACCACCCAGCGCGGCAGGATGCAGGCATTGGGCGGTGCGTCGAGCGTGTCCACGATCTCTTCCACCGTCACGATCACCTTGCGCGCGGCCAGCGCGGCTTCCTTCTGAACACCCAGGATGCCCCACAGCAGCACATTGCCGCGGCGGTCGGCCCGTTGTGCGTGGATCACGGTGACATCGGGGTTCACCGCCGGCGTGGTGGCCAGCGTCTGCCCGGTGTAGGGACAGTGCAGGAACTTGATGCTGTCATTGACGCGCGGCAGATCCGAGCCAACATAGCCGCGCAACACCGCAAACGGCAGCCCGGAGGCGCCAGCGACATAGGCGTTGGCCATGTCGGCGTGGCTGTGCTCGCGCAGCTGCAGCGGCTGCGGCCAGGCATGTTCGACCGCATCGCGCAGGCGGTGCAGCGACCCCACGCCCGGATTGCCACCCCACGAAAACCGCAGCGCCGCCGCGCAGCCGGCGCCGATCAGCTGGTCGTAGATCAGGTCCGGGGTCATCCGCACCAGGCGCAGGTTGCGCTTGTGCTGGCGGATCACCTCGTGCCCGGCCGCATGCGGAATCAGGTGGGTGAAGCCCTCCATCGCCACGCAGTCGCCATCGACGATCAGGTGGGACACCGCCTCTCTCAGGGAAACGACTTCGGCCATGGCAGCACGCCTGGGTTGCGAACGAGCCATTACGGTAGAGCCGGCCAGATGGCGCGGTCAATCCGATTATCGGCGATGTTATTCGATAAACGCACAACTTCGCGAATGTAGTGGTGCCTCGACATTGTCTCCGGTGTATACATAACTTCGCTTGCAAGCAGACGCCAGCGCTGGCATGCGCGTCAACTGGTTGCCAGCCGGCGCATTGGCGCCGATTCGTACCCCAGGTTGTATACAAAACCCCAGGAGTCACGGTCATGTCCCAGTCCAAGCCGCTGTTTCCCCTCAACGCGTGGTACGCCGTCGCCTGGGACCACGAAATCAAGCACGCACTGAGCCCGCGCAAGGTCTGCAATCTGGACGTGGTGCTCTACCGCAGCACGGCCGGTGCGGTGGTGGCGCTGGAAGACGCCTGCTGGCACCGCCTGGTGCCGCTGTCGATGGGCAAGCTGCGCGGCGATGACGTGGTCTGCGGGTATCACGGGCTGGTCTACAACACCCAGGGCCGCTGCGTGCACATGCCCTCGCAGGAAACCATCAATCCCTCGGCCTGCGTGCGCAGTTTTCCGGTGGCCGAGAAGCACCGCTACGTGTGGATCTGGCCGGGCGACCCGGCCAAGGCCGACACCGCACTGATCCCGGATCTGCACTGGGCGCACGATCCGGCCTGGGCCGGCGATGGCCGCACCATCTACGCCAAGTGCGACTACCGCCTGGTGCTGGACAACCTGATGGACCTGACCCACGAAACCTTCGTGCACGGCTCCAGTATCGGCCAGGATGAAATCGCCGAAGCGCCATTCGACGTGGTGCACGGCGACCGCTCGGTGGTGGTGTCGCGCTGGATGCGCAATATCGATGCGCCGCCGTTCTGGGCCAGCCAGATCGCACGCCATCTCGATTACCACGGCAAGGTGGATCGCTGGCAGATCATCCGCTTCGAAGCGCCCGGCACCATCGCCATCGATGTCGGCGTGGCCATCGCCGGCACCGGCGCGCCGGAGGGCGACCGCAGCCAGGGCGTCAACGGCTACGTGCTCAACACGATTACGCCGGAGACCGACACCACCTGCCATTATTTCTGGGCATTCATGCGCAACTACGCGCTGCACGACCAGTCATTGACCACGCTCACCCGCGCCGGGGTCACCGGTGTGTTCGGCGAGGACGAGGCGGTGCTGGAGGCGCAGCAGCGCGCCATCGACGCGCACCCGGACCACACCTTCTACAACCTCAACGTCGATGCCGGCGGCATGTGGGCGCGGCGGGTGATCGACCGCATGATCGCGCACGAGCTGCGCGCACAGGACCTGTCGCTGCGCATGGTGGGCTGAGCGCATTGCGCAGGAGACCAGCATGCCCCCGACCACTCCGTTCCACAGCAGCGCCGGGCAGACCACCCGCGCGCTGCTCACACTGCGCGAACTGATCCTCGACGGCACCCTGCCCGCCGGAACGCGGCTGTCCGAGCTGGCCGTGGTGCAGCGCCTGGGCATGTCACGCACGCCGGTGCGCGCGGCGTTGCAGCGATTGTGCGAAGAAGGCCTGGCCAGCGCCTTGCCGGGCGGTGGTTATGCGGTGCAGGCCTTCAGCGAACGCGATGTGCACGATGCGATCGAACTGCGTGGCACGCTCGAAGGCCTGGCCGCACGCATCGCTGCCGAGCGCGGCGTGTCAGCCGCGCAGCTGGCCCAGGCACGCGCGCTGCTGACCGAGATCGACACCATCATCAGCGCGCCACGTCAGGGCGTCGACTTTTCCGCCTATGTGCAGGCCAACGCGCGCTTCCATTCCCTGCTGATGGCGATGGCTGGCAGCGATGTGCTTGAGCGTGCGCTGACGCGCGTGGTGCAGCTGCCGTTCGCCTCTCCCAATGGACTGGTCATGGCGCAGACCAGCGATGCCGATGCGCGGGTCATCCTGACCCTGGCGCAGGAACAGCATCGCGAAGTGATCGCCGCCATCGACCAGCGCCAGGGCAGCCGCGCCGAAGCGCTGATGCGCGAACACGCACGCCTGGCCCATCGCAATCTCCGCCACCTGTTGCAAACCCCTGCGGCGGTCAGCCAGGTGCGTGGCGGCGCCCTGATCGGCCGCGCCCATGCGTCCAACGCCGGCACCGACCGGCATGCCCTTCTGCCTGGAGCCCCTCATGCGTAAAGACACCCACTGGCATCGCGCTCATGTCGTCAGCATCGCCGACGCCTGCCAAGGCGTGCGCGAAATCGTGCTCGATCCGGGCCCGGCCGCGCGCAGCTTCGAGGTGGGCAGCCATCTGGATTTCCGCGTACGGCTGCATGGCCGCGACGATGTGCGCTCGTACTCGCTGGTGGGCGAGCCACGCAAGGACGGGCATTACCGCATCGCGGTGCGGCAGATGCCCGACAGCCGTGGCGGCTCGCTGCATATGTGGTCGCTACAGCCCGGGGACGTGGTGGAGATGTCGCCGCCCAGCAACAACTTCGCGCTGGACGAAAGCGGCGAGGAGATCCTGCTGATCGCCGGCGGTATCGGCATCACGCCCATCCTGGGCATGGCGCAGCGGCTGGCGCAGCGTCACCCCGCCTTCCGCCTGCTCTACGTCGGCCGCACGCGCAGCGCGATGGCCTACGTGGATGAGCTGGAAGACGTGCTCGGCGAGCGCCTGCACCTGCATTGCGACGACAGCGCCGGCGCGGTCGACCTGGCCGCCGCACTGGACCGGCTCTCGCCCAACGCCGAGGTGTATGTGTGTGGGCCGCTGGGCATGCTGGAAGCGGTCCGCCAGTACTGGCATGCGGCCGGGCGGCCGCGCGCGCGGCTGCATTTCGAAACCTTCGGCAACAGCGGCCGGGTGCCGGCGCAGGCATTCGTGGTCAAGCTGCCCGGGCTTGGCCTGGAGGTTCCGGTGGCGGAAAACCAATCCATGCTCGATGCACTGGCCGATGCCGGCGTCGAGCTGATTGCCGAATGTCGCCGGGGCGAATGCGGCCTGTGTGCGGTCGAGGTGCTGGATACCGCAGCCGACATCGATCACCGCGACGTGTTCTTCAGCGACGAGCAACGCCGCGAGAACCGCAAGCTGTGCGCCTGCGTGTCGCGCGCGGTGGGCGGCAGCATCAGCATCGACACCGGCTACCGCGGCGAACTGGGCTGACACAGCGGTGGCCAGCGCGTGCGCCGGGCAATGGACTGGCGCGCACGCTGGCCGGGACCGCATGCGCTGCCAGCGCGCCCTGGCGCACCGATCAGTCCGCTCGGTCGGTGCCTGGCCGATAACCGTGTTTGCATCCTCACGCGCATGCGCGATCATCTGTGCATGGAGTCGACTCACTACAGGACTGTCCCGGCGCCGGCCTTGAACCCGCGCCAGGAACAATTGGTGGCACTGGTGCGACAGCAGGGCTTTGCCGAGGTGGAAGGCCTGGCGACGCGCTTCGAGGTCACCCCGCAGACCATCCGGCGCGACCTGACCCTGCTCTGCGATGCCGGCGTGCTGCGCCGGTATCACGGCGGCGTCAGCATGCCCTCAAGCGTGGAAAACCTGGCCTATACCGCGCGCAAGGCACTGCAGGCCAACGAGAAGCAGCACATCGCCGCGCAGGTGGCGCGCTTCATTCCCGACGATGCCTCGCTGTTCATCAACCTCGGCACCACCAACGAAGAAGTGGCGCGCGCCCTGCTGCAGCATCGCGGTCTGCGCGTGATCACCAATAACCTCAACGTGGCGGTGATGCTCAGCGCCAACCCCAGCTTCGAGGTGATCGTGGCCGGCGGCGTGGTGCGTGGCCGCGACCAGGGCGTGACCGGCGAAGCCACGGTGGAACTGATCCGCCAGTTCAAGGTGGATTTCGGGGTGATCGGCATTTCCGGCATCGATCTGGACGGCACCTTGCTGGATTTCGATTATCAGGAAGTGCGCGTGGCCCAGGCCATCATCGAGCACTCGCGCCAGGTACTGCTGGCCGCCGACCACAGCAAGTTCGGACGCAATGCCATGGTGCGGCTGGGCGCACTCGCACAGGTGCATGACTGGTTCACCGACCGCGCCCCGCCGCAGGAGTTGGCCGGGGTGCTGGAAGAAGCCGGCACGCGGGTGCATGTGGCGGGCACGAACGGCGCCGCCTAGACAGACAGGCATCGCCCCGGCGTGGCGCTGTCGATCCGCGCGGGCTGCCCAGCGACTGAAGAACGATGCCATGTTCGTTTTTGTGCGTTTTGGCAAGAAGACGTTGGTACTCCATGCATATCGATAGACTGAACCAATCATCCTCGCAGTTAAGATAGCCATCTGACCCCGTTTCTGTCGTCAGCCTTAGGCGATTTTCGTCTTCACGCTCCCGCAAGGTGCTATGTTCGAATATGTTCGAACATGACAACTTAGGTTCGCTAGTGCGGATCTGGACGGAGACACCGATGAGCGAGACGTACGATCTTCTGGTGGTAGGCGGCGGCATCAACGGGGTCGGCATCGCCCGCGACGCGGCGGGGCGCGGTCTGTCGGTGTGCCTGTGCGAACAGGACGACCTGGCATCGCATACCAGCAGCGCCAGCACCAAGCTCATCCACGGCGGCCTGCGCTATCTGGAACAGTATGAATTCGCCCTGGTCGGCAAGGCGCTGGCCGAGCGCGAAGTGCTGCTGCGGCTGGCACCGCACATCATCTGGCCGCTGCGCTTCCTGTTGCCGCACCAGCCGCATCTGCGCCCGGCCTGGATGATTCGCGCCGGCCTGTTCCTGTACGACCACCTCGGCGGCAGCAAGCGCAGCCTGCCGCGCTCGCGGCGGCTGTCGCTGCGCACCCATCCGGTGGGCGCGCCGCTGCAGGAATCGTTGCGCACCGGATTCGTGTATTCCGATGCCTGGGTACAGGACGCCCGCCTGGTGGTGCTCAACGCGATGGATGCAGCCAAACGCGGCGCGCAGATCCACACCCGCACCCGCTGCGTGGGCGCCTGGCGCGATGCCGGATTCTGGTATGCCGAACTCGAAGACCGCCAGGGCCGCCGCCGCACCGTGCAGGCGCGCGCGCTGGCCAACGCGGCTGGCCCGTGGGCAGTGGCGTTCCTGGACAAGGTCGCAGCGGTGCCGCACCAGCACGCATTGCGCCTGGTCAAGGGCAGCCACATTGTGGTGCCCAAGCTGTTCGATCACGACCACGCCTACATCTTCCAGCAACCGGACCGGCGCATTGTGTTCGCCATTCCCTATGAGCATGACTTCACCTTGATCGGCACCACCGATGTCGACTACGAGGCCGACCCCGCCGCGCCCAAGATCGATGCGGCCGAAGTGCAATACCTGTGCGACGCGGCAAACCTGTATTTCCAGCAGCAAATCGGCCCGCAGGACGTGGTGTGGAACTACAGCGGCGTGCGTCCGTTACTGGACGATGCGCAAGACAATGCCGCCGAGGTCACACGCGACTATCAACTGGAAGTGGTCAACGACGGCGCGCCGTTGCTCAACGTGTTCGGCGGCAAGCTGACCACCTACCGCAAGCTGGCCGAAGAAGCGGTCGACCGGATCACGCAGGCCCTGGGGACCCGCACGCCGGCGTGGACTGCGCGCGGCGATGCGCTGCCCGGCGGCGAGCAGCGCGACATCGCCAGCCTGCTCGAGCGGGTGCGCACTGCGCGTCCCTGGTTGCCTGCTGCCACCGCGCAGCGGCTGGTACGCAACTACGGCACCTGCGCCGAGCAACTGCTGGGCGATGCAACAGACATGGCCGGACTGGGCATGCACTTCGGTGCGGACCTGTACCAGGCCGAGGTGGAGTACCTGCGGCAGTACGAATGGGCGCAGAGCGCCGACGACATCCTGTGGCGTCGCAGCAAACTCGGCCTGCGCATCGATGCAGACGGGCGTCAGCGCCTGGAGGCGTATCTGCAGGCGCAGCCGGTGCCGGCCATCGCCACTGCCACCGCCGCGGCTTGAAGACACACCGCGTTGCCGGCGAGGACGGGTCGTCCGGCAACGAATCCTGGCGTACTGCCGGCATCATGACGATCCATGTGGAGGGCACACCCGATGAGCACCAATCAATTTCCTTGCGCGCCAATGCGTGCATCGCGCCAGCTTGCGCGCACCCGTGACTGCAACACGGGCCTGCCCGCATGAACCGTCAACTCGTGGGTGAGTTGATTTCCGAAGCGGTGGCGATGTTCATCATCATCGCACTGGGCGATTCGGTCGCAGCGATGTACGTGCTGTACGACCCTAGCCCGTACCAGAATGCGTATTGGGGGGTGTGCATCGCCTGGGGCCTGGCGGTCACGCTGGCCATCTACGTCACCGGCGCGGTCTCCGGCACCCACGCCAATCCGGCGGTGACCCTGGCGCTGGCGCTGTTTCGTGATTTTTCCTGGAAGAAGGTGGTGCCGTACTGGATCGCGCAGGTGATCGGTGCATTCCTGGGGGCGGCCATCGTCTATCAGCTCTACGGGCCGGTGATCGATCACTTCAACCAGGTGCAGCAGCTCACCCGCGAAGCCGGCGGTGCCGCCGGGGTGTTCTTCACCGCGCCGGGTCTGGCGGTCACGCCGATGCACGCCTTGGTCGACCAGATCATCATGACCGCGTTCCTGATCTTCGGCATCTTCGCCATCACCGAACGCTTCAACGAAGCCGCACCGGGTGCCAATTCCGGCGCGTTGATGATCGGCCTGCTGGTCGCCACGCTGGGTGCCTCGATGGGGTATCTGGAAGCCTGGGCGATGAATCCGGCACGCGATTTCGGGCCCCGTCTGTTCGCCTACTTCGCAGGCTGGGGCGAAGCCGCCCTGCCGGCCAAGGACAACTACTGGTGGGTGCCGATCGTCGGGCCGTTGATCGGCGGGCCGATCGGCGCACTGGCGTACCAGTGGCTGATCCTGCCGTTCCTGCCGGCACGTGTGCGGCACCTGCAGGGCGACACGCCGCCGCTGGATCCGCTGGATCCGCGCTGATCGCGGTGCCCAACGGCACGCCTGACCGCTTGCACGAATCGCCGCCGCCGGCGTGCCGTTCGTGCAGCGCCCCCCGGTTGCACCGACCACTCTCGCCGTGCGCCAACGCCGGCATTGTTTGAGGAATCTTCGATGGAAAAGCAATATGTCCTGGCGATCGATCAAGGCACCACCAGCTCGCGCGCGATGTTGTTCGATCGCCAAGGCAAGGTGGCCGGCGTAGCGCAGCGCGAATTCGGGCAGATCTTTCCGCAGCCGGGCTGGGTGGAACACAACCCGCGCGAGATCATGACCAGCGTCTACACCACCATTACCGAGCTGCTCAACAACGCGCAGATCGATGCGCGCGCGATCGCCGGCATCGGCATCACCAACCAGCGCGAAACCGCGGTGGTGTGGGACAAGGCCACCGGCCAGCCGATCTACAACGCCATCGTGTGGCAATCGCGGCAGACCAAGGACATCTGCACCCAGCTGAAAGAAGCCGGACACGAGCAGATGGTGCGCGACAAGACCGGGCTGCTGATCGACGCGTATTTTTCCGGTACAAAGGTCAAATGGATTCTCGACCATGTGGAAGGCGCCCGTGAGCGCGCGCGCAACGGCGAGCTGGCCTTCGGCACCATCGACAGCTGGCTGATCTGGAACCTCACCGGCGGCAAGGTGCACGTCACCGACTACACCAATGCCTCGCGCACCATGATGTTCAACATTCATACCCTGGAGTGGGATGCCGACCTGCTGGCCATGCTGGATGTGCCCGCGCAGATGCTGCCTGAGGTGCGCTCCTCCAGCGAGGTCTACGGCATGACCCAGACCCAGTATTTCTATGGCGAGCAGGTGCCCATTGCCGGCATCGCCGGGGACCAGCAGGCCGCATTGTTCGGCCAGGCCTGTTTCGAACCGGGCATGGCGAAGAATACCTATGGCACCGGTTGTTTCATGCTGATGAATACCGGCGACAAGGCGGTGGCCTCCAAGGCCGGACTGCTGACCACCATCGCCTGGGGCATCGACGGCAAGGTGGAATATGCATTGGAAGGGGCGATCTTCGTCGCAGGTTCAGTGGTGCAGTGGCTGCGCGATGGCCTGCGCATGTTGGGCAAGGCCAGCGACTCGCAGGCCTATGCCGAGCGCGCCGGCGACAACGATGGCGTGTATCTGGTGCCGGCCTTCGTCGGCCTGGGCGCGCCTTACTGGCGCAGCGATATCCGCGGCGCGGTGTTCGGCCTGACCCGCGGCACCAGCAAGGAACACTTCGTGCGCGCGGCGGTGGAGTCGATGGCCTACCAGACCCGCGACGTGCTCACCGCGATGCAGAGCGATTCGGGCATCGAATTGAAGGAACTGCGCGCCGACGGTGGCGCCATCGCCAACGACTTCATGGCGCAGTTCCAGAGCGACATCCTCAACGTGCCGGTGCTGCGGCCGGAGGTAGCCGAAACCACCGCACTCGGTGCGGCCTATCTGGCGGGTCTTGCAACCGGGTTCTGGAGCAGCCGCGAAGAAATCGCCAAGCAGTGGGCGGTGGATCGTCGTTTTGAGCCGGCCATGGCCGAGGACAAGCGCGAGCAGTTGTACGCCGGTTGGCAGCAGGCGGTGGAAGCGACGATGGGCTTCAAGATCAGCTGACCCGCGCTGGCTGCAAGGCGTGCAGTGACCGTCTCATCTTGCGCGATCTGGCGCGGCAGCTGCGCCGCCATCACGCGCATGACGCTGGCCTGCGGTGACGCAGGCCAGCGCCGTTTCAAGCGCTTACTGGCCGCCGGTGCTTGCCCGGCCGGCGATGGTGTCCGGATCCCAGTGTTCCTTGATCAGGCCCTTCTCGATGCGGAACATGTCGAACCAGGTGGTGGTGTAGGTCTTGCCGGGGTTCCGCGGGTCCGGCAGCGTGCGCACCGACACCAGCGTGACCAGGTCATGGTCGGCGGTGATCGCCACCAACGGCAGTTGCACCCGCGGCTGCACCTTGGTCGGCGGCACGAAGGCCGTCAGGAAGGCAATGAAGGCATCGCGTCCATTGGCCACATTCGGGTTGTGCTGGATGTAGTTCTTGTCCATGTACATCGGCGCGTATTGCACCTGGCCTGCCTCGAACACGATGCGCCAAAAGTCGTAGACCAGGCGCTTGTTGGCGGTCTCGTACCAGTTGGAGCCGATCAGCAACTTTTCGTGGTTGGGGTTGGCGGTCACCGCAGTCTGCGCAAACGCCGCCATCGGGGCGAGCAGCATGATCAAGACCAGGGCGCGGGAGACTAATTTCTTCATGAGTCACTCCAGGGGTGAAGCGGTCCGTGCATTCGCAGGGGATCGGCGGACGGCACCGCAATTGGGGGGAATGACGCGTCCTTGCTTGCGCACACTGCCACGCGTCGGGACCACCCTACCCAGCACGTCCGCACGTTCGCTAGCCACCCGAAAGTGCACTTGGGCACTTGGAAAATTCCAGGTGATCAAATGATTACCGTACGCAGCGCGTGCCAGGAGAGGTTGCCATCCAGGGTGCCGAAGGCGCGTGTGTTGTCGTCAGGCGTCGGGCAGTTCGACCATGGGCAGACCCGCATAGTTTTCGGCAATGGTGGCGCGTCCGGCCTCGCTGTCCAGCAGATACGCAAGCTCGGCCTGGCGGATGCGTGCGGTAAACGGATCTTCATCGTCGAAGGTATGCAGCAGCGTGGTCATCCACCACGAAAACCGCTCGGCCTTCCATACCCGCTGCAGTGCCAGCATCGAATACTGCTGCAAGACGTCGGCATTGCCAGAGACCTTCCAGCGCGTGAATAGCTGTGCGAGCAACCCGACATCGGCCAGCGCAAGATTCAGCCCCTTGGCACCGGTGGGCGGCACGATATGCGCGGCATCTCCGGCCAGGAACAGGCGTCCGTACTGCATCGGCTCGGCCACGAAGCTGCGCAACGGCGCAATGCTCTTCTCGATCGACGGGCCGGTGACCAGTTGCTCTGCCAACGCTGCCGGCAGCCGTGCGCGCAATGCGTTCCAGAACGCCACATCGCTCCATGCCTCCACGCGTGTGTCGGCCGGCACCTGGACGTAGTAGCGCGTGCGCGTGGGGGAGCGCATCGAACACAGTGCAAATCCCAGGCGGTGGCGTGCATAAATCAGTTCGTCGTGCACCGGTGGCGTATCGGCCAGCACACCCAGCCAGCCGAACGGATAGACGCGCTCGAACAGGCGCATCCGCTCGGCAGGGATGCTGGCACGGCTGACGCCACGGAAGCCGTCGCAGCCAACGATGTAGTCACAGGCAACACGCACGCGGCTGCCCTCATGGGTGAACTCCACGCTGGGCGTAGCGCTGTCCAGCGCGTGCAGGGTGACGTCGCGTGCGCCGTAGTAGGTCGGCGCATCACCGCGCTGACGCGCCTGCATCAGATCGGCAGTGACTTCGGTCTGGCCATACACCGTGACCCCACGGCCGCAACCGCGTAGCAGATCGATGCGCTCACGCCGCCCATCGAGCGACAGTTCGAAGCCATGATGCGGCAGACCTTCACGCTGCAGGCGTTCGCCCACACCGGCGCGTTGCAGCAACTCCACGCTGCCCTGCTCCAGTACGCCGGCGCGGATGCGTCCCAGTACGTGTTCTGGCGCCTGCCGCTCGACGATGAGCGTGTCGATGCCGGCATGTAGCAACAGTTCGCCCAGCAGCAGGCCGGATGGCCCGGCACCGACGATTGCAACTTGCGTCCGCATGGGGCGCTCCTGCCTTCAATGATTGGGCCTGCAGTGTCGGTAGCCAAACGCGACCATTGAAGGGATGATTGCGCGCAGTGCTTGGACTTTTCGACGATGCCCACACGCGCACGCCAAATCACTGCAACCACTGCCGTTCCCGCGTTCGGCCTGTACGGCGAGCAGCACGCCGATGCACCGGAGCTGCTGCATTGGGAATCGATTGCTGCGCGCAGCCGGCTGCACGACTGGCACATCACCCCGCACCGGCATGAAGACCTGGCGCAGCTGCTGTATGTGCAGCGCGGGCCAGCGACACTGCAACTGGATGGACACACCCAGCGCCTGCGTGGCGCCACCCTGGTGTGGTTGCCACCGCTGTGCGTGCACGGGTTCGCATTCGACCCGCGGGTACGCGGGCACATCATCACCTTGTGCATGCCGCTGGTGCGCAGCGCGTTGGACGCGGCACCCGTGCTGCAGCCAGGCCTGGCACGGCCGGCGGTGCTGCAGGCCAATGCCTCGCGGACACTGCTCGACCTGCTGTTCGGCAGCATTGCCAATGATCACGTGCATCGGCGTGTGGGACACGCTGCCGCACTGCAGGCCGCTGCAACGCAATTGGTGATCTGGACCGCTCGGACGGCCTTGCAAGACCTGCACGACGCAGCGGACGCCAGCCCACAGGCAGACCCTGCGCTGCGCCACCTGCGTGCCTACCAGGCATTGATCGACCAGCACTATCGTGCGCACTGGCCGATCTCCCGTTTTGCCGACCAGTTGGGTCTGACCCCGGGCCATCTCAATGCACTGTGCCGACGCTTGGCCAATGCGTCGGCGCTGGAACTGCTGCAACGCCGGATCATGCTCGAGGCCCGCCGCAGCCTGCGCTACACCAGCCTGAGCGTGCAGCAGATCGCCGCCACGCTTGGATTTTTCGATGCCGCCTATTTCAGCCGCTACTTCGCGCGGCATGCGGGGTGCTCGCCAACGCGCTTTCGCGCTGGCGAGTGAGGCCGGTAGTGCCGCTACATCTGATAGCGGCGAGCACGCAAGCGTGGGCCCGGCAATGCCGCCAGGCCGACGCAGCACTGCGCCGGCCAGCGCGTGGAGGTTCTGCATTCGGCGCGCTTCCCGCGCTTGCGCATCCAGCGCCGGTTTCGGCTACCACTCAATGCAGTTACGCACTGCCGGTGCACTAGCCTGCCTGATCGTGCTGGCTGCCGCCCACCACCCGGCCTTGCATCGGCGGCGCGGCACGGACCTTGCGACCGCCGCACCGCACGACCAGGCTACGCACACGCGTACAGGCGATTAGAACGGATACTGCGGCACCTCGTTCTTGATCGTCAGCCACTGCCAGTGCGTGTACTGCTCCCAGTCGGCCGGACCACCAACGCTGGTGCCATTGCCGGATGCGCCCGTGCCGCCAAATGGATTAATCACTTCATCGACCACGGTCTGGTCGTTGATGTGCAGCAGGCCGGTGTGCAGGCGCTCGCCGAGCGCCATCGCCCGCGACACCGACGCAGACAGGATGCCGGCAGCCAGACCGTATTCGCCGTGATTGGCCATCTCGGCGGCTTCTTCGTCGGTATCGAACACGCTGATATTGACGACTGGCCCAAACACTTCTTCGTCGAACGTGCGCATGCCCGGGCGTACGTTCGACAGCACGGTGGCCGCATAGAACAGCCCCTCGTTGGTTGCGCCGGCTTCCACGACCGCGCCAGCGGCCACACTGTCGGTGACGATGTCGATCACCCGTTGCAGCTGGCGCTGGTCGATGATGGGGCCCAGTGCCACGGTGCCGCTGACCGGGTCGCCCACCGGCAGATGCCGTGCTTTTTCCGCCAGCCGCTGGGTCAGCGCATCGGCCACACTGCGTTGGACCAGCACCCGTCCGGTCGCCATGCAGATCTGTCCCTGGTGCAGGTACGCACCGAAGGCGATCGCCGAGGCGGCGCGGTCCAGATCCGCGTCGTCGAGCACGATCACCGCGTTGTTGCCGCCCAGTTCCAGTGACACTTTTTTCAGGTGTCGCCCGGCAATTTCGCCGATACGGCGACCAGCCGCAGTGGAGCCGGTGAAAGCGATCATCGGGATATCCGGCGCCTCCACCAACGCCTGGCCGATCTGCGCATCGCCGTGCAGCACGTGCAGCAAGCCCTTGGGCAGGCCGGCTTCTTCCAGCACCTGCGCGATGATCACTCCGCCGGTGTACGGCGTGCGCGGGTCGGGCTTGAGGATCACGGCGTTGCCCATGGCCAGCGCCGGCGCCACCGAGCGCAGTGACAGGATCAGCGGGAAATTGAACGGCGAGATCACCGCCACCACGCCCAGCGGCAGATGCCGGGCAAGGCTGAGTTGGCCGGCGGCGGTTGGCAGCACCTGGCCCACCGCCTGCAGCGGCAGCCCGGCGGCCTGTTGGTAGAACACTATTGCTTCATCCACTTCGCGCTGGGCCTTGGGCAGGATGCCGCCGGTTTCGCGTGCAATCAGCAGCGCAGCTTCGGCACTGCGCGCCTGCATGACCTGCGCGGCGCGATGGAAGATCGCGGCGCGCTCGCGCGGCGGCGTGGCGGCCCAGGCGCGCTGCGCCTGCTTGGCCTGCGCCACGGCAGCCGCCACATCGTCCAGATCGGCCTTGCTGACCTCGTGCAGCAAGCCACCGGTCGCCGGCTCATGGATCGGCAGGCTGCCGCCATGGCCGGGCACCCACTCGCCATTGAAAATGCAGCCGTGCCACGCGGGCGTATCGGTCGCAGCGACCGCTGCGCTGGGAAGAGCATTCATGGTCTAGCCTCCTGCTACAAACATTGGGGGGAGTAACGGGTGGGAGAAACTACAGCGTGGTGGATGCCAGCCCGCCGTCGACCGGCAGGGTGATGCCGTTGATCCAGCGCGCTGCATCCGATGCCAGGAACACGATGGCGTCGGCCACCTCGTCGGCGTACGCCGGACGGGTCATGCGTTTGGCATCTTGCTTGACGCGTTCCTCGCCCAGCATCGCGGCGAAGTCGCCCAGAATCGGGGTGAACACCGGCCCGGGAGACACGTTGTTGACGCGGATGCCGCGTTCGGCGAACCAGGGGCGCGACTGCAGCAGCGTCCACACGATCAAGGCTTCCTTGAAGTACTGGTAGCAGGTGTCGTGGGCCACCGGATGCGCGGCCAGCCAGGCAGTGCCGGCCTCGAAACTGCCGGCGGCGGCCAGCTGCTTGTGCAATTCCAGTCGCTGCGGCCACTCTGCGCCAAGGATCGAGGCGACATTGATGATGGCACCGCCCGGGACGATGCGCGGTAGCAGCGCGTGGCTCAGATGGCGCAGGCCCAGGTAATTGACGCGTGCCACCACATCCAGCGGCACGGTGCCGGGCACGCCGGCCACGTTGGCCAGCGCATCGATGCGCTCCGGCAAGGCGCTGACCAGCGCGTCGATGGACTCAGGGTCACCCAGGTCGGCCTGATGAAAGCCGTGCAGGGACATCTGAACCGGCGTGCGATCCACCCCGATCACCGTGGCGCCATGAAACCGTGCCAGCCGTGCGACCTCTGCGCCGATGCCCGACGCCACACCGGTCACTACGATCGTCTTGTTCTGCAAATTCATTGCCACCCTCCGAAGGAGCCGGATGTACCGGCGCTAAAACACATGGACGTACTGCAGGTTGACGTTGTTGCCGGAGGCCGCATTCCTGACCTCTACCGGCAGATACACATTGGCGAACAGGATGTTGTTGGCATCGAACCGCCACACGCCACCCGGGCCGGCATAGAACACGCGCTGGCGGCTGTCGGGCACACGCTGGCCATTGGTGCGGTTGTCGCGAAACTGGGTGAGGTAATACGCGTTGACGCCCAGCCGCAGCAGTGGCGTCACTTCCCAGGAAGTGGCGAGATTGACCCAGCCCGCGTCGCCGGCCTGGCCATTGCGGAAAGCGAATCCATCGGGAAGATTCGGCCGGCGCTCGCTGCGGAAGTTGTAGACGTAGTTGAGCCGTGCACTGACTTCCCACTTGGCGGTGGGCAGGATGGTGAACGCGTAGTTCGGCACCAGCGACCAATAGCCGGCGCCCTGGTTGAGATCGCGATCGCGGTCGAACTTGCCAATCGGTGCAACGGCGTCGACTTCAAAACGCTGCGAAAACACCGGCCGCCCGTCACGCATCACCGGCAGCATCTGCAGGTACGGGCCGAAGGTCAGATCGCCGACGCCAGCGCCGTTGTCGCGCAGGGTGGCGATGCTGTCGCGCCCGAAGGACGCGTCCAGATTGACCAACGGCACCAGCGTATTGAAGCCCAGTGCCCCACCGAACAGCGTGTACGGCGTGACGTAGGCGATCTGGGTCAGCAGCAGGGTGGAATCGATCCGCGGGTTCTCGAACACCGGGACATCGTTGCCACGCGCGTCCTTGACCGCATCCAGCGAGGTCTGGCGCAGATAGGTCACCACGGCCCAGCCGGGCGTGGTGCGGGTGAAACCATCCAGAAAACTCGTCCCGCCGGTATTGAGCCCGTTGGTGAGCGCCGCACTCTGCGGCACGCCCTGTGCGAGCGCTGTACCGGTGGCAAACATTGCCGCCGCCCCAAGCGTTGCGCGGACCTGCCACGACGCTCTTGCACCACCTGCCCGGTACATCTCCAAGGATTGACTCACTGCGGACATCTCCAGCGTTGGGAGGGAACAGCGGGCCTGCCACAGGGCAGGCGTCAGGCAGGGGCAATCCCCGCGCTACGCACAGCACGTGCAGTTGCAATAGAAGTGGACACACGGCGCCGGCTACGTGGCCGGCGGGCGCAGCCTACGGCGTGTCCAGACGATCCAGGCGATCGAGCGCGCGCAGCAGCGGCGCCTCGCTGGTGCCGAGCACTGCGCTGAGTTGCCGCTCCATGCGCAACACCTCGGCTTCGGCTTCGGTCAGCAGGGTGATGCCGGCCGGCGTCAGCGACAGATGCTGCATGCGCCGGTCCTGCCGCCCGCGCACCTGCCGCAACAGCCGGCGCTTGACCAGCCGTGCCACCACGATGGCCAGGTTCGGCGGCGACACGTGCAACACATCGCCGATCTGGCGTTGGTTGATCCCCGGGTTGCCATCCACCAGCATCAGCAAGGAGAAATCGACCGGCTTCAGATCGAAGGCCGCCACGCACTCCTGGAACATCCGCCGCACCAGCAGCTCGGTGCGGGTGATGCGATACCCCAGCAGCCGCAGCAGGCGCGCCTGGTCCACCTCGGTGACGGGATCGGGCAACGGTGCAACAGGGGCGGTAGCGGGCATGGCGGTTCTCGCGACAAAGGCAGCGGGCGGACCGGGACGCGCTGCGCACCCCGTCCGCAACGCCGATCCCCGGCGTGCACCGCATTGTAGACGCGGCCAGGCCTACCGATGTGGACGTGCAGGCCGCCGTTGCGTGCCGGAGTCGCGTGCCGTGCCAACTCTGCGCCAGCCCACGCTTCCACGCGCACGCCTGGCAGCGGTGTAGCAGCGCTGCAGCATGCGAGGGACGGCGGTGATCCAGGCACGAAGTGGACATGGTTCCGGTCGGCAAGTGATTGCGTTCCGGAATAGTTATTGAACATAACTACATTGCCAAGCTGCAGCGCAGCATGGTCGCGTCCGCTAGGTAGTGCTGGATCTGGGTCGAGACGGGGATCGGCAGGCTGCATGGGCCAGGCGGTGCGGTGTGATCGGCCGCGGGGCGTGGCCGGGAGCAGCCGTCGGCGGCGTGCCGATCAGCAAGGACGCGCAGGCAGGCACGCGCCACACGCCGGACGGGCATGCAGCATCACCCGCCGCGGAACACGGCCAGATCAGGGCAGCCAGAGTTTCTCGAGATCGCGGAAGCCCCAGTCGCTCGGGATTTCCATCTTTTCGATCCGGTCCTGGCAGTCGGGGCGCGACAGGTCGATATCCTGCACCAGCACATGGCTGCGCAGCTTGGCCGAGTAGAACACCCGCACCTTCGGTTTGAGCAACGCGTCCGGGGTCTGTTCGATCACCACGGCCAGCTTCTGCGATTCCAGCCGCACCAGCGAACCAACCGGATAGATGCCCAGCCGGCGCACGAACGCCTGGAAGATCACCGGGTCGAAGTGGCCTTTCCACGAGGCCATCTGCTTGAGCGATTCGGCCGGATCCCAGCCGCGTTTATAGGGGCGGTCGGAACTGATGGCGTCGTAGACATCGCAGACCGCGCCCATCCGCGACATCAGCGAGATCTCTTCGCCAACCAGGCGGTTCGGATAACCGCTGCCATCCATTTTTTCGTGATGATGCAGGGCAATTTCCAGCACCACCGCGTTCTGCACGCCACCGGCCACCAGCAGGCGATGGCCATCCAGCGGATGCTGGCGCATGACCTCCATTTCTTCGTTGGTGAGCCGGCCCGGCTTGTTGAGGATGTCCAGCGGCGTCACCGCCTTGCCCATGTCGTGCAGCAGGCCACCCATCGCCGCTTCCACCACCTGCGCATCGGGCAGGCCGAGCTGGCGGGCGAGCCCGCTCATCAGCCCGGCCACGGCCATCGAGTGCAGATAGGTGTAGTCGTCGGCGGTCTTGAGCCGCGCCACGCTGATCAGCGCCTGCGGGTGACGCAGCACCGAATCGTTGATGGCTTCCACCAGCGGCATGGCCGCCTCGGTGTCGACGGTACGGCCGAGCCGCACGTCGCGGAACATCTCCTCCACCGTGTCGCGCCCATCTTCGAAAATACGCCGCGCACGCACCACTTCGGCCTCGATGCCGACCTGCGCGGTGACGCTGCTGGTGCGGACCGTACGCGTGCTGGATGCCGGCTCCGGCGGCTCCGGCTCCGGTGCCAGTGGAGTGAGATCGGCTGCCTCCGTTTCCGGCGTCCCCGCGTCCACATCCAGCCCGCGCGCGGTGTCGATCACCAGTTGCTCGATCCGGCTGCCGTGGATCTTGTCCACGTCGTCCGAATCGACCAGGAACGAGGTTTTCCAGAACGGATGGTGCACCCACGCGCCCAGCAGCTTGTAGACATACATGCCGGGGCGAAGTTGGTCGGAGTCGATGGTTCTGAGCATGCCGGCGCTGGTGTGCACGATGTCCGCGGAAGAGTCCGCCATGGGCATGGCGGTCTTCGGAGGTATCGGCAGCCGGCACGATTTCTTTGGTCCGCCGATCCGTCCTGGACAGGCGCAGTCACGCGGTCGGGCGCAGCGGGCTGAGCAGTTCAGCGATGCGGCAAGCGCATCGCCACCACGGCGGCGGCGGCGAACAGCAGCGGCACGGCGCAGGCCAGGTACAGCATGGCCGGCGTCCACCCGGCGTCCAGCAACACCCCCGCGCACAGGGGCGACAGGATCGCGCCAAAGCGCCCCATGCCGATCGCCCAGCCCATGCCGGTGGAGCGCACGGCCGCCGGGAACACCACCGGCGCCACCGCATACAACCCTCCCATGGCCGCGGTCATTGCCGCACCGGTGAGCAGGGCCGTCACGAAGGCCCAGCTGAGCACCGCGCTGCTCAGCCCGAACGCGAGCATCGCCACCGCCACCAGGATCAGTGCACCCGCGGTGAGCCGCGACAGCCGCGCGCGCAGCGCCAGCCAACTGAACAGCGTACCGCCCGCGATACCGCCCAGATTCAACAGCACCCCGCCAGTCAGGCCCTGGTCGGCCGACAGCCCCGCCGTCACCAGCAGCTTGGGCGTCCAGCTGAGCACGAAGTAGAACGAAAACATCAACAGGAAGAACGCCAGCGCGATCAGCAGAGACTGCCGCCGCACCGCCCCGACGAACAGCGCGGCATAGCCCTGCCCCGCAGCCTGTACCGGTGGCGGCGGCAGTTGCGACGCAGCCGGCATTCCCATCCGCGCCAGCACCGCGTTGAAGCGGGCGTGCGCGTTCGGCGGCCGGCGAGCCATCAGGAACTCCAGCGACTCCGGCAGAAAGGCAAGCACCAGCGGCACGCACGCCAACGAGCCCAGTGCGCCAAGCAGAAACACCGACGGCCACGACCAGTGCTGCAACAGCAGCGCCGCGATCGCTCCGCCCACCGTGGCGCCCACCGGGTAGCCGGTGGCCTGCAACACTGTGGCCGTACTGCGCCAGCGCGCGGTCGCATACTCGGCAGCCGTCACCGCCACGCAGGCCAGCATGCCGCCGATCCCGATCCCGGTGAACGCCCGCAGCGCCCCCAGTTGCCAGGCGTTGCCGGCCAGCGCCGAGGCGCCCATGCCCACGGTGAGAATCGCCAGGCAGATCAGCGTCAGCGTGCGGCGGCCGATGCGGTCGGCCAACGGCGCCAGTACCAACGACCCCACTGCCATGCCCACCAGTCCGGCACTGAACAACACCCCCAGCCACTTTCCCGACAACTGCCAATCCGCCGACACATGCGGCGCGGTGAACGCCATCGCCATCACGTCGAAGCCGTCGAGCATTGTCAGCAGCACGCAGATCGCTACTGCCCGCCACTGAAAGGGCGTCATGCGCTCCAGCACGAAGGGCGCAGGCGTCGAGGTGCGTTGGAGCATCGGGGTGTCCTGTGGAGAAGGGAGTGTTCTTGCAGAGCGGGATGCCGGTAGTCGTGCATCGACAGCGCCTTGCGCGGCGCTGCAACGACGGCGAGCGGGAGAAAGCGATTTCGCGTCGCCCGGCACTCGCCACCGCATCGCATCGCATCTGCACGCACGCTAGGCCGATCGCAGGCACGGTTCAAGCCGGATCACCGCAGTGCTGTGCGCTTATCGGACGTGACGTCATTGCGCTTCGCTTGGGCGACCACGCGTTCGGACGCGCCGTCGACTTCACGCCATGGCAGGCGACGTCCATCGCTGAGATGAGCAACGGCCGCCAGTCCTGGCGCTGCCGCAAAGACATCGCAGGACGGTTGGTCGCGATACCGATTGCGTCGCCTGAGCGTGACGCACTGCGGCTGCCAGCCAATAACACGGCGGTACGTGCGTGCGGTTCGTACTACACGACAGTGCAGTCACTGCGGACTGCGGACTGCGGACTGCGTTCTTTGGTCTTTGGTCTTTGGTCTTTGGTCTGCGATCGCAGCCTTGCACAACAGCGGCAAGCGCCCACCGCTTCGTGACCCCACCGGCATACAGGCCGCTGCCGGCAGCATGTCGCCGCGCCTGCAGATGCACCTCTGCCGTATGACCTGGGGCCTTCCACAGCCACCACCACGGCCCGGGTATCATCCCCGCCGTGTCCGCACCTGGCGGCACGCTGACTTGCCGGAGAATGCCGTGACCCCGATCCGCCCGTTTCTGGACCACACCCCGCAACTGGGCGAGCGCGTCTATATCGACCCGGCCTGCACCATCATCGGCAAGGTGAGCCTGGGCGACGATGTGTCGGTATGGCCGGGCACGGTGATCCGCGGCGACGTCAATCATGTGCAGATCGGCGCGCGTACCAATGTGCAGGACGGCACCATCATCCACGTCAGCCACCACAGCCCGTTCAACAAGGCCGGCTACCCGACCATCATCGGCGCCGACGTGACCGTGGGCCACGGCACCATCCTGCATGCCTGCACCATCGAAGACCTGTGCCTGATCGGCATGGGCGCCTGTGTGCTGGATGGCGCCACCATCAAACGCTACGGATTTGTCGGTGCCGGTGCAGTGGTCGGGCCGGGCAAGGTGGTCGGCGAGGCAGAGTTGTGGCTGGGCAACCCCGCCCGCCTGGCGCGCACGCTCAGCGACACGGAAATCGAAAGCCTGCATTACTCGGCCCAGCATTATGTGCGGCTCAAGGATCAGTACCTGGGTATCGCCAGCGCGCGCTGACCCGTTGTCTGCCGTGTGAACGCATGGCAGAATCTGCGCCCTGCGGCGTGGGGACGCTGCCATCGAATGGATTCGACCTGATGCACACTTCCGTTGTCCTGCGCGGCCTGCTGGCCGCCTGCCTGCTTGTCGCAAGCCCGTTGCTGCTCGCCGTACCGGCCGAAGCCGCGGATGAGGCGCAAGTGCTCTCTGCGCTGCAGTATCACGACGGCCATATCGCCGTGCCGCAGGCCAAGGCGCACTTCGATCTGGACCCGGCCTTCCGTTACCTCGACAAGGCCGATACGCGCCGCGTGCTCGAGCAGCTGTGGGGTAACCCACCCGACGACAGCGTACTGGGCATGATCGTGCCGCGCACGCCTGCGCTGGATGCACCGGACAGCTGGGCGGTGGTGGTGACCTACAGCGATGAGGGCTATGTGTCCGACGAGGACGCCGCCAAGATCGATTACAGCGAACTGCTGGCACAGATGCAGAAGGGCACCGCCGAGGACAACGCCGCACGGCGCGAACAGGGGTATGGCACGGTCGACCTGCTCGGCTGGGCCGTGCCGCCGCGCTACGACGCCGGCAGCAAGAAACTCTACTGGGCAAAGGAACTGCGCTTCGATGGCGCCCAGCAGCACACGCTCAACTACGATATCCGCGTACTGGGACGCAGCGGCTATCTCAGCCTCAACGCCGTCGCCGGCATGGGCCAGCTCGAGCAGGTGCGTCAGGGCATGCAGCAGCTGCTGCCGATGACCGAGTTCGACCAGGGTGCACGCTATGCCGACCACAACCCGTCCACCGACAAGATCGCCAGCTATGGCCTGGCCGGCCTGATCGGCGGCGGCCTGGCGGCCAAGGCCGGGCTGTTCGCCAAGCTTGGCCTGCTGCTGGCCAAGGGCTGGAAGCTGGTGCTGTTCGGCGTGCTGGCGCTGGGCGCCGGCATCAAGCGCGTATTTGCCGGGCGCAAGGCCAACGCCAACGGTTGAGCGCGCGTCGACGCTGCCGCCGCCGATCCACATCGGCAGCGGCAGCGGCAGTTTGACCGGCAAGACTGGGCTGATCGCAGCGCTTGGGGGCGGCTAGCGCAAGTCCTGCGCGGCCTCGATCGGCCAGGTCATCAGCGTAGCGCCCTGCTCGCTCCCCTTTACCACCGTGGCCTTGAGCCGCCTGCACGCACCAGGCAACGCGCTCGAACACGCACGATCCTTCAGCCGCCTTGCGCTACGCCAGCGTTGGCCGCAGGCAGGGGCGCAGCGCCCCCGACATTCAAGGCTGCGTCGCACGCTCCAGGGCAGCCAGCATCGCCAACGCCTGCGTGCGCGAGCTGCCGCACATTTCCACTGACGGACGCAGGCTCGCGCAGACCGCTGGGCGGCTCGGCTGCCCGAACAGGCGGCAGCCCAACTGCGCATCCAGTTGCACGCAGGGCACCCCGGCCGGCTTGCCCTGCGGCATGCCCGGAATCGGCGAACTGATGGAGGGGGCAATACAACAGGCCGCACAGCCCGCGCGGCAGGAGACAAGTGCGCTCATGCGCACAGTCTAAACCGCCCACGCTCACGGGCAATGGCACCACATCACCAGCGTTACGCACAGGGATGAACCGTTCGGCGCAGGAGTGTTGGCCGGTCGCTCGACGGTATCGCCCGTGCGTTCGCTACATTTCAGCGGCGCGTCCGCGCGACAGCTGCGTGCTACCGTGCGGGATCATCGGAGCGCGCCTTGACGGTTGCAGCAGCAACAGTCCTGGCGCGGTCTAATTGCCAGCCACCGCTCGCCTTTGTCGTTGAACCTGCCATGCCCGAATACCGCTCCAAGACCTCTACCCACGGCCGCAACATGGCTGGCGCGCGCGCACTCTGGCGCGCCACCGGCATGAAGGATGGCGACTTCCACAAGCCCATCATCGCCATCGCCAATTCCTTCACCCAGTTCGTGCCCGGGCATGTGCACCTGAAGGATCTCGGGCAGTTGGTGGCGCGCGAGATCGAGCGCGTCGGCGGCGTGGCCAAGGAGTTCGACACCATCGCCGTGGACGATGGCATCGCGATGGGCCACGACGGCATGCTGTATTCGCTGCCCAGCCGCGAAATCATCGCCGACTCGGTCGAATACATGGTCAATGCGCACTGCGCCGATGCGCTGGTATGTATTTCCAATTGCGACAAGATCACCCCCGGCATGTTGATGGCCGCGTTGCGGCTCAACATCCCCACCGTGTTCGTCTCCGGCGGCCCGATGGAAGCCGGCAAGACCAAGCTGGCCGAGCACAAGCTCGATCTGATCGACGCGATGGTGATTGCCGCCGACGACAGCGCCTCCGACGAAAAGGTGGCCGAATTCGAACGCAGTGCCTGCCCCACCTGCGGCTCGTGCTCGGGCATGTTCACCGCCAACTCGATGAACTGCCTGACCGAAGCACTGGGCCTGTCGCTGCCGGGCAACGGGACCGTGGTGGCCACGCATGCCGACCGCGAGCAACTGTTCCTGCGCGCGGGGCGCGTGGCGGTGGAACTGTGCCACCGCTGGTATGGCGGCGAAGATCCCACCGCGCTGCCGCGTGGTATCGCCACCTTCGAAGCCTTCGAGAATGCGATGACGCTGGACATCGCCATGGGCGGCTCGACCAACACCATCCTGCATCTGCTCGCCGCCGCGCAGGAAGGCGAGGTGCCATTCGGCATGCGCGATATCGACCGCCTGTCCAAGCGCGTGCCGCAACTGTGCAAGGTCGCACCGAACACGCCCAAGTACCACATCGAAGACGTGCACCGCGCCGGCGGCATCATGGCCATCCTCGGCGAGCTGGCACGTGGCGGCTTGCTGCACACCAACGCGGCCACGGTACACGCACGCACCCTGGCCGATGCCATCGCGCAGTGGGATGTCACCCAGACCGACGCGGAGACAGTGCACACGTTCTACAAGGCCGGCCCGGCCGGCATCCCCACGCAGATCGCCTTCAGCCAGGCCACCCGCTGGGACAGCCTGGACACCGATCGCAGCGAAGGCTGCATCCGCGATGTCGCGCATGCGTTCTCGCAGGAAGGCGGCCTGGCCGTGCTGTACGGCAATATCGCCCGCGACGGTTGCGTGGTGAAGACCGCGGGCGTGGACGAATCCATCCACGTGTTCGAAGGCAATGTCCGTGTCTTTGAGAGCCAGGATTCGGCGGTCAAGGGCATCCTGGCCGACGAAGTGAAAGCCGGCGATATCGTGGTGATCCGCTACGAAGGCCCCAAGGGCGGCCCCGGCATGCAGGAGATGCTGTACCCCACCAGCTATCTGAAATCCAAGGGCCTGGGCAAGCAATGCGCCCTGCTCACCGACGGCCGCTTCTCCGGCGGCACCTCGGGCCTGTCGATCGGCCACGCCTCGCCGGAAGCCGCCGCAGGCGGCGCGATCGGCCTGGTGCGCGACGGCGACAAGATCCTGATCGACATTCCCAACCGCTCGATCAATCTGCTGGTGTCCGATGAAGAACTTACCCTTCGTCGCGCCGAGCAGGATGCCAAGGGCTGGAAGCCGGTCGAGGTGCGCCCACGCAAGGTCACTACGGCGTTGAAGGCGTATGCGTTGCTGGCGACGAGCGCAGACAAGGGTGCCGTGCGGGACAAGGCGATGCTGGACGGCTGAGGCGCGCGAGCAGCGCTTATCGTCCAGCCAGCGGCTGACGATCGAGCGGGCTGCGCACCGCCGACGCGCCTGGCCCCAGCACATGGGTGTAGAGCTGGGTGGTCGCCAAGTCCTTGTGACCCAGCAGCTCCTGCACGGTGCGGATGTCGTACCCGGCTTCGAGCAGATGGGTTGCGAAAGAATGCCGCAGCGTGTGACAGCTGGCCGGCTTGTCCAGCCCTGCCTGCCGACAGGCCGCCTTCACCGCACGCTGCAAACCCTTCTCGTCCACATGATGGCGGCGGACCGCACCCCCGCGCGGATCCACGCTACGACGCGGCGCCGGGAACAGATACTGCCATCCTGGCGCGCGCGCGGCATTGGGATACTTTAGCAGCAGCGCGTGCGGCAGCCACACCTCACCTGCGCCCACCTGCAGATCCCGCGCATGCACGCGCTTGGCTTCGTCCAACTGGAGCTGCAGCGCCTCACGCAATGACTGCGGCAGCAGTGTGCGGCGGTCCTTCCCACCCTTGCCATCGCGCACCACGATCTCGTTGCGCGCAACATCCACATCCTTGATGCGTAGGCGCACGCACTCCATCAAGCGCATACCGGTTACGTAGAGGAGTGCCGCCATCAGTGCATGCCGCCCTTCCATCTGCGCCAGCACCGGCATGACCTCCGCCTCACTCAGGACCGTCGGCAACCGCCGCGGCCGCTTGGCCCGCTGAATCTCGTCCATCCATGGCAGATCGCGTCCCAACACCTCGCGATACAGAAACAGCAAGACGGCCAGCGCCTGATTCTGCGTCGAAGGCGCCACGTTATCGCGCGCCGCCAGCAGGCTCAGCAACGCTTCCACTTCGCGCACTCCGATGGTCTCTGGATGGCGCTTGCCGTTGGCCAGGACGAAGCGCCGAATCCAGCCAACATAGGCATCCTCGGTGCGCCTGGCACGACCCAGCCGCCGCAACCGCTCGCGGACGCGGTCCAACAGCCTGGCAGGCCGTCGCCCACTAGGTGTGTAAACCCACCACGTTGTTCATTGGAATTGGAATTCGGGAGATGGGGGGTTTGTAGCCGAGGCTGGCGTGTGGCCGATGCCAGTTGTAGTGATGCAGCCAGCCCTGGAAGGCGTTGGCGCGTTGCGTGGAGTCGGTATAGGAGCGCGCATAGGCCCATTCTCGCAGGCTGGTCTGCACCAGCCGTTCGGCCTTGCCATTGGTGCGCGGCGTGTAGGGTCGGGTTCGCAGATGGCGCAGGCCGAGCCGTCGGACAAGGCGTCGGAAGCGTCGTGATTTGTAGCAGGCGCCGTTGTCGGTCAACACGCGCTCCAAGCGCACGCCCAGGCTGCGGTAGTAGCGAACCGCCTGCATCAGGGCCCTGCAGGCGCTGATGCCGCGTTCATCGGGCTCGATGGTGCCGAAGGCCACGCGGGAGTGATCGTCGATGGCCAGGTGGACGTACTCCCAGCCAATGCCGCGGGAGGTGACCGTCCGATCATCGGTCACGCGGTGGCCTGGCTGGCGGAAACGGGCCAGCTTCTTGATGTCCAGATGCAGCAGTTGGCCGGGTTGGGCGTACTCACAGCGATTGTGCGGCAGCGCCGGCTCCAACTCCGCCAGTCGGTACAGGCCGGCGCGGCGCAGCAACCGCGCGATGGTGCTCGGCGCCACAGGCAACTGCTGGGCGATCTGCCGATACGTATGGCGTGCACGGCGCTGCGCGATGACCTGATCCACAACGTGCTTAGGCGTGGCATGGGGGCACTTGTGAGGCCGGGAGGTACGGTCAGTCAACCCTTCTTCCCCCTCTTCCTTAAAGCGCTTGAGCCATTTGTAGGCCGTTCGGACGCTGACACCGGCCGCATGCGCTGCTTCTTCCACGCGCAACCCATGAACAAGGATGCGATCCACAAGCAGGGCTCGACCGCGAGGGCTCAAGCGGGCATGTTTATGCAGGTTCATCCGGGGCTCCTGGGGGCTGGGTTGGCTTGATAACCCCCATCTTCCAGAGATGCCCCGGATGAACAACCTACTGAGAGATTACACCTAGCGCTGCGATTGCCGCCGGCAGACCGGCGGCGCAGCGCCTGTGATGGAGCGGCCATCGGCTGGGATTGCACAACCGGCGACACCGGTTGGTTGCTTCCCACGCCACCCCGCCACTACAGCTATGCCCCGTCGCCGGTGCCAGGCGTGCCGGCAGAGCTGGACGCAGCCGATGACCACTGCCTTCGAACGCGGGAGCAGTTGACGACCCTGCTCCGGCTGCACAAGCTGGACGGCCGCGCATCTCTGGCTCCGGCATGCCTGCTTTGGAACACGCTGATTTCCCGCTTTACCTGGGCCTGATGTCGGGCACCAGCGCCGACGGCATCGATGCGGCGCTGGTACGCTTTGCCGACGACAGCCATCGCCGCTGCGCGTTGGTGGCGGGCATCACGGTGCCGTGGGCGCCGGCGTTGCGCGAACTGCTGGTTACGCTGGGCCAGGGCGCAGAGACGGTCGCCATCGATGCGCTTGGGCGGCTCGATGCACAGGTGGGGCTGGCGTTCGCCGACGCGGCCAACCAGCTCATCGACGCGGCAGGGGTGGCGCGCACACGTATTCGCGCGATTGGCTCGCATGGGCAGACCATCCGCCACCGGCCCAACGGGGATCCGGCCTTTACCTGGCAGATCGGCGATGCCAGCCGGATTGCCGAGCACACCGGCATCACCACGGTGGCCGATTTCCGCCGTCGCGATGTGGCTGCCGGCGGTCAGGGCGCGCCGCTGATGCCGGCCTTCCATCTGGCCATGCTGGGCGCCGGCGATGAAGACCGCGCCGTGCTCAATCTGGGCGGCATCGGCAACCTGACGCTGATCCCGCGCGATGGCGAAGTACTAGGCTTCGATACCGGCCCGGCCAACGCGCTGCTGGACAGCTGGTGCCAGCAGCATCACGGCACCGCGTTCGATGCCGACGGTGCGTTCGCGGCCAGCGGCCAGGTGGATACGCGCCTGCTGCAGGCGTTGCTGGCCGACCCATGGTTTGCACTGGCGCCGCCCAAGAGCACCGGGCGCGAGCAGTTCCACCTGGCCTGGGTGATGCAGGCGATGGGCGATGCGCGCCTGCGCCCGGCCGATGTGCAGGCGACCTTGCTCGAACTCACCGCGGCCACCGTGGCCGACGCCTTGCTGCGGCTGCAACCGCAGACCCGCCGGGTGCTGGTCTGTGGCGGCGGCGTGCGCAATCCGGTGCTGATGGCACGCCTGGCGGCACGGCTGCCGGGGGTGGTGGTGGAATCCAGCGCGCGGCATGGGCTGGATCCGGATTATCTGGAAGCGATGGGATTTGCCTGGCTGGCGGCCGAACTCCTGGCCGGGCGCCCGGCGAACCTGCCGTCGGTCACCGGCGCGGCGGGGCCGCGGTTGCTGGGGGCGATCCATCCGGCCTGAGGACCCTCACAGGCCATTGCCAGCAGCCGGCGCAGCAGGACTAGACCGCTGGGTCGAACGAGGATTGGAGCCGGCTTGCTTGGCGCCCATCACGCGACCCGCTGGGTGAGGGATGCTTCACCACTGCACGTGTGATGGATCTGCCCTTTCCTAGCCTGCCTGACAGCCGCCGCAATTCCCCTTCCGCTAGGGATTGTTTCCGGCCGGCAGCGCCTTGAGTGCGGCAATCGCTTCGGCCAGGGCATCGACTTCCGGATGCTGCAGACCGCCGGTGACTTCGTATTCGCTGGCGAACAGGCCCTGTTCGAGCAGATGCATGACGGTCTGGTGCTGGGTCCAGCCCCGTGCGACGGAAATGCGGCGGATGCGGTCCACCAGCAGCGGATCGATGTCACGCAACACCAGATCGGTCATGCCCTTCCTCGTGCGATGCAGTGCCCCGTGGGCATCATCGACAACCTTGACGGCGGTTTCAATCCGGCTGCCTGTCGTGTGCCAGCAGGCGCGGCCAGAGCCAGGCCAATAGCAGCAGGGTCGGGATCACCGTCAGGGCGCTGAGGATGAAGAAGGTGCTGTAGGACGTGGCCTGGACCAGAAACCCGGACACGCCGCCGGCGAACTTGCCCGGCAGATTGGCCAGCGAGACCAGCAAGGCGTATTGCGTGGCAGTGAAGTTGCGGTCGGTCAGCGACGACATGAAGGCCACCAGCACGGTAGCGGCGAATCCCTGGAACAGGTTGTCGGCACTGAGCGCGGCATAGAACGCCCACAGCTTGCCCGGGTTGTGCGCCATCAGCAGGAACGCCAGGTTGGACAGCGCTACACCCAGCGCAGCCACCAGCAACATGCGACGGAAGCCGAATGCCGCCACCGCCGCGCCGCCGGCAAAGGCACCGGCAATCCCGATCCACACGCCGAACAGCTTGGAGACGGTGGCGATATCGGCCTTGGTGTAGCCGGAATCCAGATAGAACGGCCCGGCCATCACGCCGATCACCTGGTCCGGGAACTTGTACAAGCCCACGAACAGCAGCAGCACGACCCCCAACGCCACGCCGTTGCCGGAAAAGAAGCTGGAGATGGGTTGCCAGAATGCTCCTGCCACATCCACGCGACGGACCACCGTGGCTTCGGGTCGGTCGGGCTCGCGGCACACCAGCGTGGTGATGATCGGCAGCAGCATCAGCGCCGACATACCCAGGTACGCCCAGGTCCAGTCGAGGTACTCGGCCATGTACAGCGCACCGGCGCCGCCCAGGATCAGGCCGATGCGGTACCCAAGGGTGTAGGTCGCGGCCAGCGCTGCCTGCGCGGTTTCCGGCGCGATCTCGATGCGGTAGGCATCCACCACCGAATCCTGGGTGGCACCCCAGAACGAGGCGAACAGCACCCAGCTCACCAGCCCCGTCACGCTCAGGTCCGGGCGCGAAAATGCCAGCGCAACCAAACCAATGGTGACGCCGATCTGCGCGACCAGCAGCCAGGAGCGGCGGCGGCCGAGGAAGGCCGTGAGCGGAAACGCGTAGCGGTCGATCAGTGGCGCCCACAGGAACTTGAGCAGATAGAAGAAGCTGGCCAGGCTGATCAGGCCGATGCTGCCCAGGTCCAGCCCGACGTCGCGCAGCCGGGTGGACAGCGTTTGCGAGGCGATCAGCAGGAACGGCAGGCCGCTGCCGAAACCCAACAATGCCATGGTCGCCGCCGATGGCGTGGCGAAGGCGTGCCGGATGCCGCGCAGGCCTTTGTACTTGGGTGCGGGCTTGCTCATGCGTGCGGCCGGTGGGATCGGATGCTGGCCGATGCAGTGCGGGCAGTGTTACCGACCGCGGCGCGGGCCGGGCTGACGCAAACGCACAATCGGCTCCCTGAAGGATCTGCAGCCCTCGCGCTGCGGCGTGCTATCGCCTGCATGCGCGTGATGCCTGACTGCGCCACGCCACCAGACGCGTGCCAATCCCGAGTAGCGACACTACCGCCCCGCCTCGCGCCGATCCACTGCGCGGCCTCACTCACAGTGCGTAATCCACGACATACGGTGCATGGTCGGAGAAGCGCTGCTCGCGATAGATCGCGCAGGCCTGCAGTGCCTCGCGCAGACCGGGGGTGACCAGCTGGTAGTCGATGCGCCAACCGACGTTGTTGGCGCGCGCGGCGCCGCGGTTGCTCCACCAGGTGTAGTCCTGGCCCTGCGGGTGCAGCACGCGGTAGCTGTCGACCCAGCCGCGGCCGTCGGCGGCGCTGGCCTCGCTTACCGCGTCGGCGCACAGGCCGTTGAGCCAGTCGCGCTCGGGCGGCAGGCAGCCGGAATTCTTCTGGTTGGACTTCCAGTTCTTGATGTCCAGCGCGGTGCGCACGATGTTCCAGTCGCCGCACAGCACGTACTGGCGGCCGCTGGCCAGCCACTCGTCCAGGATCGGCCGCAGCCACTGCATCACCTGGAACTTGTAGTCCTGGCGCAATTCGCCCGACGAGCCGGACGGGATATAGAAGGACACCACGCTGAGGTTGCCGAAACGCGCTTCGATGTAGCGCCCTTCTTCGTCGAACTCGGGCCAGCCCAGCGCGGTGCGTACTTCGTCGGGCGCCTGCTTGGCGTAGATCGCCACGCCGCTGTAGCCCTTCTTGGTGCTGGCATCGCGAAACCAGGCCTTATAGCCGGCCGGCAGGAATTCCGGCCCGGCCAGCTGGTGCTCCTGGGCCTTGGTCTCCTGGATGCACAGCACGTCCGCGTCCTGGGCGACGAACCAGTCGAAAAACCCCTTGCTGGCGGCCGATCGCAGGCCATTGGCGTTGAAGCTGATGATGCGCATGGGCGGGAATGGGGAATGGGGAATGGGGAATGGTAAACGCATCGCGCACCGGCGGCCTTCCTTGTGCCGCTGGAGTAGGCTTTACGATTCTCCATTCCCGATTCCCCATTCCCCCCATGACTGACCACCGCACCCGATTCCTGCAGCTGGCCCTGGACGCCGATGCCTTGCGCTTTGGCGAGTTCACGCTCAAGTCCGGGCGGCTCAGTCCCTATTTCTTCAACGCCGGGCGCTTCGATTCCGGGGCCAAGACTGCGCAGCTGGCGCAGTGCTATGCCGATGCGATCGACGCGGCCGGGGTGGACTTCGACCTGCTGTTCGGCCCCGCCTACAAGGGCATCCCGTTGGCGACGGCGCTGGCCTGCGCCTACGCCGGACGCGGCCGCGACCTGCCGCTGGCGTTCAATCGCAAGGAGGCCAAGGACCATGGCGAAGGCGGCACCCTGATCGGGGCGCCACTGGCCGGCCGCAAGGTGCTGATCGTGGACGACGTGATCACTGCCGGTACCGCAATCCGTGAAGCGCTGGGCATCATCCGCGCAGCCGGCGGCACTGCGGCCGGCATCGTGGTGGCGCTGGACCGGCAGGAGATCGCCTCCGAGCAGGACCGCCGCTCGGCGGCGCAGGCGGTGGCGGCCGAGGCCGGCATTGCGGTGATCGCGGTGGCCAACCTCGCCGACCTGCTTGCTTTTGCGGCAGGAAACGCCGACCTTGTCGGCTACCGGGAACCGCTGCTGGCCTATCGTGGCCGCTACGGCACCGACACCACAGGCTGACGGCAGGCGACAGGGGGCTGCGATGATGCCGAAATACACACGTTTGGCGTTATGCGCCGCCGTCATGGCGGCCCTCGTCGCCGCGCCTGCCATCGCGCAGGACAAGTCGGCGGCGAAGAAGCTGTATTGCTGGAACCAGAACGGCGCCCGGGTGTGCAGCGATACGCTGCCGCCGGAGGCGGTGAACCAGGCGCGCGACGAGTTCAACGCCAAGAGCGGGCTGCGCAGCGCCGAGGTGCAGCGGGCCATGAACAGCGACGAGCGCGCCGCCGCCGCGGCCAGCGAGCAGCAGCGCCAGGCCGATCTGGCCGCAGAGCAGATGCGCAAGCGCACCGACCAGGCGATGCTGATGTCGTATCAGAGCGAGGACGACCTGCGCCGCGTGTTCAACGAGCGCATCGCCATCGTCGACAACAACATCCACACCGCACGCTTCAACGTGACCAGCCTGCGCGAGGGATTGGCCACCCTGCTGCGCGCCGCCGGCGACCGTGAGCTTGCCGGCCAGGCGGTGGCCGACAAGCTGGCCGGCGACATCCAGCAACGCCATCGCGAACTGATGGCGCAGTTGCGCCTGCAGACCAGCTTCGAGCAGCAGCGGGTGGCGCTGGATGGCGAGATCGCCGACATCCTGCAGCGCTACCGCGCCATGCAGGCGCCCTCCGGCAGCGCCGCGCCCGCCGGCTGAGCCGCGGCGGCCATTCCCGCGCGTGAGCACCGCCGCCGCGGGCGGCATTTCCCGATCCGACGCCCTGCCCGCATAATGGCCGGTCTTACTCCTTGCCCACGAGGCTCTCCCGCATGGCCCGGATCATCGCCATTGCCAACCAGAAAGGCGGCGTCGGCAAGACCACGACGGCAGTCAATCTGGCGGCCGGCCTGGCGCGCGCGCCCAAGCGTGTGTTGCTGGTGGATCTGGACTCGCAGGGCAACGCCACCATGGGCAGCGGCATCGACAAGCGCGATGTGGCCGCCTCCACCTGCGATCTGCTGCTGGGCGAGAACAGCGCTGCCGAGATCCGGGTCACCGCCCCGGAAGGCTTCGACCTGCTGCCAGGCAACATCGACCTGACCGCCGCCGAGATCCAGTTGATGGACCAGGGCGAGCGCGAGCAGCGGCTCAAGCGCGCGCTGGCGCCGATCCGCGACGAGTACGACTTCATCCTGATCGACTGCCCGCCGGCGCTGTCGCTGCTGACGCTCAATGCCTTGACCGCCGCCGATTCGATCATCGTGCCGATGCAGTGCGAGTACTACGCGCTGGAAGGGCTGACCGCGCTGCTGGAAACCATCGAAGCGCTGCGCGCCAACCTCAACCCGGCGCTGGAAATCGAAGGTGTGCTGCGCACCATGTTCGATATCCGCAACAACCTGGCCAATGCGGTGTCGGCGGAGCTGACCGAGCATTTCGGCGACAAGGTGTTCCGCACCATCGTGCCGCGCAACGTGCGCCTGGCCGAGGCGCCCAGCCATGGCCAGAGCATCGTGGGCTACGACCGCACCTCGCGCGGTGGCGTGGCGTACCTGGGCCTGGCCGGCGAGATCGTGCGCCGCCAGAACGACCGCAACAAGGCCGTCCGGCCCGTGGAGACCGTCTGATGAGCAAGCCGCCGCTGGCAAAGAAGCGCGGTCTGGGCCGCGGCCTGGAAGCGCTGCTGGGGCCCAAGGGTGCGGCCGCCGCCGCAGCACCGGCCGGTGCCGACGAACAGGCCTTGCAGCCGGGCGATACCCTGCGCACCTTGGCGGTGACCCAGCTGCAGCCGGGCAAGTACCAGCCGCGCCGGGAGATGGACGAGGTCAAGCTTGCCGAGCTGGCGGAGTCGATCAAGGCGCAGGGCGTGATCCAGCCGATCGTGGCGCGCGCGCTGGCGCCGGGGCAGTTCGAGATCGTGGCCGGCGAACGCCGCTGGCGCGCCTCGCAGCTGGCCGGGCTGACCGAAGTGCCGGTGGTGGTGCGCGAGCTGGACGACCGCACCGTCATCGCGATGGCGCTGATCGAAAACATCCAGCGCGAAGACCTCAACCCGTTGGAAGAAGCGCAGGCGCTGCAGCGGTTGATCGACGAATTTTCGCTGACCCATGCCGAGGCCGCCGAAGCGGTGGGCCGCTCGCGTGCGTCGGTGTCCAACCTGCTGCGGCTGCTGGAACTGCCGGTGGCGATCCGGGTGCTGCTGGAAACCCGCCGCCTGGAAATGGGCCATGCGCGTGCGCTGCTCACCCTGGCGCCGGAACTGGCCAGCAAGCTGGCCCAGGAAGCGGCCGACCAGGGCTGGTCGGTACGCGAGGTGGAACACCGCGCACAGCAGTTTGCCGCCGGCAAGGTGCCGGGCGGGCTGCGCCGTGGCAAGCCGACGCCAGTGGCGCCGCAGGCCGACATCGCCTCGCTGGAAACCGAACTGTCCGAATCGCTGGGCACCAAGGTGGTGTTCAATCACGGCCGCGGCGGCAAGGGCAAGCTGGTGATCCACTACACCGACCTGGACACGCTGGAAGGCGTGCTGGAACGGCTGCGCCTGCACAAGGGTTGAGGCCGCCGCCCGCGCACGAGGAGCACCGATGCATCCTGCCAAGGTCGACCGCGCGCAGCTGCGGCGCCTGACCGACCTGCCCAATGTCGGTCCGGCCTGCGTACAGGATCTGCATCTTCTCGGCATCCACGAGCCGGCGCAGCTGCGTGACTGCGATGCGTTCGAGATGCATGCCCAACTCTGCCAGCGCAGCGGGGTGCGGCACGACCCGTGCGTGATCGACGTGTTTCTGTCGATCGTGCGCTTCATGCAGGGCGAGGCGCCACTCCACTGGTGGGAATTCAGCGCCGAGCGCAAGGCGATCCTGGCGAGCCGATCCGCGCTGACGGCGGAGCAGCCGCCATCCGGCGCCCCCGCCCTTCGTACTTGATGTCTTCAGGACTACTGCCATGACCATTCTCGTCACCGGCGCCGCCGGTTTCATCGGTGCCTACACCTGCCGCGCCCTGGCTGCACGCGGTGAGACGGTGGTGGGCCTGGACAACTACAACAGCTACTACGACCCGCAGCTCAAGCGCGACCGGGTGGCGGCGTTGTGCCCGCAGGTCGACATCCGTACGCTGGACCTGACCGACCGCGATGGCCTGGCGGCGTTGTTCGATGAGATCCAGCCCACCCGCGTGGTGCACCTGGCCGCGCAGGCCGGGGTACGTTATTCGCTGGAAAACCCGTCTGCCTATGTCGACAGCAACCTGGCCGGCTTCGTCAACATGCTGGAGCTGTGCCGGCACCGCGGCGTGCAGCACCTGGTGTATGCGTCCAGCAGCTCGGTCTACGGGGATTCGGCCACCCCGCCGTTCTCCGAAGACCAGCGCGTGGACCAGCCGCGCTCCTTGTATGCCGCGACCAAGGCCGCCAACGAGCTGATGGGCTACACCTATGCGCAGCTGTACGGCCTGCGCGCGACCGGGCTGCGCTTTTTCACCGTGTACGGCCCGTGGGGCCGGCCGGACATGGCGCCGCTGATCTTCAGCCGCGCGGTGCTGGCCGGGCGCCCGATCGAGGTGTTCAACCACGGCAGGATGCAGCGCGACTTCACCTTCGTGGACGACATCGTGGCCGGCGTGCTCGGCGCGCTGGACACGCCCAGCGACGCGCCGGTACCGCACCGGGTGTTCAACCTGGGCAACCACACGCCGGTGGAGCTGGAGACCTTCATCGAGGTGATCGCCCAGGCCGCCGGTCGCCCGGCCGAGAAGGTCTACAAGCCGATGCAGCCGGGCGACATGCTCCGCACCATGGCCGACACCCGGCGCGCGCAGGCCGCCTTCGGCTTCGATCCGGCCACGCCGGTCGAACACGGGCTGCCGCAGGTGGTGGAGTGGTGTCGGCACTACTTCGGCGACCGCGCCTGAGCGTGGTGCGGCGCAGGTAACACCGCGGGCCAGGGGAGCGCTCGGCCGCCGCCGCACCTCGTACACTGCGGCGACAGCAACCACCCGGCTGCCATCAGCGTGCCAAGGCAAGCCTGGCGGCATGCGGCCCTACACGCTCCAGGCCGCTTGTGCGCATGCCGGCACGGCTGATGCGCACAGGCTTCATGCCTGGCTCAGACGCTCAGGGCACAATGCGCGATCTTTTTTGCTCTGCCCTCCTCCGGCCACCACGAATCCATGAGCCAACCTCAGCTTTCCGTCGTCGTCCCGGTGTTCAACGAACGCGACAACGTCGCGGCCCTGGTCGGCGAAACCGTCGCAGCGCTGCGCGGCCTGGTGGCCTTTGAAATCGTCTATGTTGACGACCACTCGCGCGATGACACCCTGGCCGTGCTGCAAGGCCTGAAGGCCACCACGCCAGAATTGCGCGTGCTGCATCACGTGACCCAGAGTGGGCAAAGCACGGCGGTACGCAGCGGGGTCAAGGCCGCGCGCGCCAGCTGGATCGCCACCCTCGATGGCGACGGCCAGAACGACCCGGCCGACATCCCCAAGCTGCTGATCGCGCGCAGCCAGGCGCAGCCGCAGGTCAAGCTGTTTGCCGGCTGGCGGGTCAACCGCCAGGATTCCGGATCCAAGCGCTGGGCCAGCAAATGGGCCAACGCGATCCGCTCGCGCATGCTGCAGGACAACACGCCAGACACCGGCTGCGGCATCAAGCTGTTCGAGCGCGAGGCGTTCCTGGACCTGCCCTATTTCGACCACATGCACCGTTACCTGCCGGCCCTGATGCAGCGCGCCGGCTGGCGCACGGTGAGCGTGCCGGTGAACCACCGCCATCGCACCGCCGGCGTGTCCAAGTACAACAATCTCAATCGCGCGCTGGTGGGCATCCGCGACCTGCGCGGCGTGGCGTGGCTGATCACCCGCAGCAAGCGCACCGTGGTGGAGGAGCGTTGATGGAAACGAGCCTGCTGGACCAGCCACTGACCTGGCTGTACTGGACCGGCATCCATGTCACCGGCTGGAAGCTGATCGGCTATGTGGGTGCACTGATGTTCGGCGGCCGCTGGCTGGTGCAGTTCGTTGCCTCCAAGCGCGCTGGCAAGCCGGTGATCCCGCGGCTGTTCTGGTACATGAGCGTGGTCGGCAGCCTGATGACGCTGAGCTACTTCGTGTTTTCGGCCAAGCAGGATTCGGTGGGCGTGCTGCAGAACCTGTTTCCGGCGTTCACTGCGTTTTACAGCCTGTATCTGGATGTGAAGCATCGCGGCTGGAAGCGCGATCGGGCGGGGCATTGAGGGGCTGGGATTGGGGATTGGGGATTCGTCGGTAGTCGCTAGTCGGTAGCTGGCGCGCTCAAGCCGTGGTGGTGGATGCATCGCTCCGGACGGTGCCAGGTTGTTCCTGTGGCTGGCCGCGTTGCGAAAAAAAGCGCTGCGGCAGGGCGCCTGATTCTTACGCGGCGTTGCGCAAGCGGGCGACACTTTCGTACGCGGCTGGATGTCGTCGATAGTCGGTCGTCGCCGCGCACAAGTCGTGTTGATGGATATATCGCTCCAGCCGGCGCCTGGTTGTCTTGGTGGTTGGCCGCACTGCGAGAATGAGCTGCAGCTGGGCGCCTGATTCTTACGCGGCGTTGCGCAGGTGGCCGACGCCTTGATGCGCGACTGGATGATGTTGATGCGCTGACGGCGCGGGCAGGCTGTGGACATGTCCAGCGCGTCCGTCCCTTGTCCGGTTTTCGTGCCAGCGCCCACTGCGGCGTATTGGCATCTGTGCCTGCCCACCCATCAAGGCGTGCCGTTGTTTGCGGACTGGCGCTGCGCGCGTGCGGCCGCGGCCACGTTGGCGATGCCGCGCCATTGGCACGGTGCGCAGCTGTTGTGCTGGGTGCTGCTGCCACAGCACTGGTGCGGCTTGCTGCAGGCGCCAGGCAAGGCGGGCCTGCTGCAACTGGCGGGCGCCGCACGGCTGGCGGCCGGCGAAGCGGTCAATCGCGCACGTGGGCGCGGCGGCACCATCTGGCAACCGGAGATGCAGGCGGCGGCGCTTCCAGCGGATATCGATCACCGACAGTTCGCGCGCAGCCTGGTGGCGTCGCCGTTGCGCGCCGGGTTGGTCGACCGGATCGGCGCGTATCCGTATTGGGATGCGGTGTGGCTGCAGCGCGCTGGCTCTCAGGCCATCGAACCGGCGGTGATGGCCAACGGCCTGCACTTGCATGCAGTGGCCGGCAATGCCGGTAGCAGCAGCGGCAGCGGCAGCGAATGCTGAGCCTGCCGATGTGGCGCGCTTGCTTCGCCTTCGCCGCCGTTCCATAGCGTCGCGACCAACGGTGCTGACGCTGCAGGGGCGACGCCGCTGGCGGCGACGCCTCCGGGCTCAGAACGCCAGCGGATGCTCGGGCAACAGTGCCTGCAATTCGCTGCGGAACAGCGCGCGGATGCGCTCAAGTGCCGCCTCGCTGTCGGCTTCGAACCGCAGCACCAGGATGGGCGTGGTGTTGGAGGCGCGCACCAGGCCCCAGCCGTCGACGAAGTCCGCGCGCAGGCCGTCGATGGTGGACAGCCGTGCCGACTCGAACGGCGATTCTTCGCCAGCCTGTGCACGCGCGACAACGCGCGCCACCAGCGCATGCGCATCGCCTTCCACCGGCACCTTGATCTCCGGGGTGGAGACGCTCTCGGGCAGGGCGTCCAGCACTTCGGACGGGGTTTCCTCGCGCTGGGCCAGGATTTCCAGCAGGCGCGCAGCGGCGTAGATGCCGTCGTCGAAGCCGTACCAGCGTTCCTTGAAGAAGAAATGCCCGCTCATCTCGCCGGCCAGCTCGGCATCGGTTTCGCGCATCTTCGACTTGATCAGCGAATGCCCGGTCTTCCACATCAGCGGGCTGCCACCATTGCGCAGTACGTAATCGGACAGCTTGCCGGTGCACTTCACGTCGTAGATGACCAACGCGCCGGGATTACGCTGCAGCACATCGGCGGCGAACAGCATCAGCAGACGGTCGGGGAACACCACCGTGCCTTCCTTGGTCACCACGCCCAGGCGATCGGCGTCACCGTCGAAGGCCACGCCGATATCCGCGTCGAAACGCTGCACCATCTTCACCAGATCGTCGAGATTGTGCGGCTCGCTCGGGTCCGGATGGTGGTTGGGGAATGTTCCGTCGATGTCGCAATACAGCGGCACAACGTCGGCACCGATCGCCTCCAGCAGGCGTGGTGCGATCTCGCCGGCCGCACCATTGCCGGCGTCCACGACGACCTTGATCGGGCGGTCGAGCTGCACGTCATCGGCGATGCGCTGGATGTAGGCATCGCTGAGATCGCGCTGCTCCAGCTCGCCGGGCGCGGCGGCGGTGTGCAGGCGGCCTTCGTTGATGCGCTGGTGCAGTTCGGCGATGGCCGTGCCGGACAGCGTCTCGCCACCGATGACGATCTTGAAGCCGTTGTAGTCCGGTGGATTGTGGCTGCCGGTCACCGCCACGCAGCTGCCGGCACGCAACTCATATGCGCCGAAATACACCATCGGCGTCGGTGCCAGGCCGATGTCGGTCACGTTGCAGCCGGCACGCCGCAGGCCTTCGATCAGCCCGTTGGTCAGCTCCGGACCGGACAGGCGCCCGTCGCGGCCCACCACCACATCGCGCAGGCCCTGTGTCTGCATCACGCTGCCGATGGCCTGGCCAATCAGCGCCGCCACGCCGGGATTGAGCTCTTTTCCAACCACGCCCCGGATGTCGTAGGCGCGGAACATGTCGGTGGCGACCTGCACCGCCGGCACCAGCGCTGGCGTGGCGGGCTGCGCTGCCTCATCCGGCGCAACCGCCTCGCTGGCGAGGCTGGCGTCGTGTTGCAGGCTTTGACTGAAGGTGGGTTCGTCGGCCGTCGTGGCGCCGGCGACGCGGCGGCGCGGCAAGGCCACCCGGCCACGGCTGGCCAGTACCAGCAACACGGCAATCACGCCCAGCAAGCCCGCCACGATGGCGCAGCCCACCGCGCCCAGGCCCAGCGGGCCGGCATCGCGCTGCGGCACCGCTGCGGCCACGCGCAGGCCGCTGGTGCCCAGCGGCCTGGCCAGCGTTTCGGCGGCATCGGCCAGTGCCGCATCACCCTGTTGGGTCACGTTGTAACCGCCCTGGCGCAGCGCCAGGTAGGCGCTGCCGGGCACCGCGATCGCATCCAGCGGTCCGGTCAGGCGCAGCAGCGGCAATCGCGCATACGCCACTGCCGGCTGCCCGCCCAGGCGCACCGCGGCCGCCACGCCCAGGCGCACCTGCCTGGCGTCGCGCACCACGCGCACCTGCGCATGGTCGGCCACCTGCGCCGATTCGAGCAGGCTCAGGCGCGCGTAACCGAAATCCTTGGGGTTGGTGTAGGCCGCGGCCAGGTCGCCAGGCAGCACCTGCACGTCCTCGGCGCCCTTGAAACGCTCACGGATGATCGAGGCGGCGGCCAATGCGTCGCCGTTGCCCAGCGCGGTCACGACCGCTGGTTGCTTGAGCACGGCATCGAGCTGGCTGGCCTGCGCGGCCATCGCCTGGCCGACCTCCTGCACCGCACGGTCGCGGGCCTGCTCCAGGGTCTGCGCAATCGACTCTTCGTGCCATTGCGCATAGCTGTTCCAGCCGAACCACGCGGCCAGCAGCAGCAACACGCCCCCCAATACCGGACCACTCGTACGCACGCTGGACATCGACTGCCTGCGCTCGTTCGCCTTGCTCATGCGACTCCCCCGTCAGCGCACCCCGGTGTGGCCGAATCCACCCGCTCCCCGCGCGCTGTCGACGAAAGTATCCACCACTTGCAGGCCCACGCGCACGATCGGCAGGATCACCAGCTGCGCGATGCGGTCGCCCGGCTCGATGGTGAAGGCCTCGCGCCCACGATTCCAGGTGCTGATCAGCAGCGGCCCCTGGTAGTCGGCATCGATGAGCCCGGTGCCGTTGCCGAGCACGATGCCGTGACGATGGCCCAGGCCCGAACGCGGCAGGACCACCGCACACAGCTGCGGGTCGGCCAGATGGATGGCGATGCCGCTGGGAATCAACGCCGCATCGCCGGGTTCCAGCGTCATCGGCGCTTCCAGTGCGGCGCGCAGGTCCATGCCTGCGCTGGCCTCGGTGGCGTAGGCCGGCAACGGCCATGCGTCGCCGAAGCGCGGATCGAGCAACTTCAGCTGCAAGGAGTGGGTCGGGTCGCTCATGCCTGCAATCTCTCCGCGATCAGGGCCAGCAGTTGGTCGGCCAGCTGGGTCTTGCTGCTGCTGGGGAACACACGCTCGCCGCCTTGCCAGTAGGCGGTGGCGGCGTTGTTGTCGCTCTCGAACCCGCCGCCCTCGATCCCCACCTGGTTGGCGATAATCAGGTCCAGCCGCTTGGCCGCCAGCTTGCCACGCGCGTAATGCTCCACATCGTGCGTTTCGGCCGCAAAACCGACCACCAGTTTGAGCGCGCCGGTCTGCGCGGCGACCTCGGACAGGATGTCCGGGGTGCGCACCAGTTCCAGGGTGAGCGTTTCGCCGGTCTTCTTGATCTTCTGCGACACCACCCGCTTGGGAGTGTAGTCGGCGACCGCGGCCGCGCCGATGTAGATATCGGCCGGGAAAGCGCCCAGCACCGCGTCGCGCATCTGCGCGGCCGAGCGCACGTCGGTGCGCTGCACCCCGGGCGGGGTGGTCTGGTGCACCGGTCCGCTGACCAGGACGACGTCGGCGCCCTGGCGGGCAGCGGCGGCGGCCAGGGCGTAGCCCATCTTGCCGCTGCTGCGGTTGCCGACGTAGCGCACCGGGTCCAGGTCTTCAAATGTGGGCCCGGCGCTGATCACGATGCGCAGGCCTTCCAGCTGCGCACTGCTGGGAATGAACGCCGGCGCGGTGGCGGCCAGGGCGGCGGCAGGCGCGGCGGCGACGGTCTGGGCGCCTGCCAGTGCAGCGATGATCGCCGCCGGCTCGGCCAGCCGGCCGGGACCGGATTCGCCTTCGGCCAGCGGGCCGTCCTCGGGGCCGACCACTGCCACGCCGCGCGCGCGCAGGGTGGCGATATTGGCCTGGGTGGCCGCATGCAGCCACATGCGGTGGTTCATCGCCGGGGCCACGGTCAGCGGCGCAGTCGTGGCCAGGCACAGCGTGGTGACCAGATCGTCGGCCAGCCCGTGCGCCAGGCGCGCGAGCAGGTCGGCGGTGGCCGGCGCCACGATCACCTGGTCGGCCCACCGGGCCAGTTCGATATGCCCCATCGCCTGCTCGGCGGCGCTGTCCCACAGCGTGGTGCGGGTCGGTTGCCCGGACAGCGCCTGGAAGCTCAGCGGGGTGACGAACTGTTGCGCGCCGCTGGTCATGGCGACCTGCACCTGCGCGCCGGCGTCGCGCAGGCGACGGACCAGTTCAAGCGATTTGTAAGCGGCGATGCCTCCGCCGACGCACAGCAGCAAACGCTGTCCGTCCAGGGGGCGGGCCTGAGTGGAGCCGATCACGTCGGAGTCGTCCTACGGTTACAAGGACAACTAGATTAGCCGATGGCCCTGCCTGGCCTGATGGGCGTGGGCGATAAGCACCGGCAATCTCGCCATATGCACATACACGACTGGCCCAGCACCGAACGCCCGCGCGAAAAACTCCTGGCGCGCGGCGCGCCTGCCCTCTCCGACGCCGAGCTGCTGGCGATCTTCGTCGGCTCGGGCCTGCGCGGCCAGGACGCGGTCAAGACCGCGCGCGAGTTGCTGCACCGGCACGGGCCGCTGCGGGTGCTGCTGGACCGCCCGGCCTCGGCCCTGGCGCGCCTGCCTGGCCTGGGCCCGGCCTCGGCGTGCAAGCTCAACGCGGCGCTGGAACTGGCGCACCGCCACCTGATGAGCGGGCTGGAGCGCGGCGAGGCGCTCAGCGACCCGCCCAGCGTGGGCCGCTATTTTTCGCAGCGGCTGCGCGCCCGCGCCTACGAGGTGTTCGCGGTGCTGTTCCTGGACAACCGCCACCGCGCGATCGCCTTCGAGGAAATGTTCACCGGCACCATCGACGGCGCCGACATCCATCCGCGCGAAGTGGTACGGCGGGCGCTGCTGCACAACGCCGCGGCGGTGATCGTGGGTCACAACCACCCGTCCGGCAATCCGGAGCCATCCGAGGCCGACCGCGCCGTCACCCAACGCCTGCTGCAAGGGCTGGATCTGGTGGATATCCGCCTGCTGGACCACTTCGTGATCGGCGACGGCCGGCCGGTCTCGCTGGCCGAGCGCGGCTGGCTGGACTGGCGCGCCTGATGCCCTGCCGGACGCGATGCCATCCGGGCAGCTGCCGGTCAGTGAGGGGCGGCATCGGTGGTGCGCAGCGCCAGGGCAGCTGCATGCCGGGACTGAACACCTAGCTGAGATGACCGACCACTCCGTACGGAAGCAGCCTGTGCCAAGGGTGAGCCACAGCACACGAGGGCAATTGCCGGCGGCAAACACCGGCCGCGCCCGCCTGGCCGTTGCGCGGGGCCTGGGTGGATCGCGTCACGCCGGCGCGCCGACCTGAACCATCGGCCGGACCCTGCGCCGCGCGGTCGGGTAAAATCGCTGGTTTCGTTCCAAGCAGATCCCACGTGAAAGCCCTACTCCGCGCACTGATCGGCCAAGGCATCGAAGCCTTGCGCGCCAACGGCACCCTGCCCGCCGACACCCTGCCGCCGGATTTTGTGGTCGAGCGACCCAAGACACGCGAGCACGGCGACTTCGCCACCAATGCGGCGATGCTGCTGGCCAAGGCCGCGCGCAGCAATCCGCGCGCATTGGCGCAGGCGCTGGTTGCCGCGCTGCCGGCCAGCGACGATGTGACCCAGGTGGAGATCGCCGGCCCCGGCTTCATCAATTTCCATCTGGCTCCCACCGCCTACCAGCGCGAAGTGGCGCATGTGATCAAGCAGGGCCACGACTATGGCCGCGGCCTGGCCGGCAATGGCCGCTCGGTGGGCGTGGAATATGTTTCGGCCAACCCCACCGGCCCGCTGCACGTTGGCCACGGCCGCGCCGCGGCGATCGGCGACAGCCTGGCACGCGTGCTCGATGCCAATGGCTGGAACGTCAAGCGCGAGTTCTACTACAACGATGCCGGCGTGCAGATCGAAAACCTTGCGCTGTCGGTGCAGGCGCGCGCGCAAGGACTCACCCCCGACAGCGACGGCTGGCCGGAGAACGGCTACCGCGGCGACTACATCGCCGATGTGGCCAACGCCTACCTGGCCGGCGACACCGTCGACCTGGAAGGCCACCTGGTCACCGGCACCAAGGATCCGGCCGATCTCGAATCGATCCGTCGCTTCGCGGTGGCGTATCTGCGCAACGAGCAGAACCACGACCTGGCCGCGTTCCGCGTCGACTTCGATATCTATTTCCTGGAAAGCTCGCTGTACAAGGACGGCAAGGTCGAAGAAGCGGTGCAGAAGCTGATCGCCTCCGGCCACACCTACGAAGAAGGCGGCGCGTTGTGGCTGAAGTCCACCGACTTCGGCGACGACAAGGACCGCGTCATGCGCAAGTCCGACGGCACCTACACCTACTTCGTGCCGGACGTCGCCTACCACCTGACCAAGTGGCAGCGCGGTTACGAGCGCGCGATCACCGAACTGGGCGCCGACCACCACGGCTCGCTGACGCGCGTGCGCGCCGGCCTGCAGGCGCTGGAACTGGGCATCCCGCAGGGCTGGCCGGAATACGTGCTGCACCAGATGGTCACGGTGATGCGCGGCGGCGAAGAAGTGAAGCTGTCCAAGCGTGCCGGCAGCTACGTCACCCTGCGCGATCTGATCGAAGAAACCAGCGCCGATGCGGTGCGTTGGTTCCTGATCGCGCGCAAGCCCGATTCGCAGTTGACCTTCGACATCGATCTGGCGCGCGCGCAGAGCAACGACAACCCGGTGTTCTACGTGCAGTACGCGCATGCGCGCGTGTGCAGCGTGCTGCGCCAGGCGCAGGAAAAGGGCCTCAAGTACGAACAGGCCAACGGCCTGGCCCAGCTGGCGCGTCTGGACGACGAGCACTCGCTTGCGGTGATGCTGGAGCTATCGCGTTACCCGGAAGTGGTGGAAATGGCTGGCCAGACGCTGGAGCCGTACCAGATTGCGCAATACCTGCGTGAATTGGCGCATGCCTTCCACACGTGGTATCACAACAGCAAGGTGCTGGTGGACGATGCCGCCGAGCGCGATGCCAAGCTCACCCTGGCGGTGGCCACCCAGCAAGTGCTCGCCAACGGCCTGGAACTGCTGGGCGTCAGCGCTCCGGAAAAGATGTAAGCACGCCACCGGGATACCGCAGCCGGGGACGTCCCCCTGGCTGCGCCGCAGGCAAAGGCCGTTCTGGCCACCCCTCATCGCCCGCGCCGTGCCCGGCAGCAGGCGCAGCAACAGCGATCGCCGCAGCACGTCGGGCAATGGCCCGCAACGACACGATTCGGAGAAGTGGTAGATGGCAGCACGACGCGGTAAGAGCCAGGCACGACGCAACACCAGCAATGGCACGCCCGGTTGGGTGTGGTTGGTGGCGGGCGCCGCGATTGCGGCGGTGATCTTCCTGGCCGCGCCCAACCTGTTCAAGAAGGACGGCGACGGCTTCCTGCGCGTGGGTCCGCGGGCCAACCCCGACGCGCAGCCTGAGCCCGTGGCCGATGCCGACACCGATACGCCGGCCGAGTTGCCCAAGCCCAGCACGCAGCCGCCCAAGCCGCAGGCCAAGCCCGGCGATGCGCAGACCCAGTACGACTTCTACACCTTGCTGCCCGGCAAGGAAGTGCAGATGTCCGATGCGGAACTGGCCGCCAGTGCACGTGCCGAGGAAGCTGCGCGCGCGCGCGCGGCACTGGAAGGCAAGCCGGTGCCACCAGCACCGGGCGGCGCAGCCAGCGTCGCCGCGGCCACGCCTGCCGCCAGCGTGCCGGTGCCCTTGAACGAACCGGCCGCCCGCGTGCCCAAGCCGTTGCCGGAAGCCGCCCAGACCCGCCCGGCTGCCACGCCTGCGCCAGCCAGCACCGCTGCGCTCACCACGCCGGCTGCCACTGCGCCCAAGCCGGCAGTTGCCGCCGCCACGCCGGCGTCCAGCCCCGCCGCCGCACCTGCGGTGACCGACAACACCCGTTACATCCTGCAGGCCGGCTCGTTCGGTGCCTCCGGCGATGCCGAATCGACCAAGGCCAAGCTGGCGATGATGGGCCTGGCCGCACGCGTGGAATCGGCCGAAATCAGCGGCAAGACGGTGTATCGCGTGCGCATGGGTCCGTACGGCAGCGCTGGCGAACTGGCCGAAGCCAAGCAGAAACTCACCGGCAGCGGCTTGCCTGCCATCGCGATCAAGGCGCAGTAAGCGCGGTGATGCGCCGGCTCGCCAGCACGGTACTGGGATTGCTTGGGCTGATCGGCACGGCACAGGCCACCGAGCAGATTCCCGACCAGATCCAGATCGATGGCCAGCAGGCACTGCTGCTGGCCGAGCCGCTGTCCGGACCGCTGGACGACCCCGCCACCTGGAAGCGCTTCGTGGCGCAGGCGGGCGACGCCCTGGGCAGTTGCAGCGCCAACTGGCGTGGCTACCAGGCGTTCTGGCGCGTGGACGCGCAACAGCTGGTGCTTGATCGCGTGGTGCTGGGTGCCTGCGCCGAGGCGCCGCCGGAACTGCCGCTGGCGGTGTTGTTCCCCGGCCAGCGCGCGCCGGTCGCGGCGGTGTGGGTGGATGGCGAGGTGATCGCCGCCCTGCCGACTGCGGAGAACCTACCGTCCGACGCGCCGGCTGGCTATGTGCTGCTGCGGCTGCGCCGAGGGCATGTGATCGCCCGCGAAGCGCTCACTGCAGACATGCTGCGCGCACGTCAGGACGCAGCTGCCCGCCCGGTTCCTGTCCCCTAAGAGCGGCAAACATAACGACTGCGCTCACCGTCAGGCAGGCGCGGCCGATGCCCGCCGCGGTCCGGACCACTCGTACACTTTGGCTCCGAGCGCGCCGCACCCACCCGACCATCGCTCGCCACGTTTTCAAGTCACTTCAAGCATCCCCCATCCCCTGGAGTTCCCCATGTCCAAGACCGTCATGATCACCGGCGCCACCTCCGGATTCGGCAGCGCCGCGGTGCGCCGCTTTGCCGCCGCCGGCTGGAAGGTCATCGCCACCGGCCGGCGTGCCGAGCGCCTGGATGCATTGGCCGCGGAACTGCCCGCCGGCCAGGTGCACACCGCCGCATTCGACATGCGCGATGCGCAGGCGCTGGACGCGGCCATCGATGCGCTGCCGCCGGCCTTCGCCGACATCGACGTACTGGTCAACAACGCCGGGCTGGCACTGGGCACTGCGCCGGCGCAGCAGGCCGACCTGCAGCAGTGGCAGCAGATGATCGACACCAATGTCACCGCCCTGGTCACCCTCACCCACCGGTTGCTGCCGGCGTTGATCGCACGTCGCGGCGCCATCATCAACATCGCCTCGGTGGCGGCCACTTACCCGTACACCGGCGGCAATGTCTACGGCGGCACCAAGGCCTTCGTGCAGCAATTTTCGCTGGGCCTGCGCTCGGACCTGCACGGCACCGGCGTGCGCGTGACCTCGATCGAACCGGGCATGGCGGAAACCGAATTCACCCTGGTGCGCACCGGCGGCAACCAGGCCGCCTCGGACACGCTCTACCGCGGCGCCACCCCAATGACCGCCGAAGACATCGCCGAGCAGATCTTCTACGTGGCCAGCCTGCCGGCGCACTTGAACATCAATCGGCTGGAAATCATGCCGGTGACGCAGTCGTTTGCCGGGTTTCAGGTGGCGCGCGACGCGCAATGAGGCAGTGCGGCTGAGAGGTGGGTGGAAACGGTGAGCGCGCAGGGCGCGGGCTACGCTGCGCGGTGCGCCGCGCAAGGCATGTGGCGCATCGAACGGATTCATCAGAAAGCCGCGCATTGCGCGGCTTTTTACTTGTGCCCCTTCGACCGATGAACTACACAGCGCATTACGCCAGCTCGGCACCCCTGCGCAGTGCCGCACGCCGCCGCAGCAGCGCGCCGCGCAGCTGCAGGAACGGAAGCTCCACCGCGTAATGCAGCAACGCGCCTGCCGCCAGCGCCACCACGCCATACACCACAAATGCCAGGAGGCCCCGGCCTTCCAGCGTGGCGCCAAACCATTCTTGAGTCACATGAAACATCGCCTTGTGGGTCAGGTACAGGCTGTAGGAGATCGCCGCCAGCCAGGCCGCACCGGGCACGCGCAGGCGGCCGAAGGCACTGTCGGTCGCGGTGCCTGCCAGCACCAGCAAGGCCAGGCCGAACGAGAGCACCGGCCACCCCACCGCATTGCCGATCAGGCCGGTACGTTCGCGAAACAGCCACATCGCCAGGGCCAGCACTGCGATGCCGGCCAGCAACCAGGTGCCTCCACGCTGCTGCAACCGTTGCCAGGTCTGCGGGCGAAACACCTTGAGCACCGCCAGCACCACGCCGGCCAGCAGGCCGTCGAGGCGGTTCCAGGTGGGGTAGTAGATGTCTTCGACAAACCAGTTGCGCTGCTGCCCGCCGCCGATCTGGTCCAGCGCGGTGTTGTGCAGCCACACGCTGGTACGCAATACGATGCCGGCCAGCACCACCACCACGCACAACGCAATGAAGCGCCTGGCCGACGGCCGCCGCAACAACAGCGTGGCCAGCAGCGGAAACACCAGATAGAAATGCTCTTCCACGCACAGCGACCAGGCGTGCGAGAAGGCAGCCTGCTGGCCGTAATCGACGAACAGGTTCAGGGTGAAACTGGCGAACATCCACCACGGCGCCAGCCCGGGCGCTTCGCGAAACCCCGGCCACACCATGTAGACGATCAGCACCACCGCAAACGCCGGCAGGATGCGAAACGCGCGCCGCAGGTAGAAGTCCTTGAAATCCAGCCGCTGCCCGCACGCCAGCGGCATAAGCACCTGGCTGCCGATCAGAAACCCGCTCAGTACGAAGAACAGGTCCACCCCCATCCAGCCGTAGCGCGACAGCCACGCCCAGTCCGGCCCCAGCCCGCCGACCACGAAGGAATGGAACAGCATCACCCAGACGATGGCGATGCCACGCAGCAGGTCCAGAGCGGGATAGCGCATAGGAGCGATCGGCAATGAGGACGGCCGATTGTGCCGTATGGCTGACGCCCATGCGTAGGTTGGGCGATGTGAGCGTTGCCGGCGGCGCTGCGGTGCGTGCTGCCGGTGCATTCCCCGCTCACGCATCGGGATGCAAAGCACCGTGGCAGACACGTGGAGAGATGGACAGACAACGCATCGAGCGGCGGACGATCACTGCGACGAGCGTCCGCAGCCATGCCTGCAGGGCAGCGGGCGATCCATGCGGTTGCGAGGTTGCCCTGACGTCACGTCGTACTGCTGCTTGCGCCGCATGGCGAGGGGCGCCTGGCCTGCGGCGGCGATGTGGCTGGCCGCTGCGACCGACGTGGACCGATGCAGCCTTGCGTTCAATGCACTGCCTGCCACCCCGTTGCATCACGCCAGCGACTTAGAGTGGCCAACACGACAAAGCGAGCATTCGTCAGGCGCGTCTGCGCGCCGCGCTCGGGAACAGGAGTAAGCGAGCGGTACACGTCGCAACGAATGACGGCCGTGCCCGCCTGACGGCGAGCGCAGCTGTCCTGATCGCTGCACTTAGCCTGCCTGCGCAGGCATGAGACTCCCTGTCGCCGAGCACGATGCGCGGCTTGACACCGATGCAGCACTGTCAGCCTCAGGCCACCGCCGCCTGCTCGACCCGTGCCACCCGCGCGACTGGATGCAATAGCCCCCAGGCTTCCAGCCGATCGACCGCGTTGCGCACGCCGTCTTCGTCGCGAATGCGCTGGCCCAGCGCGCGTGCCGCCGTGCGCATGGCGGGTGTACTGGCCTGGCGCAGCGCTTCGGCCAGCGTCTCCGGCTGAAGGCCGACACGTGCAAGTGCAGGTGGTGCCACCCCACGTTGGGCCAGGCAATGCGCCCAGAACGGTTGGTCGTAGCCGAACGGCAGCACCACCGATGGAATCCCTGCGGCAAGCGCCGCACCGGTGGTGCCGGCACCGCCGTGATGCACCGCCACCGACACCCGCGGGAACAGCCAATCGTGCGGCGCCTGCTCCAGCTGGAAGAAGCGCCCGGCATCGTCGGAGGCATCTTCCCCGGCCGCCAGCCCGCCCCAGCCGCTGGCCAGCAGCGCGCGTTGACCGGTCAAACGCACCGCCGCCTTGACGATGGCGGTGAGCTGCGCCGCATCGCTGCTGATCATGCTGCCGAAACCGATGTACAGCGGCGGCGGGCCGGCCTGCAGAAATGCCTCCAGCGCGGCAGGCGGCTGCCACTGCGGCTGCGGCAGCTGCCAGAAGCCGCTGACCTGGGCCCGGTCCGGCCAGTCCGGCGGACGTGGGCACAGATGCTCGCTATAGCCATACACCACGCGCTGCGCGCTGCGGTCGGGGCCACTCCACGGATACGCCGGCAACCCCAAGGCCGGGCGCACGATGCCGTTGAGGGCCGGGCGCATCAGCTGCCAGCCGGCAAAGCGCACCGCGTGATGCAGCGCCACGCTCACCAGCCCAGGCAGACGCACGGTGGGCATCAGCATCAACGGCACATGGCGCGAGGCGGTGAGCGGCTGCAATTGCGTAAGCACCACCGGCAGGCCATAGGCCTGGCCCAGGCTGTGCGCCAGCAGGCTCGCGCTGCCGACGCCGAGAATCAAGCCGGCATCGGCACAGGCCGCGCGGCCCTGCTCGGCCCAATCGCGCGCCCACTCCAGCAGCTGTGCACGCAAAGTACCCCAGATGCCGCGCCAGCCACCGCGCATCTCGGCAACATCCGGATGACCCTGCAACAGTTTCTGGTGGTCGCCGCTGAGCGGAAAGAACTCAAGACCGTTGGCGCGGATCAGCGATGCGAAGTTGGCGCTGGTCAACACCCGCACCGGGTAGCCGCGCTCCTGCAGGCCGCGGCCAAGCGCGATGATCGGGCGCACATCGCCGTGCGTGCCCAGGGTGGCGATGACGACCGGGCGGCTGGCTGCAGCCGAAGCGAGAGACTCAGGCATATTCGGCTACCCCGTCGTTGGCACTGGCGCTGGCGATGCTGGCGTCGCGCTGCGACACCTGTGCACTGGCCTGGTGCAGCAGCGCACACAGCGTTGCCGAGTGAGCGGCCGACAGCATCGAGTGGTGATCGCTGTCCAGTGCGTGCAGATGCAGCGTGCGCACATACGGACGCCATGCCTGCGGCCGGTAGTCCACCCATTGCGCCTCGTCGCCACCGGAGCTCATGCGCACGCTGGCTTCGACGAACAGCACATCCTGATTCAAGGCCCGCGGCCGGTGGCGTCGCGCCAGGTGCAGGTGATGCTGGGTCACTGCGCCCAGGTCGTCCAGCAGCGTGGGGCGGTGCTCCAGCAACTGCCGCACCGCCGGCACGGTGGTCAGCCCGTAGTGATCGCACAACAGGCTGGCCAGCTGCGCCACCGTGGTCGGCATCGGTTGGTCGTGCGCCAGCGTCAGCCCCAGCGCATGCACCGATGCACGCACGTTTTCCGCTTCGGGCAGCGCGGCGGCCTGTTCCAGATGCGGGTAGCTGTCGAGCATCGCCAGCAACTCGACCTGTTCGCCCAGGTCATGCAATTCGGCGGCCATGGCGTGCGCGATCAGACCGCCCAACGACCAGCCCATCAAACGATACGGTCCATGCGGCTGCACGCTGCGCAGACGCGCCAGATAATCGCGGGCGATCGCCTCGATGCTGTCCGGGCGATGCTGCGGGTCGCTCAATGCCGGCGACTGCAATGCGTACACCGGCCACTGCGGATCGAGCTGGCCGAGCAGGGTGAGATACGACCAGCCCAGGCCGATGACCGGATGGATGCAGAACAACGGCGTGGCGCCGGCGCTGCCTGCGCGCATCGGCAGCAGCACGCTCAGCGGGTCGTTCGGTGCCTGCGCGCTGCGTTTGATCACCTCCGACAGGCCGGCAATCGTCGGCGCATGGAACAGCGCGCCCAGCGGTAGCTCCACGCCGAACAGTTGCGGGAAGCGCGCCGCCATTTCTGCCGCGCGCAGCGAGTCGCCACCGAGTTCGAAGAAATTATCGTCCACCCCCACCACCTCGATGCCCAGCACCTCCTGCAGCAGGTCCGCCAGCTGATGTTCGAGCGCGTCACGCGGCGCCACATGCGCGCGCTGGGGCAACGCGCCCGGCGCAGGCAAGGCGCGGCGGTCCAGCTTGCCATTGGCCGTCAGCGGCAACGCCGGCAATGGCATCCACAGGCTTGGAATCATCGAGGCGGGCAAGCGCTGTTGCAGATGGGCGCGCAGCAGCTCGCTCGACGGCGTGTTGCCATGCTTGCCCACCACGTAGGCGAGCAGCTGCACGGCGTTGTCGCCATCGCTGTGCGCAACCACCGCCACCTGCGCCACCTGTGCATGCAGCAGCAATGCGTTTTCGATTTCCGCCGGCTCCACGCGGTGGCCGCGGATCTTCAATTGCGCATCGGCGCGGCCGATGAATTCCAGCAGGCCGTCGCGGCGCTGACGCACGCGGTCGCCGGTGCGGTACATGGTGCTGCCGTCGTCGGCGAACGGATCGCGCAGGAAACGCTCGCTGGTGAGCTGCCGCTTGCCGCGATAGCCCTTGGCGACACCGACACCGCCGATATACAGCTCGCCGATCGCGCCGGTCGGCAACGGCTGCCGCTGCGCATCCAGCACATAGACGCGTGTGTTGAGCAGCGGTCTGCCGATCGGCGGTGCCGCCGCATCGGTCAACTGCAGCGGCATGATGGTCGACCAGATGGTGGTTTCGGTCGGCCCGTACAACTGGGTCAGGCGCCCGACCCGGCTCAACAAGTGCGTCGCCAACTCGGGCACCAAGGCCTCGCCGCCGACCAGCGCATGGATGCGATCCAGGGCCAGATCCTGATTGGCCAGCAGGATGCGCCACAGCGACGGCGTCGCCTGCACCAGGCTGATCTGCTCGTGGACGATCAAGCGCGAGAGACCGCGCGGGTCATGACTGATGCCAGCCGGCGCGATGACCACGCGCGCACCCACCAGCAACGGCAGATACAGCTCCAGCCCGGCGATGTCGAAGGTGATGGTGGTGACCGCCAGCACGCGGTCGCGCGGACGCAACGCCAGCTCGTGTTCCATCGCATGCAGGAAATTGAACAGGTTGCGATGGCTGATCTCCACGCCCTTGGGCGTGCCGGTGGAGCCGGAGGTGTACAGCACATACGCCGTCCCATCCGGAGTCGCCAACGGGTCGATCGCCGCTGGCAGATGCGCCGGGCGCGGGTCCAGCCAGACCATGCCGCCGAGCAGATAGCGCTCGCACAATGCCGGCTCGCAGACCAGCGCAATGGCGCCGGAATCGTTGAGCATCTGCCGATTGCGCGCCGCCGGGCTTTCCGGGTCCAGCGGCAGGTAGGCCGCGCCGCTCCACATGATGGCCAGCAAGGCCACCAACAGATGCTCGCTGCGCGGCAACGCGACAGCGACCACATCGCCAGGGCGCACCCCGTCGGCCACCCATTGCGCAGCGATCCGCGAAGCGAGCTCGCACAGCGTGGCGTAATCCAGCGTGCGGTTTTCGTAGTGCACGACAACGGCCGCAGGCATCGTCTCGGCACGCTGCAACATGCCGTGCAACAACGTGGCCGGTTCCGGCAGCGCTGCGGCGGTGTGATTCCAGGTGTGCAGCAACCGGCGGCGCTCTTCCTCGCCCAGCACATCCACTTCACCCAGCGCGCATGCCGGGTTCGCCAGCACGACATCGGCCAGATGGGCCAGGCGACGGCAGTGTTCGGCCAGCTCGTCGCTGTCGTACAACGCCGGATTGGCATCCAGATCGAAGCGCAGGGCCGCGCCGTCGCCGCGCTCGTAGCAGAAGATGGTCAGATCGTCGGCCGGGCCGTTGCACAGGTTATGCGGTATCGCATACGCCTCGCCAAAGCGCAGCGCGTAATCGAAGGCTTCGATATTGACCGCCAGGCGGGCGAACTTCTGGTCGATGCCGAACATGCCGATGTCGCGACGTACGTCCTCGAAGCGATATTGCTGATGCCGCAAGGCATGCCTGACCACCGAGGCGACCTGCGCGAACAACGCATGGATCGGCTGCTGCGGGTCCATCTTCAGGCGCAGCGAAATCACATTGGCCACCAGCCCGGCAGTCTGGCGGTAGCGTGCATTGATGCGGCCGGTCACCGGCATCGCCAGCACCAGATCTTCGGCACCGGTGCAGCGGTAGTAATAGGCGGCGATCAGCGAGATCAGCATCTGCGGCAGGCTGGCGCCGTAGTCCTTGCCCATCGCGCGCAGGCGCACCACCTGCTGCGGCGAAAACTGCCCGGTGCCGCGCAATAGCCCGGTGGAGAGATGGTTGCCGGGGCGCGCCAGGGTTGCCGGTGGCGGCAGATCGGCCAGCTGCTGCATCCAAAAATCGCGATCGCGCTGGAAGCGGTCGGAGGCGCGGTACTGCTGCTCCATCTCCACCAGCGACAACGCACTGCCGTAATCCGCGGGCTCCGGCTCCACGTCTGCGGCGTAGGCGTTATACAGCACCGACATGCGCTGCATCATGATCGAGGCGCAATAGCCATCCATCACCAGATGGCTCACGCACTGCACCCACATATGGTGATCCTCGCCGAGCCGGAACACCGCGCAATGCCATAACGGCCCATGCTCCAGGTCTTCCGGTTGACGGATTTGTTCGTCCACCCAGTGCTCGGCGGCATTGCGCGGCGCGGGATCTTCGCTGACGTTGAAGTAGGGAACCGGCGCGGTGTACTCGGGCAGGATCACCTGCCGCGGCACGCCGTCGTGCTCCACGATGCACAGCCGCAGCGTGTCGAACTCGCGCGCCAGCTGCAACGTGGCGCGGACCAATAGCGCAGGGTCCAGCGGACCGAACATTTCCAGTGCTTCGGACAACATCAAGGTGTTGTCGGTATGCAACTTGCTGGCCACCCACAGGCCGCGTTGCGCTCGGGTCAAGGGAACCAGGGGGGCGGCATCGGCGTGCATTGCAAGCATCCTTTTGTATGGCGCGCGGTCGCCCGGAGCGACTTGGCCGCGTTGCGGTCAAAGTGACGCCGGATCAGCACTTGGTAATGAAACGCGAGATAGAAAACACCGTCGACTGTCGGCAGAAGCCGGCAATCCGCAGTGGACACGCACAATGGACACGCACTACGAAGCGACAGGCACCATCGAAACCCCGATTGTGCAAATGTCTGATTGGAGCAACTTGTATCCCGACAAGTTAAACAAACACTAACAATTCGTCCGAGGACAGAACCGTGCAAAAATCACGAAATGCGCGTGATGTGTAAAATTTTTTAACCGAAGTGTGATTTCAACTAGTGTTCTCGATGCATAGCTGCGGGCAGATGCGATGCGACACCGCTGCGCATTGCAGGAAAACACCGCAAATACAGTATCCAATACGCAACCGCGCTGCGCCCCGGCAGCGAACGGACGCGGTGCTTATCGCGTGACTTGCAACGAACGCCACGCGTAAGACCAGTGTGGCCGGCAGCGTTGATAGGCCTGCATTTCGTGCGAATCACTGCGTAAAACAAGCGGGCTTTGGCGACGCGCCTATCTGCAACCCCAGCGCATCAGGTACTACTTTCATTGGCGCAATGATGGATAGGATGCGGCGTTCGCAAGCACGTCGATGCTTGCAACGCATAAGACCATTGCGCACGCCGTCGTTGATACGCCTGCTTATTGTGCAGATCACCGCATGAAACATGGCGTTTTCTGCAGCAACGCTGCCGGTGGTCGCACGATCATGCAAGCGTCGCCCGTTTGTCATCGGCGTGAAGCATCGCTGCGTTTTGCTGATGTGGCGCTCTGCAGACCGCTGGCGTCTGTTGTGGCTGAGCGTGGCAGACACAGGCACAGCTGCGGCATCCAGAGCCGGACGATGGCGTGCCTGGCGGCTACGGATGCGGATGCGGTGAGGATCGAGTACGACGCGGCGAATGGCGGTCGCCGCACTGCGCCGTTGGGCAGTGTCGCGAGCCAGCGCCCTGCGCGATTCACCCCTTGCCCCATGAGGCGGAGCGCCTGACACAAGATCAGCGCGCTGCAGCACTGGCCCGCAGCGCGCGGCGTGCATCAGCCCAAGGGTTCGTCGGACAGATAGGTGTAGCCGGTCAGCCCGGCTTCCAGCGCCTGGCTCAGTTCCTGCGCGCGCTCCGGCGGCAGCTGCGCGGCGGCGATGCGCTCGGCATAGGTCGCGCGCAACGTGTCCAGCTGATAGCCCACGTAATCGAGCATCACATCGGTGGTATCGCCGCGACGCTGCTGCACGATGCGATATCCGGCGCCATCCACGGCCACTTCCACCGCATCGGTGTCGCCGAATAGGTTATGGATATCGCCCAGGATTTCCTGGTAGGCACCGACCAGGAAGAAACCGATGCGATAGCTCTCACCCGCATTCAAGGTGTGCAGCGGCAGCGAGCTGTCCAGGCTTTCGTTCTCGACATAGGTCTTGACCATGCCGTCCGAATCGCAGGTCATGTCGGCGATGATGCCGCGCCGCTGCGGCGCTTCGTTCAGGCGTTCGATCGGCACGATCGGGAACACCTGATCGATCGCCCACACATCCGGGATCGACTCGAACACGCTGAAGTTGACGAAGTACTTGTCCACCAGCCGCTCGTTGAGCTCATCCAGCACCGGGCGGTGGCTCTTCTCGTCGAAGCTCAGGCGCGCGCGCACCCCGTGGGCGATGGCATAGAACAAATCGTCGATGCGTGCGCGGTGGGTCAGGTCGATCTGGCCCAGCGCGTAGGCGCTCAGGCCCTCGGCATGGAAGTGCTGGGCTTCCTGGAACAGTTCCACTGCCGGGCGCACGTCGAGCTCGTCGTGGATCTCGCGCAGGTGGCGGATCGCCGCCGGCTCGTCGTCGTGCGCATCCGGCACGCGGCCTTCCGGCGCCTGCTCCACTTCGGACACGTTGGCGATCAGCACCGCGTGGTGCGCGGTCATTGCGCGGCCGCATTCGGTGACGATGCGCGGCGGGGTCAGGCCGTGTTCCTCGCAAGCGCTGGCCAGCGGCTGCACGATATTGCTGGCGTACGAATGCAGGCCGTAGTTGATCGAGCAATAGCTGCGCGAGCGCGTGCCTTCGTAGTCGATGCCCAGGCCGCCGCCCACGTCCACATGGCTGATCTTGGCGCCCAGGCGCGAGAGCTCCACGAAATAGCGCGTGGCCTCGCGCATGCCATTGGCGATGTCGCGCACGTTGGAGATCTGCGAGCCCATGTGGAAATGCAGCAGGTTCAGGCTGTCGGCGTATTCGGTGTCGCGCAGCGTCTTCCACAGGTCCAGCACCTGGCGCGGCGACAGCCCGAATTTGGCCTTGTCGCCACCGCTGTTCTGCCATTTGCCCGCGCCCAGCGAGGCCAGGCGCATGCGCACGCCCAGGCCCGGCTTGACGTCCAGCGCGCGTGCCTCTTCCAGCACCAGGGTCAGCTCGGACGGCTTTTCGATGACGATGAAGGTCTGCAGGCCCAGCTTGCGGCCGATCAGCGCCAGGCGGATGTATTCGCGGTCCTTGTAGCCATTGCAGACGATCAGCCCGCCCGGACGCGACAGCGCCAGCACCGCCATCAGCTCCGGCTTGCTGCCGGCCTCCAGGCCGAAGCCATCGCCGTGGTGGCTGGCCAGCGTGCCGGCCACGCCGCGATGCTGGTTGACCTTGATCGGGTACACGGCCGTGTAGCCGCCGGCGTAGTCCCACTCCGATTGCGCCTGCGCAAAGGCCGCCTGCAGCTTGCCCAGCCGCTGGCCCAGGATGTCCGGGAAGCGCACCAGCAGCGGCAGCTTGGCGCCAGCCGCGCGCGCGGCATCCACGACCTCGGGCAGCGACACCGATGGGCCGTCGACGGTGGGGGTGACCACCACGTGGCCGGCGGCGTTCACATCGAAATACCCATCGGCCCAATGCGGGATCGAGTAGGTCTTGCGGGCTTGGTCGAGGGACCAATCGCTCATTTCGTTGTCTCGGCTGGGGCAAAAAGGGCGTGAAGTGTAACGCCTGGCACGCGCAGGGTCCGTTACAATCCGCGCCGACTTCACGCCCCGCTCCTGGTCGGATCGGGGCCGAGCAAGGGTCAGCCGCCGCGCAATTTGGCTGCACGCGGCTGCGCCCGACCCTCATCCGGCGCTACGCGCCACCTTCTCCCGCCGGGAGAAGGAACCGCCCGCTTCTTTTCGATTAGGACGTCCGCATGAGCACCAACGACAACTGGTACATCGAACACTTCCAGCCCACCGGGTCGGCCATCGGCTTCCGGATCAGCGGCAAGCTGGACGAGGTGCAGTCCCCGTTCCAGAAGATCGAGATCTACCAGACCACCGATTGGGGCAAGCTGATGCTCATCGACGGCGCGGTGATGCTCACCAGCCGCGACAATTTCTTCTATCACGAGATGATCAGCCACCCGGCGCTGTTCACCCACCCTGCGCCCAAGCGCGTGGTGATCATCGGCGGCGGCGACTGCGGCACGCTGCGCGAGGTGCTCAAGCACCCGGGCGTGGAAAGCGCCACCCAGTGCGATATCGACGAGCAGGTCACCCGCATGTCGGAGAAGTATTTCCCCGAGCTGTGCGATTCCAATCACGACGCGCGCGCCGAGCTGCTGTTCGACGACGGCGTGGCCTACATGGCCAATTGCCCGGCCGGCAGCGTGGATATCGTGATCGTCGATTCCACCGACCCGGTAGGCCCGGCCGAAGGCCTGTTCAACAAGGCCTTCTACGAGAGCTGCTTCAGGGCGCTGAAGGACGACGGGATCCTGGTGCAGCAGTCCGAATCGCCGCTGGCGCTGCTGGACCTGATCAACGAAATGCGCACCGAAATGGGCAAGGCCGGCTTCCAGTCGTTCAAGACCCTGCCGTTCCCGCAGCCGTGCTACCCCACCGGCTGGTGGAGCGTGACCATGGCCAGCAAGCAGGCCAAGGCCGATTTCGCCTTCCGCCAGGACGCCGCGCAAGCCAAGGGCTTCGAGACGCTGTACTACACCGCGCACCTGCATACCGGCGTGCTGGTCGCACCGCCGTTCGTGGCCAAGGCGCTGGGCGAGTAAGACTGCCAGCGGCACAAGGTGAACGGTCGCCAGATGGACATGACAGGCGCGGAGCAGCCGCCATGTCCATGCGGCAGGCGGCCCCGCGCAGCGACTGCGCCCGCCTGACGACCACGTGCCGGTCTTAACTGCCGTAGCCTGGCACCCCACAACCGGCGTAGCGGTCTGCGCGCATGCTGCGGCAAGCGCAGAGCACCGCAGACCGCGGCTTGAAGCGATTTCCCGATCCCCTGCATGCACCGCTTGGCACGGCCGGTGCGCGTAACGGGCATGCACGACGCCGTACGCTCCGGTTCTAGGTGTGTAAACCCACCACGTTGTTCATTGGAATTGGAATTCGGGAGATGGGGGGTTTGTAGCCGAGGCTGGCGTGTGGCCGATGCCAGTTGTAGTGATGCAGCCAGCCCTGGAAGGCGTTGGCGCGTTGCGTGGAGTCGGTATAGGAGCGCGCATAGGCCCATTCTCGCAGGCTGGTCTGCACCAGCCGTTCGGCCTTGCCATTGGTGCGCGGCGTGTAGGGTCGGGTTCGCAGAT
>NZ_LXNG01000003.1 GCF_001642575.1 Xanthomonas floridensis | reverse complement strand
CAACTGCTGGGCGATCTGCCGATACGTATGGCGTGCACGGCGCTGCGCGATGACCTGATCCACAACGTGCTTAGGCGTGGCATGGGGGCACTTGTGAGGCCGGGAGGTACGGTCAGTCAACCCTTCTTCCCCCTCTTCCTTAAAGCGCTTGAGCCATTTGTAGGCCGTTCGGACGCTGACACCGGCCGCATGCGCCGCTTCTTCCACGCGCAACCCCTGAACAAGGATGCGATCCACAAGCAGGGCTCGACCGCGAGGGCTCAAACGGGCATGTTTATGCAGGTTCATCCGGGGCTCCTGGGGGCTGGGTTGGCTTGGTATCCCCCATCTTCCAGAGATGCCCCGGATGAACAACCTACTGAGAGATCACATCTAGGCGCACCGTCCGCACGGCTTACGACTGCTCGCTACGTCTTGTCAGGCATTCTTGGGCCGCGCAATCCCCGCCAGCTGACGGCTACCTGCTGAATCTGTCAGCAGCCTTACAGCCGTGCCAACACCTCGGCTTTTTTGGCATCGAATTCTTCCTGCGTGACCAAACCCGCATCCAATAGCTGCTTGAGCTTGCTCAGCACCTGCATCGGATCATCGGTGACGGCCACCGCGATCGGCGGAGCCGAAGGCACCGCACCCTGCGCTGCAGGAGCGTGCACCACCACACCGCCGGCCGACGCGCGCAACTTGTCGAATTCCAGCTGCTGGCGTTTTTCGTAGGCGGATTCTTCCACCTGCTGCGCATAGGCATACACGCGCCGCGCCTGCTTTTTTGGAAGGCTATCGATGGATGCGTACGCGCCCTGCGTGGTGCGGCACATGATGGTGGCCCCGAGCATCTGTTCGCTCATGTGCACATCGAGCACCTCGCGCCAGGGGAAATCGCGAAACGTCATGCCGAACAGTTTCGGGTAGACCACGATGAACCTGCGGTTGGTCAGCACCACCGCGTCAGGTGACAGGTTCATCACCATCTTCTTCTGCACGGCGATGTACTCGACCTGCTCGTCGCGAGTCAGCAACTCGCTGACCTTGGGCAGGATCTTGCCCACTGCCGTCGGGTCCTGCTCGTCCGTCAAAAACTGCGCCAATGCGTCCATCTGCCCTCGCCAACGGCTGAGTCAATGCGTTGACCGTGACACTACAACAACCCGCATGGATGCCCGTGCAACGCCAATGACCGTATACGGCCCGGCTTCAAGGTGCGGCCTCAAACAGAATTGCCACCTGCCAAGTCGCTGTTGAACTACATCTGACGCAGAAGGGCGGACGCTACCGCCCGCCCTTCCTGGATCGTTCGCTTACATTAGAAGCGGACTTCGAGTGCCGCGTTCAGTACATCGGCACGATTGATGGTGGTGTCTTCGGCGTAGTCATAGTAATCGTTGGCGTAAATGTAGTTGGTATACATCGCGCTCACACTCGCGTGCTTGCCGATATCGACGCCCAGGCCAAGGCTCGCGTAGCCACCGTAGATTTCATCACTCATTTCTGCGACCTCCGCATACCATGAGCCAATCCGCACCACAGCAAACAGTGGAGTGTCACCAAAATTGAAGCGGGCCGTACCGCCGATGCCGCCAAACTTCACTGCGGGGATAAAGACATCGTCGGTCGAGTCTCCGCGGTCCAGGCGCCCAACCGATCCCTCGAGCCCGATCAACGTCACCGAGCCGGCACGCCAGCGATAGCCGGCACTGAGGCCAAGCATGTCCTGCTTGTAGCCACTGAACACCTCGCCCCTACCGCGCTGCACGCTGATAAACGCGCCGCTGTCGATACGCGATTGCTCAGTCCGCGCAATGCCCGTTGCTGGTACTGGCGCTGCTGCGTACGCCGGCGCAGGCGGCGCATCTACCGCAGGCGTCTGCGCCGTGACGGTGGCAAATCCGCCGGTCTGGTCGACCACACCTGCGCTGCCGCTTCCACCGACAGCGGTCGGCGCGCCGCCGCTGCCGGCTTGCGATGGACGCGACGGCGGCGCTGCCGGCGCAGGGGCCCCCTGCGCACCGGCCTGCGGCTGCTTTTGCTGCTGCCGGTAGCTGTCCCAGCCGCGCGACAGCGATTGCGCCGAAGCCTGTGCCGTGACGCCAAGCGCCGTGCAGGCCAACAGCAGTGTTGCAGTCCTTTTCATCGTATTCCCCATGCGTGGTCCCCATCGTTCCCGCATCCGTGCGCGCGCGGGCGAACCCGACGGCGTCTGGAAGTGGCGCAGTTGCCGTCATCTCTCCGGGGGCGTCCCCGCATCACTGCAATGCCCAAGGCACCGGCCGTGGCACACCGGCGTGGATGTGCGCGACGCGCGTGATGCAGCCCCCTGACCGCAGCGCGCACAGTGTCTGGAGTCTCATTGACTGTCAAGAAGCAGCGCGACGCACGTCCAACTGCACGCTGCCGGCTGGGCTTTGACAGGTTCCGCCCCCCACCGATCCGCCGCGAGCCGATCGCCAGCTCCCATTGCGATCGAACAAGATCGCAGCGCGGCCGTCGTGCCGCATGTGGCCGCCCAGTGCACCCGCAGAGCGCTCCTGCATGCCGTCTGACCCGGTGATCTTGCAAGACCCGAGTGCTTCAACCGCCTGAATTGCAAGGCTGTTCCATGTCCGGAACATTTCATTTGTTAAACAAATTTAATTTCAGTACTCGCAAGTTCTAAAATTGCGTGATTCCGATCCATCGTGATCCCCAAGGACCTGCGTCCCGCGTGACACCTCCGCGCCGCCAGGGTCTGGAGAACTGTCATGCATTACCAACCGCTGGATGTGTCCAGCCTGCAGGTCGTCACTCCCGTTCTGCTCAAACAGGGCACACGGCTGCTGGAGCCCGACGTCTACCGCACCCATCTGGATGGGCAGCTGGCCGTGGTCAAGGACTACGGCCGGTATCGCCGCACGCTGCTGGCACCGGTCGCACGGCTGATGGTCCGCCACGAGGCGCGCATGCTGCGCCGCTTGCACGGCTGGCGGCATGCTCCGGCCCTGCTCGGCACCTTGGGTGGCCTGGCACTAGGCATGGAGTTCATCCCCGGCGACACGCTCAGCGCCAGTGCGGTGGTGGGCCAGGAAGTATTCCAGCAGTTGCAGCAGGCGCTGCGTCGCCTGCATGCCTTCGGCATCACCCATAACGATCTGCATGGCACCAACGTGGTGGTCAGTGCCGGGGTGCCGGTGTTGATCGATTTCACCTCGGCCTGGCGCTTCCCGCGCTGGCTGCGGCGTGGCACGTTGGCACGCCAGCTGCAACGCAGCGACGTGGCCAACTTCCACAAGATGCGCCAGCGCCTGGCCGGTATCGCACCCACCGCCGACGAGGCCGCGCGCAGCGCCGAGCCGGGCTGGGTGCGCGGTATTCGCGGTGGCTGGAAGCGGCTGTATCGCCATCTCAAGCGTGAGGCACAGCCGGCGGATCAGGCGGATTCGCGCCACTGATCTGCGCGATGCATGCAAGAGGCGCCGGCGACATGGCCAGGCGATCTTTCATGGGACGAGCAACGCCCGGCAGGCATCGCGCCCAGCAGGGATGAAACAGCACGCAGCGCCGCGCCAGGCCGGGCATGTGGCATCGGCAGCGAATGGCAGCAGCGTGCGACCGCCTCAAGCGCGATGCATCAGGATCACCGGTGCCTGCCAGAGAGCAGGCACCGGCATTCCATCAACGCAGCATGCCGCTACGGCGTCGTCGCTGGCGCGCGATAGGCGATCAGGTGCGGCGCTTCGGCCACGAACCGATCCAACACACCGTCAGCGATCTTGACCGGCCCGCCGAAACGCGTGGCGCCGGGAATCGAGGGGATCGCTGCGGCTTCGGTGGCGATCCGCCCGGCATCGGCGAACGCAACTGACGCCTGCGCGTCACCGCGATTGGCGGCATCCAGACCGGCTGCGGTCTTCTGCAGCGCGCGCCCCCAACGCTCCATCGCCTCCAGCCAGGGGCGTGATTGTTCGGCAAAGCCCTTGTCGGCCACGCCGTCGCGGATGAGTTGCGGGGCGGCGGCGATGTCATCGGCCGTGCGCGCCAACGTTGCAATCGCCTGGCTGCGCGCCGTGGCATCGCCCAGCGCGATGGCCTCGCGCACCTGGTCGAGCACGGCCTTCAGGCGTGGCGCCTGTTCCTGCCACGGCTGGCTACCGAAGGTGGGCGCCAGGTGCTGGGTATCGAAGAAGGTCAGCAATGCGGCAGTGACACGCGCGTCGCCGCCGGCCAGATCGCGCGCCGCCGCATGCCAGGTGCGCTGCGCGTCATAGCCTTTGTCGTTCCAGGCAAACGCAGTCAGCCCCATCACCGCCACGCGGCTGGGCACTTCCTGGTTCATTGGGTTGGACACGATACCGGACAGCTCGGCCGACAGCCCGGCCTCGCGTCGCGCATACGGTGCCATCAACAAGCGCCCGGCCGAGGTTTCGAAATCGTTGACGGGGTAGTTGTCCCACAGCAGCGTCTTGCGGCCGAACGCCTTGGTGGCCGCGCGCGCATCGGGGATGGAAATGGCCGGCGGCACCACGTCGGTACCGGTCCACTGCACCACGATCTTCGGATCCAGGTGCTTGCGCAGCGCCTCCTTGTATGGGCTCTCCTTGGCGTCGAAATATTCGGTCGGCACCATGATCAGTTCCGAGGAAGCGTCGTGGCGGGCGACCAGATCGGCCTGCACCAGGTTGAGCAGATGCGACTGCGCAATGCCTGCCGCCTGCGCGCCGGACGCACCGAAGGTGGTCTTGTCGCGCTCGCAGTTCCACTTGGTGTATTCGATGTCGTCCAGCGCCACGTAGAAGCTGCGCACGCCCAGCACGCGGAACGCATCGAACTTGCGCAGCAACGCCTTGGCGTCGGCCGGGTCGGAAAAGCACACCGTGGGGCCCGGCGAGATTGCGTAGACGAAATCGACGTGGTTGCGCTTGGCGGTAGCGGCCAGCTGGCCCAGCGCCTTCAAGGTCGCCTTCGGGTAGGGCTCGCGCCAGCGGTCGCGCGCGTACGGATCGTCCTTGGGACTGTAGATATAGGTATTGGCCTTGGTGCGCGCCAGGAAATCGATGTGCTTGCTGCGGTCGCTCATCGACCACGGTGCGCCGTAAAAGCCTTCGATCGTGCCGCGGATCGGCATGGCCGGGTAATCCTGGATCGTCAGCGTCGGAATGGCCGGCCGCTCGACCAGCTGGCGCAGCGTCTGCGCCGCATGGAACAGGCCATCGCCGTCGTGGCCAGCCAGGGTGATCAGGCCGCTGCCAAGCGCCGCGCTGGTCAATGTATAGCCTTCGGCATGGGTGTCCTGGGTGGCCTTGCTGCGTGCGAGCGCATCGCGCACCACCGCAGCCTCGCCGGTACCGACCACCACGTGCGGGCGGTCGAAGCTGGCCGGCAGACGCGAGGCGGTGGCGATCTTGCCGACACCCGCCGAGCCGAGCACGCGGCGCACCAGCGCAACTGCGGCCGGGTCCGCGCCCGGCGCGACCACCAGCACCACCGAATCCCCCAGCGTGATCGTCTCGCCGTCCAGGTCGATCGACACCGGCGTGGGGAAAATGGCTGGCTGGGTGACCGGCTCAGCCATTGCCGGTACTGCCAGGCCCAATGCCACCAATACCGAAAGCAGGCGCATGCCCGTCTGCCTGTTGCCTTGCTGCATGTCGAACTCCGGTATTGGAATGGTATTAACGCCTAGAGTAGGCAAGTCATGCCGCGCCGACAAGCTTGGAGAGGTTGAGTCCGTTTTATGATCCGGCAGAACCAGATTGCAATGGATGAAGAGGAAACGCGCAGCTCCATGCGGCACATGGGCTTGCGGTATTGAAATGGTATGAGCAAGGGGTGCGATCTTTCTGTATCGCGAGCCAGCGAGCGTTGGGGTGCGTATCGCCGGCATCCCAGGCATCCCAAGAGGCGAAGCGTCCAGCACACGCGCGATGCACGACGCGACGCCATGCTGGCGCTCTACGGGATCAGTACGTCGGACATGCACTGGGCACTGGGCACTGGGCACTGGGCACTGGGGCACTGCGCACTGGGGCACTGGGGCACTGGGGCACTGGGGCACTGGGGCACTGGGCATTGGGCACTGGGCATTGGGCATTGGGCATTGGGCATTGGGCACTAGGGGCACTGGGCACCAGGGCACTGGGGCACTGGGGCATCAGGGCGGCAGTGACTTTCAGAGGTGGACTTGCCATGAGCGGCGACAGCCGTTGTCGTTCCCGCCATACCTTGAAAGCAGCCGCGCGCTGCTCGCATGCACTCGGTCACCGCCAATGTGTCCTGGGCCGGCGGGTGCACCGGCCACCATCGGAGCATGGCCAGCATGGCTCCGAGAGGGCAGCGCCTCGCGACGCGCAGCATGCCAGCGGCAGACACGGCGCCGTTCGCCAGACAGGCGGCGTCCGGCACAACGCGCATGCTGTCTTACCGCGACCAGCACAGCTGCACCAAGAAGTTCATGGCCCAGGCATCCGATGCAGCCGGGTGAAGTCACCTTCGCTGCATGCTGGAAGCGCGACGTTGCCGGCAAGCCGCGCATGCTGCAGGTACTTCCTACCAGCGCCGCGGCACGTTCTGCATTACTCCTCTCTCAGATCCACGGCCGCGTCGGCATCACCGCATGTGGCGCTTCCTACGTCTCTGGCAATGCGCACCGCATGCGGCGCGACACAGGCCGAAGGACAGCAAACCCGCGCGACAGCCCCGCTGCGCTCGGTCAACCCGTCATGCACGGCAGCGGCGCCACGTTGCACACAAGCGCGCATGAGACAACGGCACACTGCAACGCACCGGGCTGACGCGACCGCGCGTCACCGACCTTACAGCGCGTCGCTGTCCAGCTCACCGGTGCGGATGCGCACCACGCTGCCCAGGTCGTAGACGAACACCTTGCCGTCGCCGATCTTGCCGGTGCCGGCTGCAGCCACGATGGCTTCGACCACACGCTCGGCCTGGTCGTCGGTCACCGCCACTTCGATCTTCACCTTGGGCAGAAAATCGACCACGTACTCGGCGCCGCGATACAGTTCGGTGTGGCCCTTCTGGCGGCCGAAGCCCTTGACCTCGGTCACCGTGATGCCCGCCACCCCACAGCCGGCGAGCGCTTCGCGCACATCGTCGAGCTTGAACGGTTTGACGATGGCCATGATCATTTTCATTGGTACAGATCCCAGGGCATGACGGGCGCGCAGCATACCGTGGACGGCTGCAACACTCACCCCTGCTTAGAGCGGCTAACAAACCGTAGCGAGCAGTCGTCAGGTTAGTGCGGACGGCGCGCAGGTACCGGAGTGCACGAGTGGTACATGCCGATTGTGCTCACCGGCCGCGCCCGACTGGCGGCTGCACAGCAGTCTGGTAACTGCTCCTAGCCGCCCTCACCTCGGCCCACAGCCGAATGGGACTATCCTTACCGCCTGCCGACTGCCTTGCCGATGTCCCGCGTGTCCCGGCCTGCACTAGGCTTCCTACGGACCTGCGGAGACCACCATGATCGATTTCAATCAGCTCGACGACCTCGCCCGCCGCCTCAGTGACCTGGTGCCGCCAGGCCTGCGCCAATCGCGCGAAGAGCTGCAGAGCACCTTCAAGGGCGCCCTGCAGGCCGGCCTGGGCAAGCTGGACCTGGTCACCCGCGAGGAGTTCGACGTGCAGCGCGCCGTGCTGCTGCGCACGCGCGAAAAACTCGACGCGCTGGAGCAGGCGGTGGCCGCCCTGGAAGCACGCACAACCGGTACGCCGCCCAGTGCGGCGCCCGGTTCCGACACCCCCTGACCCGAGCCTTCCACCATGAGTCTGGCGCTGGTGCACAGCCGTGCCCGCGTGGGGGTGCACTCGCCTGAGGTTCGGGTGGAGGTGCATCTGTCCGGCGGTCTTCCCTCCACCCAGATCGTGGGCCTGCCCGAAGCGGCGGTGCGCGAGTCGCGCGAGCGCGTACGTGCGGCGTTGCTCTGCGCGCAGTTCGAATTTCCGGCCCGGCGCATCACCATCAACCTGGCGCCTGCGGATCTGCCCAAGGAAGGCGGCCGCTTCGACCTGCCGATCGCACTTGGCATCCTGGCCGCCAGCGGGCAGATCGACCGGCAGGCACTGGCCGACTATGAGTTTCTCGGCGAGCTGGCGTTGACCGGCGAGCTGCGTGGCGTCGACGGCGTGCTGCCGGCCGCCCTGGCCGCCGCACAGGCGGGGCGACGGTTGATCGTGCCGCTGACCAATGGCGCCGAGGCAGCCATCGCCGGGCATGTCCAGGCCTTTACTGCGCGGACCCTGCTGGAAGTCTGCGCCGCCCTCAATGGCACCCAGCCGGCACCTGCCGCCGAACTGGCAGTCGCCACGCTCGGCGCACGTGCGCTACCGGATATGGCCGACGTGCGCGGGCAACCGCATGCGCGCCGCGCGCTGGAGATCGCCGCCGCCGGAGGGCACCACCTGCTGCTGGTCGGCAGCCCTGGATGCGGCAAGACCTTGCTGGCCTCGCGCCTGCCCGGCCTGCTGCCGGACGCCAGCGAAGCCGAAGCACTGGAAACGGCTGCCATCACCTCGGTCAGCGGCCGTGGGCTGGATCTGGCCCGCTGGCGCCAGCGGCCCTACCGATCCCCGCACCACACCGCCAGTGCGGTTGCCCTGGTCGGCGGCGGCACGCATCCGCGCCCCGGCGAGATTTCGCTGGCGCACAACGGCGTGCTGTTCCTGGACGAACTGCCCGAGTGGCAACGGCAGACCCTGGAAGTGCTGCGCGAGCCGCTGGAATCGGGCCTGGTCACGATCTCGCGTGCGGCGCGCAGCGTGGATTTTCCGGCACGCTTCCAGTTGGTCGCAGCCATGAACCCCTGCCCGTGCGGTTGGGCGGGCGATGGCAGCGGGCGTTGCCGCTGCAGCAGCGACAGCATCCGCCGCTACCGCAGCCGCATTTCCGGGCCGCTGCTGGACCGCATCGACCTGCATGTCGAAGTGCCGCGGCTGCCGGCGCAGGCGCTGCGTAGCGGCAACCCCGGTGAGGACAGCGCCAGTGTGCGTGCCCGCGTAGTCGCCGCGCGGCAGCGGCAGCTCGCGCGTGGCGCCCTTCCAAACGCACAGCTCGATCAGCCCGACACCGACCGCCACTGCCGGCTGCAAGGCGACGACCAGGTGCTGCTGGAGCGTGCGATCGAGCACTTGCAACTGTCCGCACGTTCGATGCACCGCATCCTGCGCGTGGCGCGCACCATCGCCGACCTGGACGACAGTGCGGCGATTGCCACCGGTCATCTCACCGAAGCGATCGGCTACCGCAAGCTGGATCGCGCACTCGGCACCGCCAGCGCGGCGTCATCCGGTGGTAACCGCGCCACATAATGCCAAGGTGGCCGCCGCGCTCAGGGCGCCGCGCTGCTCGGCTGCTTCGAACATGGGCATGTAGTGCGTGTAGTGCGTGTAGTGCGGACAGTGCGTCGATCATGGCCGCAGCCTCGGCCCCCGCTGCAAAGCGCCGTGGTCTTGTCCATGGAAAAGGCCACGCGACCGGATTGGCCAGATGGCTGACGCGCTCGAACGTGCCACCCGCCGCCGCAACCTGGCGCGCCGGGCCTGCGCCAGTCGCGGTGCATTGCCGCGCGCCTGCAAGGACACAGTGCGCGTTTGCCGCAACGCAGGCTTGCGTTGCGAGGGACAACGGCCTGCACGTCACCTCCGATGTGCGCACCGCCCCAGGTCCTAAGCCTCACGCGCCGCGGCGTGCCGTGCGGCTCATTTCACGCCGCATCGCCGTGCCAAGCGCCGCGCCGCAACATCCATTTCATGGCGCTGCACGTAAAACGTCAGCCTCCCCTTTGCACCGAGGCTGGCATGAGCCGACTCCCCGAGTTATCCACCGTCCCGTCGCTGGATCTGAACCGCTATCTGGGTACCTGGTACGAGATCGCCCGGCTGCCGATCCGTTTCGAGGATGCGGACTGTACCGACGTGTCGGCGCATTACGCGCTGCAAGACGACGGCACGGTGCGCGTGCAGAACCGCTGCCTGACCGTGGACGGTGAGCTGGAGGAAGCCATCGGCCAGGCGCGTCCCATCGACGACACCCATGGCCGTCTGGAGGTGACCTTCCTGCCCGAAGGGCTTCGCTGGATTCCCTTCACCAAGGGCGACTATTGGGTGATACGCATCGACGCCGACTACACCGCTGCCCTGGTCGGCAGCCCCGACCGCAACTACCTGTGGTTACTGGCGCGGCTGCCGCAGCTGGACGAAAACATCGCCCAGGCGTACCTGGCGCACGCACGCGAGCAGGGCTTCGATCTGGCGCTGTTGATCCACACCCCACACACCGGGCGGTTGACCGAGCAGCCCTTGCCCTGAGCCGGCGGCATTGCCGATGCCCGGCGCAGGCGAGGAGCCCGCCGACCAAACGGGCATGGCGCCTGCCGGTCCGGCGTTCTTCTCCAGTACGCCCAGCGGCCTTTGATCTCGAGCCAGTGAGGGATATGGCGTTGGCGAGGGATCTGGAGCTGGTAGACCCACCCTTAGTAATCAAGGGGTGAGTCGCCAGGCGCCGTACTGGTGTCGCACGCTCCCCCGGTGACCGGATGACTGCCAGGGCGCACGCGCTTCGGGTCCGCCAGCAACATGCAACGCATCACCCTCTGGTAGTGGGGCAGCCACCGGCTCGGTGAAGACGCATCCGCCGCCGCAGCGCTGCACGCCTAAGGCACTACACCAAGCTCGCTGCCACCATTTCGCAACAAGTGGAAACCGCAAAGGCAGCGTCCCTGGGCCTCGCTCGATGCTCCGCAACGTTCAGACGTGGGTGCACCAAGACACGCAAGCGTCGGCCGCCATCGGGCAACGCCATCTCCTGCTCCGTATCGGCCATGCGTGACGATGCGCTGGATAAAACGCACGCTGCACGCATCGCTGCAACGAATCCAACTGCAGCGATCATCCGATCAACCCGACAGCAGCGCCAGACCTGCGAGTCGCTACCCGCAACGCGCTTCCAGCAGCGACCCGCAACCTGGCCAAGGCCAGTTAGCCGTTGAGCGTGCCCAGATCCTTGGCGGCGGCCTGCGCGCCTTCCAGGCTGTCGAACGCAACGCCGGTGTCGCCGACCACGTACTTGATCAGTTCGCCGTCGCGCGTGGTTTCCTGCATCTTGAAGATCGGCACTGCATCAGTGCCGCCGACACGTTCTTTCTGGGTTGTCATGGATGAATCCTCCGGTAAGAGCGCCTTGCCGCGGACCGGCTGGCCCTGCGGCCCGCATGGCGAGCGCAGACGTAACGACCGTAGCGCGCCCCTGCGTGCAGGCGCGTGAATCCCCCGCAGCGCGGCAGTTCGCACTGCGCATTGGACCCGCTCGGCAGAAAATCACATCCACTTCGCTCTGCGGACGCGCGCAATGCACGCGTGTGTCGTACATTCGCGACGTGCAGCCTCATCCGTCCCCACCTGTGGTCTACATCACGCCGTTGCGGCGCGTCCGTTGGCGCGGCGATGCGGCCGTGGCGCACGCCTGGATGCTGCCGCAGCGTCCACCTCATGTCGGGCTGCACGCGTGATCTGGCCCTCATGCCGATGCGGGTGGTGACGTGAAGCGCCAACGCATCATTAGCCTGACCGTGCTGCTGGTGGTGGTGTGCGCAACGCTCCCGATCGGTCTGTCGTACTACCTGGCCTGGCGGCTGGCGCTGTCGCGTGAGGAAGGCAGGCTCAGCCAGCTGGCGGCGCTGTCGATCCGGCGTACCGAAACCGCCTTCGACGAGGCGCATGGCGCCTTGCTGAGCATGGCCGCCTCCCGGCTGACGCCCTGCTCGCCCGCCCACCTGGCGCAGATGCGCGCATTGGTGCTGACCAGCCATTACATCGTCGAGCTGGGGCACTTCCGGCAGGGGCGGTTGCGCTGCACCTCATGGGGACTGTTGCCTGCCAGCATTGCGCAGAGCCGCCCGGATTTCGTGGTCAAGCGCGGCATTGCGGTCACCACGCGACTGCTGCCGCTGGCCAACCCGCAACATCCACTGATGGCGCTGCAGCTGGACAACTACAACGTCCTGATCAACCCGAACACGCTGGCCGACATCAATATCCCGCCCGGCCTGCAGCTGGCGATCGGCACTCCCGACGGGCAATTACTCAGCAGCACCGGCACCGCAGCCGAACAGTTGCTGGTGGCGCCGCGCGCCGACGATGCTGCCCACACGCCCGGGCAGACGCCCGCGCAGGTGCTGTCCGGCCGGGGACGCCGGGGCGACTGGGCCGCGGTGGTCACCGAACCGGTCGCCTATCTGCGCGGGCCGCTGGCCGCCGCGCGGCTGCAGGTGGTGCCGGTCGGCATTGCGCTGGCCGTGCTGCTGGTCGCCCTGGTGCTGTGGGTCTCGCGGCGACGCTTGTCGCCGCTGGCGCGGCTGGAGATCGCGGTGCAGCGCGGCGAATTCGTCGTGCATTACCAACCGATCATCGCCCTCGACAGCGGCCGCTGCGTCGGCGCCGAGGCACTGGTGCGCTGGCAGCAGCCCGATGGCGTGCTGGTGCCGCCGGACGCCTTCATCCCGCTGGCCGAAGAAAGCGGCCTGATCCTGCCGATCACCGATCTGGTGGTGGCCGAAGTCATCCGCGACCTCGGCCCCACCCTGGCCGCCGAACCGTCGCTGCATGTGGCCATCAACGTCTCGGCCGAGGACATCAAGAGCGGCCGCGTGCAGTCGGTGCTGGCCGACGCGCTGCGGGGTACCGGCGTGGACAGCGGGCAGGTCTGGGTGGAGGCGACCGAACGCAGCCTGATGGACATCGATGCCGCGCGCACCACCATTACCCACTTGCGTGGCGCCGGCCATACCGTATCCATCGACGACTTCGGCACCGGCTATTCCAGCCTGCAGTATCTGCAAGGCCTGCCGCTGGATGCCTTGAAGATCGACAAATCGTTCGTGGACACCATCGGCACGCACTCGGCCACCAGCTCGGTCACTGCACACATCATCGAGATGGCCAAGACGCTGCAGCTGCGCACCATCGCCGAAGGGGTCGAACGCCAGGAACAGCTGGATTACCTGCGCGCACATGGCGTGGACCTGGCACAGGGCTGGCTGTTCTCGCGCGCGCTGCCGGCCATCGGCTTCATCGCCTATCAGGCACAGGCGCGCAACTCGGCGCGCTGAGTCGTCCGATTCGCCACCCTGCTGCGTGGCCATTGGCCATGGGCAGTTGGTAATTGGCCGCTGGTGATGTGTTGTTGGGGATTAGCGATTGGCACACCGCATGGAGCATGCCCATGCAGCGCCAGCGTTACCGCACTATCGGCGACGGCATCCTCGCCGCGTGCTGCGTGCCGGCAACCCGGGTTCGGCACCCTCAGCGAGCGATCCACGCGTCACACGCCAGCAGCCCGGACACGCTCCATGCTCCACTCCAAGAAAAAGGCCGCCAATGGCGGCCTTCACGTTGGATCACGCGCTCTGCAGCGCCCCGCTGCGCTCGCGCACCGGCTTGGGCCGGCTCGGGAACGCGTGCCGCACGATCCGCCACATCACCTGCCCGAACTGCCGCGGCAGCGAGCCGGTGTTGTAGTGCTGGCCGTAGCGCGCACAGATCTGCTTCACTTCGACCGCAATCTGCGCATACCGGTTGGCCGGCAGGTCCGGATAGAAGTGGTGTTCGATCTGGTGGCTCAGGTTGCCCGACAGCACGTTCATCAGCTTGCCGCCGGTCAGATTCGACGAGCCGCGCAACTGGCGCAGATACCAGTGGCCGCGCGATTCGTTGCGGACCGATTCCTTCGGGAACACTTCCGCGTCGGCGGTGAAATGGCCGCAGAAGATGATCACAAAGGTCCAGATGCTGCGCAGCACGTTGGCGGCCAGGTTGCCCAGCAGCACGGTCAGGAAGAACGGACCGGCCAGCGCCGGGAACACGATGTAGTCCTTGAGCATCTGACGGCCCATCTTGCGGCCGACCGGCAGGAACGAGGCGCGCAATTCGGCGGCCTTCATCTTGCCGGCGAACCAGCGGCCCAGGCGCAGGTCCTGGATGGCCACGCCCCATTCGAACAACAGCGCGAACACCACCGCAATGAACGGCTGCAGCAGGTAGAACGGACGCCAGCGCTGCTCGGGGAAGATGCGCAGCAGGCCGTAGCCGATGTCGTCATCCATGCCGCGCACGTTGGTGTAGGTGTGGTGCTTGAAATTGTGCGTCTTGCGCCAGTTGTCGCCGGTGGCAACGATGTCCCACTCGTAGGTATTGCCGTTGAGTTGAGGATCGCCCATCCAGTCGTACTGGCCGTGCATGACGTTGTGGCCCAGCTCCATGTTCTCCAGGATCTTGGACAGCGTCAGCAGCACCACACCGGCGATCCAGGCAGGAATCAGCACGCTGTGCACGAAAGCGCCCAGGAACAGCAACGCGCGGCCGGACACACCGGTCCAGCGCACGGCGGCCACGATGCGGCGGATGTAGCGCGCGTCGTCGGCGCCGACCTGGCGCTGCACGCGGGCGCGGATGGCATCGAGCTCGTCGCCGAAGGATTGCAGCTCGGCGGCAGACAGGGCGCGGTTATGGACTCGGCTCATGCGGGTTCCTTACAGATCCAGGATCAGGTCAGTGCTCGGGGCACTGATGCACAGGCGGACCTGTGCGGTGGGTTCGTTGCTGCGCTCGCCGGTCAGCAGGTGGCGCGTGGTGCCGGCCTGGCGCGCGCAGGCGCAGCTATTGCAGATGCCCATGCGGCAGCCGTGTTTTGGCCGCAAGCCCTGGGCTTCCAGCCCTTCCAGCAGCGACTGGCCGCGCGACAGGCTCAGCGTACGGCCGCTGCGTGACAGCTGGACCTGCACCTGCCCGGCCTCGGCTTCGTCCAGCGCCGGCACGCTGAAGGCCTCCGCCTGGAACGCCGCCACGCGGCCCTCCAGGCGTGCACGTGCGGCCTGCACGAAGCCGCCCGGGCCGCAGGCCATCACATGACGGCGCGGCAGCTCGGCAATCTCGTCCAGCGCATGGGTATCCACCCGGGCGGCCGGTGCGGCACCGTCGCGGGTGGTCAGCAGGCGTACGCGCAGGCGCGGATGCGCCGCGGCCAGCGCCTGGAACTCATCCAGGAAACAGGCATCGTCGCGCTCGCGCACCCAGTACAGCAGGTCGATGTCGGCCGGCATGCCGGCCTGCGCCGCGGCCCGCACTAGCGCACGCATCGGCGTGATGCCGGAGCCGGCGGCCAGCAGCAGCAAGGGGGTCGGCGTGGCCGGCAGCAGCATGTCGCCAAACGCCGGGTCCAGCGACACCACCGTGCCCAGCGCGGCGGCGTGCGCCAGATAGCGGCTGACCTGCCCGCCTTCGATGGTCTTGACCGTGATCGCCAGGTGGCCGTTGTCCAGCACCGTCGGGCTGTAGCTGCGCAGCAGGCGGCGGCCGTCGATCTCCACGCCCAGGCTCACGTGCTGGCCGGCCTGCAGGCCCTGCCAGTGGCCGTTGGGCTGCAAGACCAGGGTCACCGCATCGCGACTGGCTGCGCTGCGTTCGACCAGGCGCGCCATTGGCCGCTCCAGCGTCCACAACGGGTTGATCCGGGTTGCCCAGAAGTCGAACAACTGCGGCGACACCAGGCGGCGCGCCAGCCGTGCGGGCAGCGGGGACTTGGACTTGGGAGTGGGTGCCAGGCTCATGGAGGGCACTATACGCATGCATGCACATCCGTGTATACACTTGTATATTGAAGGAAGGGGCTATGATTCAGGCCCACGCCCGGCTGTTGCCCATGACCTCCATCGCCCTGCCGTCCCACGACGCGCCGCCGTCACGCAAGCCGGCGATCTCACGCGAAGACCTGATTGCCGCGGCGCTGTCGCTGATCGGCCCGCACCGCAGCCTGTCCACGCTGAGCCTGCGCGAGGTTGCACGCGAGGCCGGCATCGCGCCGAACAGCTTCTATCGCCAGTTCCGCGACATGGACGAGCTCGCCGTGGCGTTGATCGACCGGGCCGGGCGCTCGCTGCGCACCATCATCGGCCAGGCTCGCCAGCGCGCCACCTCCACCGACCGCAGCGTCATCCGCGTTTCGGTCGAGGCGTTCATGGAACAGTTGCGCGCCGACGACAAGCTGCTGCACGTGCTGCTGCGCGAAGGCGCAGTGGGCTCGGATGCGTTCAAGCAGGCGGTGGAGCGCGAGCTCACCTACTTCGAAGACGAGTTGCGGGTGGACCTGATCCGCCTGGCCGCCGCCGACAACGCCAAGTTGCACGCACCGGCGCTGGTGTCCAAGGCGATCACTCGCCTGGTGTTTGCGATGGGCGCGGTGGCGATGGATCTGCCGCCGGAAAAGGACCCCGAACTGATCGAGCAGATCTCGCAGATGCTGCGCATGATTCTGACCGGTGCGCGTACGCTGGGCACCCACGGCGGCTGAGCGCGGCTCACAGCACCGCGCCCGCAGTGGTCAGGCGGCTGCGGACCGCCTGCGCATCACCACAGCGATCCGTGCCGCACGCCGCATCGCAAACCAGGCGCGTCCGCCCCGCGCTGAGCTTCTTGGGCTGAGAGTGGCTAACAAAACGTAGCGAGCAGTCGTCAGGCGGGTGTGGACGGCGCCGAGGAACCGGAGTGTACGAGTGGTACATGCCGATTCCGAGCACCGGCCGCGCCCGCCTGGCGGCTGCGCAGTAGTTTTGTTAGCCGCTCTTATTCGCCGATCTCATTCTTCGGACGGCAGCCTGCTGACGGCGCGCGCCTTGCGCCTGTCGCAGTGAATGCCCGGCCGGGCGCTTGTGCGCGGCAGGCCCGCGATTGGCACAAGGTCATCACCGCAACCCAGACACCCAAGCGCGCTGATCGCACTTTCCCGCCCCCCCCTGCTCGCGCAATATCGGCCACGCGTGCAACTGCACGCCCCACCGCATCGGTCTACCGGGAAAACCCATTGTCTGCACAGCCACGCATCGACAATCCCAGTTCCCAATATGCCGATGATTATCCAACCACTCCAAACCTGATCCATCCCCGGCCCGCACATTCACAATCACCACACTGCCAGCACCTGAAAAAAACATAATCAATTATTTTCATAAAGTGCTTGCATAACCAAAAACCTGCAGGTAATGTTCGCGCCCTACGCAGCACTGCCTGCAACCGGACCTGACGCACGCTCATGCACACCAGCCATTCCATCCGACGCAATCGACTGCCTGGCGCCCTTGGCGCGCTATCGTTTGCGTGCACGGCCAAACAGGACGTGCGCACCATCATCGGCTGATGTCCTGATTCAAGGAGATCGGTCACCCGATCTCCGAGGCACGCGAACGCCCTCGGATGCTGCATCCGGGGGCGTTTTTCGTTGCGCGTTCGTATCGAACCTGTGGATGATCGCAGTTGAAACCCGGGCATGGACTGCCCGACAACAGGGATGTTGGATTGCCACCAGGCGCGACAGCGCTGTGCCCAGGTTTCGGGCACGGGTGGTGCGTGGTCATGCACCGACTGAATTGCCGTTTGAATAAAACGGCAATCGGAAACATTGCGGAAGATTGTCAGCGGCTTGGAGTTTATTCCAACCGGTGCGTGCGGCTGTGCCGTGGCGTATCTCGATATCTTTCTCTTGTTTCTCGTTTTGGGTATCGGCTCGTGGTCGAGCGGCGGCACTATCCGCAGGCGCGGTTCAATTCCGCATTACCCACCACTGGATAGCTCAGAGGGTAGAGCAGCAGATTTCCAATCTGTTAGTCGCGGGTTCGATTCCCGCTCCAAGCAATGACCTTCCCGGTCACCTCGGGGACGCAAGTCCCTTCACGGAAACGCCCATGCCGCGTGCAGTCACGCAATGCATCGCTTGAATGCACGTGGCAGCGGCGGCCCCGCCGGGCAGTTGCCCTGGACGCGTCGCCCTGCGCTCGTCCGCGCCTTCGCAAACCATCGCGGGGCCGCGGCAACGCATCGGCAGGCGCCAACCACGCAGCGTGCCCCGCACGGCCGCCGTCACCGGCGTTTCCACCTTCCAACGCCGCGTTGCATCGGCACACGTTCGCCACCAGTCCGATCCGGGCGGCGCGACGGCAATACCTGCGGATCGGACCACCAGAGCCAACCCAAGGAGAAGTTTCATGTTCTGGACCAAGAGGGTCGTGATCGGCGACGGCGAGCGCGGCCTGGTGTATCGGAATCGTCGGTTCGCGCGCGTGCTCGCGCCCGGCGTCTACCGCCTGTTCGACCCGCTGGGCCGTACCGAGGTCGGCGTCCACACCATCCACAGCGGCGAGGAGGTCGGCAGCGATGCCGACAGGCTGATCGACACGCTGGGCGCCGCATTGCCGCAGCACTTCGTGCTGGCGGACATCGGCAGCGCGCAGGTGGGCCTGCTGAGCCGCAACGGCAAGCTCGATCAGGTACTGCCACCGGGCACCCGCGCGCTGTATTGGCGCGGCGCAGCCGCCATCGAGGTACTGAGCTTGCCCTTGGCCGATGGCCTGCAGGTGCCGGGCGACGTGCAGCGACGCCTGCGTCAGCTCGGCACCTTGTCGCGTGTGGCCGTGTGCATGGAGGTGCCCGCCGAGTCGCAGGGGCTGGTGTTCGTCGATGGCAGGCTGATGGCACCCTTCGGCCCCGGCGCGTACGCGTTCTGGAATTTCCAGAAGAACGTGGTCATCGAGGTGATCGACCTGCGCGTGCAGTCGGTCGAGGTCTCCGGCCAGGAACTGCTGACACGCGACAAGGTATCGCTGCGGGTCAATCTGGCAGCGAACATGCGCGTCACCGATGCCGTGGCGATGCGCACGCGCGTGGCGAAGGCAGGCGACTACCTGTACCGCGAATTGCAGTACGGGTTGCGGCGCGCGGTTGCGGCCAAGACGCTGGACGAATTGCTGGGCGACAAGGCCTCGCTGGACGCGGATATCTTCGGCTACGTGCGTGGCAGCGTCGGCGGCTTCGGCATCGACGTGCTCGGCGTTGGCGTCAAGGACGTGATCCTGCCTGGCGAGATGCGCGCGATCCTCAACGCGGTGGTGCAGGCGGAGAAGCAGGCGCAAGCCAACGTGATCCGTCGGCGTGAGGAAGCCAATGCCACCCGCTCGTTGCTCAACACCGCCAAGCTGATCGAAGACAGCCCGGTGCTGATGCGATTGAAGGAGCTGGAGGCGCTGGAAAAGGTCACCGAAAAGATCGACAAGCTCACCGTGTTCGGCGGCCTGGATGGCGTGCTGAAGCAGTTGGTGACGCTCAGATAGTCATGCGGGTGTGGGGCGAAGGACTCGCCGCGCACCCGCGCAAAGGAATGAACACCATGAGTACTTCACAACAATTCGAATGGCTGCACGCCGAAGGCAGTGCCACCCCGATCAAGGGCTGGGTGCGTGGCGTGCCGCTGGAAGAACAGGCGCATGCGCAGTTACGCACTATCGCCGCGGTCCCGTTCGTCGGGCCATGGGTGGCGGTGATGCCCGACGTGCACCTGGGCAAGGGCGCAACCGTGGGTTCGGTGATCCCGACCCGCGGCGCCATCATCCCGGCCGCGGTCGGCGTGGACATCGGCTGCGGCATGGCCGCGGTGCGTACCACGCTGCGTGCCAAGGACCTGCCCGACAACCTGGCGCAACTGCGCTCCAGCATCGAGCGTAGCGTGCCGGTGGGCAACGGCCGGGGTGGCGAGCACCGCAACCTCCCCGACAGCATCGAAACCCGTATCGCGCAATCGGGGCTGGTGCAGCGCCTGGAGGCGATCAAGCAGCAGCACCGGCGCATCCGTACCGACAAGCTGGCATGCCAGATCGGCACGCTGGGTGGCGGCAACCACTTCATCGAAATCTGCCTGGACGAGACCGACGCGGTGTGGGTGATGTTGCACAGCGGATCGCGCGGCACCGGCAACCTGATCGGCACCTACTTCATCGAGCGGGCGCGTGAGCAATTGGCGCACCGCGTGCTGGGCTTTCATCTGCCCGACAAGGACCTGGCCTTTTTCATGCAGGGCGAGCGGCTGTTCGATGAGTACGTGGAAGCGGTGTCGTGGGCGCAGGATTACGCCCGCGAAAATCGTGAAGCGATGATGGCGCGGGTGTTGGCGGAGATGCGCCACCGCCTGCCGAAGTTCCAGCTGGAGAAGCTGGCGGTCAACTGCCACCACAACTATGTGCAGAAGGAGACGCACCATGGCGAGGAATTGCTCATCACCCGCAAGGGCGCGGTAAGCGCCAGGACAGGCGAGCTGGGCATCATTCCCGGCAGCATGGGCACGCGCAGCTATATCGTGCGCGGGCTTGGCAACGCCGAGAGCTTCCACAGCTGCAGCCATGGCGCGGGACGGGTCATGAGCCGAACCGCAGCCCGTGCGCAGATCACCCTGGCCCAGCACCGCGAGGCCACCGCACATGTGGAATGCCGCAAGGACGCAGCAGTCATCGACGAATCGCCGGCAGCCTACAAGTCGATCGATGCGGTGATGGCCGCGCAGCAGGACCTTGTCGAGGTCCTGCACACGCTGCGCCAGGTGGTGTGCATCAAGGGGTAAACGAGGGCCGCAATCGCGGCCCTTGTTTCGCAACGCTGGGCGATGTCATCGCTGCAGGATGTCGGCGGCCTCATCCGCGAGCCCGCATGCACAGTTCAGTCATGTCGCGACGGCACTCACATCAAAGCACAAGCGTTTCACTCTTGCGCCGCCATGGTTGCGCCACATTTGCGGCCTGTCTTCGCAGGCTGCATCCATCAGGTAATCGGAGGCGGTATGAGCAATCTCGACAAGCAGGAACGCAAAGCAGAAGCACAGGACTTGAACCGCGATCCGATTTCCGGTGCACCGGGCTCGCATCCGGTCGGCGTGGGCGTCGGCGGCATCGCCGGCGGTGCTGCGGCAGGCGCGCTGGCAGGGACGGTGTTTGGTCCGCTGGGCACCTTGATCGGTGCGGCCGCCGGTGTTGTGGCAGGCGCAGCTGCCGGTAAGGGTGTGGCCGAACGTCTCGACCCGACCGTCGAAACCGAGTACTGGCGCCAGGAGCATCGCAACCGTCCGTACTACAAGGAAGGCACCGATTACGATCGCGACTACGCCACCGTCTACGGGTTCGGCCTGCAGGCCCGCGAGACGCGCCCCACCAGCACCTGGGAAGAAACCGAAGCCACGCTCGCTGGCGAGTGGCCGCGTAACCGTGGCGAATCGCGTCTGGAATGGGACGAGGCCCGCCTGGCCGCGCGCGATGCCTGGGACCGCGCCGATCGCACTCACAGCGTTTACAGCGATGGGGACACGCACTATGCGGGCCGCTTTGATAGCGCGAGCTATCGCGACACCGAGTATTCGTACGACGACTACCGTCCTGCGTATCGTTACGGCATGCAGGCGCGCCAGCAGCACGCCGGCCGCCAGTGGGACGATCATCTGGAACGCGACCTGGGCGATGGCTGGGACCGCTTCAAGTCCAATTCGCGCCTGAGCTGGGAGAAGGCCAAGCATGCGGTGCGCGAGGCATTCGATTCGGACCGCCACGATGATGCAGCGCGCCGCAATCCGACCGACCCGCGCGTGTAAGACGGCGGGGCGTACCGCTGGCATCAGGCCAGTGGCGCAGCAACAACGGGCCCGGTGGGCCCGTTGTTTTTTGTGTCTCTGCACACAACGACCCGACGCGAAGATAAAGGCAGCAGCTGCCATCAGCATTGCCTCGATGCACTTGAGTGAAACCACCGCACGCGCAACGTCGACCTGGAAGAGCCTGACCCCCACATCTGCCCAGCAGCACGACGGGCCATGCCGGATTAGGTGGATGCAGCCACTTCCAGCGCGATCGGACGCCTTGCTGGTGTGCGGGTCGATCGCTCCAGAATCGTCGTCAGCCGCATTGGCTTGCGTGAAAGATCAGCCAGGCCGCAGTGCACACGTACAGATTCAGTCGGGAGATGCTTCCACTGCGCGGATATCGCCTCGAAATGCGAGCGCCTCCGGCCCCGACGAGGCTGTGGTCTTGTCCTGCTGCTGCAGCATCTGCTTGCGTGCTGCCACCACTTCCTTGGCCAGCGCAATCCGGCGCCCTACCACCATCTCGGTCAACCAGTCGATCAACGCCCGGGTGTACTGCTGCTGATGTTCCTTGGCACTGAGTGCATGGTCGGCACCAGCGATCACCCGCGATGTCAGCGAGCGTGCGCTGGTGAACGCGTTGGCATAGTTGCGCAACACCGGGTGCGGCACGATGACATCGTCCTGCGCTTCCACCAGCAACACGTCGCCTGTGTATGCCGCGCAGGCCGCCAGGGCGATGTTGTCCCCAGGCGTCAGCACACGCTGTCGGTAGGCCATCAACTCCGGGTCGGCATTGAGACTCACTTTTGGCTGATCCCATTGCGCGTCCTTGTAGAGCGCAGGCGAGCGCAACGCCAGCCATTCCACCGGTCGTTCGCGTGTCAACAAAGCGGAGAGATAGCCGCCATAGCTCAGGCCGACCACCGCAATCGACTGCGGATCCACGTAAGGCAGACCTGCCAACTGGTCGTAAGCGGCAAGGATGTCCTGCAGGTTCTGCGCGCGCGTCACCGTCTGCCGCATCGACGCATGGCCTTCGTGGCCACGCAGATCGAAGGTGAGGCAGATACACCCCAAGCCGACTGCCTCGCGCGCGCGCACCAGGTTGTGGTGCTGGCTGCCGCCCCACCCGTGCACGAACAGCACCGCCGGAATCCCGGTCGGCGTCAGCAAGGTGCCACTCAATGCATCTTGATCGACAGCAATGTCGATGCTGGAAAGTTTGGCTTCCATCAGTCGGCGACTATCCTCCGATATTTGAAGCGCGGCCCGGGACCGGGCTGCATTGCACGGTAATACACTTGCGCATCGGCCGGCGGTTGGCCTTCGTAGATTTCGTGCGTGGACGCGTGAACCCAGTGCAGCCCAGGGTGCTGTTGAAACCTTGCAATCGCCGCCAACTCGGCCGGCGTCGCACCACCAATCCGCCAGGATTGCTCAAGCACACCGCAGACCTGCCCGGCATGCGCATCTGCACCACTCACCACATCATAGTTGCGGCGTGAGATGTGCAGCCCAGGATACGCGGCGGCGACCAGGCGGTCATAGTGGCATGCCTGTTCGACCACGCGTCGGTGCAGGGGTGTCAGCGGCGTAGACAGCAGCGCTTCCAGCGATCCGCGATGCACATGCAGCGACGATCCACCATACACCTCATCGCCCTCGGGGTTACGTACGGCGCATTGCGTGCCGTGGTAGGCGATCTGGATGCCGGCCACGCAGAGCTCGCCCACGCTGTGCGTCAGCGGCTGCAGGATATTGCGCTCCAGCACTGCACCGTGGGTCTGCAGATACGCACCGGGCAAGGTGCCCAGCACCTGCAGCAACTGCGCAGTGTCGGCGATACGCCATTGCCCGCTGCCGCCCACGCCGGTAGGCAGTTTCAGGCGGACGCCGCCATCTGGCAGCAATCGTGCCAGCGCCTGCACCGCATCGGCCTGCGAGAACACCGTGTAGCCAGCCAGGGTGGCCGGAATCAGCGCATTGGCCAATGCCTGGTCCCACCCAGCAATGCGTGCGGCGGCGGAGTTGACCAACGGGTGGCCAATCACCTTGGTGGCCACGAACGCATGCGGCACGATGCCGCCCAGCAGCCCGTCTGCCTCACGCACGCCCAGCGCGCGTGCCTGCTCGGCGGTCAGGGTATCGTCGGGCACATGCAGCGTACGGTGCCCGCTGCGCTGTTCCAGCGGCGTATCGCCTGCCAATCCCGCATCGCGTGCGCCCAGCAGGTGCGCGATCTCACTGCACACCCAGGCATGCGTGACACGTTCGTGCCCCTGCGCAGCCACATCGCGCGTGGTGTGCCCCAGTACCTGCCCATAACGCTGATCTGCCATCACCTCTCCCCTGGCGGCAAGGCCGCATGTCGGCGTTGGCAACAGTGCGACGCGAGCGCACCCATGGTGGTCGAGTCGGTCTGGATCGCTATCTCAGGGCCAGATAGAGGCCGACCAAGATCAGTGCCACAACGATCAGGCTGATGGCGACCCGCCCCCCGCGAAGCTCCAATAACGCATGCCACCACACGCGTGCTTCTGGTGTACCGCTAGCGTGATGAGGTTTCCGACCACTGCTTTCGCTGTCCTGCATCCTGTTCGCTCTCTCCATAACGTCGTCGCATACCTTAAGGATCAGACGTTACACAGGTGTGGAGCGGTTCAGAATCTTCCGTAAAATGCCGCGCTGCACAGGCATTTTGAGTGAATTGGTGCGCGCGCAGTGGCTTGCATGCTAGCGACTGAAACACATGCCTGCTCCGCAGTCACTGCGGTGTGTGCGCCTGGTCGTGCACTTTCTTGAGCACTGAATGACGCTGCATTGCGCTGCGGTGCCTACGTGCATGCATCGCGTGTAGACGTACACGGGCAAACTGACCAATTAAGCGTAGATACCCGTAACAGTTGCGTTCGATGATCATTCGTTGACATACGCGCCGTTACCCTGCAGGTCAAGTTTGTTTACGCCCGGAACGCACGCAGTTATGAGCAGAGACCCATCCGTCATCGATGTACAGGCCGAAATCGCGCATTGGCAGGCGCGGCACGCGCAGGGCAACCTGGGTGCAGGCAAGTTCAGCGAATTGTCCCCGGTGGTGAAGATGGCCTGCGATATCTATCTGCAGGCGCCGCGCTCGAGTGACCAGGAACGGCTGCGTCTGTTCCGTGATCGCCTCGAGCACCATTTCATTTCATCCAGCACGCAATCCAACTACGAACAGTTGGCGACCGACTGCTGGCAGCGCCTGGGCGCACGCAATAGTTGAGTCCGCATGTAGTACGCAAGACCTGTTATTCATTGGAGATCGTCATGAAAACCCCGTATCAAGTGCAGCAGGAGCTGGAACGACTGGAGCGGCTGGTGCCGCACATCATCAGCGACCAGGGCGACCGCGCGGAGGAGATCCTTGGCTTCCATGTCGCCAGCCTGCTGGGCAGTGCGCCTGCCAGCGAGCACGCCACCATCCGCGAACGCACTGCGCGCATGGCGCGCCTGTGCCGCACCGCGCAGGACGCGGTTCGCACACCGATCAGACCCATGGGCATTACTCCGGTCGCCCAGCCGCAGTGGGCCTGACCGACGCATCACCGGAGCCGCATCGCGGCTCCTTTGCATTTCACCATCGGCAGCGCCGATTTACCCCAGGACATCCATGAAATCCACTCTCGTTGCTGCTTCGTTGTTGGCCATGCTGGCCCTTACCGCCTGCGATCGTCCCGGTGGCGACACTTCGCGCACCGCACCGGCAGTGTCGCCGGAACCGACCGCCGCGCCGGTCAGTGGCAGTGGCGCGACCGAACTGGCAAAGGGCGACGGCGGAGCGCTGGGCGTGCTGGCTGCCATCGACGAAAACGAAATTGCCCTGGCCAAGCAGGCCATCGAGCAGGACCTGGGCGGCGCCACTGCCCAGTTCGCCGAACAGATGCTGCACGACCATGAGTCCAACCTCGAAAAGACCAAGGCGCTGGGTGCCAAGGACAGCCCGCGGGCCGAGGCGATGCGTGCCAAGGGCAAGGCTGCCGTGGACGCACTGGCCAAGACGCTGACCCTGCCTGACGGCAAGGATGCCTACCGTAACGCCTTCATGCGCACCATGGTCACCGACCATGGCGACACCATCAAGATCCTGGATGCGGAGCTTCTGCCCGCCGCCGAGAGCGCAGCGGTCAAGCAGCATCTGGAAGAGACCCGCCGTGTGGTGTCGGCCCACTTCGAACGCGCCCACGCCGTGTCGTCGTCGCGCTAAGCGACGCACGCACGCACGCAGTCTGCAGCGCGCCGGCCGGTCCGGCGCGTTTGCGTTTGGGTACACCAGTGTGCCCGGCGATGCGCACCGGCAAGGTCCTGCATCAACCAGGGCCCGCTGCAGCGTAGGCCTGTCGGCCACGCAGCTTCACTCCGCTGCGGCCGGCGCTAGCCTATGGTGCCCGCTCGACCCGGCCCAGGAGCCTCCCATGCGTTTGCTCATCACCGGCGGCACCGGCTTCATTGGCCAGGCCCTATGCCCGGCGCTACTGCATGCCGGCCACCAGGTCAGTGTGCTGACCCGCGATACGCGCCGTGCCGGCCGTGTCCTGCCCGGCGTCACCGCGGTGGAGAGGCTGGACGGGATGCAGGCCGAGGCCATCATCAACCTGGCGGGCGAGCCGCTGGCCGCCGGGCGCTGGACCGCCTCACGCAAGCAGCGCTTCCGCGACTCGCGGCTTGGCATCACCCGCCAGCTGCACGACTGGATCGCACGGCAGTCGCCCGAGCAGCGTCCCTCGGTCCTGATCTCGGGCTCGGCGGTGGGCTATTACGGTGACCGTGGCGACACCGCACTGACCGAGGCCGACAGCGCCGGCGATGACTTTTCAGCGCTGCTGTGCCGCGACTGGGAAGCCGAAGCCGCCCGCATCGGCGCGCTCGGTCCCCGGGTGAGCGTGGTACGTACCGGCATCGTGCTGGACCGCGATGGCGGCGCACTGGCGCGCATGCTGCCGGCATTTCGTTTCGGCGGTGGTGGGCCGTTCGGCGATGGCCGGCACTGGATGAGCTGGATCCACCGCGCCGACATGGTCGCGCTACTGGTCTGGTTGCTGCAGCACGGGCAGGCTGGCGCCTACAACGCCACCGCGCCCAACCCGGTCACCAATGCGCAGTTCGCCCGCACGCTGGCCACGGTCCTGCATCGCCCGGCGCTGCTGGCGCTGCCGGCCGGGCTGCTGCGGCTGGGTTTTGGCGAAATGGCCGAGCTGCTGCTGGTCAGCCAGCGGGTGCTGCCGCAGCGCGCGCTCGATGCCGGGTTCCGCTTCCAGTACACGCAGCTGGACGCTGCCCTGCGCGCCATCCTGCAACGCTGAGCCGCTGGCGCTGCGCTCCCCGCCGGGCGCGCGGCGTGGCCAGGGACCGCACAGGGCACGCTCTGGTGCCGGGCATACCTTGCACTAATATTTTCCTAACGACCATCTCCGACAGTGTCGCGGATCTCGGACTGGCCCTGTGCCCGGCGGAACCTCTATGCATCTGCTCCTGGTCGAAGACGACACCATGCTGGCCAACGCCATCTGCGCGGGTGTGCGCCAGCAATGCTGGACCATCGACCACGTCGACACCGCCAGCGCAGCCAAGACCACGCTGGTGGATCATCGCTACACCGCGGTGCTCCTGGACATCGGCCTGCCCGGCGAATCCGGCTTGACGGTGCTCCGCTTCATGCGCGGCCACTACGACGCCACCCCGGTCATTGCGCTGACCGCACGCGGCCAACTCACCGATCGCATCCGTGGCCTGGATGCCGGCGCCGACGATTACCTGGTCAAACCGTTCCAGTTCGACGAGCTGATGGCACGGCTGCGCGCGCTCGTCCGGCGCAGCCAGGGGCGCGTGGTGCCCCTGCTCGGCCAGGGCGATGTCAGCGTGGACCCGAGCAGCCGCAAGGTCACCAAGGCCGGCAAGTGGGTGGCGCTGAGCGCGCACGAATATCGGCTGCTGCTGGCATTGATGGAGCGCGCCGGCCGCGTGGTCACCAAGGACCAGCTGGAAGAAGGCGTGTATGGCGGCCCCTCCGATGGCGGCAGCAACATGATCGCGGTCTATGTGCACCAGCTGCGGCGCAAACTTGGCGAGGACCTCATCTCCACCGTGTATGGCCAGGGCTACATGATCGGCAAGGCACCGGAATGAAGTCCCTGCAGGCGCGCATGCTGGCGGCGCTGGCCGCCATTGTCCTGCTGAGTTGGTCCACCTCGTTGTGGATTCTGGTTGCGCTGGTTACCGAGGGACACCACAGCGTCTTCGAGCAGGAACTCAACCTGCTGGGCGATCAGTTGGTCAGCGCATTGCCCGAAACGCTGCAACACCGCTTCGACACCCCCGCGGCGCAGCCTGACCAGACCGACCCGCAGGCGATCAGCGGCAGTGCGTCTTCGCGCATGAGTTTCAAGCAGACCCTGATTGCGATGACGCTCAACACCGCGCAGCTGGGCATTCTCGGCCTGCTGGTGTGGTGGGCAGTGCGCACCGCGTTGAATCCGTTACGCAGCGTGTCTGGCGCTATCGCGCAACGCACCGGCCTGGAAACCGAGCCGGTACCGCTGGATCGGGTGCCGGACGAGATCCGGCCACTGATCGAGGCATTCAACACCCTGCTCGCGCGCGTGGAAAAGGCGGTGCAGGCCGAGCGCGACTTCGTCGCCGACGCCGCGCATGAACTGCGGACACCGCTCTCGGCACTGCACGCCTATGCAGAAGTGGCATTGCGCGCCCCCACGCTGGAGGCCAAGGACGCAGCGCTGCACCCGTTGCTGGAGACCGCGCGCCGCAGCAACCGGTTAGCCGAGCAGTTGCTGGATCTGGCGCGGCTGGATGCCGGCATCAGCTCGGCGGCCTATCAGCGCGTGGAGATGGGTGAACTGATCTCGCACGTGCTGGACGAGTTCAGCGTGCAGGCCGATGCGCGCCAGATCGATCTGCACATCGCTGCCTCGCCCTGCCTGCTGCGCTGCGATGTGGATGCGGTCGGCATCCTGATCCGTAATCTGGTCGACAACGCCATCCGCTATGGACGCAGCCGCGGCCTGGTGGAAGTGAGTTGCGGCTATTGCCTGCGCGCCGACGTATTGCATCCGTTCGTCCAGGTCAGCGATGACGGCCCCGGCGTCCCGGATGCCGCGCGCGCATCCATCTACGAGCGGTTCTATCGCGTTCCCGGCAGCGAGGTGCAGGGCAGCGGCATCGGGTTGTCGCTGGTAGCAGGCATCGCACGCCTGCACGGCGCGACGATCGAGACCTGCGAAGGCAACGATGGGCGCGGCTTCTGCGTGCGCATGGTATTTGCCGGCGACTCCACCCCCACCGTGGCCTGAGCGCAGCTAACCAACCTGCTGCGCTCACCGCCGGGGAACGTGGCAGATGCTCGATGCGGCATGTACCACGCGTGCACTCCGGTTCCTCCGCGCCGTCCGCACCCGCCTGACGACCGCTCGCAATTTTTTTGGTAGCCGCTTTAAACGCGCACCGGCGCAGCTGCCGGCCGCATCCAATAAGTTCCCAAACCTGCCTGCCTACAGTGCACTCACCGCACGCATCCAGGATGCATGGTGATGATGTCCTCGCCCCGTTCCACACCGATCCCACGTGCCACTCCGGCGCTGTCGACGCCGCACAGCGCGGCCAACGACAGCCTGATCGCCACGACCGGCGCTGCGCTGCCACTGGATTTCCGTTGCGGCCGCACCGGCATCCGCAACCGCGACATCTGGTGCGCGCTGCCGGATATCCGCAGCGCGCGCAAGCTGCGCCGCCTGCAGCGCTGGGTCACGCGTGGCGTGGTGTTTGCCGCTTCCGGCCTCGCCTTTGTGCTGGCCATGGCCAGCGCGCTGCTGCATTGACGCCGGCACACGCCCTGCCCGCCCGGTCCCAGCCCTCGTTCGACTTCTCACATAGGCTCCGCATCATGTCCCAGCGCATCATTCGTTGCTGCACGCTCGCCCTCGTCGGCCTGACCCTGGCCGGCTGCGCCAGCACCGGCCCGATGCCATACCGCCAGTTGCCCTCGTCCAGCTATCTGCGCCCGCACGAGGGCAGCCGCGGCAATCGCATGCCGTATGCGTATCACGGCGAGGTGGATTGGTCGCACTATCGCGCCGCCATCATCGAGCCGGTCGCCATTTACCGCGGCCCGGATGCGCAGTTCGAAAACGTGCCCGAGCAGGACAAGCGCATGCTTGCCGACGAGATGCAGCAGCAATTCGGCAACGCCATCGCGCGGCGCTGGCGCCCCACGCTTTCGGCCGACCGCGACACCTTGCGGATACGCATGACCCTGACCGGCGCCAAGCCCAGCAAACGCGTACTGGGAACCTTGATGAAGGTGGATCTGGGCGGCGGATCCTACAACGCGGTGCAGGCCGCACGCGGCAAGCAAGGCGCATTCTCCGGCTCGGTGAGCTACGCGTTGGAAATCTTCGACGCGCAGACCGATCGCCTGCTCGCCGCTTATGTCGAAAAGCAGTATCCAGGTGCCATGAACATCAAGGCCAGCCTGGGCGCCTATGACGCTGCAAAGGCAGGGATTGGCAAGGGTGCCGAGCAGTTGGTTGAGGGATTGGAGTAGGGGGGATCGGGAATCGGGAATCGGGAATCGGGAATTGGGAATTGGGAATTGGGAATTGGGAATCGTGGTGTAGCAGCTGTACTGAGGCGATAGCTCGAACCCTGTCTTTTTCTTTCTGTTGCCGGTGCTTTCCACTTCTGTTTCTCTACACCTTTTGCTTCGTACTTCTTGCTTGCTGCCTCTTGCTTGCTGCCTCTTGTTGCTGGCCCTTTCTTGTTTCTGTTTCTCGCTGCCTGTCGCTTACGGATTGCAGATTGCAGATCAGGCTACCCGCATACCGCTTTCCCTTCTCCCGCCGGGAGAAGGTGCCCCGCAGGGGCGCGGGAGAAGGTGCCCCGCAGGGGCGCGGGAGAAGGTGCCCCGCAGGGGCGGATGAGGGTGCGCGCTGCGTCATGGGCACAACGGCAAGCTCCGCGCGTTGCCCTCCCTTCAACTCTTTCCGCGGAACGAAGTTCGTCGGTCATGAAGTAACGGCCGGTGTTTACCGGAGCAACGCGTCTATGGAGATGGCTGTCCGCCGCAGGCCATCCACCACCCTCGCCCACAAAAAAACCGGCGCTGTGCGAACAGCGCCGGTTTTTTTTATGCCGCCTGCGACACGCCCGATGGCGCGGCGCCTCAGCGCGTGACCCGCTTGGCGGCTTTCTTGCCCACGGCCTTGCGGGCGGCAGTGGTCTTGGCCACTGCACGCGTTGCCGGGGTCTTGGTCACCTTGGCCGCCTTCTTCAAGGCCGTCTTGGTCGCCGTCTTCTTCAGCGGTGCTTTCTTGACCGCAGCCTGCCGGGTGGCGGTCTGCTTGGCCACCGGCGCCTTTTTGGCAAGGCCCTTGGCCGTCGACTTTTTCACTGCCGCGGATGTGGCAGCCGCCTTCTTGGCCGCCGTGCGCGCCCCCACCGTCGCCACGGCCGTCTTGCGTGCGGCTTTCTTGGCTGCGGTCTTGGCCGTCAGTGCGGCGGCTTCGGCCTTGGCACTGGCCCTGGCGGTCTCCAGCTTCTGCCTGGTAGCGGCCTTGGTGGTGGCGATCTTCTTCTTGGCCGCGGCACTGGTGCTGCTCAGCTTCTGCTTGGCGGCGTCCTTGGTCGAGACAAGCTTCTGCTTGGCCGCATCCTTGGTGGCCACCAGCTTTTCCTTGGCAGCGTCCTTGGTCGCGCTCAACGAGCGCTTGGTCTTGGCCACGCGGCGCTTGACCGCGCCTGCCGCTTCGCCGGCCTTCTCGGCCACGCGCTGTTCGGCCGTGACCACCGCCTTGCGTGCCTTGGCGACCCGTGTCTTGACCTCTTCCACCGCGGCACCGGCCGCGTCCTGCACATTGCTGACCGCGTCGCTGGTGGTGCTGACGAGGGTGTCGGTCAGTTCGGTTGCGCTGCTCTTGACGCTCTCGACAGCGTCGGACAGGGTTGCCGTCACACCATTTCCGTTGCTCATAGACCCTCCTTAAGGGCATCAATGCGGGAAACGCGGGCGATGCGCGCGAGCAGGCGAATGCTGAACAGGCATCGGATGAAGCGGACGCTACGCCGGGCCACACGGACTGTCAACGCGAGGGCAACCCTCGACGCAGAGCGCTTTCACCACCAGTTAAATTGCCGGCTGGCACTCTCGTTCAGCTTGATTTACGCAGTCACACGCCCTATTCCTTTCCCACCGCGTAACCCGGAATCCGTTCCATGCGACCGCTTCCCACCTTGCTGACGCTTTCCCTCGCCGCCGCCTTTGGCGGCTTCGCTGCGACCGGCATCAATGCCTGGCTGGACAACCGCGCCGAGGCCACGCCAGCCGGCACTGCGACCTTTACCCTGCCGACGGCCGCTGCCTTGCCCGCGGCGGTCGCCGGCCAGCCAGTGCCCTCGCTGGCGCCGATGCTGCAACAGGCGATGCCGGCGGTGGTCAGCGTCAACACCAAGCAGGTGGTGCGGGTCCGCAACCCGTTCTTCAACGACCCCATCCTGCGCCGGCTGTTTCCGCAGGTGCCGCAGGACCGCATCAATGAGTCGCTGGGGTCGGGCGTGATCATCGATGCGCAGAAGGGCTACGTGCTGACCAATCACCACGTGATCGAAAACGCCGACGATGTGCAGGTGACGCTGGGCGACGGCCGTACCGTCAAGGCCGACTTCATCGGCTCTGATGCCGACACCGATATCGCGTTGATCCGCATCAAGGCCGACAACCTCACCGACATCAAGCTGGCCGACAGCAACCAGCTGCGCGTGGGTGACTTCGTGGTGGCGATCGGCAACCCGTTCGGGTTCACCCAGACCGTCACCTCCGGCATCGTGTCGGCGGTGGGGCGCAGCGGGATTCGCGGGCTGGGCTACCAGAACTTCATCCAGACCGACGCTTCGATCAACCCGGGCAATTCCGGCGGTGCGCTGGTGAACCTGCAGGGCCAACTGGTGGGCATCAATACCGCCAGCTTCAATCCGCAGGGCAGCATGGCGGGCAATATCGGGCTGGGCCTGGCGATTCCCTCCAACCTGGCGCGTAACGTGGTCGAGCAATTGGTGACCAAGGGCGTGGTGGTGCGTGGCACCCTGGGCCTGGAAACCCAGAACCTCACCCAGGACATGTTGCGTGGGCTGGGCGTGGATTCGCTGCGCGGCGCGCTGGTAACGCGCGTGTTGCCGGGCTCCGCCGCTGCCGCTGCCGGCGTGCAGCCGGGCGATGTGGTGGTGGGCGCCAACGACCAGCGCGTGGACAGCGCCGAAGCCTTGCACAACTACGAAGGTCTGCAGGCGGTGGGCAGTGCCGTGACGCTGGATATCCGTCGCGACGGCAAGCCGCTCAAACTCAAGACCACCCTGAAGGAACAGGATCGCGCAGTGACCGGCGACATGCTGGACCCGCGCCTGAGCGGGGCCACCTTCGTGGACCTGCCCGAATCGCTGCGGCAGTCCGGCATCACCGGGGTGATGGTCAGCGAGGTCAAACGCGGTGGACGCGCCGCAGCCAACGGCCTGGTCTCCGGCGATGTCATCGTGGCCAGCAGCGTGGGCGAGTTCGCCGACCTCGCCAGCTGGCGCGCCAACTTCCAGCGCAAGCCACAGCAGCTGGTGCTGCGCATCCTGCGTGGCAACGCGCAATACGACGCGCTCATGCGTTGACGCGATGTGCATTCCACCCCGCCTCCACTAACGCCTCCTACACCCCCCCGATGCTATTGCTACTGCACGACCGCACGTGAGTGGCGGCTGCCATCAATGACCGAAGGAGATATCGCATGAGCCCCACCAATACCGATCAACTAAAGGACAACCTGAGCGAAGCCGGCACCCACCTGAAGTCGGCCGCCAGCGCTGCAGGCGAAGCCGTCAAGGGTGCGACCAGTGCGGCTGGCGATGAGCTCAAGCTCGGTCGCGCCAACGTCAAGGCCGAACTCTCCGACTCCGCACTGGCCGGCATGGCCGCTGCCGAATTCGGCGGTGCAGCCGCCAAGGAACAGATGGACGTGCTGGTTGCCAAGGGCAACGACCTGCTCGACAGCGCCACCGATCTGATCCGCGAGCGCCCGCTGGCTGCCTTCGGCGTTGCCTTTGCCGCTGGCTGGGTCATCGCCAAGCTGGCACGCGGCAACGACAACTAAGTCGTGAGCGATCAGGCCTCTACAGTGGGCGATTCCGGCGCGCCACATGCGCGGCCGGACACGCCAGGACTGGATGAAAGCGTGCGTGCGGTCGGTGCTGCCGGTCGTGCCACGCTGGGCTCGGCCAAGGACACTAGCCGCGCATTGCGCCGGCTGGTGTCGGCCGATTTGCAACTGGCACGCAGCGCGTTTGGGCGTGGCCTGGCCTGGGCCTGCGTTGCCGTGGTCTTCGGTGCCTCGTCCTGGTTGCTACTGGCCGGCGCCATCATCGCCCTGCTTCAGCGTGCCGGCCTGTCGTGGTTCCAGGCGATGTTCTTTACCGCGTTGGCGAGCCTGCTGGTCACGGCCATCGCGGCATGGCGGGTGTTCTTCTATTTCGATCACACCGGCATGAATGCAACGCGCCGTCAGCTGGTCAAGCTGGGCATCTTCGATGACAGCAGCGACGACGAACCGGCGGCAGCACCTGCCAGTGGAGGACACCCATGAAGTTCGGCACCTTGCGTCAACGCGTTGAACGCGCCGAGTTCCTGGTGGAAGGCCGCGCACAGGAAACGCGCCTGCACTGGAGCGAACTGCGCACGACCTGGCGTGCCGGCTGGTCGCCGATGCGGATCATACTGGTTGGCTTCGGGCTGGGCTTTGTCACCGGCCGCAACGAGCCGCAGGCAGCGTTGGGCAGTATCGCCGGCAAGCTGGGCGGCATTCCCAAGATCCTGCAGATGATCAGCACGATCTCTGCGCTATTCACCGCGCACCGTGCGCAGGAAGCCTCCGAACAGGCCGAACGCGCTGCCGACAATGCAGAGGAAGTTGCTGCCGATCCGCCGGTAACGGTGGTGCAGGTTCCGGTGGACCAGGCAGCCTGACACTGCGCTGGCGTGTGTTTCGGCAGGCCGCGCAGCCTGGCTTTCGGCTTTGGTTTGCCTCTGGACAGTAATTCAGTCCGACACCGGCCTGGTCGTGCTACTGCGGCCGAGGCCGCCAGGTTTCCACTCTTCTGGTGACATCACGCGCACAGGCTCTGTGCGCGCTGTTGACGCGGTGTGCCGATAATGGCCCACCGCTGGCAGCACGCCAGTCTGCTGCCAGGGCGCGCATGTCTCTCTCCGTCGAATCACTGGACCCTGCCGCACCGGCAGAATCGCTTCCGCCGCCTCCGGCACCGCGTCCGCGCGCCCCTGCCTCATTAGTCGTGCTGGCCACGCTGGCTGTGGGCTACACGCTGTGGGCGGCACAGACCATTATCCTGCCGATCATGCTGGCAGCGTTCTTCGCGCTGATCGGCAACCCCATCCTGCGCGGACTGCGCAAGCTGTACATTCCACGGTTTCTCGGCGCGTTGATGGTGCTGTGCCTGGGCCTGGCGGGCACGGTCGCGCTGGCCGCGCAGCTGGCCGGTCCGGCGGCCGAATGGGTGCAGCAGGCGCCGCGACAGATGCGCCAGATTGCCCGTGACGTGCGCGATTTCACCAAGCCGGTGATGCAGGCCAACCAGGCTGCAGAGAATTTTGCACGCGCAGCGGGTGGCGAAGGCCAGCGCGGCGTGCAGATCGTGCGCACGCAGATGGACGACCCGTACAAGGCCCTGGTGCGTACGCCCAAGCTGGCTGCCTCGGTGCTTGCGGTGGTGCTGCTGACCTTCTTCTTCATGGTCTACGGCGAAAGCCTGCAACGGCATGCGATCGCCCTGTTGCCCAACCGGCAACAGCAACGCTTCACTACCGAGATCATGCTGGACATCGAGCGCGAGGTGTCGCGCTATGTACTCACCATCAGCGTGATCAACACCCTGGTCGGTCTGGTCTTTGCAGGCATCTTGTATGTCCTGCAGATTCCACTGCCCGAGGCCTTGCTGTGGGGCACGGTGGTGGCGCTACTGAATTTCGCGCCCTACGTCGGCCCACTGATCGGCGTGATGCTGATGCTGCTGATGGGCTTTGTGGAATTCCGCACCACGCTGTCTTCGCTGCTGCCGGCCATCCTGTACCTGGCGCTGCACACCATCGAAGGCCAGGTCGTCACCCCCATCGTGCTGGGCCGCCGCATGGCGATCTCGCCGCTGATGCTGATCCTGGCGTTGATGCTGTTCGGCTGGCTGTGGGGCATGGTCGGCCTGCTACTGGCGGTGCCCCTGCTGGTCTGCATCAAGATGGTGCTGAGCCGGGTCGAGGGCATGCAGCGCTGGGCGAGGCTGCTTGAGTAGCCGGGAATCGGGATTTGAGAATCGGGAATCGCAAGAGCAGTGATGCTGCCCGCAGCTGCGCTGCTCTACCCATTCCCCACTCCCGATTCCCCATTCCCGCGTAACGGCCGTAAAATCGCGCGATGAGCTTTCTCGTCCGCGCCATCACCCTCGACCTCGACGATACGTTGTGGCCTTTTGCGCCGATCGGTGCGCGCATCGACCAGGTGGTGTACGACTGGATGCGCGAGCACAGTCCGGTGACCGCCGAGCGCTTTCCGGTGGAGGCCATGCGCGAGCTGCGCGAACGCAGCTTCGCCGACAACCCGCAGTTGCATCACGACCTGAGCGCGCTGCGCCGGTTGACACTGGAGATGGCCTTGCGCGAAAGCGGCGGCGATCTGGCCCTGGTGGAGCCTGCCTACGAGGTGTTCTATGCCGCGCGCAATCAGGTGGAGTGCTACCCGGATGCGCTCGATGCGCTGGCACGCATGGCCCGGCACGTGCCGGTCGCCGCGCTCAGCAACGGCAATGCCGACCTGCAGCGTATCGGGCTGATGCACCACTTCGCCTTCCAGCTGGGTTCGCGCGAACACGGCAGCGCCAAGCCGGAGGCCAGCATCTTCCTGGCCGCCTGCGCACGCCTGGAGGTACCGCCTGCACAGGTGCTGCATGTGGGCGACCACGAGCGCATGGATGTGCTCGGCGCGCTGGATGCCGGGCTGCGCGCGTGCTGGATCAACCGCGACGGCGCGCAGTGGTCGCACCCGACCCAGCAGCCGGACCTGGAATTCGACAGCCTCACCGGGCTGGCCGATTGGCTGGATGTCCAGCAACCGCACCCCGGCGCCGCGCGTGATGGCATCTGCCTTCCCGCCTGAGCCGCCCCCATCTGGCGCATGGCGCCATTGAAGGATGTCCATGTCGCACCTCACCGGTTTCACCGATCCCACCGCCGCCGCGCTGCCGCTGCACGTGCTTGACCGCGAAGGTTTCGCGCACTGGTGCGCCGGACAGCCCACCCGCGTACTGGCGTGGGCGCAGGCACAGCGTTTCGATGCCGCGCCGGGCAGCGTCTTGCTGCTGCCGGACGACCAGGGCCTGGCAGGGGCAGTCATCGGGATCGGCGACCGCGCCGATGCCTACGCCTACGCGCACGCGCCGATGGCGTTGCCGCCGGCCAGCCGCTGGACCGTGGCGACCCCGCTGGATGAGGCCGAGCAGGCGCTGCTGCACCTGGGCTGGGGGCTGGGCGCCTACCGCTTTGCGCGCTACCGCAAGGTACCGCGCGCACCGGCCGAACTGGCAGCCACGCCGTCCGCACCGACGCGCGCCCTGATCGAGGCCTGCATCCGCGTGCGCGACTGGGTCAACACGCCCACCGAAGACATGGGCCCGGAGCATCTGGAAGCGGCCACCCGTGCAGTGGCACAGGCCCACGGCGCGCAGGTGGAGGCGATCGTTGGCGATGCGCTGCTGGCGCAGAACTTTCCCACCATCCACGCCGTCGGCCGCGCCTCGCATCGTGCGCCGCGACTGATCCAGCTGCAGTGGGGCGACGCCGCGCATCCGCATCTGGTGCTGGTCGGCAAGGGCGTGTGCTTCGACACCGGCGGGCTGGATCTCAAGCCCGCCGATGGCATGCGCAACATGAAAAAAGACATGGGCGGTGCAGCGCATGCGCTGGCACTGGCCGGGCTGGTGATGGCGCAGCAATTGCCGGTTCGGCTCACCCTGCTGATTGCCGCAGTGGAAAACGCCGTAGGCCCGAATGCCTTTCGCCCCGGCGAGGTGCTCACCACCCGCGCCGGCGTCACCGTGGAAGTGGACAACACCGATGCCGAAGGCCGTCTGGTGCTGTGCGATGCACTGAGCTACGCCACCGAGCAAAAGCCCGATCTGATCCTGGATTTCGCCACGCTCACCGGCGCGGCGCGCATCGCGCTGGGCCCGGATCTGCCGGCGTTGTTCGCCAACGACGATGCGCTGGCACAGGCCTGGATCAGCGCCGGCGAGCACACCCGCGACCCGGTCTGGCGCATGCCGTTGTGGCGGCCTTACCTGCGCTATCTCAACAGCCATGTGGCCGACATGGCCAATGCGGGCTCGCGCATGGCCGGCGCGGCGACCGCGGCCCTGTATCTGGAGCGCTTCGTGGCACCAGGCCAGCCATGGGCGCATCTGGACGTCTACGCCTGGAACGACAGCGACCGCCCGGGCCGCCCCGCCGGCGGCGAAGCGCTGGCGCTGCGCTCGGCGTTTACGATGCTGCAGCAACGCTACGGCGGCTGAGCGGCACAGGCCGGGAAACAAGCGTGCCTGTTTCGCACTGACGATAGCGACGTCTCCTGCATGCGAGACGCCGCGTTCGAACGCGTGGCGAGAAAACCTGCGCCTGCCTGGCGAAAATGGCGGAAGGCTGGTTGATCATTCTGGTGCCCTGCCATCACGCAACAACTGCTTGTCAGCAACCCGACTACCTATCTCAAGGGCGGCCCGGCGCACTGCGTTGCGGTTTCCAGAGGGCAAACGTTCAAGCGTGGTACGACGCGGGCTCTTGGGTGATGCTGAAAGACGGCATGATTCGATGCATTGCCTTTGAGCCGGCACATTCCGTTCCCTTACTGCCGCCTTGATCCGGACATCGGCAGCAAGACCCGCTTGGGCGGCGACTGACTACGTGCTGGTCGCTGGCTATGTTGCAGGCGTTCCCACCAGCCATTACCCCGGCGAGCGCAACAACGGCGCAATCGTGCGCATGCGTGTCTGCGTGGCCGGGCCGACCAGGGCAAATGCGGTCTCGCCTTCAGCCCAGTACTGCGCCAACAGCCGGCCATCGCGACGTTCGCCGGTCGGCATCGGCCCGCTGCGTGGACGCAGATACAGGCCAATGCGCGCGCCGTCGGCATCGCTATACACCAGCATCGCGGCCGCGCCTTCCGGTGTGGAGAGCAACTGCCCCCCACGCAGCGTATAGCCCTGCGCACGCAGATCCGGCACGACGCCGGCGCGGCCGAAATGCGTGCGCAACCAGGGCTCCAGCTCGCTGCGGCGCCGCACGCCCAATGCCACGCCCTGATGCGCGCCGGCATTGGCATCGGCATCGGCAAACAGGCGATACGCGGCCACGGCATCGGCCATCGGAACACGCTGGCTGGCCAATTGGCGCTCACGCAGCTGCCAGCCCAGCCCGGTGCCCAGACCCAGGGCCAGAACGCAGCTGGCTGCCACGCCGGCGATGGTGCGGCGTCGCTGCTGCAGGCGGCGACGCACGGCTGCCGGTGTCACCAAGGCAATGGACTCAACCGGCTGCGGACCTGCATAGGCCGCGCGCAATGCCTCGGCGTCGCGCTTCCAGCCGGCCACGCGTGCGGCGGTGTCGGGATGCGCCTGCAACCAGGCCGATACCCAGACGCGTGCATCGGCGTCCAGGCGACCATCGACGTAGGCATGCAGATCGTGCTCGGTGGGCGTCGGGCGCGTCATTTCAGGATCCTCAACGCCGGTTCCGGCAAGACGGCCTTTGGCGCCGTAGCACCTTCATTGAGCAGCCGCAGGCGGTCGCGGGCCCGCGACAGACGCGACATCACCGTGCCGATCGGGATGCCCAGGGTATCGGCCACCTCGCGGTAACTGAAACCTTCCACGCTGACCAGCAACAGCAGTGCGCGTTGTTCCGGCGGCAACTGGCCTAGGCTGGCGAGCAATGTCCTGCCGGCATGCACCCGCTCGGCGGAGGCGGACTGGCTTTCCTGTTGCGCCGAGAACAGGCCAAGCACGCGCTGCCAGCGCGCGGCACGCCGCTTTCCGTCCAGAAACTGGCGGTACAGGATGGCGAACAGCCAGGGCTGCAAGGCATCGGTGGTATGGCGGGTGCGCCAGCGGCGCAGTGCGCGCTCCAGGGTGGCCTGCACGAGATCGTCGGCAGCGGCCGGGTCGCCGGCGAGCGAACGCGCAAAACGCCGCAACGGGGGCAGCACCGCCTGCAGCTGGGTGTCGTCGAGCTCATGCATGGGCAGTGGTGGCAGTGGCATCACGATATGGACGCGCCGGGAGGAGGATTATTCCCTGCCTGCAGCGAACGTCTCGCACCGCATGCACGGTCGTGGAATAGATGGGTCTACGCGCCGTCTCACTCCATCCATCCACTCGGAGCCAGCCATGACGTTGCCACCTCCCTCCCCCAGACACACGCGCCGCCCGGTGCTGCCATTGCTGGGCATTGCTGCCATCGCCGGTGGGATCGCCATCGCCTTTGCCTGGACCGCCGGCTGGATCGGCGGCGACCGGCTCACCGCCGCGCGCATGACCGATACCATCGAATCCAGCGGCCCGCCGCATCCGGGCTTCCGGCGCGCGCATACCAAGGGCGTGTGCGTGAGCGGGCAGTTCCAGTCCAGCGGCAAGGCGAGCTGGCTGTCGTCGGCGCGGGTCTTCGGCCAGACCAGCACGCCGGTGCTGGGACGCATGTCGATCGGCGGTGGCGACCCGCATGGCGCCGATGGGCAGGCGCGCGTGCGCAGCATGGCGCTGCTGCTGCGCAGCGACGACGGGCAGGAGTGGCGCACGGCCATGAACAGCTTTCCGTTCTTCGTGGTGGCCACCCCGGCCGGTTTCCAGGCCTTGAACGTGGCCTCCAAACCCGACCCGGCCACCGGCAAACCGGATCCGGAAAAACTGGCGGCGTTCGGCAAGCAATATCCGGAGGCAGCCAAGTTCCAGGAGTGGGCCAAGACCGCGCCCTGGTCCGATAGCTGGGCCAATACGCAGTACAACGGCGTCAACGCCTTCCGCGCAATTGCAGCCGACGGGCGCGAGCGCTACATCCGCTGGTCGATGCGCCCGCATACGCCGTTCAAGGAATTGAGCGCCGAGCAACGCAAGCAGGCCGATGGTGATTTTCTCGCCACCGACCTGGATGCGCGGCTGGCGCATGGGCCGTTGCGCTGGGACATGGTGCTGACCGTGGCCGAACCCGGCGACGCGGTGGATGATCCCTCGCAGCCGTGGCCGGAGAGCCGCAAGCAGATCGTGGCCGGCACGCTGACCCTGGATCATGCGCAACCGCAGGCCAGCGGGCCGTGCCGCGATCTGAACTACGATCCGCTGATCCTGCCAAAGGGCCTTGCCGCCTCCAACGACCCGATCCTGGCCGCGCGCTCGTCGGTGTATTCGCAATCTTTCAACCGTCGCGAGCGCGAGATTGCCAGCGGCAAGGGCAGTGCCGCCACCGGCCAGGGAGCACATCAATGAGCCGTCCGACCCATTTCAACCTTCCCGCGCGCGTACTGCATTGGCTGATGGCCGCGATGATCCTGACCATGCTGTTCGTCGGCGTGGGCATGGTCGCCTCGGTGACGCAACGGCCGTGGTTGATCGACCTGCATCGCCCACTGGGTATCGCGATCCTGGTCCTGGCCGTGCTGCGCCTGATCAACCGCCTGCGCCATCGCCCGCCGGCACTGCCTGCGGAGTTGCCCGCCTGGCAGAAGGCTGCGGCGATCGCCTCGCATTGGCTGTTGTATGCGTTGATGCTGGGCATGCCGCTGATCGGCTGGGCGATGCTGTCGGCCGGTGGCTACCCGATCGTGCTGTGGCCAGGCGCCCACCTGCCGCCGATCGCCCCGCACGATCCGGCGCTGTATGCCTGGCTGCGTAGCGCGCATGGCTGGCTGGCGTATCTGCTGTTCGCCACCGTGCTGGGGCATCTGAGCGCGGCACTGTTCCATGCCTGGGTGCGCCGCGATGGCGTGTTTTCCAGCATGGCGCGTGGGGAGCGGTCGGCGCGTTGATGCGGTGGAGCTGGGTTGGGTGCTTGTTCCTTCTCCCGCCGGGACATTGTCCTGCTTTATGGGGGAGAAGGTGCTCCGCAGGGGGCGGATGAGGGTGCGGGCGAAGCCTCCGCGATGCTCATTCCCAGGTGGCTTCGCCCCGTATCCTCACCCCAACCCCTTAGTTCTTGGCGATGCCAGTTGATCAAGACAGTTGCTCTCCCAGAGGAAGAGGGGCCAGTGTTTAACGTCGGCGATTTGCTTTGGCCGCTGATGCAGGCGCTTCGATGCCCTTGCCGGTAGCGGCCCAGTAAATCCCGCCATACAGATGTTCGAGATAGCGCGGGTCGTTGTAGGCCTCGGCCTGGTGGCCCAGCGCAGTGGCGAAGACGCGGCCGCCCTCGAAGTGGTGGTACCACGCTACCGGATGGTGCTTGCCCATGCCCTTGGCGACCTGGCCCGGCCAGATCAGCGTGGGGTCGTAGCTGGTTTCGTCCACCGCCAACAGCGTGACCAGGTCATCGCTGTAGGGCGGGTCGTACTCGTACCACTCGTCGCTCCACACCCAGCGCTTGGGCAGGCCGGCGGTGGCCGGGAAGTTGGCGTCCACCACGTCGACCATCGCGGTCTGCAGGTAGGGGTGGGTGCGGAACGAGCGGCCGATCAAATGGTCGTACCACTCCCAGTCGCCGCGCTTGATCGCAAATGCCTTGTGCACCGCGACCACGCCGCCGCCGTTGCGCACATAAGCCTGGAAGTTGGCGCGCTGGGCCGGATCCAGGTCGGTGGCCGGTGTATTGAGCAGCACGATGGCCGCGTACTGCGAAAGATCGCCATCGAAGGCCTTGGCATTCCATGCCCACACCATCTCGACATAATGCTTGCGCGCCATCGCTTCGAACTGCGGCTTGGCGACAGGGATATAGTCGTGGTGATACTGGTTGGGAATGGCGGCGACCAAGATCTTGAATTGCTCGGCGGACGCATTGAATGCGCAGGCCAGCAGCAGGCCCAACAGCCACAGAGATTTCATGCAGTGCGCTCGCAATGACCAGGTCGGCCGGCAGTGTACCTGCGCGGCGATGGCATGCCTTCGTGCGTGTTTTGGAATAGCTGCGCGGTGTTGGCGTAGCCCGTCTACAACGCCAGCGCCATCGCGTTCGTCATGAAGCATGCAACGCGATGTGGCAAGGACAAGGCAGGCATCGCAAGATCGCTGCGCTGATGCGCTCGCTGCGAGGCCAGGTTGCTCACAACAACGCTTGTCGCAGATGCAATCGTCCTTCGAGTTCCAGTGCCTGCGATCCATGCCACGCGGATGGTGCCGGGTGCTGCGCCGGCTGCGCTGTTTACAGCCAGCCCTTCTGCCGCGCCAGCCGATACGCTTCGATGCGGTTGGCCACGCCCAGCTTGCCGATGCATTCGGACAGGTAGTTGCGCACGGTGCCGTGCGACAACTGCAGCTGCTGGGCGATCTCGCTGGCCGAGCGGCCTTCGCCGGCCAGGCGCAACACCGTTCGTTCGCGCTCGCTCAACGGGTCCGCTTCCACCCACGCATCCAGCGCCAGCTGCGGGTCGATGACCCGGCCGCCGCGATGCACCTGGCGCAAGGCGCTGACCAGTTGTTCGGCCGGCGCGTCCTTGAGCAGATAACCGGCCACTCCGGCATCCAGCGCGCGCCGCAAAAACCCGGGGCGCGCAAAGGTGGTGACGATCATGACCCGCACCGGCAGCGCCTGGCGCTGGATGCGCTGGGCCAGCTCCAGGCCGCTCAGCCCGGGCATTTCGATATCGGTGACCAGCACATCCGGCTGCAGCCGTTGCAGCTCGCGCCAGGCGCTCTCGCCGTCGCCGGCGCTGCCGACCACGTCGATATCGTCTTCCAGCCCGAGCAGGGCCACCAGCGCGCCGCGCAGCAAGGCCTGGTCTTCGGCCAACAACACCCGGATCATCGCTCGCGCTCGCAGTTGTGCAACGGTTGCGCACGATAACAGCGCGGGCCGGCGACGTGCAGCGGCCGGGCCGGTGAGCGCTCAGCGCGGCTGCGGCACCACGGGCAGCGGCAATGGTGGGTGGGCCGGCATGGAGTGCGGCAACGGCACGCTGGCGCGCAGGCGCATGCCGCGTGGCAGCGCGTCCACTTCCAACCTGCCACCCAGGGCCTGCAGGCGCGCACGCATGCCATCCAGGCCATTGCCGGGCACGATCACCCCGCCGCGTCCATCATCGGTGATCTCCAGCACCGCCCGGCCGTCGTGCGCGCGCAGGCTCACCCGGACCCGTCTGGCCTGGGCGTGGCGTTGCACGTTGGTGGCTGCCTCGCGCACCACCAACGCCAGAGCGGTCTCGTGCTCGGGCGGCAGAGGCAGCGCGTCCAGCGCGTGTTCCAGCACGATGCCGTCCATGTCCAGCAGCACCTTTGCCGAGGCCAGCTCGGCCACCAGGCCGGCGGCGCGAATGCCGGTGACAGCGCGGCGCACCTGCGCCAACGCATCGCGCGAGATCTGCGCCACTGCAGCGATCTCGCCGCGCGCCGCCTGCGGGTCGCGCTCGATCAGGCGCGCGGCCAGATCGGATTTGAGCGCCACCAGCGACAAGGTGTGGCCGAGCAGGTCGTGCAGATCGCGGCCGATACGCTCGCGCTCGGCGGTGGCCGCCAGCCGGCGCACTTCGTCCTGCGACAGGCGCAGCAACGCGTCCTTGCGCTCGTTGATGCTGTAGACCGCCATCACAACGGACATGCCCAACACCGACACCGGAAACCATACCAACCCCTGCCAGGCCATTCCGAGCCAGCGCGCCCAGGCCAGGTACAGCGCGTTCATCAGCAGCAGGATGGCGAAATGCCGCCACAGCGCATGCCGCGTGGAAGGGCGCACGCTCAGGCAGGCAAACACGAAGTAGCTGATGCCCGAGGCGTACACCGGCAGCAGCGCGGCGCTGAGCGCCCCCATCGCCCAGGCATAGCGGTACAGCGTGTCGCGCGGCGCCAGCAACATGCGCGCATACAGCAGCAGGAACAGCGGATACGACACCACCGTGCACAACAGCCAGGTGCTGTCATAGCCACGCGGGGAGAACACCGGCACCACGAACACCCAGGCCGACCACAGCAGGTGCACGCAGTCCATCCACGGCGACTGGCCGTGCGCCAGGCGCGCGGCCACCTGCGAATTTGCGGCCGGACGAAGCCAGGCCGGGAGCCTTGCATGCATCGGAGTGGATCCTTGTCGTTCAGCGGATTCTGCCACTGCCGGGTCCGCCTGGGCACGCGGCGTTGCAGAGTGAACCGGATCAGCGGCCTCATGCGCGCGCCTGCTCACGCAAAGCCCTCGCGTAGCGCGCTGCAGCGCTGCCTGCAGGACTGCATTCCATTGGAGCGGTGCTGGCGCATGCGAGGTCCAACGGTTGTTCGGTGGCGCCAGCCTGCGCGTCTGCACCGCTGGCGCACAGTCGCGCCTGTCATGGCCTGCGGGTGACAGCTGTCACTGGTGAGTGCTGCGCGCGGGCCGCATGCTGCGCGGCATTGCCACTGCACCGATCGCCCTACCGTTTGTCGCCGCGTTGGGGTTGGTGACTTCCGGCAGCTTGCGGCGCGTTTTGCAGGCGGTCACATTCTGCGCAGCCTTCTGTCCTGGTTCTCGATGAACACATCCGCCGATCTGCTTAAGCAACTTCGCATCGACCGCCAGCGCCCTGCCGCGCCACCGCCCGCACGCCGCAGCGGCTGGATCATCGTCGTCATCGTCGTTGTGCTGGTGTTGGCAGCCGCGGCGTGGTGGTTCACCCGCACTCCGGTGATCAAGGTGCAGACCGCGCCGGTGGTGGCGATCAGTGCCGGTAGCAACAGCGCCTCGGTGCTGGATGCGTCCGGTTATGTGGTTGCCCGGCGCATGGCCACGGTGTCGGCCCAGGTCACCGGCAAGGTGCGCGAGGTGATGATCGAAGAAGGCATGCGCGTCGAGCAAGGCCAGGTGATGGCCACGCTCGACCCGCTGGATGCCGATGCGCAGCGCACGCTGTCGGCCTCGCAACTGTCGGCCGCGCGCAGCCAGGTCGACAACATGCAGGCGCAGCTGGCGGTGGCCAATGCCGATGCCACGCGCCTGCAGTCGCTGGTCGGCGCGCAGCTGGTCTCGCGCTCGCAGTACGAGCAGGCCACCGGGCAACGCGATGCCTTGCGTGCGCAGTTGCAGAATGCACAACGCAACGTGCAGGTGGCATCGGACCAACTGGCCATTGCCGGCATCCGTTCGGACTTCAACGTGGTGCGTGCGCCATTCGCCGGCGTGGTCACCGCCAAGGCCGCGCAGCCGGGCGAAATCGTCTCGCCATTGTCGGCCGGCGGTGGTTTCACCCGCACCGGGATCGGCACCATCGTGGATATGGACTCGCTGGAGATCGAAGTGGAAGTCGGCGAGTCCTACATCGGCCGCGTGCAACCGAAGATGCCGGTGGAAGCGGTACTCAACGCCTACCCGGACTGGAAGATTCCCGGTGAGGTGATCGCCATCATTCCCACCGCCGATCGCGGCAAGGCCACGGTGAAAGTGCGGGTGGCCTTCAAGGTCAAGGACGCGCGCATCGTGCCGGAAATGGGCGTGCGGGTGAGTTTCCTGGAGCAGGCCACACCGCAGCAGGCGTCCAGGCCGCAGGGCGTGCGCGTGCCGGCCGCTGCCCTGGTCGAACGCGATGGCGCCACGCTGGCCTTCGTGGTCGGTGAACGCAACACCGTGGCCGCCAGGGTCGTCACCACCGGCATGGTGATGGACCAGGACCGGCAGGTGGTCACCGGTTTGAATGCGGGCGACAGCGTGGTGCTCAACCCGCCGCAGGCCTTGAAGCATGGCGACACGGTGGCCGAAGCGGAGCCTGACGCGACCGAATGACCATGCGTGGCCGCAGCGCGCAGACGCTGCGGCCACGGCGCAATCCGTGTTGTCGTTACTGCTGTACAGGCATGCCACGTTGTCGCACCAGAACCGCAGTGGGCTGGACGGGTGATCGTGCGGGTGTACAGGCGCAACGCTGCTATCGCTCCGGGCAAGCCCAGGACACTTGTGCAATGACTGCATCCGTAACGGGTGCTGCGCAGTCGATTGCCGACGCAACCAGTTGTTGAATCCGGATATCCCGATCACACGCACGCCAGTTTTGTTCAGCGCCCTGTTGCATCGCTGCCACAGCAGCGTCATCCGCCCCACCGCTTGTGCAGTCGCCGTGCCGCCCTTCGCTTCCCTCTTCCCTTGCATCGCCAGGACTCGCCATGACCGCTCTTGTCAGCTTGCGCAACATCACCAAGACCTACCAACGCGGCCCCGAGCAGGTGCAGGTGCTGCACGGCATCGATCTGGACATTGCCAGCGGCGATTTCGTCGCGCTGATGGGGCCGTCCGGCTCCGGCAAGACCACCTTGCTCAATCTGATCGGCGGCCTGGACAGCCCCAGCGGCGGCGAGATCGAGATCGAGGGCGAGCGCATCGACCGCATGAGCGGCGGACAGCTCGCCACCTGGCGCAGCCATCACGTCGGCTTCGTCTTCCAGTTCTACAACCTGATGCCGATGCTCACCGCGCAGAAGAATGTGGAACTGCCGCTGCTGCTGACCTCGCTCAATACCGCGCAGCGCAAGCGCAATGCCGAGATCGCATTGACCCTGGTCGGCCTGCAGGAACGCCGCAGCCACAAGCCCAGCGAACTGTCCGGCGGCCAGCAGCAGCGCGTGGCGATCGCGCGCGCCATCGTGTCCGACCCGACCTTCCTGATTTGCGATGAACCCACCGGCGATCTGGACCGCCAGAACGCAGAGGAAATCCTGCGCCTGCTGCAGGAACTCAATCGCGAACACGGCAAGACCATCGTGATGGTGACCCACGACCCCAAGGCCGCTGAGTACGCCACCCACACCATCCATCTGGACAAGGGCGAGCTGGCCGACGCGCCACTCGTGCTCTGAAGGAGCGCTGCCATGAAGTATCTCTCGCTGGTGTGGGCGCAGCTGTTCCGCAGCAAGACGCGCACCTTGTTGACGTTGTTGTCGGTGGTGGCGGCGTTCCTGTTATTCGGCATGCTCGATTCGGTGCGCGTGGCGTTCACCTCCGGCGGCAGCGTCAGTGGCGTGGACCGGTTGGTGGTGGCCTCGCGGCTATCGATCACCCAGTCGCTGCCGATCCGCCTGGAAGCACAGGTGCGCAGCGTGCCGGGCGTGCGCGATGTGACCTCGGCCATGTGGTTCGGCGGTATCTACCGCGACCCGAAGAATTTCTTCCCCAATTTCTCGGTGGCGCCGAACTTCTTCGACGTCTACAGCGAGTACCAATTGCCCAAGGACCAGCTCAAGGCCTTTCAGACCACACGCACCGGCGCGGTGGTGGGCGAAACCCTGGCCAAGGAGTTCGGCTGGAAGATCGGCGACACGATTCCGCTGCAGGCCACCATCTTCCCGCGCAGCGGCAGCAACGACTGGCCGTTGCAGCTGGTCGGCATCTTCCGCATGAAGGACCGCACGGTGGCGGCCAACCAGGAACGCCAGTTGATGATGAACTGGAAATATTTCGATGAATCCAACGACTACATCAAGAACCAGGTGAGCTGGATGACGGTGACCCTGAGCAATCCCGACCAGGCCTCGCGCGTGGCGCAGGCCATCGATGCGCTCTCGGCCAACTCCGATCACGAAACCAAATCGCAGACCGAATCGGCGTTCCAGCAGGCTTTCGTCAAGCAGTTCGCCGACATCGGCCTGATCGTCACCTCGATCATGGCCGCGGTGTTCTTCACCTTGTTGCTGCTGACCGGCAACACCATGGCCCAAGCGGTGCGCGAGCGCATTCCGGAACTGGCCACGCTCAAGACGCTGGGCTTCCAGGACCGCACGGTGCTCAGCCTGGTGATGATCGAATCGGTGTTGCTGATCGGCCTGGGCGGCTTGATCGGCATGGGCCTGGCCGCGCTGGTGATTCCGGCGGTATCCGCGCGCAGCGGCGGCCTGATGCCCACGCAGAGCGTGCCGCTGCAGACCTGGCTGGTTGCACTGGCCCTGATGGTCGGCATCGGCTTCGTGGTGGGTGTGCTGCCGGCATTACGCGCGCAGCGCTTGAAGATCGTCGATGCCCTCGCCGGCCGCTGACAGGAGCACACAGATGCAAAGCAAATGGAAGAACCGTGCTGCAAACCTGCTGTCGGTGATAGTGCTGGCGGTAGGGCTGGGAATCTGGATTGCGTTGCCGTGGATCGGCGTGCTGGCGATCGCGGTCGCCCTGGCGCTGTGGCTGGTGGCCACGCGCAGCGGCCGCCTGTCGCTGGCGGCCGCGCGCATCGGCATCGCCAGCCTGCCGCAACGCTGGGGTTCCACCTCGGTGATCGTGGTCGGCATCGCCGGCGTGGTTGGCGTGCTGGTGGCGATGCTGGCAATGGGCGAGGGTTTCCAGGCCACGCTCAACAGTACCGGCGATGACACCACCGCGATCGTGTTGCGCGGCGGCTCGCAGGCGGAGACCAATTCGGTGATTACCCGCGACCTGGTGCCACTGATCAGCAGCCTGCCCGGCATCGCCAGCGATGCCAACGGACGCCCGCAGGTGTCGCCGGAGTTGTCGCAGGTGGTCAACATCGCCTCGCGCGCCGATGGCACCGACGTCAACGCGCAGTTGCGTGGCGTGGGCGAGCAGGCCTGGGCGGTGCACCAGAAGGTCAAGATCGCCCAGGGGCGCCGCTTCACCCCCGGCCTGCGCGAACTGGTGGTCGGCAAGGGCGCGTTGAACCAGTTCCGCGGGCTGGAGCTGGGCAAGACGCTCACGCTGGGCAGCCAGCAGTGGACCGTGGTCGGCGTGTTCGCCTCCGGCGATGCGCACGATTCGGAGCTGTGGACCGATGCGCAGACGCTGGCCACCACCTACAACCGCAGCGCCTACCAGTCGATCAATGTGCGCACCACCGGCAAGGCTGGCTTTACCCAGTTCAAGGCCGCCATGGCCGCCGACCCGCGGCTCAAGCTGGATGTGGAAACCACCCGCGCGTACTACGGCAAGCAAGGCGGTGGCTTGAACAAATTGATCAGCATCCTGGGCACGGTGATTGGCGCGATCATGGCAGTGGGCGCGGTATTTGGTGCGCTCAACACCATGTATGCGGCGGTCGCCACGCGTGCGCGCGAGATCGCCACGATGCGCGCGATCGGCTTTCGCGGCACGCCGGTGATCATGGCGCTGATGCTGGAAACCATGTTGCTGGCGCTGCTGGGGGGGCTGCTGGGCGGGTTGATCGCCTGGGCGGTGTTCAATGGCTACACGGTCTCCACGCTGGGCAACAACTTCAGCCAGGTGGTGTTCCAGTTCAAGGTGTCGCCGGAGCTGCTGTGGAGCGGGCTGAAATGGGCGCTGGGCATCGGCTTGGTGGGCGGGCTGTTTCCGGCCCTGCGGGCGGCGCGGTTGCCGATCACCACTGCCTTGCGTGAGGTGTAGCGCGCGCCTTGGCCCGCCGGGAATCGGGAGTGGGGATTCGTGACAGCCAAGGCGGAGCAGGCGCGCTGCTGCGGCTGAACGTAGTGCAGGCTGTCATCGTTTTGTCACCGCAGTGCGGTAGATGCGCGGGCCGGCAGGCCGTAGCCTGCCCGGCCATTTGCTCCATTGATGTACCGCCATGACGCGCCTGCTTCTGCTGGCCTGCGCCTGCCTGTGGCTGGCCGGCTGTTCTTCGTCCTCCACCTCGCTCAGCGAGCGCCTGGTCGCGCCCGGCGGCGTGTCGCCGTTGCTGGACGAAGAGCGCATCGCCGCCACCATCGCCACGGTGCCCAACCGCAGTGGCCATGTGGTGACGCGCGATCAGGTGCCGATCTTCTGGCGTGCGATCGATCCCGGCCAGTACGCCATGCATTACCGCTATCTGGGCCAGCGCCAAGATCCGGCGCACGCGCTGGATGTGGACTTCAGCTTCTCCGTGCCCACCGCCACGCCGCCTGCGCCGCGCGGCACCATCGTGCTGCTGCACGGCTGGATGATGGACGGCGATTCGCTGCTGCCCTGGTCGCTGCAGCTGGCGCAGGCCGGCTACCGGGTGATCACCATCGATCTGCGCAACCACGGCCATTCCGGCGGCGGGCCGTCGGGCTACGGCACGCGCGAGTCCGATGATGTGATCGATGTGCTTAACGCGTTGCAGCCGCGTGGCGAAATCCAGGGGCCGCTGTACCTGTTCGGCATTTCCTATGGTGCGGCCACGGCGCTGTTTACCGCCGACAAGCTTGGCCCGCGCGTTGCCGGCGTGGTGGCAATGGAATCCTTTGCCAATGCCGGCCGCGGCATCCGCGACATGGTGCCGCATCTGCTGGCCAGCCAGCCCAGCGGCTGGCGTGGGCAGGCGGTGGCGGCCTATGCGCGCTGGCGCTACGCCGACCAAAACATCGATGCGGTGATCGCCGCCGCCGATGCCCAGCTCAAACTGGATCTGGACCACGTCGATGTGGTGCAGGCACTGGCGCACACGCGCAGCTGCGTGCTGCTCCTGCATGGCGATGCCGACCAGCACATTCCAGTGGCGCATGGCCGCGCACTGGCATTGGCAAGCCCGCGTGCGCATTACCTGGAACTGTCCGGCGAAACGCATCTGAGCCTGCCGCTGCGGCTGGACCTGCTCGGTGGGCCGATCGATCAGTGGCTGGCCCAGACCAGGCAGGATCCCGGCCACTGCCCAGCGCCGCAACCATTGCCGGCCTCCACGCTGGCGGTCGCAACGCCGATGACGGTGCCACGTAGCTAGGAGCGACGTACACGCGTTGGCGAGCCCTCGTCAGGTAGGTGTGGAGGGCGTTCTCAGAACCGGAGCGCACGCGGTGGCTTCGAGCACCGGACGCGCCCGTCTGATGGCTGCGTCAGAGGCTGCCGTCGCCCTGCGCGCGTGATCGCCCACCACCGCTTGCCGCGCTGTACAACTGGCGCGACCACCTGTCAGCGCGCCCTGCTCGGCGGCCGCGCACGCAGCACGCTGTCGCCGACGAACAGCAGCAGCCCGACCCAGATCGCAGCGAACCCGATCGCGCGCCCCTGGTCGAACGGCTCATGGAAGAACCACACGCCCAGCAACAACTGCAGGCTCGGCCCGATGTACTGCAGGATGCCCACCAGCGACAGCGGAATGCGCCGCACGCCGTATGCAAACCCAATCAGCGGCACTGCCGTCACCACGCCACCGAAGATCAGCAACAGATCGGTGCGCAACTCCCAGCCGCTGAAGAACGCGCCGCCATGGCCCTGCTCGCCCCATGCGGCAACCAGCAGTGCCGGCACGAACAGGTATACGCTTTCCACGCCCAGGCCGGCCACCGGGTCCACTGCCACCAGCTTGCGCAGCAACCCGTAGAGGCCGAACGAGACCGCCAGCCCCAGCGCAATCCACGGCGGTGCCCCCGCATCGATGGTCAGCCACAGCACGCCGACCGCAGCGCACGCCACCGCCAGCCACTGGATGCCGCGCAGGCGCTCTTTCAGCACCAGCACGCCCAGCAACACGCTCAGCAATGGATTGATGAAGTAGCCCAGGCTGGCTTCGATCACATGCCCGGCGTTGATGGCCCAGATATACAGGCCCCAGTTGAAGGCGATCGCCACGCTGCTGGCGGCCAGCATCCACAACGCGCGCGGCTGTGCAGCAATCGTGCGCCACCAACGCAGGCCCGAGGTCGCTACCAACCCCGCCACCACCAGTACCGCGCTCCACACGATGCGGTGCGCAATGATCTGCAGCGACGGCACCACCTTGAGCAGGTGCCAGTACAGCGGCACCAGGCCCCAGATCACAAAGCTCGCGGCGGTCATCAACAGACCGCGCCGCGCCTCCACCGCCGACACCGGCACGGGCGCGCTCATCGCCGCGCCCTGGCCAGGGTGACCACCAGCACGCCGCCCAGAATCACTGCCATCGCGCCGATGTCGTGCGCGGTGAAGCGCTCATGTCCCAGCCACGCCCCCAGCGCCACCGCAATCACCGGATTGACGTAGGCATAGCTGCCGGCCAGCGCCGGGCGCACGTGGTGCAGCAGCCACACGTACGCAGTGAACGCCACGATCGATCCGAACACGCACAGGTACGCCACTGCCATCAGCCCGTGCGGCGTTGGCCAGGCGTGCGGGCGCTCGCCGATCAGCAGACCGGTGCTCACCAGCAATACCCCACCGCAGAGCATCTGCCCGGCGGCGGTCATGAAGGGCGACGGCAGATCGCGGCCACGCGACCACACCGAGCCGAATGCCCAGCCGACCGGTGCGATCAGCAGCAACACCAATCCTCCCGGCGTTGCAGTCAGGCTGCTGCCGGCATTGAGCCACACCACGCCCAAAAATCCGATCACGATGCCCAGCCATTCGCCGCCGCTGGCGTGCTGCCCGCGCAACGCGCCGAATAGCGCCATCCACAACGGCACCGAGGCCACCGCGGTGGCCGCCAGGCCCGAGGACACGCTGCGCTCGGCCAGCACCACCATGCCGTTGCCCAACAGCAGCAACGCAGCGCCCATCAAGGCCACGTTCTTCCATTGCGCACGCGTGGGCGCCGCCACACCCCGCCAGCGCAGCACGCCGTAGAGCACGCTGCCGGCAATGATGAAGCGCGAACCGGACACCATCGTCAGCGGCTGCGCCCCGCCTTCCAACGCGAACCGGATCGCCAGATAGGTCGAGCCCCAGACCACGTAGACCAGCAACAACGCAATAACGACCAACCCGCTGCGCGCGGGCGCGGCAGCGTCGTGAGAGGAAGACATCGGAACAGAGCCAAGTGCAGCGGAAGCCTGCATTCTAGAGCACCCGCCCAAGCCAAAAGACGGCTGAGGCCGCGAGACAAGCACGTACCAGGCGCAAGGACGACATGCAGCACCATCACGGCAGCGCTGGCGTGATGATGGACGACGGCCGCATCTGTTTGGCTGCGCCACAAGCGCCGGTGCAAGGTGCGATGTGGACCCTGCACAGGGAGTGCAACCTATGCGCCGTCCATGCCGATGCCGGACACCGGCCGCGCGTGGCGGCTGGTCGCGCACGCGTTGCGCTGGTCGCTCTAAGAATGGCGACCAAAAGCGCGAGCCGTCGTCAGGTGGATGTGGACAGCGCTCAGATCCGGAGTGTACGAGTGGTCCATGCCGCGCCCAGCACCGGCCGCACCCGCCTGGCGGTGAGCACACCAGTTTTGTGAGCTGCTTTATTAAGTCGTTGCATGCATGCTCTGGGCCGCCTTGCGCGTTATGGTGCACCTCATCCCTCGTTCCGGAGCGCAGGTGCAGCATCGCCGTCCCTGGCTGGCCATGGCCGCCCTCATCGTCCTCTCCACCAGTGCAGCGGCACGTACGCTCGAGCCGTGGGAGCTCAGTGGACGTAAATTGATCGAAGCCGGGCTGGACGGCTCGCTGGCGCCGGAGATCGACGCGCCGAACCAGCCCGAACTCAAGGTCATGGTGTCGGCCAGTCGCGCCGGCGCCTATGTGCTCGGCGTGGCCAGCACCAGCTATCGCACGCAATGGTGCATGCCTGCGGGCCAGGCTGAGCTGCCGGACCTGCAGGTGATCATCGCCGATCTTACCGCGCTCCCCGATGCGCGCCTGGACGAGGCGGCTCCCGGGCTGATCGTCGAGGCGCTGCGCAAGCGCTATCCATGCGGCAAACGCAAAACGTAAAACCGCAGCCGACGCACCGCGCCCGGGCCGTTGCAGGCGGAGCGCACGGCCAGCGATGACCATGCAATGCCCGGGCCGGTAAAACCGCGCCGGGCGTTGCACCCGTCAGGCCTTACTTGCGCGCGGCATCGCTCCTGGCGCGGATGGCCTTGAATTCCGAGCCGTCCTGCCAGCTCGGCCACTGCCGGCCATTGGCCAGCGCCACGCCGACGTCGTAGACCAGCGTGGTGTCGGCCGCATGTCCGGTGGCATCCCACTGCGGGGTCCAGCGATCGCAGGGCTGGTGATAGCAGTCGGCGAAATACTTCTCGCGCAGCGCCTTGCCCTTGGTGACGCCGCCCTCGCGCATGTCCAGGCCGGGGCCGGCGGTGATGGCCGGCACGCCCATGCGCGCGAAGGCGAAATGGTCGGCGCGGTAGAAGAAGCCCGCTTCCAGATTCGGATCCGGCGAATACGTGCGCCCGCGCGCCTTGGCGGCCTGCTCCAGATCCCCTTCCAGCGACACCCGTCCACGCCCCCATGAGGCGATGTCGCGGGTGGGGCCGTCGGGGCTGAACATCTCCATGTTGAGTACCGCCACGGTCTTGTCCAACGGCGCCAGCGGATGCGCGGCGTAGTAGTTGGCACCGAGCAAGCCCTTTTCTTCGGCGGTCAGTGCAATGAAATACAGCGTGCGCTGCGGCTTGGGGCCGGCGGCGAACACGCGCGCCAGTTCCAGCACGCTGGCCACGCCGGTGGCGTTGTCCACCGCGCCACGGCGCACAGTGTCGCCGGAGGCGTCGGCCTTGCCGATCCCGAACGCATCCCAGTGCGCGGAGAAGATCAGCGTCTCGTCCGGGTGTTGGCTGCCGGTGAGTTTGGCCACCACGTTATGGGTGACCACGCGTTCGCGCTTGAGCTTGAAGTCCACCGACAGGCGCGCATCGCCCAGCGCCACCGGCGCGAAGTCGCGCTGCTGCGCGCGCGCCTTGGCCTGCTCGAAGTCCAGCCCGGCCTGCTTGAACAGCGACTGTGCCAGTGTGCGCTGCATCCAGCCACGCACCTGCACATGCTGCGCGCGGGCATCGGCGTCGCTGCGTTCGATATCGAACAGCGGCGACAGGCCCGAACTCTGTACCGTGGCCCAGCCGTACGCTGCAGGCGCGGTCTCGTGCACGATCAGCACGCCGGCCGCGCCACGCCGCGCGGCTTCTTCGTACTTGTAGGTCCAGCGGCCGTAATAGGTCACCGCCTTGCCATCGAATGCACCCGGCTGCGCGCTCTCGAAGTCGGCATCGTTGATCAGCACCACCGCGATCTTGCCGCGCAGATCCACGCCCTTGTAATCGTCCCACTGCCGCTCCGGCGCGCTGATTCCGTAGCCCACGAACACCAGCGGCGCATTCTTCAGCGCCACTGCAGCCTGCGGACGCAGGCTCTGCAAAGTCACATCGGTGCCGTTGACCAGGGTCTGGGTCTTGCCGCCCACGCGCAGGGTCGCCTGCACCGGTCCCTCCACCTGCGCACGCACCAGCGGCACCGCCTGCGTCCAGCTGCCCTGCTCGCCACCGGGCTGCAGACCCGCCGCCTTGAATTGTTCGACCAGGTAATCGACGGTGCGCTGCTCGCCGGCACTGGCCGGCGCACGGCCCTCGAATTCGTCCGATGCCAGCAGGCGCACGTGCCGCGACAACGCCTCGGCATCGATGCCGCCACCGGGCAGATCGTTGGCGGCCTGCGCCACGCCTCCCACGAACAGGCAAGCGGACAACAACAGGATGCGCATCGGATTCACGGTGAGGCCTTGCAACGGATGGATGACAGACAGTTTACAAGCGCGCAGCCAATCGCGGTGATCCAACCCACCGCACAGCGCGTAGTCGGCAGTGATCGGGAGTCGGAAGTGGAACATGCCGCGTCCACCATGTTCTCTTCCTGACAACTCGCAGCTGCGTGCTGCCTGCCCAGTGCCTGTAATTGGCCTGGCTTACCGCAGCATGCAGCATCGCTGCTGCATCCGGCAGATGCCTTGTCGCCATCGCCTGCCGCATCGTTTCACCGGGCACCTGCATTCGGTTGAGCTGAGACGCGTAGCTGTGCGACGGCATCGCGGCGGGAGCTGGCAAGGCAGACCGGGCGCGGCTTTCAGACGCGACGATAGGCGTCTCCGGCGCACTCATGCATCTGCAGGTCGTTATGGCCATCGCGCTACGGCGTGCGCCGTCCCCTCGCACTCCACTGCACTGACCCAAGTGCGTGTGCGGTGTGCATGCCCACGCCAGGCGGCAAGGCGGCAAGGCGGCAAGGCGGCAAGGCGGCAAACCACATTGCAGGAGCAATCTGCGGTGCACAATGCTGACAGCATGCGTGGCGAACACGCTTCATCGTATGCACGGCGATCTGCTGCACGTGGACAGCGCATGCCGAGCGACAACCCTGCATCGACGGCGTCCCCCACCCTCGCCGCGCCAGTCCCGATCCGGCCGCCCTCAACGCACCGGACGATCCAGCCAGCAACCCAAACCCTGCGCGTTGAGTTCGATATCGGTGGCCAGCAGCCGTGCCACGGCCGCATCGTCCAGCCGGCAACCGTGCTGCCGGGCACGCTCCAGGTACAGCGCGGTCAGCGCCGCCACCATGCAGCGGTGGCGATCTGGGTGTGCCGCGCAGCCCAGCGCAATCTCGGTCATCGCGTGGATCTGCTGCACCAGCGCCTGCGCCAACGGGCCGGGCGATTCGACCCGGCCATAGTGGGTGAGATACATCGCCTGCGGCGCGGCCTCCATCAGCCGCGCGATCGAGTGCAGCATCGCCTCCGGTTCGAACTGCACCGGCGAGGACGTCGGCAGGATGAAGGCCCCTTGCGCGCTATCGAGCTGGCGATACGACAGGCCGAAGGTATCGCCGGTGAACCAGCTGCGGCTGCGCGCATCCCACACGCACAGGTGGTGCCGCGCATGTCCGGGCGTATCGACCGTGCACAGCGCGCGCTCGCCGAGCAGCACCGCCTGCCCGTCGACGGCCTCTACCACCCGTTCGGCTGGAACCGGCACGATCTGGCCATAGCTGCGCGCCATTTCGTCCTGCCCATACACCGCAGTGGCACCGGCGATCAGGCGGGTCGGGTCGATCATGTGCGGCGCACCGCGCGGATGCACCAGCACCCGCGCATTGGGCAGGTGCTGCAGCAAGGCGCCGGCACCGCCAGCGTGATCCAGATGCACATGGGTCAGGATCAACCAGTCCACCTGCGTCGGCGTCAGCCCGGCCGCCTGCACGGCAGCAAGCAGGCGCGGCACCGACAACGAGGTTCCGCAATCGATGAAGGCGCCGCGCTGCGCCTCCACGATCAGGTACGCCGCATCGAACTGCGGCCCGCCAAAGCCGGTATCGATGGGATGGATGCTGGAATCAACCGGTGCTGTCATTGCGACTCCGTAGCTGCACGACGAGTGACGCCACGACCGTACCACCATCGGCGCGCCGTGCTGCGCTCTGCCGCGCCGTGCCGCCATTGGCGCACCGGCGGTGGCGTTCTCCGGACTGCGCTACACGCACCGGGACGTGCGCCGCGGCAGCGGCGTACCGGTGGGCTCCCTGGAACAGTGTGGTGGTCCGGGGTCGTGGGCTCAAGTCGAGCACCGCAGCGGCGCAGTCAATCACTTCGCAGCTGCGGCACAGATCACAGTCACCGCTCACGCGGCGCCGGAGGTTTCGGGCAAGCGATAACGATGTATCCAACACGATCGAGCGCCGGGTACACGCATCGCTCAGCCTCCTGCACGACACGCGATGCACTGGCCATGCGCATCCAGCCGGCCCGCCTTGCCGCTGCGATCAGACCTCGCGCAGCGCCTGCACCGCGGCAAGAATCACATCGGCATCGGCCTGGGCATGCACACCCGGCAACTGCAGATCGCTGGCCTGCACGGCCTGCTTCAAACGCGCGATCAACTGCCCGGCATCGCGTGGCGAGGCAAAGCCATCGCTTTGCAGCAGCAGGGCGCCGGCACCATCGTTCAACTTGAAATAGAACTGCCCGTCGCTTTCACGGTATTGCTTGAACACCGGCAAGGCGATTTTTTCGCCAGCCTGCACCGCCGCCGGGCCCGCCTGATCGGACAGGTCGCGCAAGCCCACCGCGTCGCGCAGCTGGGCCAGCAGCGGCGTGGCGTAGCGCGCGCGCAGGCGTGCACCGCCGGCGCGCAGTATCGCTTCGATCCTGGCCGGTTCGGCCATCAGTGCCTCGTAGCGCGTGCGCAGCGGGGCAATCTCGCGATCGATGCGCTCGAACAGCTGCTGCTTGGCGTCGCCCCAACCGATCCCTTCGGCAAACGCCTGCGCGAAGGCCGTGGTCTCCGCCGGCGTGGCGAAGGCCTGGTACAACTGAAACAGCGCCGAACCCTGGGTGTCCTTGGGCTCACCTGGCGCGCGCGAATCGGTCAGGATGGAGAACACCAGCTTGCGCAGCTCCTCGCGCGGGGCGAACAGCGCGATGGTATTGCCGTAGCTCTTGCTCATCTTGCGGCCATCCAGGCCCGGCAAGGTGGCCACCTGCTCGTCGATCACCGCATCGGGTAGCGTAAAGAAGTCGCGACCGTACACATGGTTGAAGCGCTGCGCGAAATCGCGCGCCATTTCGATGTGCTGGATCTGGTCGCGCCCCACCGGCACCTTGTGTGCGTTGAAGATCAGGATATCGGCCGCCATCAGCACCGGATACATGAACAAGCCGGCGGTCACGCCGGCGTCGTCGTCCTCGCCGTCGGCGCGGTTCTTGTCCACCGCCGCCTTGTAGGCATGCGCGCGGTTGAGGATGCCCTTGCCGGCCACGCAGGTCAGCAGCCACATCAACTCGGTGGTCTCGGGCACATCGGACTGGCGGTAGAACCACGCCTTGTCCGGGTCCAGCCCGCAGGCCAGCCAGCTGGCGGCGATTTCCAGGGTGGAGCGCTGCGTCCGCGCCGGATCCTGCGCCTTGATCAGGCTGTGCAGATCGGCCAGGAAGTAGAAGCTCTCCGCATCGGCGGCAGCGCTGGCCTGGATGGCGGGGCGGATCGCACCGACGTAGTTGCCCAGGTGCGGTGTGCCGGAGGTGGTGATGCCGGTAAGAACGCGAGTGGTCATCTGCAAAGGCCAGGGAATCAGCCGGCAAGTTTAACGCCTCTGCGCCGCCTCATCCGTCTTCCCGGCGCTGCCGTTGCCCACAAAAAAAGCGGGCCGCATGCGGCCCGCCTTCCGGACGACCTGCTCAACCCGAAGGCGAGCGGGCGAGTTGCCTCAGCGGTCGTCGTGCAGCGACTTTTCGAAGGCGCGCACCTCGGTCTGGGCGCGGTCGCGGTCCCAGCCGTAGCGCTCCTGCAACTTGCCCTGCAGATATTCGGCGTTACCTTCTGCAACCTTGAAGTCATCGTCAGTGAGATCGCCCCACTTGGCCTGCATCTGGCCCTTGAGCTGGGTCCACTTGCCGGAAATGATGTCTTTGTTCATTGCGGTTCTCCGCTGCATGCGGTCGCGATTGACCGTGTAGCCAGAGTGGGGCCGGCAGCGTTGCGCACAGGTCAAGAGATGTCTAGCCCATGCTCACCGTGATGAATGGCTGCCGTGCATCAGCACTTCCAGATCGCGAAGCTGACAAACCACTGGACTGCCGTCAGGTGGATACCGCCGATCTGGAATGTGCAGGAACCACGCATACATGCCGGGTCTTGCGCGGCGTCCACAGCTGATCACTGCTCGCCACGTTTTACTTGCCGCTAAGGCATACGCAGCATCGCGGGGGCGAGCACCCACAAAAAAACGGGCCTTTCGGCCCGTCTTTGTTCACCGTTGCAGCAAGTGGATCACTTGCGCGCGGCGTCTTCCACCTTCTCGCCAGCGCCCTGCACGTCCTTGCCGGCACCTGCGACGGTGTTGCAGCCCGACAGCATACCGACCGAAAACACCGACAGCACCAGCAGCACAATTGCACGCTTCATAACAGACTCCTTCATGGGTAAGCGGCGCGTTGCCGCAGATCAATCAAATCGAACAAGCACCACGCAACGGTGGCGAATCAGCACTTACCGTCGCTGCATTTTTCGGCCGTCTTCTCGACCTTGTCGCCCGCGCCCTGCATGTCCTTGCCGGCGCCGGCCACGGTGTTGCAGCCCGTCATCACGCCGGCCGAAAACAGGCCCAGCACCATCAGTGTCAGCAGTCGCTTCATAGGTCTTCCTCGGTCTGCGCCCGGTGCGATCGCACCTCGCTTGGCGCCAAATCTGACTGCGCGGACGTGGATTTGATGTGAACGGCAGCGTGCCGCGTTCAGCACTGGATCAATCTCGCATCAGGGTCGACTTGCCGAACAGGCTCTCGACCAGATCCACCGCCAGCTCGGCGGTGGCATTGCGGTTGTCCAGCACCGGATTGAGCTCGACGATATCCAGCGAGCCCAGACGGCCGGTGTCGGCAATCATCTCCATCACCAGCTGCGCCTCGCGGTAGTTCGGGCCGCCCGGCACCGTGGTGCCCACCCCTGGCGCAATGCTGGGGTCGAGAAAATCCACATCGAAGCTCACATGCAGATGGGTGTCGGCGCTCATGCCCTGCAGCGCCGCTTCCATGGTGCGCTTCATGCCGGCTTCGTCGATGTAGCGCATGTCGTAGACGTCGATGCGGTGCTGCTTGATCAGCCGCTTCTCCTCCGGGTCCACCGAGCGGATGCCGATCTGGCGCACCTGCTCGGGCAACACCGCCGGTGCGCTGCCACCCAGGTGGGTCAGCGCCTGCGGGCCCAGCCCGCACAGGCAGGCCACCGGCATGCCGTGCACGTTGCCCGAGGGAGTCACCTCGCTGGTATTGAAGTCCGAATGCGCATCCAGCCACAGCACCCGCAGCGGGCGGCCCTGCTCGCGGCAGTACTTGGCCACTGCGGTGATCGAGCCGATCCCCAGGCAATGGTCGCCGCCCAGCATGACCGGCATGCGGCCGGCCTGCAGCTCGGCGTAGCTGGCATCCATCAGGGCCTGGTTCCAGGCCACCACCTCGTCCAGGTGCCGATAACCGGCCTGCGGCTGCTGCCACGGATTGCGTGGACCATCCAGGTTGCCCAGATCACGCACCTCCACGCCGCGCCCGGCCAGCGCCTCCTGCAACCCGGCGATGCGCAGCGCCTCCGGGCCCATCCGTGCGCCGCGGTGGCCGGCACCGATGTCGGTGGGAACGCCAATCAGGGAAACCGGCACGTACTGCGTTGCCATGCATTGCTCCAGCATCGATAAAGCCGTGCAGTCTAGTGGCGCGTCCGCGCAGTGACGCGCGGCAGCGCAGCACGGCATGTGGCTTGCATCGCGCCTGGCCTCACAACCGATGGGTTTAGATCTGCCTCAACGCGCCGCTACTGTGACGTGCCACGGCAGTTCGTGGCGCGCTGGACTTTGCAGATTCTGCTTGTCTGACCGCCCAGTGAAACACCTGAGGCTGGTGTGACTGCGCACTAATACCTGGATGGTATGGTGCGCCGGCCAGCGCAGGACACGCATCACGTACGCGCTCGGGCCATCAGCAACAGGGGGAGTTTCATGCCGCATAACGCCGTCAACCAGGTCGTCAAGGCTGCCGTGGGCGAAGTCGCGCGGGCGTCGCATCTGTACGATTTGCAGCGTATCGGGCGCGAGTTCGCCCAGACCATCGAGCGCGAGCCGGGCATTGCCCTGTTGATGCTGTCCACCGCCGACGGCCGCGCCATCACCGAGCAATCCAGCCTTGATGTGGATGGCCGCCGGCTTGCGGCAATGGCCAATTCGTTCCTGACCCTGGGCGAGACCCTGGCGCGCGAATCGGGCCTCAGCGAAGCCGACTACGCCACCATCAGCACCCGCGGCGGGCAGCTGGTGCTGATCCGCATCCGCGCCGACAAGCCACTGACACTGACCGCCGTGGGCAGCGCCGACCTCAATGCCGCCGCACTGCTGTTCAACGCGCGCGATTGCGCCGGCCGCCTGGCCACTGCGCTGGCACGACCGGCTGGCTGATGCCGTTGGCATCGTTCGTGCTTGCACGAGCGCACCGATTTTTCTCACTGTTTGGAAGGGGACCACCGATGTCAAAACTCAATCTGGAACAACTGCATTCGCTCGCCGGTTTCGTCGGCGCCGCGCTGGTCGACAGCGATAGCGGCATGGCGCTGGGCATGACCGGCGGCACCGAACTCAACCTGGAACTGGCCGCAGCCGGCAATACCGAAGTGGTCCGTGCCAAGCGCCGCATCGCCGAGCAGCTCGGCCTGAACGACACCATCGAAGACATCCTGATCACGCTGTCGCGCCAGTACCACCTGCTGCGTCCGCTGGAAAGCAACGGCACGCTGTTCCTGTACGTGGTACTGGACCGCGCCAAGGCCAATCTGGCGATGGCCCGTCACGAGCTCAAGGCGTTCGAAAAGACCCTGGATTTCGGTTGATGCCTGTCCGGCGGCGCACCTGCGTCGCCGACCCTGCCTGCCGGTGCAAGCCGGCAGGCGTTGTCGCGTCACTGCGCCCAGACGGCGCCCTCTCATGACCACACCCATTCACGCCATGCGGGTCGCCACGGCCGGCCTGGACCTGCTGCACACCACGCGCCTGAAACTGGCGTGCTCGCTGCTGCTCGCCGAGCGCATCGACGTGCAGCTGGGCGAGTGGCCGCAGCACGCGGCCGACGTGGTGGTGCTGGGCCTGGAAACCGCCGACGGCCTGGCTGCATGGCAGGCGCTGCAGGGCCAGCCGGTGCGCGTGCTGGTGGTCTCGCGCACACCGGTGGCCGGCGCCTGGCTCAAGCATGGCGCCACCGTGCGCGAGCTCAACGAACAGATGCGCCTGCTGCTGTCGTCGCCACATGCCACTCCGGTGGCCGAGCCGGCCTTGCTGCTGCGCCATTGCCGCGGTGAATTCGGTACCGGCGTGGTGGTGGTGCGCAACGCGGGGCTGCAGGTGCGCGTGGATCCGGCCCAACACTGCCTGCATCTGCCGGCCGGCGTCACGCTGGATGAGCTGATCGCTGCGCTGGACCGCTCGGGCTGGCAGCGCACGGCCGACGATATCCACACTTCGTTGCCGCAGCGCGTCTCGTTCGAAGCACTGTATTTCGCCCTGCCCGAGCATCTGCGCCCCGCCCTGCCGGCGGTGGAGCCCAGCCACGCGCTGCAGCTGCGCCAGTGGCCGGAATTGAGCGCGCAGACCAGTTCGCCGGCGCAGTTGCTCGCCATCGCCCACCTGCATGCGCGCCCATGGCGCCCGCAGGCGCTGGCCACTGCTTGCAAGCTCCCGCTGCAGACGGTGGAATGCCTGTTCGCCGCCGCACTCGCCAGCGGCCTTGCCCAGACTGCGGAGATTCCCGTGCCGTCAATGCCGCCTCGTCCGGACAGCAGCAGCAATTCCCGGTTCTTTTCCTGGGTCGCACGCCGGTTTGGCCTCTCTCTTTTCCAGGCGCAGTCATGAGTCTTCCAGCCAACAAACTGGTGTTCGTGGGCGGCATGGGCGCCGGCAAGACCACCGCCGTGCGCGCCATCTCCGATGTGGAGCCGGTCAGCACCGAGATGCCGCTCAGCCAGGATGCCTACGGCGACAAGACCTACACCACGGTCGCGCTGGACTACAGCTCGATCGAACTGGAAGACGGCGAACTGCTGCACGTCTACGGCGTGCCAGGGCAGAAGTACCTGGATTTCATGTGGCCGCTGGTCTGCGACGGCGCGCTGGGAGTGATCGTGCTGGCCAATGCGCGCGATCCGCAGATGCCCGAAGCCACCCTGGCGCTGCTCCGCGAATTTGCGCAGATCGCGCCCGACGCCAGCCTGGCAGTGGGCATCACCATGACCGACGAGGTCGAAGACTTCCTGCTGCCGCCGTTTCGCGACGGCCTGGTCGCCGAAGGTTTCCGTATTCCGGTGATGCGTGTGGATGCGCGCTCGGCCACCCAGATCACATTCCTGGTGAAGTCGTTGCTGTCCTACCGCTATACCTCGGCGACCTGATCGGCCGCACGGGCTGCGCAGTGGACACGGTGGACGCAGATCGATAAACAACGATAAACAAGGAATCCGGTCACGACGGGCCTGAAAGGGCGTCACGCGGGGGATGCCGCCTCTAGGGTGGCGGCGACGCGTCCATCTTCCTTGAAGCCAGAAACGCGACTCAGTCGTGGTACGAATGAGCGCTGCGTCTGACTTATTCAGTATGCCCAGTGCACAGAAGCACCGGCATCGGGACGTTCCCGACAGCACACAAGACATACCCGTGATACCAGATAGGCAATAGCAGCGTTGCAACGCGCCGGTGTCGGCATCTGCCTGGCCTGCGCTTGATTGCCATCTGTCCCGTGTCTGGCGCAGGCGCCGCGGTGCGCCGTCGCGCGTTTCCGGCAGCACGCGGTGCAAGATGGTTGTCCGCACATCGTCGCGGTCGTGCGCAGGCCGGCGCGACCAGGCCACCGCACTCGACCACGGCATGGCTGCCGTCACTCAGTCGCAGCACGATGGGCGCCGATACGCTGCTGGCTACTGGTCTGTTGCCCCGATCAGATAAAGTAGCGCGATGACAATCGAACTGAAGCCCGGCGGGCTATTGATCGCGATCGAAGGCATCGACGGCGCCGGCAAGACCACGCTGGCGCGCAGCCTGGCAACCACCTTGCAGACGGCCGGCGCGCGCGTGGTGCTCAGCAAGGAACCGACCAACGGCCCGTGGGGCACGCAGCTGCGCCAATCCGCCGCGACCGGCCGCCTGAGCGCCGACGAAGAAGCCGACCTGCTGATCCGCGATCGCCACGAACATGTGCAGACCCTGATCGCTCCCGCGCTGGCCCGCGGCGACATCGTGATCCTGGACCGCTACTTTCCTTCCATGGTCGCCTACCAGGGCGCCGCCGGATTGCCGCTGGACGCGCTGCTGGAGCGCAACGCCTTCGCGCCGCGCCCGGACGTCCTGCTACTGCTCGACCTGCCGCCGCCGACCGGCCTGTCGCGCATCCGCGCCCGCGGCGATGCGCCCAACCATTTCGAAACCCAGGACAATCTGGAACGCTGCCGCGCAATCTTCAACGGCCTGCAGTTGCCGGGCAAACACGTGGTGGACGCCAGCGCCGATGCCGACAGCGTGCTGCGCCAGGCATTGGCACTTGTCGTCGCCGCAGCAGCCGAACGCCTGCGCAACAATGCGCACGCCGACGCCGCAACTGCCGCGCTGCAGTTGCTCTCGGGGGGCCGGCCGGCCTGAGCACGCACGCAGCGTCACCGCCGCTCGACCGTGGTGGCGCGCGTAGCCTGAAACTGGCGACCTCACCGCCTGGACGAAGCGCATGGTGCTGCCGCGCGCAGAACGCTCGCTTCAAGCAAGACAAACGCTGCACACCGCGAAAAACGCAGCGGATCGTAAATAGCCAGGAACAGTCTGCAAGATGGTGCCGGCACCCGGATTCGAACTGGGGACCTACCGCTTACAAGGCGGTTGCTCTACCAACTGAGCTATGCCGGCAAAGGCAGGCGCGTTGCGCGCCGGTGCGCATTCTAGCGCAGCGCGGCGCAATCTAGCGACCGCTGGCGCGTTGCACCTGCGGCGCCCTGCAACGTCGCGGCCGCCACCGTGCTGCGCACATCGATCCACCAACGCGACTGACCGCTGCCACTGGGCACCAGCTGCGCCGGAAACCCCGCGCTCACCAGGCTCGCCTGGCGCCGCTCGGCGCGCTCGCGGCTCTGGTACTGCCCCAGTGCAACGGTATTGCTCTCGCCTTGGGCGATCACGTAATAGTCGCCGATGCCGGCGGACGCAATACGCTTGACCAGCGCCTGCGCCGCCGCGCGGTCGCCCACGTTGGGCAACATCACCCGGAAGGTGCTGACCCCGGCGTCGGTGTCTTCGCGCACGCTGGCACGACTCACCTGCCCCCGCAGCCGCGTCAGCGCGGCATCGGCGTCACTGCGTGCCGTGTACGCCCCGAGACTGGCGCAGCGCTCGGGCGCAGCCGATGGTGCTGGAACCGTCGGCGCCCGGGTTGCCGCGGCGGTGGCTGGGTCGATCGACGAGGCATCACGCACGGGCGGCGCCGGCTTCCCTGCCGGTGGGGACGCCGTCCCGGCGCCTGGGTTGGCAGTGTTGGCAGTGTTGGCAGTATTGACTGCATCTGCACCCGCTGCCGTCGCAGATGCCGGCGTGCTGGAAGCCGGCATCGCGCCAGCCTCCGGTTGCGCTGCGGAGGCCAGCGACGGCCGCGACGCCCCGGTCGCCAGCATCGGCAGCACCTCCAGCCGCGCCACGCCGGTTGGCTGCGGCGGTGCGGCCGGCAGTGCCGGCGGCGGCTGCATCGCCCACCACAACGCCACTCCGGCATTGAGGACGATCAGCACAACGATGAGCGCGCGTACGTACATGCCTGGATTCTAAGCGCAGGACGAATCGGCCGCCCAGGTCGCCAGCCCGTCCAGCACCAGTGCAGCGCGGAAAGTGGCATCGGGCAACAACGGCAGCAACGGCGGCGCGCCACCGCCATGCACCAGCAGTCGCACCGGCACGCCCAGGCTGCGGTGTGCGTGATGCAGGCTGCGCTCGATCAACGCCACCGCGGCGCCGTCGCAGCCGGAGGTCAAGGCATCGTCGGTATCGTTGGCCAGCTCCACATAGTCGCCGCCGCTGGCAGGCAGCTGCACCGCGCGCGCATGTAGCGCCTCGCGCATGGTGGTGGGCGAGGCGGCGATGCGCCCACCGTGGTGCTGGCCGTCGGCACCGAGCACATCGATGGTCAGGGCCGTGCCCACCCCGGCCACCAGCACCGGTGCATCGCCCCGCGCACCCAGCAAGGCCAGAAACCGATCCACGCCAAACCGGCTGGGGTCGGCGTAGGCGATGCGGATGCCGGCGCAATCGGACACGGTACGTGCGATGCGCACCTGCGCGAAACGCTCCTGCAGGCAGCCGATCATGCGCTGCGTCAATGCCGGCGCCGCCACGCTGGCCACGTAGGCAACCCGCCCGGACGGCAGCGCCGCCAACGCAGCCGCATCCATCGCTTCGGCGCCATGTGCCCAGGCCTGCACCTCGCCTGCGCGGTTGCCGTGCAGCGGTGCGTATTTGAACCGCGAATTCCCCAGATCGAACAACCACTCGCTCATGCAGGTCTCACGCTGACTTCTCCGGAATGGAATAGCCGTTCGGTCTCGCCCACCTGCACCCGCAAGGCGCCGTCGGCGGCCAGGCCGAGGGCGACGCCGCGATGCGGGCTGCCGGCTTCTTCCACCTGCACTGTGCGGCCGCGCAACACATCCAGCGCCGCATAACGGGTCAGGAATGCAGCCAGCCCCTGTGCTTCGAACAGGTCCAGCGCAGGCAACAACGCCGACAGCACCGCGGCCACCACGGTATCGCGCGTCACTGCGCGGCCGGCCAGGGTATCCAGATCCACCCACGGTTGGTCGATGGTGGCCGCGGCCGCTGGCGGCATATGCACGTTCAAACCCAGGCCGATCACGGCGCGCGCGTTGCCCGCCATCTCCCCGCCGCCTTCGATCAGCAGCCCGCCCAGCTTGCGCTCGCGCGCCAGCAGATCGTTGGGCCACTTCAGGCCGACATCGGCGAACCCGCAGCTGCGCAAAGCCTCGGCGACCGCCACGCCAACCGCCAGGCTCAACCCGGCCAGCTGCCCCAGCCCGCCGCTGAACCGGCGCGAGGCCGACAGGTAGATATGCGCGCCCAGCGGCGAAGTCCACTGCCGGCCGCGGCGACCGCGGCCGCCGGTCTGGCGCTCGGCCAGCAACACCTCCACGCCGCGCTCCGGTGCCGGACGCGCCAGCAGGCTGGTATTGGTGGATTCCAGCGTCCAGGCCACCTCCAGCGCCGCCAGCCCGGCGGCGGCGTCAGCGGTCATGGCGGCACGGATGCGGGCGGCGTCCAGCAGGTCCAGCGGTGCAGCCAGCCGGTAGCCATCGCCAGCGCGTCCTTCGATCGCCACGCCTGCGGCGCGCAAATTTTGAATGCGCTTCCACACCGCGGCGCGGGTCAAGCCCGCATCACGCGCCAGCGCGTCGCCGGACAGCCGGCCGCTCGCAAGTTTGGCCAGCAACGCGCGGTCATCCACGGCAACGGTTCCCAAATCGATACGCGAAAGTATGCGCCATGGCTTCCCGGCCGCCCAGCGCGGCTTGTGTGAGGGAGTGAAAACCGCGTTATGATCGGGGACTCACGCCGCTTGCCCTGGATGTGGACGATGCGCCGACTCACGGTTTGCCTGCTTCTGTTGTTGGCTCCGCTTGCCGCCCTGGCATCGGACCAGTTGACCGACGGCGATCATGACAGCTGCGTCAGCTCCAACTCTGCCGCACGTGGCAGGACTCCCAACGGCGAACCGGCCGCACCGGCACGCACGCCGCCACAGCACAAGCCCGCACCTGCCACCGGCGGTGGTGGCAGCGACGGCGACGGCCTGTTTCCGCGCATGCGCATGATGCCGCGCTGGCACAGCTTCCTGCCGGGCATGTTCCGCTGATCCAGTGGGTGATGCGCTGGCTGCGCCGGCCGCCGCTGGAGATTCCCGACGCGTTGTGGCATCTGGTCTGTACCGAGTGCGCCTGGGTGGCCGCACTGGACTCGCTGCGTCGGCAACGCCTGCGTGCACTGTCCGCGCAGTTCCTGCATCAGAAAACCATTTCGCCGGTCGATGGCCTGCAGCTGCAGCCCCGGGATCAGGTCTTGCTGGCAGCTACCTGCTGCCTGCCGCTGCTGGAGTTCGGGGCCGCCGGGTGGCGTGGCTGGTCGCAGCTGATCGTCTATCCCGATGCCTTCCGCGTCCAGCGCACCCACATGGATGCGGCCGGCGTGATGCATGCCTGGGACGACGCCTTGATCGGCGAGGCCTGGGAACAGGGCCCGCTGATCGTCAGCTGGGCCGACGTGCAGGCAGACCTGCACGATCCGTGCGCCGGGTTCAACGTGATCGTGCATGAGATGGCGCACAAGCTCGATGCCCTGGATGGCGCGCTCGATGGCACGCCGCCACTGCCACGCGAGGTGCAGCGCCGTTGGGCACGCGATTTCCAGCAGGCCTTCGATGCGTTCTGCCAACGTGTGGATGCCGGCGAAGACACCGAGATCGACCCGTACGCTGCCGAAGCGCCGGAGGAATTCTTCGCGGTCGTCAGCGAATACCACTTCTCCGCGCCGCAGGTGCTGGAACGCCTGATGCCGGCCGTGGCCGCCCATCTGGTCGGCGTGTATGGGCCATCGCCGTTTGCGTCACCGCCAGCGCGTTGAGAGTGCTGCAGCGGTGGCTGTGCATGGCTGCGGCAGTTCCGCGCCTGACCATTGCCGGGTACGCAGATAGTGCAGCCGGGCGCTTCGACACCCGCACGCACGCATGCACTCGCGTGTCATGGCGAGTCATCGCACAACAGCGAGTTGTCCGCAACCTTGCACAACATCGGTGCGCGGAAGCGGACGCGCCAGCACTTGGCACCTGAGGCCAGCGGTGCTGCGTTGGCCTGAAAACAGCAGCGTTCTGGCGCGCATCGGGAGCGGCTGATCGACAGCACATGGCCGCCAGATCATGCGCACGGCCCGGAGCCGCTGCGGTGCGCGATACATGCCGATTTCAACGCTGCCCTGCGCACCCAACGGTCCTGCCAGCGGCGATCGGCGCGCCCTACACCAAGCCAAGATCCCGTGGCGTTGCGCCCGGGAACACACGTTCCAGCTGCGCCGGCGAGAGCCCCCACAGCCGCTGCAGCACGCCGCCGAACAGGCTGCGGTAATTGGTCAGCACCGGATAATCGCGATTCTGCAGCAGCTGCGCCTGTTCCACGGCAACCTGTTCGCCCGCGATGCGCCCGCCGTGCACGCCGCCGCCCAACACCCAGTAGGTAGTGCCATGGCCATGGTCGGTGCCCTTGCTGCCATTCTCGCGGAAGGTGCGGCCGAATTCGGAAATCACCACCACCACGGTGTCGTTCCAGGCCGGGCCCAGGGCATCGGCGTACGCGGCCAACCCTTCGCCCAGGTTGCGCAAATTGTTGGCCAGGCCGCCTGCGACACTGCCCTGGTTGGCATGCGTATCCCAGCCGCCGACATCGACGAAACCCAGGCGATACCGCTCGCGCATCAAGGTCGCCATGCGCCGGGTTTCATCGGCAAACGTGCGCGCACTGGCGGCGCCACGCCCGGCCTGCTCCATCTCCTCGCGCAGCTGTGCGGTGACCTGCTGGCGCAAGGCCAAGCCGTCACGCGCCGCAGCCGCCAGCGGCGTGCTGTCGTACATCTGCGACAGGATCTGCGCCTGCCGCGCGTCCAGTCCGCCCTTGCCGATGCCCCTCAACGACACGTTGGGCAGATCGCCGCCACCTTGAAAGGTCAGCGGCAGCGAATCGGTGAAGGCAATCGCCGGTACGCCACTGAGCACGCCCGACAGGCGTGCCATGAAACCGGAACGGTAATCGCGGTGCTTGCCGGCCTGGCCGGATTCGATATCGTCCTGGGTCTCGAAATGGCTGCGCGAGGTGTCGTCGGTGCCGGCGAACGGCACGAACGCCAGTTGCCGGCGTTGCCACAGCGGCAGCAGCGCATCGCGCATCACCGGATTCAGGCCCCACTGCGTATCGAGCACGATGGCGCTATCGGGATTTGCGGGATCCGGCCGCGCAATCGCCAGCGTGGGCCGCGACTGGTAATAGAAATCGCTGGCATGCGGCACCAGCAGGTTATTGCTGTCGTAGCCGCCACGCAGGAACACCACCAGCAAGCGCGCACTGTCGCGCGGGGCGGCAAACAGGCGACCGGTCCACGGCAGGCTCGCGGCGGCAGCAGAGGCAAGCAGAAAGTGGCGACGTTGCATGAAGGTTCTCCTGCGGCGATGACACACCGCATGCGGTGACTCAGCGATAGTTGAAATCCGGCGACGACAACAGGAAGCCGTTCCACTCCGCTGGCGAGCGCGCCTGCTCCAGCGCCTGCTGCGTCCCCGCCGACAACGACGGTGCCAACCAGCGATACGACGCGCGCGTCTCGATCTGCGTCAGTGGGGGAATCGGCGTGTCGGTATCGCCCTCGCGCCGGAACAATTGCTTGGGCCCACTGCCCAGCGAGCGCGCCACCTCGAACCGGCGTGCCAGTTGCCCGGAGCTGGTCCAGGCCTGCGATTGCAGCGACCACCCATCCGGGGTGATGCGGCCGAACAACGGCTCGCCCAGTTGCTGCACCCAGCTGGCCATCGGGGCGGCATTGATCACCGGCTGGTCCTCGTAGGCCAGCCGCATCGCCGACACCACGAAGCGGTTCGGGTCCTTGAACTTGCGCGGCTGCGCCTGTGCAAATTCCGCAGACGCCAGCATGGTCTGCATGACCTTGGCGATATCGCCATCGCTGCGCTGGAACGTGCTGGCCATGCGCGCAACCAACGCAGCCGGTGGCGTGTCGCTGACGAAATACTCGGCCAGGCGCTGCGACACGAAATGCGCGCAGGCCGGTTGGCGCACCAGCAGGTGCACGGCCTGTTCGATCTCATCCAGCCCACCACCGGCAATGCGCTGGCCCAGCAGCCGCTTGTCGCCGGGCTGATGGCGCGCCGGATTGAATTCGAACAGTCCCTTGCGCACCACCGGCGGCTGGCCGGGCTTGGTCGCCGGCAGCGGCGGCGCGCCCTCTGCCTTGATCGGCACCAGGCCAGCGCCGGTGAGGATCAAGGCCAGCTGCTGCACATCCTGCTGGCTGTAGCCGCCATGCGCGCCGAGCGTGTGCAGCTCCATCAGCTCGCGCGCGTAGTTCTCGTTGACCTTGCCCTTGGCGTTCTTGGCATTGTCCAGGTACTCCAGCATCGCCGGGCTTTCCAGCGTGGCCATCACCAGATCGGCAAACTTGCCGGTGGCGTTGGGGCCGATCGCGTTCTCCATGTAATCGGCCGCCATCCACTTCACCCGGCCCTTGTCGGCATACACGCTGAAGTGATTGAGCCAGAACCACACCAGTTGTTCGCGCAGTTGATCCGGCGCGTACACCGCCCGCAACAGCTGGGCCTGACGCGCCTGGGTGAGCATCTGCCCGCCACGTGCCTGCCAGTCCTTGCGCAAGGCGGCCTTTTCGTCGCCATCGGGCATGCCCTGCAGGCGGATCTTGTCGGCCTCGTACTGGGTCAGCAGGGTCACCAGGGGCGTATGCAGCGCATCGAACTGCTGCAGCTGCGCGCGGATGGGTGCCGGCAACACGGCATCGTCGCTGGGCTGCAGCAACAGCGTGGCGTAGCGCTTGGGGCCGAGCCGCCGCAACTGGATTGCGCTCTCGCCGTCCACACCGTAGGTGGCGCGCTGCAGCCAACGCGTCTGCGTTGCCGTCAGCGGCGTGTCGGCGGCGTGGCCGACGATGGCGCAGGCACACCCGGCAACCAGCAACGGGATGCACCAGGCTCGGCGGCGCATGCCAGCGCAGCGCGTGTCCACGCCAGGTGCCTGTACAACACGCTTGACCATGCGGCTCTCCATCGCGACGTCCTGCAACCGGACCAGTATGGTCAAGCCAACGCACAAGGCGTTAAACGGTTGTCGGAGCCTTCGCTGCCATTGCCGAAGAGTTCATCGCCCCGGGCTGGGCGTCACAGTCCCGGCGGCAGGGTCACATCGAAGCGGGCACCGCCCAGTTCCTGCGAACGCACCACCTGCAGCTCGCCGCGGTAGGCCTTGATCAAATCCTGCACGATCGACATGCCGATGCCGTGGCCCTGCACGCGCTCATCGCCCCGCACGCCACGCTGCAGGATCTTGGCGACATCTTCCGGCGCGATGCCGGGGCCATCGTCTTCCACCGACAGGATCAGGCCGGCACGCCGGCTCCCGGTGGTGGGCCCAGGCTGGGCGGTCAGCAGCACGCGGCTGCGCGCCCACTTGAAGCCGTTCTCCAGCAGGTTGCCGAGCAGTTCCTGCAGATCACCCGGCTCGCCATGGAAACGCGCCTCCGGCGAGATATCGAACTCGCACAGCACGCCCTTGACCGAATACACCTTCTCCAACCCGCGGACGATTTCTTCGGCGGTCGGCTCGATCGGCAGCGGCGCGGCAAACAGCTTGTGGCCGCTGGAGGCCGCGCGCGCCAGCTGATACGACACCAGGTCGTTCATGCGACGCAGCTGCACGTCCATTTCTTCGTGTAGATCGCGCTCGGAGGCACCACTGTCCAGTTGGGTGCGCAGCACCGCGATCGGCGTCTTGAGGCTATGCGCCAGGTCGGCCAGCGTATTGCGTTGGCGCTCCAGATTATCGCGCTCGCTCTCGATGAAGGCATTGATGCTGTCGGTCAACGGCTCCAGTTCGCGCGGATGCTGTTCGCTCATGCGCTGGATCTCGCCGCGCTGCACCTTGGTCAACTCGTTGATGACCCGCCGCAGCGGGCGCAGGCTCCACTGCAGGATGAAGGCCTGCAGGACCAGCAGCACCACGCCGGCACTGCCCAGGTAAAACCACACAGCGCCACGGAATACCCGCAGCTGCGCGCCCATCGAGCGGGCGTCTTCCATCACGTAGATGGTGTAAGGAATCTCGCCGCCGTGCTCACGCTCGACATAGCTCACGCCCAGGCCATAGCGATACAACTGGCCCACGCTGCCGTCGATCTGGGTCATCTCCAGCGGGCCGATGAACTCTTCCTGCCGCGGCTCGAGCATGCGGCCATGCGGAATATTCGGCCCTTCGGCCGACATCGAGGTCCAGCTTTCATCCGGCCGCACGACTTCAACGTATAGCCCGCCACCGGGCACATCGAAACGCGGGTCTGGCGGCTGTCCGCCGATATACAGCGAGCCGTCGCGAACGAAATCGATATTGGCCGCGTAGGCGGAGGCGTAATTCTTCAACCGCTCGCGCAGGTTGCGCTCGGCGGTGTCGGCAAACGCTACATCCAGCGCGTACCCGGCCAGCGCAAGAAATGCCACCAGGCTAAGGCTGGCGGCCAGCAGCTGGCGCGCCTGCAAGGAGCGCGGGCGCCAGCGTTTGTACCATTTGGAGCGCCCCGGCACGAAATCGTCCTGCTTGCCGACGTGCGACCTCAGCCTTCGGTACGCGGGATGGCGAAGCGGTAGCCGCGGCCGCGTACGGTCTCGATCGGCTTCAGCTCACCATCGGGGTCGAGCTTCTTGCGCAGGCGGCCGATGAACACTTCCAGTACATTGGAGTCCCGGTCGAAATCCTGCTGATAAATGTGCTCGGTGAGGTCGGCCTTGGAGACCAGTTCGCCGGCGTGCATCATCAGGTATTCCAGCACCTTGTACTCGTAGCTGGTCAGATCGACATTGGCACCGTTGACGCTGACCGTTTGTGCCGCCAGATCCAGCGCCACCGGGCCGCATTCCAGCGTCGGCTTGCTCCAGCCAGCCGCACGACGCAGCAACGCGTTGACGCGCGCCAGCAGCTCCTCGACATGGAACGGCTTGACCAGGTAATCGTCGGCACCCTGCTTGAGGCCTTCGACCTTGTCCTGCCAGCTGGAACGCGCGGTCAGGATCAGCACCGGGAATTTCTTGCCTTCGTCGCGCAGCGCCTTGATCAGTTCCATGCCCGACATCTTGGGCAGGCCCAGATCGATGATGCCGACGTCGAACGGCACTTCGCGGCCCATGTAGAGGCCTTCTTCGCCGTCTTGTGCAGCGTCGACAGCAAAGCCTTCACGCTTCAGGCGCGCGGCAAGGGTCTCGCGCAGCGGAGCTTCGTCTTCGACCAAAAGAATACGCATGCACTCTCCCTAGTTACGTTATCGGCCGGCGGCCGGGGAATTTATGAGACTGAACGTGGGACTATCTACGTTCAGTGGTTATCGTCGCGTGGTGGCACATCGGGCGCAGCCGGGTTGCGCGGTGGCGCAGCCTGGGTCTGCTCCGGTTCGTACACGGTGTGCACGCGACCGTCCTTCATGTACTTGACCCGATTGAGGTTGCCGCCGTCGAACGGCACGCGCTCTGCACCCAGGATCTGTCCACCGGTGGACCGTTGTACGTGGCGGATCGTGTCCGACAGGGTGCGGCTGCCACCGCGCGCCGATGCCGGCATCGCCTCGCGCCCGCCCTGCCCCATCGGCGGGTAGCCCTGACTCCACGCCGACGGCGCAGCCATGGCAGCCCAGAGGGCAACCAGGACAACAGAGCGAGCGCGGCTGAGGGGATGGGTCACAACTGGATCCTAGCGGGTTGTTCAGGAACATTCAAAATTCGTGAAACCGGCCGCGCATCACACTGCAGCTGGAACCCGAAATTGAGCCAAATTCTTGATTTTGGGGGGTGAATCCGATCTGAACTTTTTAGCTTCGTGTTAACGCCATTCAGTGAAATGAATATCGACACGAGGTGTCCCCCTTATCGACAGGCGGTCCCACCACCTGGGCAAGCCGGGAAAACTGTTCAAACCGGAAACATCCGGGCCACCCGTTCAGCTAATGCAAGTGCCGGGCCACTCAGGCCACGACGCGCCAGGGCCGGCTATCGGTGCGCTGCAGGGCCTGCTCAACCAGCTCCCAGCCGGCTCCGGGGCGATGTGCGCCCTCGCTCAACACCTGGCGGAAGGCCCGCCCGCCGGGCTGGCCATGGAACAGCCCCAGCACGTGCCGGGTGATGTGCTTCAACGCCAGGCCCTGCGCCAATTGGGAGTCCACGTAGGGTTGCAGCGCACGCAGCAGCGACTCACGCGACTGCGGCGGACGCTGATGCAAGGCCGCATCCAGCTGATGCAGCAAGTAAGGGTCGTGATAAGCGGCGCGCCCGAGCATGACGCCGTCGGTCTGCTGCAGGTGCGCCAGGGCAGCGTCGACGGCCGCAATGCCGCCATTGAGCACCACCGGCAGCCCGGGGCGCTCGCGCTTGAGCCGATAGGCCCAGTCGTAGCGCAGCGGCGGAACCTCGCGGTTTTCCTTCGGCGACAGGCCCTTGAGCCAGGCATTGCGGGCGTGCACCACCACCATCGCCGCACCGGCGGCGACCACCTGGTCGACAAAGCTGGCGAACACCGCGTAGTCGTCATCGTCGTCCACGCCGAGCCGGCATTTGACCGTGATCGGCAGATCGGTGGCAGCGCGCATGGCCGCGACGCAGTCGGCCACCAGTGCCGGCTCGCGCATGAGGCAGGCACCGAAGCGGCCGGCCTGCACCCGGTCGGACGGGCAGCCGCAATTGAGGTTGATCTCGTCGTAGCCCCAGTCCTGGGCGATGGCGGCAGCCTGCGCCAGCAGAGCCGGCTCGCTGCCACCAAGCTGCAGCGCCAGCGGGTGCTCCACCGGATCGAAACCGATCAGCCGGGCGCGATCGCCATGGATCACCGCATTGGCATGCACCATTTCGGTATACAGGCGGGCCGACGGCGCCAGCAGGCGGTGAAACACCCGGCAGTGGCGGTCGGTCCAATCCATCATCGGGGCGACGGACAGACGCAGGGAGGCGGCGTAACGATCGGAAGCAGCGGTCATTGACGGTCGGCCGCGGCAGGCAGCCATTGGAATGCAAAGCAGGATCAATAGCTTACACGGGCGTCGATGAATCTGCGGCAGTGCGGCATGGCATGCGGGGCGCCCCGTTCGCCGAAGGCGATGGAGGATCACCTGTTCGCTGCGCTATGTGATCGGCCCGTATCAGTTGGCCGAATTCGAACATTACGCCGGCTTGTGGATTCCGCTGGTGACGCGCTTCGGCGGCCAGCATCACGCTACTTCCTGCCCTCGGAAGGGGCGAACACCATCGCCCTGGCGCTGTTTTCGTTTCCCTCGCTCGCCGAGTACGCGCGCTATCGGGAGGCATCGCTGCAGGATGCGCAGTGCCTGGCGGCGTTCGCCTATGCGGAGCGAACGCGTTGCATCATCAGTTACGAACGCAGCTTCTTTCGTCCGGTGCCCGGATAGGCGCGTTGCGCACCCACTCCCCGGACCCAGGTGCAATTACGGATTACGGAAACCCACACGCTCTTCGGCGCTCAGCGGCTTGCCGAGGGCGTGGTACGAGGCAGCCAGCACGATCAGCGAGGTCCCCATCACCGCGTAGAAGCTCCACGAGGTTGCCAGCACGTGCACCTGGCCGAACACCAGCGCGACGACGGCGGTTGCGGTGCACAGCACCATGGCCAGCAGCGACATCAGGAAAGGGATGGAGGGATCGATCTTCATGGCGGGGGTTCCAGGCTGCGATGGCTGAAGCATCGGCGTTCCCGGCCCGTTCTTGAACTGTTTTCTGCGCTTTTTTTCGGCCGACTCAACACAAGTCAGCGCACGCTCAGTTTTCTGTCAAAGCCTTGGCGCACAAGGCTTTTCGCGTCAGAAACTCCCTGACTTGCAAGCAGCGGAATCACCACATTCGCCAGAGTTCCAACGCAGGCGCGGCGGAAAACCGACAGTGCTAAAACAGGCGATGTTGCACTGCAAAATCCCTGTGCGCGTCGGGGGTAGCGCTGTCGCCCAAACGATGCCGCCACGGCAGAAGCTGTTGCTTGAGCGCGGCAGGCGCCTGCCGATGCGGGCTGTCCACGCTGGATGCGTTGTCGCTTCGGCTCGATGCAGCCAGCTCCCGTGCGTTTTAGACCTTGTCGGGGGAGCGACATCCGGCAAACGATCGATACATGGTCCCGGGATGCGGCGCGGCGTTGCCTGCAACTTGCGCGGGAGAGCCAGTGCCGAGACACGCATGCCCGTACGATAGCTGCGGTGGTGCCGGCTCAGCGTGCCGGGGCGGTGGCGAACTCGCCGCGTTGCAGCTTGGTCACGTCGTTGCCCTGCCCGTCCTTGAGGCTGAGATCCGCGCCCTTGGCGGCCAGATCCTTGAGCACGTCGGTGCGCTGGAACAGTGCGGCATACATGGCCGCAGTCTGGCCGGCGTTGTTGCGCTGGTCGGGCGCGCAATCGGCCTGCATCAGGCGCCTGGCGATCGCCAGCTCGCCCTTGAAGATGGCACCCATCAGGGCGGTGTTGCCGCGCTTGTCCTGCGCGCAGGGGTCGGCGCCGGCGCTGAGCAACTGTTCCACCGCCGGGCGCTGGCCGTGGTAGGCCGCCAGGATCAACGCGGTATAGCCTTTCTCGTCGCGGGTGTTGAGGTCGTAGTGCGAGCGGATGAATTCGGCCAGCATGTCCTGGCGCCCTTCGCGCGCGGCATCGAAGAAGTACTCGCGCAGCTGCCGCTTGATCTGCTCTGGGCTTGACGTGGATGACGTGGGCGCTGCGGGCGTGGCAGACGGCGAGGCAGCGATGGCTGGCGCGCACAGGGCGCTCAGCATGACCAACAGCAGGGTGCGCATATCGCTCTCCCAAAACGGGGACGGCACCGCGGCATGGCCGCGATGCCGTCGGATGGATCAATCCTGCAGGCTGGAGGCCAGCTGCTTGACGCGCGCCAGGTCGCCCTTGGCAACGCGGGTCACGCCAGTGCCGTACTCGGGGTCGGCCTTGTACAGGAACGACAGCACCAGGTGCTTGCTCTCGGTATCGGTGGTGGCCAGCGACTCGCCGAAGCTCTGCACCAGATCGGCACGATCCTTCTTGCTGTAGGAGCGGTACAACTCACCGGCCTGCTTGAAGTTCTGCTCGCGGGTGATCTTGGCCTGCTGCGTGGTGCCCGACAGCGGCAATTCGCTGTAGCGTGCGGCGGTGTCCTGCGGACGCGGCTCCAGGCGGCTCGGCTCGTAGTTCACGCCGCTGGTGGTGTGGCCGTTATTGCCTTCGCCATCCTGGTTGCCGTTATTGACGGCCACGCGCGGGCGGTTGACCGGCAGGCTCAGCCCGTTGGCACCGATGCGATACAGCTGGGTGTCGGCATAGGAGAAGATACGGCCCTGCAACAGACGATCTTCAGACGGCTCGATACCCGGCACCAGGTTGGCCGGCGCCATCGCGACCTGCTCGGTTTCCTGGAAGAAGTTGTCGACGTTCTTGTTCAACACCATCTGGCCGACCTTCTGCTCCGGCACATCCGGCCAGATCTTGGTGGCATCGAGCGGGTCGAAATCGAACTTGGCCAGGTCTTCGGGCTTGAGCACCTGCACGTACAGGTCCCACTTCGGGAAATCGCCCTTCTTGATCGCACCGACCAGATCGTTGGTCAGGTGGCTGTAGTCCTTGGACTGGACCGCGGCAACCTGCTTGGGATCGAGGTTCTTGATGCCCTGCAGCGTCTTCCAATGGAACTTGACGTAATGTACCTCGCCCTGCGCGTTGACCAGCTTGTAGGCGTGCACGCCATTGCCGTCCATGAAGCGGTAGCCGGCGGGCGTGCCTTCATTGGAGTACAACAGGGTCAGCGTGCGGGTGCTTTCTGGCACGTGCGAGAAGAAATCGAAGCGACGCGAGTCGTCGTCCAGGTTGGTGCGCGGGTCCGGCTTGAACGCATGGACCATGTCGGGGAACTTGATCGCATCGCGGATGAAGAAGGTCGGGAAGTTGTTGCCGACCAGATCCCAGTTGCCTTCGCTGGTATAGAACTTGGTCGCGAAACCATGCGGGTCGCGCAGCGTTTCCGGCGAATGATTGCCGTGCACCACCGATGAAAAGCGCACGAACACCGGAGTCTTCTCGCCGGCGCTGAACACCTTGGCCTTGGTCAGGTTGGACAGATCGGCGGTGGCGGTGAATTCGCCTTTGACGCCGGTGCCGCGCGCATGCACCACACGCTCGGGAATACGCTCGCGATCGAAACGCTGCAGTTTCTGGATCAGCTGCACGTCCTGCAGCAAGGTCGGGCCGGTGGCGCCCGCGGTCTGCGAATTCTGGTTGTCGCCCACCTTGGCGCCGTTGTCGCGGGTCAGAACGGATTGGGCAAAGACCGGCGGGGCGATCAGCGTGGGGGCTAGCAGGGCTAGCACCATGAGGGATCCAGGGCGCATGGCGTCAGCTCGTGTTGAGGGAGCTGAATCATGGCCAGCAGGCCGTAGCGTGAGAAGTCGTTAGTTCTGATCGCTACGATAGGCGAACATGATGATGACTGCGTTGCGTGATATGCATCGCTTTCGATGTGGCAGCGTGTTGCAGATCACAACGCTCTCCGGGGCGGCGCGGCGTTATCAGTGTTCGCATTGCATGACATAACTGCCGACGACGATGCACGGATGCTGCGACGCAAGGCTGTTGCCTGGAGTTATTCACTGCCTCACTTCAGCCAGCTCATGAAGCAGGCAGCTCCTAAACAGTCCCAAGCCGCGTGCGCACGGCATCTGGGGACTTGTAAGGAACCAATGTCTTCCCTGGCACGGTCACCGTGTCCGTCAACTGCATCCCGCCTGGGGACAGCGTGAACTGTGGAGTGGACAGCCACGTATTGCCCTCACCCAAGAGCTGGACGATCAACGCAATCTCCGCATCTCCCCGAACCACAACCGCCCTGATTGGGCCGTCACTCTCCCAGTAGGTGATATGCCCGGCCGCAATGCGCAGCGTCAACTCGTCTGCGTCCGACCTACAAGACTCGGCGCTGCCAGTCCACTGACCATCAAAGCGGTCCGGCACCGTGGACATGCCATTGCCTGCATGCGCCAAGATCGGGAGGAACAGTGCCAAGGCATAAAAGCGAGTGCTCACGGCCCCCCTTGGCGGTCCAGTGAGTTGGGCGGGCAGGTGCGGTGCTACAGCAGTGCATTAGTGATGCGCGCGCAGCGGGTAACTTGTTCCCCCACTGTGCGCTCTGTCGCTACACAGCACGCGCAATGACCGCTATCAGCGCCCGATCACCCGCTTGAACGGCGGCAACGCATCGATGATGCGCTTGCCGTAGCGACGCGTCAGCAGGCGCGAGTCGAGGATGATGACCCGGCCATGGTCGCTGGAGCTGCGGATCAAACGGCCGGCGAACTGCGTCAGCGTGCGCAGCGCATGCGGAATGGCGATCAGGTTGAACGCATTGTGGCCGCGGCTTTCCAGCCACTCGCTCAAGGTGGAGGTCTGCGGATCGGTCGGCACGGCAAACGGCACCTGGGTGATGACCACCGTGGTGCAGGCCTCGCCGGGCAGATCCAGACCTTCGCCGAAGGAATTGAGCCCGAACAACACAGAGCCCTCGCCAGCGGCGATGCGGCGCAGATGTTCGGTGATCAGCTGCGACTTGTTGCCCTCGCCCTGCACCAGCACGCGGTTGCGTTGCGCCAGCGGCATCAGGTCGGCGACCTTTTCCATCTTCCAGCGCGAGGTGAACAGCACGATACTGCCCTTGGCGTTCCAATCCAGTTCGCGCACCAGATATTTGGCCACTTCCTTGGGATGCCCTTCGCGATCGTCCGGGGTGACCGGGAAATTGGGCACGATCAGCTCGGCCTGATTGGGCAGGTCGAACGGCGAGGCCAGCGAGGCCATTTCGGCGTGATCGGGCAGCCCATTGTCGATGGCGAAGGACTGGAAATCGCCGCCGCCGGTGAGTGTGGCCGAGGTCATCACCACCGAATCCACCTCGTTCCAGATCATCGTGCGCAACACCTGTGCAGCCGACACCGGCGAGCAATGGCAGATCAGATCGCCATCGCGCGAGAGGGTGATCCAGCGCGCCATCGGCGGCTGGCCTTCCTTGTCTTCGCGCCGCCAGCCGCTCCACAGATTGTGCTGCTGCTCGGCCATTTCCAGCGCCAGGCCCAGGTTGCGTTGCAGGCGCTCGCGTGCGGCATCGTCCTGCTTGCCCTTGGCCACCGCGCCATGGGCGGCATGCACCCAGTTGAACAGTGCGCGGGTTTCTTCGCCCAGTTCTTCGATGGCCGGGCCCCACTGCGGCGGCAACTTGCCGTTGGCGGCGCGCCACAACGGGTCGCGCTCGCCGGGCTCGGGTTTCCACACGCGCTCGACTTCGGCATGGAAGGCCTTGAGCAGCTTGGACACCCGCGCCGCCACGTCGATGGCTTCGTTGGGCAGCAGGTTGCCGATCCTGTCCTTGTCCACCGCGCGGTACGCGGCGGCGATGAGGATCTGCATGCGGCCGGTGCGCTTGGCCATCTCGTCCAGCGGCAGGTTGGCTGCGCCCTGGTCGATCGCCACGCCGGCGATGTGGTGGCCTTCGTCGAGCACCAGCAGCATGTCCGACGGCGGGGCGATCAGCGGCTGCCCGTTTTCGGCATCGCCCAGCGACAACGAGGACAGCAGCAGGGCGTGGTTGGTCACCACGATCTGCGCTTCGCGCACATCGGTACGCGCCTTGAGCACCGGGCATTGCGCGGCATAACTGCAGCGGCGCCCCGCACAGCCGGAGGCCGGGGTGGTGATGCGCATACGCAGCGGCACCGAGACCTGCTCGGGGGCATCGTCCAGGTCGCCGTTCCAGGTGCGTGCGGCATAGGCCTTGGCCAGCCGCTTGGCCAGATCCGCATCGACCGGGCTCAGCGGGCGGTCGTACAGCGCCTGCTCGTCTTCGAACATGGCGTTCTGGCTGGTGTCGCCTTCCAGCTCGGCAGCGTTGCGCGTGCACAGGTAGCGGGTGCGGCCCTTGGCCAGCGCCACGGTGGCTTCCAGCCCGGTGGCCTTGAGGAAGGCCGGGATGTCGCGTTCCACCAGCTGCGACTGCAGTGCCACCGTGCCGGTACTGATCACCAGCTTCTTCTTGGTGGCCAGGGCGATCGGCACGCCGGCAGTGAGGTAACCCAGGCTCTTGCCCACGCCGGTGGGTGCCTCGGCGATGCCGATGCCGCCGGAGGTGGCCAGCGCACGCGAGACCAGGCCGATCATCTGGCTCTGCGCGCGGCGGGTGGCAAAACCGGGCGTATTGGCCTGCAGCTTGGCGTAGGCATCGCGGATGCCGGCCTTGATCGGGTCGGTCAGCACGCGCTGGGTGGGAACGGGCGCAGACGGCGCGGCCGGAGGGGCAAGATCACTCATCGCGCCATTTTCGCACGGACCGGCGCAGTGACTGCGACCGCCGCGCCCCGCGGCTGAACGCAATGGTCTTGCGCGTGGCAAGGCAGGGCGCTGCCTGCCGCCTGATGCGTCGTATCGCTGAAGACCACGCGGCGCCGGTCGTGCATGCCGGCTGTCGCAGCGATGCACGCCATTCGCCGCTGCGATGCGATGGTGTAGCGGCCCGGGCCTGCGTGCCGCTGCCTGCCTGCGGTCAGCCGCCGCGCCGGGAGCGCGGCCACGCATGCCATGCCCACAGCGCGCCAATGGCAAGCATCGCCACTCCCATCAGCAGCATGCCGACACCGACGCCGCTCGGTCCGAACCGTGCGTACAGCATGCCGGCACGATTGACCGTGGCCAGCGCCTGCGAATGCAGCAGCGTCCAGCCCCCCTGCCCCGCACACACCAGCCCCACCACGACCAGCGCCAGGGCCTTGAGCGGGATCACCCGCGCGGGCCGGCATCCTTCGCCGGCCCCTGCAGGCTGCGCGCCAGCGTCCACACCAGCAGGCCGATGCCCACCGCCTGCACCGCCGTCAGCACAAAGCGGCTGATGCCCATCACCATGCCGATCTGGCGCACGTTGCCCTGCTCCAGCAGCAGCATCGGGATGGCCTGGAACGCGACTTCAGACAGCACGCAGCCCAGCAGCAGCCACAGCCCAACCAACCCTGCCCGTCGCAGCGGGCCCTGCGGGGCGCGCCACAGCAGCACCAGGCCCAGCAGCACGGCGATCAGCATCGGGACGCGCGACAACAGGCTGGTGATCAGGCTGAGCAGGATGTCGGTAAGCGTCATGGCGGCCGGCTCAGTCGGCGCTGACCAGCACCGCCTCGCGGGCGCGCAGCGCGGCGTAGACCGGGTCGGTCTCCGGACGCACGCCATGCCACAGCGCGAAGCTCTCGGCCGCCTGTTCCACCAGCATCCCCAGCCCGTCGATGGCGTAACGGCACTGCGCCGCGCGCGCCCAGGCCAGGAACGCGATGGCGGTGGCGCCGTAGTTCAGATCGACCGCGGCGGTCAGGCTGTTGACCAGGCCCAGCGGCAATGCAAAGGCGCCGGCATCGCGGTCGCGCCCGGCCGCGGTGGCATTGACGATCAACTCGAAGTCGCCCAGCTCGCGCAGGTCTTCGATGTAACGCGACATCACCCGCGCCGGTTCGCCCAGCGCATCGCACAAGGCATCGGCGCGTTCGGGCGAGCGGTTCACCACCACCATCTCGGTGATGCCGGCCTCCAGCAGCGCCGGTGCCACGCCACGCGCAGCGCCACCGGCGCCGAGCAGCAGCACGCGGCGGCCGCGCAGATCCAGGCCGTGGCGCTCGGTGAGATCGCGCACCAGGCCGGCGCCGTCGGTGTTGTCGCCCTGCCACTGGCCGTCGTTGCGCACCAGCGTATTGACCGCGCCGGCCAGGCGCGCGCGCGCGCTCAGGCTGCTGGACAGCGCACAGGCGGCCTCCTTCAATGGCAGGGTGACGTTGGCCCCCTTGCCGCCTTCGTCGGCGAAGCGCTGCAGCGCGGCGGCGAAGTCTTCCGGCGGCGCATCGATGGCGGTGTAGTCCAGCGCGATGCCGGTCTGCTTCCCGAAGTCGGCATGGATGGCCGGCGACAGCGAATGGGCAACGGGGTGACCGAACACGGCATAACGGGATACGGGCATGTAACGCTCTCTGGTTGACTAGACTGTGCGCAAGATGAGGCAGGAACACCGCATGCTAGTTCGATGGACGCTGCCGGCGCTGGCGGCGAGTTTACTCTTCGCGCCGTCTGCGTCGGGGCTGGCCGAATTCGGCATCGAAGGCATGGGCGTGGTCTCCACGCCGGCCAACGAGGCGCGCGCCACGCTCAGCCCGGACGGGCAACGCATCGTCTGGGCCAGCGACCGCGCCGGTGGAGCCGGCGGCTGGGACCTGTGGCAGGCGCAGCTGCGCGGCGGGCGCTGGCAGGACCCGCAGCCGCTGGCGATCAACACCGCCCAGGACGAGAGCACGCCGGTGTTCAGTGCCGATGGACGCTGGCTGCTGTTCGCCTCGTCGCGGCCCGGCGGGGCCGGCGGCAGCGATCTGTACCGGGTGCCGGTGGATGCGCAGGGCCGCCTCGGTGCGGTGCAGTCGCTGGGCGCGGCGATCAACAGCGCGGGTCACGAACGCGCGCCCACGCTGTCGCTGGACGGTACGCGCCTGCTGTTCGCCAGCGACGGGCATGGCGGCGCCGGTGGCATGGACCTGTTCGTGGCGCGCTGGGACGGGCAGGCCTTCACCGCCTCCACGCCCTTGGGCGACATCAACACCGCTGCCGACGAATCCGATGCGGCCTGGCTTGCCGATGGCCGCGGCCTGGTATGGGCGCGCGGCGCGGCCGGCGGCCCCAGCCAGCTGCTGCTGGCGGCCTGCAAGGGCGGCCACTACGGCACGGGCCAGCCACTGCCGCTGTCGTTCAACGGGCCGCAGGAACACACCTTCGGTGCAGTGGTGGATGCGGCCAAGCCGGGCGAGCTGCTGGTGACCGGCAGTGCGCGTGCACCGCGTGCCGGGCAACTGGACATCTACCGGATGAAGGCACCGACGGTGGCTGGAGAGGCCGGCTGCCGCTGAGCGTGCGGGCAGCGGCCGGCACCCGCACGGCGCACCAGGCACCACACGCCGGAGCCTGGACGGCGCGGACAAGGCGACACGTCGCCGCGCCGCGCACCCCATTGGCGCCACCTGCAGGCATCACCGCGCGCAACGGCGACATGGCGCAACGCGACCGTGGTCGGCAGGCAAGCCGGTGGTGGCATTGCGCCCGCCATCGACCGGGCGGCCGTTGGTAGATCCCCTGCTCGCGAAGATGCACTGCGCCGGGCGCCAGCGCCGTGGCGCCAACCTGCCTGGCGCGACGGCCGGTTCTGGAACGTACCGGGAGCGCGCTCACAGCCAACCTGTTGCGCACGCAGGACTGTCGCGAAACAACGCAGCCTCACCTTACCTTTTCACGCTCACATCAAGGCGCGGATCGCATTTGCTGACCCCGCACCCCTGCCCTGGAAACGCGTCGTGCTGCAGCCATCAGCCACCGTGACCTGGGATCAATAGACATCGCGGCGGTAACGACCGGCGGCGGTCAGCGATTCCACCCGCGCCTGGCCCAGAATGTCGCGCAGCGTGGCGTCCACCGCACGCGCCATGCTGTCCAGGCTGCCGCAGACGTACAGCACCGCACCGCGATCGATCCAATGGCGCAACGCGTCGCCGGCCTCGTGCAGACGATGCTGTACATAGCGCTTGTGCGCCTGGTCGCGCGAGAACACCTGGTCCAGCTGTTGCAGATGGCCGCTGGCCTGCCAGGCCTGCAGCTCATCGGCAAACAGCCGGTCGTGGGCGGCCTGGCGTTCGCCAAACAGCAGCCAGTGCCCGTGCAGGCCGGCCAATTCGGCCTCGCGCAACAAAGCCCGCAGGCCCGCAATGCCGGTTCCGTTGCCGATCAACACCATCGGGGCGGCCTCCACCCGATGGAAGCCGGGATTGGTGCGTAGCCGCGCATGCACCGGCGCACCGATCGGTGCGTGATGGATCAGCCAGCCCGAGCCCAGCCCCGGGCGGCCATCGGCGCCAGTGGTCAACCGCACCACCGCCGTCGCCAGGCCATCGGCCGGCACGCTGGCCAGCGAATAGTCGCGGGTGGGCAACCAGTCGCAGCCATCCAGCCAGGTTTGCGGGTCCGGGCGTGGCACCGGGCCGGTGGCCGGCGCTTCGGGCAACACGCGCTCGGCGGCGGCGCGATGCAACGGCAGCAGCTGCGCTTCCACGTGCACCGATGCCTCTGCTGGCAACCCCCACGCCGCCAGGCAGGCACGCACCTGCGCGTCGGCATGCGCGGGCTGCACTTCCAGGATGTCGCCGGCCTGCCACTGCGCATCGGCCGGCGGCTGCAGGTCGATGCGCCAGATCGGCGCGCCGGTGCTGCCCGGATTCAGATGCGTGCGCGATGCCAGTACCCAGGACGTTCGCCGCGGCCGCGCCAGCGCTACCGCAGTCAGCGGCGTACCGGCGATCTGTTCCAGCTGCGCATGCCATTGCGCCAGCGCCTGCGGATCGGTGTTGTCCATTTCCACCGCCGGGAACAGCGCGCGCGCGCCCTGCGCCTGCACCCACTGTTCGACCCGCCGCGAAAACCCGCAGAACTGCGCGTACTGGCGGTCGCCCAACGCCAGCACCGCATAGGCCAGCTGCGGCAATGCAATGCGCTGGCGCAGCAACTCGCGCTCGACGCCACGCGCCGCATCCGGCGGCTCGCCGTCACCAAAGGTGCTGATCACGAACAACGCATGCCGGGTGGCCTGCAGTTGCTGCGCATCCACCTGCCCGAGCGGGCGCACCTGCACCGGCAGGCCGGCCGCCTGCAGATGTCCGGCCGCCTGCCACGCCAGCCGTTCGGCAAAACCGCTCTGGCTGGCGAAGGCGATCAACCACGGCTCGGCCCGCGAGGCCGGCGGCGCGCTTTGCAGCACCACACGCGCCGCACGCAGCGCACGCTTCTTGCGCCGCCGATCCAGATACAGCATCCAGCCGCTGATGAAGAACACCGACATGCCCAGGCTGGCCAGCATCACCACGATGCGCCCCGGCAGGCCGAAGAAACTGCCGGTGTGCAACGGAAACATGCTGACCATCCACTGCTGCCCGCGCGCCAGTTGCGCGTAGTCCCGGCGCGTCAGCAAGGCGCCGCTGGCGGGATCGATTTCCAGCGTGTCGAAGGCACGGTCGTGATCGGGATCGTCAGGCAGGAACCGCGCGATCAACGGTTGCCCTGCACGCGCGGGAATGCGCACATCCAACGCCGCGTGGCGGGTGGCGGGAATGCTGCCGAGGGTGCGCTGCACCCGCGCGAAATCCACTGTGGCCCTGGCATGCGAGCGTTGCTCGGCGTGCGGCGCAGGTTCGGCGCCCAGCAACGCCGCCATGCCATCGCGATACCAGGGATAGGACCAGGTCAGCCCGGTCAGGGCCACCAGCAAATAGACCAGCAGGCACCAGGTGCCGAACACCGCGTGCAGGCTCCACAGAAAGCTGCGCCCCTGCCGCCGCCATTCCACCGCCAGCCAGGTGCGCGGGCTCCACCAACGCCGCGGCCAACGCAGGTACACGCCCGAGGCACAGAAAAACAGCAGGATCAGCGTGCAGGCGCCGGTGACCGCCTGGCCACGCTTGCCGGCAGCGAGATGCCGGTGCAGGTCTTCGATGAAGGCAAATGCATCACTGAGCCGTGGCGCCGCCACGCGCTGCCCGGTGTAGGGGTCGAAGTACACCCGTGCGCTGCCCTTGCCGGCCAGACGCGCGTTGGACGGCCGCGTACCGGTGGGATCGATCAGCATGCGCGTGACCGCCGGCCCCGTGCCGGGAGCCTGCCGGTCCACGTCGAGCCGCTGCAGCAGCACGTCCACCGGCAATGCCTGCTCGCCGGCCGCATGCCGCTGTGCCAGCTGCGCGATGGCCGGATTGGCCAACCGCACAACCTCGTCCTCGAATGACATCAACGCGCCGGTCGCTCCCATCACCGACAGCACCAGGCCGGCAGTAATGCCAAGCAGCCAGTGCAGTTGAAACAGCAGCGTTTTGATCAAGACGGGGAAAGACTGAATGACGTGACGGCATTGTAGATGAGAATGCGTCTCATGCGGTGCAGCGCACCAAACAGCGCGCTCGCCCATTGCGGTAGGCATCTCGCCAGCGGTCAGCTGATGCACATCTCGCGGTCATCGAATGGACACCATGCCTTACCACTTTCTTCGCTCCCCCACTGGCAAGCGAGTTGTCCGATGTCCTTCTTAGCGCGTGGCTGCCTGGTTCTGGCAGCGTTGTTCAGCACCTCCGCGGCGCTGGCCGCTACCAACTGCCCTTCGCTGTACGCCAACGGCACGCCGCCGGGCGTGCACAGCGCCACCACGCGCACCACCGAGGTGTGCCACACCGAGTACGCGTTGCTGGCATCGGGCGTGACCAAGGACCCGGTGTATTCGGCCGAGCATCTGACCGACCAGCAGGTGGCCGGCGCCGACGCGATCGGCCGGGTCGGCTCCTTCCATGAAGAAACCGGCCTTCCGGCAGCGGATCGCTCCAAGAGCAGCGATTACACCAATACCGGCTTCGATCGCGGGCACATGACCCCGGCCGGCGACGCATCCACCGAAAGCTCGGAGAAGGAAACCTTTTCCATGGCCAATGTCGTGCCGCAGAACCACACGCTCAACACCGGCGAATGGGCACATATCGAAGCGCAGGTACGCCAGCTGGCCAAGCAGCAGGGCGAGCTGTACGTGGTGACCGGCCCGGCCTTCGACAGCGGCACCGCACAGACCATCGGTACCGACCAGGTTGCCGTTCCGGCCTATGTGTGGAAAGCGATCTACGAACCGGGCGTGGGTGCCGGCGCCTATCTGTGTGCCAACGACAGCAGCATCAACTGCGACGTGGTGTCCATCGACGATTTGATCGTGATGACCAACGTGGACCCGTTCCCGTCGATCAGCGCAGCCATGAAGTCGCAAGCGATTGCGTTGGTGTTGCCGTAACTTCCACGCTGGTACGCAGCAGGCCGCTGCACGCGCAGCAACCTGGTGGACCTGGCACGCAGACGGCAATCGGCAATCGCAGCGGCGTGTGCATGCAGGGCGCGCGCACACCGCCGCTGCCAGGTGGTGCCGATGCCAGCGTCTGGCACGGCGCAATGCGCGGCCAATCCTTCCGCCAGGGCCGCGAACACGGCGCTGCAGGCGGCACTGGCGCGCAGGTCCTGACGCATCGTGACCCAGACGTCCAGGGCAACGCCAACCTGCCGCGGCAACACCGGCAGCAAGCGCGGCGCCCGTTGCGCGAGCGCCGCCTGGCAGAAGCAGATGCCGATGCCGCATCCGGCACGGAGCAGCGCCAGCTGTGCCAGATCGCTGTCGGCACGCAGCGGCGCCTGCGGCGAGGCGGCCGCAGGCTTTGCGCTCAGCGCGTTTCGCGCAACCAGCGCGCCACGTGCGGCGCGAAATAGGTCAGCACGCCATCGGCACCGGCGCGCTTGAAGGCCATCAGGGCCTCGAGCACGCACGTGCGCTCATCCAGCCAGCCATTGGCCGCTGCCGCCTTGAGCATCGCGTACTCGCCGCTGACCTGGTACGCAAAGGTCGGCACGCGGAATTCTTCCTTCACCCGCCGCACCACATCCAGGTAGGGCATGCCCGGCTTGACCATCACCATGTCCGCGCCTTCTTCCAGGTCCAGCGCGATCTCGCGCATGGCCTCGTCGCCGTTGGCCGGGTCCATCTGGTAGGTGGTCTTGTCGGCCTTGCCCAGATTGCCGGCGCTGCCCACCGCATCGCGGAACGGGCCGTAGAACGCCGAGGCATACTTGGCCGAATACGCCATGATGCGTACGTTGAGATGGTCGTCGGCATCCAGCGCGCGACGGATCGCCCCGATACGGCCGTCCATCATGTCCGACGGTGAAATGATGTCCACGCCGGCCTGCGCATGCGACAACGATTGCTTCACCAGCGCCTCGACAGTGATCTCGTTGAGCACGTAGCCCTTGTCGTCGATCAACCCGTCCTGGCCGTGCGTGGTGTACGGGTCCAGCGCCACGTCGGTCATGATGCCCAGCTCCGGAAAGCGCGACTTCAGCGCACGCACCGCGCGTTGCGCCAGGCCGTCCGGATTCCAGGCTTCGGCGGCGTCCAGACTCTTGCCGGCCGGATCGATGACCGGGAACAGATCGATCACCGGGATGCCCAGCTCCAACGCGCTTTCCGCCTCACGCAGCAGTTCGTCCAGCGACAGGCGCTCCACGCCCGGCATCGAGGCGATCGGCGCGCGGCCGGGTAGCTCATGCACGAACACTGGCCAGATCAGGTCATCGGTGGTCAGCGTGTTTTCGCGCATCAACCGACGCGAAAACGCGTCGTGGCGCATGCGGCGGGGGCGATAGTGCGGATGGGCCATGACAAGGCTCCTTTAGACAGCGCATCAGTTTACGCCTGCGTTTCCAGGCGGGACGCGCTGCGACGCAGTGTCGCAGCGCTGCAACGGCCGCGCGCGATTGGGGCTACAGGCCGCGCCTGAGGCGACGTCGGCCCAAGGTCGGTGATCGAAGGTCGTGGAATTTGGGGTGGCGTCGGCAAGGAGCGACGCTGGTGCAGCGGCGGGAACGGTCCGACATGACGTCGGTGCTGCTGCCACCCGCATGCACGCCGTCAGGTGCGCTGCAGATGAACACAGCCCCGCGGATCGACCCGGACCTGCGCAGAATGCGCCCTCAAATCACCCCGCCTCCCAGGCTCAGCCGGATCACCCCGACCACGATCACCAGGCCGTTGAGCAGCAACCCGGTCTTGGCCCGGCCGCGGTTACCGGCCGATGTAAACAGCAGCGCGATCGCGGCAATCAGCGCACCGACGGCCGCGAACGGGATCAGGAACCAGTTACCCCACCCCAACAACGGGATGAAGGCCAGCACCATCCACAGCAATGCCACGATGCCCCAGAGCAGGCTGATCAATCCCACGTGCCACCTCGTTGTTCAAAGAAGGCTCGAGCTTAGCCCTGTCCCCGGCAAGACGCCGTGGGCGGGTGGTCACCGTGACCAATGGCAGTTTGGCGACCCACCTGTGTGCGACCGCGCGCGTCGCGCCCCCTGGCTGGCGACACCGTGTCGGCTGGCAGCATTCCTGCCGCTGCACGGTACGCGCTGGGCTTCAGCTGCATTTGTGCGGCAGCGCGCCGGCCGGCGATGCCTTGCACCATGGCGCCGATCGCCCAGCCCAGCCCACACCACGCAACGCAACGCAACGCAACGCAGTAGGCAACTGCGTGGCCGGCCAAGCCCGGCCATGCCGCCGGACCCCGTGTGCAGCTGTAGCGCCACTGCGCTCCATCATGTCCCGGACACTCACCCCCAACGCACATCCCACGCTCTAGGGTGCGGCAAAGTCCGGTGCGATTCAGTCCAGGCACCGGATCATCGCCATCACGACCTACGGGGGGCCAGATATGAAACTGCAGTCGCTGTTCCGGCACGCTGCGCTCGCAGCGGTGGCCGCCACCTTGCTGGCCGGGTGTGCCAGCAGCTCCAAGGTGATGCTGGGCCAGGCCCGCGCACCAATCGATCCGGCCCAGGTGCAGGTGTATTCGCATGCGCCGGTTGGCTCGGTGGAGATCGCCCAGCTCGAATCCACCAGCGCCGCCGGCTTTGGCACCCAGGGCCAGACCGACGCCGCCGTGCAACGGCTCAAGCGCGAAGCGGCCAAGCTGGGCGCCAATGGCGTGGTGATCGTCGGCGTCGGCTCGGAACGCTCGGGCGGCGGGCTGTCGGTGGGTGGTGGCAGCTACGGCGGCCGCGTCGGTGGCGGCCTGGGGATCGGCATCCCGACCACGCAAAAACGCGCGGCCGGCATGGCGATCTGGGTGCCGGCGGGTGCAGAACAACGCCCGGCGCCAGCTCCGGCTCCGGCTCCGGCACGTTGAATCAGCCTGGAGCTGGCGCGATGCAGTGACTGCCGCGCACTCCAAGAAGGCGATGGGTGCCGACCCCGGTACCCTCTCACCGTGCTATCGCACCGTGCTACCGGATTGTGTCGATCAGCATTTGCGTCAGCGCGCCGGAGCCGGCTCCGGCACATTGAGTCAACTTGCACCTCTTGCAATGCACTGAGTGGCGCGCACTCCAACAGGGCGACAGGTGCCGGTCCCGGCACCCACGCACCCTTTTTACGGCAATGCGCCGATCAGCGCTTGCGCTGCTGCGCCGGGATGAACTGCGTCTCCACTGCCTTGGCTAATTGATCAGGCGGCAGCAGGCCTTGGTCGAGCAGGAAGTTGTTGAAGGCCAGGCGATCGAACGTCTTGCCGAGTGCCAGTTCGGTGCGCATGCGCAGTTCGAGGATGCGGGTGTAGCCGTAGAAGTAGCTGCCGGCCTGGCCGGGGGCGCGGACGGTGTAGCGGTCCAGTTCCTGGCGAGTCATCGCCGGCGACAGGCCGACATCGTCCTCCAGCACCTGGCGCGCGCGTTCGCGGTCGATCAGGCCCAGGTTGAGCATCGGGTCGAGCATGGCGCGGGCAGCGCGCAGCAGGCGGAACTGCAAGGCGATGAGCTGGCCGTCCAGCGGTTCGTACGGCACCATTTCGGCTTCGGCATACAGCGCCCAGCCCTCGACGTTGACCGAGTTGAACGCGAACATGCTGCGCGCCAGCGACACGCCGCGCTCGACCATGGCGGTGAACTGCAGCTCGTGACCGGGGCGGCCTTCATGCGCGCTGAGCGTCCAGGCGGCCGAGCCGAAGTTGAAGTCGTCGTACTGCTCCTTCTTGGCGCCATCGGCGGTCGGGTTACCCAGCGGCAACACGAATTGGCCCTGCTGGCCGGTATTGCCGATCAACGGCGCCGGCAGGAAGTGCGGGGCCGGTTGCGCAGCGCTTTCGGCGGCACTGCCCAGGCGCATCTGCATCGGGCGGTTGGGCACATCGACGATGCGCTGCTTGCGGATGATCGGGTCGATCTGATCGATCACGCCGCGGTAGTGGGTTTCCAGCTGGTCGTCGGCGATGGTGTTGCCCTTGAGCGCGCGGATCACCTGCACATAATCCTCGCCTTGCACGCCCTTGGCCTTGGCCACCAGCGGGGCCAGCTGGCGCATGGCCGAGCGGGTCTCCATGAACTCCAGCTGCGCGCGCTGGATCAGCTGCTGCGGGGCGATATCGATGCCCACCTGCTTGAGTTGGTACGCGTACAGCGGTTCCGGCAGGCGGGTGTCCTTGCGCGCCTTGGGCAGCACGGTGGTGCGGGTCCAGTTGGCGTAGTCCTTGAGCTGGGTGGACATGGCCTTGAGCGCCTCGTCGGCGCCGGCGATCTTGTACTTGGCGAACAGCTCGCCGATGCCTGCGACGTAGGTGTCCACATTGGCCAGCGCCTGTTCCACTTCGCGCTGGGTGGGCTGCAGCAACGCGGTGTTGCTCAGCTTTTCCTCGTAGCGCTGGCGCGCCAGCGTGGTGGTGGGCGTGCTGCCCGGCACCAGGCCGACGTAACGCTTGAGGCGGTCCAGCGCCTTGGCGCGGCGCTCGGGCACGGTCTGGTCGGAGAGCAGACCGTTGAGGCCACTGAAGACCGCCTCCGGGGCGTCGCTCCAGGGCAGCAGATAGCGCTCGTTGAGCTCGCTGCCTTCGATGTTCTGCTCGGCGGCGTCGATCATGATCTGCAGGTCCTGGCGCACGTTGGCATCGCGCTCGGTGGCCAGCTTGGCCTGCAGAGCGGCACGCGCCTTGCGCATGGCATCGCGGTAGCGCGCGGCGTTGTCCGGACCCAGGTCCACGACCTGATCGTCATAGCCGGGCACGCCGAAGAAGCTGGCATATTCGGGCTGGAACGGCGCCTGCGCGTTCAGCAGGATCTGCGCATAGCCGTTGCTGGTCTGCACCCAGACAGGCGCAGCCGGTGCGCTGGCGGTGCTGGTGCTGGTCTTTGCCTGCAGCGGCAGACAGGTGCCGAGCGCCAGGGCGACGGCAATCACGAGAGGCTTCATCGGGAGGATTCCAACAGGGCGATGCGCGACCGTACGCGGAGCGCGCAGCGCCGACAACCTGCCGAAGGTCATCGTCGGTCCATGGGCGTGCAATTGGTGCGAACGCCGCGGACCGTTGCGATGCGCAGCCGGGCGCAGCAGCGATCCCGCGCGGCGTCCTGGTTTGCAGGAGACCATCGGCGACCCATCGCACTACCGAACTGCTGCAGCCTGACCACAGCTGCGTGGCGCGCGCGATTAGCGGTTGCGCTCGGCGCCGGGCTCTGCCTCGCCAGACGCTTCGCCGCCTTGGCCTGGCTCCGCATCGCTGCTGCGCGCCGCGCCCGTGCCCGCCTCCTGGTTCTCCAGCAGCGCGATCGCAGCGCTGGCGTCCGGTACAACCTCCAGCGTCGTGTAATGCCACCGGCCGGCGTGGCGTTCGGCCTCGATGTACAGGGTGCCGTTGCCGCGTGCTCCATGCAGCGACACGCTGAAGTTGGCGTTGCCGCTGCCACCGTTGATGGAGATGCTGCCACTGGGGATGACCCCATCCTCGATCGGCGCACCGAGCGCGGCGATGACCCGGACGTCCTGTTGCGCTGCCGCCAGGCCAACGCGGTAGGGCTCGGCCGATTTGGTGACGCGCGCAATACCGACAACGAACGCGGCCAAACTGGCGGCCAGGATCGCGATGAGCAGCAGCGCCAGCAGCGGGAGCGCCCACTTCCAGTGCCGCGACCACCAGCCGCGCCGGACCGGTGGCGACGGCGGTACGGCCTGGGTGGATGGCAGCGGCGGCGGAGTGGACAGATGGATGCTCGACTCAGAGAGAGAGACGCAAGGCCGTGCGCTCAGGGCGCCAGGCAGCGCGCCAGGAACGCCTCGGCAGTCTTGTAACGGTGCAGCGCCGTGCTGCCGGACAAACCGTGTTTCGCACCGGGATAGGTCATCAGCTCGAATGCGGTGCCGCGCTGCTGCAGCGCGCTCATCAGCGCGGTGGAGTTGGTGAACAGCACATTGTCGTCGGCCATGCCGTGGATCAACAGCAACCTGGCGTGCAGGCCGTCCAGGTGGGTGGCGACACGCGCATCGCGATAGCCGGCGGCATTGCCTGCCGGCAGGTCCATATAGCGCTCGGTGTAGTGCGTGTCGTAGAGGCCCCAATCGGTGACCGGTGCACCGGCCACGCCGCAGGCATAGGCGTCGCTGTGCTTGGCAAGCAGCATCAGCGTCATGTAGCCGCCGTTGGACCAGCCCTGCACGCCGATGCGCTTGGCATCGACCCAGGGTTGCTGCTTGAGCCAGGCCACGCCTTGCAACTGGTCGTCTACTTCCACCGTGCCCTGCTTGCCGTACAACGCGCCACCGAAGTCGCGGCCGCGTCGCGGGGTGCCGCGGTTGTCCAGCGAAAACACCACGTAGCCACGCTGTGCAAGATATTGATCGAACAAGGCATCGCCACGGCTGGGCCAGGCATCGAGTACCGTCTGCGCCGCCGGGCCGCCATACACGTAAACGATGACCGGGTAGCGCCTGGCCGGGTCGAAGTTGTCCGGCTTGGTCAGCCGGTACTGCAGCGGTGTCTTGCCGTCGGCAGCGCCGAGCGTACCGAATTCGATCGGGCGTTGGGCGTCGCGGTACCTGGCGTAGGGATGCTGCGGGTCGTCCAGATCGTTGTTCAGCAGCGTGGCGATTTTTTCGCCATTGGCACGGAACAGTTCGATCTGCGGCGGGGTGGTGGTATTGGACCAGGTGTCGACATACACGCTGGCATTGCTGGCGAAGCTGGCTGCATGTGTGCCGTGGACGGCGGAACGCTTCTGTATCGCACCGCCGCCCAGCGGCACGGCATAGATGTGGGTCTGGGTCGGCGATTCCTTGCTGGCGGAAAAATATACCTGCCCGGCTTGCTCATCGACGGCGAGCAGCGCATCGACCACCCAGGGGCCGGACGTCAGCGGCGTGAGCGTGCGCCCGTCTTCCGATGCCACATACAGGTGCTCGTAGCCGCTGCGCTCGGAGTTCCAGATGAAGCGCCCGTCCTTGAGAAACCGCAGGTCGTTGGTGAGCGGCACCCAGGTGGGCGAGGTTTCGGTGATGAGGGTGCGCTGCGCGCCGTTGGCCAGCGTGGTTTCGATCAGCTCAAGGGTTTTCTGATCGCGCGACTGGCGCTGGAACGTCAGCCGCTGCGCGTCGCGCCAGTCCACCCTTGCCAGATAGATGTCCGGGTTCTTGCCCAGGTCGATCCACCTCGCTGCGGAACCGGCGCGCGGGGCGATCACGCCCAGCTGCACGGCCACGTTGGGCTGGCCGGCCTGCGGATAGCGCTGCTCCACCACCTCGGTGTGATCGGCATAGACTTCCGGGCGCTTTTGCACCGGCACGCGGGATTCGTCGATGCGCGCGAAGGCGATCGCCGAGTCGTCCGGCGCCCACCAGTAGCCGGTATGGCGGTCCATCTCCTCGTCGGCGACGAACTCGGCCACGCCGTTGCCGATGGTGTCGCTGCCGTCGCCGGTCAGCTGCACCTGCTTGCCGCTGGCCAGGTCGATCACCCACAGGTTGCGCGCGCGCACGAAACTGACGAAACCGCCCTTGGGCGACAGCTTGGCATCGGTGGCAAAGCCTTCGCCATGGGTGAGCTGGCGCACGGCCGCCGCGCCGGTCTTGCGCAGGTCGTATAGATACAGCTCGCCGCCGAGCGGGAACAGCAGCGCATGCGCATCCGGCGCCCATTGGTAATCGACGATGCCGGCGTAGGCGGCGATACGCTGGCGTTCGCGCCGGGCTTTTTCGACATCGCTCAAGGTCTCGGTGCCGGGCAGTACCACCTTGGAATCCACCAGCAGGCGGGTCTGGCCGCTGGCGATGTCGTATTCCCACAGGTCCAGCTGGTTGCGGTCGCTGTCCTTGCCGCGCAGGAAGCTCACGCGCGCACCGTCCGGGGCCACCTTGGGCTTCATCAACGTCGGGCCGGACAGCGGCAATGGGCCGGTGATGGCCTCCAGGGTCAGTTTTTCGGCGTGGGCCATGGGAGCGGTGATAAGAGCGGCTAAAAAAACGTAGCGAGCAGTCGTCAGGTGAGTGCGGACGGCGCGTAGAAACCGCAGTGTACGAGTTGTACATGAGGATTCCGAGCACCGGCCGCGCTCGTCTGGCGGCTGCGCAGTAGGGTTGTCAGCCGCTCTAGGCATGAGGGCAAGGGCGGCGAATAGTGCGCGCATCGAAGATCCTGTCGGAAGACAGCGCACAGGATGCGGGCGCGTGGCGTGTTTGAGAAGGGTGGCGGTGGTGCATGCGCGATCAGAGCTGCCCGCGTGGTTGTGTGCGGGTGATGCAGGGGTGTACTGAGGCGGTGGTCGCTCTGGTTTGGGCGGATAGAAGTGCGCGCGAGCTGGTTGCAATGGGCACGCTGCGGATGCTGCATGCGCATTTTTTCATGCGAAGCATGATTGCAGGGCGCGGTAGGTCTGGCGCTACTTGCGTACCCTCACCCCAACCCCTCTCCGTGAGGGAGAGGGGCTTGAGCCGCCGCGATGATGTTATGTGCGGTTACTGCGCTCGCTAACCGCTACTGCTACTGCCACTGCAACCAACACTGCGAGTGGTGATGCTCTTGCTGCTTGCTGCTTGCTGCTTGCTGTTGCTTGCCGCAGCTTGCTGTTGCTTGCCGCTACTTGCTGTTGCTGCTTGCTGTGCAGTCGCAACAGCGGCCGCTTTCGCCGTGTGTACTGTTGCGCACCGCTCCTGCGACGCTGCCTCAGCGCTTGCCGAACAGGTGCTTGCGCTCTTCGTCGCTGAGTGGCTTGCCTGCGTTGGGGTTGACCTTCTCCTTGAGCGCGTACGCGCGTTGGGTGGCCGGGCGGGCGGCGATGGCGGCGTACCAGCGGTGCAGATTGGGAAATGCTGCGAAGTCAGGCTTGAGGTCGCCATAGACGTCCAGCCAGGGATAGCTGGCCATGTCGGCAATACTGTAATCGTGGCCGGCCAGGTACGCATGATCGGCCAGACGCTTGTCGAGCACGCCATGCAGGCGGCGGACTTCGGCGTTGTAGCGGTCGATGGCGTAAGGAATCTTTTCGGGCGCGTAGACGTTGAAGTGGCCCATCTGGCCACTCATCGGGCCAAGCCCGCCCATCTGCCAGAACAGCCATTCCAGTGCAGCCATGCGGCCGCGGGCATCGCGTGGCAGGAAGCGGCCGGTCTTCTCGGCCAGATACAGCAGGATCGCACCCGACTCGAACACACTCTGCGGCGCGCCGCCATCGGCCGGCGCATGGTCGACGATGGCCGGCATCTTGTTGTTGGGCGAAATCTGCAGGAACGCCGGCTCGAACTGCTCGCCCTTGCCGATGTTGACCGGCTTGAGGGTGTAGTCCAGCCCGGCTTCTTCCAGGAACAAGGTGACTTTGTGGCCGTTGGGTGTGGGCCAGTAGTACAGATCGATCATCGTGCGCTCCAGTTCGAGATAGGGGTGTAACGGCAGACACAATCAGCTAAGGCCGCCTTCGGCGTGCAGGCAGGTGAGCCGGCAAGGCATCCCACGCACCTGCCGAATCCGCGAGCCTTTCGCGCAATCAAACAACTGCGCTCGCGACGTCAGTGACAACCGATGTAAAAGTGGCGCACAAAACGTAGCGAGCAAGCGTCAGGTGGGTGCGGACGGCGCGGAGGAGCCGACGTGTACGCGTGATACATGCCGATTCCGATGTCCGGCCGCGCCCGCCTGGCCGCGGCGCAGTCCTTTTGTTCACCACTGTGAGTGCAGGTCGCCATCAGAGACCGATGGTACGGCCAAGCGCTTGTACATGGATGCGCTGCAAACCGCCCACAGTGGAACGATGTGTGACGCCATTGGCTCGCGGCCGATGCTGCACTGCAAATTGACTTCGTTAAGCCAGCGCTAACAAATGCGCGATTGCACCACTGACCTTTGCCTGTCCCATCCGGGGCTGGTTTTTTCTTTACTTGGGGATGGAATCATCGTGAGAGAGCTACGCACCCTGCCGCGCACGCGGCGCTTGACGTCTGCCCTGCTGTTTGCCCTGTCGACTCCGCTGGCCGCGCAGACCGCGCCGGCGCCGCAGTCGGCCTCGACCGTCCCCGGCTCCAGCCAGGCCGACCCTGCCACCCTCGATACCGTCCAGGTCAGCGGTATCCGCGGCAGCCTCACCTCGTCGATGAACGTCAAGCGCGATGCGCAGGGCATCGTCGACGGCATCGTGGCCGAGGACATCGGCAAGTTCCCCGATACCAACCTGGCCGAATCGCTGCAGCGCATCAGCGGCGTGTCGATCGACCGCTCGCTGGGCGAAGGCTCGCGCGTCACCGTGCGCGGCGTCGGCCCGGACTTCAACCTGGTGCTGTTGAACGGCCGGCAGATGCCGGGTGCCAGCATCGAGGAATCCAACGCCTCCAACTCGCGCGCGTTCGACTTCGCCAATCTGGCGTCCGAGTCGATCTCCGGCATCGAGGTGTTCAAGACCAGCCGCGCCAGCACGCCCACCGGCGGCATCGGTGCCACCATCAACATCAAGACCGCCCGCCCGCTGGACAACCCGGGCATGCATGCCAATGTGGGTTTGAAGGGCGTGCACGATGCGTCCAACGAGAACCTGCCCGGCCGCCTGCAGGGCGATTCGCTGACGCCGGAAATCTCCGGCATCTTCAGCACCACCTCGGACGATGGCCGCTTTGGCGTGTCGCTGAGCGGCAGCTACCAGGAACGCGACTTCGGCTACAGCCAGGTCGGCGTGCCCAACGGCTGGCGCTCGTTCCGTGGCGATTCCACCGCCTACGGCACCATTCCGCAGCCGGGTACGCCGGGCTCGGAGAACATCGTCAACCGCCCCGGCCCGAACGATATCTACTCGGTGCCGCAGAACCTCAACTACCGCGTGGTCGGCGTCGAACGCCAGCGCACCAACGGCCAGCTGGTGCTGCAGTACAAGCCGCTGGACAACATCACCACCACGCTGGATTACACCTACTCGGAAAACAAGATCCAGCAGCAGCGCAACGAAATGTCGGTGTGGTTCAACTACGGCCCGTCGGCCAGCGCCTGGACCAATGGGCCGGTCGCCGGCCCGATCACCTATTCGGAAATCGTCAATCCGGCCACCAGCGACCTGGCCACCGCCGGCTCCAAGGCGGCCACGCGTAACCAGAACAAGTCGCTGGGCTTCAACGTGGATTGGGCGGTGAACGATCAGTTCAAGCTCAACTTCGACATCCACCGCTCCACCGCCGAAGCCGGCGCGGACAGCCCGTACGGGTCGAGCAATTCGCTGGGCGTGTCCGGGTTCTATCGCGGCACCTCGGTGGTGGATTTCAGCAAGGATTTCCCGGTGCTGCAGCAGCAGCTGGGCTTCGGGCTGAACGGGCTGGATCCCTCGCGTACGCTGGTCACCGGCTCGGCCTTCCGCAACAGCTACATGAAGTCGGAGATCGACCAGGCCCAGGTCAACGGCGACTTCACCTTCGAAAATTATTCGCAGTTGAAGTTCGGTATCGGCAGCACCGAGGTCAAGAACCGTTCGGCGTTCTCCAACGTGCAGCGCGATACCTGGGGCGGCAACGGCACCGCGGCCGATTATCCGGATGACTTGTGGATTCCGAGCTCGTTCGCGCAGTACTTCGATGCGATCGATGGCAGCGGCAATCCGGCGCAGTTCAACCAGTTGTTCCTGTTCGACTTCGAGCGTGCACGCCAGGCGGCCGCGCAAGCTGCCGGCGATGACGCGCTGTACCGCATCTCGCCGGTGTTCACCACCGACCGCCGCGTGACCGAAAAATCCAAGAACGCCTACCTGCAGTGGAACAATAGCTGGGACGATCTGCGCGTGCCGATCAGCCTGGCCGCGGGCGTGCGTTACGAAGAAACCAAGGTGGACGCGCAGGCGCTGGTGCCGGTGGCGGTGGGCATCGACTGGGTCGCCAACAACGAGTTGCCGATCCGCCTGGCCGACTCGGCGTTTTCCGGCGCCAGTGGCAAGTACGAATACTGGCTGCCCAGCCTGGACCTGAGCTTCAAGCTCACCGAAGACCTGGTGCTGCGCGGCAGCTATGGCGAAACCATCGGCCGTCCCGGCTGGGGCGACATCCAGGGCGGGCAGACGCTCAACCAGATCGCGCGCCTGGAAGGCGGCACCGGACAGGAAGGCAACCCCGGCCTGAAGCCGCTGCTCTCGCACAACATCGATGTCTCGCTGGAGTGGTACTACAGCGATGCCAGCTACGCCTCGGTGGGCTTCTTCCGCAAGAACATCGACAACTACATCGGCGTGACCACGCGCAACGACACCTCGCTGGGCCTGAATACCCCGGTGGGCGGTGCGTACTGGAACGAGGCGCTGGGCAACGGCTGCGCCTCGGCCGACCTGACCTGTATCCGCAACTACATCTTCCGCAACCGCGGCGGCGCGCCCGGCGTGGTGCGGGGCGCGGACGATGCCAACGGCAACGCCACCGGCGTGATCAGCGGGCAGCCGGGCGACCCGGTGGCCAACTTCGCCATCACCGCGCCGGCCAACCAGCGCTCGGCCTCGCTGGACGGTTGGGAATTCAATCTGCAGCACATGTTCGGCACCAGTGGCTTCGGCGTGTCGGCCAACTACACCAAGGTCGACTCCGGGCTGACCTACAACAATGCGGTGATCGGCGAGCAGTTCGCGCTGGAAGGCCTGAGCGACTCGGCCAACTTTGTCGGCTTCTACGACAAGGACAAGTGGCAGGTGCGTGCGGCCTACAACTGGCGCGACGAGTTCCTGGCTGCGCGTTTTGACGGCAGTGGCCAGCCCAACCCGGTCTACACCGAAGCCTATGGCCAGCTGGACCTGAGCATCGGCTACCAGTGGAACGAGAACCTGTCGCTGAGCCTGGAGGCGATCAACCTCACCGACGAAGTGCAGCGTCAGCACGGCCGGCATCCGAACCAGATCGTGTATGCCACCCAGACCGGCCCGCGCTACATGCTGGGCCTGCGCTACAAGTTCTGGTGATCTGAGGCCTGTCCAGGCGTCCCGGCGGCAACGCTGCCGGGACGCTGCTGCAACCCTCACGTGCAGTGCCCGGATGCGGCGCATCCGGCACTTGCCGCGCGATGGCGAAATGTCCAAGCATGGGCCACGCGCCCCCGCGTGATATAGCGACCCCCATGACCAATGCCGTGTTGTTGAACAATCTCGATCACCGCGATCTGCGCGTGATCACCGCCCGCGGCGCCGCCTATGGCGACGACGTGATGTCGGCGGCGACGTTTCCGCAGGAATTCCGCCAGCTGCAGGGCCAGTACCCGATCGTGTTCCACCGCAGCGACAGCGGGCGGTTTCAGCCACTGGCCTTGCTGGGCCTGCGTCTGGGCGAAAACCTGTTCCTGGACGGCGCGCGCTGGGATGCACCGTATATTCCGCTGGCGATCCAGCGCCAACCGTTCCTGATCGGCCAGCAACCGGAAGGGCCGATGGTGCACGTGGATCTGGACAGCCCGCGCATCAGCACCCAGGAAGGCGAGCTGCTGTTCCGCGAACACGGCGGCACCACCGATTTTCTGTATCACATCAGCCAATTGCTGCGCACGCTGCACGATGGGCTGGCGGCCAGCGATGCCTTTGTCGAACGCCTGCTGCGTTACGAACTGCTGGAACCGTTCGTGTTCGAAGCCACCCTGGACAATGGCCTGGAATGCCGCCTGGCCGGCCTGCACACCGTGCACGAAGAACGCCTGCGTGGGCTCGGCAATACCGCGTTGCTGGACCTGCATCGCCACGGCGACCTGGAACCGCTGTACATGGCGGTGGCCTCGATCGCGCAATTCCGTCACCTGCTCGAACGCCTCAACCGCCGCCATGCCGGCTGAGCCGCGCGCCATCGACGAACGCCATGGCCTGGATGCGCAGCAGCTGGATCCGGCGCTGCTGCGCTCGACCACGCCGCTGGTGCTGCGCGGGCTGGTGCGCGACTGGCCGCTGGCCCGCGCCGGTGCGCAATCCGCGCAGGCGGCCGCCGCGTACCTGCGCGGCTTCGATCGTGGCGAGGCGGTGGTGGCGCAAGTCGGGCCGCCGGAGATCGGCGGGCGCTTCTTCTACAACGCGGACCTGAGCGGATTCAATTTCCGCCCCGAGCGCGTGCCGCTGGGCGTGGTGCTGGACACGCTGCTGCGCGACCTGGACAACGCCCGGCCACCGGCGATCTATGTCGGCTCCACCACGCTGGACACCTACCTGCCCGGCCTGCGTGCGGCCAACCCGATCGCGCTACCGCAGGCCGAGCCGCTGGGCAGCATCTGGATCGGCAACCGTACCCGCATCGCCGCGCACCAGGACCTGCCGGACAACCTGGCCTGCGTGGTCGCCGGCCGCCGCCGCTTCACCCTGTTTCCGCCGGACCAGCTGGCCAATCTCTACATCGGCCCGCTGGACCTCACCCCGGCCGGGCAGCCGATCAGCCTGGTGGACATCGCCGCGCCGGATCTACAGCGCTTTCCGCGCTATGCCCAGGCGCTGGAGCACGCGGTGGTGGCCGAACTGGAGCCGGGCGATGCGCTGTTCATTCCCAGCATGTGGTGGCATCACGTCGAGGCGCTGGACGGCTTCAACGTGCTGGTGAATTTCTGGTGGCGGCAAAGCCCGGCCTACATGGATTCGCCGATGAACGCGCTGATGCTGGCGCTGCTCACCGTGCGCGACCTGCCGCCCGAGCAGCGCGCCACCTGGCAGGAAGTGTTCCGCCATTACGTGTTCGAGCCGGATGCGCACACCGCCGCACACGTGCCCGAGGCCGCACGCGGCGTGCTCGCGCCGATGGACGACACCCGTGCCCGCAGCCTGCGCGCACGGCTGCTGCAACGTTTGAATCGCTGAGGATTGCCGATGGACCCTGCCCCCGCTTCCGATCCACGCCAGCGCCCGGTGCGGCGCGTGGTCATCGCCGGTGGCGGCACCGCCGGCTGGATGGCTGCCGCGGCCTTGTCCAAGCTGCTGGGCCGGCAGCTGCAGATCACCCTGGTGGAGTCGGACGAGATCGGCACCGTGGGCGTGGGCGAAGCCACCATCCCCAGCCTGGTCACCTTCCATCGCCTGCTGGAGATCGACGAGGCCGCCTTCATGGCCGCCACCCAGGCCACCTTCAAGCTCGGCATCGCCTTCGAGCACTGGCGCGATGTGGACAGGCACTACATCCACTCCTTCGGCCATACCGGCACCGATCACTGGAGCGCAGGCTTCCACCACTTCTGGCTGAAGGGCCAGCAACGTGGGGTGGCGCGCGACTTCGGCGACTACTGCCTGGAACTGCGCGCCACCCAGGAAGGGCGGTTTGCACACCTGCCCAGCGGCGCCATGAACTACGCCTACCACCTGGATGCCGGCCTGTATGCGCGCTTCCTGCGCCGCTTCAGCGAAGGCTTCGGCGTGCAGCGCATCGAGGGGCGCATCGGCCAGGTCGAGACCGACCCGGAGAGCGGCTTCCTCACCGCCCTGACCCTGCAGAACGGTACCCGCGTGGAAGGCGATCTGTTCATCGACTGCACCGGCTTTGCCGGCTTGCTGATCGGCAAGACGCTGGGCGTGGGTAGCGAGGATTGGTCGCAGTGGCTGTTCGCCGACAGCGCGCTGGCGGTGCAGACCGAGTCGGTGGGCCCGCCGGTGACCTATACGCGGGCACGTGCCGACCAGTCGGGCTGGATGTGGCGCATTCCGCTGCAGCACCGCGTGGGCAACGGCATCGTGTATTCCAGCCGTTATACCGACCAGGACAGCGCCCGGGCGGTGCTGGAGCGCAACCTGCAGGGACGCGCACTGACCGAACCGCGGGCGCTGCGCTTTACCCCCAACCAGCGCCACCGCGTGTGGGAAAAGAACTGCGTGGCGTTGGGGCTGGCCAGCGGCTTCCTGGAGCCGATCGAGTCCACCAATATCCACCTGATCCAGCGCGGCATCGTGCGCCTGCTGCAGACCTTTCCGCAGGTCATCCATACGGTGGACATCGCCGAATACAACCGCCAGGCCGCCGATGAGATCGCCCACATCCGCGATTTCGTGATCCTGCACTACCACGCCACCGATCGCCGCGACACGCCGTTCTGGCGCGACTGCGCCGCCATGGATATCCCCGACTCGCTGCGTCACCGGATCGCGCTGTTCCAGGAGAGCGGGCGGGTGTTCCATCGCGCCAACGAATTGTTCGCGGAGAATTCGTGGGTGCAGGTGATGCTGGGCCAGGGCATCACGCCCCGCCAGCACCACCCGGTGGCTGACCTGATGGGCGATGCGGAGCTGCGCCATTTTCTGGAGGGCATCCGCCAGCGCGTGGACGCCACCGTGGCCAGGTTGCCGCCGCATGCGGACTTTTTGCGACACCATTGCCCGGCCGCCCCGCTGCCCGACCCGCCCGCCCGGGTGCCGGCCGACGCCGCACTGGCGCCCCCGGCACGCTGAATTTCGCATCCGGCATGCGCAACCCTTGGCTTACACCGCCCCAGCAATGCTAGATTGCGGCATTGCCGTCCATTGCGGGAACAATGGCCGGCGCTCGCCGCAACGTATCTTTCGCACTCGGGGTAAGGGGGACGCATGTTGGATCTGACACAGGGCCGTATGGCACGCCGGATCGCGCCGGTCATTTTGCTGGTTGGCTTGGCTGCCTGCTCCAAGCAGGAAGACAAGGCCGCCACCACCACGCCAGCTGCCGGCACCACGCCGACCACGCAGGCGCCGACGCCGGCCACTGCGGTGTCGCCGCAGGTGCAGTCGATGGCCACCGACCAGTTGCGCGAATCGGCCACCAAGGCGCTGCAGGACAACCGCATGTACGCCCCGGCCGGCGACAACGCGGTGGAGTACTACCTGGCGCTGCGCGAGAAGCAGCCGCAGGACGCCACCGTCAACAGCGCACTGACCGACCTGCTGCCGTACACCCTGATCGCCGCCGAACAGGGCATCAGCCGCGAAGAATTCCCCGAGGCGCAGCGGTTGATTGCGCTGATCGAAAAGGTCGACCCCAAGGCGCCGGCACTGCCGCGCCTGAAGAGCGGCCTGGAAACCGGCATGAAGACCGCTGCCAGCCGCTCCGAGCAGGATGCCGAGCAGGCCAAGAAGCTGGTCGAGGACAAGGCCAAGCAGGCCGCCGAGCAGAAGCGCCTGGCCGAACAGCAATCGCGCGAAGCTGCCGCTGCCCAGCAGATTGCCGCCCAGCAGGAAGCCGCACGCCAGCAGGCGGCCGAAGCCGAGCGCCAGGCCGCAGCCAAACGGCCTGCCGAACCGGCAACGCCGACGCCCGCCGCACCGCGCCCCACACCGGCGGCCGCGGCCGCTGCACCGGCGGCGCAATCGCTGCGCCCGATCAGCACCCCGGCACCGCGTTACCCACCCGAAGCGCTGCGCGCCGGTACCTCCGGTGAAGTACTGGTGGAGATCACCGTCGGCACCGACGGTTCGATCACCGCCTCGCGCGTGCTGCGCGCCAACCCGCCGCGCGTGTTCGACCGCGAAGCGCTCAATGCCGTCAAGCGCTGGCGCTTCGAACCGGTGGCCGCGCCGGTGACCACCCGCCGCACGCTGTCGTTCAACCCGGGCGGTTGATGGCTGGGTTAGTGATGACATAGGAAACGCAAAAGCCCGCAGCGATGCGGGCTTTTGCATTGTGGCGGTGGTGGAGCGTGGAGGCTGGTGCACCGACATGCTCAGATGGGTGTGCACCTAAGAACAGCGGTGGCTGCATGTACTGCTGACCCTGCACGCGACCCCGCACCCTCATCCGGCGCTACGCGCCACCTTCTCCCAATGGGAAAAGGATAAAAGCCCTCCTTCCTGCGGGGCGAGAAGGCACAGCTTGCGCGCCGCTGGCGCGCTTGCCTTCGAGCGCCCGCGCCGCAAGCGTGGGCAGGGGCGCTGAGCGGGGGTTGGGATGCGGGTGCGGTGCCGCACAGCGTTGCAGCAAACAGCCAGAGGCTCGAAAAAACTCACCCAGAAATCGCCAACCGCTCCTGGTGATACCGGCGCACGGCGGCATACCACAACAGGCCGGCCACGCCGAAGCCGGCCAGCAGATACACCGCCCAGGTCTGCGCAGTGATGGTCTCGTGGCGGATCACCTTGAGCAGCATCTGGTTCTGCGCCAGGAACGGCACCGCGAAGTGCCAGAGCTGGGTCTTCAGCGGATACGCCATCAACGCATAACCAGGCAGCATCGGCAGCAGCAGCAACCAGGTCATGTGCGCCTGCGCTTCCTTCATGCTTTTGGCAGCCGCTGCCAGATAGGTCAGCAACGAGGTACCGACAAACAGCATCGGCACCAGGATGAAGAGCATCTGCAGCATCGGGACAACGCCCACGTTGAGCTGGCGCCCCAGGTTGGACGTGGACAGCTGCGCACTCAACTTGAAGGCCAGCAAGGTGAGCAGCAACGAGACCATCCCGATCACGCAGGCGGCGGCGATCTTGCCGCTGACGATCGCACCGCGCGGTGCAGGTGTGGCCAGCAATGGCTCCAGCGACTGGCGTTCGCGTTCGCCGGCAGTGGCGTCCAGGATCAGCGAGGCGCCACCCAGGAACGAGGTGATCACCAGCAGCACCGGCAACAGCATCGCCATCACCTGGCCGCGCTTGGCATCGGCGGTGGCCAGGTCCTGCGCAGCCACTTCCAGCGGCCTGCCCACCTGCGCGTCGAGGCCACGCGCCAGCAGGCGCAATGCACCCACCTGCTGGCTGTAGGCACTCAATGCCGCCTGCAGGCGCATGCTCGGTACGTCGGCCTCGCGGCGGGTGCTGTCCTTGATGATCTCCACCAGCGCCGGACGCCCTTCGCGCCAGTCCTGCGCATAGCTGTCGCTGATGCGCAGCGCCACATCCACATCCTGGTTGCGAATGGCCGCAGTCATGTCGGCCGGCGGCGCGACGGCGTTGAGCCCCTGCGCGGCCAGAAAACGCACCAGATTGGGAGCGTGCTCGCGACCAAGCGTGGGAATGTCCAGCGGCTTGTCGATCTGTGTGCGCACGCGGCTTTCGCTCAACGCGCCCATGCCGAGGATCAGGATCGGATACAGCAACGGCGACAGCAGCAACGCCAATGCCAGGGTGCGGCGGTCGCGCGAGATATCGCGCAGTTCCTTGCGCAACACCGTCCACAAGGTGGCCAACGGGGATGTCTTGCTCATGCGTGCAGTCCCTCTTCCGATCCAATCGCCTTGACGAAGGCGTCTTCGAGATTGTCTTCCCCGGTGGCGGCACGCAGCTCGTCGGCGCTGCCGGATGCCACCACCGTGCCCTTGGCGACGATGACGATGCGATCGCACAGCGCCGCCACCTCCTGCATGATGTGGCTGGAGAAGATCACGCAGCGCCCTTCGGCACGCAGTTGCTGCAGGAAGCCCCGCATGGCGCGCGTGGTCATCACGTCCAGGCCGTTGGTGGGCTCGTCCAGGATCACGTTGCGCGGGTCGTGCACCAGCGCCCGCGCAATCGCGGTCTTGGTGCGCTGGCCCTGGCTGAAGCCTTCGGTCTGGCGGTCGAGGATGTCGCCCATGTCCAGCGCACCGGCCAGCAGCTGTGTGCGCTGCGCGATCTGCGCACGCGTCATGCCATGCAGCTCACCGAAGTAGGCGATGTTCTCGCGTGCGGTCAGCCGCTTGTACACGCCGCGCGCATCCGGCAGCACGCCCAGCGCGCGGCGTACGGTCACCGGGTCGAGCGCGGCATCCACGCCATCGACGGTGACGCGCCCCTGGTCAGGCGACATCAGCGTGTACAACATGCGCAAGGTGGTGGTCTTGCCGGCACCGTTAGGCCCGAGCAGGCCGGTGATCTGGCCATCGGCGGCGCTGAAACTGACCCCGTCGACCGCCTTCACCACGCCGGTCTTGGTCTTGAACGACTTGTGCAGATTCTCGACGACGATCATGCGTGCGCCTCCGTGGCGTGGTCGATGCGGCTCATGGTTCCCATCCGTTGAACGAGGTGAAGGCGGGGACGGCGGAAAGATCGGCCACGCAGCGCGTGTCCAGCGCGCGCGCGTCGGTGCTTTCCAGGAACTGGGCCATCAGCTTGGGCATGCAGCCCAGTGCCATGACGCTGTGGCCCTGGCCGGGCGCCACCAGATGCCGACCGTTCGGCAAGCCCTTGAGCACCACCTCGGCATAGCGTGGCGGCGTCACCGGATCCAGTTGGCCGGACAGCAACAGCGCCGGCACCTGCGAGCGCAGGGGCGCGGTGAAGTCGGCGGCGCGCTTGCCGGTAGGCCACACCGGGCAGGCGGCAAACACGCTGCGCGGCACTTCCTCGCCCAGCAACAGCCCCTGGTGCGCCGGGCTCGGACGATAGCGATCCGCGTCTTCTGCGCACACCACCGACCATTGCATCGGCTGGTTGATCTGCATGTCCATGTGCGACAGCGCCATCAACGGCGCGTAGCGCCCGGCGGCCGCTTCATCCAGCACCAGCGGCAGCAACGCCGCGCTTTGTGGCGCATAGGAGAACATGAACGCCAAGCCGATCACCGCATCGGCCGTCACCCGATCGCGCTTGACCGCATTGGTCCGCAGATCGCGATAGTCCACTTCCGGCGACGCCTTGCGCAGCCGCTCCATGATGCTACGCAGCTGCGCACGCACATCGGTGGGAAAACGCGCGTGGCATGCCGGATTGGCACGGCACTGCTCGGCCTGCAGCGTGAGTGCGTCTTCAAAGGTTCGTGCGAACTCGCCACTGATGACCAGGTCGCTGGGGGCCACGCCATCGAGCACGATCGCCCGCGTATGCGAGGGATAGCGCCTGGCGTAGTGCTGCGCAACGCGCGTGCCGTAGGACACGCCGACCAGATCGATCTGCGGCACACCCAGCGCCGCCCTGACCGCATCCAGATCGCCGATCGCTTCTGCAGTGGTGTAGTAGCGTGGATCGGCATACGCGCTCAGCGCCAGCGCGCACTGGCGCACGTAGGCCAGCATCGCCTCCGGGTTGGAGGAGATCTCCGCCTGCAGCGGCGTGCCATCGGGGTGGTCGCAGCGCAATGGATGCGAGCCGCCGGTACCGCGTTGATCGACCAGAATGATGTCGCGCGTCTTGCGCACTTCACGCAATGCGGCCGCAGCGATCGCCGATACCTCGGTTGCCGATTGCCCTGGCCCACCGGCAATGAAGAACACCGGGTCCTGCGTCGTACCACCACCGGCATCGCTTTCCAGCCAGGCGATCTTCAGCGCGATCTGCCGCCCCTTCGGCGCAGCCGGATTTTCCGCGACCTGCAATTGCGCGCATTGCGCCTCGATGTTGCCCGCAGCGCTGCCGGAGCTGAGCGTGCACGGTACGAACTGCAGGCTGCCGTACTGATTGCCGTTGGCAGTCGGCGTGGTCGCGCTGCGCGGTTGCGTCGTGCCGGGTGCGGATGCATCGGTATGGCCACCCGCGGGCGCTTGCGCGCGCTGGCATCCGGCAGCCAGCATCGCGGCCAGCACCGCTGCGGCCAGCGTCAGTTGTTTTTCCATTCCACCTCTCCTAGTGCCTGTTTCCTGACGGTGCTGCCGGCCACGTGTGACCGCTGCAGCTACTGACCTTCTTCATACAGAAACACCTGCTCGATCGGCTCGCCAAACAGGCGCGCGATACGGAACGCCAATGGCAGGCTGGGATCGTACTTGCCGGTTTCCAGCGCGTTGATGGTCTGCCGCGAGACGCCCAGCTGTTCGGCCAGTTCGCCTTGCGACCAGCCATTGGACTCGCGCAACGCACGCACGCGGCTGTTCATTGATAACGGCGCGCATTGATGGCCTTGGTAAACCCATAGGTCATGCATAGCGCCGGAAACACCCAGATCATCGCGGCCGCTGCAGGCACCGCGATCAATTGCGCCGATTGCAGGAAACCGGCGGTCATGTAGGTCATGCTGACCAGGCCGGCGGCAATGGCAATCGACTCCAACTCGATGCGGCGTTGCATTTCGTCCGAATCGCGCACGAAGCGCGCCACCGCGCGGATCACCAGCATCAACAGCAGCGCGGGCAGCAACGCAATCAGCACTCGCATCGCGTTGGTCTCCACGCTGGCCAGCAAGTGCCTCCAGCACAGCATCACCACGACATAGCCCAGCATCGGTGGCGCAAACTCCTTGCGGTAGCGGCGTACCAGCGCAGGCGGCGCGCTGTCGCGCAGACTGCCGCGCCCCACGTACAGCATCAGGGCCACCAGCAAACCGCTGATGCCGCAGCCGATCAGCAGACCCTGGGTGTAGTCGCTGATCTGCCACGGCAACCAACGCCGCATAGACCCCAGCAGGATCAGCACGACACTGATGACCTGCAGCGCACGAACCGCCACCGTTTTCGCGCTCATCGTGTATCTCCCAACACACTGGCCGCCCTGCGCTGCGAGGGCAGCTGTTGCACGGCCGCGCCCACGCGGGGCCGCAGCATCGCTGCGCTGCAATAGTGCGCGCAGGCAGACGATCGGTTCCGGTCGTTGTTCACCCCGCACCCCGTGTCAAGTCCCCTTGACACCCAGAGTGCGCGCCGCTGCCGACCATGTCAAGCGTCCTTTACATCTGCTTCGGGTGTACCGAAGTGGTGGGGAGCAACGCCGACGCCTTGCGGCCCCAGGACATGCGGCAAGCGTGTGACGCCAAGTGGCGCTTGCGGTGCATGGCATCCGCATCGACGGCACGGTACTTCACCCCACAGGCCGGCAAGACGTCTGCCGACGGGCGCTACCGCGTTGGTCGCCGCGCTTGAAAAGCGCGTAAGCGCCCGATGGCACGCACACGGATTCCGCTACTCTTGACCACCTCGCGCGGCAACCACACGGCAGGTATGTGCGCTCGACGCGCATGCAGACCGCTCTGGTCGCTGCACCCACTACCAGGAGAGACGATGCGGTTGCACACCTTGCTTGCGATGACACTGGCCTGCGGCATGGCGTTGCCGGCCCTGGCACGTGACGCTTCACCGCGCACGATCGATCTGGATCTCTCCACTGCCGACAAGCCGGTGGATCGTTTCTATGATCTGTCGGTCGGCTCGGATTTCCCAGGCACGCTGATCCGCCCCGATACCCAGGCGCATCTGGTGCCCGCGGTGCAGGAGCTGGGGTTTCGCTACATCCGCTTCCATGACGTCTTTCACGACACGCTCGGCACGGTGAAGGAGGTCGATGGCAAGCTCGTCTACGACTGGACCAAGCTGGACCAGCTCTACGATGCGCTGCTGGCCAAGCGCATTCGCCCGTTCGTCGAACTGGGCTTCACACCGAATGCGATGAAGACCTCCGAACAGACGTTGTTCTATTGGAAGGGCAACACCTCGCATCCGGATCCGGCCAAGTGGACGCAGCTGATCGATGCGTATGTCCGGCACATCCGTGACCGCTACGGTGCCGATGAAGTACGGCAGTGGTATTTCGAGGTGTGGAACGAGCCGAACCTGAAGGACTTCTGGGAGAACGCCGACCAGCAGGCCTATTTCGATCTGTACGCGAACACCGCGCGCACCATCAAGGCAATCGATCCGCAGCTGCGCGTCGGCGGCCCGTCCACCGCCGGTGCGGACTGGGTACCGGAGCTGCTGGCATTCGTGGCAAAGCACACGCTGCCGATCGATTTCGTCACCACCCATACCTATGGCGTGGAGGGCGGCTTTCTCGATGAGGACGGCAAGCAGGACGTCAAACTGTCCGCATCGCCGGAGGCCATCGTCGGCGATGTGCGCCGCGTGCATGCACAGATCCAGGCCTCGCCGTATCCACAACTGCCGCTGTACTTCACCGAGTGGAGCAGCAGCTACACGCCGCGCGATTATGTCCATGACAGTTACATCAACGCGCCCTACATCCTGACCAAGCTCAAGCAGGTGCAAGGCCTGGTGCAGGGCATGAGCTACTGGACCTACACCGATCTGTTCGAGGAACCCGGCCCGCCGCCGACGCCGTTCCATGGCGGGTTCGGGTTGATGAATCGCGAAGGCATCCGCAAGCCGGCCTGGTTTGCCTACAAGTACTTGAATGCGCTGCAGGGCCGCGCCATTGCGCTGTCCGATGCGCATGCACTGGCCGCAGTGGATGGAAAGCGCATTGCCGCGCTGGTGTGGGATTGGCAGCAGCCGGTGCAGACGGTGAGCAATACGCCGTTCTATACCAAGCTGGTGGCAGCCACCGACAGCGCACCACTGCGGCTGCGCATGACCCAGGTGCCGGCCGGCGAGTATCGCCTGCAGGTGCGCAAGACCGGCTACCGGCGCAACGACCCGCTGTCGCTGTACATCGATATGGGCATGCCCAAGGCATTAGCCCCGAAGCAGCTGGCGCAGCTGCAGCAGGCCACGCGCGACACGCCCGAGCAGGACAGGCGCGTGCGGGTAGGCGCCGATGGCGTGGCCGAGGTGAGCGTGCCGATGCGCAGCAACGATGTGGTGCTGGTGACGCTGGAGCCATCGGCGCGCTGAGCGCCCGGCACGCCGTTGCGCCTGCAATCAGGCGAGGCGTTGTGGGTGGATTCCGTGCGCGCAACGATGCGCGCAGTTCGGCGCGATGTCCCGACCGTGCATCGTTCGCGACATCGGATGCGTCACGCGTGCGTTGCGGCACGTCGCGCGCATCGCCGCAGGACACGGCAGGCACGACATCATCAAGGTTCGGCGCGCTGGGCTGTCGCTCAGTCCGCGCAGCGCACAAGGTGAAAAGCGAATCGGCGTGGTCGCATCGACCCGATGTGCAGGACTTGAAGCGGCAAACAAAACGTAGCGCGCAGTGACCAGCGGGTGCAAACGGCGCGTAGGAGCCGCAGTGCACGAGTGGCACATGCCGATTCCGGGAGCGGCCGCGCCTATCCGACAGTGAGCGCAGTCGTTTTGATGACAGCTCTTACTTGAGATAGGTCTTGAGAATGGCGGTGATGTCGTCGACCGCCAGTTCGCGCTCGCCCAGCGCCTCCGGTGCCGCGACGTGGTGCTTCAAGTGCTCGCTGAGCAGCTCGACCATCAAGCCCTGCGCAGCGCCACGAAACGCCGCCACCTGAGTCAGCAACGCCGTGCACTCCACGTCCTGGGCCAGGGCTTTTTCCAGCCCTTCGACCTGCCCGCGAATCCTGCGCACGCGTGCGAGCAGTTTGGATTTGTCCTGATTGAGATGTGCCATCGTCATATACCCCATGGGGGTATCTAAGATACCCTTGGGGGGTATCGTACCCAGAGCCTCTTCCGATGTCGATCACGCACCCCGCGCCCCACTGCGCGCAGTCGCATACGTTTGCCAGCGCCAACCCGCTCGCCGAGCACAGCACCCGCAAGGCGGTGATCCTGACCGTGATCATGATGGTCGTGGAGATCGGCGGCGGCTGGACCCTCAACTCCATGGCCCTGCTTGCCGATGGCTGGCACATGAGCTCGCACGCGCTGGCACTGGGTCTGGCCTTGTTCGCCTACCGCTTTGCGCGCCGGCATGCCACCGATGCGCGCTTCACCTTCGGCACCTGGAAGGTGGAAGTACTGGGCGGCTACACCAGCGCGCTGCTGCTCTTGGGCGTGGCCGGGCTGATGGCGTTCCAGTCGGTGGAGCGGCTGTTCTCGCCGCAGCCAATCCAGTACCAGGAAGCCACCGTCATTGCGGTGATCGGCTTGCTGGTGAACCTGGTATGCGCATGGTGGCTACGCGACTCGCATGGGCATGGCCACGCGCACGGGCATGACGGCCACGGCCATGCGCACACCCACGAACTTCATGGTCATGGTCATGGTCATGGTCATCACCACGATGCGCACAGCGATCTCAATCTGCGTGCCGCGTACCTGCACGTGATGGCCGATGCCGCGACCTCGGTGCTGGCCATCGTCGCGCTGGTTGCCGGCATGCACTGGGGCGTGACCTGGCTGGACCCGCTCATGGGCATCGTCGGCGCGGTGTTGGTCACTGTGTGGGCCTGGGGGCTGCTGCGCAGTACCGGCCGCGTGCTGCTGGATGCAGAAATGGATGCGCCGGTAGTGACGGACATCAGGCAGGTCATCGCCGAATTTCCGCACCCCATCGCCATCGCCGACCTGCATGTCTGGCGCGTCGGCAGCGACCGTTATGCCTGCGTCGTGAGCCTGGTAAGCCCGGCACAGCTCGACGCAGACGCGGTGCGCACCGCCTTGCAGATCCACGAAGAGCTGGTGCACATCACCGTGGAAGTGCAGCGCCCGGCGGCACCGGTGTAGCGCAGCGACAGCGTGGACGCCACCGCCTGGCAGGCAGCACCTCCATCGGGAGGCGCCGAGGTCATCGCACGGCGCCTGCCGCCTGATCAGGCCTTGGGCGCCGTCGAACTGACGTATTTTTCGCGACGGATCTGCGCATTGGGCAGGCCGGCGGCCTTCAATGCCTCGGCACAGGTATCCACCATGTCAGGGTTGCCGCACAGGTAGGCGATATCGCCATCGGCCGCCGGCGCGAACTCGGCCAGATGCTGTTGCACATAGCCGTGGCGCACATCGGCATGCGGCTGGGCAGGCAACTCGCGCGAGAAGCACGGCACATAGCGGAACTGCGGGTGTGCATCGGCAAACGCGCGGAAATCCTCGCCGTACAGCAGCTCGGCCGGGGTACGCGCGCCCTGCAGCAACACCACCTGCACACCGCGGGTGGCGATGGCCTCGGCCAGCAACGGCAGCATCGAGCGGTACGGGGTGACGCCGGTGCCGGTGGCGATCAGCAGATAGCGCCGGTTATGGTCGCCCGCCTGCAGGCAGAAGCGGCCATACGGCCCGCTGGCCTGCAACTGGTCGCCGATCTCCAGGCCTTCGAACAAGGCCGTGGCCGAGCCGCCGGGCACGAAGCTCACCGCGATGTCCACCGCCTCGCCCGGTCCCAGCGCGTGGTCGTGGATGGTCGCCAGCGAATAGCTGCGCTTGGTTGGCGTGCCATCGGCAGCGGCGAAATGGATCTGGATGAACTGCCCGGGCTGGAAATCCAGCGGCTGTCCGTCATCACGCACGAACTGGCAGTGGGCCACGGTGGGCGCAAGCATGCGCCGGTCGACAAGCTTGAGGGGGAATTGAACGGGCACGAACGTATTTGGGACAGTCTGTGATCGGGGCAAGCCCCCACGGCCTTCTATAATAACGGGCTGCAACTCGCTGCGCCGGCACCCTGGCGCGAAGGACCATCTTGAATTCACCCTCTCTCGGTACGCCCGCCCTGCGCGTGTGCGACCTGCGCAAGACCTACGACAACGGCACCCAGGCGCTCAAGGGCGTGTCGCTGGACGTGGTGCCCGGCGACTTCTTCGCCCTGCTCGGCCCCAACGGCGCGGGCAAATCCACCCTGATCGGCGTCATCAGCTCGCTGGTGAACCTCTCCGGCGGGCAGGTGGAAGTGTTCGGCACCGACCTGGTCGCCCATCGCAGCGAGGCGATGCGCCTGATCGGCCTGGTGCCGCAGGAAATCAACTTCAACCTGTTCGAAAAGCCCTTCGACATCCTGGTCAACTACGCCGGTTTCTACGGCATGCCGCGCAGCGAGGCCGAGGCCCTGGCCGAGGTGGAGCTGCGCCGCGCGCATCTGTGGGAAAAAGCCCAGGTGATGAGCCGCACGCTGTCCGGCGGCATGAAGCGGCGGTTGATGATCGCCCGCGCCATGATGACCCAGCCGCGCCTGCTGATCCTGGACGAACCCACCGCCGGCGTGGATATCGAGATTCGCCGCGACATGTGGCGCGTGCTCAAGGACATCAACGCCGCCGGCACCACCATCATCCTGACCACGCATTACCTGGAAGAAGCCGAGCACCTGTGCCGCAACCTGGCCATCATCAACCACGGCCAGATCGTCACCCAGGGGCCGATGCGCGAACTGCTGGCCAAGCTCGACGTGGAAGGCTTCCTGTTCGATATCGACGGTGAACTGCCTGCCCAGCTGCCGGCGATCGAAGGCACCACGCTCACCGCCATCGACGGCCACACGCTGGATCTGGACATGCCGCGCGCAATGGACCTCAACCGCGTGTTCGCCACTCTGGGCGATGCCGGCATCCGGGTGCGCTCGATGCGCACCAAGAGCAACCGGCTGGAAGAATTGTTCGTTCGCCTGACCGGGCCCGGCGAGACCCTCGCTGATCCGGCTCCTGCTGCAGCGGCGCCCGCGCGCCCGGCAGGTCACCCATGAGTCCCTCGGAGCCGTCGATGTCCGCCACGCCCGCAACACCCCGCCAGCGCAACTGGATTGCGCTGGGCACCATCGTGCGCCGCGAAGTGCAGCGCATCCTGCGCATCTGGGGCCAGACCCTGGTGCCGCCGGCCATCACCATGACGCTGTACTTTTTGATCTTCGGCGGACTGATCGGCTCGCGCGTGGGCGACATGGGTGGCTACAGCTACATGCAGTTCATCGTGCCGGGCCTGGTGATGATGAGCGTGATCCAGAACAGCTACGGCAACATCTCCTCCAGCTTCTTCGGCGCCAAGTTCGGTCGTCATGTGGAAGAGCTGCTGGTCAGCCCGATGCCCAACTGGGTGATCCTGTGGGGCTATGTGTCCGGCGCGGTGCTGCGCGGCGTGATGGTGGGCGCGATCGTGCTGATCATCGCGATGTTCTTCACCCCGGTGCGCATCCCGCATCCGATCGTCACGCTGACCACGGTGCTGCTGGGCGCAACCATCTTTTCGCTGGCCGGCTTCGTCAACGCGGTCTACGCCAAGAAGTTCGACGACGTGGCGATCGTGCCGACCTTCATCCTGACCCCGCTGACCTACCTGGGCGGCGTGTTCTATTCGGTGAAATTGTTGCCGCCGTGGGCCGAAGCGGCCACCCACGCCAACCCGATCTTCTACATGGTCAACGCCTTCCGCTACGGCCTGCTCGGCAGCTCCGACGTGCCGATCTGGGTGGCCTACGCACTGATGCTGGGCTTTGTCGCCGTACTCAGCGCACTGGCGCTGTGGCTGCTGCGGCGCGGTGTCGGGCTGCGGAGCTGACGCCAGGCGCGGATTTCATTGGGACGCCGGTGGCTGGCGGACGCGCTAACCCCCGTCCGCCCTTCGGGCACCTTCCCTCGCCTGCGGGGGAAGGGTGAGACCAGATTGACTGAGGACAGATCACTTTATGCGCATGCTCATTCTCGGCGCCGGTGGCACCGGCGGTTACTTCGGCGGGCGGCTGGCACAGGCCGGCGTGGACGTCACCTTCCTGGTGCGCGAGGTGCGTGCGGCGCAGCTGCAGGCCGACGGCCTGCGCATCCGCAGCCCGCTGGGCGATGCGGATCTGCCGGTGGCGCATGTCACCGCGCAGGATTTGCCGGCCCTGGTGGCGCAGCAGCCGTTCGATCTGGTGATGCTCAGCTGCAAGGCCTACGACCTGGACAGCGCCATTGAGGCGATTGCACCGGCGGTCGGCGAGCACACCACGGTGTTGCCCATCCTCAACGGGCTGCGCCATTACGCGGCGCTGGATGAGCGCTTCGGTACAGCACGGGTACTGGGCGGGCTGTGCTTCATCAGCGCGACCAAGGGCGAGCATGGGGAGATCCTGCATCTGGGCAAGCCGGCGGCGATCACCTTCGGCGAGCGCGATGGCAGCGCAGAGTCGTCACGCGTGCAGGCATTTGCCGCCGCCTGCACGCAGGCGGGCATCGACCATGTGGCCAGCACGCAGATCGCGCAGGAACAATGGATCAAGTACAGCTTCCTCACCGCGTTGGCCGCGGCTACCTGCCTGATGCGCGCACCGGTCGGGGCGATCGTGGCTACCGACGACGGCCGTGCGCTGATCAACGGCCTGTACAACGAATGCCTGTGGGCGGCCGATGCGGCCGGCCAGCCGATTCCCGAACCCGCGCGTGCAAAAGCATTGCAAACGCTGCTACAGGTCGATTCGCCGCTCAAGGCCTCGATGCTGCGCGACCTGGAAGCCGGGCAGGACGTGGAAGCGGCGCAAATCGTCGGCGACATGCTGGCGCGCGTGCGCGAGACCGGGCGCAACGCGCCGCTGCTGATGGCCGCCAACGTGCACCTGCAGGCGTATCAGGTGTTGCGGCATAGCTGATGGGAATGGCGGGCGGCTGTGCGCATGCGACGCATGCCTCGCCCCCATCCGCCCTTCGGGCACCTTCCCCCGCAAGCGGGAGAAGGGAGTGGTCGCTACCGCTGCATGACTGGCCGAATGGCCTGCGTACTCCTACGCCGCCTGGCCCCGGCAGATCCTTCTCCCGCGTGCGGGAGAAGGTGGTGCGAAGCACCGGATGAGGGCGCGTGTGCTCGCCGTAGCCTTCGCGCCGCCGCGTCGGGCTTCTTGCCATTCCACCGCCTAGCTCCGGCAGGCCCCTTCTCCCGCATGCGGGAGAAGGTGGCGCGAAGCGCCGGATGAGGGCGCACTTGCTTGGCGTCGCCTGCGCACCGCCACAGCCCCCCGGCCACTCCGCCGCTTGCTCCCCGCAGACCTCTTCTCCCGCATGCGGGAGAAGGTGGCGCGAAGCGCCGGATGAGGGCGCGTGTGCTTGGCGTCGCCTGCGCACCACCACAGCAACCTCCGACCACTCCGCCGTTTGCTCCTCGCAGACCTCTTCTCCCGCATGCGGGAGAAGGTGGCGCGAAGCGCCGGATGAGGGCACACTTGCTTGGCGTCGCCTGCGCACCACCACAGCAACCTCCGACCACTCCGCCGTTTGCTCCTCGCAAATGTCTTCTCCCGCATGCGGGAGAAGGTGGCGCGAAGCGCCGGATGAGGGCGCGTGTGCTTGGCGTTGCCTGCGCACCGCCACAGCCCCCCGTCACTCCGCCGTTTGCTCCCCGCAGACCTCTTCTCCCGCGTGCGGGAGAAGGTGCCGCGAAGCGCCGGATGAGGGCGCGTGTGCTTGGCGTCGCCTGCGCACCGCCACAGCCCCCCGGCCACTCCGTCGCTTGCTCCCCGCAGACCTCTTCTCCCGCGTGCGGGAGAAGGTGGCGCGAAGCGCAGGATGAGGGCGCGTGTGCTCGCCGTAGCCTTCGCACCGCCGCGACGCCACGCACACGATGCTCTGCATCCCTCCATCGCCGTCATCATCATGAAGCTGCTCAGCCACCTGTTCCGTGCCGGTCACTTCGTGATCCTGGCGTTCTTCGTGCTGTGCGCGGCGGGGCTGGTCGCGATGGCCGGGCTGGAGTTGTGGCACGGATTCACTCCCGGCGGCGACATGGTGGTACGCGACCGCTTCAATGTGGTGCTGGAGGCCATCGGCCTGCTTACCGTGGCCTTGGTGACGCTGGAGCTGGGCCAGACCATCTTCGAAGAAGAGATCCTGCGCGACGTCAAGGTCAGTGGCCCCACCCGCGTGCGGCGTTACCTGTCGCGGTTCTTCGTGGTGATCGTGATCGCGCTGGCGATCGAGACGCTGGTATCGATCTTCGAGCTGATGCACGACGACCCGGCCAAGCTGCCGTATGCCGCCGCGGTTGGCCTGTGCGCAGCGCTGCTGCTGATCGCCTGGGGGGTGTTCGTCAAACTCAATCGCAGCGCCGAGGAGCTGGAACCCGAGGCGATGGCGGAAACCAAGCGCGAGGACCGCGAGGTCGAGGAATAAGGCAAGCCGCGCGTATCGACGTCGCCTCGCCGGCTGTCTGTGCCGGGCACGGTTTGCGCAACGCGCACGCACACAGCCTGCCGCCCTGACGCGAATCGGGAATCGGGAATCGGGAATCGGGAATCGGGAATCGGGAATCTGGAATCTGGAATCTGGAATCTGGAATCGTCAGGCAGCCAATCACAAATCGCGCTGCGCTCTTGCTGACGGGCGCTCCAGAAGTGCCCGCGGGCCCACGCGTGCAGCGGTGGCTGACAGCCCTGATGCATAGTCGCCAGCCAGGTGCAGCCAGTGCCCGGAATCGGCATCTACCACCTTTACTCTGGGTTTGAACCCCGCCGTCCATATCCACCTGACGACGGCTTGCCAGGTGCTTGTCAGCCCGACGTCCCCGTCCTTAGTGCTGCGTCTGTCCTGCCGCAACGCGTTGCGGCGCCGCCAGACGCATGGCTTCGGTGGCTTCCTCGGTGCTGCGCGTCGGCACGGTGTCGACCAGCACGATCGCCGGGCGGCGCTCACGCTGCGACAGCAGCGTGATCCAGCTGGCGCGGATCGCGGTGATATGGCCGGCGGGATCGCCGCGGCCAACCGGGTGCCCACTGCTACGCAGCTGCTCGGCCGCGATGTCCTGCGCAAGCTCGGTCACCACGCCGCGAACCTTGACCCGATCACCGCTACGTACGCGCGCGCCAAGCCGGGTGGTGTATTCGGTCTCGCCCGGCATGCCCAATCCGGTGTCGTATCCCTGATCCAATACGAAGACCGCGTCCGAAGTGGCGGTCAGGCCATCGCCTTCGTCCTGCACGAACCATCCCACGACCTTGCCGCGATTGCCTTCGCCCAGCGCCTCGCCAACTTCCTGCACCAAGTCGTCCTGGTCGCCGGCCAGGCTGCGCGTCACGATCCCCTCGATGACCACGTCCTGTCCGAGCAGTGGGCTGGTGTAGGCGTCGCCCTGCACGCGCGCGATCAGCACGCGATCGGTGTCCATCGCCGCTTCAACCTGCCCGCCGCCATCCAGCGGAGGGAGGCGACAGGCACCTGGCATCAACAGCATCAGCACTAGCGAGCCTCGACGCAGCAGACCAGCGTTCGGCATGGCATGACATCCCTTTCAATGCGCGAACATCCAACGCGCGGCGATACGACAAACGATATGGCCTGCGCTCCGCTCCAGACAGTGCAGGCCTCAGAGACAGCGCGGGCATGAGCGTGAACGCCGGATCCTGCGATGACACCCAGGCGCCGCGATCAACGCGCACGGCGCGCCGTGTGGCGTCGGCAGCTTACGCTTGCGCGGGCAACGCCGGCACTGCCGTGGGCTTGCCATCGGCATCCAGCGCGATCATCACGAACTGCCCGCGCGTGCACAGCTCGCGCGCGCCGCTGAGCAGGTCTTCGGCGATCAGTTCCACTTCCACCTTGATCGAGCTGCGCCCCACCGACACCACCCGCGCGATGGTTTCCACCATCTGGCCCTGGCGGATCGGCAGCTTGAAATCCACCTGGTCCGAACGTGCGGTCACCACCGTCCGGCGCGCATAGCGCGAGGCGGCCAGAAACGCGGCCTTGTCCATCCATGCCAGTGCCTGTCCACCGAACAAGGTGCCCAGGTGATTGGTGTGGTTGGGAAACACGATCTCGGCCATGCGGGCTTCGGTCGGTGCAACGGGAGTGGAGTTGGTCATGAGGGCAGCACCGGAAGATGGAAGGAAAGCCAGCCAGATCAGCTGCGCAGTGTCGGCAGGAAACTCAAGTCCATGTGGTAGCGCGCCGGGCGCTGCGGATCGACAAAGATGCGCAGCTGCTGCCCATCGACCAGGAACGGCTGCGGATCGGTCCACAGGTTATCGCTGCGATACTCGGCCAAGGTGTTGTGGGTGCGGTCGTGGCGCTGGGCCAGGATACGAAACGGGTGCACACTGTTGACCTGCAAAGACGCATTGCGTTCGATGCACACGAAGCGCGCTTCCACCACCGTGGCATGCCGGCGCAACCACGCAGCACGCCGCGCATGCCATCCGCGATAGCCGAGGATGCCGCCCCCCACGCCGCCGAACGCCACGCCCAGCAGCAACAGGATCCAGCGCGCCTGATCCGGCAACAGCGCCGCACCGGTCAACAACCCCAGCCCCGCCAGCAGGAAGCTCCAGGCGACGATGGTGACCGTGGTATTCACCGGGCGCCTAGCATCGACCGAGCGCCCGTCACCATCACAGCCCGCTGCGGACCGCCGCTTCCACCTGCGCCGGCGACTGGAAGCCCGGCAGACGCGTCACTTCGGCGCCATCCTTGAACAACGCCAGGGTCGGCGTCTGCCGCAGGCCCAGCTCGCGGAAAAAGTCTTCGCCCACCACTTCCAGCTTGACCTTCAACAAGGCTACGCCATTGGCGGCCTCGCTATTGGCGAACTTGTCCAGCGACATGTCGAGCATGCGGCAGCCTGGGCAGTTGTCCTTGTAGAAATCCACCAGCGCGCGCGGATGCGCAGCCAGGGTCTGGGTGTAGTGCTCAGGCGACGTGACGGTAATGGTCTGCATTGGGATCGTTCTTGCATTGGGCCAGGACCGTCTCGGTCCAGGCGGCGATGGCCTGCGCATCGCGCTGGCCGTGGGGCATCTGTTCGATTGTCAAACGGGGGAACGGGCTGTCGAAGAAGCGCGCCATACGATGCACCGCACCGCAGAAATACTCCTCGCCCCACTGGGTTTCCCCGGTGCCGAACACGGCCACCTGCGGTGGCTTGCCCAGCGTTTCAACCAACTCGACGATAAAACGTTTCATCTCCGACGGCGTACGCCCGCCGTTGTCGGTCCAGCTGCCAAACAGGAACAGGTCGTACTGCCCCGGCGCATGCGGCACCTGTTCCAGCCGCTGCACATCGGTCTCCAGCCAGGTCACCGTGTGCCCGGCCGCCTCACAGTGCAGCGCGACACTGCGCGCCACATCACGCGTGTTGCCGCTCAACGATGCCAGGGCCAGCAGGATGTTCATGGGGCGGGGATTTGGGAGTCGTGATTAGGGATTCGTCTAAAGCAGGGATTGGAGAGTCGAAGTGGAGATTCGCCAAAGCACATCAAATTGCTGTTGCAAATCCCGCCTACCCATTCTCCAATCCCGGATCTTGATGATTCGTAAAGCGCATCGATGCGGCTGCGACGAATCCCAAATCCCGAATACCTAATCCCGGCTCCTCACAGATCGTCGAAGCCGTTATCCGAGTTGGTCTTCTTGTACGAGGCATTCCGCATCTCGAAGAAGTCGGTCTTGGTCTCGGTGAAATTGTCGGCGTAGGCCTTGATCCACGGCATCACGTTGTCGTTGGCGCCTTCGTACAGCTTCTCGATGCCGAGCATGCCGGCCATCTTGTTGGCGCGGTACTTCACGTAGCGGATCATCTCGTCGACGTCGATGCCGTCGATGCCGTCCAGCACTTCGGCGGTCCACACGGTTTCCAGGTCGATCGCGTGCTCGAAGGCCTTGTGCACGTAGTCGGTGAGCTGGTCGCCCTGCAGCGCCTGGTTCTCGCCGATGATGGCGCGAATCAGCTCGCTGATGAACTTGGAGTGGGCCAGCTCGTCGCGGTTGATGAAGCTGATGATCTTGCCGGTGCCGGTCATGCGGTTCTGGCGGACCAGATTGTAGAAGTACGCAAAGCCGGAATAGAAGTTGATGCCTTCCAGGATCGAAGACTGGATCAGCGCGCGGATCAGCGTTTCGGCCGTCTTGTCGCGCATGAAATCTTCGTAGGCGCCCATGATCGGCGCATTGCGCTTGATGATGGTCGGGTGGGTGCGCGCGATTTCGAACACGCGGTTCTGGTCGGCCAGGCCGGTGATCGAGGCCAGCACGTAGCTGTAGCTCTCGTTATGGATCACTTCCTGCTGGCCGATGATGGCGGCATTGGCATGCGCGGCCGGGTCGGTGATGTATTCGGCGACGTTGTAGATGAAGCGCGTCTGCGGCGAATCCAGCGTGGCCAGCAAGCCGATGATCGAATCGTAGGCGTTCTTTTCGCGCGCCGACAGCTCGTTGTACTGGCGCGCATCGCCCTTCATGTCCACTTCGTCGGGGATCCAGAAGTTGGTCGACAGTTCCTTGTACGCCCGATAGAAGGACGGGTACGGGATGTCGTTCCAGTTGAGGATGCCGGAGGTCTCGCCATTGATGATGGCGGTGGAGCGATTGGGATGACGCGGTTCCAGGATCTTGATGCGTTCAAGCGGTGTTGCGGACATGGGTCTCTACTCGTGTTCCGGGCAGCCGCCCGCGTGTGACGCGGGGGCGGCGGCAGCAATCGTTCTGGAGAAAAGCCCCCTGAGTCAGGGGGCGCGCCGAAGGCGCGGGGTGTGGGAGCTGATGAAGCAGGGTCCACAGTTCGCAACGCGAACTGTGGAAGCGAAAGCGCGAATGCGCTTAGCTACCGCATGCGCTTTAGCTCGAACACCACTCGCACTCACTGATGTCGATGTCATTGGAGCGCACGTAGTACGTGGTCTTCAGGCCTTCGCGCCAGGCGGTCATGTGCAGGTCCAACAGCGTGCTCGCACGGATGGTGCTGGGCACGTAGAAGTTGAAGCTGATCGACTGGTCCACGTGGCGCTGACGACGCGCGTTCTGGCGCACGCTGGCGAACTGGTCGACCTTGTAGGCGCCCTTTTCGTAGTACGGCCAGGTTTCCAGCGACAGACCGGGAGCGGCGACCGGACGACGGAAGTCCTTCTTCTCTTCGTAATAGAACGCGCTGTAGATCGGGTCGATCGAGGCGGTGGAACCGGCGATCTGCGCGGTACTCATGTTCGGCGCCACGGCCAGCATCCAGGCATTGCGCACGCCATTGACCGACACCTGCGCCGACAGCTCCAGCCACTGCGGGCTGTTGTAGTCGCGCGCACGGAAGTACTCGCCGTTGTGCCAGTCGCTGCCGCGGAACACGCTGTAGGTGCCCTTTTCCTTGGCCAGCTCCATGCTCGCCTGGATGGTCAGGTAGTTGATGCGCTCATACAGCTCGTCGCTGTAGTCCTCGGCTTCCTTGGCATTCCAGTGGATGGCCTTCTGCGCGAGCAGATGATGCCAACCGAAGGTGCCAAGACCAATCGCGCGGTACTTCTGGTTGGTGATGGTGGCCTGCGGCACCGGCAACTGATTGAGATCGATCACGTTGTCGAGCATGCGCACCTGGATCGGGATCAACCGCTCCAGCACGTCGGCGCCCAGCAGATCGGCCTGGTCGTCCTGCGCGATGATCGCGCGGCCCAGGTTGATCGAGGACAGGTTGCACACGACGAAGTCGCCGGCCTTCTTGGTGGTGACGATCTGATTGCCGCTGATGATCTCCTGCATCATCCGCGTCGGGCTCATGTTCTGCAGGATCTCGGTGCACAGGTTGGACGAATAGACCATGCCCTCGTGCTTGTTCGGGTTCTTGCGATTGACTTCATCGCGGTAGAACATGAACGGGTTGCCGGTTTCCAGCTGGCTGACCATGATGCGCTTGAAGATCTCGATCGCCTTGACCGTCTTGCGGGTGATGCGCTCGTCGGCCACGACTTCTTCGTACTTGCGACGGAAGCTGCTGTTGGCGTCGCCCTTCTTCTCGTCGTAGAAATCCTGCAGGTACCAGCCCTTGATCCGCTTCACTTCATGCGGATCGAACAGGTACCAGTCGCCGCGACGCTCGACCGCTTCCATGAACAGGTCGGGGATGCACACCGAGGTGAACACGTCGTGCGCGCGCAGGCGCTGGTCGCCGTTGTTCAGGCGCAGATCCAGGAACGACTCGATGTCGCGGTGGAAGATGTCCAGGTACACCGCGATGGCGCCCTTGCGCTGGCCCAGCTGATCCACCGACACCGCAGTGTTGTTGAGCTGCTTGATCCACGGCACCACGCCGCCGGAGGAATTGGACACGCCGCGTATCGCCGAACCGGACGAACGCACGTAGCCCAGGTACGCACCCACGCCGCCGCCATGCTTGGACACGCGCGCCACGTCGGTGTTGGAGTCGTAGATGCCCTGCAGGCTGTCGTCGACGGTGTCGATGAAGCAGCTCGACAGCTGACCGCCGACCTTGCCGGCATTGGCCAGCGTCGGGGTCGCCACGGTCATGTACAGGTTGGACAGGGCCCAGTAGGCCTCGCCCACCAGCTGCATGCGGCGCTCGCGGCTGCCCTTGCCGGTGCCGATCTCGTCCTGCATCAGGTACAGCGCAATCGTCAGCCAACGCTCCTGCGGCAGCTCGAACACGCCGCGCGAGCTGTCGGTGGCGAGGTAACGGGTGGCCAGCAGGTACAGGCCGTTGTAGGCGAACAGCTTGTCGCGCTCGGGCTCGATCATCTTGCCGGCTTCGATCAGCTCGTCCTTGGAATAGCGGCGCAGGATGTCGTTGGAATAGACATTGCGGTCGGCCAGGCTTTCCTGCAGGCCGACGAACGAGCCGTACTTCTGACTGGCGTCGTAAAAGCGGTTGCGGCTGGCACGCTTGTACAGGCGGCGCAGGTACAGGCGCGCGGCAAAGTGCTCCCACTCCGGGGTGGTCAGATCGACGCGGGCTTCGGCCTCGCGGATCAGGTGGTCGACCAGGTCGTCGGCGTTGACGCTGTCCTTGCGCTCGACGAACCCGAACACCGAGCGCTTGTAGTCGGCCACGTCCAGCTGCGGGAACTCGGCATGGATCTGGTCGATGGCGCGCTCCAGGCGCTGCGCCTCGAACGGAATCCTGCGATTGCCCGCTTCCTTGGTGATCCAGGTGGAGACGGTTTGTTCTTCGATGGTCTGTGCGTGCATTGCAATGGCTTGGCGGGGAGGCGGCACGATGTCTGACGGGTCGGTCAATTCCGGCGCGCCGCAACCGGGCGCGCTGACACTGGCAGGAACGCTGGTGGGTGTTGCGGTACCGGTGGCGATCGCGGCAAGGGTGTCGTTGGTGGTCATGCGTCCTCCATGCGTAGGCACACGAACCCGCTCGGGGACGGGCTGCGACCGGATCCGGACTCCCTGGACAGCGATGACGGTGCAAGGCGAGCGGCACGCAAGACAGGCGTCTGCGGCGGCATCGACAACACCAGCCATCTCCTTACCGGAGATTCCACGGCCGCCACCGCGCGGTGTGCTGTCGCGTGGTGGTCGGTGGCGAAGCAACAGCGGCGCGACGAGACCACGCGCCCGCTCCAGGACCGGCCTGGATGGCTGTAATCAGACGTACGGCCGCGGCGGGGAGGCGGTTTCGACCACGGCCCTGCCGCATTCAATGCTCCCACTGGTCCGGCCGCCTTGGGCAACCAACCACCGACCGCCCCAAGATAGTGGGGTACCCGGGAGGGGTCAACACCAAATGTGGGAAAAACCCGCAAACCCTTGTGGCATAAAGCACTGTCTGACGAACGGTCGTCGCCAGGGTGCGAACCCGTCCAACTGGACTGCGCAGTCAAGGCCCAAACCGGCATTTCTGCCACTCAGTTGGGTTCGGTTGGGGTGACTGGCGCACGTGCATTGCTCGTGCGCGGTCACACTCCAGCGCCGGCCGTGGCCGGCCGGGATTCACCCGGTTGCCCGGGCCCGGGCTAGGTTCGCGATCGGCCCACCCTGCCGGCCGGCACCGGCCAGCCAGCCTTACAGGGCCACGATCGCCTGGCGCGCGATGATGGCCTGCGCCCAACGCGTGTGGACGGCCTTCTCGACCATGCCGCCGTTGGACTTGAACACCGCCGTGGTGGCGCCGAGCACTTCGCGCGCGGCACGCAGGTCTTCGTCGCTGACCCGCAGCCCTTCCTCGATCACCGGGATCTGCATCGGATGGATGGCGGTCTTGCCCACCAGCCCCATCGCGGTGTCGATGGCCAGCTCGCGCCGCAAGGTCTGTGGATCGTCGAAGAAGTCATAGACCGGCGCGGTGAGCTGAAACCCGTACGGCCGGAACGCCAGCACCAGCTGCTGGATGACCAGGCCCACCGGGGTGTCGTAGATCGTGGTGCCGCGCACCCGCTTCATCGCCAGCATGCTCAGCAGGTCATTGCCGCCGATGCGCACCGCCAGCACCCGCGAGCTCAGCGGGCTGCCCTGCAGGCAGGCGCGGATCTCGCGCTGGCCCAGCGGGTCCAGCGCCTGCGGGGTCTCCAGGGTCGGCATGATGCAGAAATCGTGGTCGGCCAGCTGCCGCTCGTAGGCGGCCAGCGTGTCGGTGTCGATCTTGGGCAGCACGAAGCCGTGCACGCGGTCGATGTCGTGCATGGCCAGCAGCTGCCCCAGCACTTCGGCATTGCGCGGGCGGATGAAGCGCAGCGGGCCGTGCGATCGCGGCGGCAGGGTCGGCAGGGTGCGCCGGATATGGCTCATCGCATGCGGCAGGTCGGTGGAAGACACCGCATCCTCGGTGCAGGCAATCAACGAGCGCGCCTGCGGAAACTGGCGTCCGGAGAGCACCTCGGAGAGGTTGTCGTTGGTCGCAGGCACGTAGAGCGAGGCGCCCAACCGATAGGCTTCAGACATGTCGTAGATCCTTGATGACCGCGGCTGCCTTCAATGGCAGGCTGGAGAGAATGTGTACGTCAATACCGCGGGTCTGCGCCAGCCACCGCAGATGAGCGGTATCGGCATCGTCGGGCCGCTGCAGGCAGAGCGCGCGCGGCGCGCGGCGCAGCATCGCCCGGGTGGTCTCGCCGATTCCGACTTTCAGGCAATGGGTGTCGCGCACCGCGAATGTGTCGCGCAACTGCTGCAGGCTGTCGCTGCAACGCTGTGCGGCGGCAGCGCGTTGGCTGCGCTGGGTGTGCGGGTCGGCGTGCATGGGCGCGGGCAGCGCGGCGGCCGCCTCCAGCAATTGCGCCACGAACCACTGCGACATATCGCCCGCGCGCAGGTCCTGGTAGAACACGCAGCCGTGGAACTGGTCCGGGGCGATGCTGGCATTGAGCACGGTGCGGCTGACCAAGCCCGACACGGTCGCATTGAGGATGGCCGACGGAATCAGATAGTCCTCGACGGAGCCATGCCCGGCGCTGCAGCCGGCAAGATCCACCAGCACGAACAAATCCGGTGAGACCTGCGTGCCCTGCGCCTGGTTGAACGCGGCAACCGAGGCGCGCAGCTCGGCGGTGATCGCGCCCTTGCCGGTCCAGCCATCGACAAAGACCAGCGATGCCGGATCGTATTGCGCGCAAAGATGCGCCAGCGCCACCGTATCGATCCCGCGGCCACGCAGGATCGAGATCGCGTAGTGCGGCACCTGCATGCCCCAGCGGCTGGCCAAGACCTGCCGCAACGCCACCCCGACCGGCGTGCCGGCGCGCGCCAACGACACCAGCACCGGCCGCGCATGCCGCTGCCGCACCACGCTGGCCAACTGCAGCAGGTCGCGCGCCATCGTCGGCATGTGGCGCGCCACTGCGCTGCGGAACAACGCCAGATATTCCGGGGCCGGCAGCTGCTCCGGCGTCAGCATTTCCGAATAATGCGCCTGGCCCGCCTGGATCAGCCGCTCTTTTTCCTGCAGATCCTGCATCGGCGCGACCTGGATCTGCGTCAGCAGAAAGGTCACATCGCCCGGCGCATAACTGCCCGAGAATCCGGCCGAGGTCATGCGCAGGACTCGTGGGCGCGTGCATGCACCTGTGCCCAGGCCTGCGAGCCGGTGGGCAGGATCGCCAGATCGCATAGCGACAGGAACGGCAGATCGGTGATGCTGTCGCCGGCACCGACCACGAACAACTCACCATGCTGGCGCCGCAGCGATTCCAGCAGGTACGCCACCGCCAGCCGCTTGTCCACGCATGGCGGCAGCACCGCCAGATTGCGGCCGTTGACGTGATGGGTATACCCGGGATGCTGCGCCACCCACGGTGCGATGACCTCATCAGAAATCTTTCGTACCGCCTGTTCGTCGCGCGATGGCTCGCGCGCCACCAGATAGGCCGGCTGCTGCGGTGCGCCGGCGATGCTGACGTCCAGCGCAGCGCCGAACTGCGCCGACAGGGCCTGCTGCAGTTGCTGCAACGCCGGCAACTCGGTCTGCATGCGGGCGTGGACCGTGGCCGCCCACACCGGATCGACCTGCCGCTGCGCATCGACGATGGTGGCACCGTGGGCCACGATCGCCGGCCCGTTGAACGGCAGCAGCACGCGCGCAAAGGTCTCCAGCGTGCGCGCGGTGACCGGGACCACCAGGTCGGCGTGCTGCAACCACTGCGCGAACGCACGCTGACGCGGCGAGGTATAGCTCACCACGCCACCATCGATCGACAATGCTGCCGGCTGCAGCGCCTGCGCCTGTTTCTGCTTGCGCCGCGACGAGAACAAGGTGTCGTCCAGATCGACCAGGGCCACCTGATACATCTAGGCCACCGCCTGCATCGGCGCGGCAACCCGCTGCTGCGCAAGATCCACTTCGATCGCCTGCAGCTGCTGCAGCAACCGGTCCACGCAGGCGCGCTCGCGACTTTCGTGCACCACCACCCGCACCGCACCGGCAGAACGCGTCAGGTTGTACAGATAATTGGGGATACCCTCGCCATAGACGTCTTCGACCAGGGCGATGTCTTCGATGGCACCGGCCTGCATCAGCGGCGAACGCGTGGTCGATTGCACCGCCACCGCATGACCCAGCGCCTCCAGCGCCTGCGCCAACCGTTGTGCCGGATACATGCATTCGCCGGTACCGATCACCAGCACCGGCCGGCCATCCAGCGCCGCGTGGCAGGCCTGCACCAGCGCATCGGGTAGCGCGATGGCAGCGCCAAGCCCCAGCCGCGCGGTAAAGGCGGACACATGCTGGCGGCGACAGGCCACCGGGGCGTAGGCCACCGGGGCAGGCACCAGCGCCGCAGCCGGGTCACGCTCGAACCGGTGTGCGCCCGACCACAGCGACAGCGGCGCAACCTCGTCGATGCCCGGCAGCGCCGACAGCAGCGCCTGTACCCGGCCTTCGGAAAAATCGGTCAGCACCACCGGGTGCAGCGCACGCAGGCGTGGGCAGACGCTGCGCAAGGCGATCGCCAGATTCAAAAAAGTCCGGCCGGAGGTCGCCTCGTCATCCACCATCACCACCGTGCTCACCCGCTCCAGCGCTGCGCGGAGCTCGGGGGCCTCGGGCAGATAGAGAAACTGCTGGGTGGCATGGCTGTGTTCTTCCTCGAAGCGCAGCACCTGCGCGCCGTCGAGCGGATAGCGCGTGGTCTGCAGCAACATCGCCTGGCTGCCGGCGCGTTGCAGGAACGCTTCGAACACGCCGTGGCCCAGCCCGGTGGCGGTTTCGGCCAATGCCACGAACAGGACCATCTCGCCGGCCGGCACCGGAATCTGCGCCGCCAGCTCCGCCTGCAGCTGCGCCATCGTCGCCGGGGAGGCGGGCCAGTGCTTGCCCAGCACCTTGGAGACGAACACGAAGCCGCGCTTGGGATTGCGCCGCGCGCCGAAACCGCAAAGATCGGTCAGCGCGCGCGTATTGCCCGGCTGGCCGGAACAGTGCAAGGTGCCGGTGGGCAAGCTCACCTGCAAGGTGCTCATGCGTCCACCGCAACCTGCGGCAGCACCGTGCCAGGCAAGGGCTGCGCGTCCGGCAGCTCCACCGCCAGCGAAATCTCGGTGACGCGAATGCCCAGCCGCGGTGTCGGAACCTGCACCGGCAGCTCGGGAAAGATGCAGGCGCGATACGCGACATGCGGAAGATTGATCCCGGACATGCAGCTCATGCCGATCCCGCCGGCCGCACGCGGATTGATCTCCAGCAACATCGGCGCGCCATCGATGTCGTCCTTGAACTGTACGTTGATCAGCCCGTTGGCACCGAAGCGCTTCACCATCGCCGTGGCATAGCCCACCAGGTCCGCGCGCATGGACAGCTGCTGCACCTTGCTGTTGGGATCCTTCTGGCGCACCACGCAGGCCAGCACGTCGCCATCGCGCGCAGCGATGTCTACGCTGTACTCCACGCCAGGCAGATAGCGCATGACCAGATGCGGCTCGAACTCGGGCAGGCGTTCCATCCGGCCGATCCATTCCTGCGGGCTGCAGGCATAGGTGCTTGGCTCGATACCGTCCACCAGCCGATAGAAGCCCTTGCCGTACACCGACACGGTGGGCTTGACGCAGACCGCGCCGTCGACGCCCAGCTGCGCGATCGCCTCCACCGCCTGTTGCAGCGTGGTGACGTAGCGATAGTCCGGCAGCGGCACCAGTCCATCGACCGCCGCATAGACCCATTGCTTGTGATGCAGATTGGGAAGGATGTCGGCCGGCGCGGCGTGCACGATCTGGCAGCCCAGCGCCGCGAACTCGGCGCGGTGGCTGGTAAGCAGGCTCTGCTCGTAGCCGGGCACCAGATGGGTGATCTGCAGCTGTTGCACCACCTGGTAGCACCACTGCAGGTACGCCTCCGGGCTCAGGCCCGCAGGTTCGAGCAGGGCATGGTCGGCACGGGCAAAACCGCGGAAGTTTTCCTGGCGATGCGAGACGCATGTCCAGATTGGCAACGGCTCGGCTTCGCCACGCAGATGATCGATGATGCGGGCAATGGTCGCGTAGTGCCGGTTGAACCAGACGCGCGCGTGGGGAAGTGACATACGGATACTCGAAGTTGAAGCACGGCCCCACGCATGGCGCCGACCAGGCAGCTGACAAACCGACGGCGCTCACCGCCGGGCGGGCGCGGTCGGCTCCCGGAATCGGCATGTACCAGGCGTACATGCCGGATCTGGGCGCGCCACTCGCACCCACCTGATGACCGCTCGCGACGTTTGTCTACCGCTCCAAGAAGGACGGCGCCGCAGTCGCGGCGGCCGTCCTGAGGGATTACAGCTGGCCGTTGATGACCGGCAGCATGTCGTGGAACGTACGGCCGGAGCAGGATTCGCCAATGGCGTGCAACTTCCAGTCGTTCTCGTGGCGATACAGCTTGGCCATCAGCTGGGCGGTGTGGTTGCCCTGGCACGACAGGTTGTAGCGTGCGACTTCCTTGTTGCCGTTGGCATCGACCAGGCGGCAGAACGCGTTTTCAATTTCCGCGAAGCTCTGGCCGGTGAAGCTGTTGACGATGAACACCAGGCTCTTGATGCCGGTGGGAATCTTGTCCAGCTGCACAACGATCTGCTCGTCGTCGCCATCGCCGTCGCCGGTCCGGTTGTCGCCGGTGTGCCGAATGCTGCCGTCGCGCGAGTTCAGTTGCTGGAACCAGATCTGGTCCACCAGCTGATTGGCATCGTTGAACATCAGGCACGAGGCGTCCAGGTCGATCGACTGGTCGCGCTGGCCGAATCCGAAGAAGCCCTTGGTCTTCTTGGCGTCCCACCCCAGGCCCATGACCACCTTGGTCAACTGTGTGCCGGCTTCCTTGCTCAGCGAGATCCGCTGTCCCTTGCTCAAACTAACGCTCATCCACACTCTCCTTGAGTCATCACCAGGCCGGGCCCGGTGTGAAGGTGGCCGCACGAATCTGCATTCGGGCGGCCACTGTTGATCACGCTTCATGGCCGCTGCACGCAGGCAGCGGCCGTGCCGGCATCAGCCGATGTTGACGCCGTAGTTGGCGGCAAGCGGGCCCAGGCCACCCTTGAAGCCCTGGCCGACGGCGCGGAACTTCCAGTCGGCACCGTTGCGGTACAGCTCGCCGAAGATCATCGCCGTTTCGGTGGAGCCGTCTTCGGTCAGGTCGTAGCGCGCCAGTTCCTTGTTGTCGGCCTTGTTGACGACGCGGATGTACGCGTTGCCCACCATGCCGAACGACTGGCGACGGCCTTCGGCCTCGTGGATGGTGACGGCGAACGACAGCTTGTCGACCGCGGCAGGCACGCCATTGAGCGACACGGCGATCTGCTCGTCGTCGCCTTCGCCGGCGCCGGAGCGGTTGTCGCCCTGGTGCACGACCGAACCGTCTGCGGAGGTCTTGTTGTTGTAGAAGATGAAGCTGCTGTCGTCCGGCACCTTGCCGTCCGGCTTGAGCAGGAACGCGCTGGCATCCAGGTCGAATTCGCTGCCGTCGGTGGCACGCGGATCCCAACCCAGACCCACAACGACCTCGCTCAGGCCAGGTGCTTCCTTGCTGAGATTGACATTACCGCCCTTGGAAAGACTGACGCCCATACTGCACTCCTTAGATTGTTGCGGGGTAAGAATCGGAACCTTGCAGTTCCCGGGAAACGCGATTGATCGTCTGCAGGCGCATGGCAGCGCCCGCTGGACACGGCACGCAGGCTATTTGCGGGCGGCTCTCCACTCGAATCCAAAGCCGAACCGCATGTCCATGGTGTCGTGCCCGGTGAAATAGTCCACCTGCTTGGTTGCACGAATGGCGCCGTTGCTGTTTTCCAGCATGGCGATGGCGCACATGCCGTCGCGATTGTTCGGGCTGTCCAGGCGGGCCTCCAGTTCGGGCTGGCCCGGCGTGCGAATGGTCACCACGCCATTGGCATTAGACCAGTTGGGAACGCCCTCGTAGATGAAGGCGAAGATCAGCACGCGCTTGATCCGTGACCACTCGTCGCCATTGAGGTGCAGGAATTCGCCCTGACCGGAGCTACCGCTGCGATCGTCGCCCATCAGCCTGACGTACGGCATCTGCGCCAGGCTGCCGAAGTTCCCCCCAAGCGCCTGGACGACGGTCTTGTTGCCGTCCTGCAGTTCCACCATGGCGCCCAGGTCCAGATCGATGGCGCGCGAGAACATCCCGCCACCGCGACTCCAGCGCAGGTTGACCACGATCTCGCCGAACTTGCCGGAGGCCTTCTCCAGCGCGACCGGCTTGGACTTTTCCAGGACGATCTTGGACAGGTTCACCGACGGCGCCGGTGGCGGTGCAGCGGGCAGTGGCGGCGGCGGTGCAGGAACTGGTGGCGGCGGGACGGCAGGGAGTGCAGGCGGCGCCGGCGGCGCGGCCGTGGTCGCGTCCGGATCGTCATCCACAGCCACGCCGAAATGCTTGGCCAGCGGGCCGAGCCCGCCGGTAAATCCCTGCCCCACCGCGCGCAGCTTCCACTGCCCGTTGCGCCGGTAGACCTCGGCAAGGATCAACGCAGTCTCCGCCATGCCGACCAGCGGCGGAGCGAAGCTGCAGGTCTGGTTGCCGGCGGTCACGGCCAACGTCAGCTGCTGCAGCTGCCCGAAGCGCTGCGCCCGGCGCATGCCCTGATCGATGGTGATCGCAACAGCCACGCGCTCGACCTGCGCCGGCAACGCAGACAACTGCATGCCGACCCGCCGCGCATTGGCATCGACAGTGACCGCGCCGGCCTGAAAGCTGGGCTGCCCATAGAACACGAATGCGCTGTCATCCAGGACCTGGCCCTGGGCGCCCAGCACGAAGGCACTGACATCCAGATCCATGCCGGAAGGCACACCCGTCAGCGTGATCTGTGCGTCGAGGCGGTCGCCCTCCAGGGCTATGTTTTGTCCGATCTGTAAAGTCGTCACTGCCCCTGTCCCTGGCTCGGCCCATCTGCGCTGCACGGCAGCATTGGCGCAACCGGCCTGCGATCAGCAGGTCGAAAGAGTGACCTGCCACGCAGGTCTAGTCAACCGCAACGGCGCCGCTCGCTGCATCGGGCAACACCAGCTGCACATGCACAAGACGCCCGCCCTCCGCACGCGACAGCAACAGCTGCCGCCCCTGGCTCAGCTCGACTTTTTCACCGATCGGCACCAGTGCGCCGGCGGTGGCGTCGTAGAGCTCGGGCATCGCCTCGTTGACCAGATACCAATGGCCCTCGTGCAACACGAAGTAGCCCACCCGTCGCCGCTGCTCGACGGCCAGCTTCTCGTTGGGTGCGACATGGCGATTGACGTGCCAGGGAAACAGCGACTGCCCGGTGTAGACCACCAGGCGATGATTTTCCGGCCGAAACTGGCCCGGCGTGTGCGTGGAGAAATACAGGTCCAGCACCGGCAACGCATTGGGATACGGCGTTGCGCAGAACGGGCAGCGCGGCCGCGAGGTGTTGTCGAAGACGTACCACCCCTGCTCGCAGCGGGCGTTGCTGCAGGGCTGCAGCAGATCGACGGTGCGCACCAGCGCGTCTTCCCATTCCGAGGCCTGCGGGCGTTGCTGCGGATCGCGCAGGCCGGTGGTGAACGCGCGCAGGAACAGCGGTGCCAGGTAGGGTCCGGTCAGGGTATACGGGCGCGTGGCGGCATCGGCCCAGGGCAGCTCGCTGCTGCGCACATCGCTCAGCCGCACCCGATTGGATGCATCGTGCGGATCTTCCACGAACAGCGCGCGCTCGCCCATTGCCAGTTCTTCATCGCGCGTGGCATCGGCGTCGTGCACCTTCCCGCCGCGCAGCGGATGGCGGTACAGCAGATACATGTAGATCAGCGTGGCCAGCGCATGCAGGTCGGTCTGGATCGACGGCAGTCGCCGCTGCGGATCGTGCTTGGGCAGGCCGGCGGTGGCCACGACCTCCGGCGCGATGAAGTCCGGTGTGCCCACCACATCCGGCGGATATTTTCCTGGCACCACCAGTCCATCGATATCGATGATGCAGGCATTGCCGCCGACCGGGTCGACCAGCACGTTCTTGTAGGACAGGTCCGAATGCGCCAGGCCAGCCATATGCAAGCGGCGGACGGCACGCGCGATCAACAGGCAGATGCGCAGATGGCTGGCCCAGTTACCCAGCTCGCGCGGATCCAGGTACTTGCTGCGGTTATTGGCAGAGGCGAACCATTTGCCCTCCTTCTCGCGCCCGGCGATCTGCAGCACGTCGCCATTGCGCGAGCCATGTTCGAAAAAGAAGTGCCGCGCATACATCGGCGCGACCAGGCCAAAGCGGCCGTTCCATTCCAGCGTGCGTTGCGGCCAGCAGAACATGCCGCTCCAGTACTCGCCGCCGACCTGGTTGAAGATGCCGTCGCGGAAGCGGCCGACGATATTGGCGATGCGTTCGCGCACATTGGCATCGGGGGGCTGGCGAAAGAACAGCACCACATAGCGGCCATCCACGCTGAAATAGCAGTCCTTCAACCCGCCGCTGCCACGCAGCTGATCGTAGAACTCCACCGTGCTGCCATCGTGGGCAGTGGTGCGGATGATGGCAGCGGTCATGGTGCGCGCTCGGTCTGGAGTATCAGCAAGGTGCGATCGTCGTGCTCGCCCGGGTACCAGAAGCCCAGATACGCCACCAGCGCCTCCGGCAGGGCCGCGATGTCCTGCACGGCCGCTAGCGGCGGCGCGATGTCGGTCTGCCACCACTGCTGCCAGTGCGCCGGATCCTGCAAGGCGCGCTCGGTGCCGAACTTGGGGTCGGACACGCCATCGCTCATCAGGATCACCTTGGCACCGGCAGGCAGCCATACACAGCGCATGCGCGCGTGCACGGCCGCCTGCGTATCGCCGGCCAATGCATCGGAAAGAAAGAACCGGGTCTGCCCGGAGTACTCGCCGGCGTCGGCCTGCCCCAGCACCTGCAGGGCGCCGGAGTCGGCGTCATAGGTCGCCGCCGCGCCATCGCCGATCCAGTAACTCAGCACCAGCGACTGCGCGCCGCAGGGACGCACCGCCGTCAGCATCAGGGTCGAGGCCAGTGCGCCTTCGTCGACGCCAAGCAGGCTGGCGTGGCCCAGCAATGCCTGGCTGGCCGATGCCAGGCTGGCATGCATCGCGTCCAGCAACCGCGGTTGCAGCCGCGGCAGCAGGTCGGCGTGATGCTGCCACTGCAGCCCCTGCTGGCGCGCCCAGAATTCGACACCCTCCAGATGCGCTGCCAGCGTGGCGACGACGTGCCGGGTCAGCAACTCCGAGCCGCGTCGCGACAACGGCGCCGAGCCGGCGCCATCGGCCACGGCGCAGACCAGCCAGCGGGCGTCACGATCGGTGGCGATGGCAACGTCGTCTTCGCGGAAGCTGCCGGTATTGGCATGCGAGCGCCCGCGCACACTGGCAGCGATCGCGTAGGCACCGTCGATCCGTGCATGCGCCGTTGCGGTATGCGGTTTACGCAGGCCCAACGCGGCATCGGGCTCGCGTTGCTTCCACAGCGCGCGTGGGTCGGGATTGACCAGCAGGCTGGCCACGCCGGCCTGCAACGTGGTGCCGGCCACCGCATCGAGCGGCAAAAACCGTGCGGTAAAATGCATTTCCTCGCCGGTCGCGGTGGCTGCGCTGGGCACGCCGGAGAGCACGCCGCTGGCCGCATCGAAACCCAGGCCGCTTCCCTGCAACCCTTCCACGGCCATCAAACGGTACAGCTGCGCCGGACGTTGCGGATCACTGACGGGCGCAGCCTGCCCGACATAGGCGCTCCCTGCCGTGGCATTGGCAAAACGCCAGCGCAGCGCCGTTGCGGGCGCGCTCGACGCCGGCGCTACAAACAGCGTGGCATCGGTCGCAACCGAGGACGTTGTGATTGCGGCATGTTCGACCGCGGCGCCAGATGCTGTGGGCGGTGCCGGCAGCGTGTCGGCTGGGCTGGATGCTGGAGGCTCCTCCGGCACTGCGTCGCCTGGACCGGATGTCGGTGGTTCCACCGGTACCGCGTCGCCTGGACCGGATGTCGTTGGTTCTACCGGTACCGCGTCGCCTGGACCGGATGTCGTTTGCTCCACCAATACCGCGTCGCCTGGACCGGATGTCGTTTGCTCCACCAATACCGCGTCGCCTGGACCGGATGTCGTTTGCTCCACCAATACCGCGTCGCCTGGACTGGATGCCGCGGGCTCTACGGGCACTGCGTCGGCTGGACGGGATGCGATTGGCGCCATTGCTGCCGCGTCGCGTGCAATGGGTGCCGCCGTCGCGCCTGGCACAGCACCCGGCTCCGGCGAGGATGCCGCTGCCTCGCCCAGTGCCGGCGCCAGGCGCGATGCGGTGGCATCGAGCCAATGCAGCAATTCCAGCACCGGCGCTTCCTGCAGCAGGTGCCGGAGCCGGGCCGGCTCCAGTACGACGCCGTGCTGCCGCAGATAGTTGCCGAGCAGCTCGGCCAGGGCGGTGTGGGCCTGCGCCTGCGCAGGCGGCGCCGGTGGGGGCAGTGGCGGCATCAATCAGCCTCGCGCACGCGAAATTTCCACCGACTCGCCATCGGCAAAACAGCCGAAGTAGGCGCGCTTCTTGCACCACGGGCAGGTCTGCTCCCCTTCGCCAGGAACGCAGAAGGTGTTGCCGCAGGAACACATCGCAAATCCGACCCGGTTGCCGCAGTGCGGGCAACTGGGCGTGCCGAAGATCTGGTCCGACTCCACCGTGGCGAAGTTCGGCGCTTCCGACGACATCTCGAAATAATCGTTCCTGACCGGGTAGCACCCCACCAGCCGGTAGGTGGTTGCACTGAGTTGCGCGCTGCCGACATCGAAGGACTGATGCATCGGTTCGTAGCGCGAGATGTACGGCAACTCGCTGCGCTGACACTTGGACACGAAATACGCGTTGGACTCGTCCACGCGTTCGAGCGGCTTATCCAGGTTGAGCTTTTTCAGGATCGATACATCGGCGTCCGGCAGCTGCTCTTCCTTGGACACATCGCCCACGCTGCGGCTGCGCGCCTGCACCGACTGCGTGACCCAGGCGATGAAGCGCTGGAACGCGCCGTCGCTGCTGTCATCCAGGGTCAGCACCTTGTCGGCATCGGTGAACTGGTTGAGCACGCCCAGGTCGGCATTGCGCCCGATCGACACCGCCACCAGCGACACGCGCTTTGCATAATGCTGCTGCCAGCGCGACAGCGCCGGGGCGATATCGTCGGTGGGCTTGCCATCGGTGATCAGGAACGCGATCGGTTTCCAGTCGCCCTTGCGCTCGGCGCTATTGCGGTGCACCGAGGCATCCACCTCGTCCATCAGGTAGTTCATTGCCCGACCAAGCGAGGTGCCGCCGCCCGCCGGCAGGCTGGGCACCACCACGCTGGTCAGCTCGGTCAGCGGCAGCAGCCGCCGCACTTTTCCGGCAAAGGCGATGACGGAAATCCAGGCCGTTTCCAGCGCGTGCGGGTCGGTCCGCAGCGTCGCCACGATATGGGCCAGCCCTTCCTCCAGTCGATACAGGTTTTCCCCGATCATCGACTCGGAGACATCGAGCAGGAAATAGATCGGAAGGCGGCGCATCTCACACTCCAGGACGAAGACAGCGGCTTACTCGGTGGTGGCGACGGGTTACAGCACCAGCTGGATTTCGCTCGGCGGCGGCGGCAACGCCGTGCCTTCCGGAGTGCCCTGGCTACGGCTGCCGCCGCTGACGGCCGCCGACACCCACTTGAAGAAACTGGTGAACGAGGCGCTGTCCAGCGTATCCAGCGCAAACACGTTGGCGGTGAACATCGACAGATAGGTCGACTTGGCCTTGGGGCCGGCCGCGCAGGCGATGATGTTGGCGAAGTTGCGCTTGCGCAGCTCCGGGATCTGCTCCTCGAACACCTGCAGATCGGTGGGGCTGCCATCGGTCATCACGAACAGCAGCGGCGCCCAGTCGCCCTTGGCGTCTTCGCTGGAACGACGCACTTCCAGATCCACGCGCTCGCACACGTGCTGCAACGCCTTGCCCAGCATGGTGGGGCCCGAATCGGGCGTGGTGATCTCCGGCAGCTGCAGCTGGTCCAACGGGGTCAGCGGCAGAATCGTCTTCACGTCCGCATCGAAGGTCATCAGACAGATGTGCACACTCTCCAATGCCGACGGATCCTGCCGCAACGAGGTCACCAGGGCGCGCAGGCCCACGTTGACCGCTGCGATCGGCTCGCCGCGCATGGAACCGGAAGTATCGAGAAGCAGGTAGACGGGCAAACGACGCATGACTTCACCTGATTAAGAAAACTGCCAAAGAAAGGGACCGATTCGAGCCGTCCGACCGCAGCGCCGAGCGCGCGACCCATCCCACGTGCCACGCGCGCTCCTGCCAACAAGCGGGGCGCGGCGGGCCGGCGTGCAGCGGGTCGCAACCGCGCCGCCGCCTGCCGAACACAGGAAACGGCCGGCGGCGTGGAGCGGCTGACACAACCTCGCGAGCAGCCGTCAGGTGGGCGTGGTGGGCGCGCCTGGAACCGCAATGTCCGCGTGATCCATGCCGCACCCAACACCGGCCGCACCCGCCTGGCCGCTACGCAGTGGTTCCGTCAGCGCCTCTCAGGCGCTTTCGCCGGCCGGGTGCTGCTTGCGGTAACGAATCGAGGACCACACCGATGCCGCGATGAAGGCCACGCCGATCAGTCCGGTCAGCACTTCCGGCACGTGGTGCACGGTGCCGATGAGCATGATGATCGCCAGCACGCCGATGGCGTAATGCGCGCCGTGCTCCAGGAACACGAATTCGTCCAGCGTGCCCTTGTGCACCAGGTAGACCGTCATCGAGCGCACGAACATCGCGCCGATCGCCAGGCCGAGCATGATGATCACCACGTCGCGGGTGATGGCGAACGCGCCGATCACACCGTCGAACGAGAAGGAGGCATCCAGCACTTCCAGGTACAGGAACGCGGCCACGCCCGAACGCTTGGCAACGCTGACCCCGCCCTCGTCCTCTTCCGACTCGAACAGTGCATCCACGCTATCGACCAGCAGGTACAGCAGGATGCCGCCCAGGCCCGCGAACAGCACGCTCTGGAAGATGTCCTGCGGCAGGAACAGCTTGGTGCCCAGCAACACCGCCACCGCGACGATGACCGACATCGCATCGGCCTTGCCCAGCTTGCCGACCAGGCGCTCCACCGGGCCCAACCAATGCAGCTCGCGCTCGCGATCGAACAGGAAGTTGAGAAACACCAGCAGCAGGAACATGCCGCCGAAGGCCGCAATCGAGGGGTAGTGGTCGGTCAGCACCTGGCTGTATTTATCCGGCTCGTTCAGCGCCAGATCGATCACCGGCATCAGGCCCATGCCGGTCGCCACCGACACGATCACGATCGGGAACACCAGGCGCATGCCGAACACGGCGATCAGGATGCCGACGGTCAGGAACAGCTTCCGCCAGAATTCGTTCATGTGCTTGAGCACACCGGCGTTGACCACCGCATTGTCGAAGGACAGCGAAACTTCGAGCACGCTCAGGACCGTGCACAGCCACAAGGCCTGCCACACCCCCATGCTCGAGTTGTGGCCCCACCACGCCGCCGCGCCCAGACAGAGCGCGGTGACCACGAACGACATTCTGAAATCACGAAACATTGAAACTCCCGACAGTGCTGAGGCGAAAACAGACGGTCACGTTGCTGCGGCGCAGGCGACACGAGCGCGCTCTGAAACGAGACCAGGAAAGAGAGGAAGGAGTCCCCACGTCATCGTATGCCATGGTGGAGCGGCCGGATCTGACGGGGCGATACACCATTGGATGACCTCGCGCCCGCATGGGCGTCGCACAACTGCAAGGGTGCAAGGCACCGATCGGTCATCGCCATCGACATGACATCATCCGTGAAGTCGGAACCACCTGTGGGCAGGCTCCTTGTGCCGAGAGTCTACGGCCAATCCCAGCCCAGCACCAGCAAGGCCCGGCGCGCTTGCGCCCGGTGTAGCGTGGTTGGTGGACCGCAGGTGTGGCAGCGACGCTTGTTGGCGCATGCACGGCGTCTGCGCGGTGCATGCCTCGCCGGCGCCGGAGCCGGCGAGGTAGTGCAGCAGCAGATCCGCGCCAAGGTCGCGGCCGGTGACCAGGCGCAACGACGCAGGTAAACCATCACAACCCTGCTGCGCGCCGCCTTGCCCGGCGCGCGCCAACCGAAGCGGCCAGGCGTGCCCATGCCTGGCGGCGGTGCCGCCGTCCTAACCGTCCACCGGCAGCGTCACCGCCATCAGGCTCGCATCCTCCGGATCCGGACGTACCCCAAAGCCCAGGCTCTGGCACATCGCCAGCATGGTGCGGTTCTCGCGCAGCACCTGGCCTTCGATCACTTTCAGGCCCAGCCAGCGCGCGTACTCGATCATGATGCGCATCAGCTGCCAGCCGATGCCGTGGCCCTTGAGGTCGGAGCGGATCAGGATGCCGTATTCGCCGCGTTCGTAATCCGCGTCTGCATGCAGGCGCACCGCGCCGAGCATGTCGCCGGTCCTGGGGTCGATGGCCACCAGTGCGATCGAGCGGGCGTAGTCCAGCTGGGTCAGGCGGGCGATGAATTCGTGGCTGAAATGCTTGACCGACTGGAAGAAGCGCAGGCGCAGGTCTTCGTCGGTAATGCGCGCAAAGAACGCGCGGAACAGCGCATCGTCCTCCGGGCGCACCGGGCGCACCAGCGCATGGGTGCCATCGCCCAGGCCGATCTGGCGCTCCCATTCCTTGGGGTACGGAAAGATCGCAAAGCGCGGATGACCGCGGCCCTTGTGCAGCCTGCGCAGCGGCGCCACCGCCACGCGGGCGTCCAGCGCAATCACGCCGTCGCGGTCGGCCAGCAGCGGGTTGATGTCCAGCTCGGTGATTTCGGGGATGTCAGCCGTGAGCTGCGCCAGCTTGACCAGCACCAGCGCCACCGCGCGCTCGTCGGCGGCCGGCACGTCGCGGTAGGCCTTGAGGATGCGCGAGACGCGGGTGCGGCCGATCAGCTCGTGGGCCAGGCGCAGGTCCAGCGGTGGCAGCGCGAGTTCGCGGTCGTTGATGACCTCCACCGCGGTGCCGCCGCGCCCGAACACGATGGCCGGGCCGAACACCGGGTCGTCGGCGATGCCGGCGATCAGTTCGCGCGCCTTGGGCCGCAACACGGTGGGTTGCACGATCACCCCTTCGATCAGCGCTGTGGGGTGCGCTGCGCGCGCGCGCGCCAGGATGCCGGTGGCCGCTTCGCGCACCGCCGCCACGCTGGACAGGTTCAGGCGCACACCGTCCACATCGGACTTGTGTGCGATCTCGCTGGACAACACCTTCAAGGTGACCGTGCGGCCGACGGCCAATAACGGGTCAGCCAGCAACGCGGCCTCGTTGGCGGTGGCGGCCACCTGCAGCGGCACCACCGGGATGCCGTAGGCGCTCAGCAACCGGTTGGTGGCCACCGGATCCAGCCAGCGCCGGCCGGCGGCCAGCGCCTCTTCCACCAGCGTGCGTGCCACGCCGGCATCCACCACGAAATCTTCCGGCAGGCTGGGCGGGGTTTCCATCAACGCCGCCTGCGCCTCGCGGTAGCGCACCAGGTGGGTGAAGCCGCGCACCGCATCCGATTCGGTGGCGTACGTAGGCACGCGCGCGGCATTGAGCGCGGCGATCGCCGCATCGTCCTGGCCCAGCCACACCGCAAACACCGGTTTGTCGCGCTGATAGCGATTGCGTTGGTCCAATGCGCGGGTCAGCGCCTTGGCCGCATCGGCCGAGGATGTGAACGCGGTGGGCACGTTGACCACCAGCAGCGCGTCGTTCTCCGGATCGTCCAGCAAGGCTTCGATCGCCGCCGCATAGCGCGCACCGTCGGCGTCGACGATGATGTCCACCGGATTGCTGCGCGACCAGCCTTCCGGCAGCGACTGATCCAGCCGCTCCAGGGTCTTGGCCGACAACTCGGCCAGGGTGCCGCCGCGCAGCACCAGTTGATCCACCGCCAGCTGCCCGACCCCGCCGCCATTGCTCAGGATGGCCAGCCGCCGGCCCGGAAAACTGCCCAGCCGGCCCAGCGTTTCGGCGGCGGCAAACAATTCGTCCAGCGCGCCCACCCGCAACAACCCGGCACGCGCGAAGGCGGCGCCATACACCGCATCCGAGCCGGCCAGCGCCTGCGCGTGGGTGTCGGCGTTGGGGTTGATGCGGAAGTGGCGCCCGGACTTGACCACCACCACCGGCTTGGCGCGCGCGGCGGCACGCGCGGCCGACATGAACTTGCGCGCATCGCCAATGCGTTCGACGTAGAGCAGGATCGCGCGGGTGCGGTAGTCGGTGGCGAAGTAATCCAGCAGATCGCCGAAATCCACGTCCAGCGTATCGCCCAGCGACACCACCGCCGAGAACCCCACCGAACGCGCCACGCCCCACTCCACCAGCGCGGCGGCAATGGCGCTGGATTCGGAGATCAGCGCCAGATCGCCGGCCTGTGGGCAATGCGCGGCGATGCTGGCATTGAGTCGCGCATGCGGAGCGATCACTCCCAGGCAGTGCGGGCCGAGGATGCGCATGCCCTTGGCCCGCGCGGCCGCTTCCATGCGCGCGGCCGGCGAGCCGGGGCCACGGCCCAAGCCTGCGGTGAGGATGATCGCTGCGGCCACCCCGCGGCGCGCGGCGATGGAGACGATGCGCGGCACGATGCGCGCCGGCGCGGTGATCACCACCAGGTCCGGCACCCACGGCAGATCGGTCAACCGCGCCACCGTACGCACGCCATCGATCTCGCTATAGCGCGGGCTCACCCAGCCGATCTGCCCGGGAAATCCAGCCGCGCGCAGATTGCGCACCACCGCCCGCCCGGCCGAGCGCTCGCGCGGACTGCCGCCCACCACCGCTACGGTGCCGGGGCGAAACACCTGCTGCAGGTGATAGGTACTCATCGTGCGGGGGAGAACGCTGCCATCACGCTACGGTACACGCACTGGCGTGCGAGGGCATGGGGTAATGGATGCAGGCACACTGCATCCATCTGCAATCACTCCGGCATGGCGCATGCACGCTACAACAGCGTGCCGCTCAGGATCAGCGCGGCGATGCTGAAATAGATCACCAGCCCGGTGACGTCCACCAAGGTGGCCACGAATGGCGCCGAAGCGCTGGCCGGGTCGAAGCCGAAGCGTTGCAGCACGAACGGCAGCATCGAGCCGGACAGCGAGCCGAAGGTGACGATGCCCACCAGGGCCGCGCCGATGGTCAGCGCCACCATCTGCCAATGCGGGCCGTAATCGTATAGCCCGGCGGTCTGCCAGATCGCGATGCGCACGATCGCCAGCACGCCCAGGATCGCGCCCAGGGTGATGCCGGTGGGCAGCTCGCGGAGCGCCACCTTCCACCAGTCGCGCAGGCGCAGCTCACGCAACGCCAGCGAGCGGATCAGTAGCGAGGTGGCCTGCGAGCCGGAGTTGCCGCCCGAGCTCATGATCAACGGGATGAACAAGGTGAGCACCACGGCCTTGGACAGCTCGTCCTCGAAGTGCTGCATCGCGCTGGCGGTGAGCATTTCGCCTAAAAACAGCACGCTCAACCAGCCCGCACGCTTCTTGATCATCTGGCCGAAGCCAATGTGCATGTACGGCTTGTCCAGCGCTTCCATGCCGCCGAACTTGTGCACGTCTTCGGTGGATTCGGCGATCAAGGCATCCAGCACATCGTCCACGGTGACAATGCCCAGCACATGGCCGTGCCGATCCACCACCGGGATCGCGAGCAGGTCATGCCGGCGGATCAGGCGCGCCACTTCTTCCTGGTCCAGCGCCGGGTCCACGGTGATCGGCGGATTGACCTGCGCCACCTCCAGGATCGGCGCATCCGCAGCGCCGGTGATCAGCCGGCGCATGGTGACCACCTGCTGCAGCACGCGGGTCTGCGGGTCGAGCAGATAGATCGCGTAGACGGTCTCGCGGCTGCGCTCCACTTCGCGGATGTGCTGCAGGGTGCGCCCCACCGTCCAGTCGGATGGCACGGCGACGAACTCGGTGGTCATCAACGCGCCAGCGGTATTGGGCGGGTAGCGCATCAGCGCCTGGATCGACAGCCGCGCCTCGGCGCTGAGCAGCCATAGCAGCGGCTGCCGCTGGTCGGCATCCAGGCCGTGGAAGATGTCGGTGGCGCGGTCGTCGGCCATCTGCCCGAGCAGCGAGGCGGCCTGCTCGGCCGGCAGCAACGCCACCAGCGCGCTGGCATCGCGCAGCTCGGGTTGTTCGAGCAACTTCACCGCACGCGGCGGCGGCAACGCGGCCATGACCTGCGCGGCGTCTTCGCGGTCGAGGGTGTTGAGATATTCCACCGCATCGGCCGTGTTGAGCTCGGCCAGGGGTGCGGTCAGTGCATCGACGCCTTGGGCAAGGCGCAGGGTTTCGTTGTACATGGTGGTTCGCCTGGTGACGACCGTCGTCGATGACAGCCGGCGAACCTGAGCCTCAGGCGCGCGCCAGCCGGGTCATCGACCCGGGTCTAGGGTGACTGTCGCTGGACATGGGTAAAGGCTCCGAAAGGTGCGCACCGACCGGTGATCCGGGTGGCGGCGCGGCGCAGTCTGCGCGCCTGAGCTGGCTTGGTCAATGCCTCACGTGCGGCCCGCTTCAGTGAGCGTATGGCCGCAGATCTGTGTAGCCTACGGCCGGCATTGCCACACGCTTGTCGATCTGTCGGCGGCGTTCGGCCGGGACACACGTCGCCGCACACGGGCATCGCTGCGCCGCGACGTGCTGCCGATCCAGCGCATGCAGCGCGGGGTTGCCGCCTTGCCATCAGCCGCTGCTCCCGGCATGCAGACGCACGCGCTGATCGGCTGCAGCCAACCGGCTGTCGCAAACCGCTGCCTTGGCGCAGCGCAGACGGTACAGTTCGCTTCCCGGCAGGGTCGATCTCGCGCAGCGTTGCGGGACGACATCGGCCATCCGTCCCCGCCGCTGCTTCGCTTGCCAGGAATCCGCCATGCCGTCTTTCACGTCAGTGTTGTTACACCGCGTCAGCCCGCTGTGCCTGTGTGTGGCCGCTGGCTGGGGCACGCTGGGGATGGCACAGACCGCGTTGCCTGATGCCACGCCGGTGCACGCGCACGAGACCGCTCCGAACCAGGGCCACGAATGGGGCTATACCGGGCCGGAAGGTGCCGAGCACTGGGCGGAACTCGCCAAGGAAAATGCGTTGTGCGGCAATGGGCAGCAGAACAGCCCCATCGATCTGAAGGACGCGATCGACGCCTCGCTGGGCAGCCTGCGCCTGGACTACACCGCAGTGCCGCTGGTGGTGCGCAATACCGGCCACTCCATCCAGCTGGATCTGCACGGCGGCGGCAAGATGCTGGTCGGCGGCAAGCAGTACGACGCGCTGCAGTTGCACTTCCATCATCCGAGCGAACACCTGTTGAACGGCCGGCGTTTCCCGATGGAAGCGCATATCGTGCACCAGGGCCCGGATGGAACGCTCGGCGTGCTGGCGATCTTCTTCGAGACTGGCAAGGCCAATCCGGCCTTCCAGCGCGTGCTCGATGCGATGCCGAGCGACAAGGATCAGCCCCGGAAGGTGGCCAATGCCTCCGTGCGTGCCAGCGATTTTCTGCCGCCTGGCACTCCACGCAGTTTCTATCGCTACGAGGGCTCGCTGACCACTCCGCCATGCAGCGAAACGGTGGACTGGGTGGTAGTGAGTCAGCCGGTGCAGGTGTCCAGGGAACAGATCAACGCATTCGAGCGGGTGTATCCGTTCAACGCGCGTCCGCTGCAGCCACTGGACCGTCGCTTCCTGCTCAAGAGCCGCTGAGCCCGGCCCGGGCGCGGCGCGTCTAGCGCGACGCCGGCAGACTCTCGCGCTTGCCATCGACATGCGCTGGCCACTGCCTGCCGCCGCAACGCGTCGACCTTGCATACCAGGCGCATCGCATGCCGGCGGCGGCACAGGCGTGCAAGCCGGCCGGCCGCCTCGCGCGGCATAATGCGCACCTCAACGGAGAGTGCAACATGCATAGCGGCGGCCTCGAACTGGCCTTGGTCCTGATGCTGGCGGCGATCGTGGCCGTGCCGGTGTTCAAGCGCTTCGGCCTGGGCGCGGTGCTGGCCTATCTGGTCGCCGGCGTGGTGCTGGGCCCGGATGGCGTGGGCGTGGTGCAGGACGCCGAGCGCATAAGCGGTGCAGCCGAGATCGGCGTGGTGATGCTGCTGTTCGTGATCGGCCTGGAATTGTCGCCAGCCCGGCTGAAGGTGATGCGCCATTCGGTGTTCGGTGCCGGTGCCAGCCAGGTGCTGGTGACCGCGGTGATTCTGGGTGGCCTGTTGATGCTGGGCCAACTCGGCTGGAAGAGCGCACTGATCGTCGGCGTGGCACTGGCGTTGTCGTCCACCGCGGTGGGCCTGCAGCTGCTGGCCGAACGCAAGGCACTGAACAGTGACTACGGCCGGCTGGCCTTCGCCATCCTGCTGTTTCAGGACCTGATCGCCATCCCGCTGCTGGCGGCCATTCCGCTGCTGGGCGGCAGCAAGAACGCCACCCTGGCCTGGCCGGATGTGGCCAAGGCAGTCGCTGCCCTGGCACTGGTGATCCTGTGCGGGCGCTTCGTGCTGCGCCATCTGTTCAACGTGGTGGCGCGCACGCGCATGCCCGAGGTGTTCACCGCCAGCGCGCTACTGGTGGTGCTGGGCACTGCGTGGATCATGCAGGAGGCGGGCCTGAGCGCAAGCCTGGGCGCCTTCATCGCCGGCGTGCTGCTGGCCGATTCGGAATTTCGCCACGAGCTGGAATCGCAGATCGAGCCGTTCGAAGGCCTGCTGCTGGGCCTGTTCTTCATCTCGGTGGGCATGGGCATCGACCTCAATCGCGTGGCTGCCGAGCCGGGATTGATCGCCGCTGGCGTGGCGATCCTGCTGGTGGTGAAATTCTCGCTGCTGGTCGGCATCGGCAGCGTGGCCAGGCTGCCGCTACGCAGCAGCCTGATGCTGGGCAGCGTGTTGTGGCTGGGCGGCGAGTTCGCGTTCGTGGTGTTCAACGAGGCCGACCGCGTCGGGCTGCTGGAAGCTGCCAATCACGACCGTCTGGTGGCCATTGTCGGCGTCTCGATGGCACTGACGCCGCTGTTGCTGCTTGGCATGCAACGCATCCTCAACGGACCACTGCGTTTGCACGAGCCCAAGTCCGAACGCCCGTTCGACACCATCGATACGCAGACGCCCAAGGTGCTGGTCGCCGGCATGGGCCGCTTCGGCCAGGTGGTTGCACGCCTGCTCACGGCGCGGCACGTACCGTTCGTGGCGCTGGAACACAACCCCGACACCGTCGAGGACCTGCGTCGCTTCGGCAGCCAGTTGTATTACGGCGACCCCACCCGCCCGGAACTGCTGCGCGCTGCTGGCGCCGACCGCATCAAGGTGTTCGTGATCGCGGTGGACGACCCGGACACCAACATCAAGACCGTGCGGCTGATCCGCCGCCTGTACCCGCAGGCCACCGTGCTGGCGCGCGCGCGCAACCGCCAGCACGCCTGGAAACTGATGGACTTGGGTGCAGAACCGTTCCGCGAGGTCTTTGCCTCCAGCCTGGAACTGAGCGGGCGGGTATTGACCTCGCTGGGACTTGGCGAAGCGGACGCGCGCGAACACGTCAAGCGCTTCCGCCAGCACGACGAAGATCTGCTCCGCCGCCAGCATCTGGTCTACGACGACGAGGCCAAGGTGATCCAGACCTCACGCGACGCCCGCGCCGACCTGATGAACCTGTTCGAAGCCGACGTCAAGGCGGATGTGGATGGGGATGATGAAGCGGTAACGGTAGCGCCGGCGCGCGATGCGTAAATGCGCTTGGCAAACTCATAACCCGATGTGCAATGCGAGCTCGTTCGACCGAGTGACACTCAAACGCCTTCGCTGAATCGCCAAGTGAACCAGACATGCGACAGGCAGATGATACGCCCAGGCTTTCCTAGACATCTCAAGGCCGTGGAAAATGGCAGATTCGGAGGTGTCCATGAGCAGCAAGCGGTATACGGATGAGTTCAAGATTGAAGCGGTCCGGCAAGTGATCGATCGTGGTTTCAAGGTGGCAGAGGTCGCAGAGCGGCTGGGTGTCACGACGCACAGCCTCTACGCCTGGCTGTGCAAGTTCGGCAAGTCTGGCGTGGTGCATCGCGCCGAGGTGGACCAGAGCGCCGAGGTTCGGCGGCTGAAGGCAGAGTTGCGTCGCGTGACCGAGGAGCGCGACATCTTAAAAAAGGCCGCCGCGTACTTTGCCAAGGGGTAAAGGCAAAGTACGCGTTCATGCAAGACCATCGCAGGGAATTCAGGGTATGCGCGATGTGTCGGGTATTGCGCGTCAACCGGGCGGGTTATTACGCCTGGTTACGCTCGCCTGACAGTGAGCGCGCCAAGGAAGACCAACGCCTGCTGGGATTGATCAAGCAC
>NZ_LXNG01000002.1 GCF_001642575.1 Xanthomonas floridensis | reverse complement strand
TCCCGCCATTCCCCATTCCCCATTCCCCATTCCCGATTCCCCATTCCCCATTCCCCAGCGGCTGCCAAGCTGCCGCCAGCGCGCTACCCTGGCCGGCCTGATCCATCTGCACCCGCCATGCCCGTCGACAAGAACCTGCGTGACCTGGAACCCGGCATCCACACCGATCTGCAGGGGCGGCTGACCTACGGCGGATATCTGCGGCTGGACCAGCTGCTGTCGGCGCAGCAGCCGTTGTCCGAGCCGGCGCATCACGACGAGATGCTGTTCATCATCCAGCACCAGACGTCGGAGCTGTGGTTGAAGCTGCTGGCGCACGAGTTGCGCGCGGCGATCGTGCATCTACAGCGCGATGAAGTCTGGCAGTGCCGCAAGGTGCTGGCGCGCAGCAAGCAGGTGCTGCGTCAGCTCACCGAGCAGTGGTCGGTGCTGGAGACGCTCACACCCAGTGAATACATGGGCTTTCGCGACGTGCTCGGCCCCTCGTCGGGGTTCCAGTCGCTGCAGTACCGCTACATCGAGTTCCTGCTCGGCAACAAGAACCCGCAGATGCTGCAGGTGTTTGCCTACGATCCGCAGGGCCAGGCGCGGCTGCGCGAGGTGCTGGAAGCGCCCAGCCTGTACGAGGAATTCCTGCGCTACCTGGCGCGCTTCGGGCATGCAATTCCGCAGCACTACCAGGCGCGCGACTGGACCGCCGCGCATGTGGCCGACGACAGCTTGCGGCCGGTGTTCGAACGTATCTACGAAAACACCGACCGCTACTGGCGCGAATATTCGCTATGCGAGGACCTGGTGGATGTGGAAACCCAGTTCCAGCTCTGGCGCTTCCGCCACATGCGCACGGTGATGCGGGTGATCGGCTTCAAGCGCGGCACCGGCGGCTCCAGCGGCGTGGGCTTCCTGCAGCAGGCACTGGCACTGACCTTCTTCCCGGAACTGTTCGACGTGCGCACGTCGGTGGGCGTGGAAAATCGTCCATCCCAGGACAATGCCGGTACGGCGGATAGCTGAGCAACGCAAAGAAGCTGGGCTGGACTGGCCGGGCAGGTAGCTTGGTCAGGCGACACCAGCAAAGAACAAGACATCAGGAACGCAAGACGCAGGCACTGCAGGGAGCGAACACCGCAAGGAACTGCATCGCCCCGGCGCCGCCGTGCGCTCAAGCCCGTCTCCCTGCGGGCGAGGGGTTGGGGTGAGGGGACGGCGTTATTCCCGGGACCCGCCACCGCGCCAATGCCGGAAGAGGGCGATCGGCACCGCCCGGCGACTTCGCACCCTCATCCGCCCTTCGGGCCCTTCTCCTCCATAAAGGACGACAATGTCCCGACGGAGAAAGGAGGCGGTACAGAGGTTCGTCCCGTCTCCCGTCATCAGGACGTCGACTCCGGCGAATTTGACGCGTACATGACGTCTAAGTGATCCTCGCGCGTCGCCCCGGGGTTCGCCCTGGTGCCCCAGCCATTACTGAATACGCAAGGGACCCCTATGAGCGTTGACGCTGCCGCGCCGACATCCGCCTCCAAACCGCCGCAGCCGCCTGCGCCTCCCGAGTTCCCCACGCTGCTGGGCCATCCGCGGCCCCTGTGGTTGCTGTTCATGACCGAATTCTGGGAACGCTTCGCGTTCTACGGCATTCGTTGGGCGCTGGTGCTGTACATCGTGGCGCAATTCTTCGGCGGCGACGCCACCGGGCAGGCGCCGGCGGGGCGTACCTATGGCGCGTACCTGGCGCTGGTGTACGCGGCGGCGATCTTCGGCGGTTATGTGGCCGATCGCGTGCTCGGCTACCAGCGCTCGATCCTGGTCGGCGCGGCCGTCATGGCGACCGGTCTGTTCCTGATCGCCATCCCCGACCACACCATGTTCGAGATCGGCCTGGCCACCGTGGTGGTCGGCAACGGGCTGTTCAAGCCGAACATCTCCACCATGGTGGGCAAGCTGTATTCGGTCGCCGATCCACGCCGCGACAGCGGCTTCACCATCTTCTACATGGGCATCAACCTGGGCGCGATGATCTCGCCGGTGCTAACCCAGTTGCTGGCCGAAAAGGTCTTCGGTACCGAAGCCATGCCGTCCTACAAGATGGTGTTCATGGCTTCCGGCGTGGGCATGCTGATCAGCCTGGTGTGGTTCTGGTTCGGCCGCGTCCAGCTCAAGGGTATCGGCGCACCGGCGCCGGGTGCGCAGGGCCTGGGCCGCGTGCTGATGGTGCTGGTGGGCTGCCTGCTGGCGATTCCGGGCGTGTACTTCCTGCTCGCGGTGGGCGCAGACGTGTTGCAGATCGTGCTGACGGCGCTGTTCATCGGCCTGTCGGTGATGCTGTTGGTGGAGGGCATCCGCGAAGGCAAGGTGCAGCGCGACAAGGTGATCGCGATGCTGATCATCTTCGCCTTCAACGTGCTGTTCTGGATGTTCTTCGAACAGGCCGGCAGCTCGTTCACCTTCCTGGCCGACAATATCGTCAACCGTAATTTCGGCAGCTGGACCTTCCCGACCGCGTGGTTCCAGTCGGTCAACTCGATCGCCATCATCGCGCTGGCCCCAATCATCGCCTGGATCTGGGTCAAGTCCGGCCGCTTCAATCCGTCGATTCCGCGCAAGTTCGGCCTGGGGCTGCTGTTCAACGGCCTGGCGTTCCTGCTGCTGATGTTTGCGCTGTCCAGCCTGGTCAACGATGCCGGCAAGATCCCGTTCTGGACCTTGTTCATGGTGTACGTCATCCAGTCGGTGGGCGAGCTCTGCCTGTCGCCGATCGGCCTGTCGATGGTGACCAAGCTGGCCCCGGTGCGCCTGGTCGGGTTCGGCATGGGCGGCTGGTTTTTGTCCACCGGCATCGGCAACAACCTGTCGGGGATCTTTGCCGGCCATGTCAGCGGGAACGAAGGCATGAGCGTGTCCTCGGCGCTGGGCGGGTATACCTTCGGGTTCTGGGCCTTGGTGGGCGCCGGCGCGCTGCTGTTCCTGATCGCGCCGCTGATCAACAAACTGATGCATGGTGTGAAGTGAGGAGAAAAGCGATGCCGATCAAACCCATTGTCTGTGGCCTGTTGCTGGCCGGCCTGTTGAGCGCCTGCGGGCAACACGCCGAGCAACAGGAGGCGCCACGGCCGCTGGATACGTCGATGCAGAAGCCACCCAGTGCCGACCCCAGCCAGCCGGTGTCCTCGGGCAACACGCCCACTGCGGCCGACATCGCCGCCGCCGCCGCGCTGAACGCGCAGTACGACCCGTCGCGGGATCCGGCTGCCGACCTGGAAACGGCCAAGGTCGAGGCCAAGCGCGGTGGCAAGCGCATCGTGCTCAATGTGGGCAATGCCGCCTGCGAACCGTGCAAGGCGCTGGACGAGCTGATGGGCGGCGACGCCGAGCTGCGCAGCTTCCGCGACGCGAACTTCGTGGTGGTCAAGGTCAATCGCGATGCGGCTAACGAAAACGCCGCGTTCCTGTCGCAGTTCGCCCAGCTCAACGAGTATCCCTCGCTGCTGGTGCTGGACAACGACGGCAAGCTGCTGACCACCCAGGCCGGCCCGGAGCTGCGCAAGGGCGAAGGCTTCGACCGCAAGAAGCTGTTTGATTTCCTGAAGCAGTGGGCACCGCCGCAGGCCTGAGCGAGTTCCGCGGTGCGGCCTGTGTGCGGAAGCGCGTGGCCGGCCAGTGTCTGCGAGGATTCGCCGGGGAGCGGCCCTCATCCGGCGCGTTGCGCCACCTTCTCCCGCGCGCGGGAGAAGGGAGAGTGGCTGGTTGCGCGTTGGCCGGCACGCGTCCTTCCCCGGTCCAGGTGCTTCCTTCCCCGGTCCAAATGCTTCCTTCCCCCGCTTGCGGGGGAAGGTGCCCGCAGGGCGGATGGGGGCGAGCGCAGCGCCTGCCGTCAGTCCTTGTCGGCCATGTGCGGCAGCCCGTCCCTGGTCTGCCGAGCGATCATGTGTTTCAGCAACTGCTGCTTTTCGGCACCGAAGATCGACATCAGCCGTTGTGCTATCTCGCTGACCAATGGAGCGACGGTCTCATCGGAGCGACGGTCTCGTAGACCTGGCGCCTTTCCCGCGCGCGGGAGAAGGGAGAGTGGCTGGTTGCGCGTTGGCCGGCGCGCGTCCTTCCCCGGTCCAGGTGCTTCCTTCCTCGGTCCAAGTGCTTCCTTCCCCCGCTTGCGGGGGAAGGTGCCCGCAGGGCGGATGGGGGCGAGCGCAGCGCCTGCATTCAGTCCTTGTCGGCCATGCGCGGCAGCCCGTCCCTGGTCAGGCGGTCGATCAGGTGTTCCAGCAACTGCTGCTTTTCGGCACTGAAGATCGACATCAGCCGTTGTGCTATCTCGCTGACCAATGGAGCGACGGTCTCAACGGAGCGACGGTCTTGTAGACCTGGCGCCTGTCCCGCGCGCGGGAGAAGGGAGTGTGGCTGGTTGCGCGTTGGCCGGCGCGCGTCCTTCCCCGGTCCAGGTGCTTCCTTCCTCGGTCCAAGAGCTTCCTTCCCCCCGCTTGCGGGGGAAGGTGCCCGCAGGGCGGATGGGGGCGAGCGCAGCGCCTGCCGTCAGTCCTTGTCGGCCATGCGCGGCAGCCCGTCCCTGGTCAGGCGGTCGATCAGGTGTTCCAGTAACTGCTGCTCTTCGGCACCGAAGATCGACATCAGCCGTTGTGCTATCTCGCTGACCAATGGAGCGACGGTCTCAACGGAGCGACGGTCTTGTAGACCTGGCGCCTGTCCCGCGCGCGGGAGAAGGGAGAGTGGCTGGTTGCGCGTTGGCCGGCGCGCGTCCTTCCTCGGTCCAGGTGCTTCCTTCCCCCGCTTGCGGGGGAAGGTGCCCGCAGGGCGGATGGGGGCGAGCGCAGCGCCTACCGTCAGTCCTTGTCGGCCATGCGCGGCAGCCCGTCCTTGGCCAGGCGGTCGATCAGGCGTTCCAGTAACTGCTGCTCTTCGGCGCTGAAGATCGACATCAGCCGTTGTTCCATCTCGTTGACCAGCGGGGCGACGGTCTCATAGACCTGGCGCCCGGCCGGCGATAGCGCCAGCATCGAGCGGCGGCGGTCGTCGCCGTGCGTTTCGCGGCGGATGAAACCGCGCTCCAGCAGCCGGGCCACCGCGCGGCTGACCGCCACCTTGTCCATCGCCGTGCGGTCGGAGACCTCGCTGGCCGAGGAGCCCGGATACAGCGCCAGGATGGTGATCACCCGCCATTCGGGAATCGCCATGCCGTAACGGTCGCCGTATACCTTGGCGATGTTGCTGCTGATCCGGTTGGACAGCACGCTCAGGCGATACGGCAGGAACTGCTCCAGGTTGAGCAGGACAGGGTGGTGCGGCGGCTGGGGGGCGTCGAGATCGCTCATGTTGCGCTGTGTCTTGATTTTGGTTTCATTTGCAACTACAAACCGAGGGTGGCCTGCGCATTCTCGCGGGTCTTCTGCCACTCCGCATAGCCCTGCGGACACCCCAGCGTGGAGAAACGACGATGAGCGCACAACCGAACACCACTGCACAGCGCCCGGATCCGGGCATGCAGGTCACCACCTTCGACAATCCGATGGGGATCGACGGGTTCGAATTCGTCGAATTCGCCGCACCCGCCGGCCAGGCCGCGCAATTGCACGCCTATTTCCGTCAGATGGGCTTCAGCGCGGTGCTGCGTCACCGCCGCCGCGCCATTACCGTCTATCGCCAGGGTGGGGTCAATTTCCTGCTCAACGAAGACCCTGATTCGTTCGCCGCCGACTTTGCCGCCGCGCACGGCCCCTGCGCCTGCGGGTTTGCGATCCGCTTCCGTACCCCGGCCGACACCGTGCTGCAGACGGTGCTGGGCAATGGCGGCGAAGCAGTGCAGAACAAGCCCGACACCCGCGCAGTGCCTGCCCCGGTGGTCAAGGGCATCGGCGACTGCATGCTGTATCTGGTGGATCGCTACGGCGAGGCGGGCAGCATCTACGACGCCGACTACGAGGCCATCGAAGGTGCCGACCAGCATCCGGCCGGCTTCGGGCTGACCTTCATCGACCACCTTACGCACAACCTGTATTTCGGCAACATGCAGCGCTGGTCGGATTACTACGAGCGGCTGTTCAACTTCCGCGAGATCCGCTACTTCGACATCAAGGGCGCCAAGACCGGGCTGGTGTCCAAGGCGATGACCGCCCCGGACGGCATCGTGCGCATTCCGCTCAACGAGTCGTCCGACCCCAAGAGCCAGATCAACGAGTATCTGGACGCCTACCAGGGCGAAGGCATCCAGCACATCGCCTGCTTCACCGACGACATCTACACCAGTGTGGAAAAGATGCGCGCGGCCGGCGTCAGCTTCCTGGATACCCCGGACACCTATTTCGACGTCGTGGACCTGCGCATTCCCGAGCATGGCGAAGATGTCGAACGCCTGCGTCGCAACAAGATCCTGATCGACGCCGATCCGGATACCAAGCAGCGCAAGTTGCTGCAGATCTTCACCACCAACTGCATCGGCCCGATCTTCTTCGAGATCATCCAGCGCAAGGGCAATGAAGGCTTCGGCGAAGGCAATTTCCAGGCGCTGTTCGAAAGCATTGAGCGCGACCAGATGAAGCGTGGGGTGCTTTGAGGGCTGGAATTTGGGATTTGTTTTTCGGGATTCGCTACAGCAGGAAGGTGCGAGGGTCGCGCCATCGGGATGTGGTTGTCTGACAAGGCAGGCCAGTAAAAACGCACGCACCAAGAGCCCCTCTCCCTGTGGGAGAGGGGTTGGGGTGAGGGTACGGTGGAGCGGTGAGAATCAAACCGCCATTGCCCATCGTGACGCTTACCCGAGCCCGCGCATTGCGCAATAAGATGACTGACGCTGAATGCACACTGTGGCGGTGTCTGCGTGGCAACCAGCTACAAGGTTTCAAGTTCCGACGGCAACATCCGATCCCGCCCTACATCGCAGATTTTTGTTGCATCGAAGCAGCGCTGATCATCGAGCTGGATGGATCACAGCACGAAGAATCAAGCGACCAGGTACGGACGCAGTGGCTGCATGCGAGAGGCTGGACAGTGCTGCGCTTTTGGAACAACGATGTACTGCTTGCGCTGGACGCGGTGGTCGAAGCGATCAGCAACACCATCGCCACGCCGTACCCTCACCCCGACCCCTTTCCCGACGGGAGAGGGGCTTGATCCACCCCAAGCCCAGCCTTCTGCGGTCGAGGAGGAGGGCCAACATCCGGACGCGCCACCATGCACAATCCGCAGCACTACATGACCGGCTTCGGCAACGAGTTCGCAACCGAAGCGGTGGACGGCAGCCTGCCGGTCGGGCAGAACTCGCCGCAGCGCGTGGCGCATGGCCTATACGCCGAGCAGTTGTCCGGCACTGCCTTCACCGCGCCACGCGGCGAGAACCGGCGCAGCTGGCTGTATCGCATTCGTCCGGCGGCGGTGCACGGCCGTTTCTCGCTGATCGAGCAGTCACGGCTCCACAACGACTTCGGCAGCGGCCCGGTGCCGCCGGACCAGATGCGCTGGAGTCCACTGCCGTTGCCGGCCACGCCCACTGATTTCGTCGATGGTCTGTACACCATGGCCGGCAACGGCAGCCCGGAGGCGATGACCGGCGTGGCCGTGCATTTGTATGCGGCAAACGCGTCCATGCACGGGCGGTTCTTCTACAACGCCGACGGCGAGCTGCTGCTGGTGCCGCAACTCGGCCGGCTGCGCGTGTGCACCGAACTGGGTGTGCTCGAACTGGAGCCGCAACAGATCGGCGTGATACCGCGCGGTGTGCGTTTCCGGGTGGAACTGCTCGATAGCCAAGCGCGTGGCTATGTCTGCGAAAACTTCGGCGGCCTGCTGCGGCTGCCGGATCTGGGGCCGATTGGTGCCAATGGCCTTGCCAATCCGCGTGATTTCGAGACCCCGCGTGCGGCGTTCGAGCAGTGCGACGGCGCGTTCGAACTGGTCGCCAAGTTCCAGGGCCACCTGTGGCGGGCGGATATCGATCACTCGCCGCTGGATGTGGTGGCCTGGCACGGCAATTACGCACCGTATCGCTACGATCTGCGCCACTTCAACACCATTGGCTCGATCAGCTTCGACCATCCCGATCCCAGCATCTTCACCGTGCTGACCTCGCCCAGCGACACGCACGGCACCGCCAATATGGATTTTGCGATCTTCCCGCCGCGCTGGCTGGTGGCGCAGCACACCTTCCGCCCGCCGTGGTTCCATCGCAACGTGGCCAGCGAGTTCATGGGGCTGGTGCACGGCGTTTACGATGCCAAGGCCGAGGGCTTTGCGCCCGGCGGTGCGTCGCTGCACAACTGCATGAGCGGGCATGGCCCGGATGCGGCAACCTTCGACAAGGCCTCGCAGGCGGATCTGTCGCGCCCGGACGTCATCGCCGACACCATGGCTTTCATGTTCGAAACCCGCGCCGTGCTGCGGCCCACGCAGCAGGCGCTGCAGGCCACGCATCGGCAGGGCGACTATCAGCGCTGCTGGGAGGGCTTGCGTGCCGGGTTCACGGTGCCGGCAGCGGGTGCGGGAGACTGACCATCAAGGGCGGCACTCCAGACAGCGAGACGCTCCTGCTGCGTCACGCGGCCTGCAACGCGTCCGGTAGCAGTTCGCCGATGCGCGTGCGCACGCGCTCGGCATACGAGGACGAGGTGAACTGCGGCAACTCACGCAGGGCCGCGTTGATGGCGGTGGTAATCTCGTCTTCGGCGCGTGCGGCCTGCAGTTGGCGATGCAGTGCCATGGCTACCGGGTTGCGCTGCAACTGCAGGATGTCCAGCAGGTAGAGACGGGCGTTGGTGGTTGCGCGACGACGCAGGCGCTGCAGGTCTTCCTCGCTGGCTGGCTCCGGTCGTACCTGCACCGTGGCCGGAGCTGCTGCAACCGGCGCCACTGCCGCAACGCGCGCGGTGCCGCGCCCTGCATCGGTCGCATCGTCTCCAGTGGGTTCCAGATAGCCCATCGCGCACAGCGTCTGCACCAGCACGCTACCCTCGCTGCCCAGCAGCGCGGTCAGTGCGGCCAGATCACGCTGCCCATCGGCAAGAATCAGGGCGCGGCGTTGCAGCAGGGTCAACGGACTGCGGTGCGATTGCAGCGCGGTGAGGGCGAGTTCGGTCTTGCGTGGGGTCATGGCGGCGGTCCTGCGGAGCCGACAGCGTGACCGCCGCCAATGAAGCGCCGATGACATCGGTGCGACGCGACGTCACGGTGGCCTGCACATTGCCGCGATGTCGGCTGTGTAGGCTGGGCGCCTGCATAGGGAGCGCTTCGATGACATCCAGACTGCTTGGCGTGATGGGCCTGATGCTGGCCGTGGCCGGTTGCAATCGCGCGGATGAGCCGCTGCCGGAGCCCGCGCCCACCACTGCGCAGCACGCGCCGGCCAGCGATCAGCCTACCGGTGCGGTACCACCGGCCACTGCACCGGCCGGTACGTTTCCACCGCATCTGCGGCAGCAGCCGACCACGCTGGCGCGCATGGATGGCTACGGCGATCTGCGCCTGGGCATGGAGGCTGCGCAAGCGCGCGCAGCCTGGGGCGGCGACCTGCGCGGCGATGCCGCCAGCGATGGCGGCTGTTACCTGTTGCGTCCGCAATGGGCAGACGATGCGCGCCGATTCGGTTTCATGTTCGAGGGCGACCAGCTGGTCCGCTACCAGACCAACGAGCCGAAGGAAGTGGCGCCCGGCGGCGGCAAGATCGGCATGACGCTGGACCAGCTACGCGCGCTGTACCCCGACGGCCTGCAGGCGCAGCCGCACAAATATGTGCCCGGCGCGCAGACGCTGCGGCATGCCGACGCTGCCACGCACTCGGCGCTGGTGTTCGAGACCGATGCCGAGGGCAAGGTCAGCAGCTGGCGGGTAGGGCAGGCGCCGCAGGTGGATTATGTGGAGGGATGCGGCTGAGACTTGCCGCAGCTGCATCAGCCCGGAGGTGAGGCGCCGGCGCGCAATGGCGCGTCAGCGACGCAGGCTATGGGTGACTCGTGTAAAGGGAGGTACCCGATATCCGGTGCTTGTGACTGCGGACACAGGAGTTGTTCCCTTCGCAACGCAAAACGCCATCGCAAGCTCGGCAGAGGACGAGCGGATAGACCGCAGCTGGACCGTCGCGACTCCGATCAGCCGTGCGGCGCACTCACCTCACACCGCCGCATGGATTCATTGCCCCGAAGACGGACGCTCATGCTGTCGGGCGGTCTCTTCGTTCTCGCCGATATCACCGTCGGCCGCCGGTGTCGGCAGGCCTTCCTTCTTCATCTCGCCGTGGTTGGGTACTTCCGGGCGATCTTCCATCATCAGCGACAGCGCCGCCTTGGCCATCATGTGTGCACTGATCGGCGCGGTAATGAACAAGAACACGGTGATCAGTAATTCGCGTGGCTGCGGGTCCACGCCCAGGAACAGGTGGTAGCCCACCGAAGCGAGCAGCACGCAGCCCACGCCTAGCGTACTGGCCTTGGTCGGTGCATGCAGGCGCTTGAAGAAGTCCGACAGCTTCACCAGCCCGAAGGCCCCGATCAGGATGAAGAAGGTGCCGATCAGCAGCAGCGCGCTGAGCAGGTATTCGGTGAGCGCGATCATTCGACGATGTCCCGGCGCAGCACGAACTTGCTCAACACCACGGTGCTACCGAAGCCCAGCATCGCAATCACCAGAGCAGCTTCGAAGTAGATCGGCGAGTCCAGGTACATGCCCAGCAGCATCAGCTCGGCAATGGCGGTGACCGATAGCGTGTCCAGCGCCAGGATGCGGTCGGGCACCGTGGGGCCGCGCAACAGGCGCCACAGCGCCATCAAAATGGCCAGCCCCACCGCATGCATGCAGATGACGATGGTCGATTCGATGAACATGTGACCGGTCATGGAAAGATCTCCATCAGGGGCTTTTCGTAGCGGGTCTTGATCTCGGCGATCAATGCGTCCGGGTCGTCCAGATGCAGCACGTGCACCAGCAGGTATTTGCGGTCGTCCGATAGCGCCGCAGACACCGTGCCCGGCGTCAGCGTGATCATGCTGGTCAGCGCGGCAATGCCATGGATGTTGGCGATATCCAGCGGCACCCAGATAAATCCGGGATGGATGCGCGACTCCGGCCCCAGCACCTGGATGGCGACCTTGATGTTGGAGCGCACGATGTCGCCGGCCGCCACCAGCAGCATGCGTGGTACCGAGCGCAACGAACCGATGCGCGCGAACTCGCGGTCCAGCCGCGCGGCGAAGATCGGCACCACCACGCCCAGCAGCGCGCCCAGCACCCACTGCTGCGGCCCGAAGCTGTCGCTGAGCAACAGCCAGAACACGAAGACCATCACGCTCAACGGCGCCGATGGAAACAGCCGGCGTCGCCATGAAACCCGTGCGTTCATGGCTGCCTCCGTAGCGGGATGGTGGCACGCACTTGCTCGACGTAGGCGCCTGGATCGCGCAACTGCGCGGCAGCGGCATCGGTGTAGCGCATCAGCGGCTCGGCCCCGACCGTCATCGCCAGCAGACCGGTCAGCAGCAGGACCGTGGCGGCAGTTTCCACCGGGCGCATGCGGCCACGGCGCGACGGTTGCAGCTCGGGCGCGTCCTCCACCGCGGCGGGCACCCGCCAGAACAGGCGCACGCCGGCACGCGTCAATCCAATCACCACCAGCAGGCTGCTGCCCAGCACCGCGCCCCAGACCGGGCCCACCAGGCCGGCGGGCACATGCTGCAGCAAGGCGGCCTTGGCCAGGAATCCGGACAACGGCGGCAGGCCGGCCACCGCGACCGCGGCGATCAGGAACATGCTGCCGGGGATCGCCCGCCCCGGCAGTGGCGCCACCACTTCCTTGCGGTCGCTGGCGCTGCCACGGCGGCGCCGGATCAGGTCCGAGACCATGAACAAGGCCGCCGCCACGAAGCTGCTATGCGGCAGGTAGTACAGGCCGGCGCCCAATGCGCCGGCATCGTCCAGCGAGAACGCAATGAACAACGTCGCGGCCGAAAACACCACCAGGTAGGACACCATCACCCGCAGCCGCGATGCGGCCATCACCCCGAAGGCGGCCATCAGCAGCGTGGCGATGCCCAGCCACAGCAACGCATGCCGGCCAAATCCATGCAACGCACCGGCGCCTGCGCCAAACCACAGCGCCGATACGCGCAAGGTTGCGTATAGCCCGACCTTGGTCATGATCGCGAACAACGCCGCCACTGCGGCCGGTGCGCGCGAGTAGGTTTCCGGCAGCCATAGATACAGCGGCAACAGCGCTGCCTTGCTGCAGAACACCAACAGCAACAAGCCCAGTGCAGCCTTGGCAAGCGGCACATCCTGCGCCGGCAGTTCGGCGATGCGTTGCGACAGCTCGGCCATGTTGAGGGTGCCGAACACGCCGAACAGCAAGCCCAGCGCAATCAAGAACAGCGTTGACGCACACACGTTGAACACCACGTAATGCAGGCCCACACGCATTTGCAGGCCGCGCCCGCCGCTGAGCAGTAGCCCGTAGGAGGCGATCAGCATCACTTCGAAGAACACGAACAGGTTGAAGATGTCGCCGGTCAGGAACGCACCGTTCAAGCCCATCAGCTGGAACTGGAACAGCGCATGGAAATGCGGCGCGCGCCGGTCCCAGCCGGCGCAGGCATGCAGCAAGCAGGCCGCGCCCAGGATCAGCGTCGTCAACAGCATCCATGCCGAGAGCCGGTCGCCCATCAGCACGATGCCCAGCCGCGCCGGCCAGTCGCCGAGCAGGTAGACCAGCACGCCACCGTCGGCGGCACGTTTAAATAGCGCGATGACCGCGGCCGCGAGCAAGGCCATGCTCGCCCACGCCACGCTGCGCTGCACGCGTGGCCCGTAACGGCGGTGTTCGACGAACAGCGACGCCGCCGCACCCAGCATCGGAATCAGGATCGGCAGGATCAGCAAATGATTCATCGCCGTGCCTGCCGCGTGTCCACACCGGTGGCGGCATCTTCATGCGCATCCACGTGATCGCTGCCGTTATCGCTGCGGCTGCGGATCGCCAGCACCAGGCTCACTGCGGTCATTGCGAAGGCAATCACGATCGCGGTCAGCACCAGTGCCTGCGGCAATGGGTCGGTGTAGTGCTGCAGATCCACCGCGACGCCCTCGCGCAGCACGGGCGGCTGGCCGCTGCGCAGCCGCCCGCCGGCAAAGATCAGCAGGTTGGTCGCATACGACAGGAAGGTCATCCCCAGGATTACATCGAAGCTGCGCGCACGCAGCAGCAGATAGATCGCCAATGCGGTGAGCACGCCAATCGCGCTTGCCACTGCCAGTTCCATCAATGCTGCTCCGCGGTGCGTGTCGAACGTTGGGTGGGATCGATTTCGCCCCGCTGTGAACTGCGCGTGCGCGAAGGTTTGATCGTGCCCATCATCGACAACATCAACATCGCCGCACCGAACACCACCAGGTACACGCCGGTATCGAAGCCCAGCGCGCTGGCGAGTTCCAGCTCGCCCAGCAGCGGCACAGGGAGATCGAGGTGCCCACTGGTCAGGAAGGGGCGCCCGAACACCAATGCACCTGCACCGCTGACCAGCGCACACAGCAGGCCGATGCCGATCAGCCGGATGTAGTCGAAGCCAAAGCGTGACTCCACCGAGGCGGTGCCCTGGATCACGTACTGCATCAGCAATGGCACCGCCAGCACCAGGCCGGCGATGAAGCCGCCACCCGGCGCGTTGTGGCCACGCAGGAACAGGAATAACGATACCGTCAGCGTCAGCGGGAACATGATCTGCGCCAGGTCGGCCGGCACCGGCAGCTTGATCGGCGGCCCCGGCATGCGGCGCTCCGGCGCCATGCGTGAGCGCCGCAGCAGCGCATGCACCACCAGCCCGGCAATGGCGAACACGGTGATCTCGCCGAAGGTATCGAACCCGCGGAAATCCACCAGGATCACATTCACCACATTGCGCCCATATGCCTCGGGTAATGCGCGCTGTAGCAGCTCGCCGGCCATGGTGTGGCTGGATTGGGTCATCAACGTATACGACAGCGCCGCCAGGCCGGCACCGCCGACCACCGCCAGGCAGACATCGCGGATCTTGCGCAGGCGCGCGTGCTCGGGCGGCGAACGCTCGGGCAGGTAGTTCATCGCCAGCAGCATCAGCACCAGCGTCACCATCTCCACCAGCAGCTGGGTCAGTGCCAGGTCCGGTGCCGACAGAAACACGAAGGTCAGGCTGACCGCCAGGCCGGTGCCGCCCAGCACCAGCACTGCCAGCAGGCGCTGCTTGTACAGGAACACGCTGCCCAGCGCACAGGCGATCAACAGCAGCCACACCGTCCAGCCCAGCAGCGGCATAGGCGTGGGAGCCGGCCAGGCCGGCAGCGCGCCGCCCTGCATGAACGGCAGTGCCGCCACCACCACCGCACTCAGCACCATCAGCATCAGCATGCGTTGCAGATTGCCGTTGGTCACCGCGTCGGTCATGCGGGCGGTGGCGGCGAACAGTGCGCGCAGGTTCCAGTGGAACAGCGCCTTGCCGGGCGAACGGTTCTGCACCGCATACAGGTCCAGCGTGTGGCGGATCCCCATGTACAGCAGCGTGCCGCCGATCATGCCGGCGATGCTCATCGCCAGCGGCCAGTTGAAGCCGTGCCACAGCGCCAGGCTGTAATCGGGCAACCTGTCGCCGAGGATGGCGCCGGCACCGGCATGCAGCACCGGCGCCACCGTCCATGCCGGCACGATGCCGACCGCCACGCAGATCAGCACCAGCACTTCCACTGGAATCTTCATCCAGCGTGGCGGCTCGTGCGGAGTGGTGTCCAGATCCAGCGGGCCTTTGCCGAAGAAGGTGTCGTGCACGAAGCGCAGGCTGTAGGCCACGCCGAGCAGGCCGGCCAGCAGCGCGGCGATGCTGGCGAGTACGCGCATCAGCTGCGGTGCATCGGTTTCCAGCGCCACGGCGAAGAACATCTCCTTCGACAGAAAGCCGTTGAGCAGCGGAATGCCGGCCATGGCCAGCGAGGCGGTGATTGCCAGCGCGCTGGTGAAGGGCATCAACCGACGCAGATTGCCCAGCTTGCGCATGTCGCGCGTGCCGGTTTCATGGTCGATGATGCCTGCGGCCATGAACAACGAGGCCTTGAACACCGCGTGGTTGAGGATGTGGAACACCCCCGCCACCACTGCCATCGGCGTGGACAGGCCGAACAGCATGGTGATCAGGCCCAGATGCGAAATGGTCGAATACGCCAGCACGCCCTTGAGGTCGTGCTGGAAGATCGCATACCACGCGCCAAGCAGCAGCGTGATCGCCCCGATGCTGGTGACCGTATAGAAGAACAGATCGGTGCCGGCCAGCGCCGGGTGCAGACGCGCCAGCAGGAACACGCCGGCCTTGACCATCGTGGCCGAATGCAGATAAGCCGACACCGGGGTGGGCGCGGCCATGGCATGCGGCAACCAGAAATGGAACGGGAACTGCGCGCTCTTGGTAAAGATGCCCAGCAGCACCAGGCCGAGCGCGTACGGATACAGCGGGCTGGCGCGGATGACATCGCCGGCGGCCAGCACCGCGTCCAGCTGGAAACTGCCGACGATGCGGCCGATCATCAGCACGCCACCGAGCAGGGCGAGCCCGCCGCCGGCGGTCAGCACGAACGCCATGCGCGCGCCTTCGCGCGCATCCTGGCGCTGCGACCAGAAGCCGATCAGCAGGAACGAGCTGATGCTGGTGAGTTCCCAGAACACCATCAGCAACAACAGATTGCCCGACAGCACCATGCCGAGCATCGCGCCCATGAACAGCAGCAGGTAGGCAAAGAAGCGCGATGCGCTGTCGCGGGCGCTGAGGTAGTAGTGCGCATACATCACCACCAGCGCGCCGATGCCCAGCACCAGCAGCGCAAACATCCAGGCCAGGCCATCGAGCCGCAGCGAGAACAGCAAGCCGATCTGCGGCAACCAGGCATGCGCGCTGGCAATCACCTCGCCGCGCAGTACCGCCGGCGTCAGCGAGGCGAGCACCAGCAAGCCGGCCAACGGCGCGGCCGCGGCCAACCACGCAGTGATCGAACGGGGCGCGCGCCAGGACAGCGCAGCGGCGGCGGCCATCAGGAATGGCAGCGCAAGCAGGATTTCCAGCGGAAAAGACATGCAGGGAACACGAGATTCGCGAGCAGGCCAGAGAGCTTAACAAATCGTTGACTGACGCCAGTGTCAACGTCGGCACTGCGCCCGCGCTGCCGACGTGGCCGAACGGCGACCCATCGGCGTGGCGTACTCGGTATGCTGCAGTCATCCGTGACCCGTGTCTTTCGTCCTGTGACCGCTGCCAATCCTGCCCCAACCCCCGCTGCATCCGCGCCACGCGCCCTGGTTTTCGGCGGGAGCGGGCAGATTGGCGAACGGTTGCTGACCCGGCTGCTCAACCGCGGCTGGCAGGTCACCGCATGGTCGCGCCAGCCGCGCGCTGCGCGCTCGGGCCTGATCTGGCGGCAAGGCGACCTGGCGGTGCCGGCAGCGGCGGGCGAGACGTTCGAAGCGATCTTCAGCTGCGGCCCGCTGGACCACTTCGCACGCTGGTATGGCGAAAATCCGGTGCATGCGCCGCGCATCGTGGCGTTCGGTTCCACCAGTCTGGAGGTCAAGCAGCATTCGGTCGATGCCGCCGAGCGCGATGTGGCGCAGCGGCTGGCGCACGCCGAGCAGGCGCTGTTCTCGGCCGCCCAGGCGCGTGGTGCCACGGCCACGGTGCTGCGCCCAACCCTGGTGTACGGTGCCGGACGCGACAAGACCCTGACCCAGATCGCCGGCCTGGCGCAGCGCACCGGCGCCTTCGTACTGCCGGCCAATGCCACCGGCCTGCGCCAGCCGGTGCATGTGGACGACCTGGCCAGCGCCGCGCTGGCGGTGGTCGGCCAACCGGCAACCCAGCAACGCAGTTATGCCGTTGGCGGTGGCGAAGTGCTGGCCTACACGCAGATGGTGCAGCGTGTGCTGGCCGCACTGCCGCGGCCGGCGCGGCTGTATCAGGTGCCACCGGGCCTGTTCGGGGTTGCGCTCACGGCCGCGCATCGCCTGGGTCGCCTGCGCGGCATGAATGCCGCTGCGTTGCAACGCATGCGCGAAGACCTGGTCTTCGATCTGGAGCCGGCGCGTCGCGATTTCGGCTACGCACCACGTGCGTTTCAGCCACTGCCGGAAGAGCTTGGCATCAGCGAGTGAGGTAGGGGGTGTGCGCGCGGGTGTCGGAGCGCGGCGTTGGCCCCTGCCCAGCTGTCGACAATCGCAGCGCCATTGGCGTGCCTGCAAACTCGCGCGTTGATGCCGGGGTAGCACGCCGTGGTGGCTTCCGTCGCGCCCGGCCCCTGGGTTGCGCGCACCACCCGCTGCACGGCCAGGTCAACCTGGCGTTGCCTGATATCGTCCTACATCTGCAAGGGAGCGGCCTAATGCCCAGGCACCGACTGACTTCCCGTCCGCATTCTGTCGTCAGGCACGCTCAGTAGCGCCAGCCCAGCTGGCGATAGGCCTTGGCCAGCACCCAGATCGGACCGATCAGCAGATAGGTCAGGTCGGTCAGAAAGCTTGGCTTGCGGCCTTCGATCTTGTGGCCGACAAACTGGGCGATCCAGGCCACCACGAACACCGAAACCCCCGCGGCGAACAGCCCGTTGAGCCCGACCCTGCCTTCGATCAGCCGGCACAGGCAGCCAAAGAAAAAGAAGATGGCCAGCATGCCCAGCCCCAGCGGGCGCGAGAGCCGGTTGTAGTACGACCATGCGGCAAACATCGCCAGCGCCGCCCACACCCCGCTGCTGAACCAGGTGCCGCCAACCGGGATGCACCACAGCAGGGCAACCAACGACCACAGGATGGCCGGCACGGCCAGCACGTGGATGTGCTGATTGGTGGCGTTGCGATGGTCGTCGGAATAGCTGGCGAAATAGCGGTCGATCGCGCGTGCGGTGGTGGTGCGTTCGGTCATGTTCCCTCCCAGGAATGACCCAAGCATACGCGTGCGAACGGCCGTGGTGGCACTGTGCAAGAAACCGGGCGCTGCCACGCGGCGATTGCATGGCAGCGCCGGGGAGCATCAGTTCACCGACACCGCACTCCAGGCCGCTGCCACGGCGCGGTACTGGGCGGAGCTGCCGCCATACAGATCAGTGGCTGCGCTCAGCGTGGCACGACGTGCGGCCGCGTAGTTGCTGGAGGAGGTCATGTAGACCGTGAGCGCGCGGTACCAGATGCGGCTGGCCGCAGCACGGCCGATCGCGGTCAATGCGGTATTGCCGTTGCAGACCAGCCCGGCCGGGGTGACGTTGTAGCTGGTGCCCGCACCAAACCCGCTCGGCACCACCGCACCTTCGGCCAGCAAATAGTAGAAGTGATTGGCCACGCCGGAGCTGTAGTGCACATCGATCGCACCCAGGTTGCTGCGATAGCAATCGGGCGAGTCGCCATCCAGGCTCGGTTTGAACATGTAGCGCAGGGCCAGCGTTCCGCTGCTGTTGCCGGCAACGAGTTTTTCGCCGATCAGGTAATTGCCGGGCTGTGCGCTGTTGTTGGCAGAGAATTCCACCATCGCGCCCATGATGTCGGAGGTGGCCTCGTTCAGGCCTCCGGACTCGCCCGAATACACCAGCCGCGCGGTGCGGCTGGTCACCCCGTGGGTCATCTCGTGCCCGGCAACGTCCACTGACACCAGCGGTGTAAAAGTGCTGCCGTCGCCATCGCCGAAGGTCATGCAGAAGCAGCTGTCCGACCAGAAGGCATTGTTGTAGCGGCTGCCGTAATGCACGCGGCTGCGTGCGCCCTTGCCATCGTTGGCGATCCCGCTGCGCGAATGGGTGTTCTTGAAGTAATCCCAGGTCAGCGCCACACCGTAATGCGCATCCACCGCCACCGTTGCGGCATCGCTGTTGGCGCCGCTGCCCCAGGCGTTGTCGGTGTCGGTCAGCAGCGTGCCGTTGCCGGAGGTGCTGTTGCGCATGGTGTAGGTGGCGCCGCCGCCGCGACCAAGATCGGTCATCTCGAAACCGCTGCTACAGCGCGTGGTGGCCAGCGCCACGCTGCCGGCATACAGCGAGCGCCCGGTACCCGACGCGCTGATACCGCCTGCGCATGCGGTATGCACCGTGTCCCAGGCTTCGAGGATGCGTTGATCCACGGCATCGACGATGTAATGCATTTCGGTTGGCGTCTGATCGGGCTTGATGCCGCGATAGATCACCTCATACGCAAGGCGTGGGGCACCCTGGCGTGCGTACAGCGCCAGGCTGGCGCGCGGCGGCGCATCCTGCTGCACATCGAAATGCGCACCGGCCACACGCACCGCAGTGTCGGCATCGATGCCAGGCACCAGGCTCGGACGTACCGGCGTGTCCAGGGTCTGGCTCAACTGCCGCATCACTCCACGCCGCGAATGCACCACCACGTCGCCACCGATCACCGGCAGGCCCTGATACGTGCGATCGAAGCGTACGTGCTCGCTGCCATCGGCATCGACGATGCTGTCGCGTGCGATGAAGACATCGGCCGGCACGCGATGGGCCATGGCCGATGCGGTATTGCCCAGCAATGCCTGTGCACGCGACACCGCCGCGTCGGCAGACAGGTCCGCCGCGGTGGCGGCAGCAGAAAACGACAGCGCGCAGCAGATCGCCGCGCCCAACAGATGGAATTGCATGACGACTCTCTCCAGAAAACGTGCAATGCAAAGACCCGCCGTACCCCCCCCCCCAACAGCCGGTCGCCGATGGCACCTCGGGTGCCGGCAGTTACGCTTGCACAGTCCCGAACTGGACAGTAGTAAAAGTTACAGATGTATCGCGTTCTGTGCGCCCGGCCGCTTTGCGCTGCGGACCGCATCGCAGAGATGTGCCCGGCTCAGTATGCGCAAGGCATCTGTACGATTGGATCCGCGCAATCTCTCTATCGCGTTAGCAGGCTCGGTGGGTTGATGCGCCGGCGTGGGCGTGGGTGTGTACGGGCGGCAATCACGGTGAATGACGCGGATCCTTGAATTCATTATTCAAATGCGTGACGTCTCACTTTTACCCGGGCACATACAGGTGCGACAGATAGAAGGCAGATAAAAAAAGCCGGCCAGACAGGCCAGCCGACTTTCTCGTGTATCGCCACCTCAGCGGCCGCCGATGGCGATCTTTTGCTGCTCTGCGTGCGCCTGTTGCTGCGGCGACTGGCCGGCCAGCAGCTGCGCGCTGGTCTGCTCCAATGACGGAGCAGGCTGGTTCAGATCCACCGCCGCACGGAATCCTGGTGTGGTTCCCATCACGAACGCCTTGCCGTCCTGCACCGTCACGTGCTGCAGTTTCTCTGCGCTGTCGATGCCATTCTGCTTGGCCTGCAACGTGACGTTGGCCGCCGTCTCGTTGGAGATCATGCTCGGCAGCTTGCTGCGGATCGCATTGTGCAATGCATGGTACGGGTGAGAGGCATCGTTGAGCGACGGACCCTTCGGTGCCGCGACCGGGGCATCGGCCGCTTTGGCCGCAGTCTGCGACGCAGGCGCCGACAACGCCGCCCGCGTATCGCGGCCGACGACACCGTCCTGCTGCAGCCCATGCTGCTTCTGGAACGCGATCACCGCCTCGCGCGTGTTGTCGCCAAAGCGCCCGTCCTCGGCAAGCCGATTGCCCTGCGCGTCGCGTACACCCAGGCGGTTCAGGTCTTGCTGCAGCCTGCCGACGTCGCCGCCCTGCTCGCCATGACGCAGCGTGCTGTTGCCGGCCGGTGTTGCTGGCTGGGATTGGCGCGCGCCGGATTCGGGCTGGTGACCCTGATTCCAGAACGTCTCAGGACTGGTCAGCTTGCCGTTGGCATCACGCAGTTGGTAATGCACATGTTGCGCGTACTGGCTTTTACCGTCCGGGCCGCGTCCACCCATCGTACCGATGGCATCGCCCGCGGACAGCGTCTGACCTTCCTTCACCTTGAGTGCGTCCAGGTGCAGGATCTCGTGCGAGTTCCCCTGTGCATCTCGGTGTAAATCGTATTGTCGGTCATGCTGTGCGTTCCTTTCTATGAGACAGATTCTTCCTTGTGGGGTGTGTTGCTCCATGTACTGCATACTTCATTGGCGATGCGCCACGCGTGGTGGCGCCTGCGCATCCTGTGTTCCAGTCAAGGCTGAAACGGCAATAGCTCCGGGTGCTGCAGCCCCAGCTGTTCAAGCAGGTGTTCGTAGTCGTCGTTGTTCGGGCCTTGCTGGCCGTCCTGCTCAAGAAGTGGCGGGGTGGCGTGATTGAGTAGCTTGCCGGTGGCGTCGTAGAGGAAGAACCACTCGCAGAATTCGCACCCGGAGGGCAGCTCGCCATACTGGATGACAGCGTAAGCGGTTCCCTTGCCATCTTCCGCACAGCCAATCCCGACCGGCGTGTATTCCGCCATTTCGGCAGGTGCCGGCAGGGTCTGGCGTTGGCCATCGCCTTCCATGTCCACCCGTGTTTTGGTGGGAGTCGCGCCTTGCGGGGGCAATGCGGTCAATTGCAAGCGCATGCCGCGGCATTCCTTGATCATGTCGTTCTGTCCTGGTCGGACCGCGTCCACTGAAACAGCAGGTTGGGGAGTGGGCGACGTTGCCGCTGGCGCGCTTGGGGCACCCGTTGCGGACATCGGTTTGTCGCCGCAGGCCGACAGGCACAGCGTTGCAGCGAGCACAGGTAGCAGAATCATCTTGCGTCGCATCAGGTGGCCTCCTTGGAGGTCTCGTCAAAGTGGCTGCGCCCCTGTACCCACTCCATCGGAACGACGGCTGGCGGTTCACCTAGCCTCGGAAGTTTCGTCAACGCGTCCACTCGTGAGGTCCGCAACGCGGGTTCTACCGGCCTGCCGGATTACAGCGACTGGTCGTCCACCTTGACCAGCGTCCAGCACGGACGCTGCGCAAAATGGTAGACCTGCTGGTCACCGCTGTTCGGTGTGCGGACCAGCACCTGGCGACCACCAGCGTCCTCGGAGACGACGACTTCGCGGCCGCCGTTGCGGGCAGCGTCCAGATTGGGGATGACCGGCCATTCGACCTTCGCGAGGGGGACGTCGTGCGCCACCGGCGCCGGCTCGGGCTGCGCCTCCGGGTCGAGCTGGATCATGGTGAGCGGATTGGCGGTGGCCTTCTCCTGCACCGCGATCTCCGCGCTGAAGCGCTTCAAGAACGCGGAGAAATCGGCATCCGGGCAACTTGCTGCTGGTGCTGGTGCTGGTGCCGCGGTCGTGGGCACGCCTGAAGCTGCCGGCGGCTGCTGTGCGGAGCAAGCCGCAAGCGCCAGGCTCACTACCAGGGCCGTCAGAGTAGTACGGTAACTCGCCAATGGATCCTCCTGATCGTATCGCGGCATGCGCGCGGCGAGAGTCTATCGGCGGCCCGGTTGTCCTGTGTGAAAGTCCTTCTTGCGAAGCATGAGCGTCAGTGAAGGGGTTGCGCACCACCGCGCGTCGCAGCCGTGATCCCAAGGTACACGCCCGTTCCGTTGCGCCGCGCAGGCTCTGCGATCAAGCGGATGTGTCGCAGCGCCACATGTCCACGCCCGCGCGCCGCACTGTGCTCTCGGTCAGTCCATGTGCCGAACGTACCTACAAGCGGCTACCAACGGTAGCGAGCAGTCGTCAGGTAGGTGTGGATGGCGCGCTCAGAATCGGGCTGTACAAGTGGTCCATGCCGCACCGAGCATCGGCTGCGCCCGCCTGGCCGTGAGCGCTGTCGTTTTGTCAGCTGCTCTAGATCCCGTTCGAAAAAACGTCCAACACCGCTGCATCGACCCAACCCTGTGCACAGTCGCCGACGTAGCGGCCCTGCGCAGCAGGCCGGCAGGCCGCGCTGCCGGTGGGCTTCAAACGGTGGATCGGCCTGTCGCCGTACGTTTCGCACAGTGCCGCGTTCTTGCACGAAGCGACACTGCTCGCCGGGATCGCGACTACGTAGTAATAGCGCGGGTGCTGTCCGGTGCGGGCGATGCCTTGTACGCAGACGAGTTGACCTTGCGCCAGGCGGGCGGTGGCGGTGGCAGTGCTGCCCGTGGCTGGCACGGCATCACGGATGTCGGCGCCCGTTGCACGCGCAACGCCTGCGAAGAATCCTGTGTCACCGCACTCCGGTAACAGCTCCACATCGTAAAAATCGCCCGCATCGATATTGCCTGCGGTGCAGCCTGTGCCAGAGAGTGGATTGGTACACGTCACGCCACTGGCCTGGATCACCGCTGCGAATGGCTGACCGGCAGCAGTAACTGGCGCAGGAGCCGCCGATAAGGCGCGCGCTGCGGCTTGCGTCGCCGCCCGCGCCATCGGCTCGCCGGCGCTGCATGCCGTCGCTGTGAACAACAGCACAGGCAGCATGGCGCTAGGCAACGGCATGAGGCGGTTATGTGAAGGACGCGGCATCGTCAAAACCTGGCTGCTGGGTAGGTGATCACTGTTGCAACAAACCGCCGGCAGAACGCTGGCACAGCGTCAAACGCGCGCGTCTTCTTGTTTCAAGCGGCATGATCGAGCGATGCATTACCTGTATCTCCATCGCCGACTCCGCTGATCGACGACCGCAAAAGCCAAAGCCCCGGGCTCGGGGCTTCAACGCATCAATCAACCGAAATATTGGCCAGCCGCTGCAGCGCTTCGGCGTATTTGGCGCGGGTGCGGTCGATGACGTCGGCCGGCAGACTCGGGCCCGGTGCAGTCTTGCCCCAGTCCAGCGTCTCCAGATAATCGCGCACGAACTGTTTGTCGTAGCTCGGTGGGCTGGTGCCCACTTCGTACTGGTCGGCCGGCCAGTAGCGCGATGAGTCCGGGGTCAGCATCTCGTCCATGATGTACAGGCGGCCATCGGCATCGGTGCCGAACTCGAACTTGGTGTCGGCCAGCAGAATGCCGCGCTCGGCGGCGAAGTCTGCCGCGAAGCGGTAGATGCGCAAGGTGGCATCGCGCACGCGTTCGGCCAGTTCGGCGCCGACGGTCTTGACCATCGCATCGAAGTCGATGTTTTCGTCATGGTCGCCGACAGCGGCCTTGGTCGATGGAGTAAAGATCGGCTCGGGCAGTTTCTCGGCCTGGCGCAGGCCGTCGGGTAGTTCGATGCCGCTGACCTTGCCGGTGCGTTGATAGTCCTTCCAGCCGCTGCCGATCAAATAGCCGCGGGCGATCGCTTCCACCGGCACCGGCTTGAGCTTGCGTGTCACCACCGCGCGTTTGGCGTACAGCGCCGGGTCCACACCGTCGGGCAGCACCTGCTCGACGCTGATGTTGACCAGATGGTTGGGCATCAGGTGGTCGGTCTTGTGGAACCAGAAGTTGGACACCTGGCAGAGCATCTCGCCCTTGCCGGGAATCGGATCCGGCAGCACCACGTCGAACGCGGAGAGGCGGTCGGTGGCCACCATCAAGAGGTAGTCGCCCGGGGGGGCGTCGGCGGGCAGGCGATCGCGCGGAATATCGAAGACATCGCGGACCTTGCCACGGTGACGCAACGGCAGGCCGGGCAGATCGGATTGCAACAGCGTGGTCGACACAGGCACTCCTAAGGACGTCGCTATGACGCTGTCCCCGGGACCCGGCGGGCCCGCGGGTGGGCAGCGGGCCGCGTAGTGTACGGCGCTTCGTCGCGCCCCGCTGGATTTATTGGCGGCTACCGCGCACGCGGTGTGGACGGCCCGTCAGCCAGGCCGGGCGGGGGTTCGGGTAAGATCGCCAGCCCGCCTTGCCGCTCCCGATCGCTCATGTCCTGGTACGGAAAACTGCTCGGCGCATTGGCCGGCGCCTTGCTGTTCCGCGGCGCGCCATTTGTGGGGCTGATGATCGGCCTGGCGATCGGGCACGCCGTGGACGCGGGCTGGTTCAAGCGGCGCGCGGAAAACCCGTACGAAGCCCTGGGACTGGAGCCGGATGCCACCACGGCCGAGATCGATCTGGCCTATCGCCGGCTGATGTCGCGCTACCACCCGGACAAGGTGGCCAACGCCGAGCCGGAGGCGCGCCGTCAGGCAGAAAAGAAGGCCAGCCAGATCAACGCCGCCTACGACCGCATCCAGCGGTTGCGCAAGCGCTGATTGGGTGGCGCTTGCGCGTTGCGCATTCACCATTGGCAGCACGCAGGTCCGTCGCGCATCCTCAACCACACACAGCGCCACCCGGGCCTACCCCAGGTAGCGCTGCCGTTAGCCCGGCATTAGGACGGCTAACAAAACGTAGCGAACAGTCGTCAGGGGGGGGGGCGGACGGCGCGGAGGAAGCGGGGTGTACGCGTGGTACATGCCGCACCGGGCACCGGCCGCGCCCGCCTGGCGGTGAGCGCAGTAGGTTTGTTAGCTGCGCTTAGAAGCGATACGTTGCCGTCAGCCGCACTGCATTGGTCGAAAAGTCGGTATCGGTGCGACGCAGGTCGGTGCCGGCCGGGTTGACCCGCAGGAACGGGTTGGTCGCCGGCGCGGTGCCCGGCCCGACGCGGACGCGGGTGTCTTCGTCCTGCAGGCGAGTGAACAGGTATTCCACACCTACCGAGACATGGTCGCTCAAGCGACGCTGCAGGCCGACGCCGGCCTGGTAGCCATCGGCGCTGTCGCCGCCGCTGCCGGTGAAGCTGTTGGCGGTGTTGCTGCTGGCAAAGCTGTGGTCGAACTCCCCGCGCGCCACGCCGGCGGTGAAGTAGGCCAGGTAATCGCCTTGCTCGCCGAAGGCATAGCCGACCCGGCCGCGCAATGCGGCGGTGCGATTGAGCTGGCGGGTGAAGGTGTACAACGCAGGCGTGGTGCTGAAGGCGCTGACGCTGTCGCGGATGTCGTTGCGGGTGTACTCGGCCACCACGCCATAGACCCAGTTGCCAGCCTGCCAGTCGTAGCCCAGCCGGGCCCCGTATTCGGCGCCGCCCTTGTCCTTGCTGCAACCGCTGGCGGGCGTGCGCCCGGCCGCCGCGCCGCCACAGAAACCTGGCGAGAACGCATCGGCGCCGGTGGCGGCGCTGACCTGGTCGCCGTCGCGTCCGTCCAGGTTGGTATCGAAGCCGAAACGGCCGCCGGACACGCCGGCAGGATCGGCGCCGCCAACATTGGCGCCAACGGAGAAGCCGGACCAATCGGCAGGGCCGGTTTGTGCCCAGGCCGAAGGGGCCAGGGCCAGCAGGACGAGAGCGGCGGAAGCGAGCGGGGTGGTTTTCATGCGGTCTCCTTGCATCTGGCGCGGCGCGCCGGTCTGGTACCTACGCGCTCGCGTCCGCTACGGATGCACCGGCGCTCGCGTTTTGCGACGCGCGCGTCCGTGCGGATGCCGTCGGACGGACGCCAAGGCGCCACGTGGACGATGCGGACTTGGGCGAGATGCCCCTGCGCCGCTACTCCTGACTCGCCTGGATGCCGGGCAAGGCTGGTCCCTGCCGTCCATGCGATGGTTGGGTCAAACTCCCGGCCGGGCTCGGCTTTCCTCGCCGGTCCCTGGTTGCGACAATGGGGCTCCTGCATTTTCCCGAGCTGCCCATGCAACCGACGGCAATCGCCCCGTCCATCCTGTCCGCCGATTTCGCCCGTCTGGGCGAAGAAGTGAACAACGTCCTGAAGGCCGGCGCCGACTGGGTGCACTTCGATGTGATGGACAACCATTACGTGCCCAATCTCACCATCGGCCCGATGGTCTGCCAGGCACTGCGCAAGCACGGCATCGTTGCGCCGATCGATGTGCACCTGATGGTGGAGCCGGTGGACCGCATCGTGCCGGACTTTGCCGAGGCTGGTGCCACCACCATCAGCTTCCACCCCGAAGCCAGCCGCCACGTGCACCGCACCATCCAGCTGATCAAATCGCACGGCTGCCAGGCCGGCCTGGTGCTCAATCCGGCCACCCCGGTGGATATTCTGGACTGGGTGCTGCCGGAGCTGGATCTGGTGCTGGTGATGTCGGTCAATCCCGGCTTCGGCGGGCAGGCCTTCATCCCCTCGGCACTGGATAAATTGCGCGCAATCCGCAGCAAGATCGATGCGACGGGCAAGCCGATCCGGCTCGAGATCGACGGCGGGGTCAAGGCCGACAACATCGGCGCGATTGCCGCCGCCGGCGCCGACACCTTCGTGGCCGGCTCGGCCATCTTCAACGCGCCCGACTACGCGCAGGTGATCGCGCAGATGCGCGCGGCGGTGGACGCAGTGCGATGAGTCCGGCAACGCCGCAGATCCGCACGGCCACGCCAGACGATGTGCCGTTGCTGCACGAGTTGATCACCGCGCTGGCGGTCTACGAGCGTGAGCCCGCTGCGGTCACGGCCACCCAGGACGATCTGCGCGCCAGCCTGTTCGGCGACGGCGCCACCGCGCATGCGCTGATCTGCGAGCAGGACGGCCAGGCATTGGGATTTGCGGTGTATTTCTTCAATTACTCCACCTGGCTGGGCCGTAACGGCCTGTATCTGGAAGACCTGTTCGTGCGCCCGCAGGCGCGTGGCAAGGGGGCGGGCCTGGCGCTGTTGCGGCATCTGGCGCAGCTGGCCGTACAACGTGGCTGCGGACGTTTCGAGTGGTCGGTGCTGGACTGGAATCAATCGGCGATCGACTTCTACCAGGCAGTTGGCGCCCGCCCGATGGATGGCTGGACGGTGTACCGGCTCGATGGCGAACGACTGGCAGCCTTTGCCGCAGGCGCCTGAGCGCAGACGCTGCACTGCGCTCAGGCGCCGTGCAACTGCCCGACAAAAGGAAGGCCGCCCCAGCGGAGCGGCCTTCAAGAAAATTGGAGGCTGATCCTGCCTCCGCCCGTCGTCCCTGCTATGGCCTTCCATGCTCCGGGTCGGCGATGACACAGGCATGACAGCCAGGGCAGTGCGCGTATTCACGATTCACGCATCCACCCGCTGCTAGCCTCCCATCACCCTTATTCCATCATCGGCAGTGCGCATGGCTCCGTCCCACTGGCGATTGATCCTCAACGGCAAGTCCACCGACAACGAGGACGTGCGCCAGGCGGTGCGCAGCCTGCGTGAGCGCGGCGTCCAGCTGGAGGTACGGGTCACCTGGGAAGAAGGCGACGCCGAGCGCTATGTCGCCGAAGCAGTGGCCGACGGCGTGCACACCGTGGTGGCCGCTGGCGGGGATGGCACGCTGAGCGAAGTGGCCGCCGCGCTTGCCCATCACCAGGGCGATGCCGCCACGTTGCCCTCGCTGGGCCTGGTGCCGCTGGGCACCGCCAACGACTTCGCCACGGCCGCGAACATCCCCATCGAACCCGTCGACGCGCTCGATCTGATCGCCAGCCGCCCGGCGCAGGCGATCGACCTGCTGCGGCTGGACACCGCGCACGGGCCGCACTGGTGTGCCAATGTTGCCAGTGGCGGGTTCGGCACCCAGGTCACCGTGGAAACCGACGAAGGCCTGAAGAAGATGCTCGGCGGGCTGGCCTACCTGATCACCGGCATGTCGCGGCTGGGCCGGATCGACCCGATCAGCGCACGCTTCAGCGGCCCGGACTTCAGCTGGGAAGGCGAGTTCATCGCGCTTGGCCTGGGCAACGGGCGCCAGGCCGGTGGGGGCCAGGCGCTGTGCCCGGATGCGCTGATCGACGATGGCTTGCTCGACGTCACCATCGTGCCCGCACTCAACGGCGAGGTAGCCGCCACGCTCGGCACCCTGGTGACCAGCGGCAAGCAGGCGGCGCTCGAACGGGTGGCCGTGCGCGCCCGGCTGCCGTGGCTGGAGATCGCTTCGCATCAGCCGCTCACGCTGAACCTGGACGGCGAGCCGGAGACCGCGTTGCAGTTCCGCATCGACTGCGTGCCGGCGCGGTTGCGGATGCATTTGCCCGCAGAGTGTCCGCTGATTGGTGGGTGAGGCTGGGAATCGGGAATCGGGAATCGGAAGAGCGTGACAGGCTGCGTCGGTATGCGGTTGCCTTGGTTTGTGTATGCATGTCAACGCCGGTAGAGGCGCAGTAGCGGCGTCACAATCGGAGCGACGGCAGCATGCGGCTGAAAGCCTCTTTCGCCGAGGGAGAGGGTTGGGGTGAGGGTCCCTGCGCCGCCATTCAAGCCGCCGCCATGACCCGAGCTCCAACGTAAAACCTCCTGCGGCGCACGACGCCAATCCCCGGCCAGGCAGCAAGACGCATGTTGCCCGCCTCTGACGTCAATCAATGCGCAAACGACGCACCGGACAACTCCAAGCCCGTTTTCGCAATTCGAACCGTGTTCGCCCCAGGCTGCTGCCCTGGGCGTGCAGTTGCGCTACAGTAGTCGCGTGTCCCGCCTGACGACCCCACGCTCCTTCTCTTCCGCTCGCCGCTGGTGGCGATGGTGGCCCGTTGCCGTCGTCCGCCCCGCCACAGAGTCCCGGAAGGAAAGTCGTCTTGATCACTGCAGAGCAGTTCCAGCGCCAGGCCGCTGAAGGTCACACCCGTATCCCCGTTGTCCGCGAAGTGCTGTCCGACCTGGACACGCCACTGTCGGTCTATCTGAAGCTCGCCGACGGCGCCTACACCTATTTGTTTGAGTCTGTCGAAGGCGGTGAGCGCTTCGGGCGCTATTCCATCATCGGCCTGCCGGCACGGCGCGTGTACAGCTTCCGCGGTCACACGCTGGAGGTCAGCGAACACGGCGAAGTCATCGACACCCGGCAGGTCGCCGAACCGCTGGCCGAAGTGGATGCACTGCGTGCCGAGCATTCGGTGCCGCAACTCGATGGCCTGCCCGGCTTCACTGGTGGGCTGGTCGGCTGGTTCGGCTTCGAGTGCATCCAGTACATCGAGCCGCGCCTGGGCACTGGCGACAAGCCCGACGAATTGGGCACGCCCGACATCCTGCTGATGCTCTCCGAAGAGCTGGCGGTGTTCGACAACCTCAAGGGCCGGCTGTACCTGATCGTGCATGCCGACCCGCGTCAGCCGCAGGCCTATGTGCGCGCCAACCGCCGACTGGACGAGCTGGCGCACCGCCTGCGTCAGGGCGGCGCCGGCTATCCGCAGGCGCAGATTTCCGACGCCATCGACGAATCGGATTTCCATTCCTCGTTTACCCGCGAGCAGTACCACGCGGTAGTGCGCAAGGCACAGGAATACGTGCGCGCCGGCGACATCTTCCAGGTGGTGCCCTCGCAGCGGTTGCGGGTGCCGTTCCGTGCGCGTCCGGTGGATGTGTATCGCGCCTTGCGTGCGTTGAATCCCTCGCCGTACATGTATTTTCTGGATGTCGGCGGCACCCAGGTGGTGGGCTCGTCGCCGGAAATCCTGGCGCGCCTGCGCGATGGCGTGGTCACGGTGCGGCCCATTGCAGGCACCCGCCCGCGCGGCGCAACGCCGGAGCTGGACAAGGCGCTGGAAGAAGAATTGCTGGCCGACCCGAAAGAGCGCGCCGAGCACGTGATGCTGATCGATCTGGGCCGCAACGATGTCGGTCGCGTCGCCGAACCGGGCACGGTCAAGGTGGGCGAGCAGTTCGTCATCGAACGCTATAGCCACGTCATGCATATCGTCAGCGAGGTCACCGGCACGCTCAAGGCCGGCCTCAATTACAGCGACGTGCTGCGCGCCACCTTCCCGGCCGGTACCGTCAGCGGCGCACCGAAGATCCGCGCGCTGGAAATCATCCGTGAGCTGGAGCCGGTCAAGCGCAACGTCTACTCCGGCGCGGTCGGCTATATCGGCTGGCACGGCGATGCCGACACTGCGATTGCGATCCGCACGGCGGTGATCCAGGACGGCTATCTGTACGTGCAGGCCGGCGGCGGCGTGGTCTACGACTCCGATCCGGACCTGGAATGGCAGGAGACCATGAACAAGGGCCGGGCGCTGTTTCGCGCCGTCGCTCAGGCCGCCAAGGGGCTGTGATGGACGGGCAGGGCAGCGCTGCGCGCATCAGCTTTCGCAACGATTACAGCGAAGGCGCGCATCCGCGCGTCTTGCAGGCCTTGACGCAGGCCAGCGCCGAGCAGAACGGCGGCTATGGCACCGATCGGCATAGCGAACGTGCTGCGGCATTGATTCGCGGCGCCATCGCGCAGCCGCAGGCCGCCGTGCAGTTGCTGGTGGGCGGCACGCAGACCAACCTGATTGCGATCAGCGCGTTCCTGCGCCCGCATCAGGCGGTGATTGCGGTCGAAGCCGGGCACATCGCCACCCACGAGACCGGTGCCATCGAAGCCACCGGCCACAAGGTGCTCACCGTCCCGGCGCTGCACGACAAGCTGACGCCGGCATTGATCCAGCCAGTGCTTGCGGTGCATAGCAACGAGCACATGGTGCAGCCGCGGCTGGTCTATCTCTCCAACAGCACCGAAAGCGGCACCATCTACACGCGTGCCGAGCTCGAAGCGTTGTCGCGCTTCTGTCGCGAACGCGATCTGCTGCTGTATCTGGATGGCGCGCGGCTGGGCGCAGCGCTCACCGCCACCGGCAACGATCTGGATCTGCCGGGCATTGCCGCGCTCACCGATGCGTTCTACATCGGTGGCACCAAGAACGGTGCGCTGCTCGGCGAAGCCTTGGTCGTGATCAACCCCGCCTTGCAGGCCGATCTGCGTTACCTCATCAAGCAACGTGGCGCGCTGCTGGCCAAGGGCATGGTGCTCGGCGCGCAATTTGCGGCGTTATTCGAAGACGGCTTGTTCTTCGAACTGGCCGCACATGCCAACGCCATGGCGCAGCGCCTGCGCGCCGGCCTGCTGGCAGCGGGCGTGGAATTCACCAGCGACTCGCCGACCAACCAGCAATTCATTGCCGTCACCGCCCAGCAGGCCGAGCAGATCGCACGCCGCTACGACTTCGAACGCTGGGAAACGCGCAGCGATGGGCGCCTGGTCATTCGCTTCGTCACATCGTGGGCGACCACGGCCGATGCGGTCGATCGCCTGTGTGCGGATGTGGCGGCACTTTTGCGAGATCCCACACTCAGGGCCGTTTCCAGGGCACAAGGATGATGACAATGAAAAGACTCGCAGGTTGGATGCTCGCTGGCGCTCTGCTGTGGCCCGCGATGGCATCGGCGCAGATCAATACCTTGCCATCGCAACCGCATTTGCTGGTGAAAGGGCAGGCATTCCGCACCGTTGATCCGGACCGGTTCATCATCGATCTCAAGGTTAGCAAGACCGAACTACAGCCGGATCTGGCGCGCAAGTTTGTGGAGGAGCGCGCACGCGTGGTCCTGGACGGATTGCAACGCAACCATGTGCTGAAGGATTCGCTGTATGCCTCCGCGTTGTCGATCGCGCCGCAGTCACGTTATGAGGCGGGAAAGTCCGTCTTCGAGGGCACCCGGGTGGAGCGCAAGATCCGCGGCACATTTACATCTTTAAAGGATGTGCGTGCCTTCCTTGGTGGCTTGGATGCCAACGAAAACGTGCAGGTGCTGTCGATGCAGACCGGCTACGCCGATGCCGCCGCCCTGCGTGCAGAACTTAAGCGCGAAGCCGCCACGCAGTCGCGCGAATCTGCGCAGGGGCTTGCCGCCGCCTACGGTGTGCGGCTTGGCGGGATCTACAGCATCTCCGATGTTGCCCCCAGCTTTGCCTACGGTGTCGAAGCAGGCACCTGGTCGGCGCCCAATGCGCCAAGGCCGGGTTCGGTGGTCTCTCCGCCATCGCCGCCGGCCCCACCGCCGCCGCCTGCGCCGGCCGCTGGCGTGCAGGGCGTGGGCGAAAGCCTGCTGACCGGCACCATCACCTACACCGAAAACATCTATGCGGTCTTCCTGATCGCGCAATGAGTCCCTTGCCATGCTGCTGATGCTCGATAACTACGACAGCTTCACCTACAACCTTGTGCAGTACCTGCAGGCGCTGGGTGCCGAGGTCACGGTGGTGCGCAACGATGCGATGAGCGTCGATGAGATCGCTGCGCTCAAGCCCGAGCGCATCGTGATTTCGCCTGGCCCCTGCACGCCCAACGAGGCAGGCATTTCGCTGCAGCTGATCAAACGGCTGGGCCAGACCACGCCGATCCTGGGCGTGTGCCTGGGGCACCAGAGCATCGGCCAGGTCTACGGCGGCGATGTGATCCGCGCCGGCAACATCATGCATGGCAAGACCTCGCCGATCCGCCACGAGGGCAAGGGCGTGTTCGCCGGCCTGCCGGACAGCTACGAGGCCACGCGCTACCACTCGCTGGTGGTGGACAAGACCACGCTGCCGGATGCGCTGGAAGTCACTGCCTGGACCGAGAATCCGGATGGCTCGATGGAAGAAATCATGGGCCTGCGCCATCGCCAATTCCCGGTGGAAGGCGTGCAGTTCCATCCCGAGTCGATCCTGACCCAGCACGGGCATGCCCTGCTGAAAAACTTCCTGGAGCGTTGATCGCGATGCGCGCGATGCATGTTTCCGCCAGCGGCGCGGCCTGCATCGGCATCCATGCACGGGCGCGGTACCGGCGCCGGCACGGCTGCCGACAGCGCAAGGCGCAGTGGATCGCTGACGGCTTCACTGCCGCATGCAGACATCGCTGCCTCGCCGAGCAAGGCCTGCGTGCCTCGCAATTACCCAAGGTCGCTTCGCGATGAACACGTCCAATGACAGCATGCACTTCTACGAACCGGCGCAAGGCCACGGGCTGCCGCACGACCCGTTCAATGCCATCGTCGGCCCGCGCCCGATCGGCTGGATCGGCTCGCGCAGCGCCGAGGGCATCGCCAATCTGGCGCCGTATAGCTTCTTCAACGCCTTCAACTACACCCCGCCGATCGTCGGTTTTGCCAGCATCGGGCGCAAGGACAGCCTGCGTAATATCGAAGCGACCGGCCAGTTCACCTGGAATCTGGCCACGCGCCCGCTGGCCGAGGCGATGAACGCAAGCGCGGCGATGGTGCCGTCGGAGGTCGACGAGTTCGCGCTCGCAGGGTTGCAGATGGCGCCGTCGCGGGTGATCGATGCGCCGCGTGTCGCGGCAAGCCCGGTCAGTTTCGAGTGCCGGTTGAGTCAGCTGCTGCAGCTGCACAGCGCAAGCGGTCAGGCCGTGGAAACCTGGTTGGTGCTTGGCGAAGTGGTAGGCGTGCATCTTGCGCATGCCGCGCTCGATGACGGCGTCTACGACCCGGCCAGGGTGCAGACCATTCTGCGGGCCGGTGGCCCGGCAGATTATTTCGAAGTGCTGCCGCAGGCGCGCTTCCGGATGCAGCGCCCGGGTCAATGAATCCGTTGGCAGGGTTCGCATTTGTCCATGTCTGCAGCGCACGACGCATGCGGGTCACTGGCGCAAGCTGATCCACTGCCGCACGCCCTTTCCTCCTTTATGTTCCCCACGGTCGTCCCATGCCCATCACCCCGCAAGAAGCCCTGCAACGCACCATCGAACACCGCGAAATCTTCCATGACGAAATGGTCGAGCTGATGCGGCAGATCATGCGTGGCGAGGTGTCGGACATGATGGTCGCCGCCATCCTCACCGGGTTGCGGGTCAAGAAGGAGACCATCGGCGAGATCGCCGGCGCTGCCACCGTGATGCGCGAGTTCTCGCGCCGCGTGGAGGTGAGCGATCGCCGGCACATGGTCGATATCGTCGGCACCGGCGGCGATGGCTCGCACACCTTCAACATCTCCACCTGCGCGATGTTCGTTGCCGCCGCTGCCGGTGCCAAGGTGGCCAAGCACGGCAATCGCAGCGTGTCATCCAAATCCGGCAGCGCCGATGCGCTGGAGGCGCTGGGCGCAGTGATCGAGCTGCAGCCCGAGCAGGTGGCCGCATCGCTGGCGCAGACCGGCATCGGCTTCATGTATGCGCCGGTGCATCACCCGGCCATGAAGGTGGTGGCCCCTGTGCGTCGCGAAATGGGCGTGCGCACCATCTTCAACATCCTCGGGCCGCTGACCAACCCGGCCGGCTCGCCCAGTATCCTGATGGGCGTGTTCCACCCGGATCTGGTCGGTATCCAGGCGCGCGTGCTGCAGGAGCTGGGCGCCGAGCGTGCATTGGTGGTGTGGGGGCGCGACGGCATGGACGAGCTCTCGCTCGGCGCTGGCACGTTGGTCGGCGAACTGCGCGATGGCCAGGTGCGCGAGTACGAGGTGCACCCGGAAGACTTCGGCATTGCGATGTCGGCCAGCCGCAACCTCAAGGTGGCCGATGCGGCCGAATCGCGCACGATGTTGCTGCACGTGCTGGACAACATCCCCGGCCCGGCACTGGACATCGTCGCGCTCAACGCCGGCGCTGCGCTGTATGTGGCCGGCGTGGCCGACAGCATTGCCGACGGTGTCGCGCGTGCGCGGGCCGTGCTGGCCGATGGCTCGGCCCGCGCCAGGCTAGAGGCCTATGTGGCCTTCACCCGCCAGATCGCCGCGCAGGCGTGATCGCGCGCTGGGGCAACGGCTAGATGTGGGAGCGGTGGCATCCTTGCCATCCGCCGTTACCCGCGTGCGCTGGCGCGCCAGCGCAGCGCGCCATGGCCCTCTTGACCGATAATGCCCGCCCGCCAGGACCCCACACGATGAGCGACATCCTCAATACCATCCTTGCCCGCAAGGCCGAAGAAGTCGCCGAGCGCAGCGCGCGCGTGCCGCTGGCCGAGCTGGTCGCACGTTGCGCCGATCTGCCGCCCACCCGCGGCTTTGCCGCGGCCATGCAGGCCAGCATCGCGGCCGGCGACGCGGCCGTGATCGCCGAAGTGAAGAAGGCCAGCCCGTCCAAGGGCGTGATCCGGCCCGATTTTCATCCCGCCGATATTGCGGTCAGCTACGAATTCGGCGGCGCCAGCTGCCTGTCGGTGCTGACCGACGTGGACTTCTTCCAGGGCGCCGATGCCTATCTGCGGCAGGCGCGCGATGCCTGCACGCTGCCGGTGCTGCGCAAGGATTTCACCGTGGATCCGTACCAGGTCTACGAAGCGCGTGTGCTCGGAGCCGACTGCATCCTGCTGATCGTCTCGGCGCTGGAAGATGCGCAGCTGGCCGAGCTGTCCGGTCTGGCCATGCAGCTGGAGCTGGATGTGCTGGTGGAAGTGCACGATATCGACGAGCTCGAGCGCGCGGTGCAGGTGCCGGTGCCGCTGATCGGCATCAACAACCGCAACCTGCGCACCTTCGAGGTCTCGCTGCAGACCACGCTGGACATGCGCGCGGCGGTGCCGCGCGATCGCATCCTGGTCACCGAAAGTGGCATCGTCACCCCCGACGACGTGCAATTGATGCGCCGCAATGGTGTGAACGCGTTTCTGGTCGGCGAGACCTTCATGCGCGCGGCCGAGCCGGGGGAGTCCTTGCGTCAGCTATTCTTTGCGCATGACTGACTCGTTTCCTGCCCCGCGCGAAGACGCACCGCTGGTGGTCTTCGACTTCGATCACACCCTGTACGACGGTGACTCCGGCAGCCACCTGTTTGCCTGGTTAATCAAGCGCAACCCGTTGCGCCTGCTGGTGGCGCTGCTGGCCTCGCCGATCCTGGGCCCGATGGTGGCCATGCTGCCCACCCGCCGCCGCGGTGTGTCCGGCTATGTCTGGATTGCCACCTTCGGCCTGCATCGCGCGCGTGAGTTCAACCGCTTCATCGATGCCTACGTGCTCAAGCATGAGGCGCAGATCCGGCAGCGCCTGCTGCCGCATGCGCTGAAGGTGTTCACCGAGCATCGCGCCGCAGGCGACCGCGTGGTGGTCGCTACCGGCGCACCGCCCGAGCTGGCGCGCGCCATTCTTGGCTTCGTGGCGCATCAGGACGTGCCGGTGATCGGCAGCCTGGTCGGCCCGCGCCTGGGCGCGGTCACTGCGCGGCGCCACTGCCACAACGAAGAAAAGATGCGCATGCTGCGCGAGCGCGGCTATGCCGACATCGCCATCGCCTATTCGGACAGCACCGCGGACCTGCCGCTGCTGAAAGCTGCGCGCGCACCGGTGGTGGTCAATCCCAAGGCCAATCGCGAGGACCTGTTCCGTCAGGTGCTGCCGGCGGGCACGCCGATCCTCAACTGGGGTTGCCGCGACCGCGGTGGCAAGGCGCTCTAGACCGCGCTGGCGCCTTGGGGCAGGTGCGGAAGTCGCGACGACACGCAGATCGGTGTCAAAACGGGCGCAAGTGCCGAGATTGGCACACTAGTGCAAGCGGCGACACATCTGCCGCGCAGCGGGCGGAGAGTATCTGCAGACCGGCCGGCCACGCGCAGGAGTCCAGGCAGCGAGCCGGACTGGGGCTGCCTCGCAAAGGTGTGCCTACCGGCGTGTGCTTGAAGCTCAAGGCGTGTTCACCGGCTTTAAGTTGCCGCTGGCCACGGCCACGCATGAGGTCGCGAGGCGCGTTCCAGAGAGGATTGCGATCAAAAGATGACCGCGATCGAACAAACGGTCGATGCGGCAACCGCATCGACCGTTGGTCTTCAGCCACTTAGCGCGTGCCGTACAACACGACGGTCTTGCCGCGTGCGTGCAGCAGGCCGTCGGCCTGCAGCTTCTTGAGCACGCGTCCGGCCATTTCGCGCGAGCAACCGACCAGGCGTGCCAGCTCCTGCCGCGATACGCGCAGCTGGGTGCCCTGCGGGTGGCTCATTGCCTCGGGCTCCTTGGACAGATCGTGCAGGGTGCGCACGATGCGGTCGGTCACGTCCAGGAAGGCCAGGCGGCTGGCTTTCCTTGTGGTGTCGAGCAGTCGTTTTGAAAGCTGAACACCTAGGGCGTAAAGGATTCGCGGGGCATCCGGGGACAGGCTGGTCTGAAACAGCTGCTGCAGGCGCTCATAGCTGATCTCTGCCAACTCGCACTGGGTGCGGGTGCGCAGGATCACTTCGCGGGTATCGGATTCGATGAACAACCCCATCTCGCCGACGAACTCGCCGCTGCCGAAGTAGCCCAGCACCAACTCACGATCGTCATCTTCCTCGGCAATGATGCTCACCGAGCCACTGATCACGTAGTAGAGGGTGCCGGCCGGGTCTCCGGGCCGGAACACATCGGTCCGGGTCGGATAGCGCCTGCGGTGGCTGTGGGCCAGAAAACGCTCGATCGTGCCCGCGTCCAGCGCCAGAGAAGGGGTAGCGTTACGTACCGTCGTAGTCACAACCGTCGTGTTTCCTGGGCTCATGGTAGTTCCGCGTGTAATTCCTGAAGCTTAACGGCATGAGTCATGCAAGGTAAACCATTCTCAATGACGGCATTTCGTTGCTGGGATCTTTGGCTCATAATTGACTCCTTTCCCGCCTTCCAAAAGGACAGACCGACGTGGTCAAGCCGTTGCCTCGCCTGAGGCTACAGGGGTTCAACAACCTCACCAAGGCGTTGAGCTTCAACATCTACGACGTCTGTTACGCGCGTACCGAAGAGGAGCGTCAGCGCTACATCGAGTATATCGATGAGCAGTACGACGCCGATCGTCTGACGCAGATCCTGACCGATGTGGCCGAGATCATTGGCGCCAACATCCTCAATATCGCACGCCAGGACTACGATCCGCAGGGTGCATCGGTGACGATCCTGATCTCCGAAGAGCCGGTGATCGACAAGAAGCAGGCCGGCAAGGAGCTGATCTCCGACGCCGTGGTTGCTCATATGGACAAGAGTCATATCACTGTCCATACATACCCGGAGACGCATCCGCAGGAAGGCATCGCCACCTTCCGTGCCGACATCGACGTTGCCACCTGTGGCGTCATCTCGCCGCTGAAGGCGCTGAACTACCTGATCGAGAGTCTGGAGTCGGACATCGTGATCATGGACTACCGCGTCCGTGGCTTCACCCGCGATGTGAAGGGCAAGAAGCACTACATCGACCACAAGATCAACTCGATCCAGCACTTCCTCGCCAAGAACGTGAAGTCGCGCTACGAGATGTTCGACGTGAACGTCTATCAGGAAAACATCTTCCACACCAAGATGCACTTGAAGGACTTCGATCTGGACCAATATTTGTTCGAGGAGCGTGCCAAGAACCTGTCGTTCAAGGAGCGCATGAAGATCGAGACGCTGCTCAAGCGCGAGATCGAAGAGCTGTTCCACGGACGCAACCTGAGCGAATAAGCGCAGCGAACGACGTGCCGGCCTACCTGCTTGCAGGTAGGCTCAAGATGCAAGGCGGGACGGCCCGCCACGCGATGACCTCGCGTTCCACAGCCGACGGCGGCCCAGTGTGCAGACACTGGGTCGCTTTTTTTTTGTCCGTTTTTTCTGTTGAGGAGTACCGCAATGCCCTGGATCTATCTCGTACTGGCCGGCCTGTTCGAAATCGGCTTCGCCATGGGCCTGAAATACAGCGACGGCTTTACGCGACTGTGGCCCACCGTGCTGACGATCGGCATGGCCGGCATCAGCCTGTGGTTCCTGACCCAGGCACTGAAGACCATTTCAGTCGGCACCGGCTATGCGATCTGGACCGGCATCGGCGCGCTGGGCGTGACCATCGCCGGCATCGCCCTGTTCGGCGACAGCGCCTCGTGGTCGCGGCTGGCCTGCATCGGGCTGATCGTGGGGGGTGTGATTGGATTGAAGCTGGTGTCGTAGTCGTAGCTAGCCCTGCTTCGCAGGCCTGCGTCCCAAGGGTTGCTACGTAACCCTTGGGCCCCGACTTCGTAGTTTCCTATCTTCCGCGCCTTTGGCCGTGCCACGTCCGCCAAAACGGGCGTGCCCTCAAAATTTGCGACGCGACCTTGGGCCCCAACTTCTCGGCTCCCTATCCCCGCGCCTTTGGAGCGCCCCCTTAACAAAGGGGGCTCTGCTCCAGGGAGTGATGGTGGGCCGAGTGGGGTGCTGCTGTCCTGCGCTGCTGCCTGGGCGCCTTTTGCGCTGTGCCGTGTAAGGCGGTGTTTCCGGATGTCTGCCTGGATATCGGGAGTAGCGTGCGGTCACTTTCGGCCTGCGCCTTGGTGGGTTCCATCCTGCTGTGTCTGCAGGTTGGCTGCCGAGCCTGCGCTCCTGCAGCCCGCACCCCGCACCCCATTCCCCATTCCCCATTCCCCATTCCCAATTCCCGATTCCCGATTCCCGATTCCCGACCTAGAGCCGGTACGCCACCGTCTTCATCAGCTTGGAGGCCAGGGCCATGGCACTGGGGATCGGAGGGGGCAGGATGCGGGCGCCGGCCTGTTCTGCGTGGTCGGCGTGGCGAGCTTCGTCGATCTTCATCACGCGCAGGATGGCGCGGCTGCGCTGGTCGATCTCCGGCAGGGTTTCCAGATGCTCGTCCAGGTGGGCTTCCACCTGACGCTCGGTTTCGACCACGAAGCCCAGGCTCCAGTCGTCGCCGCGCAGTCCGGCCAGTGCGCCGAGCGCGTAGCTGCCGGCGTACCAGAGCGGGTTGAACAGGCTGGGGCGGCTGTCCAGCTCATGCAGGCGGTCGGCGCACCAGGCCAGGTGGTCGGTCTCTTCCTGCGCCGCTTCGAGCAGGTGCTGCTGGGTATGGGCGTCGCGGGCGACCGCGGCCTGGCCGAAGTACAGGCCCTGCGCGCAGACCTCGCCAACGTGGTTGATGCGCATCAGCCCGGCGGCATGCTCACGTTGCGGGGCCGTCAATTCGGCGTCCGGGGTGTCGGCAGCGGGGTTGGGGCGCTGCGCGGGCGGGTTGCCGAATACCGTTTCCAGCGCGCGCTGGGCTTCGATCAGCAGCCGGTCGAGTGGGTTCTGCAGTCGGATAGGGGAGGTCTGGGTCATGTCCGGATTCTGGCCTTCGACCGCGCCGCTGCCAACCGCCAGCCGCTGCCTGGCTGGTCAACTTGCGCCGCCCCGGGCTGTCCCGTACAATCCCGCCTCTTCTGTTTCGCCTTCACAACGCGTGGCAAAGTTCCAGCGGTCATTGCCGCTGCAATCCGCCCGACCACTCAAGAGTTTTCTCATGACTACGTTCACCGCCAAGTCCGAGACCGTCCAGCGCGACTGGTATCTCGTCGACGCCGCCGGCAAGACGCTCGGCCGTCTGTCCACCGAACTGGCCCGCCGCCTGCGCGGCAAGCACAAGCCGGTTTATACCCCTCACGTCGATACCGGCGATTACCTCGTGGTGATCAACGCCGAGAAGATCGTCGTCACGGGTAACAAGCTGAAAGACAAGAAGTATCACCGCTTCACCGGCTACATCGGTAACTTGAAGACCGAGAGCCTGGAGCAGGCGCTGCAGCGCCACCCGGAGCGCGTGATCGAAATCGCCGTCAAGGGCATGCTGCCGAAGGGCCCTCTGGGCCGCACCATGTACCGCAAGCTCAAGGTCTATTCGGGTGCCGAGCATCCGCACGCCGCCCAGCAGCCGCAAGTTCTGGATATCTAATCATGGCTATCACGCAAAACTACGGCACTGGCCGCCGCAAGTCCTCCACCGCTCGCGTGTTCCTGCGCAAGGGCACTGGCAAGATCACCGTCAACGACCGTCCGCTGGATGAGTTCTTCGGCCGTGAGACCGCGCGCATGATCGTGCGTCAGCCGCTCGAGCTCACCAAGAACACCGAAAGCTTCGACATCCTGGTCACCGCTTCCGGCGGCGGCACCACCGGCCAGGCCGGTGCGATCCGTCTGGGCATCGCCCGTGCGCTGGTCGAGTACGACGAAACCCTGAAGTCCGAGCTGCGCAAGGCTGGCTTCATGACCCGCGACGCTCGTGAAGTCGAGCGTAAGAAGGTCGGTCTGCACAAGGCCCGTCGCGCCACCCAGTTCTCCAAGCGCTGATCCATCGCGTTCGCATTGCTCTGGTTCTCCGGGGGCAATCGCTGCAAAAGCCCGGCATTGCCGGGCTTTTGTCGTTCTGGGGCTCGCGATGCGCGTGCCCGTTCTCCATCGGTGACATATCCGGGCAGGGTCATGCGATTGCTTGTGGGCAGCAGTGGCTGCGCGGGCTGCACTGAAGCGGCACCGCTCACGGGCTTTATCACGCGGGCTGTCGGTGGATGCGCCTCGTCGCGCATGGCGGTGCCGTTGCCGTTGCCGCGGGTGCAGGGTGCGCCATTGATGGAATCTGGTGTGCGCCGGTTGTCCGATGCGGGATCAATCCGGTTTGCAGGCGCGCGCGGTGCCTGGCCATGTCTCGTCGGGGATGGGTTGGGCGCTGAATGGCTGTCGCGCTGCGATTCGATCCAGCCAGGGTGGATCGTGGGCAACAAAAAAGGCCCGATCTTTCGATCGGACCTTTGGTGTCTGGCTGCCCCGGATGGATTCGAACCACCGAATGCCTGAGTCAGAGTCAGGTGCCTTACCGCTTGGCGACGGGGCAATAAAAACGTGTTGTCCCAGAGTATCGCACGCCTGTGCAGGCCTGAATACCATGGTGGCTATGGGTGGACTCGAACCACCGACCCCAGCATTATGAGTGCTGTGCTCTAACCGGCTGAGCTACATAGCCTAGGGAGCCGGCAATTCTCGCGATGCGCCTGGGTGTTGTCAAGTATTTCGTTTTCAGCTTGTGAGCCGGCCGTCGCCGTGGCAGAGTCGGTGACAGTAGATTTTCAGGAGTCCGCATCGTGATCGATCCGGACGGTTTCCGGCCAAACGTCGGCATTGTGCTGATGCGAAAGGACGGTCAGGTGTTCTGGGCACGTCGTGTGCGCAGGGACGGCTGGCAGTTCCCGCAAGGTGGCATGAACACCGACGAGACCCCCGTTGAAGCCATGTACCGCGAGTTGCGCGAAGAAACCGGGCTGTTGCCCGAGCATGTGGAATTGCTCGGTGCCACCCCCGGGTGGCTACGCTATCGCCTGCCGAGCCGGGCGGTGCGCCGCAACGAGCGGCAGGTGTGTATTGGCCAGAAGCAGGTCTGGTTCCTGCTGCAGTTCACCGGCGACGAATCCCATCTCAGGCTCGACCACACCGATACACCCGAGTTCGATCACTGGCGCTGGGTGGATTTCTGGTATCCGGTCGAGCACGTGGTGATGTTCAAGCGCGGCGTCTACGCGCGTGCGCTCCGCCATCTGGCACCGCTGGCGCAGAATCTGGCGGGGCCGGCTGCGGTCGGAGTGATGCCGCAGCGTGCGCTGGAGGCGTGGTTGCCGGGCAGCAGCGCGGCCGGTCACGACAGCCCGCGCAAGCGCCCACGCAAGCGGGGCGGACCTCGGCAGGCCCGGATTAATAATGATTAACGTTTGGAATTGACACCTATTCTCGTTTGCGGTGCAATCAGTGCCGGTCCTCTCCGGATCGCCAGCACCCGACCGATACCGTGTACGTCTGCATCTGTAATGGGGTCACCGACCACCAGATCCGCGAAGCGGCCGAGAACGGCTGCGCCAGCCTGGCCGAGCTGACCATGCGGACCGGTTGCGGTTCCAACTGCGGGTCCTGCCTGGACATGGCGGCCGACCTGCTGAGCCAGGCACACGCAACGCGTGCTTTGCCGCTGCCGCTGCTGGGGTTGGCCAGCGCCGCCTGAGTTGCTGCGCACGGCGCGCTGCCCGTCAGATGGGCAGCGCGTGGCCTGTTACAACGGCCTGCGACAACATTCCGAAACTTTGATCAACCGGCAGCTTCGCTGGGCCTGCGTGTCGCCGCTGGAGACCATCCGTGGAGATACTGCCGGTGCCCGGTCGCCCTTCATCTTGCTCGACCGGTGCTTTTACGCCTTGCGCGGTTGTCGAGCGGCGCGCGCTGCCGATCCTGCCAGGCCTTTCACTGCGGCAGATCGTGGATCGGTTCCGGCTGTCGATGGTTGCGACCAGGGTCGCCTCGCCAGGCATCACGCAACTGATCACGATTCGCGTTCCTTCATGTGCCGCGCCAACGCGTTAAAGTGCGGCCGGCTCACTGTCTCGGAGACATCGCATGAAGGGCGATACCAAGGTCATCGAGTACCTCAACAAGGTGCTCTACAACGAACTCACTGCGATCAACCAGTACTTCCTGCACGCCAAGATGCTGAAGAACTGGGGCCTGAAAGAACTGGCCGAGCATGAGTACAAGGAGTCCATCGACGAAATGAAGCATGCGGACAAGTTGTCCGACCGCATCCTGTTTCTCGAAGGGCTGCCGAATTTCCAGGCGCTGGGCAAGCTGCGCATTGGCGAAAACCCCACCGAGATGTTCCGCTGCGATCTGGCGCTGGAGCGCGAGGCGGTGGCGGTGCTGCGCGAGGCGGTGGCCTATGCGGAGACCGTCAACGACTACGTTAGCCGCCAGTTGCTGGTGGATATCCTGGAGTCGGAAGAAGAGCACATTGACTGGCTGGAAACCCAGCTGGATCTGGTCGCGCGCATCGGCGAGCCGAATTACCTGCTGACCAAGCTGGACGACTGAGGGCGGTCAGCGCTGCGCTGCTACTGGTGCAGCGAGGCAGGTTGGTGATGGCAGGTTGGGATCGGGGAAGTGCGGGCGCTGAGTGTGGCCCTGGCTATCCAGCTAGACGTGCGAAGCACAGTTGGGTTTGCCGGTAGCGTGGTTTCAATCTCCACTGCGATGGAGGTAGGGCGTGTGCTTCCTCTGCTGTGGGACGCTTCTGCGCCGTTCAATGCCCCGGCGCGTTGGGCATGGATGCTCGGGTGGGCCGCACGCGCGTGCGGTGATGAGGTGTTGGTGATCTGACGCGCTTTCAGACCTGGGTCTGATGGTGCGTGCTGGATGCAGATGGCGTTGCGCGGACAGCGTCACAGCGACGCGGGACACTTTATTTATCGCTTCGCTCCGTACCCGCACCCCAACCCATCTCCCGGCGGGAGAGGGGCTGATATGTTCCGCTTCCGCTTCCGCTTCTGATCCTAGATCCGAGCTTCGAGCTTCGAGCTTCGATCCGGTTCGATGCGATCCGACTGGTTCGATGCGATTCGATCCGGGATTGCCTCCGGAATGTCCAATCCGAGATCCCGGGCTTGGGCTGCTGGTGTCCTGCCAGAGAGATGCATCCCCTCCGACATCTGACTTCAGCAGCATTCTGGATTGCAGGTGGATCTGATTGGATCGCAGGTGAGTCTGGCTAGATTGCAGGTGAGTCTGACTGGATTGCCGGGCAGGCTGCGACCGGTAGTGGTGAGTGATCGCTCAGCCGGTTGCGCGGGTGGCGGCCTGCAGGCGGGCCACCTGGCCCAGCAGGGCCAGGCGGGCGCGGGCATATTCGGCGATCACCAGCGCCACCATCACCGAGGGGCGCTCGATGGTGCCGGTGCGGGCGGCCAGTTCGATCCGGCGTGCGGCGTTGGAAACGGCCTGGGCGCCGACGTTGGCGCTGGAGGATTTGAGGGTGTGGGCCAGATCGCGTAGCTGCATGCTGTCGCGGTTGGCCGCTGCCGCTTCCAGTTGCTCGATGATGCCCGGGGCATCGTCCAGGAACAGCTGCAGGATGGTGATGGTGTCTGCGCCAGCGACCTCGTACAGCTCGTCGATGACGCTGCTGTCCAGGATCGGCAGCGCGCGGGCCTGGGCGCCGGCGCTGGCGCTCTCGGGGTCGGCCGGGGTCGCGCCGCTGGTCGAGCCGGGCAGCAACGGCTGCCGTGGTAGCCAGCGCTGCAGGCAGGCGTCGAGTTGCTCGCGGGCGACCGGCTTGGAAAGGTAGTCGTCCATGCCGGCGGCCAGGCAGCGTTCGCGGTCGCCAGCCATGGCGTTGGCGGTCATCGCCACGATCGGGATCGGGCGGCCGCCGCTTTCGGTTTCCATCGCGCGCCAGCGGCGGGTGGCGGCGTAGCCGTCCAGCACCGGCATCTGGCAATCCATGAAGACCATGTCGTAGCGGGTGGATTCCATGCGGCTCAGCGCCGCTTCGCCGTCGGTGGCGGTGTCGGCTTCAAAGCCCAGTACTGCCAGCAGCTTCTGCGCGACCAGCAGGTTGACCGGGTTGTCCTCGACCAACAGGATGCGCACTTCGCGTGCGTTGGCCATTGGCGGCGGCAGCGGCTCGGGAATCATCGCCGAAGCAGGCGCCGGCGCATGCGCGTGCCGGGTTTCGGGCGGCAGCACCAGCGTGCGCAAGACCTCGTCCGGGCTCTGGCGCGGCACCAGGGTGGCATGTTCCTGCAGCTCGCCGGGCACCGGTTCGTCGCCGTAGAGCCAGACCAGCCGGGAACCGCCCATGTCCTCGGAACGGGCCAGTGCGCGATGCACCGCGCGCGCGCTGTAGCGCAGCGTGTCGTGGTCGGCGATGACGCAGCGGAAGCCCTCGGTCTCGCTGTGGCGGCGCACGCGCTCCAGCGCTTCCTGGGTGGTCTCCATCAGCACATGCGCCACGCCCCAGCCGTCGAGCAGGCGCTTGAGGCGCTGCTGCAGGCGCGCATCGGAGCTGATGACCATCACCCGCGCGGCGTCGACGCCGGTGGCCTGCTGCAGGTCGCCGATGACCTTGAGCAGCGGGATCTCGAACCAGAACGTGGCACCGCGCCCAGGTTCGGACTCCACGCCGATGCGCCCGCCCATCAGGTCGATGATGCGCTTGCAGATCGCCAACCCCAGCCCGGTGCCGCCGTACAGGCGCGTGGTGGAGGCATCGGCCTGGGCGAAGGAACGGAACAGGCGGGCCTGCTGGTCGGGCGCGATGCCGATGCCGGTGTCGCGCACCTGGAAGCGCAGTAGGTGCTGGGCGCGGGTCTCGCCCAGGCGGCGCAGCTGGATATCGATGCTGCCGCGCTCGGTGAACTTGATCGCGTTGCCGATCAGGTTGCCCAGCACCTGGCGCAGACGGATCGGGTCGCCGCGCACCAGCAGCCGCACCGAGGGCTCGATGTCCAGGCCCAGGCGCAGCTGGCGGCTTTCGGCGGTACGTTGCAGCAGCTGCACCACACCGTCGAGCAGCTCGCGCAGGTTGAAGGTGGTGATTTCCAGTTCGAGCTTGTTGGCCTCGAGCTTGGAGTAGTCGAGGATGTCGTCGACGATGCGCAGCAGCTGCAGCGAGCTGCCGGTGGCGGTCTGCAGCATGTCGCGCTGGTCCAGGCTGAGCTGGCCGCGCGAGATCAGCTCGAGCATCGGAATGATGCCGTTGAGCGGAGTGCGGATCTCGTGGCTCATGGTGGCCAGGAACTCGCCCTTGGCCAGCGCGGCGGCTTCGGCGGCCTGCTTGGCGCGTAACAGTTCCTGTTCGAGCTCACCGTGGCGTTGCAATTCCTGTTGCAGGCGCTCGCGGGCCAGTTCGGTCTCGTCCAGGCGCTGCAACAGCTGCCGCTGAGCGCGGAGGCTGCGATGCGCGGCGACGGCGGCGCACACTGCCAGCACAACGGTCACTGTGGCGGCAGCGGCGATGACGCTGCGCCAGGGCCCCTGCACGGCGCTCCACTGCAGGGCTGCGCCGGTGGCGGTGGCGATGGCCGCCACGATGGCCAGACTGCTCCAGGCGCGAAGGCCTCCTGCCTGCGCCGTCACTTAGAGCACCGCGTTCGTGAAGTCGAAGTCCAGTTCCTTGCCGACGGTCTGCACCAGGTTGCCCTGGATGAAATCCACGCCGCTCATCCACATGGCCGCGGCGGCCTGCGGATCTTCGATGCGTTGGCCGATGATCAACAGGCCGCGCTGGTGGGCGATGTCGATCACGCCGCGCAGCTCGTCGCGCACGGCGGCATTGCCATGCGCATCGGCGAAGCGGTTGGCCATGCGCACGAAACTCAGCGGCAATTGGCTGAGCAGGGCATTGGCTTCGTCGCCCGGTTCGAACTGGCTGAGGCAGAACTGCACGCCGGCCGGCATCAGCTTGGCGCAGAACTGCTGCACCGTGACCGCGTGGATCAAGGCATCGTCCAGGCGCAGGTCCACGATCAACGATTGCCCGGCCACGCCGCGTTCGGCCAGCGCCTTGAGCAGCCAGTCGGCGAACGCGTCGCGCGCCAGGGTGCGCGGGGACTGCGAGACGAACAGCCGCAGCGGCGGGCTGGCGTGCTGGTACAGGTGCAGCAGCCCGAGCGCGTGGTCCATGACCTGCTGGTCGAGATCGGCGATGCGCCCGGCCGCCTCGGCGGCGGGGATGACCTGGCCCGCCGACAGCAGCGTGCCATCGGCCTGGCGCAGCCGCAGCAGCACCTGGTACTGCGCGGTGTCGCCGCCGGCCACCGCCACGATGGGCTGGTAGGCCAGTTCCAGCTGGCCTTCGACCAGGCGCAGTTGTTCCTGCTGCTCGGCCTGGCTGGGGGCCAGATAGGTCTGCACGCCGTCGCTGCGCAGGCGCGCCTGCAGCGCAGTGCGTTCGACCGCCTCCAGCGCGCTGCCGGTATCGTCGAAGCCCAGGCTCAACGGCGCGGCGCCGATGGCGCAGCGCACGTGCACCGATTCTTCCTCGCGGACCGCAAAGGCATTGGCGGAAAGCCGCTCGCGGATGTCCAGCGCGCGCTGCTCCAGGCTGGCTTCGTCCATCTCCACGGCCAGCAGCAGGAAGCTGTTGTCGTTCAGGCGGGCCAGCGGGTAGGGCTGTGCGGCGGTGGCCAGGCGATGCCCGGCCTGGGTCATCAACCGCTCGTAGGCGGCATAGCCGTAACGCTCGCGCAGGCCGAGCGCGCTGGCGATCTCGATGAAGAACAGCCCGCCAGCCTGCTTGCGCTCCAGCGCTTCGCCGAGCAGGTCCATCACGTGGCCGCGCGTGGGCAAACCGGTTTCCGGATTGCTGCGCGCACTGATCTGCTCGCCGGCCTGCTGCAGTGCCTGCTGGCGCGCACGGCGGATACGGTTGGAGACCGCCGCGATGAGATGACGTGGGCGGATCGGTTTGGTCAGGAAGTCGTCGGCGCCGCTGTCGAGCACTTCGAACTGGCGCTCCGGGTCCGGGTCGCCGGTCAGGAATACGATCGGCAGCAGCTGCTGGCCGGGTTGCTGACGAATCAGGGTGGTCAGGCGGATACCGTCCAGCTCGGGCATGTGCAGATCCATCAGGATCAGGTCCGGGTGGTAGTCCTGGATCGCCTGCGGCACGCTGGCGGCGGTCATTTCGACTTGCGCATGCATGCCGGCGCCATGCAGCACGCTCTGTGCGAACAGGGCCTGCGAGCGGTCGTCTTCGACGATCAGTACGCGATACGGCGCATCGGCCGCGATGGTGTCGCCGCCGTCGGACGTAGTCGCAGGCGCCGCAGCAGGCGGCGGTGCAGCCGAGGCGCGCGGGGTGGCGACGGCGGCCGCAGCCTGCACCGGCGCGAGCGGCGTCGCCTGGCTGGGCGCGGTGGCCGCGGCAGGCGCGGGAATGATCGCGGCGCTCACCGGCGCGGCGCTCTCGACGGCGCTGGCGGCCTCGTCGGCCCAGCGACGCCAGTAGTCGGCCGGCGGCGTCTCGGCGCGCAACGGACGATTACGCGTGGCGGTGTCGTCACGGGTGGTGAAAGGAACCGGATCTCGGGCGGCCATCGATACTCCCTGCAGTCGCGATGATTATGCGATGAACTTCACGATAGCGGGGAGCGGCGTGCAGCCGGCGTGCTTGCCGCGCGCACCGGCGCGACCAGCCGGCGCATGCCACGCCACAGCAGTCGCCACACCCACCACACCAGCAGCGCGGCCAGCACGCTGGACCCCACGGCCAGGCTCAACGCCAGCCACGGGTGCGCCAGCGCCAAGGCCAATGCGGTGGTGGCGATGGTGTCCTCGGCCAGCGAGGCAACCCAGTTGCTGGCCGGCTCGGGTGAGGTGTTGAGCAAGGCACGGCTGCCGGCCTTGAGCGTGTGGCTGGTCAGCGCCACCCCTGCACCGGCAGCCAGCACGCCGGTACTCAGGTCGCCGTCGGGCGACAGCGTGGCGGCGGCCAGGAATGCGCCAGCCGGCACCCGCGCCAGGGTCTGCAACAGATCCCAGCCCGAATCCACGCCGGGAATCTTGTCGGCGAAGAATTCGGCCACCGCCAGCGCGCCGGAGGTGCCCAGCACCCACCACGACTGCGCCGGATGCAGGGCGGGCGGCAGCTCGATCCAGCCGAGCAGGCCGGCCAGGCCGACCCCGAACACGGTGAGATAGACGCGGATGCCGGCCAGCCAGGCCAGCAGGATGCCGATCACGAACAGATGGGCCTCGCTCATGGCGGTGCTTCCTGCGAACAATGCGGAACTATCGGATAACCGCCGGCCGAGCGCCAGCGTGACGGCCGCCGGGGCTCTGGCACACTACGCCGCCGCCTACAGCGCCGGCCCGTCCGGACCCGATGCCCATGAGACCAGCCGCACGCGTTCAGATCGTCCAACGGGAGCCGGGCGGTGGTCCATCCAGCGGCCGCTGGCTGTGGGGCGTGATCGCCCTGCTGTGGCTGGCATCGCTGGGCGGCGTGTGGTGGATGGCCACGCGGACGGCAGCGCCCCGCCTGGCCCAGGCCGAGGCGGCGTTGCAGCAGGTACAGCGCCGCCAGGCCCAGCAGCGCAAGCTGATTGAGCAGTTGCAGCAGCGCCAGGTCAACCTGGCGATGTCCGACAAGATCAGCCGCGCCGCCAATACCGAAGTGCAGGCTTCGCTGGCCGAACGCGACGAGCAGATCGCCGCGCTGCGCGCCGACGTGGCCTTCTACGAGCGGCTGGTGGGCTCCACCGCGCAGCGCAAGGGACTCAACGCGCATTCGGTGCAGTTCACTGCCGAGGCCGGCGGCACCTGGAACTACAGCGTGGTGCTGACCCAGAACCTCAACCGTGGTGCGATCAGCCAGGGCCAGCTGCGCTTTGCGGTGGAAGGCGTGCGCGCCGGCAAGCTGGTGACGGTGAGCTGGAACGAGCTGCACCAGAAGCCCGATGCCGCCGGTCAGCCGTATTCGTTCCGCTATTTCCAGCAGCTGGACGGCAGCGTGATCCTGCCGAAGGATTTCACCCCGCAACGTGTCAAAATCTCCCTGAGCGGCGATGGGGCGCCGGTCAACCAGACATTCGATTGGAAAGTCGCCGGCAATGGCGCGGGGGAGTAGCTCATGTTCGGAAATAAATCCAACCGTGGTGCGCAGACCGTGGTCGATACCTTGATCGGGCCGCAGGTGGTGATCCGCGGCGACCTGATGTTCAGCGGCGGCCTGTATGTGGAAGGCCGCATCCTGGGCAAGGTGATTGCCGAAGACGGCGCCAGCGCCACCTTGACCGTGGCCGAGCAGGGCAGCATCGAGGGCGAAGTGCGCGCGCCGGTGGTGATCATCAACGGCCAGTTGACCGGCGACGTGCACGCCGCCGAGCGGGTCGAACTGGCCGCAAATGCGCGCGTGCAGGGCAACGTGCATTACCAGGTGGTGGAGATGAGCGCCGGCGCGCAGCTCACCGGACGCCTGATCCATGCCGCCGCCGCAGGCGCCACCGCGGCGCTGCCGGCCCCGGAAGGCCATCGCGCCGAGTCGGCCAAGGCCGCGCAGCCCGAAACTGCCGACGCCTGAGCCTCGCTGCGGCTGAAGCGCGAGCGTGTGGCCGGCACATTCGGCTTGAAGTGAAGCCGCCCGGCCCCCATGCTGACGGCATGAGTACGCTCGTTTCGCTTCCCACTGCCGCCCCGGCGCCGGACTACCAGTCCATCGACCGGCCGTTGAACTTCTCCGGCGCTGCCGCCGCCAAGGTGCGCGAGCTGATCCAGGAAGAAGGTAACGCCGACCTGGCGTTGCGCGTGTACATCCAGGGCGGCGGGTGTTCCGGCTTCCAGTACGGGTTCGAGTTCGACGAGAACCGCGCCGAAGACGATCTGGCCGTGGCCACCGACGGCGTGACGCTGCTGGTCGACCCGCTGAGCCTGCAGTACCTGATGGGTGCCGAGGTGGACTACACCGAAAGCCTGACCGGCGCGCAGTTCGTGATCCGCAACCCCAATGCCAAGACCACCTGCGGGTGCGGGAGCAGCTTCAGCGTGTAAGGCGTGCGTGCTGGCGTGGATGCATGTGGCACGCGTCCACGGTGGTGATCGATCCAGCGGCTGAGTTCACTCGGCAACACTGCTGGCTGGAGCGTGCTTGCGGTGGCTGGTTGGGTGCCGCTGCACAAGCGCGCTGCGGCGGGGCCGCGCTGCCAGCAATCGCCTGCGCTGCGCCGATGGACGCTTGCGTTGGCTGGGTGCGCGCCGCTGTGCCAGCGCGCAGCAGGGCCGCAATGTCCGCAACCGCTGGCAGTGCACCGATCGCTCGCAGCCATCGCGTCAGCGTCTGAACGTGCAGCGTGGGGTGTGCGACGACTGTGCGCGGCATGGTTGCGGGTGTCGCCGATTATCGGCAGGCTTGCGCCGATGTCAGAATCCACTCTTCCGTTGTCCGGTTTTGCCTTCACCCACGCGCCACTGGATCGCGCCGATGCGCTGCGTGACGACCCGGCTGCCCTGGCGCAGCTGTGGATGCAGGGCCATGTGCTGTTGATCGATGCCAAGGGCACTGCTCTGGCCGATGCGCAGGGGCAGCCGCTGTTGCTGCAGGGCGCCGCGCTTGCCGACGGGCCGGAGGCGGCGATCTTCCTGGGGGTGCGTGATGGCCAGGGCTGGTTCTGCCTGTCGGCCGACCCGCTCGATCTGAAGGCGCCGCAACGGGTAGACCTGCGCCAGGCGGCAGCCGAATGGCCGGCAGACATTGCCACTGCGGTGTCGTATGCGCGGGCGATGTTGCATTGGCAGGCGCGCACGCGGTTTTGCGGCGTCTGCGGCGGGGCGATCGTGTTTCGCCGTGCCGGCTTCATCGCGCATTGCACGCAATGCCAGACCGAGCACTACCCACGCGTGGACCCGGCGATCATCGTTGCGGTCAGTGACGGGCAGCGGCTGCTGCTGGGCCGCCAGGCCAGCTGGGCGCCACGGCGCTATTCGGTGATTGCCGGCTTCGTCGAGCCGGGCGAATCGCTGGAGCAGACCGTGGCGCGCGAAGTGCACGAGGAGACCCGCGTGCGGATCCAGCACTGCAGCTACCTGGGCGCGCAGCCGTGGCCATTTCCCGGCGCGTTGATGCTGGGCTTCAGTGCGCATGCGGCCGCCAGCGAGGTGCCGCAGGTCACCGGCGAGCTGGAAGACGCACGCTGGGTCAGCCATGCCGAGGTCGGTGCAGCGCTGGCCGGGCAGGGGGGAGACGAGGGCATCGGCTTGCCGCCGGCCATCTCGATTGCGCGCGCGCTGATCGAGCACTGGTATCGCACCCATGGCTGAGTGCCTCGGCGTCGCCCCTTGCGGCCCGCTCGCCGTGCAGCGCGCTGCCGCGCCTGCAAACGGCGCAGACGCGTTGTTGCAGTCCGGTTGCGTCTGCTCGGCTAGACTCGGCTGAGGAGGGACACCCATGTTCACCACCCTGGTTGCCGTCGTCGTCGCACTCACGCTGGGCCATCTGGTGCCGGCGCAGGTGGCCAGGCTGCGGCGTTTCGAATGGTTCGGCCACTGGCTGCGCCGGCTGGACAGCTACGCCGCTGGGCGCGGTGCGTGGCAAGACCGCTACGGCGTGCTGCTGGCGCTATTGCCGGTGCTGGTCGTGGTCGCGCTGCTGCAATGGGCGCTGGACGATGTGTGGCACGGCTTCCTGTCGCTGCTGTTCGGCGTGGCGGTGCTGGCCTGGACCTGGGGCCCGCGCGATCTGGATCGCGATGTCGAAGCGGTGATCGACGCCGATGCGCCTGGCGCGCGACGCGAGGCAATTTCGCACCTGCAGGCGGCCGGTGGCAGCGTGCATGAGGATGCGCCGTCGCTGGTGGAGGCGGTGGTGGTCAACGGCCTGCGCCGCTGGTTCGCCGTGCTGTGGTGGTTCCTGCTGCTGGGGCCGTTCGGCGCGGTGCTGTATCGGCTGACCGCCCTGGCGGTGGAAAGCCCGCTGGCGGTGCTGCTGCCGCCACGCAACCTCGCTGGTGCGCGTTGGTTGCTGGCGGTGCTGGAATGGCCGGTGGCGCAGCTGATCACGGTGTCGATGGCGCTGGTGGGCAATTTCGACACGGTGTTTCGGGCCTGGCGCGAAGCACACGGCAACCGCTGGACGCTGGAGCCGCATTTCCTGGGCGCGGTGGCGCGTGCCAGCGTCAGTGCCGACCTGCGCGAGGAAGCCCACGACTACACCGATTCGGGACTGGTGCCGGTGTGGCGCCGGCTGCCGGAAGTGCGCGATGCAATGAGCCTGGTCTGGCGCGTGCTGCTGCTGTGGATGGTGGTGCTGGCGTTGTTGGTGATTGCGGGATGGGTGCGGTAGGACTTGCAGCGGTCCAGGACGTGGAGTCAGCGTCGCCCGATGTCAGGCGACCCGCAGTTGACCCTGGAAGGGGCCTTGCAGCCGCTGACTCGAACACCAGCCGCGGCAGGCCCCACCGAGTTGCGTGTAGCCCCTAACCCGGCGCCAGCAGCGTAAACGGAAACCAGGGCAGATTCCGTGCAATCCAGTACATGGGCAATGCCCATAGCCAGAATTTCGGCTCGGACATCACGGTCACTACCGGGGCGAACCATTGCGCGCGCCAGCCGGCTTTCCAGGCGATCAGGCCGGGCAGGGTGAACAGGCCGAGGACCGCTGCCGGGTTCATCGCGAAGGCGCCGGGGAGATCGAAATGCACCAGTGCATACAATGCGCGGGTCATGCCGCAGCCGGGGCAGTAGCAGCCGGTAACGGCGCGGAACATGCAGGGCGGGAACGGGCTGTTGCTTGCGTTCGGATCGAAGCGGTACAGCAGCGACACGCCAAAGGCGGCCACGCTGGTGGCCGCCCCCAGTCCAAGCCAGTGGCGTGGACGCAGTTCCATCACTGCATGTGCTGCAACTGCTGCATGTAGTCCATGTAGCCCTGCATGCCGCCGGTGGCGACCATGCCGATATTGATCAGCAGGCCGATCACGGCCAGCACACTGGTCACGATGCACCAGGTCTTGGCGGTATTGGAGGCGCGGCGCGCGCCGTCGATGTCGCCCATGTTGAGCAGGCCATTGACCTTGCTGGAGAACACGATCGCCACGATGCCGGTGATCAGGGCCGGGCAGCACAGGCAGAAGCCGAGCACGGTGGAGACGATCGCCCAGATCAGGTGGTTAGGCACCGGGCCGGGTGCGGCGCTGGACGAGGGATGGATCGGCGGCGGGATGGCACTCATGGTGAAGCTCCTTGGGTGGTAAACAACAGTGAACTGATGGGTGAGTGGGGTGGGTTACCGGGTGCCGGGCGCAGCGGCGACGTGCACGTCGCACGCTCGCGATGGCCGCAGGGGCCTGAAGCGACAGTGCGGTGAGCGTGCGCTGCGATTGAGCTGTGGGCATCCGCGGACGCCGGGCGCGCAGCACCGGGCCGGACGTTTGCACGCGCCATCGACCTGACGCTCCGCAGCCGCGCAGCAAGCGCACGCATTCATGGTGAAGCTCCTTGGGTGGTAAACAACAGTGAACTGATGGGTGAGTGGGGTGGGTTACCGGGTGCCGGGCGCAGCGGCGACGTGCACGTCGCACGCTCGCGATGGCCGCAGGGGCCTGAAGCGACAGTGCGGTGAGCGTGCGCTGCGATTGAGCTGTGGGCATCCGCGGACGCCGGGCGCGCAGCACCGGGCCGGACGTTTGCACGCGCCATCGACCTGACGCTCCGCAGCCGCGCAGCAAGCGCACGCATTCGCATGCCTGCCGCTGCCGGCATGACAGCCAGCCGCTGGCAGGAGTGACGCGCGCCGATCACGGCAGACGCCTCAGGCGCGATGATGTTGAGCACAACGACGTCCCCCGGTACGACCTGCCGCGCCCGCTTGGCGAACGCGGCGGTAAAGCGTGCAGTGGCGCACAGGCTACTCGCGGTGCGCGATGGACGCAAAGCCCCGCACCTGGCGGCTCAGGGGTGGTCCTGGCGCAGCGCACGCACCTGTTGTTCGAGCAGCGCGGCGCTGGCCTGGTCGCCGGCAATGACGGGGCCGGCGACCACCTCGATCTGCGCACGCATCCGGCGCGGCACCCGCATGCGACCCAGGCGCGTGTCGCGCCGGCTCCACATGCTCGACCACATGCCACGCAGCGCCATCGGGATCACCGGCACGTTGCGCCGCTTCAGGATCTTTTCGACACCGGATTTGAACGCGGCAATCTCGCCGTCCTTGGTCAACGCACCTTCGGGGAAGATGCACACCAGCTCGCCATCGGCCAGCGCCGCATCGATGCGGTCGAAGGCCTGTTGCATCAACGCCGGGTCTTCGCGCGCGCCGGCGATCGGGATGGCCTTGGCGGTGCGGAAGATCCAGCGCATCACCGGGATGCGGAAGATCTTGTAGTACATGACAAAGCGCACCGGGCGCGGGATCACCGCCGACAGGATCAGCGCGTCCATGTAGCTGACGTGGTTGCACACCAGCAATGCGGCGCCGTCGTCGGGCACATGGGTGTCGATGTCGCGTGCGCGTAGCCGGTACAACACGCTCACCAGCACCCAGCTGAGGAAGCGCATCAGGAATTCGGGCACCAGGGTGAAGATCCACAACGCCACCAGCGTGTTGGCGATCGCCAGCGCCAGGAATACCTGCGGAATGCTCAGGCCCGGCATCGGAATGCGGTGGCCGAACAGCACCACCTGCGGCAGCTGCAGCGCGATGCCGATGACCGCCGCGGCCACGATGAACAACGAATTCTGGATGTTGAGCCCGGCGATCACGCGCGATAGCTCGGCCTTGGGTGTGCGGCTCTGGATCAGCGCAAACAACGGCACCACGAACAGACCGGTGAACAGGCCGATGCCGACCAGATCGATGATCAGCCGCACGCTGCCGGGCTGCTGCACGAACTGGCCGATCGACAGCTCGGTCACCGGCGCCGCGCCGGGGCGGGCGAAGTACAAGTCCAGCAGGAACGCGCTGATGCCGAAGGCACCCAACGGCACCAGGCCGATTTCCACGGTGCGCCCGGACAGCCGTTCGCACAGCAGCGAGCCGACGCCGGTGCCGATCGAAAACAGCGCCAGCGCGAACACGTACAGGTCCTGCTGGCCGCCGAGGTTGAGCTGCGCATAGCTGGGCAGCTGCGCGGTGAGCACAGTGCCGACGAACCAGAACCACGACACGCCCAGCACCGAGTTGCGCACGGCCGGCGTGCGCCGGGTCAGGCGCATGATGGCGCGCGATTCGGGGATGGGATTCCAGTTGATGGTCAGCTCGGGCGCGCCGGCGTCGACGCGCGGTACCAGCCGCGCCACCAGGTTGCCGGTAACGGCAATTGCGATCACCGCAGTGGCCGCGGCCTCCGGACCGTGGCTGCCGGCGATCTGGAAGATCAAGCCGCCGAAGATCATGCCGCACAGGATCGAGATCGAGGTGCCCATCTCGACCAGGCCGTTACCGCCGGTGAGTTCCTCCGGCTTGAGCACCGAGGGCAGGATCGAATACTTCACCGGCCCGAACAGCGTGGATTGCAGCCCGGTGCAGAACAGCGCAACCAGCAGGATCACCATGTTCTCGGTGATGAAGCCCACCGCGGCCAGCGACATGATGGCGATCTCCATCGTGGTGGTGATCACGATGAGTTTTTGTTTTTCCAGCTTCTCGGCGATCTGCCCGGCCAGCGCGGAGAACAGGAAGTACGGCAGGATGAACAGTGCCGGCGCCAGGTTGGTATAGAGCGTGCGCTGCGCCGCGTCGATGCCCAGATAGAACAGCAGGCCGATGATGGCCTGCCGATACACGTTGTCGTTGAACGCGCCCAGCGCCTGGACGGCGAAGAACGGCAAGAAGCGACGCTGCCTGAGCAGGGCGAACTGACTGTGACCGGACATGCAGTTTCCTTTGCGAACGCGCGCAGCCTAGCAGGCTTCCACGGCGTGCTGGTGGATGGGCGATGCACTCGCCGGGATGTCCGGGCCGAGGCCGTGCGCACGCCGCCCGGGCGACCGGAGCGGTGGCCGACACGTCTGCACGCGCGGCCGGCCGGCGTACCCGCTGCCCGGGATCGATAGCACCGCATGGAGTGGCCCTGCTCGCGCTATCGGTACCCGTGCACCGCCGCCGCGCTAGGTGGTGCTGGCGGCGCGCAACAAGGCCACGAAGGCGCGCGCGGCCGGGGTGGGGTCCGGCCGCCATACCGCATAGGTCAGGAACACGAAGCGCTCCTTCAGGGCGACGGTCACCACCTCGCGCATGGCTGCGGCCATGGTCTGCGGCACGATTCCAACGCCCAGGTCGGCGGCGACCAGCTCGCGCATCAGGTCGGCGTGGGTGACTTCGTACTGCCGGCGTTGGCGCAGCCCGGCGTGTTCGAAGGCCACATCGATGATGCCGCGCACGCCGGCGCCGGCCACCAGCCCGGCCATCGGTTCGTCTTCCAGCTCGGCCAGTGCCACCCGCTTGCGTGTGGCAAAGCGGTGGCTGGGCGCCACGATCAGCGCAAGCGGTTCTTCATGCAGCAGCAGGCGCTGCGCCGGCACCGTCACCTGCGGGCCTACGCCGACCAGGGCCACGTCCAGGCGGCCTTCGCCCAGATCGTGCAGCAAGGCCTCGCTCATGGCGGTGCGCAGATGCACGTCCACGCGCGCGTGCGCGGCGCGGAACTGGCGCAGTAATGCCGGCACCCGCACCGTGCTCAGCGAGGAGATCTGCCCCAGCGTCAGCTGCCCGCGCACGGTGCCCAGCGCCTGCGCCATTTCCTCGTGCAGGCGCTCGGCTGCGCGCAGGGTCTGGCGGGCGTTGTGCAGGAATACCTCGCCGGCTGCGGTGGGCCGGACCTGGCGTGGGCCGCGCTCGAACAGCCGCGCGCCCAGCGCTTCCTCGATCTTGGCTACCTGGTGGCTGAGCGCCGATTGCACGGTGTTGCAGCGGCGGGCGGCGGCGGTAAAGCCGCCTTCTTCGGCCACGGCCACCGCAAATTCGAGTTGGCGCAGGGTCAGCATGCAATCTCAAAACACGATGGAGACGGTGAAAACAATACATTGGAAAGATGCCGGCGCGCTGCCCACACTGCGCCCATTCCTTCTGCAGGCCTTCGCCATGACCGTCGACTCCACTGCCCATCCACCGCTTCCGCGCCGGCTGGTGCTGCTGATGGCCACCGCCACCGGGCTGGCGGTGGCCAGCAACTATTACGCGCAGCCGTTGCTGGAAACCCTGGCCCAGACCTTCACGATCCAGGTCCGTAGCGCCGGCGCGGTGGTGACCGCCGCGCAGCTGGCGTACGCGGCCGGCCTGTTGCTGCTGGTGCCGTTGGGCGACCGACTGGAGCGGCGCGGGCTGATCGTCGGCCTGTTCGTGCTCAGTGCGCTGGGCCTGCTGGTCAGCGCCGCCTCGCACAGTTTCGGCATGTTGCTGGCCGGCACGATCGTGACCGGCGCCAGCTCGGTGGCGGCGCAGATCCTGGTGCCGTTTGCCGCCACCCTGGCCGCCCCGCACGAGCGCGGACGGGTGATCGGCACGGTGATGAGCGGGCTGTTGCTGGGCATCCTGCTGGCGCGCACGGCGGCGGGCCTGCTGGCTGGCGTGGGCGGCTGGCATACGGTGTACTGGATCGCCTCCGGGCTGCTGCTGGTGACCGCGGGACTGCTGTGGCGCGGGCTGCCGCGGCATCCAGGCAATGCGCAATTGTCCTACCCGCATCTGGTGGGCTCGGTGCTGACGCTGCTGCGCGACGATGCGGTGCTGCGTTCGCGCTCGGTGCTGGGGGGGCTGATCTTTGCCGGCTTCAGCATGTTCTGGACCACGCTGGCGTTCCTGCTGTCCGGGCCGGCGTACGGCTATGGCACGGTGGTGATCGGCTTGTTCGGCCTGATTGGTGCCGCCGGTGCGCTGGCCGCCAACCGCTCCGGCCACTGGTCCGATCACGGCCATGGCGACCGCGTCAGCTGGGGCGGGCTGGTGATGCTGCTGTTGTCGTGGGGGCTGCTGGCGTTCGCGCCGCAGTCGATGGCGCTGCTGATCGTTGGCGTGCTGCTGCTGGATATCGCGGTGCAGGGCGTGCATATCGCCAACCAGAGCGTGATCTATCAACGCAATCCGCAGGCGCGCAACCGCATCACGTCGGCCTATATCACCTGTTACTTCATTGGCGGTGCGGTGGGCTCGACGCTGAGCACGGCGGCCTACGCGCAGGCCGGCTGGCCGGGCGTGGTAGTCGGTGGCGCGCTGCTGGCGCTGGCGGCATTGGGCTGGGTGGCGCTCAGTGTGTCGCGGGGCACCTGGAAATGAGCAACGCTGCAGCATGCCTGCCGGGGCGCGGATGCGTGGCGGCGGCGTCGACACGCGATGACCGGTTTAGCGCGGTCGTTGCGGCGTGAGCCATCCGGCGCAGCCACGTCTGCAGCAGGTGCCGACAACGCAACGGACCGCGCAGTGTGAATACGGAGCGTCAGCAGTCTTCAGCCAGGTGCTGGCGGTGCCAAGACGCTGGTGCGCGCCGGCCCGGCAGCGCGGTCCCCAACGCTGCCATTCGGGCCGCGGGCTACGCGCGCTGCAACGCCTTGGGAGCGGCGTTGTCGGCCGGTGCCTCGGTGACCGCCAGCGCTGCAGCGCGCAGCTTGGGCAGCAGGCGCAGGGTCAGCGCCAGTTGGTCGCGCACCAGCCGCTGCTTGGGCGGCAGCTGCACTGCGTGCTGTTCGAGTGCTTCGGCCATGGCCAGTTCTTCGCTTTCGTCGTGCAGCGGCAGCGGTTGGCGCTGGCCCAATGCGGTGGCGAGCGCACCGAGCGCGCGCTGCAGATACTCGCCGGCCTGGGCGATGGTGGCATCGTGTCCGCCCTCCAGCGCGGCGCGGTGCGCGCCCAGCGCGGAGAGATAGCCAAGCAAGGTGTTGGACAGCGCCAGGAAGCGGAACCCCGCTTCCAGGTTGCGCCGGTAGCGGCCCGGCTCGCGCAGCATGTTGGACAGCGCCACCGACAGCGCGGCATCGGCGTTGTGCATGTCGCGGCGTGCGATGCGGTAGGGCAGGTCGTCACGCATGCCGCTGGCATATTGCTCCAGCACCTGGCCCAGGTAACGCGCGCAGCTGGCCAGCACCGTGGCCATCACCTGGTTGAGCCGGCGGCCCTGCCAGTCAGGCAGGATCAGGAACGAGGCCGCCGCGGCGATCGCACAGCCTATCACCGTGTCGATCAGGCGCGGCCAGATCAGCACGAACCCATTGCCGAGCAGGTTGAAGCAGAACAATGCCATCACCGTAATGCCGGCGGTGGCCAGCATGTAGCGGTCGGTGCGCGCGATGAAGAACACCAGCGTGGCCACCAATGCGAGCAGCAGCTGCACTTCGGTGCTGGGGAACAACTGCATCAGCGCCCAGGTGGCGACCAGGCCGATCAGGGTGCCGGCAATGCGCTGCACCAGCCGCAGGCGGGTGGCGCCGTAGTTGGGGCGACAGACGAACGCGGTGGTGAGCAGGATCCAGTAACCGTTGTCGGCATGGATGGACTGCATCACCGCATAGCCCACCACCAGTGCGATGGCCATGCGCAGCCCGTGCCGGAACAGCACCGAGCCCGGGGTGAGTTGCTGGCCCAGGCGCGCGGCCATTTCGCGCAGGGTGTGCGGCGAAGAATCGCGCAGGCGGGTATCGATCTGGTCGCTGGTGGAATCGGACTGCGCCGCTTCGGACAGGCGCCGTTCGATGGTCTGCAGGTTGGTCACCAGCAGCTCCAGTGCGCCCAGCAGGCGCGCCAGCGCCGGGTCGGCGCGCGCGTGCAGGTAATCCAGCGACTGGCGCAGGTCTTCGGTGGCCAGGCGGCTGTTGTCGCCGTAGTCGAATGGCTGGCGCAGGCGGATGGCTTCGCCCAGCGCCGCGCAGGCCTTGCCCTGTAGCGCGAGCAGGCGCTGGCAGCGGTACAGCACATCGCTATGGAAGAACGCGTCGGTCAGCGCCTCGTACGGGTAATGCGAGGAACTGGCGCGCTCGTGGAATTCCTGCGCCATGTAATACAGCCGGAAATACAGGCCCGACTGCACGCCCGGCCGGCCGGAACGGCCGAAGCGGCTGATGATGGCGGTCTTGGCAGCGTTGAGCGCGGCCACCACGCGGGCATTCTGCTCGGCCAGTGCGAGCCGGCGCGCATGCAGGTCGCTTTGCCGCACCGGTTCGAACAGATCGGCCTTGCGCCGCAGATACAGGCCCAACTCGAAGAACAGCCGCGACAGCCGCTCGCGCACCGGGCGATTGGCGAACAGAACGGTCCACAGGATCGACAGCACGCCATACCAGCCGGCCCCGATCATCAGCAACGCTGCGCCCTGCCAGGCGATGCGCGGATCGTGGCTGCCATGTTGATCCATGCCGATCATGGCGTAGATCGACAAGGCCACCGTGGCCTGCGCGATCGAAGCATAGCGCTCGCCCAGTGCGCCGAGCAGGGTCAGCGAGAACGTGGCCAGCGCCATGCCGATTACGAATGGCAGCGGGTAGGGGAACAGCAGCGTCACGGCCGCTGCGGCAGCGGCAAAACACAGCAACGACAGCAGCACCGATTTCGTGCGGCCCAGCCAGTTGTCGTCGGTCTCGGCAATGGCGCTGGCGATGATGCCCAGGAACAGCGCCGGCACCGCGGTCAGTTCCTGCCGGTGCCAGCACACGCCCAGGGCCACCGCCAGTGCGATGAACACACGCAGGCCGTAGCTGGCCTTTTCATGGGCCCACAAGCGGCTGAGGCGGGTTTCGAAGGAAGTGGTGGCCACGGTCTGTCGATGGGCAAGCGTGCCCAGCATTATTGCCGCAGGCACGCGCCGCCGGTGTGGACAGGGGCTAGTTCTTTGTCAGTAGCCGGGAGGTGTGCGGACTGGAGCGCAGTGCGCGATTGCGCCGCAGCCCCACTGAACGCGCCAGCGCGCAGTGGCGCGAACTGCGCGTCAGGCCACCGACACGGCCGTCTACCGCGTCTGGCGAGCTTGCAATCTGTGGTTGCGAGCTTGAACACCGCCTTGTCGGCGACCACCCGCGAGCTGTTGCTCTGTTCGGCCAACAACCGGCAGATGTCCGTGCTTGCCCCCATCCGCCCTTCGGGCACCTTCCCCCGCCGGCGGGGGAAGGGCGCGGCTTAGGCCTGCGCCTGCCGCACGCGGGCGATGGCACGCTAGCCGATATCGCTGCGCTGGAAGGCGCTGGGCCAGTGGATCGGCTGCAGGCCGGCATAGGCGGTGCGCTGTGCGTCCTGCACGCTGTCGCCGAGCGCGGCCACGCATAGCACGCGGCCACCGGAGCTGAGCACCTGCCCGTCGGCGACCACCCGCGAGCTGTTGCTCTGTTCGGCCAACAACCGGCGTCGGTCAACAAGCGGCCGATGTCCGTGCTTGCCCCCATCCGCCCTTCGGGCACCTTCCCCCGCCGGCGGGGGAAGGGCGCGGCTTAGGCCTGCGCCTGCCGCACGCGGGCGATGGCACGCCAGCCGATATCGCTGCGCTGGAAGGCGCTGGGCCAGTGGATCGGCTGCAGGCCGGCATAGGCGGTGCGCTGTGCGTCCTGCACGCTGTCGCCGAGCGCGGCCACGCACAGCAAGCGGCCACAGGCGCTGAGCACCTGGCCGTCAGGGACCACCCGCGAGCTGTTGCTCTATTCGGCCAACAACCGGCGTCGGCCAACAACCGGCCGATGTCCGTGCTTGCCCCCATCCGCCCTTCGGGCACCTTCCCCGCCGGCGGGGGAAGGGCGCGGCTTAGCCCTGCGCCTGCCGCTCGCGGGCGATGGCACGCCAGCCGATATCGCTGCGCTGGAAGGCGCTGGGCCAATGGATCGGCTGCAGGCCGGCATAGGCGGTGCGCTGTGCGTCCTGCACGCTGTCGCCCAGGGCGGCCACGCATAGCACGCGGCCACCGGCGCTGACCACCTGGCCGTCGCCATTCAAGACGGTGCCGGCATGGAACACCTTGGCGCTGGCCGGCACCTGGTCCAGGCCGGTGATGACCTCGCCGGTGACCGGGGTTTCCGGATAGGGACTGGCGGCGATCACCACACCCAACGACGGACGCGGATCCCACTGCGCTTGCGTGCGGTCCAGCGTGCCGTCGATGGCCGCTTCGACCAGATCCACCAGGTCCGACTGCAGGCGCAGCATCACCGGCTGGGTCTCCGGGTCGCCGAAGCGCACGTTGAATTCGATCACCTTGGGCGCGCCGTGCGCATCGATCATCAGCCCGGCATACAGAAACCCGGTAAACGGCACGCCGTCGGCGATCATGCCCTGCACGGTGGGCTCGACCACCTCGCGCATCACCCGTGCATGCACCTCGGGCGTGACCACCGGAGCTGGCGAGTACGCGCCCATGCCGCCGGTATTGGGGCCGGTGTCGCCATCGCCGACGCGCTTGTGGTCCTGGCTGGTAGCCATCGGCAAGGCGTGGCTGCCGTCGACCATGGAGATGAAGCTGGCTTCTTCGCCATCGAGGAATTCCTCGATGACCACGCGTGCGCCGGCATCGCCGAACGCATTGCCCGAGAGCATGTCGCGCACCGCGTCTTCGGCCTCGGCCAGGGTCATCGCCACGATCACGCCCTTGCCGGCGGCCAGGCCATCGGCCTTGACCACGATCGGCGCGCCTTTGTCGCGCACGTAGGCCAGTGCCGCGTCCACCTCGGTGTGCACGGCGTAATACGCAGTGGGAATGCCGTGGCGGGCCAGGAAATCCTTGGCGAAAGCCTTGCTGCCTTCCAGCTGCGCGGCCTTGGCGGTGGGCCCGAAGATACGCAGGCCAGCGGCATGGAAGCGGTCGACCACGCCCAGCACCAGCGGCACTTCCGGGCCGACCACGGTGAGCGCGACGGCCTCGCGCTGCGCCAGCGCCAGCAGGCCGTCGAGGTCATCGACCTTGATCGCGACATTGCGGCACTTGGCCTCGCTGGCGGTGCCGGCATTGCCCGGCGCCACCAGTACCTCGCTCACGCGTGCGGATTGGGCGATCTTCCAGGCCAGGGCATGTTCACGGCCGCCGGAGCCGATGACGAGAATTTTCAAGAGAGCTGCTCGCTAGTACGGGAAAGAGGCGCTACTTGCAGCCTTCGCGCTGCAGGGCGTTGGGGAAGGGGTAGCTCCAGCGCTTGGTGTCGAGCGCGAACACGTGGGTGGTGTCCAGCGTCTGTCCGCAATCGCTGCCGTGCTCGTGGATGCGCAGCGGCCAGGTGCGCGCCTGCGCGTTGCTGCTGTCCACATCCAGGGTGAAGTCCACATCGAAGGCGTCGGCCAGGCACTGTTCGCGGGTCTGCTCCGGCTCGCGTGCATCGTCGTCGCAGGCCAGCGCGCCGCTGTTGTCGATGTGCGCGCGCAGCGATCCGGCATTGACCACCCCCTTGGGGCCGGGCACCACCAGGTCCTGCGATTCCAGGACCAGGCCCTGGCCCATCCAGAAGCTGTGCACGATGAAACCGTAAAAATCGCTGCCCAGCCGCAACACCTCCACGCTGCCGGGATTGCCATCACTGCCGAAGGTCTCGGACAGTTTTTCGGCCACCACCTTGAAGCTGTCGCCGTCGCTGCGCAGCACGAAAAAGTCGATCAGCCCGGGATTGCCGTGGCCGCCGTCGCTGAGGCGATGGCACACCGCCAGCAGCTGCTGCACCTGTTCGCCGACCACCACCGGTTGCTCGGCGCAGACCTGGCTGTCGGCCTTGAAGCCATCGGCCTCGCCGCTCCAGGCCGTAGCCAACCCGGCCGTTGCGCCATAGCGCGTCCGCACGAACGCTTCCAGCCGCGCGGTGCGGCTCAGCTGTGGTTCGGTCGCCGCGGCTGCGCTGGCCGTCGCCGGGGGCGCCGGTGCCGGCGCGGTTTCCTGCCTGCATCCAGCGATCAGGCCGGCAACAGCAAGTGCGGCGGCGAAGCAGCGCAATCGGCGCATGGCGCGGTCCTTGTCGTTGGGCTCAGTGCCGGAAATGGCGCACGCCGGTGAACACCATCGCGATGCCGTGTTCGTCGGCGGCAGCGATCACTTCGCCATCGCGCATCGAGCCGCCGGGCTGGATCACTGCCTTGATGCCGGCTGCCGCGGCGGCATCGATGCCGTCGCGGAACGGGAAGAACGCATCCGATGCCATCACCGAGCCGGCCACCGTGAGCTTGGCTTCTTCGGCCTTGAGCGCGGCGATCTTGGCGCTGACCACGCGGCTCATCTGCCCGGCGCCCACGCCAATGGTGCGGCTGTCCTTGGCATAGACAATTGCGTTGGATTTGACGTACTTGGCCACGCGCCAGGCGAACAACAGATCGCCCAGTTCCGCATCGCTGGGCGCGCGCTGGGTGACCACGCTCAATTCGCCCAGCGACATGCCGCGGTTGTCGGCCGACTGCATCAACAGGCCCGAGCCGATCCGCTTGGTGTCGTAGTTGTTGAGGCCATTACCGTGCGGAATCTTGAGCACGCGCACATTGGCCTTCTTGGTGGCGTATTCCAGCGCGCCGGCTTCGTAGTCGGGGGCGATCAAGACCTCGACGAACTGGCGATCCAGAATGGCTTTTGCGGTGGCCGCATCCAGCGTCTTGTTGAAGGCCAGGATGCCGCCGAACGCGCTGGTGGGGTCGGTGGCATAGGCCAGCTCGTAGGCATCGCCGCAGGCCGCGCCCACCGCCACGCCGCACGGATTGGCGTGCTTGACGATCACGCAGGCCGGCGCGTCGAACTGGCGCACGCATTCCCACGCCGCATCGGCATCGGCCAGGTTGTTGTAGCTGAGCTCCTTGCCCTGCAACTGCTGGAAGGTGGCCAGCGTGCCCGGCACCGGATACAGGTCGCGGTAGAACGCGCCGGACTGGTGCGGGTTTTCGCCGTAGCGCAGGTCCATGACCTTGATGAAGTTGGAATTGATCTGCGCCGGGAACGGGCTGCGCGTGGGCACGGTTTCGGCGCTGTCGGCCACTGCCGAGAGATAGTTGCTGATCGCCGCGTCGTATTGCGCCACGCGGTTGAACGCGGCCACCGACAGCGCAAAGCGCTTGGCCGCCGACAGCTGGCCGCCGTTGGCTTCCAATTCGGCCAGCAGGTCGGCGTACTGCGCCGGATCGGTGGCCACGGCTACGCGCGCGAAGTTCTTGGCCGCGCTGCGCAGCATTGCCGGGCCGCCGATGTCGATGTTTTCCACCGCGTCGGCCAGGGTGCAATCGGCCTTCACCGTCACCGACTCGAACGGATACAGGTTCAGCACCAGCAGGTCGATCGGCGCGATGCCGTGTTCGGCCATCACCGCCTCATCGACGCCGGCGCGGCCGAGCAGGCCGCCGTGCACCAACGGGTGCAGGGTCTTGACCCGGCCGTCCATCATTTCCGGGAAGCCGGTGAGATCGGCGACGTCTTTCACCGGCAGGCCGGCCTCGCGGATCGCCTTGGCGGTGCCGCCGGTGGACAGCAGCTCGATGTTGCGCGCCACCAGCGCGCGGGCCAGGTCGATCAGGCCGGTCTTGTCGGAAACGGAGAGCAGGGCCCGGCGCACGGGCAGGAAATCAGTGGCCATCGGTGGGGGATGTCGAAGCGGAGCAGCCGATATTGTAGGCTGCGCCAGCGCTCGAATGGACTCAACACCCCCGTATGGCCTCGATCTATGCATTGAAGGGACGCTTCCAGGCGCTGCTGCGGCCCATGGTGGGCGCGCTTCACCGCGGCAGCATCACCGCCAACCAGGTGACACTCACCGCGGCGGCGGTGTCGCTGCTGGTGGCAGCGGTGGTCTACCGCGCCGGCGCCAGCTGGCCCTGGCTCTACCTGCTGCTGCCGGTGTGGATGCTGCTGCGCATGGGCCTCAATGCCATCGACGGCATGCTGGCGCGCGAGTTCGGCCAGCAATCGCGGCTGGGCGCCTACCTCAACGAGTTGTGCGACGTGGTGGCCGATGCAGCGCTGTACTTGAGCCTGCTCGGTGTGCCGGGCGTGGGCGCGCACTGGCTGTGGCTGTTTGCGCTGCTGGCGGCGCTGACCGAATACGCCGGCGTGCTCGGGCTGATGGTCGGTGCCAGTCGCCGCTACGACGGGCCGATGGGCAAGAGCGACCGTGCCTTCGTCATCGGCGTGGTGGGGCTGGGCCTGGCCTGCGGCCTGCTGGGGCCGCGTGGCGTCACCTGGGTCGCCATGGCGCTGTGCATCGCCTGCCTGGCCACGGTAGGGCGGCGGGTGCATGCCGGGCTGGCAGAGGCGCCGGCCGGCTGAGCGCGCCGTCGTTGCCCACCGAATCTCCGGCCGCGCCGTCACCGGCACGACCGCTGCATTACCACTGTTTTCTTTCAGGATGATCCCATGCGTGAGGTTGTAGAGCGGCAGTTCGCCAGTTTCGATGGTGCCTCGCTGTTTTATCGGCATTGGCCGGCAGCGGCGGGAGGAGCGGCGCCCAAGGCGGTAGTGCTGCTGCATCGCGGGCATGAGCATTCCGGCCGGGTGATGCATCTGGCCGAGGAGCTGGATCTGCCCGATGCGCAGTTCTTTGCCTGGGATGCGCGCGGCAATGGCCGCTCGCCGGGCGCGCGCGGCGATGCGCCCGGCTTCGAGGCGCTGGTGCGCGACCTGGACAGTTTCATCGCCCATCTCGGCAGCGCGCATGGCATCGCGGTGCAGGACATCGCAGTGATTGCACAAAGCGTGGGCGCGGTGGTCGCGGCGACCTGGGTGCACGACTACGCGCCGCCACTGCGCGCGCTGGTACTGGCCTCGCCGGCGTTCAAGGTCAAGCTGTACGTGCCCTTTGCACGCGCAGGGCTGAAGCTGATGCATGCGCTGCGCGGCAATTTCTTCGTCAACAGCTACGTCAAGCCGCAGTGGTTGACGCATGACGCGCAGCGCGTGGAAAGCTACCGCAGCGATCCGTTGATCACTCGCCCGATCTCGGTACGCGTGCTGCTGGGCCTGTACGCGGCGGCAGATCGCGTGGTGGCCGATGCGCAGGCGATCACCGTGCCGACCCAGCTGCTGGTCTCCGGTGCAGACTTCGTGGTGCATCGCGGCCCGCAGGACCGCTTCTACGAAAACCTGCGCTCCCCGATCAAGCAACGGCACTGGTTGCCCGGGTTCTTCCACGACACCCTGGGCGAGCGCGACCGCGCGCTGGCGATCGCGCCGATTCGCGCGTTCGTGCAGGCACGCTTTGAACAGCCGCCGATGCGCGCCGACCTACGCGACGCACATCGCGCCGGACCCAGTTTCGATGAAGCCGAGCGGCTGGCCTGGCCGCCGCAACGCAACAGCCTGCAGGATCTGCGCTGGCGCGGCGTGCGGGCGGGTCTACGCCTGGGAGGAACGCTGTCCGAGGGCATCGCGCTCGGCCTGCAGACCGGTTTCGACTCCGGCAGCACGCTGGATTACATCTATCGCAACCAGGCGCGCGGACGCGGCCCGCTCGGGCGCCTGATCGACCGCAATTATCTCGATGCGATCGGCTGGCGCGGCATTCGCATCCGCGGCGCGCACCTGGGCGAATTGCTGCGCGATGCGGCGGGCCGCTTGCGCCAGGCCGGCCAGCCTGTACGCGTGCTCGATGTGGCCGCCGGCCACGGCCGTTATGTGCTTCAAGCGCTGGGTAGCGGTGCGCAACGCGCCGATGCCATCGTGCTACGCGATTTCAGCCCACTCAACGTCACCCAGGGCAGTGCGTTGATCCGCACGCTGGGCGCGGACGATATCGCCCGCTTCGAACAAGGCGATGCCTTCGACCCGGCGGCATTGGCGACGGTGCAGCCGGCGCCGACCCTGGCGGTGGTGTCGGGCCTGTACGAGCTGTTTGCCGACAACGACCAGGTGGCGCGTTCGCTCGCCGGCGTGGCCGCCGCCGTGCAGCCGGGTGGCTATCTGCTCTACACCGGCCAGCCGTGGCATCCGCAGCTGGAATTCATCGCGCGCGCCCTCACCAGTCACCGCGATGGCGTGGCCTGGGTGATGCGCCGGCGCAGCCAGCAGGAGATGGATGAGCTGGTGGAGGCGGCAGGCTTCCGCAAGGTGGCGCAGCGGATCGATGCATTCGGCATCTTCACCGTGTCGCTGGCGCAGCGGATCCAGGCATGACGCCAGACGCGCGTCCGACCGGCCGTGCCGCGCTGTGGCTGGCATTGCTGGGGCCGTTCTTCTTCCTCAGCTATGGCCTGGCCAATACGCTGGCCGGGCGCGCGGGCAGCGTGCCTTCGGTGGTGTTCGACTGGGAACACGGCATGCCGTTCTGGCCGTGGACCATCGTGCCGTACTGGTCGATCGACCTGTTCTACGCGGCCTCGTTCTTCGTCTGCCGGACCCGGCGCGAACTGGATACGCATGCGCTGCGCCTGCTCAGTGCGCAGCTGGTCTGCGTCGCCTGCTTTGTGCTGTGGCCGTTGCGCTACAGCTTCGTGCGGCCGGAAACCGACGGCGTATTCGGTTGGTTGTTCGCGGTGTTGCTGGGCTTCGATAAACCCTTCAACCAGGCGCCGTCGCTGCACATCGTGCTGCTGGTGGTGTTGTGGGTGCGCTATGCGCAGCATCTGCCCGGCATGTGGCGCTGGCTGTTGCACGGCTGGTTCGCGCTGATCGGGGTATCGGTGCTGACCACGTATCAGCATCATTTCCTGGACATCCCCACCGGACTGGCGGCAGGCTGGCTATGCGTGTGGCTATGGCCGGAACGCATTGCCGCGCCCTTTGCACAGGCGCGGCCGACACGCGAGGCACGCCGATGGCAGCTGGCTGCGGCGTACCTGACGGGCGCGCTCATCAGCACGGCGCTGGCGCGATGGAGCGGCGGCGCCGGGTGGTGGGCGCTGTGGCTGAGCCTGTCGCTGGGCCTGGTCGCGCTGAACTACGCAGCGCTTGGCCCGCTCGGCTTTCAAAAACGCAGCGACGGGCGCCTGAGCCTGGCCGCGCGCTGGTTGTTCGCGCCGTATCTGCTGGCCGCCTGGTGCAACTCGCGGGCGTGGACGCGCCGCGACCCGCTCCCGCGCGTGGTCTGCGACGACGTCTGGCTGGGCCGCATTCCGCTGCCCGCACAGCGCGCCGGGTTTGCTGCAGTGGTGGATCTCAGCGCCGAACTGCCGCTGCATGCGGCACGCCCGCACGACCAGGTCATTCCGATGCTGGATCTGGTGCCGCCGCCGCCCGCCAGCCTGGCGGCAGCCGCAGATGCCATCGAAGCCGCACGCACCCAGGGCGCGGTGCTGGTGTGTTGCGCGCTGGGCTATTCGCGCAGTGCGGCCAGCGTTGCAAGCTGGCTGGTACGCAGCGGCCGCGCCCGGGATGTGGATGCGGCCATTGCGCAGCTGCGCGCGGTGCGCCCGACGATCGTGCTTGGGCGCGCCCATCGCACGGCCATCGTGGCGGCGTGCGGCGGCCATGACAGCGACGACACTGTGCCGGAGCGGAGACCGCGATGAACACCTCCCTGATGACGCTGGTCACCATGCGCGCCGTGCTGCGCCAGGGCGCAACGCTGGATCGCTTTTCGCTGGTGCTGCTGGCTGCGGCGATCGCCCTGCTCGGCGTGTCCGACGCACCGCCGCTGATCCAGGTCAGCTACGCATTGAGCGCCATGGCCGGCGTGGTGCAGCGCTACTGGGCGTTTCGGGTGGGCCTGGATGCGGACCTGCTGGAGGGCACGATCGCACATCTCGGGCACGGCGGCGGCAGCGAGCAGGACGCCGCGCAGCAGCTCGATGCGGCGATGCACGCCGTTGGCCTGGTGGCGACACCGCCATCCAGTCGCGACTGGGCATCGCGCTGGAACGGCATGCGTCGCCTGCTGCACTGGCAGCTGGCAAGTGTGATGACGCAATTGCTGTTGTTTGCGGCGGCGTTGGCCGTGAGGATCTTCCGATGAGCAGCATGCATGGCCCCGGGCAGTGCGAGCCGCTGCAGGCCACGCCGGCGCAGCTGGCGCTATGGCAACGGCTGCGCAGTGACCGCTTTGGCGAGGACGAACAGGCGCTGCCGGCCTTCGTCCGGCGCGTGGCCAGGCAGGCGCATTGCAGCGTGGCGCAGGCGCAGGAACTGGTGGAAGAGTACCGACGGTTCTGCTTTCTGGCCTGCACCGACACCCACGATGTCACGCCCAGCCCGTTGGTCGATCAGGTCTGGCACACGCATCTGACCGACACCCGCGAGTACTGGCAGCGGTTCTGCCCGCAGGTGCTGCAGACCACCCTGCATCATCAACCCGGTCGCGGAGGCGCGGGCGACCAGGCGCAGTTTCAGGCGCAATACCAGCAGACGCTGGAGCGTTATCGCCAGCACTTCGGCGAGCCACCGGCGCAGTGGTGGCCGCCAGCACGCCTGCGCCTGCCCGCTGCGGCTCCAGCGCGCGGCGACAGCGCCGAAGCCACCTTGCAGGCCTTGCGCGGCACACCGCGGCGATCAGGACGCGGATCGCCGCGTGCGGTGATCGGGTGGGCCATCGCCGCGGTGATCGTGGCGATGTTCTGCCGCTCGGCCAATGGCAATGCCGTGTCACTGCTGCACTGGCGCGGCGCCTATTTCCTGCCGGTATTCATCGCGCTGATTGGCCTGGCCTGGTCAATGGCGGCATGGCTGCGGCGGGTGCTGCGGCGCGGTCGCACCGCCGGAGCATTGGAGCCCGGCGAGCTGGCCTATCTGAGCGGCGGCGCCGATCGCGTGGCCGACCTGTGGTTCACCGAGTTGTTGGTGCGCAATGCCGTGTCTCTGGATCGCGACGAAGCGCGACCGGCCCGTCAACGGGTGTGCTGTCAATCGCAGGTGGCAGTGCCGCCTGCGCTGGAACCGCCGCTGCAGATCCTGCGCAGCACGCAGGACCCGGTGCTGGCCCTGCGCGAATTACGCGCGCTGGCCGCACCGCTGCAGCAGCGCCTGATCGACAAGGGCCTGTGGCTGAGTCGATGGGCGTCGTACAAGGTTCGCCTGGCGTGCACCGTGCCGGTGGCGCTGGTGTGGCTGCTTGGTCTAGGCAAGCTGATCATCGGCGTGCAGGGCCATCACCCAATCGGGTATCTGCTCTGCCTGATGGTGCTGGTCACGCTGCTGGTGCTGGGATTTGCGCTGGTGCCCGTGCGGCGCACGCTGACCGGCGACGCGCGCCTGGAGGCGCTGCGTCAGGCACAGCCGCGCGATGCCGCGCAGACTGGCGGGGATCCCGGTAATTTTGGCGATGCATTGGCGCTGTACGGCACGGTGGTGCTGATCGGCACGCCCTGGGCGGACTACCACAGCATGCGTGCGCCGCATGGCCACGGTGGTGACAGTGGCAGCAGCAGTTGCGGCGGTGGAGCTGGGGGCGACAGCGGCGGTGATGGGGGCGGCGACGGTGGTGGCGGCTGCGGTGGCTGCGGCGGAGGAGGCGACTGATGCAGCGCGGACAGCAACAGCAGCAATGGCGGCGACGGTGGGCACGCGCCTTGCGCGGGCGCGGGGCCACGCCCAATGGCGTGTCGTGGGTGGGCATCGCCTTTGCCGCCATGGCAGGGCTGATGTTCTACGTTGGCGTGAGTGCTCCCGCACGCGAAGGCGTGATGCCACTGCTGCTGGCGATACTCGGCCTGCAGGGGCGGCTGTGGTGCAATCGCATGGATGGTGTGCTGGCACGTCAGGCGCACATGTGCTCGCGCGCGGGAGAGGTCTATAACGACGCGCCGGATCGCCTGTCCGACGTGCTGGTGTGCGTGGGCCTGGGGTATGGGCTGCAGGCGGGCCTGCCGTGGGCTGCGCAGTTGGGATGGGCTGCGGCGCTGTGCTGCGTGGCCACCGCCTATGTGCGCATGCTGGGCCTGGCCTGTGGCACGCCGGAGCCGCGGCAGGGGCCGATGAGCCGCGTGCAGCGCATGCAATGGTTGTCGCTCGCCGCCCTGCTGGCGGTGCCGCTGCAATGGATGGGCCAGCCGCGCAGTGCGGCCTGGTTGCTGAGCGGCGCTTTAGCGGTGTTGATCGCCGGTGCGTTGCTGACGGTGGTGTTACGGCTGCGCACGATCGTGCGCACATTGGAGCAGACATGATTGCCCGCTTGATCGCACGCGCCTGCAGCGGCGCCATCCGCACGCTCACCGGTGCACGCGCGTTGTGGCGTGGTTGCGCGCCATCCAACGAGCGCCGCGTGTATTACGGTAACCACGCCAGCCACGGCGATTTCGTGCTGATCTGGTCGTCGTTGCCGGCCAGCCTGCGGCATGAAGTGCGTCCGGTAGCCGCGGCCGATTACTGGCAACGCACTGCGCTGCGGCGTTATCTGATCCATGCGGTGTTCAATGGCGTGCTGATTGAGCGCGATCCGGCGCGTCGCACCCGCGACCCGATCGAATGTCTGTGCGATGCAGTGGACGCCGGCGATTCGCTTATCCTGTTTCCCGAGGGCACGCGCAATCCCGATGAAGGAGTGCTGCCGTTCAAGAGCGGGCTGTATCACCTGGCGCGGCAGCGCCCGGAACTGGAGTTCGTGCCGGTGTGGATCGACAACCTCAAGCGGGTGATGCCCAAGGGTAAGTGGCTGCCGCTGCCGCTGTTGTGCACCACCACCTTCGGTGCACCGTTGCGGCTGGAGGCCGACGAAGACAAGGACGCGTTTCTGGCGCGTGCGCGTGAGGCGCTGCTGGCGTTGTCGCCGGACCAGCTGGAGGCGCGCGCATGAGCCTGTATCTGTACAGCGGTCAGCTGCAGCAGTCTTCGATGCATCAGCAGACACTGTGGTTGTTCAGCGGCATCGCGCTGGTCCTGATCATTGCCACGCTGATTTCCGAAACGCTGCGTTGGCGCGCACGCGAACGCCCGAGCGCAGTGCTGGACAACCTGGTCGCACGCATTCGCGCGTGGTGGGTCATGGCAGGGGTGGTCGGTATCGCGTTCGTCTTCGGCCGCGCCGGAGTGATCGGCTTGTTCGCCTTGGTGTCGCTGTTTGCGCTGCGCGAGTTCATCACGCTCACGCCCACCCGGCGCGGCGATTACTACGCACTGCTGGCGGCGTTCTACATCGTGCTGCCCTGGCAGTACGGGCTGGTGTGGACCGGCTGGTACGGCATGTACACGCTGCTGATTCCGGTCTACGCGTTCCTGGTGCTGCCGATCCTGGCCACCATCGGCGGCGATACCACGCGCTATCTGGAGCGCACCGCCAAGGTGCAATGGGGCCTGATGATCTGCGTGTTCTGCATCTCGCACGTGCCGGCCTTGTTGAACCTTGAGATCCCCGGCTATGCCGGGCGCAACCTGCTGCTGATCGCGTTCCTGGTGATCGTGGTGCAATCCTCGGACGTGTTGCAGTATGTCTGGGGCAAGCTGGCCGGCCGGCATCTGATCGCGCCGAAGCTGTCGCCGTCCAAGACGGTGGAGGGTTTCATCGGCGGCGTGCTGTCGGCCAGCCTGCTCGGCATGGCGCTGTGGTGGATCACCCCCTTCGCACCCTGGCATGCATTCGGGCTGGCGCTGGTGGCCAACCTGATGGGCTTCTTCGGCGGCCTGGTGATGTCGGCGATCAAACGCGATCGCGGCATCAAGGACTGGGGCCACATGATCGAAGGCCACGGCGGCGTACTCGATCGCCTGGACTCGGTCTGCTTCGCCGCCCCGGTGTTCTTCCATCTGATCCGCTACGGCTGGGCGTAAGCATTTGCACTGCAGCCCAACTGGGCGCTGAAAGTCAATCCTCAGCAAAGCGCAGTGTGTACATCGCGCGCCGCGGGAAGGGGGCGATGTGCAGATCTAGATCCGTACTCCACCGCTCGGCCAACAGCGGCGTCTTGCCGACCGCAACGTTGAGCCGCGTCGACTCACCCATCGCAGTGGGAACCCGATGCACGCCACGTCTCGCCACGGCATGCTCTTACGATTCCCGATTCCCGATTCCCGATTCCCGTCCTACGTCAGCCCATACTCTTTGAGCTTCTTGCGCAACGTCGCCCGATGGATGCCCAGCATCGCTGCGGCGCGGCTCTGGTTGCCTTCGCAATGGTTGAGCACTTCGACGAACAACGGGATCTCCATTTCGCGCAGCACGATCTCGTAGACATCATCCGCATCGCTGCCGTCCAGGTCGCGCAGATAACGGCGCACGGACTGCGCCACGTGTTCGCGCAGCGGCGACTTGGGGGCGCCACGACTGCTGTCAGGACGAGAGGGGGCTGCGTTCAAAGGAAGTTCCCAGTGTCACGAAGCCGGGACGCGTGGCCGGCGAGGGGGAGTGAGTCTAGCGCGTGACCTCCGCGCTCGCCACGCCCATGTGGCCATCGGTTGCAGGTTGCGGTCGCTTAGCGGAAATCGAAGCTGAAGGCAGCCGTGCTTGCGGCCGGTTCGCGCACCCGAAACGCCACCTGCACCGCCTGACCGGGTGCGAGCGTGTCCTGCTCGGCCGGCGCCTGCCCCAGATACTCCTGCGGGCCCAGCACGCGCGTGCCGATCACCCGGCCATCGGCGTCGGACAGCGACAGCTGCAGCCACGGCCAGGCCTGCGCCCAGCGGGCATCGTTGCGGAAACTGGCCTGGATCTGCAGCACGCCGGGCATCCCGGGCATCGGCCGTACTTCTCGGTTGAGCAGGGTCAGCGCGGCCGGTTCGCGCCACGCTGGCAGGCTGCAGCGCAGCACCGCGCAGGCGGCGCTCACCACCGGCCGCCAGCGGGCATCGCCGGCCAGGTGTGCGCGGTCGGCAATGACGATCTGCAGGGCCAGCACGCCCACCAGGCCGACCAGCAGTGCCCACTGCCGGCCGCTGGCGCGCAGCCGCGGCCGGCTGAGACCACGTCGCGCAAACGCCGGGGCATTGGGCGTGGGCAGCGGCAGCAGCGGCGTGGCACTCGGCGCTTGGGTACCGGCATGGATGGCAGCGGCATCCGGTTCCCAGACTGCATCAGCGTCGGCCGCAGCGGCGGCACGGCCGGTGGCAGGTGTCGCCGCAGGGGCGTGCAGGTCTGCGGTAGAGGCGTCTTCGGCCGATGCGGGCGGTTGGGCCGACACCGCTGGCGATGCAGACGTCAGGGATGCGGCAGAAGCCGACGGCGAGGCGGGGGATGAAGCAGAAGCCAGAGGCGACACAGTTGCTACAGATGGGTCTGCAGTCGGAGCCGGAGTCGACGCCTTGATGGCTGGCGCCACAGGGGGCGCCTGGGTAGCCGGCGGTGTCGTCGTGCGGCGCGGGTTGGCCATCGCCTGCTGCGCCGCGACTGGACCCGCGGCGACGCCGGCTACCGGCGCACCTTGCGTGCCATCATCGTGTGTGGTGTCAGGTATGTCGGTGCCGGGTGCTGGGGCCAGTGGCGCCAGCGGTGCCGGTATCGGTTCCTGGGCAGGTGCCGGGGGCAGCTCGGCCATCGGCGCGGGCGGCGCCTGTTCCAGCGGCTCGGTGGGTGGCACGGCCGGCGTTGGAATCAGCGCAGGGGCAGCGGGCGTGGCACGCAGGAACGTGGCCAGGGGGCGGCGCGGTGGCGGAGTCTCGGACATCGGCAGGCGTGCAGCGGAGAAGACCCTATTCAACCACGCGCGCCCGCAGCTGCGAACGTCCACGTCCCGGCGCCGCGCCTCATCGCATCCGGTGCTTCGACTACCAGTTGCAGCTCACGTTGGTGCAGCGCGCAGCGTTGCCAGGAGGTGCTGCCTCGCGCCGATGCGGCAAAAAACACTGCAACCCCGCGCGCCAACTTCAAAATACCGCACACCCGAAGACACGCCGGCCACCGCGCAGGTCGTCCTTCCGAGCCCGCGGCTCGCCGCCCTGACTAGATCACTCCCGCACAGGGCTTTTTTTTTTAGGCACGGAGACCGACGCACCGCCAGCACCATCCAACCTGCCGGCGCACGCTCCTGACGATTCCCGATTCCCGATTCCCGATTCCCGATTCCCGAATCCCGAATCCCGAATCCCGAATCCCGAATCCCGAATCCCGAAACTCACCGTCGCCGCCGCGTCTTCCCCTCGGCCTGCAACAGATCCAGCAGCCCGCTGCGTTGTCGCGGCGCCAGGCTGTCGAAGCGCGCCAGCAGCACGCGTTGCTGGTCGTCCAGGCGGCGGTACTGGGCCGGCTCTTCGGCAATGGCCGACACCGGCGGGCCGAACACGCGTTCGCCGCGGCCGGTGGCCAGGTATTCGAAGGCCATGCCGCTGCGCTTGGCCAGGCCGATCAGGTTCTCCACCGATGGCGCGGTGCCTTCGGCCATTTCCCATTGCGCCACTGCGCTGCGGGTGACGCCCAACTCGCCGGCCAGGGCTTCCTGGGTCAGCTTGGTGAAGCTGCGGGCTTCGCGTACTCGTTCGTACAGCTTGCTCACACGGCACCGGATGGGAGGCGGACAGGGCCGGGAGATATAGCCCTAGCAGCGCTTGGGGATAGTTCGTATGTCTTTCATATCGGCATATGTTTGCGATACTGTCGCGACGTCACTGATGACGAGATCACAGCGAACTCAAGGAGGATGTTCATGGTCGAGCCTGTCACTCCAGAACCTGACCAACCGCATGGCCAGACACCGCCGCCGAGCGCGCCGTGGCCGGCCGATTCGCCGCTGGATCCGGCGGTCGCGCACTTTCGCGGAGCGCTCTGCTACCAGGTCTGGCGACGCGATCAGGAGTGGGACGCCATCGCCGAGGGCATGCATTGGTCAGCTGCGCTGGCACCGCGTGGCTGGGCGCTGCGCTACCGGCATTGGCCGCTGCTGGGGATGGGGGCGGCGCTTGCGGTGCTGGCTGCCGGCGTGGCGCTGGCCGGCGCGCAGGCGTGGTCGGCGGGCGCCTGGGTGGCGCTGTTGCTGGCCGAGCTGGGATTGCGTGTGGGCGCGGCCCGGCAGGCCGGGCGTTGGCGCAGTGCGGCGTTACAGCATGCCGGCTGGCAGGTGGTGACCCGCCTGCGTGCGATCAGCGTGGCCGATGCGGTGACCACCGCGCAGATCCGCGCCAGCCGCCCGCAGCGGTGAGCGAGCCGGCGATCAGCTGCGGCGAACGCCGTCGATGCGCATCCAGTCTTCGTCGCGCTCGCAACGCAACTGCTCGAACCAGGGCGCGTAGCGTTCCAGCAACTCGTCCTCCTGCCCGTGCAGGATGCCCGACAGGGCAATGCGGCCGCCCGGGGCCACGCGTGCGGCCAGGGTGTCGGCCAGCGCATCCAGTGCCGAGGCCAGGATGTTGGCGACCACCACCGGATAGGTCTGCACCGGCTCGTCCTGCGGCAGATAGACCGCCAGCTGCGCGGCCACGGCGTTGCGCTCGGCATTGTCGGCCGTTGCCAGCAGCGCCTGCGGGTCGTTGTCCACCCCCACCGCGCTGGCGGCGCCCAGCTTCAGCGCGGCGACCGCCAGAATGCCCGAGCCACACCCGAAGTCGAGCACGCTGCGGCCCTGCAGCTCGCCGCTGCCGGCCAGGCTGTCCAGCCAGCGCAGGCACAGCGCGGTGGTCTGGTGCGTCCCCGACCCGAACGCCAGGCCCGGATCCAGCCGCACCACGGCGGCCTGCGGCGTGTCGGCCGCCTCGGGCAGGTCGTGATTCCACGGCACGATGAAGGTGCGCGTGCCGAACTGCATCGGCTTGAACAGATCCATCCAGGCGCGTTCCCAGTCGCTGTCTTCGACCATGCGCAGTGCCACCTGGCTCCAGTCCAGCTCCGGGTCGAACGCTTCCAGCGCCGCAAGCACCGCCAGCGCATCGCTCTCGCCATCGAACAGCGCAGTCAGCACCAGCGAATTCCATAACGGCATTTCGCCCACGCCAGGCTCCAGGATGGCGCGCTCGTTGCTGGTATCGGCATCGGCGTCGAGCAGGGTCACCGCCAGCGCGCCGACCTCCTCCAGCGCGGTCTGGAAGCGGGGCTGGGTGGTATCGGAGCAGGGCAGGGTCAGTTCAAGAAACGGCATCGTGGCAGTCGGCAATCAGCAAGGCGTGCATCGTAGACCATTCGCGGCGGCGGGCTGAGGCATCGCGCCCGGCCGGGGGCATGGCGTGGTGGAAGATGCCGGGGGCGGGATCAAGCGCCGATGCGCAAGAGACGTGTCGACATGCCAGACGCACGCTGCATCCAGACGCGGAGCGCGAAGCTGCCAGACGCACGAAGCACGCACGCGAAGGGTGCCTCCCACAGGAGCGCTCGCGCGCCGACGCAGACCCCCTTCCGTCTGTCAGGCGGACCTCCGCGAGCGTCCCGGCATCGCGCCGTCTCCACATGGAAGGCCTGCGCCGGAGACAGTACCCGGAGCGCGATACGACCAGGCGCATATCGCACAAGCGATACGCCCATTGCGATCAGAGTGCTCGTGCGCAGACCGCCGCGTATTCCGTGTGTCAGGCAGACCTCCGCGAGCGTCCCCGCATCGCGCCGTCTCCACATGGAAGGCCTACGCCGGAGACAGTACCCGGAGCGCGATGCGACCAGGCGCATATCGCACAAGCGATACGCCCATTGCGATCAGAGTGCTCGTGCGCAGACCGCCGCGTATTCCGTGTGTCAGGCAGACCTCCGCGAGCGTCCCCGCATCGCGCCGTCTCCACATGGAAGGCCTACGCCGGAGACAGTACCCGGAGCGCGATGCGACCAGGCGCATATCGCACAAGCGATACGCCCATTGCGATCAGAGTGCTCGTGCGCAGACCGCCGCGTATTCCGTGTGTCGGGCAGACGTCTGCGAGCTTGGCGGCATTGCGAGGTCTCCACATGCACTGGCTACGCTTCACCCGCACCCGCACCCGCACCCGCACCCGCACCCGCACCCACACCCACACCCACACCCACACCCACACCCACACCCACACCGCGACGCCATGCGATGCGACCATGCACACGCAGCGCCCCAAGCGAAGTGCGCATCGCACAGCAGCGCTGACAACACGTGGCGAGCGACTGTCAGGCGACCGCCGTATCGACGATGATCGACTGCACTGCACTGCAGTGGCCTGCGGCGTTCGCGTGCTACATGCCGACTCCTGGCAACGCTCGCGCCTGCCTGGTGACCGTGCGGTCGCCTATCGCCCGATCTGCGCCGGCACTGCAGGCATCGCCCAACTGCGCAGTGCGCACCGGCAGCGCTCGCTTGCGGGCCGCCGCGTGGACGGCCGGGTGCTAGACTCCGCGCCGTTGCTGCGGGCGTCTTCCGCAGCTGGGTCGCCGCTGTGATGCCGCTTGTCCGTGCCCGCCATCTCTGGCTGTTGCTCGCTCCCGTCGCGCTCGCGACGGCAGGGTGGTGGCATCTGCGCGCGCAGCCGGCAGCGCGCGCCACTACCGTGCCCTCCAGCGTCGGGGCCGTGCACCAGCCTGCGGCAACACCGGTGCGGCACCCCTCTTCCGAACGCGGCAACGCGCTGCAACTGAACTATCGCGATGCGGTGGATGCGCAGCCGGATCTGTACCGCTACGCGCAGCAGTTGCAGCAGCAGGTGCGCGCCGGCGATGCGCAGGCCGGGTGGCGCTTGAGCCGGGTGTACGACTATTGCGCGCCGTACGCCGCCAGCCCGGCCGGTTATGCCGCCGATAGCGGGTGGATCGCCGCGCACGCCACGCCAGGCGTGGCAGCCATGCACGCCGCCCGCGATCGGGTGGCGCAGCGATGTGCCGGCTTTGTCCCCAGCGATGGCCTAGGCCCACGCCTGGTCGCGCAACAACGGCTAAGCGCCGCGCGCGGCGGCAGCCTGGCCGCCGAGGCAGCCTTGCTGGCCCTGGGCGAACCGCTGCAGGCAACGCCCACCTACAAGCGCGCGTTGGTGCAGCGCGTGCTGGCCTCGCGCGACCCGGAGGCGTATCTGGCGCTGTCGCCTGCAATGGGCGCGCGCGCCAGCGGCGACGACAGTCTGGAAGGGTATGTGGCTGGCGACCAGTTCGCCGAGCTTGCCTGGCAGGTGGCCGCATGCCGCCTGGGCCTGGACTGCAGCGCCGACAGCACGCTGGTTACCAGTTACTGCGCCAACGCGGGCATCTGCTCGCGCGAAGGCGCACAGGATTTTGTGTCGTTCGTATTCGATGCCGCGGTACCGCGGCAGGGAGCAGACAGGGTGGATGAGATGGTCGATAGATTGGTGTCCGATCCGGGAGCGCAGTCATGAATTACCGTCGGTTGGCGCATGGCGCCAAGTTCTGGTTGTGGGTGGCATTGTTCGTGGCGTACTCGGCTGCGGCAGTGGGCATCGTGATGATCGATACCGCCGATCACCGTTATCAGCCCTTGTCGATCAGGTCCACCACCGTCGGCGCCGACGAACAGCAGCGACGGCATGGCGCCAGCCAGGTGGCTGCGGTGTATCGCGCAGGCAGTGCGATGCCGTTTTCCACGCTGCCGGCGGGCTCTACCTTCCAGGTGGTGTGGCCGGATGGTTCCATCGAAACCATGACTGTGGTCGATCCCTCCTCGTCCAGCGGCATCGTGCCGGTGCCGGGCAGCCAGCAGGCGCCTGCGCCGCGGCGTTGAGCGATGCAGCGTGTCGCGTGCCGACAGGGGCACAGCCGCAGCGTCTCCGGTCGCGCAGGCGGCAACGGCTGGTAGGTGGGGCTGCAGCTTCGCCATTCTCAACTGTGCAGACGACCGAGGGCCTGCAGATCGGATCCGGCGCTGGCTGCGCCATCCGGGCGTTGAGCCCTCAGACTCTGTAGGAGCGCGCCCGGGCGCGACCGGGCCCGATGTTTAGAGCCCTGCGCATGGAGCGGCTGGCTAGAGGGCTGGCGGCGCGACGCAGTGTCGGCGCGATGCACCGCGGAGACAACAAAAAGCCCGGTTTCCCGGGCTTTTTGTTGCGTGCCATGGCGCTTGCGATCAGGTCAACGCGATCGACTTGTTCTTGCGTTCGGCCAGGCGCTTTTCCAGGTAGTGGATGTTCTGCCCACCGGCCTGGAAGCCCTTGTCGCGCATGATGCGCTGCTGCAGCGGAATGTTGGTCTTGATGCCGTCCACCACCATCTCGCTCAGGGCCACGCGCATGCGTGCAATGGCGGTCTCGCGGTCCGGGCCGTGCACGATCAGCTTGCCGATCATCGAGTCGTAGTTCGGTGGCACCTTGTAGCCGCTGTAGATGTGCGTATCCACGCGCACGCCCGGGCCGCCCGGCGGATGGAAGGCGGTGATCAGGCCCGGGTTGGGCATGAAGGTTTCCGGGTCTTCGGCGTTGATGCGGCACTCGATCGCATGCCCGCGCAGCACGATGTCGCTCTGCTTGATGCTGAGCTTGTGGCCGGCAGCGATGCGCAGCTGTTCGCACACCAGGTCGATGCCGGTGATGCGCTCGGTGACCGGGTGCTCCACCTGGATGCGGGTGTTCATTTCGATGAAGTAGAAGCGCCCACCTTCGAACAGGAATTCGAACGTGCCCGCGCCGCGGTAGCCGATGCGGATGCAGGCATCCACGCAGACCTTGCCGATCTCGTTGCGCAGCTCCTCGGTGATGCCCGGCGCCGGCGCTTCTTCCACCACCTTCTGGTGGCGACGTTGCATCGAGCAATCGCGTTCGCCCAGATGGATCGCACCGCCCTGGCCGTCGGCCAGCACCTGGATTTCCACGTGACGCGGATTTTCCAGGAACTTCTCCATGTAGACCTGATCGTTGCTGAAAGCGGCCTTGGCTTCGGACTTGGTGGTTTCGATCGCCGCCTTCAACGCCGCTTCCGAATGCACCACGCGCATGCCGCGCCCACCGCCGCCGCCGGCGGCCTTGATGATCACCGGGTAGCCGATCTCGCGCGCCACCTTGGTGTTGGCCACGATGTCATCGCCCAGCGGGCCGCCCGAGCCGGGCACGCACGGCACGCCGGCGGCCTTCATTGCGCGGATCGCTTCGACCTTGTCGCCCATCAGGCGAATGGTGTCGGCCTTGGGGCCGATGAAGATGAAGCCGGATTCTTCCACCCGCTCGGCAAAATCGGCGTTTTCCGAGAGAAAACCGTAACCGGGATGGATGGCCTGCGCATCGGTGACCTCGGCCGCGGCGATCAGCGCCGGGATGTTGAGGTAACTGTCGCTGGACGCGGCCGGGCCGATACACACCGACTCGTCGGCCATGGCCACGTGCTTGAGGTTGCGGTCGACCGTGGAATGCACCGCGACCGTGCGGATGCCGAGCGTGTGGCACGCGCGCAGGATGCGCAGCGCGATTTCACCTCGGTTGGCGATGACGACTTTATCGAGCATGGGAATAGGGAGTCGGGAATGGGGAATGGGTAGATGCGGGCTCATGGTGCGGCTCCACGTCTGCGTAAGGCATTCATCAATGCAGTGAGCTTGGCGAAGACCTGGTCGACCTGCTGGCTGACAATGTCTTCGTCTTCGATGTTGCTGTAGCCCAGTCGTACGGCGATCTGAACCTGTGTATCCAGCTCGGAGAGCGAGCCGCGCGCAATCGAGAGAAACCGCGCGTAATCGGGAGTGGATCGCCGCGCTGCACCCTCGGCGATATTCGACGGGACGCTGACGGCCGCACGGCGCAATTGCGCCATCAGGCCGTAGCGTTCGTGCTCGGGAAAGCCCTCGGTGAACCGATAGATCATTTCCACCAGTTCCATGGAATCGCACCACGCCTCCAGACGCTCATGAGGCCGCTTTGCCGATTCCCGATTCTCCACTCCCGATTCCCGGCTCTCAGCCAATCACAAACAACGGCTGATCGAATTCCACCGGCTGGCCGGTTTCGCCGAGGATGGCCACGATGGTGCCGGAGACGTCGGCTTCGATCGGGTTGAACATCTTCATCGCCTCGATGATCGCCAGGGTGTCGCCGGCCTTGACGGCCTGGCCCACGCTGACGAAGGCCGGCTTGTCCGGGGACGGGGAGGTGTAGAAGGTGCCCACCATGGGGGCGCGCAGCACGTGGCCTTCCGGCAACGCGGCGGCGTGCTTGGCGCCACCGGTGGAGGCCTCGGTGGGCGAATGCATCGGCATGCTGGCCGCCGCCGGGGCCTGCGCCTGCATGGCCGGCGCAGGTGCGTACTGCTGCACCGGCGCGCTCATCACCTGGGTGCCCTTGGGCACGCGCGCCAGGCGCACGCTTTCTTCGCCTTCCTTGATCTCGATTTCGGCGAGATTGGATTCTTCGAGCAGGTCGATCAGTTTCTTGATTTTGCGGAGATCCATAAGGGCCTCTTGTGGTGAATCGGTGGAGAGTGCCGGCGGATGCCGACGGAATGGGGTCAGACCCTCGGCGCGGTGGCCGCTGGGGGGAGGGCGCCTGTCATGCGTCGCGCTCCAGGCGCGCGATCACCGCTTCCAGCGCCAACCGGTAGCTGTCGGCGCCGAAGCCGCAGATCACTCCATCGGCCTTGTCGCTGAGATAGCTGTGATGGCGGAACGGCTCGCGCGCATGCGGGTTGGACAGATGGATCTCCACGAACGGCAGCCCCACGCCCAGTAGCGCGTCGCGCAGCGCCACCGAGGTATGGGTGAAGGCCGCCGGGTTGATCAGGATGTAGGCGGTGCCGTCCTCGCGGGCGGCGTGGATGCGCTCCACCAGCACGTGCTCGGCATTGGACTGCAGGCAGTTCAGCGCATGCCCGGCCGCCTGCGCGCGGTCCACCAGAGCCGCATCGATCTGCGCCAGCGTGGTGCGCCCGTAGACCTCTGGCTCGCGGGTGCCGAGCAGGTTGAGGTTGGGGCCGTGCAACAGCAGCAGGTGGGCCATGGGATCCAGCGGAGCGGAAAGGCCGGAAGTCTGCGCGATGTGGGCGATGCTGTCCAGATAGCAGAAGTTATAGCTGTTTTAAACAAGTGCTTGAATTCTTGCGGCGATGGTCGGCGCGGTCAGGTACGCAGGACGTCTGCCCAGGCGGCCCGCTGCGGCAACCTGCAGGGCCGGGCCGCAGCCTCCCGACCGCTGACCGGGCGGGCGCGCGCCCAGTGCGCACCGGGGCGCCGGCAGCGGCGGTGGTGCAGCGCCGGTCCAGGGACCGGTCTGTGCATCTTCCACTGCCGCGCGTCAGGGTTCTGTGCCCGCGGCAGCAAGTTCGGCCGTTCCCGCCCACGCGTGCGAGGCGCCATCGGTCAGGCTGCGCTGCCGGAGCGGCCTGCCACCGTGACCGGGATCCACGCTGGCCGCGCGCACCCACCGTGCACGATGGACGCCGTTTCCAGCCGGATGCCCGCGCCGGCGAGCGTCGGCGCAGCATGCGCCCCGCCGACGATGGCCCCTACCTGCCTTCGGTTGTCGCGGTGTCGCGTCCGAGGTGCCGCCACAGGAAGGTGTACATCAGCGCAGCACGATGCGCGGCCTGGGCATTGTCGCCAGGGTTGGCGTGGCCGCCCTCCATGCTTTCGTAAAACACCGCGTCCTTGCCGGCATCCAGCATCCTGGCGGCCATCTTGCGTGCGTGCCCGGGGTGGACGCGATCGTCGCGGGTGGAGGTCAGGAAGATCGTGGGCGGATAGGTCTTGTTCGGATCGAACAGGTGATACGGGGAAAAGGTCTGGATGAACGACCAGTCTGCAGTGTCCGGGTTGCCGTACTCGTCCATCCATGACGCGCCGGCCAGCAGGTGGTTATAGCGGCGCATATCCAGCAGCGGCGCTTCGATCACGACCGCCCCGAACAGCTGCGGATACTGGGTCAGCATATTGCCGGCCATCAATCCGCCGTTGCTGCCGCCGCGCACGGCCAGATGCCTGGCCGAGGTGACCTTGCGCGCGATCAGGTCCTGCGCGATGGCGGCCATGTCCTCGTAGGCCTTGTGCCGGTTCTGCTTGAGTGCGGCCTGGTGCCAGCGCGGGCCGTACTCACCGCCGCCACGCATGTTGGACAGCGCGAACACCCCGCCCTTCTCCAGCCACGCTCGTCCCATGACGCCGGAGTAGTACGGCAGCATCGGGATCTCGAACCCGCCATAGCCATAGAGCTGGGTCGGTGCGCTGCCATCGAATGCCAGCGCCTTCGGGCGGACCAGGAAATACGGGACGCGGGTGCCGTCCTTGCTGGTGACGAAGTGTTGCTCGATGAGGAAGCGGCTGGCATCGAAGAACGCCGGCAGCGCTTTCAGGCGCTGCGGTTGCTTGCCGATCTGCGCCAGCGACAGCGTGGGCGGAGTGAGGTCGTCGGCGACGGTGAGCCACACCGCATCGCTATCGACGTTGTCCAGCGCCTTGATCTCTGCAGCGCCGAAGCTGGGTGCGCCGACGAACGCGCTGCGCTTCCAAGCCTGCGCACCGGGCGTCAGCACGCTCAGCCGCGTTTTGACGTCATCCAGGATGTTGAGCACCAGGTGCGAGCGGGTCCAGACCGCACTGCTGAGCGAGGCGGTGTCGGTGGGTTGGAAGACCACCTCGAAGGCGCGCTTGCCCGCCATGAAATCGTCGAGCCGGGTGGCCAGCAGCGTGCCGGCTGCGTAGGTCTTGCCGCCGACGCTCCACGGCTCGCGCAACTCCAGCGTGAGCCATTGGCGATGCAACTGCTTGGTCGCCGAGTCCGGCACCTCGATCTGGGCCAGGTGTCCACTGCGGTCGCGCAGATACCAGCGCTTGTTGCGAATGCCCAACTCGCGAATCACGATGTCCCGCGCGAACCCCGGGGTGTCGTCATGGAAGGCCCTCACGCGCATATCCTGCGGGCTGCCCTCGTAGACGGTCGTGGCGGTGTCCAGGGCGGTGCCGCGTTTCCATTGTTTGACCACGCGCGCGTAGCCCGAGTCGGTCGTGGTGCCAGCGCCGAAATCGGTACTGACATAGACGGTGTCCTGGTCGATCCAGGAGAGCTCGCCCTTGGCTTCGGGGCGGACGAAGCCGTCCTGCACCCACTGCTTGTCGACCAGGTCGAACTCGCGGGTGACGTCGGCATCGGCACCGCCGCGCGACAGGGTGATCAGGCAGCGGCGATAGGCCGGACGCAGACAGTCGATGTCCTCGTGCTGCCATGCCCAATCCTTGCCCTCGCTCTGGTTGAGGGCATCCAGATCCAGCACGGTTTCCCACTTCGGCGCAGGCTTGCGGTATTCGGCCGGCGTGGTCCGTCGCCATATGCCGCGCTTGTGCTGTCTGTCCTGCCAGAAGTTGTAATAGCTGTCACCGATCTTCTGCACGTCGGGAATCTTCGCATCCGAGTCCATGACTTCACGGATCCGTGTTTCCAGCTGCTTGAACTCGGCCGTGTCGGCCAGTTGTTTCTCGGTGCGTGCATCTTGTTGCTTTACCCAGTCGAGCGCTTTTGTGCCGGTGACATCCTCCAGCCACAGATACGGGTCTGCGGTGGTGGCGGTGGGTGCGGTAGCCGTAATGCCGGGTGTCGCAGGTGCTGCATGGGCACCTGCAATGCCGGCAAGAAACAACGCTGCGCCGAAAAGGCTGGACGTGGGGGGCATCATATTGCCATCGCCGAGAGGGGGCGACAGCATAAAGTCGAATATCGCGTTGTGACCGCGTGGTGAGTAATGTTGAGAAATGTGCGCCGAGAAAAATCCGTTCGCGCTGCAGTGACTCTATACAAAAATAAAAATAACCGGATGCGGCCGAGTTAATCGTTTCCGGGATCGATCGCGATGGATGATGGTCGTCGGCATCTTGTAGCATCAGCCGTGCGCCGGCGAGCGGGGCGGGCTGCCGGCGACAGCAAGGCGCGCATGTTCTTCAGATCGCCTTGCAGGCACGACCCTCATGCGTGTGCAGCGCCCCCCGCAAGACGCATGCATCGGGCGTCGAAGAGGTCGTTCACCGCGCCGCGCGCAGCAACGCATCCTCGGTGATCGCGCCGGTCAGCACGGTGGGCAGGATCGCCGGCGGGGCGCCGGGGCCATAGACCACGTACAGCGGCACGCCCACGGCTTGGTGCTGGTCCAGGAAGGTGCTGATGGCCGGGTCCACATTGGTCCAGTCGCCTTTCATGTACACCGCATCCACCCGGCGCAGCGCGTCGCGGAAGTCGGCGCTGCCCAGCACGTTCTTTTCGTTGGCCTTGCAGGTCACGCACCAGTCGGCGGTCATGTTGACGAACACCACGCGGTTGTCGGCGCGCAGGCGGTCCAGCAACTGCGGCGAGAAGGCGACCACGCCGTCGCTGGCGGCGGTGGCCGCTGGCAGGCGCAGGCGGGTGACGCCCACCACCGGCACGATGGCCAGCACCAGCATGACCGCGGCCAGACGCATGCCGGGGCGATTGCTGCTCCAGCGGCTGCGCTCGAAACACCACAGGCCCAGCGCCAGCAGCGTGGCGCCCACCAGCATCAGCGCCACGGCGTCCACGCCGCGCTGCTTGCCCAGCACCCACAGCAGCCAGATCGCGGTGAGGTACATCGGGAATGCCAGCACCTGCTTGAGTGTTTCCATCCACGCGCCGGGCGTGGGCAGACGCCGCGCCAGCGAGGGGATGAAGCCGATCAGCAGGAACGGCAGCGCCAGCCCCAGGCCCAGCGCCAGAAACACCAGCATCGCCAGCAGTGCAGGCGCGGTGAACGCATAGGCCAGGGCGGTGCCCATGAACGGGGCGATGCAGGGGCTGGCGACCACACAGGCCAGCACGCCGGTGAAAAAGTCGCCCAACGGGCCATTGCGCGCGGCCAGCGATTGGCCGATGCCGCCCAGGTTGCTGCCCAGGGTGAACACGCCCGACAGGCTCAGGCCTACCGCAAACATCAGATACGCCAGTGCCGCCACAAACCACGGCTGCTGCAGCTGGAAACCCCAGCCGGCCGCCTGGCCGGCCGCACGCAGGGCGATCACCAGCCCGCCGATGGCGGCAAAGGACACCAGCACGCCCAGCGAATACCAGATGGCATGGCTGCGCGCGTGGCTACGGCTCTCGCCGCTATGGGCCAGGCCCAGCACCTTCAGCGACAGGATCGGCAGCACGCACGGCATCAGGTTCAACACCAGCCCGCCGAGCAGGGCCAGCGCCAGCATCGCCAACAGGCCCTTGTCGGTATGCGGCGGCTGGGTGCGCTGCGGGTTGTCGGCCGAGGCGTCGGCAGTCGCGCGCGCGGCGCCCAGCGCGGCTTGGGCCGGAGCCGGTTCGGCAGGCGTCTGCCCGGCGGCCAGCGGCGAAATCATCAGCGGCGCGGCCTGCGCCTGGTTTTGCGGCGACACCGTGCCGGCGGGCAGCTCCAGCGCCACGCGGCGGGTCATCGGCGGATAGCAGATGCCATCGGTCTGGCAGCCCTGGAAGGTGGCCACCAGGGTCACCCGCGCCGGGTCGGCGCGCTCGCGCAGCAGTGGCAGGGTGACTTCGGCCTGGTCGAAATACACCACCACATCGCCGAAGTGCTCGTCGCGGTGGGTCTTGCCCTGCGGCCAGCGCGGCAGGCCGGTACGCACGCCGCTGCTGCCTTCCAGCGCCAGCGAGGTGCGGTCGCGGTAGAGGTAGTAGCCCGGCGCCGGGGTGAAGCGCAGCAGCAGGCTGTTGCCATCGCCGACGATGGCCTCGAAAGTGAACGCCTGCTCGGCCGGCAGCGGCAGCGCCTCCATGCCGGCGGGCTGGCCGGTGGCGCCGAACAGCCGTGGGCCGGAGGCGTTGCGCGGCACCAGTGCGCCCAGGTTCTCGCGCGGCGGGGCAGCATCGGCGGCTACTGCGCCGGGCAGGGTGACGCGAATCTCGCGGCGCTGCGGCGGGTAGCACACGCCGGCGTCGGCGCATCCCTGGTACTGCACCTGCAGTACCGCGGTCTGCAGCGACGGCTCGGCCTTGCCGGCCAGGGTGGCCTGCAGCAGCTTGCGGTAGGTCTGCACCTGGCCGAAGAACTCGTCGTGCTTGCTCTCGCCCTCCGGCAGGGCCAGTTCGCCGGCGCTGAAGCCCTGGCCGGATTTGACGCTGATGCGGTGGCGGTACAGGTAATAGCCCGGCGCGATCTTCCACTGCAGCGCAATGCTGTCGCGGCCCTCGGCCTGCGCACTCAGCACGAAGGCCTGGTCCACCGGCAGCAGGTCGGCTTCGCTGACCGCTTGCGCGGCGGGTGCCACCAGGGCGAGCGAGGCGGCGATGACAGGGGCGGACAGCCGTGCGCAGCGGGCGATCCAGCGGGACAGAAACTTCATGGACGTCAGGATTCCTTAGCGGGTTTCGGCCCGGACCCAATCGAGATAGGCCGGCAGCCCGGCGCTGGCTTGGACCGCCACCGCCTCCGGCAGTTCATACGGATGCAGCGCCTGCAGCCGCGCGATGGCGTCCGGCAGGCGGTCTTCCCAGGTCTTGATCAGCAACTGCACTTCCTGGCTGCGCTCGATCACCCCGTTCCAGCGATACAGCGACTGCACGCCGGGCAGCTGGGTGACGCAGGCGGCCAGGCGCTCGTCCAGCAGGGCATGGGCGATGCGGTCGGCGCTGTCGGCATCCGGGCAGGTGCTGAGCAACAGATGGAGGGAAGAGGCAGTCATCGGACCCGGCAGTGTAATCCCCTGCCTGCGGGGGATCGACCGCGGGTTCCGGAACGCGGCATCCATTTCGCCCGCGGTTGGCGTGCCAGTGGGGTGCGAAAGGCCGGCAGAAACTGAAGGTCATCAGCCTGCGGTGGTTGACTCGGGTGCATGCGTTGCCGGCGTGGCAGCGCGTAGTCATCGCAAGCACAGCTCCGCAGACACAGCGCACCGGCCCGACGCATCCCGCGCCGGGCCGGTATCGCTCAGTTGGCCAGCTGGCAGCTGGCCGGTTTGGCCGAGGTGAACAGGCCGGCGGTGGCCCATTCGGGGTGGTCGACGAACGGGTTGCGGTTGCCCTGGAAGCTGAAGATCACCTGGTTGCGGGCGCGCTCGGCATCGTCCGGCGGGTCGGCCTGGTGCCAGGCCAGCAGCGTGGACAGCAGCCCCATGTAGGCGGGCGAGGACGCGGTCTGCACGATCCGGCTGCGGTCGTCGGTGAGTTCCAGGTCCGGTTCGGACTGGCCGGTGGCCGCATCAAGCCCGCCTTCGTAACGGATCGCCATGTACATCACCGCGCGTGCCATGTCGCCCTTGCGCTTGCCCCACACCTCGAAGGTGCCGCCGTTGCCGTCTGGCGTGCGCACCCAGTTGGAATTGCCCGGATAGCGCCCGCTGCCGCCGCCACTGCCGTCGTTGACCTCGGTCACCCGTTCGCCGCAGCTGCTGGTGCAGGTGGCGTAGGGCTTGTTGCCGCGGTCGGCGTTGAAGGTGGTGTCCGTCAAATACAGCATGTGGGTGTCGGTGTAGGGCGCATACGGCAGGCCGCGGTCGCCGGTGGCGCTGCCGAAGCCCAGCGAGTTGGGCCAGGTGTGTTCGCGGTTGTAGGTCAGCCCGCTGCCGGTGCCGGCCCGGTCGCTACCCTTGGCGTAGCTGCGGTTGCGGTAGGCGTCCAGGATGCGGCCGCTGTTGTTGGGGTCTTCGTCGGCCATCTCCAGGATGGTCCAGGTGCTGGTGCCGGTGCCGCTGTACGGGTAGACCGTGTGGCCGCGGATGGTGGCGTTGAGCGAGCAGCGCAGCTGGCTGGGACTGGTGGTGTTCACCCGCGAGTAGTAGCCGGTGCCGCCGCCGCTGGCGGTGGCCACGGTGAAGGCGATCGACTGATTGGCCGCCGGGCTCAGCCCGCTGGCATCGCGGATGGCGCTGGCGGTGATCGCCAGGGTGCAACGCTCGCCGCCGACCAGTGCGGTATTGGTGGACAGGGTGAAGCGGGTGCCGCTGGTTGGATAGCTGAGCGCCACCGTGCCGGAGCCGGCGCAGCTCAGCGCAAAGGCGCCGCTGCTCAGCGTCACCGCCTCGCTGAAGCCCACCGCCAGATCGCCGGCCGCCGGGAAGCCGCTCGCGCCCTGGGTGGGCGTGGTGCTGGTGATCGTCGGTGCACCGGTCGTGCCGCCACCGCCGCTGCCGTTGAAGGTCTGGCCGCGGTTGCAGGCGCCAAAGGTCTGCGCCGCCGAGCCCGCCCAGCTGAAGTTGGCCGCCGCACTGCCGGTGCCGGTGAGTTGCAGCGAACTGCCGACCGCGCTGCTGTTGCTCTCGCTGACCGGCAGGTTCTGGCTGGTGACACCGGCCGCCGCGCCACCGCTGCCGGTGATGGCGCCTTCGTAGCTGAGGAACTGCACCAGCTGGCCGTTGGGGTCGACCAGCGCCACGCCGTCGTTGGGCCCATTCTGTACGCCGTTGCTGGCGTAGCCGACCGTGGCCACGCGCACCTGGCTGCCGCAGCTGACCAGGCTGCCGGCCGGTACCGCGGTGGTGGCGTAGACCGTGGCCGCACCCGGGGTGCTGCCGTTGTAGAGCTGGATGCGGTAGCCGCTCAGCGATTCGCCGGCGGTGGCCACCACTTCCACGCCTTCGCCGGTGTCGCCGGAGGCGCCCGCGTCGTCGTAATGCAGTTCGTTGATGAACACCGCGGCGTGGGCGGTGGGGACGGCCAGGGCAACGGCGCAGGCCAGCGGAAGACTACGGAACGGCAACCTCATCGACAGCTCCTTGTGATCGGGGAATGCGTTGGCGACTGTAGAGCCTGTGCATGACAGCCGATGGAACCTGGTTCCATTTTCAGGGCAATAAACGCGCGGGAGGGCAGGGTGCGGTGCGTGGCGCGACATCGGTGCAGTGCGCCGAGCCGCCTCGATCACCGGCGCCGGCCGCGCTCCAGGCGATCGCCCGTGCGTGGCTGTGCCCGGCACGTCGCGGCGCATGCACCCGGCCCGATTCTTCATGCCTTGCCCGGTTGCACGGTGGCCCGTGCGTGTCGAGCGGATGAAAATTTTTTGCGCCCGGCCCTTGAAACCTGCCCGCCCAGCACAATCTCTGGCCCGCACCCGCTCTGTCGGGTTTTTTCCGCGCGCTGTGCTGGCAGTCGTCATGTGCGAGTGCTAACATCGCCGATAATTTCCAGACCAATCAATCACTTAAGAGGGTCTTTCTCTATGAGCATCAAGCCGCTTCACGACCGCGTTGTAGTCAAGCCGATCGAAGCCGACGAAGTTTCCGCCGGCGGCATCGTGATCCCGGACTCCGCCAAGGAAAAGTCCACCAAGGGTGAAGTCGTCGCCATCGGCGCCGGCAAGCCGCTGGACAACGGCAGCCTGCGCGCGCCGGTGGTCAAGGTTGGCGACAAGGTCATCTACGGCCAGTACGCCGGCAGCAGCTACAAGTCCGAAGGCGTCGAGTACAAGGTGCTGCGCGAAGACGACATTCTGGCCGTCATCGGCTGATCAGGCGCTATGCGCCGGGAATCGGGAGTTGGGAATCGGGAATGGGCAAAGCGGCTAACGCCCTTCGCCATCCCACCCCGCCCCGATTCACGCGGTTGATCTACCGATTCCCCATTCCCTATTCCCCATTTCCGGAGTTACATACAAATGGCTGCTAAAGACATTCGTTTCGGTGAAGACGCACGTACCCGCATGGTTCGTGGCGTCAACGTGCTTGCCAATGCCGTCAAGGCCACCCTAGGCCCGAAGGGCCGCAACGTCGTGCTCGAAAAGAGCTTCGGCGCGCCGACCATCACCAAGGACGGCGTCTCCGTCGCCAAGGAAATCGAACTGGCTGACAAGTTCGAGAACATGGGCGCGCAGATGGTCAAGGAAGTCGCTTCCAAGACCAACGACAACGCTGGCGACGGCACCACCACCGCCACCGTGCTGGCCCAGGCCCTGATCCGCGAAGGCGCCAAGGCTGTGGCCGCCGGCATGAACCCGATGGACCTCAAGCGTGGTATCGACCAGGCCGTCAAGGCCGCCGTCATCGAGCTGAAGAACATCTCCAAGCCCACCACCGACGACAAGGCGATCGCCCAGGTCGGCACCATCTCGGCCAACTCGGACGAATCGATCGGCAACATCATTGCCGAAGCGATGCAGAAGGTCGGCAAGGAAGGCGTGATCACCGTTGAAGAAGGCTCGGGCCTGGAAAACGAGCTGGACGTGGTCGAGGGCATGCAGTTCGATCGCGGCTACCTCTCCCCGTACTTCATCAACAACCAGCAGAGCCAGTCGGCCGACCTGGACGACCCGTTCATCCTGCTGCACGACAAGAAGATCTCCAACGTGCGTGACCTGCTGCCCGTGCTGGAAGGCGTGGCCAAGGCCGGCAAGCCGCTGCTGATCGTCGCCGAAGAAGTCGAAGGCGAAGCGCTGGCGACCCTGGTGGTCAACACCATCCGTGGCATCGTCAAGGTCGTGGCCGTCAAGGCACCGGGCTTCGGCGACCGTCGCAAGGCGATGCTGGAAGACATGGCCGTGCTGACCGGCGGCACCGTGATCTCCGAGGAAGTGGGTCTGGCGCTGGAGAAGGCCACGATCAAGGACCTGGGCCGTGCGAAGAAGGTGCAGGTCTCCAAGGAGAACACCACCATCATCGACGGTGCTGGCGATTCGGCCGCGATCGAGTCGCGCGTCGGCCAGATCAAGACCCAGATCGAAGACACCTCGTCCGATTACGACCGTGAAAAGCTGCAGGAACGCGTGGCCAAGCTGGCCGGCGGCGTTGCCGTGATCAAGGTCGGCGCATCGACCGAAATCGAAATGAAGGAAAAGAAGGCGCGCGTCGAAGACGCCCTGCACGCCACCCGTGCAGCCGTCGAAGAAGGCGTGGTCCCGGGCGGCGGTGTGGCCCTGGTGCGTGCGCTGGTGGCCGTCGGCAACCTGACCGGTGCCAACGAAGACCAGACCCATGGCATCCAGATCGCCCTGCGCGCGATGGAAGCCCCGCTGCGCGAAATCGTGGCCAATGCCGGCGAAGAGCCGTCCGTGATCCTGAACAAGGTCAAGGAAGGCACCGGCAACTACGGTTACAACGCGGCCAACGGCGAGTTCGGCGACATGGTCGAGTTCGGCATCCTGGATCCGACCAAGGTCACCCGTTCGGCGCTGCAGAACGCCGCCTCGATCGCCGGCCTGATGATCACCACCGAAGCCATGGTGGCCGATGCACCGAAGAAGGACGAGCCGGCGATGCCGGCCGGCGGTGGCATGGGCGGCATGGGCGGCATGGATTTCTGATCCAGGCCACTTGGCTGTTGCATCACAAAGGACCCCGCCGAAAGGCGGGGTTTTTTATGTCCCCACATTTGCCGCTGTTCGATCTGGTGCGGGCGTTCGAGGCATTGCTGAGGCGCCGGGCAAGGTCTTGCTGCGCGCTATGCGCAGGGCAGGCCCGCCAACGGTGATTTGCACCCTGTCACGCGCGTTGCGCAATGCCGCGCAACTAGGTCGCGGACGCAACCGTGTCGTTGCAGCGCACTCCATGTGGAATGCGACCCAGTGCACACTTGCGTGACAGTGTGTTGACACCGATGTCATCGCAGTTCTAGCGTCGCTGGGCAGGCGTTTGCGCCGCGTGGTCGGGGGGCCATCGGACAAGGGGCGGCGGTGCATGCATCGCTGGCAGACGTCGTTGCAGTGCACTGCCACGCCGGCCACGTCCGGCTTCTCCCGGGGATCTTATGAACTGCCGCAGCCATCGTCTTGCCTTGTCGATTTCCGTGTCCCTAGCACTGGCGGCCGCCGCTGCGTCGCCGCTCATGGCCCAGCAAACCGAGCCGGACACACCGCGCGCCACCTCCACCCTGGACGCGGTCAGCGTCACCGGCTCGCGCATCAAACGCGCACAGGTCGAAGGCGCGCAGCCGGTGGTCACCATCTCCGCGCAGCAGATCCAGCAGGAAGGCTTCGCCACCGTCTACGACGTGCTCAACAGCATGAACCAGCAGGGCTCGGTGGAAGCCGACACGCAGTGGGGCTCGCACACGCCCAACGCCTCGCCGATCAACCTGCGCGATCTGGGGCCCGGGCGCACCCTGCTGCTGGTCAACAGCCGCCGCGTGGCCGATTACCCGCTGCCCTATGGCGGCGAGAGCAACTTCTCCAATTACAGCAACATCCCCGCCGCCGCGGTGGAGCGCATCGACATCCTCACTGGCGGCGCCTCGGCGATCTACGGCTCGGACGCGGTGGCCGGCGTGATCAACGTGATCCTCAAGCGCGACTACCAGGGCGACCAGCTGCGCCTGCGCGGCGGCACCGCCACCGAAGGTGGCCGCGACAGTTTCGACGTGTCCTGGGCCGGCGGGCGCACCGGCGAGAACTGGAGCGTGACCTACGCGCTGCAGGCCACCCGGCGCGATCCGTTGAGCGGGCGCGATCGCCCGCAGATGGATGATTCGGACGACATGTCCTACTCCAACTGGACCGGGCAGAACCGCCGCTATGGCTTCAACCCGTTCACCGGCCTGAGCCTGGTCGACGCCAACACCAATGAGCGCCTGGCGCCGCCTGCGGGCACCTGCGCGCGCTTCGGCGGCGAGTTCATCGACGGCCAGCGCCTGAGCTACAACCAGAACACCGGTGCGCTCACCGACGCCGGCAGTTACTGCGGCATGGCGCGCGATTACGGCGACTGGGGCCTGGTCACCGGCAGCGAGGATTATTCGGCGTATCTGTACGGTACCTGGAAGTTCGGCGAGGCTACCGAGGCCTGGGCCACGCTGTCGGCCAACCGCAGCATCGGACGCTGGACCTACGACCCGCCGTATGTGCTGCTCGGGCCGTTTCAGGATGCGCGCACCGGGCGCCAGTTGAATGCCATCCGCCAGCTCACCCGCCGCGAAGCCGGTGGCTGGGACCGGCTGGCCAACTACAACAAGGAGCAGTCCTGGGATCTGGGCGCCGGCCTGCGCGGGGTGTGGGCCGACCGCTTCGACTGGGAGCTGAGCGTGGGCCGTTCGCGCTACACGGTGGACGAATACATCCGCACCGTGGATACCGCGCGCGCCACCGGTTACTTTCTCGGCAGCCCGCTTGGTACTGGTGCCGATGGCAACCCGATCTACGCGGTCAACGAGGCGCGCTGGTATACGCCGTTGTCCGGAAACGAGTACGACGACCTGGTTGCCAAGTCGCATAACTCGGCCTATTCGTGGGTGAACCAGGCCGCTTTCAGCCTCAGTGGCGACGTGGTGCAGGGCTGGGCCGGGCCGATCCGCTTCGCCACCGTGGCCGAAGTCGCCAAGCAGGGCTATCAGCTCTCGCCCGACCCGTGCGCCAACGAGTGCTACCCGGTGGATGTGGTCGACAGTGGGGGTGGCGAGCGCCTGCGTAGTTCGGCCGGGCTGGAATTCCAGATTCCACTGCTGTCCACGCTCAGCGCCAATATCGCCGGCCGCTACGACCGCTACAGCAACTATCGCTCGTCTGCGGCCATCCAGACCGAGGTGGGCGAACAGAGCGACACCACCTGGAGCGCCGGCCTGGAGTGGCGGCCGGTGGAGAGCCTGCTGGTGCGCAGTACCCTGGCCACCAGCTTCCGTGCACCGGACATGCACTACGTGCTGGGCGAACCCAGCTCCACCAACCAGACCGTGATCGACCAGTACCGCTGCATCACCTCCGGCGCGTACCAGACCGGCGGCTGCAATGACGAGAACAACAATATCTTCTACACCGTGGACGTGAACCGTCGCGGCACGCCGGACCTGCGCTCGGAAACCGGCCGCTCGTTCACCGGCGGCGTGGTGTGGGACATCGTGCAGGGGCTGTCGCTGAGCGTGGACTACTACCGCATCCAGCTGGAGGAAATGATCAAGGACCTGGACCGCGACGAGATCCTGTCGGCCGAAGCGGGCTGCCGCACCGGCACCACCATCAGCGGCGGCGCCTGGAACAACCCCGGCGGTACCGGCTACTGCGACACCATCACCTCGCGCGTGACGCGCAATGCCGACGGCACCATCGCCGCCATCGAGCGCGGCCCGATCAACCTGGCGCAGATGGAAACCTCCGGCATCGATGCGTCGTTGAAATACCGGCTGAGCACGGCCGGCTGGGGCAACTTCCAGCTGTCGCTGGACTACAACAATCTGATCGCCTATCGCGAACAGATCTACCGTACCGACAGCGACGAGAACCGTCGCGACGAACGCGTGCGCAGCCGCGTGCGTGGCAGCGTGCATTGGGACAACGGCGGCGCCTGGGACTGGACCGTGTACTTCCGCCGGCTTGGCTCGATGCGCGCGGTCAACTGGGGCACCTGCGCCCGCTTCGATGACGGCTACCAGCCCAGCGCCTCCGACGAGTGCCTGGTCACCGATACCGGCAACGTGAATCTGGGCCAGACCAGCAAGCGCTACTTCGGCCGCGTGGGCCCGGCGATCTACTGGAACCTCAGCACCGGCTACAGGATCACCGACCACGCCAAGGTCAACTTCTACGTCAACAACGTGTTCAACGAAGTGGGCTACGAGAACAAGGAGCGCTTCTACGGCTACGGCTTCTACAACACCACCTTGTTCAACCCGATCGGCCGCGAAGTGGCGGCGGAGTATGTGTTCACGTTCTGAGTGAGGGTCATTGCGGCGGACACGCCACGGCACCGTTGCCGTGGCGTGTGGCAAGACGATCAGGCAAGACGATCAGGCAAGACGATCAGGCAAGACGATCAGGCAAGACGATCAGGCAAGACGATCAGGCAAGAAGATCAGACAAGAAGATCAGACAAGACGATCAGGCAAGACGATCAGGCAAGACGCGATGCAGTTTGGTGCAAGCGTGCCAACGCACGCGTGGCGATGCCGCGCATCTGATCGCTCAAGCCCGCGTCGTCGATGGACCGCTGCCAGAACTGTTCGGCCATCTCCGCGGCGCGTCGCCATTGTGCAAATTGACCGACCGCGGGTGGTGGACTCTCGATATCCCTTGGCACGATTTCGCCACTGGATGCCGGCCGCAGCGCCATTGGCAACATGTCATACACCGGCGCGAGCCGCAGCGGCAGCGTGTCGGCAAGAATCAGCGCTGCGTTACCGAGATGCATGTCGGTGTTGCCGATGAGCGTGCCGAACCAGCTGATCACCTCAAGACGCTCGGCATCTTCCGCACTCAGCCAACCATCGCGTTTGAGCAGCGGCGCAAGCGCGCGCCATGTGCCGACCTCCGACTGCCCATAGAACGCGGTAAAGATCGCCATCAACGAAACAAAGCCGTGACGGCCCAGCGTCGGGGTGCGATCGAAGCGCGTGGATTCGAGAAAGACGCGCTCGCCGGCCTCCAGTCGCTGCGTCGTTGCGGCTGCGATGCCACCGGCAAGTAGCACCTGGTTGGCCAGGTGCTCCATCTGCAGCAGGTCCGCCCAGCGCCGCCCGGCCGGCTGATCGATCCGGTCGGAGAACTTCACAATGACCGGACGATACACGCCGTGTTCGCGCAGTACGGCAGTGAACTTCGGTTGCTCGCCTGCAGCGGACGAGCCGACGTCCTCGCCGCGCAGTGCGGCATCGGCGTGCTGGAGATAGGCCTCCGGGCGCGCTTCGAGATCGATGCACTCGGGCTGGTCGATCGACGACAGCGCGCGTGCCAGCGCATGCTCGCCAACGAGCAGGTCGCCGAGCTGGTCGTGACCGTCGGACAGCAGCGCGACGAGTGTGTCACTGGGCGACCACAGCATGAGATCTTCAGGGAGCCGCAACGGCCCGGAGACGCGACGTGCCAGATTGCGCCCGAGAAATCCCTGCGGGCGCTGGTCATCCAGAAACCAGGGCAGCGACTCGAACACACCCAGCTGCATCGGCGGATGCAGGAGCACCGGGTTTTCCCGCAGCAGCTCCACGAAGAAATGGTCGTGATGGAGTGCATGCAGCTGGCCCAGCGCCACAACGCGGGCATGGCTGTCGATGCGGTAGAGCGGCCAGGCGCGCACGCCCCGTACCTCGCCCGCGGCGACATAGCTGGTGGCGCGCGCGCTGCCGTAGCGCCGCACCGCAGTTCCTGCGGCGGCAACCAGACGAGAAAGGGTTGCCTTGCTCACGCCCAATCGACCCGCAAGATCGGCGCCGCGCAACGGGCCGTTGACGCGCAGCGTGGTGACCAGGCGTTCTATTGCTTCGGGCTGGGGCATGCAAATCACGTATGAAACGATTTCTGAAACGATACATCATGCTTGATAGCGTAACAAGTGACTGATTTGTATTGTAAATTTCAGGGTCTAGAGACGCATCAAACAGTGAGGGTGAAACGATACTTCCGGTGTTCCTGGGCTAGGAGAGTGCCCGGAGCGCACTCCTGCCCAAGAGCTGGACCGCCCCAACCGCCGCTGAGGACTGACAGGTCGGCAGTGCGGCACCGCTCATGTCACAGCTGCTGGACACGGTATCCGCATCCGCTCGCCACGAGGAGCGGGCCTGAAACGTCCCTTGGTGTGCAGGGGTCAAGGCGACCTTGCACCTGGTGCGCGCTGTCAGGCGGGTGAATCTCCACGCCAGTGTCTTGATCGCACCGCGCCAGTGACGCGCAGGACTATCCCGCGACACTGCCGCTGCACGTAGGCCCATCGGCAGCTCGACAGCGATCGGATTGCATTCCGTAGCCCCGATCAACCGTCGATGCCATGCCTTTGACTCCTTGCCGCGCCACGCAACCAGTGCTTCGATGCACAGGGTCCGTTGCCGATGAAACAGTGGCAACGCGCAAACACGCGTGGTATCAATGCACCTCATGAACGCACCCCGCAGCCAGTTTTATTTTTGGTACTACGGTTTTCCGATGCCGCTGGCGGAGGAAGGAGTGCATTCACCCTGAAGGAAACTTCAGCAGCATTCCCGAAAAGCCGCCAGCGCTCACTGGCGGCTTTTTTGTTGCCGCTTTGCCTGGCTTCCCCGATGCACTGCCGACCCGAGACAACGTTATGCCGCCTGTGACCGATGACCTGCGTATCCGCAAGATCGAAGCCCTTGCCCCTCCTTCGCAGCTGCTGGCGCTGCTGCCTTGCGATGAGCGCGCCTCCGAGACCGTGACCGAATCGCGGGCCGCGCTGCACGAAATCCTGCACGGCCGCGACGACCGCCTGGCAGTGGTGATCGGGCCCTGTTCGATCCACGACCCGGTGGCCGCAATGGACTACGCGCAACGTCTGCGCCCGTTGCGCGACCAGTTCGGCGATGCGCTGGAGATCGTGATGCGGGTGTACTTCGAAAAGCCGCGCACCACCATCGGCTGGAAGGGCTTGATCAACGATCCGGACCTGGACGGCAGCTTCCAGATCAACAAGGGCCTGCGCGTGGCGCGTGGCTTGCTGCGCGACATCAACAACCTGGGCCTGCCGGCCGGCGTCGAGTTTCTCGACATCATCTCGCCGCAGTACATCGCCGACCTGGTGGCCTGGGGCGCAATCGGCGCGCGCACTACCGAAAGCCAGGTGCATCGCGAAATGGCCTCGGGGCTGTCGTGCCCGGTGGGCTTCAAGAACGGCACCGGCGGCGACGTCAAGATTGCGGTGGACGCGGTGGGTGCGGCCTCGCATCCGCACCATTTCCTGGCCGTGACCAAGGACGGCCACACTGCGGTGGCGGCCACTGCCGGCAACCCGGATTGCCACGTGATCCTGCGTGGCGGCAAGGTGCCCAATTTCGATGCGGCCAGTGTGGAGGCGGCGAGCCAGGTGCTGAACACATCCGGCCTGCCGGCGCGCCTGATGATCGATGCCAGCCACGCCAACAGCAGCAAGAATCCCGAGAACCAGCCCAAGGTGGTCGAGGACATTGCAGCGCAGCTGGAAGGCGGCGAGACGCGCATTGTCGGCGTCATGGTCGAGAGCCATCTGGTCGGCGGCCGCCAGGAACTGGTTCCCGGGTGCGAGCTGACTTACGGCCAGAGCATTACCGATGGCTGCATCGACTGGGACTCCTCGGTGCAGGTACTGCAACGGCTGGCGACGGCAGTGCGCACGCGTCGCGCACGCCGCATCGATGAGGCTGCGTGAGGCACGGTCCCGACTGCGTCGACGATGCGGGACGCGCCGACGAGGTCATGCACGGGCTGAGCAGGTAGGCGGCCGACCCCGCCCGCTGCAGCCAGTGCAGGCGGCTGGTCGCAGGTTGAGGCCAGCACCTTGCTGGACGCTGCAAACTGCGGAGTTCGTTGTGCGAGTCGCGGCTTACAGATTCCGGTTTGCGCGGTGATGGCGTGGACGCGGCAACCGCGCCTGTGGACGATCTTGCAGGCTCGGCCCGTGGCCTTGTCCGGCACCATCTTCTGCCGGCAACCGCGCAGCACTCGATCAGCTCGACACGCGATGCAACCGGCATGGATGCGAGATGGAGAAGCCTGTCGCCCCGACACACCGCGCCGTTGCAAAGATACATGCCGAATCAGGCACCTCTGCGGAGAGCGTCGTACCGGTTCGGGAGCTGCCGGGCAAGCGAAAAAGCGCCGGGCCGACTTCAGCAGCCGGCCCGGCGTATCGAACACACCACCCACGGTGACCTGTCGCTGCGGTGGCCAGGAGGAGGGCGCCGTCTGCACCGCGACCGAACAGGTGGCAACGTTATCCGCCGCGCACATGACCTGCGCATGTCGTTGCGTGGCGCAGACGGACATGAAGTTGCAAACGGGTTAATCGCTCACGTCGCCCGTGCCTGGCCAGCTGACGGCGGCCAGCCTGGAATATCAGGTCACTGGGCGATGTCGCCGCAGATGCATGGCATCCGCCGTGCATCACCCCGCAGCGACGCACAGCGGCCGCGGTTTCGGCCTGGCGTGCTGGCGTGGCCCAGTCGCACGACAAGATCCGCGAAATCTCCCTGTGCGGTGTGCCCGTCTGGAGACATGCCTTCGCCCTTGCAGGCAGACCCTATCGCCGAAGAAACGGCTGCATCACCGCAGCCTGGTAATGCCAGGCAAGCGCGGCTGTCCGGTGAGCGTTATCGCGCTTCCAGGGCAAGCTGTGCACCGCGGGAATAGCCGCGCCCGTCCGCAGCCAGGGCTACCGCCCGGTGGGCGCCAGGGCCGCGCACGAAGTCTGCAGTCCCGTGAGCCTTCACAGCTTGCCCCGAACCGGGATCAGGCAGCGCGCCTGCGGCCGCCAGCCTTCGCCCGTATTCACGCTCCTGCGTCAACGCACCCGCGATAGTGGTTGCAGACTCGTCCTGCACCCGTGCCCATGCCCTCTCTTCGCGATCGCTTCCAGCGCTGGCCCCGGCCGTGGCGTCTTGCAGTGGTCGTGGTGTTGGCGCTGTACGTGCTGTATCTGCTGGCCGGCAACCTCTATCTCAATACCCCGTTGTTCGATGCCAGCACCAACCGGCAGCCGCACAAGTTCACCATGCAGACCGGCCCGGCACTGACGCTGTTCCCGGGCGAGGTGATGGCCTGGAACGTGCGCATGCGCGGGCAGGCCAACCGCACCGTGTACGTCTTCCACGCCGATCGCGCGCATGCGCGTATCGCGTTGCTGGCCCTGTTCCGGCGCGAGGTGCGCCTGCCGTGGTTGCATGCCACCAATGTCAGCGCAGAAGTGGACAGCTCCGACACCCCCATTCCGCCACCACCGCGCGGCAACCGGGGCTGGACGCTGCGCTTCGATGCGATCACCAGCAACAGCATCCGCAGTGCGCGCCTGGGCAAGTTGCTGATCGCCGGCAATGGGCACGGCAAGGTCGGCTTCCTGAAGCAGCTCAAGGGCGGGCCATCGGAACTGTTTGCCTCCGAAGCCGGCTTTGAGGATGCGGTGGTCAGCTACGATGGCGTCCAGGTCTTCAATGGCGCCCAGCTGGATGCGCAGTTTCAGTTTCCGCGCCATTACCGCGACCAGGCCCCGGGACTGCGCAAGCTCGGCATCACCCAGGCGCGCCTGCAGCTGAAAGCCAGCACGGTGGCGCTGAAGATCGATACCGGCGCACCGCACGTGGACATCCGCAGCGGGCCGTCGGCGGCGAGGGTGGAGGCCGACATCGCGCTAGCCAACGGTGCACTGCAGCCGGGCAGCCATGCGGTATGGCGGCTGCCGCTGATGGCCGGGGTGGGGGCCACCGACCGCGGCATGCTTGCGCTGCAACTGGACGTGGCACAGGACATCCGCTTGCAGGCGCGGTTGCCGCGCGATGAAGACACGGGAAGCGAGTTGCACGCCGACCTGCGCATCGCCGGCCGCAGCATCCCGTTCGAGCAGCCGGCGCAGGTGCTGCCGCGTCTGTCCGGTCAGGTGCAGGGGCGCTGGAAGTTCGAATCGCTGAACTGGATTGCCGAGCTGTTCGTGCGCAAGCCCTGGTTCCAGCTGGAAGGCGGCGGACTGGTCGAGGCCGACCTGCGCCTGGCGCAGGGCCGGCTGACCAGTGGCAGCAGCCTGGAGATTCCACGGGTCGAAGCGGTGGCGCAGGTGTTCGATACGCGGCTGGCAGGCGTTGCCAACGCGCGTGGGCGCATCGACGACGCCGCCACGCCGCAGGCGCATCTGGACGTGAGCATTCCCACCTTCAAGGCTGCGCCGCGCGACGCGCCGCGGCAGGTATTGCTGGATGGCCGTGACCTGCAGCTGGCCATGCATGGCGACGCCGAGCTGGCGCGCCTGCGCGACACGCTGAAGGCGCAGCTGCGTTTCAGCGATGCCCAGGTGCCCGACCTGACCGTCTACAACCGCTATCTGCCGGGCAACAACGTGCGCCTGCTCGGCGGGCGCGGCAGCCTGACCGGCGATGTCGCGCTCAACGCCTCCGGCGATGTGGGCAGCGGTCATGCCCATCTGCGCGGCCAGGGCGCGCATTTGGCGCTGGCCGGTGTGCAGATGCGCGGCGACGCCGAACTGCAGGCGCAGCTGCAGCGTGCCGACTTCAAGAACAAGTTCTTCGATCTCAGCGGCACCCGCGTGCGCCTGCGCAACATGCGGGTGGGAGAAGACAGCGCCGATGCCGGCTGGTGGGGCGAGTTGCAGGTCGGTGCCGGCACCATCCAGGCCAGCGCGCCGTTCCAATTGGATGCCGATGCCGCGTTGCACATGCGCGATGCCGCACCGCTGTTGTCGGTGTTCGCACAACGCAGCGATTATCCGCGCTGGGTGGTGGGTTTGCTGGACTCGGGGCAACTCGACGCAACCGGTCGGGTGCGCTGGCGCAAGCAGCAACTCACCGTCGATGATCTGCATGCCGAAAACCAGCGCCTGTCCTTGCGTGCCCGCCTGGCGCTCGACGACGCACAGCGCCGCGGCAATCTCTACCTGCGCTGGGGCGTGCTCGGTGCCGGCATCGAACTCGATGGCAAGCAACGTCAATGGCATCTGGCTGGCGCGCGTGAGTGGTATGAGTCGCAACCTGGCCTGTTGCCTGCGGTGTCCAGGAGCAAGTAAGGCACACGTCCGGCCGAAGGCCGCGCATGCAACTGCTTCGCCTCAAGCGCGATGTGCGCAGGCAGTTGGTTGGCAGGCCGGCGTGGAACTGATGTCTCGTTCCGATGGTGCCGCGTTGTAGCGGCGTAGAAGGTCATGCCGCGCCTCGCGCGTGGTGCATGCGGATGCTGGCAGCGCGCCGCGGGGATACCTGTTGCATCGGTGGCTACGCTGTGTCGCCAACCGCAACCAGCAACCCTCCCGCCGCCATGGCTGCGGCCGCGATGCAAGCCGGGCGACCTCAAGGGGGAGCCCGCTGCGCACCGCACTCACGGCCCGCTTGCCACACTGCGCGGCGCCGCGTGCGCGGTCCTTGAGGAGCCTGCCGTCATGACGATGCCGCCTCGCGCCCGCTGGCGCGCCCTACCGCGCGCACTGCGCTGGCCATTGCTGGTCGTGGTCGCGCTGTACGCAGGCTATCTGTTGCTGGGCAACCTGCTGCTCAATACCCCGTTGGGACCGGCCGCGCTCAATCGCAGGCCGGACACATTCGCCATGCAGTGGGGGCCGGCGCTGACCTGGTGGCCGGGTCGGCTGGTGTTATGGGACGTGGCCCTGCAGGGGCGCTCCACGCGTCACCGCTGGACGGTCAGTGCCCAGCGCATGAGCGGGCAGATCCGGCTGTTGCCGCTGCTGCACCGCCAACTGCTGGTGCCGCAGTTGCAGGTGCATGGCGTGCGTGCCGCGCTTCAGGCCACAACGCCGCCAGCAGCCGTGGCAAACCCGTCATCTGGTGGCGCCGCATCTTCCGCCCAGCGGCCCGTCGCTACCGCAGGCGCAATATCCGAGAAATCTGCCGCCGGGGAAGCGCGCGCTGCCGTCACTGCCGCGCCACAGGCATCAGCGCCTGCTGCAACGCCAACGGCATCGGGCAGCACAACCTCCAGTCAGGCAGACGGCGCTGCTTCGCAGCCAAGAACAGCTGTTCGGCCGGGAACGCAGCTGCCTGCAGTCCAGCAGCCGGTTGCTCGGGCATGGACGCTGCAGTTCGACCGCATCGACGCCGAGCTGGTGCAGGCGTTGTCGCTGCACCAGCTACACATCGAGGGGCAGGGGCAGTTGCAGTTGGGGGTGTTCAAGCAGCTGCGCGGTGGGCCGATGGAGCTGTATCCCTCGCGTGCCAGCTTTGACCAGGCGCGTGTGCGTTGGGGCCAGAACGAGCTGCTGCGCAACGGGCAGCTCCGCCTGGAAGCCGGCATCGCCCGGCACAGGCCCGATCAGGCGCGTGGGGTGGCGTTGCTGCAGCTCTCCGACGCCTTGCTGGCCGTGCATGGCGGCACCGCGGCGCTGGATGTCACGCGCAATGCGCAGGGGCGCCACCGCGTCGTGACCCGGCCGGGCAAGGGACGCGCAGACGGCGAGCTGCGCTGGGCGCGCGGCGCCCTGCAACCTGGCAGCCAGTTGCACTGGCGCGCACCCTTGCACGACAGCACGCGCGCACCGGCAGCCTTGCTGGGCGAACTCACCGCGCAGCTGCAGGTGGATGAAGACATGCGCCTGAAGATCGCCATGCCCGAGCCCGCCGATGCCGGACTCACCCTGGATGCGGATCTGCGCGTGCAGGGCAGACAGGTGCCGCTGGGCGGTCTGCGCGCGTTGTTGCCGCGGACGTCCGGGCATGCCCGCCTGCATTGGCAGCTGGCTTCGCTCAGCTGGATTCCGGCGCTGTTTCCCGATGTGGACTGGCTCACCCTGGAAGGCGATGGCCTGGTGGATGCCGATCTGCGGATCGACCGTGGCCGCCTCGGTGCCGGCAGCCGCCTGCAGGTACCGCATGTGCGTGCCCAGGTGGGCGTGATGGGCCACGCGATCGCGGGCCAGGCCAGTGCCGATCTGCGCGTGGCCGCCGACGCCAACGGCCAGTTGCTGCCCGCGCTCGCACTGCAGATGCAGCAGTTTTCGATTGCGCATACCGATGCACCGGCACGTCCGTTCGTGCAAGGCCGTGATCTGCGGCTGGACCTGCGCACGCGTGCCGATGCGCGCAACCTGGCCAGCCTGCGCGATGCCACGCGCGCGCACCTGACCTTTGCCAATGCACGCGTACCGGATCTGCGTGCGTACAACCGCTATCTGCCGCAACAGCAGTTGCGCTTCGATGGCGGCAACGGCGTGCTCAGTGGCGACCTGAAGATCGAGCCGGGTGGAAGGATCGGCACCGGTGGTTTGCGCATCGGTGCGCGTGCGGCCCGCCTGCAATTTGCAGGGCTTGCGATGCGTGGCGATGTGGATGCGGATCTGCGCTTGCAGCGCGGCGATCTGCGCGAGGAAACCTTTCGCCTCGATGCCAGTACCGTGCAACTGCGCAACGTCGGCTTTACTGGTCCGGATGGACAGCGTCGCGATGGATGGTGGGCGCGCATCGTGCTGGACGATACGCGCATGCAATGGCGGCAGCCGATCGGTGTGGATGGGCGGGTGCGCATCCAGGTACGCGACCTGGCATTTCTGATGGCGTTGTATGCACGCGACCGCTCCATTCCGAACTGGATGTTGCGGCTGGTGGATGCAGGCCAGGCGCAGGTGACTGGCCGCGTGCATTGGCAAGACGAGACGGTCATCGTCGATCGGCTGCAGGCGCGTAACGATCGCTTCCAGGTCGATGCGCGTCTACGCCTGCAGGGCCGCCAACGCAGCGGCAGCCTGCTTGCACGCTGGGGCATGCTCAGTGCGGCGGTGGGCCTGCGCAACGACACGCCCGAATGGCATCTGCTGCGTGCGCCGGAGTGGTATCGGGCGCAGCCGGATCTGCTGCGGTGAGCGCCTGCAGCGCCAGCACCATGTGAAGAAAACTGAGCCAGTTCTGTACTGTCTGGTGTTGTTTTGCAGTGCAGCGTGCAAGTCGCATTCGGGGCGCGCACTATGATCCTGCATCCCGACGTGGGGGAGGGAGCAAAGCCCGCTGGCAGTTCGCTGCAAGCGGGCTTTTTTATTGCCTGGCGTTTGCCAGGTCAAGCGTGCGCAGCGTCGCCACGCCGCGTGGTTCCGCTTATGTTCCCTGCAATTGCAGCATCCATAGCGAACTGCCACCGGTGATGAAGAGCCGCTGTTGGGGTGGGTCGAACGTGCAATTGGAGGCGGTCTGCGGTGTGGGCACCTGCCCAAGCAGGCGCCCGGCGGGATCAAAGATGCAAATGCCGGTGGCGGAACTGCTCCACAGCCAGCCCTGATCATCGACGCAGAAACCATCGGCAATGCCCTCGGGCACCACCGCAAAGCGGCGCGGATCGTGCAGTGCACCATCGTGCCAATCGAAGGCGGTGATCTCCGGTGTGCCGGGGCCGTGCTCAGGCGTCTGCGAGACATACAACACCCGCTCATCGGGCGAAAACGCCAGCCCGTTGGGGTGGTCCAGCCGGGCCAGGCATTGCAACGGTCCGCCATCGGGCGGTAGCCGGTACACGCCGTGGAAATCGAGCTCCTGTTCGCCAGGACAGCCCTGGCTGGGCTTGAGCAGGCCAAAGGGTGGGTCGGTGAACCAGAGCGCGCCGTCGCGCGCCACGGCCAGGTCGTTCGGTGAGTTGAGCCGCTTGCCCTCGAAACGGCCCACCAGCAGATGTGCGCGGCCGTGTGCATCGCTGCGGGTGATCGCGCGGCGCCCATGTTCGCAATGCACCAGCCGCTGCTGCGCATCCACGGCGTTGCCGTTGGTGAAGGCGGTGGCATCCAGCAACACATCCACTGCGCCGTCTTCGCGCCAGCCCAGGACGCGGCGGCCGACGACATCGCTCCAGACCAGGGTGCGGTGCGCTTCCCACCAGGCCGGGCCTTCGGACCAGGTGGCCTGGTCGTACAAGGTGTACAGCCGTGCATCGCCCAGGCGCGTGGCCAGTGCCGCAGCGTGCGCGTGCGGCGGTGCGCAGTGCGTTGGCTGCGCCGGGCCAGGTGCACGCACACGGCAGTGCGCCTGCATCAGCGCGGTGCCTCGTGGCCGAACGGATGCGCAACCGCCGCGGCCGGCGCTTGCGCAAACTGCACCAGCATCTGCAGGCAAGGGGTGTCGCCCAGCTGGCCGGAGCGGTGGCCGCGTGCATCGGCAGTGCCCTGGTCCTGGCCGAAGTGGATATCGCCAGGCCCCATCTCTACACGCGTGCCGTCGCCGGTCTCGATGAACCAGCGGCCGCGCAGCGGAATCACCCATTGCGGATGCGGGCTCTCATGCCAGTCGCCGACCCAGCCCACCGGCAGCACCGCGAACTGGATGCCGAGCACCTTGCCGGGAAAGGGCCGCAGCCATTGCGGCGCCGCACCGCCACCCACGCTCTTGCTGCCGAAGCCGGGCAATTGCGAGGGATTGAGCCGGCTCTTGCCGTCCGTGCCGGTCCACAGATGCAGGAACGGCAGGCTGGGCGGCAGATCGAGATCGTTGCCGTCGTTGTCCAGCGGGATCTGTGACGGCAGCAATGCAGCAGGCAGGAGCGTGGGCATGGCAGGGCCTCGTGCGAAAACCGCAGTGCAGCACGGGCATCGTCAGGGCGGCGTAAGCGATCTGTTCAATGCAGCGAAAACGCGCGTGGCGTTGCGCCCTTGCGTGTGATCTACGTGCATGCTGCGTTGCAGATGGCCAAGGCGTTCTGGTGCCGGGACCGCCATACCGTATGCCGTGCATGCAGCTGCATGTGTGCAGGAAGGGCCAGATGCAGTCAGCGCTGGCATCGGCCGCAGGTGTCGCGCACTGCACGGCGCAGGCGAGCATGCTTTAACGCTCAGGCGTCTCGTTGCATTCCTGCATCCCTCCATCGCGCGCAATCCTTGCAGACGATCAAACATCCACGCAGTGGTGTAGACGTGCTGCTACAGGGTGGGAATGCCAGAATCGGCACATGTCGCTTCCCACCGTATCCGCCTCTCCTGCGTTGACCGCCTTGATCGAACGGGCCGTGGCGCGTGTCTGCCAGGCGCTGCCCGCCGGGCAGCCGCAGCCCGATGAAGCTGTCGGCCAGCAGCTGGCGCAGCTCGCGCTCGCCAGCGACTTCGCGCTGGAGACGCTTGCGCGTCAGCCAGCGCTGCTTGCGCATCTGGCGCAGGCCGACCCGCCACCCTTGCCGTTGCCCCTACTAGACCCGGCGCAACCGCAGGATTGGCCGGTGCAGCTGCGTCGCTACCGCGCCGCTGCGTCCACCCGCCTGGTGTGGCGCGATGTCTTTGGCCTGGACAGCGTGGAGGCCACCCTGGCCGGCACCACCGGCCTGGCCGAAACCTGCCTGCAAATTGGCCTGCAGGCGCTGGAGCAGCAGTTCGCCAGCCGCCATGGGCAGGTGATTGCCGACGACGGCAGCGTGCAGCGGCTGGTGGTCTTCGGCCTGGGCAAGCTCGGCGGCGGCGAGCTGAATTTTTCGTCGGACGTGGACCTGGTGTACGCCTACCCGCAGGGCGGCCAGTCCGACGGACCACGCCCGCTGGCGGCCGAGGAATATTTCGCGCGGCTGGGCCAGCAACTGGCCAAGCTGCTGGACGAAACCACCGCCGAAGGCTTCAGTCACCGCGTGGATCTGCGCCTGCGTCCGTTCGGCAGTGCCGGGCGCGTGGCCTTGTCGTTTACCGGCATGGACCAGTATTTCCAGCGCGAAGGCCGCGATTGGGAGCGCTATGCCTGGCTCAAGGCGCGCGCGGTGGCGGGTGATGTCGCCGCCGGCGAGGCCTGGCTGGAGAGCTTGCGGCCCTTCGTCTACCGCCGCTATCTGGATTTCACTGCGCTCGATGGCCTGCGCGAAATGAAGGCCGCCATCACCGCCGAGGTTGCGCGACATGACCGGCTGGACGACATCAAACGCGGGCCGGGCGGCATTCGCGAGATCGAATTTCTGGCGCAATCGCTGCAGTTGATCCGCGCCGGGCGCGAGCCGGCCCTGCGCGAGCGTCGGCTGTTGCCCGCGCTCAATGCGCTGGTCGCTGCGGGCCAGATCGAACCCGATACCGGCGCGGCGCTGGCCGAGGCGTACCGGTTCCTGCGCCGGCTGGAAAACCGCCTGCAGATGCTGCGCGATGCACAGACCCATGCCTTGCCGCAGGCGCCGCTGGACTGCGAGCGCATCGCGCTGGGCCTGGGCTACGCGGATTGGCAGGCATTGCTGGACGCACTGGCACCGCATCGCACGCAGGTGGCTGCCGAATTTGCCGAACTGCTGGCACCGCGCGTGCGCAACACCGCCCCCGATGCGCTGGCCGATTACTGGCGCGCGCTGCCCGATGGAGATGCGGCGCCACTGCTGGGGATCGGGTTGCACGATCCGGGCAGCGCGCATCAGGTGCTGGGCGATTTCGCGCAATCCTCCGGCGTGCGTGCCCTGTCCGATACCGCGCGTGCGCGGCTGGACCGCGTGGTGCCGGCGTTGTTGCATGCCGCCACCCGCGGCAGCCAGCCCGATGCGGCGGTACGGCGCATGCTGGGCCTGCTGCAGGCCACCTTGCGCCGTACCAGCTATCTGGCGCTGCTGGACGAACAGCCCAGCGCGCTTGCGCGGCTGGTGGATGTGCTCTCGCGCAGCGCGCTGCTGGCCGAGCGCCTGGCGGCCTATCCGCTGCTGCTGGACGAACTGCTCGACACCCGCATCGGCGGCGCGCTACCCGATCGTGCAGCGCTGCAGGCCGCCTGCGCCGACACCGTGCACATCGAGGACACCGAAGCGGCCCTGCGCGAGCTCAACGAACGCCGGCTGGCGCTGAGCTTCCGCATTGCGCTGGCCACGCTCGACGGCCGCCAGCAGGCGGTGGAAAGCACCCGCCAGCTGGCCTGGCTTGCCGAGGCAGTGGTGCAGACGGTGCTGGAGCTGGCGCGCAGGGAACTGGTGGCCGCGCACGGGCAGGTGCCTGGCGGCACATTTGCCATCGTGGGCTACGGCAGCCTGGGCGGGCTGGAGCTGGGCTTCGGCTCGGACCTGGATCTGGTGTTTCTCTACGACCACCCGCGCGAGGCCGAACACTCCGACGGCAAGCGACCGCTGGACGCAGGGCGTTGGTTCGCGCGACTTGCTCAAAAGGTGATGGCGCTGCTCGCCGCCGAAACCGGTGCCGGTCGGCTGTACGACATCGATGTGCGGCTGCGTCCGGACGGCGGCAAGGGTGCGCTGGTGTCGTCGCTGGCCAGTTATCGCGAGTACCAGCGCGAGCGCGCGTGGACCTGGGAGCATCAGGCGCTGGTACGTGCCCGCGCGGTCGCCGGCGATGCCGCGCTGTGCGATGCGTTCGCACAGGTGCGCCGCGACACGCTCACCCGCATACGCGATGTCGCGCTGCTGCACGAGGACGTGCGCAAGATGCGGGCGCGCATGCGCGCCGAACTGGATCGCAGCGACGCCGCGCGGCTGGATCTGAAGCAGGGCGCCGGTGGCCTGGTGGATCTGGAATTCCTGTTGCAGGCCGGTGTGCTGGGCCAGGCCGCGCAGCATCCGCCACTGCTGCAGGTGTGCGACACGCCCGCCTTGATCGATGCACTGGTGCAGGCGCAGTGGCTGCCCGGCACGGCCGCGCAAGCGCTGCACGATGCGCATGCCACGCTGGTGGAGGCCGGGCTGTCCTGCACGCTGGACCGGCGCCCGCGCCTGATCACGCCGACCGCCGCCATCCAGCACGCGCGCAGCAGCATCTTCCACGCAGCGCGTGCGCAGGGGCTGGAGTTTCCCGCCGGCAAGGATGTGGCTGCGTTGTAGGAGCGGTTGTTGTGGGAAGGCTTTCCCGTGCGATCGTCAGGCAGCTTTTCCAGCACGCGCTGACAGGAATGGGCAACCGTTACCGCGGATCTTGCAGAGCGCTGCGAAGGATCGTTGGAGGCCGCACGCCGGCAGTCACGCAAGCGCCGTTGTAAGGCATGTCAGGCACGGGGGCGCGGCGCACTGCGCCAGAGCAATGCGCGGAACGGCCCGAGCAGGAACACGCCCATGCCGAGCTTCACCGCCAGATCGCCTGCGGCCCAGCTCAGCCAGGGCAATGACGCACCGGCGAAGGCAATACTCCAGAAAATCGTGGTATCCAGCGTGGCGCTGCAGGTGGTGGCCACGATCGGCGCGCGCCACCAATTGCCGTGCCGCAGCCGGTCGAATACGGTGATGTCGAGCAATTGTGCCGCGATGAACGCCGTGCATGAGGCAGCCGCGATGCGCGGCGTCGCCAGCCATACCGATAGCAGCACCGCCAGCGCAAACCCGCACCAGGCCACCGTGCGCGCGGCCCGCGGCCCGAAGCGACGGTTGATCAGATTGCTGACCAGAAATGCCAGTGGATACGAGAACGCGCCCCAGGTCAGCCAGTCGTTGATCGGGTACTGCACCAGAATGTTGGACAGCAGCACCACCGCGCCCATCGCCAGCACCGCCCAGGTCAGAGCGCGGGCGGTGAGCGGTGCGAACTGCGGCGTGGGGGCAGTGGACATGGTGGTTTCGTGCAGGGGGTGCACCGATTATCCGCGTGCCGCTGCCGCCGGGCCAGCGCAGTGGCTGCGGTGAAGCGCGATGCCTGCGTGACTCAGCGCGCAGATGCCAATGGTGGAGACGCTCTACGGCGATACGCCGCCGCAACCAGCAGCAGCGCCGCCAGCACGCACAATCCGCCGAACAGGTCGCCCACCCGGGTATACGGCGTGGCTCGCTGCGCCCCCGCTGGGACGCTGACCAGTGCGCTGGCTCCGGGCATCGGTGCGCTGGCGGCCTGCAGCAGCACGCGGCCCTGCGCATCGCTGGCGATCAGCCAGCCTTCGCGCGCCGTGCGCACCACTGCGTAGCCGTTTTCGACGCCGCGTAGCACCGTCATGTGCGCCGACATCCAGGCATCGTGATAGCCGAAGTCCCATGCCGGTACCAGCATCATCGCCGCGTTGCGCTGGCCATTGGCGCGTGCCAGCCGCGCGAACAACATGTCCTTGCAGATCGCCAGGCCAAGCCGCGCATCGCCGATGGTCTGTAGCGCGTAGTGCGTGCCGGTGGCGTAGTGCTGCGCGCGCTCCGGCGGCGCCAGAATGTGCTTGTCGTAGGTCACCACTCGCGTGCCCTGCGGATCGAACAGCCAGGCCAGGTTGCGGGGATGTGCGCCGTGTTCGCCCACGCCGACCACCAGCCAGAGCCGGTGCGTGCGCGCCAGCGCCGCAAAGTGCGCCTGCCAGCGCGCCAACTCTGCCGGTGGCAGCACCGCAATCTTTTCCGGCAGTACCACCAGGTGCGCGCCTTGCGCGGCCAGCTCGCCGACCAGCACGTCGTAGCGGTTGCGGATCGGTTGCCAGTACGCCGGCGTGGCCGATGCGTTGATGGCCTGGTCGATGGAGGCCAGGCCGATCTTCATCGGCGTGCCCGTCGCCGGCATCTGCAGGCACCATAGGCCGTAGCCGCTGGCCGACGCCAACAGCAGCATGACGGTTCCCGCCAGCACTGCCGGGCGATGCACTCGATTGCCACGCCACAGCAGCAGTGCCAGCAGCGATGGCAGCAGGCACAGCACGAACAACAGCCCGGACACGCCCGCCAGTGAGGTGAGCTGCAGTATGGGCAGCACCTCCGCCTGGCTATAGGCAGGGCTGCCCCAGTTGCCGTCGGGCAGCAGCCGCGCCATCAGCAGATCCAGCGTGACCCACAGCAGCGGGTAGGCCAGCACACTCCAGCCATTGCGCAAACGCTGCACCAGGCGGCGCGTGCCCATCACCACCAGATGCCACACCGCTGCCATGCCCAGCGTGGCGATCACGGCAGCCGGCAGCGGCATCACCACGGCGAAGTAGGCTGTGTAGTGCGTGGCGGCCAGCAGCGTGGCGATCGCCACCGCCAGCCGCGCCTGGCCGCTGCGTTCGATCGACAGGGCCAGCCATAGCAACGGCACCGGTGCCAGCCATGCCCACCACCATGCAGGCGTGAGACCGACCCCGAACCACAGCGCCGCACCGGCGGCGAGCGAGGCCGGCAACAGGCGTGACAACGGCATCGGCTCAGGTTGCATGATCGGTTCCATCACCAGGGTGCGCGCAGTGTTCGCATGCCCGCCAACGCGGCGGCAGTGTCATCGGTCATTACTGGCTGCGCGCGGGCGGTGTTGGCAGGGCGCGTCGCGTCGTGGAGTCGCTGGCGATCGGTTGGCGGCATGGGACGCGCGCTCAGCGGTGTCCCGAGCAGTGGCATGGCAAGCGTCGGTCGGCGGGCCTGGATGTGGGTTCGCCGCAGGCGGTGGATGTGTCGCTGCAGGCGCTGTGACCCGCGACATCCTGTGGCGCGGCACCACGTCTGCAGCGTCGCGGCCACGCATCTGCGTGCTGCGCCGGCAGCGCGATGGGGTCACCAGGTCCGGCTGCTGTTATGTGCCGCCGCCTCGCCGGTCGGCAGGAACGCCAGGGCCTGGCCTTGCGGATCCTGCACGGTCCAGCCACTGCCGGCCGGGCTGGGCTGGAACGACACCATGTCGCCCACCCGAAATCCGGTGGCCGGGTCATCCTGGCGTGCCGGCCAGCGCAGCGACAGGGTGGCGTCGGTCTGCTGCGGGTTCTGCAGCTGCACCTCGCGTGCGCCCTCTGGCAAGGTCTGCACGGCTTGCACCCGCATGGGCGGCAGTGTGCCGGCGTGTGGTGTGCTGCTGGCTTCGCGCGCTGCCTGCACTGCCATGGATGCAGGGGAGAGCACAGAGGCCAGGGCCCCACCGACGACCAGCACTGGCGTCGACACTGCCAGGGCCGAATAGAATTCCGACTTCTCGCCGGGCGTGGTCATCTCACCAGCGTGCGCGCAAGGTAGCGTCGTAGCGATGAGCAACAGGCCTGCGGCCAACGCGGCACGGTTCACGGCATTTCTCCAGGAGAGATGACGGTGCGCTCAATCGACAGTTCCTTGGTTAGCGCGTCGCGTTGATGCAGGAAGTCGAACACCGATTCGACCGTGACCACCGAATAATCGCCGGAGACCCGCTCACCGCCAGGATGGTCGGTGGTTGCGGCATTGGCGGCGACAAAACGCGCACCCAGGCGCTGACGCAGATCCAGATGCAGGATGCTTGGGTGATAGCGTGCGCCACGCAACCAGGCCTGCGCTGCGCGGCGGTCGGCAATGGTCTGCGGCGGTTGGGTATCTGCGGCCAATGCGACGGCCAGCACTTCCAACACCCATTGATTGGAATTCTGGTACTCGGTGGAAAACGGGTACGCCACGATGCTGTAGCGGGGTTCATGCAGGCGATGGGCCAGCTCGCCGTTGCCGGCCAGCAAGGCATGCAGGCGTTGTTGCACGGCACGGGTCGGGACGCCCACGCGCAGATCGCTGGTCAACGCGCTTTCGCCAACGAAGTTGCTCAGGCCTTCGACATAGAGCTGCGATGCATCACTCTTGCAGCGGTTGAGCAGATGCCGCACGCGCCACAGGCCATCGTCATCGCGCAACGCAAACGCCATGTGGCTATGTTTGAGCCCGTATCGGCTCAGGTCCTGTCCTCCGCGCGCCAGCAGTACCACCTGCGCACCGGGCAATGCCTCCAGGGCTTGCGCCGCGGCGCTGGCCATGTCGAACATTGCCGCGGTGGCTTGCGGCGAGGGGTAGCGCGGTACGCACTGCGGCGTTGCTGCACTGGCGGCCCATGGCGCTGCGACCAGCAATGCCAACCCGATCGTCCACCTCAGTGTCGGTCTGCTTCTTCGCTTCTTCATCGACCAGCATCCTTGTGTCGGGCGCCATCGTCAGGCGCGTGGGTCAGGGCGACAGGCGCGCGCGCACCTGCTCGGCGATGCGCGCGGTCTCGCGTACCGGAGCGATATCGGCTCCGGCGCCGAGAACTTCATCGGTGTCGTGTAACCGCTGGCGGTCCCGCAGCGCGTGCAGGTAGGAGCCCACTCGCCCGTTTGCCAGGTTGCCGAATGCGGCGGCCACCGGCACGCGCGTGGCGCAGGCCTCGGATAGCAGGTTGACCGAATCGGCGGTGGCCACGATCGCGTCGGCCCAGCCCAGCAGGCCGGCATATGGGTTGGGACCATCGCGCCCGTCGCACCACAGCAGATGCGGCAGGCCGGCGCAGGCGGCGCGCAGCGGGGCGATGGCATCGGCCGGCGTGCGCCGCGAGAGGGTGACCAGCAGGCTGCCGCCCACTGCGCGCAGCTGCGCGCTCAAGCGTGCGCACAGCGCCGCCAGCGCCGGTGGCGTCCACGGCACCGGCGCGGTGGGCCCGCCGACCAGCAGGGCCAGCCGCGGGCCGGGCAAGCCGCCCAGCGCGGGGAACGCGTCCCGCCCGGCCGCCAGCCAGGCATCGTCCACCGGGTGGAGGCTGCCGAGCAGGGTGAGCACGTTCTCGCCGCGCAGCGCATCGTGCTCGGGCACCACCAGCAGGTCCCAGTGGCGCGGATCCAGGCGCGGATCCAGGATTTGCACACTGCGGCTGCCGCCGGCGCGCAGCAACCGGGTGGCCAGCGCTGCCTGCCGCCCGCAGCCAATGGCCAATGCAGGCGGCTGCTGCAGGTGCCGGGCGAACGCAGTGCCAAATGCCTGCTGCGCGCCGGGCAGCAGACGCGGCGCGGCCCAGCGCCAGGGCGCGCGGGCATGCAGATGGATCGGCTCAAAGGCATCGGGGTGCAGCGCACGCGCCAGCGCCTCGGCCTGGCGCGCATTGCCGGCGCGGCCGTCGCTCAGCGCCCAGGTCAGCCCCATCGTTTCAGATCCGACATAGATTTGTTTCAGATTGAACGCGTGTGGCGGCAATCGCGCCACTCTACACTGCGGGTCTTCACACTGGTGCCGACGCCACAGCTTACCGTCGCGCCATCCCTTTTTCTGGAGTGCTCATGTCCGACTCGCTCAACGCCGCCGCACTGGATCAGCTGTTCCGCACCGCCCGCACGCAGAACGCGTTTGCCGACACGCCGGTCAGCCAGGACGTGCTGCGCGAGCTCTATGAGCTGGTCAAGTGGGGCCCCACGGCGGCCAATAGCGGCCCGGCGCGCTTCGTGTTCGTGACCAGCGCCGACGGCAAGGCCAAGCTCAAGCCGGCGCTGTCCGAAGGCAACGCCGCCAAGACTCTGGCCGCACCGGTGACGGTGATCGTGGCGCACGACGAAGACTTCCACGAGAAGCTGCCGTACCTGTTCCCGCATGCCGACGCCAAGAGCTGGTTCGACGGCCCGCGCGAAGGGCGCGCCGAATCGGCGTTCCGCAACGGCTCGCTGCAGGGCGCCTATCTGATCCTGGCTGCGCGCGCGCTGGGTCTGGATGCCGGCCCGATGTCCGGCTTCGACAATGCCAAGGTGGACGCGGCGTTTTTTGCCGGCACGCCGATCAAGTCCAATTTCCTGATCAACCTGGGCTACGGTGATCCGGCCGGGCTGTTCCCGCGCTCGCCGCGCCTGAGCTTCGATGAAGCTGCGCGCTTTGAGTGATCGTTGGCAGTGCGCCGCGCCGCGCGTGACGCATCCGGCCTGACAGCAATGCTGCAGCGTGGCTGCCCGGAAGTGAGTGAGCGTGGTCATGGGAGCCGCCTGGTGTCGTTTGCGATATGTGTTGCTGCATGGCCGTATGTCGTCGATGACGCGATTGCGCTCACCCTCAGGTGAGCGCGGTCAATGCCCGGAAGCGGTGGATGTCACCTCCACTGCGCGTTCTGGGCCTGCCGTCCTTCGCCGTCTGCTCACTGCCGTGCAAGATAGGTTTGCCGTTTCCAGTTTCCTGCAGTCCTCGTCCGTCTGCGTTTCGCCCCATCCGCGTTGATCCAACGCGTCTCTCATCACATGGAGTTCCAATGAAGACCACCCACAAGCTGTTGCTGCCGCTCGCCCTGACCCTGGCTATCGCCGCCTGCTCCAAGCCGGCCGACAACGCCGCCACCCCGGCCGCCGAAACCCCGGCCGCCACCGCGCCGGCCGAGACCGCTGCTGCGACGGCACCGGCCGCTGCCGAATCGACGGCCTCGACCGCACCGGCCGTGCAGGTTGCCTCCGGCACGTACACCCTGGACCCGAGCCACACCGACGTGATCGCGCAGTGGAGCCACTTCGGCTTCTCCAACCCGAGCGCGCACTTCGGCAATGTCGACGGCACCCTGGTGTACGACGCGGCCGACGTGACCAAGTCCACCGTGCAGGTCACCCTGCCGCTGTCGGGCTTGAACAGCTTCACCGCCAAGTTCGACGAACACCTGAAGAGCGGTGACTTCTTCGACGCGGCCAAGTTCCCGAACGCCACCTTCAAGAGCACCAAGGTCGAAGCCGCCGGCAACAACAAGCTGACCGTCACCGGCGATCTGACCATCAAGGATCAGACCAAGCCGGTGGTGCTGGACGTCACCCTCAACGGTGCCGGCGAGCACCCGATGAAGAAGGTGCCGGCGGCCGGTTTCGACGCCACCACCACGATCAAGCGCAGCGACTTCGGCGTGGGCCAGTACGCCCCGAACGTCAGCGACGAAGTGAAGATCCGCATCACCACCGAAGCCCTGCAGGCCAAGGCGGGTGAGGCTGCTGCGGCGAAGTAAGCGCCGGCTGCCGGCACACCGGTGCGAGCGATCGCGCCGGTGTGTCAATGCAATGCGTCAATGCAAAAGCCCGCCGATTGGCGGGCTTTTGTTGTTGCGTGCGCAAAACGCTCTGTCACTCCTGACCGTCGCTACGTAAGAGCGGCCCTGGCCGCGGACGCTTTATCGGCAGACTCGCCGACGCGGGCGGCTGTCTGGGCAAAGCCCGTCGCGCCCAGGTGCGCCCCTACGCGAGGAGCGGCACGCGATCAGTGGCAGTGCGCACGCAAGCCATTACTCCGCTGCGGGGCTCGCCTTCCAATACCCTTTCGCACGCACCCATTCCTTGTCCACGCCCATGTGCTCTTCAATGAACTTGCGCATGGCACGGGCGCGCATGGATTCGGCACCGATCCAGTAGAACGTGTCGCCGTCGTGCGGCTCGTAGTCGCGCAGGCTGTCTTCCAGCAGTGTGCTGCTGGCCGCGTCGAAGCCGTTGCGCTCCAGCCAGTACACATCCACGTCGGCAGCGCTGAGCAGTTCCTGGCGCTCGCTGGCATCGGCCACTTCGATGAAGACGTCGGCGTGCATGTCCGCCGGCATGGCTTCCAGCCAGCGGCCGATCGCCGGTAACGCGGTTTCATCGCCGATCAGCACGTAATGATCGAAATCGTCGGCCACCAGAAACGAGCCGCGTGGGCCGCCGATGCACAGTGCATCGCCCGGTTGCGCCTGTGCCGCCCAGCTGGAGGCCACGCCGTCGCCATGCAGCACGAAGTCGATGCTGAGTTCGCCGGTTTGCGGGTCGAACAGGCGCGGCGTGTAGTCCCGGCCGGGCGAGGGGAGGGCGCCTTCGTCATAGCGCGGGCCGTCGGCCGTCATCGTCGGCAGCACGAAGGCGCCGTCGGCATTGGGGAAAAACAGTTTGACGTGATCGTCCGCCGCCTCGCTCTGGAAACCGGCCAGTTCGCTGCCGCCAAACACGATGCGGCGCATCTGCGGCGTGACCGACTCGCAGCGCACCACCTGCACGGTACGCAGGCGTGGGTCGCGGCGGATCTGGGTGTTGGTATGTGCAGCCATGAAGTGCGATTCCTGTGGATACCGTGTCGCGATACGGCGTTGGGGAGTGGGTGATGAAACACGATGAAGATCGAAATCAAGGGCGTAACAGCGCAGCAGCCAGCCAATGTTGTGCCTACCCTTCTCCCCCTCGGGACATTGTCTGCCTTCAAAGGGGAGAAGGTGCCGCGCAGCGGCGGACCAGGCTATGCGCGAAGCCTCATGTGGTTGGAACGATGCAACGCCGTCGCTTGATACTTTCGCTCCGGTGAGTTGTCGCTGGCTGCGCTACCGCTTGCGGCAATCACCGCAAACCAAAGCGCGTCCTGCGCGCATCCCATGCCAGGGGAACCACGGCAGCAGCCGACCGCGTCCCGGACCAGCGCAAGCTGGAAAGCCATAAGCGGCAGACACATGCACTTACTCATCGTCCCGCTCCATGGCATCGGCGGCGGCGTTGAGCAGGGTGGCGATGCGTATGGTTTCGGCGTCGCTCCACTGCCCGTGCCGTGCGAACAGGCTGTGCTTGATACGGTGGATGGCCTCGCGGATCGGGGCAGGGGTCTGTGCCTTGATCAATGCGCGCGCACGTTGCTGGGTACGCGCCAGCGCGGCATCCAGCGCATCGCGGTGCTCGCTGGCGTAGTGACGGCCTGCAGGGCTGAGGTGGTAGCGCTTGCGGCCCTGCTGCAGGGCCGCATCCACCCATCCGTCGGCTTCCAGTTGCGCCAGGGCCGGATAGATCGCACCCGCACTGGGCGCGTACAGGCCTTTGAACAGTGCGCCGATCTGCCGCATCAACTCGTAGCCGTGGCGTGGGTGTTGTTCGATCAGTGCCAGCAACAACAGGCGCAGATCGCCGTGCTCCAGCGGCCGCGCGCCGCTGCGCCCAGGCGCGCCGCTGCGCCCAGGCGCGCTGTCGGCCAGCGCATCCAGCTCGGATGGGCCGTGACGGCGGGAACGCATTGTCATTCGATATATCGAATCATGTGGAAACGATATATCGAAGCGGTGGGCATCGCAAGCGCGCACCTGTCGCCTGGCTGACCGGCTGCAGGCATCGGCGCCGCCATGCTGCAACGCGGCTAGACAGCGCCAATCTCCATAATTACGATGTAATTACTATGACATTACGGGCTCGGCCCGGTGAGGCAAGAGCGATGAGTCGACAGTGGGACACCCAGGCCGAAAGCCGCCGCCAGCGCCTGCAGCGCGCCGCTGCGCTCGCGCCCCAGGGGCGGGTGGTGGCCGCCGATGACGTGGTGGCGCTGCTGGAGGCGGTGATCGAACCCGGCGACCGGGTGTGCCTGGAGGGCAATAACCAGAAGCAGGCCGACTTTCTCGCGCGCTGCCTGACCGAGGTAGACCCGGCCCGCGTGCACGACCTGCACATGGTGCAGTCGGTGCTGTCGCTGGCCGCGCATCTGGATGTGTTCGAACGCGGCATCGCCAAGCGGCTGGATTTTTCGTTCTCCGGCCCGCAGGCCGCGCGCCTGGCCGGATTGGTGAGCGAAGGGCGCATCGAGATCGGTGCCATCCACACCTACCTGGAATTGTTCGGCCGTTACTTCATCGACCTCACGCCGCGTATTGCGCTGGTCACCGCGCAGGCCGCCGATCGCCACGGGAATCTCTATACCGGCCCCAATACCGAAGACACGCCGGTGATTGTGGAAGCCACGGCGTTCAAGGGCGGCATTGTGATTGCGCAGGTCAATGAAATCCTCGACACCTTGCCGCGCGTGGATATCCCTGCCGACTGGGTGGACTTCGTCACCCAGGCGCCCAAGCCCAATTACATCGAACCGCTGTTCACCCGCGACCCGGCGCAGATCTCCGAGATCCAGGTGCTGATGGCGATGATGGCCATCAAGGGCATCTATGCCGAGTATGGCGTGGAACGCCTCAACCACGGCATCGGCTTCGATACCGCCGCCATCGAACTATTGCTGCCCACCTATGCCGAATCGCTGGGGTTGAAGGGCAAGATCTGCCGGAATTGGGCGCTCAATCCACATCCGGCGCTGATTCCGGCGATCGAATCGGGCTTCGTCGAATCGGTGCATTCGTTCGGCTCCGAGCTGGGCATGGAGGCGTATATCGCTGCACGCCCGGATGTGTTTTTTGCCGGTGCCGACGGCAGCATGCGCTCCAACCGCGCACTGTCGCAGACGGCCGGCCTGTATGCCTGCGACATGTTCATCGGGTCCACCCTGCAGATCGATCTGCAGGGCAATAGCTCGACCGCCACGCGCGACCGCATTGCCGGCTTCGGTGGCGCGCCCAATATGGGGTCGGATGCACGCGGCCGCCGGCATGCCAGCGCTGCCTGGCTCAAGGCCGGGCGCGAGGCCGCACGGCCCGGCGAGATGCCGCGCGGGCGCAAGCTGGTGGTGCAGATGGTGGAGACCTTCCGCGAGCACATGGCGCCGGCCTTCGTCGACAGGCTCGATGCCTGGGAACTGGCCGAGCGCGCCAACATGCCGCTGCCGCCGGTGATGATCTACGGCGACGACGTCAGCCATGTGCTCACCGAAGAAGGCATCGCCAACCTGTTGCTGTGCCGCACGCCGGAAGAACGCGAGCAGGCGATCCGCGGCGTGTCCGGTTACACCGCGGTGGGTTTGGCGCGCGACAAACGCATGGTGGAAAACCTGCGCGACCGCGGCGTGATCAAGCGCCCGGACGACCTGGGCATTCGCCCGCGCGATGCCACGCGCGATCTGCTTGCCGCGCGCACGGTCAAGGACCTGGTGCGCTGGTCCGGTGGGCTGTACGACCCGCCGAAACGTTTCCGCAATTGGTAAGGGCTCAGCATGGAAACCTTGCGATATCGCTTTGACGGCCAGCACGGTGCGCGCACCGGTCTGGAACATGCGCTGGTGGGCGTGGTCGCCTCCGGCAACCTGGAAGTCCTGGTCGAACGCGTACCGCTGGATGGCGCGATGGAGATCCAGGTCCTCACCGCCGCGCGTGGCTTCGGCACGATCTGGCAAGCGGTGCTGGACGACTTCGCCGTACGCCACCCGCTGCGCGATGTGCGCATCAGCATCAACGATGTCGGCGCCACCCCGGCGGTGGTGAGCCTGCGCCTGGACCAGGCCATCGACGTGCTGCAAGGAGCCGACGCATGAGCCGCATGCACTGCACAGAGACAGATACCTCCGTAGGAGCGCACCCGGGTGCGACGGGCTTGGCCGCTAACGCCTCGGTCGCGCCCGGGTGTGCTCCTACACAAGTCAGCCGGAGCCGCACATGAGCACCACCGTTCCCATGGCCGACCGCAGCTATTACGAAGCCGACGCGCGCGAGCGCATCGACGGGTTGCTGGATGCCGGCAGCTTCGGCGAGTTCGTCGGCCCGCGTAGACGCCTGGTCAGCCCGCATCTGGCGCAGCTCGACGTACCGGGCGCCTTCGATGATGGCGTCATCGTGGGGCAAGGCACGCTGCGGGGCCGCAACGTGCTGATCGCCGCGCAGCAGGGCGCCTTCATGGGCGGCGGTGTCGGCGAAGTGCACGGCGCCAAGCTCACCGGCCTGCTCGAACGCGCAAGCGCCACGCGCCCGGACGCGGTGCTGCTGCTGCTCGATACCGGCGGCGTACGCCTGCATGAGGCCAACGCCGGCCTGATCGCCATCTCCGAAGTCATGCGCGCCACCCTGGACACCCGCGCCGCGGGCATCCCGGTGCTGGCGCTGATCGGCAGCGGCAACGGCGCGTTCGGTGGCATGGGCATCGTGGCGCGCTGTTGCAGCGCGGTGATCATGTCCGAAGAGGGCCGGCTGTCGCTGTCCGGCCCGGATGTGATCGAAACCGTGCGCGGTGTAGAGGAGTTCGATGCGCGCGACCGTGCCCTGGTGTGGCGCGTCACTGGCGGCAAACACCGCTATCTACTCGGCGAAGCGCGCACCCTGGTGGCAGATCGCATCGCGGCCTTCGCCGATGCTGCAGCCAGCACGCTGGACACGCTGTCCGAACCGGACGGCGAAGCCGCCTTGCAGGCGCTGGAGCGCGCGCATCAGCACTTGTCCGCGCGCATCGACGCGTACGGCGATTGCCGCGACGGCCTGGAGATATGGACGCGGCAGGGCATCGCCAATGCACAGCGCCTGCCGCTGCTGGACACCGACGCCTTCCTTGCCGCCACCGCAGACCGGAGCACGCCATGGAACTGAGCCAGTTGCTCGACCAGCTGTTTCCGCTCGGTCATGCCATCACGCGCAACGACGATGTCCTTATCGGCAGCGCCACCACCCCCGCAGGCGAGGTGACGGTGATCGGCACCGCCAACAAGCTGGAAGTGGGCGTGGACCATGCCGCCACCGCAGACCGGAGCACGCCATGGAACTGAGCCAGTTGCTCGACCAGCTGTTTCCGCTCGGTCACGCCATCGCCCGCAACGACGATGTCCTTACCGGCAGCGCCACCACCGCCGCAGGCGAGGTGACGGTGATCGGCACCGCCAACAAGCTGGAAGTGGGCGTGGACCATGCCCTGGCGCTGGCCGCCAGCGTGCTGGCCAGCACCCGCGCACATCCGCAACGCCCCATCGTGATGCTGGCCGACACCGCCGGGCAGCGGCTGGCGCGTCGCGACGAACTGCTCGGCATCAACGGCTATTTCGCGCATCTGGCGCGCGCGCTGGATCTTGCGCGCAAGCGCGGTGCGCGGCTGGTCACGCTGGTCTATGGCGAAGCCGTCAGCGGTGGATTCCTGTCCTTCGGCCTGATGGCCGATCGCATCCATGCCTTGCCGAGCGCGCAGGTCCGGGTGATGGATCTGCGTGCGATGGCGCGGGTCACCAAGCAGCCGGTGGAGACCTTGCAGGCGCTGAGCAAGAGTTCGCCGGTGTTTGCGCCGGGTGTGGAGAACTACGTGCGCATGGGCGCGGTGGACGCGCTGTGGGACGGCGATCTGGCGCAGGCGCTGCTGGAGGCGCTGGCTGCCCCTGCCGATGGCGACCAGCGTCGTGCGCGCGGTGCGCAGCGCGGTGGCCGCACCCTGGCGCACGACGTCGCTGCTGCCGTGGCAGCGGGGCAGGCCTGACATGGCCGGCCGCCACGCCCTGGTGTGGTTGCGCCCTGCGGCGCAGTGGCAGGCGCTCACGCCCGGTGCGCAGCCGCGGCTGCAGCGGTGGTTTGCTGCCGGCCTGCCGGCGGTCGTGGCGCGCCGCGACGGCAGCGAGGCACCGGGCAGCATGCGCCTGGGTGTGCCGTTGCCGCCTGCGGAAGACAAGCACCGCCTGGCGCTGAGCGTGCGCGTTGAAGAGATTGCGCGCTGCACCGCGCCGCTCGCACTGGACGCCGTGCTCGCACACGCCCCCGATACCGCGCAACCGGCCTTGCAGGCGCTGCTGACGCAATGCCAGGCCACTGCCTTGCAGCCGCGCGTGTTCGGCAGCTTCGCCTGGCAGGCATTGACCGGCCTGGCCTATGTACACGCGCACTCGGATCTGGATGTGCTGTGGACCGTCGAAACGCCCGAACAGGCGCATGCCGTGGTCGCGCTGCTGCAGCGCTGGGAACAGCGCCATGGACAACGCGCAGATGGCGAGCTGTTGCTGCCCGACGACATGGCGGTGAACTGGCGCGAATACGCTGGCAGTGCGCAGCAGGTGTTGGTGAAGTCCAGCAACGGCTGCCGCCTGCTGCCGCGGGCCGCCCTGTTCCCGGTCTGGAGCGCGGCATGAAGACGCAGGCGCAACGCAGCCATTACGTCGAAGGTACAGCCGTGCAGCGTGGCGCTGCGCCGCCGAACACTCTGCTGCCGACGCTGCATCTTGCAGAACACGCGATGCGTGAAGCGTCGAAGGCGTCAACGCTTGTTGCCGCATGCAGCGGGCATGGGCTTGAACCCGCCGATGACCGAAATCAGCCCGTCGCAGCGCAACCTGCCGCAGCGTCGGTGCTGATCACTGACAACGCGTCGCCAGTGCAGGCGCGCGCGTTGCGCACGGTGGTGTGCGATCACGCAGCGCACGCAGCATTGCAGCAGCCGTCTTCGTCCCCCGGTCAGGTTCACACCAGCCCGCTGGCACATCGCCTGGGCCGGCTCGCGGTTGGCGCGCTGCATGCCGAACTCGCATGTGCTCCCAAGCCGGGCCTGGTCACGCCGTTCGATAGCGGCAGCCACGCCGACATGGACGCATCCACCTTCCTGCGCAGCCTGTTTGCGTTGCGTGGCTATTTTGTCGCCATCGCCCAGGCCGGTATCGACGACGCGCCCTTCGCCCGCCTGCGCGATCTGGGCATCGCTGCCGAGGCCGCCATGCGGCGTGCCACGGGTGGCATCAACACGCACCGTGGCGCCATCTTCAGTCTCGGCCTGCTCACCGCGCAGTCGGCGCGCCTACGCGTTGCACAGCGCCGGCCGCCGGTCGCCGATGCCGTCTGCCAGGGCGTGCAGGTCTGGCGCGAGGCCTTGCTGGCCGCGCCGCTGGATCCGCGCAGCAACGGCCAACGCATGCGTGCGCAGCACAACGTCAGCGGGGTGCGCGAGCAGGCCTCGATGGGTTACCCGCTGCTGCGCGAGGTGGCGCTGCCGGCCTTGCGTGCCCGGCTGGCCACCGGCGCCACGCAAGAGGCCGCGCTCGCGCACACCCTGATGCAGTTGGTGGCACAGGTCGACGATCTCAACCTGCTGCATCGCGGTGGTGCCGACGGACTGGCGTATGCCAAGGCGCAGGCAGCCCGCTTTGTGGCCGACGGCGGCACCATGCAGCCGAACTGGCGCGATCAGCTCGCTGCCATCGGCCATGGCTTTGTCCGGCGTCGGCTCAGCCCCGGCGGCAGCGCCGATCTGTTGGCCTGCGCGTGGTTTCTGTACTGCCAGGAGCGCGCATGAGTCGCCATCGCCACCCACCGGCCGCCGCGCGGACCGCCGTCCTTGTCCCGTCCACGGGAGAAGGTACCCAAAGGGCGGATGAGGGCAGCTCTGCAGCTGCCGTAACGTTCGCCCAGTCCACGAGTGCATGCAGCCACGCCGCAGTCTCCGCCGCCACACGCACGGCCGTCCTTCTCCCGTCCACGGGAGAAGGTGCTCAAAGGGCGGATGAGGGCAGCTCTGCAGCTGCCGTAACGTTCGCCCAGTCCACGAGTGCATGCAGCCACGCCGCAGTCTCCGCCGCCACACGCACGGCCGTCCTTCTCCCGTCCACGGGAGAAGGTGCCCAAAGGGCGGATGAGGGCAGCTCTGCAGTGGTCGTAGCTTTCGCCCAGTCCACGAATGCATGCAGCCACGCCGCAGTCTCCGCCGCCACACGCACGGCCGTCCTTCTCCCGTCCACGGGAGAAGGTGCTCAAAGGGCGGATGAGGGCAGCTCTGCAGCTGCCGTAACGTTCGCCCAGTCCACGAGTGCATGCAGCCACGCCGCAGTCTCCGCCGCCACACGCACGGCCGTCCTTCTCCCGTCCACGGGAGAAGGTGCCCGAAGGGCGGATGAGGGCAGCTCTGGCAGACACCGTCCGACCACAGCTCACCGAGCAACTCCATGAGCCTGGCCATTCTCTGCCCCGGCCAAGGCGGCCAGCACCCGGAGATGTTCGCGCAGGTGGCGGATGCGCCGGCTGCGGCTGCGGTCGTCGCGCTCGCGGACACGCTGCTGGGCACATCGTCCCAGCGTCTGGCGGCCGATCCCGGCCGCTATGCCAATGCCATCGCCCAGCCGCTGGTGTGCGCAGCGACGCTGGCGCAGTGGCAGGCGCTACGCCAGCAATTGCCGGCGCCCTTGATGGCGCTGGGCTATAGCGTTGGCGAGCTCGCCGCGCATGCCGTGGCCGGCAGCATGGAGATCGCCACCTGCCTGCGGCTGGCCGCCACCCGCGCCCGCCTGATGGACGCCGCCAGCCCCGCGCACGCCGGGCTGATGGCGGTGGTCGGCCTGCCGCTCATCACGCTTGAATCGCTCTGCAACAGCCATGGCGCCGCGCTTGCCATCATCAATGGCAATGACCATGCCGTGCTCGGCGGCCCACGCGCCGCCTTGCAGGCGCTGGGCGATGACGCGCAGGCGCGCGGCGCGCGCACGGCCTTGCTGCCGGTCAGCGTGCCCGCGCATACGCCGTGGCTGCGCGACGCAGCCGATGCGTTCGCAATCGAATTGAACAAGGTGGCAGTGCGCGCGCCAGCGGTGCGCGTGCTGGCCGGTATCGATGCGCGCGCGGTCACCACGCCGGCACTGGTCATCGACAGCCTGTCGGCACAGATCGCGCAGATCGTGCGCTGGCGCGACGTGCTGGTGCAGGCGGCCGAACGCGGTGCGCGCGTGTTTCTCGAACTCGGCCCCGGCAGCGCACTGGCGCGCATGGCGCGCGAGGTCGTACCGGAGTGCGAGGCACGCTCGGTCGATGAATTCCACAGCACCCACGGTGTCGTGGAGTGGGTCGCCGCCGCGTGCGAGCGCGCGGCATGAAGGACTGGCAGGTGGCATAGACGGCGTGACCCTTGGATGGCGGGTGGCCATCCGTGCTGTACGCGTATCAGGTGTCTGGGAGGGCGCATGACCCCGCAAATTGCAACGATTCTTGGCTTGGTTGTCATGTTCATCGTGGCGACCGCATTGCCCATCAACATGGGTGCGGTGGCCTTCGCGCTGGCGTTCATCGTCGGTGGCGTGTGGGTGGGGCTGGATGGCAAGGAGGTCTTGGCCGGCTTTCCCGGTGACCTGTTCCTGACACTGGTCGGCATCACCTATCTGTTCGCCATCGCGCAGAAGAACGGCACGATCGATCTGCTGGTGCATTGGGCGGTGCGTGCGGTCCGCGGGCGCATCGTGGCCATTCCGTGGGTGATGTTCGTCATCACCGGCCTGCTCACCGCCTTCGGTGCGTTGGGGCCGGCAGCGGTGGCCATCATCGGCCCGGTCGCGTTGCGCTTTGCCAAGCAGTACCGCATCAATCCGCTGATGATGGGCCTGCTGGTGATCCATGGTGCGCAGGGCGGCGGCTTCTCGCCGATCAGCGTGTATGGCGGCATCACCAACAAGGTGGTGGAAAAGGCCGGGCTGGATGTCACCGAAATGGCGGTGTTTCTCACCAGTCTGGGCTTCAACCTGATGATGGCGATCATCTGCTTCTGCGCCTTCGGCGGGCTCAAGCTGATGCGCCGGCAGGAGATGTCGCTGGCCGATGCCCAGTACGTGCCGGTCACCGGCGATCAGGCCTCGCAACGCCGCTTCGCCATCGAAGGCCATGGTGCGCTGGTCGCTGCCGGTGGCGGCACCTTGTCCACCGACCCACTGGCCCTGGAGGCGGTGGCAATCACCCGCGACCGGGTCATCACCTTGGTCGGTCTGCTTGGCCTGGGTGTCGCGGCGCTGGTCTACAACCTCAATGTCGGTCTGGTGTCGATCACCGTCGCGGTGGCGTTGGCGCTGATCTCGCCGAATGCGCAGAAGGGTGCGGTGGACGGCATCAGCTGGTCCACGGTGCTATTGATCAGCGGTGTGGTGACCTATGTGGCCGTGCTGGAAAAAGCCGGCGCGGTGGACTACATCGGCACCGGCGTCTCGCACATCGGCATGCCGCTGCTCGGCGCGCTGCTGGTCTGCTATGTGGGTGGCATCGTGTCCGCATTCGCCTCGTCGGCGGCAGTACTGGGTGCCACCATCCCGCTGGCGGTACCGTTCCTGATGCAGGGCCATCTCGGCGCGGCCGGGGTGATCTGCGCGTTGGCAGTGTCGTCCACCATCGTCGATGTCAGCCCGTTTTCCACCAATGGTGCGCTGGTGGTGGCCTCGGCCGCCAAGGAAGAGCGCGACGGCCTGTTCCGCCGCTTCCTGGTCTACAGCGGGCTGGTGGTGGTGTTGGGGCCGCTGGCGGCGTGGCTGTTGTTCGTGGTGCCGGGTTGGCTGTGACGCCGGCGGCATCGGGCAGGGTCCAGGGGCGCCCCGGTAGAATGGGCGCCCCCGCTCCACTCCCGACGACCTGCCCACCATGACCCTCGCCCCTGATTCGCGCAGCGCCAAGAAGCGCGTACCGCTGTACGAGGAAGTGGCAGAGCGCCTGCGCCAGAAGATCTACGACTACGCATTGCCGCCGGGCGAATGGATCGACGAGCCCGCGCTGGCCGAAGAGCTCGGCATCAGCCGCACCCCCTTGCGTGAAAGTCTCAAGCTGCTCGCAGCCGAAGGCCTGGTGCAGCTGGACGCCGGCCGCGGCAGCCGGGTCACGCGGCTGACGCTGGAAGACCTCAACCAGCTGTTTCCGGTGATGGCGATGCTGGAAGGCCGCTGCGCACACGACGCGGTCAAGCGCATCGACGCAGCCGGTGTGCAGCGCCTGGAGGAGTTGCATGCGGCGATGGAGGCCTCGGCCGCCTCCGGCGATCTGGCCGAGTACTACCGCAACAATTATCTGATCCATGAGACGGTGCAGCACTACGCCGGCAATCCGTGGCTGATCCGCGTCACCCACGACCTGCACCGCATCCTCAAGATGCATCGCGGGCGGCAATTGCTCACGCCGGGCCGCATGGCGCAATCGCTGGCCGAGCATCGGCAACTGATGGAGTGCGTGCGGCGCGGCGATGCGGAAGGTGCGGAGCGCACCATGCACGGGCATCTGCTGAGCCAGGGCCAGGCACTGGCAGCCTATGTGGCGGCCGGCGGCATGTTGAATGTACCGGCACCGTTGCCGCGCTCGGGCGGGGTGTAGTCGTCTGCTTGAACGGGGCGGAGTGCTGCACTCTGCATCACGTGCTGCAGCTGAGACTGGCATGGCCGATCAAGGAAACCCCGCCTGAGCAGGAAGCGCGCGAACAGTGGCATGCGCGTGACGCTTGATGTCGAACAAGTGTTCGCCTGGCGGGCGAGCAACTGAGAGTTTCACGCTCAGCACCAGACATGCGTCATGCGCTGCGTTGCGTCACGAACATGCCCAGGGCTTCCAGGGCCGCGACAATGGAGGCGACCGGCGGCGAGCGATCGGTGTCGTAGTCGAGCCGCACGCCAACGCGCTTGTCTCCGTGCGCCTGGATGAGCTGCGCGCGGCCATACACATCGGGCAGATAGAGCAGCGCACCCCACGGTGCATCTACGCGATGAGCTGCCGGTGTGAATCGCAGGATCGCAGCGGCGACGGCATCCACGCCCAGCGCCCGTGCGGTGAACAGTTCGACAGTGGCGCGGTCGATGCCGGAATCGAAGCTGACCAAGGCCGAGCGCAGGACGGGGCCATCAGTGCCCCAGTCCAGCGGGTCGAAAAAACCCTGCGGCATCCAGTACACACGTTCGTCCTGGCGTGGCAGTACGAACAGCGCGTGGCGTTGGCGGCTGTAGAGGATCTTGTCGCCGTCGAGCGAGGACCCGAAGGCCACGCCCTGGGCCGCTTCGTCGCGGTTCAAGGTGTGGTCTTCGCCCCAGAAATCGTCGAAGTACTCGCGCACGAACGCCTGTTCGGCCGGCGTCTCGGCGATGATCTCGGCGGGCAGGCGCACGATCACGCGATTGTCGTAGGTGCCGGCGCCCCATTCGGTCACGTACTCGGCGTAGCCGGCCGGCAGGGGCTGGCCCAGCCAGTCGGCAAGCCTCTGCACCTCGGCGTCGGTGGCACGTTGCAGTTTGGGAGTGATCAGGTAGGGCGGCGGTGTGGTCATGGGAAGTTGCGGATCGTCGTGTCGCGGAGAAGCCTGACTCTATACACCGTGGAAGTGTGGGCTTGTGTCTGCGGGGTGGTTTGGGGTTGCTGCGGCTACGTCGTGGTGTTGAAGCGGCTGCTTTCAGGCAGGAGGCTTGAGGTCGGGTTTTGAAGCAATAGCTCTGAGGGAGATGCTTTGAAGCTGAGCTTTTTTACGCAACGGCTTTGAAGCAAGGGCTTTGAAGCAAGGGCAAGGGCTTCCGCGCCTGGCGGCGCGGGGTGACTTTTGTCTTGGCAAAAGTCACCAAAACGCTGTCGCCGACGCAATCCGGCGCGATACAGCCGCGCCGGTCCCCTGCGCTCCTCGCCACGCGCGGCACGGCGCCCAAACTCGCTTCGCTCAGACAAGGGCGCCTCTTCGGCCACGCATGACTGCGGTGCTCGGCTTGCTTTAAGGCGACTTGGAGTAAGCAAAATGCGCAGGCAACAGCAACAGCAACAGCAACAGCAACAGCAGCAAAAAACAGCAGCAAAAAACAGCAAGAACAACAGCAAGAACAACAGCAAGAACAACGGCAAGAACAACGGCAAGAACAACGGCAAGAACAACGGCAAGAACAAGGGCAAGAACAAGGGCAAGAAAAACAGCAACAGCGGGAGCAACAGCAACAGCGATAAAATCACCGAAGAAAACGATAGGAAGTGAACGGCAAGTCCAATACTCGGTTCGCTTCCCAGTCGACGATTGATCGACAGCAGAGATTGCCTGTGCCGGGGTATGTCAGGTGGCACGCAGTAGGTTGCAGAAGTACGCTGCTTTTCCAGCGTTCCCAGCCAGCCCGGTAGAGACGCGCCCTTTCGATGCGGCAATGCCACATCGACAGCTTCCGCGGTTGGCGACCAACTGTCTCCCCGTCCTTCTCCCACCTGTGGGAGAAGGTGCCCGAAGGGCGGATGAGGGCGGTGCCTGGTGCCAGGCAGCCTCTGAACAACTCATGGGCCTGCAATCCGGCCCAATCGCGACAATCGCCATCGATGAAGATCAAATGCTTGCGAGCGACCTGGCCTGTCTGGGACGTCGATCGGCAGCCTATGAAAGGTTGGTTCAGAGCTCCCCTAGTGCATGCCCAGCGCAAGCAGGTCTTCCACGCGCGCGATCAGCTGCGTTCCGGCTAATCCGGCAAACACCTCCGGATGCGCATAGCCCCAGGCCACCGCGGCAAATGGCAGGCCCAGCACCTGGGTCGCTTCCCAATCGGCGACCTGATCGCCCACATAGATCGCCTGTGCCGCGGTGTGCGATGTGGCGCGCAGCACGCGTCGCAGGGCGCGCTGTTTGCCCAGCAGATGCGCGCCGCCTTCAATGAGGGCGAACTTCTTACTCAGCTCTTCGCCCAGCACGCGTTGCACGTTCTCTGCCGAGTTGGACGACACCACCGCCAGCCGCGTCCCCCCGCCGTGTAACGCGCCGACTGTCTGCGCGATGCCGGGAAACAACGCCGCCGGCGGCGCGGCGCGCATCAGGCGGATGAAGTCGGCCGCCACCAGCGGAACCTTCCAGGCGGGTAATCCGGACTGCTTGATCAGCGCGCGCGTGCTCAACCTGCGCGCGGCGTCCACTTCATGCGTTTCGGCCGCGCGGAACCCGTGCCGCGCAGCCAGTTCGCGCTGTGTGCTCAGGAAGAAGCCGAACGAATCGGCCAGGGTGCCGTCGAAATCGAAAATGATCAGTGCAGGCATGGCAACGCGCAGGGCAGGGCGCTATAGCCTAACTAACCCGCCCTACAGCTCCCACGCACACACGTCCCCACGTGTATGCGCAGGCGATGCAAGGCGCTAGGCTTCGGCGAAGTGCGGCACGATCGGCGCGTCGCCGTGCGCGCTCTGCTCGATCACCTTGCGCTGCATCGCCGCCAGATAGGCATCCAGCTCCTCGGTGGAGGCGAACACATCGCTCAGCGGCACGGCCTTCACCATGTCGAAGACCTTGCGGATCTGTGGCTGGGGGTGCGACACCAACACCTTGCCATGACGCGTGGCCAGCGCCTTGCGCGCCTTGAAGATGCTGCGGATGCCGGCGCTGGAGATGTATTCCAATGCGGCCAGATCCAGCACCAGGGTGGTGATGCGGGTGCCCAGCAACGGCGACAGCGCCGCGTCCAGGTCCTGGTAGGTATGGGTATCCAGCCGCCCGGTCAGGATGACGCGTTGACGGGTGTCTTGCGGCGGGTCGATCTGGATGGCGAGCGTAGTCATGACAAAGCCTCGGGGACAGGGGCGTACGGGTGCAGCAGGGTGATGCGCACGATGTTGTATGCACCATCGCGGCGGTAGTCGATGTGATCAGCGAACTGATGCACCAGAAACAACCCCAGGCCGCCAATCTGCCGATCGTCGAGCTCGCCGGTTACATTGGGCATGGCGGCGCCGCAGGGGTCGAAGGCGGTGCCGGGGTCGTGCATCTCCAGCACCAGTGCCTGCGGGTCGAGCTGCAGCTGCAGGCGTAGCGGTTGCTCCGCGCACTGGCCGTGGGTGAGCGCATTGCAACCGAGCTCTTCCACGATCAGCCGCACCTGGCCGATCCGCTCGGCATGCAGGCCTTCGCGCGTCAGCGAGTCTTCCAGCGCGTCGTTGGCACCGGCCAGTTGGGCCAGCGACGGGGCGATGGCCAGATCGAGCTTCATGGGGTCGTTGCCTTTCCGGGACGCTCCCGGCCAGCCTCTGCCACCCGTCCAGCATGCTCCTGCCGCAGCCGGATCGCCAGCAGGGTGATGTCGTCGTAGGGGTCGGCCTTGCCGGTGAAGTGGGCGATGTTGGCGATCACCGCCTTGCATTGCGCCGCCGCGCTGCGGCGTGGCCGCAACGCACCGAGCAGGCGCTCCAGCCCATAGCTGGCGCCCTGCTCGTCCATCGCTTCGGTCACCCCGTCGGTATAGCCCAGCAGGGTCTGCCCGGCGGTCATGCGCCCCTGCAGCACCGGGTAGGCCACCTGCGGCTCGATACCCAGCGGGCCGCCGGTTTCCAGCGGCAACGGGTAGGCCTTGCCATCGATATCGATCAACAGCGGCGGCTCGTGCCCGGCGCTGGCCAGCCAGTAGTCGCCGCTCACTACATTGATCAGCCCGCACAGCACGGTGGCGAACATGCAGGTGTCGTTGTTTTCGGCCAGGCGGGTGGAAGCGGCGATCAGGATGCCGTCCGGGCGCGTGTGCCGGCGCGCAGCGATTTCCAGCACGCTCACCGCGCGCGCCATGAACAGCGCCGCCGGCACGCCCTTGTCGGAGACATCGCCCACCACGAACCACAGCAATCCGGGCTCGGTTTCGAAGAAATGGTAGAAATCGCCGCCCACCGCCTTGGCCGGCTCCAGCCAGGCGCAGGTTTCCAGGTGCGAGCTGGCACGGTCGAAGGTGCGCCCGGAGGGCAGCATCGCCTGCTGGATCTCGCGCGCAATCTGCAGTTCGCTGTGCATGCGCTCGCGCGCGGCGGTCATCTCGCCGATCTCGGCGATATGGTGGCGGATCGCATCGCGTGCGCTATCGAACGCGCGCGCCATCACGCCCACTTCGTCATTGCGCTCGATATGCCGTAACGGGTACTCGAATTCGCCACGACGGAAGTGCTCGGCGGTGTCGGTCAACTCTTCAATCGGCCGCGTCAACTTGCGTGTGATCCGCACCATCAGCCACCACCAGACGGCCGCACCCACCAATGCGGCCGCAGCCACCCATGCGGCCAGCCAGTTCAGGCCAGACAACACATAGCCTTCCGAGGCCGACAGCACAAAGGTCCAGCCGCTGCGTCCAACTGCCGCGCTATGGGTCAGGAAGCGCTCGCCGTCGGGCGCAGTGTGCGAGAACGAGATCGGCTGGCCGGCGGCCATCGCACGCTGCAACGGCGCCAGATCCGGTCGCGAACGCGCCACATAGCGATCGAGCGTGGTGTGCAGGTCCAGCGCCGGATCCGGGCTGAACACCAGCATGCCTTCCGGCGACAATAGCATCGGCCGGATACCGATATCGCGCGGCAACTGGTCGATGATCTCGCGCAGATGCTGCAACGGCAAATCCACGCTCACCATGCCGACAGGCGCTGCATCGGGCGCATCGCCCGGCCGCCGCAGCGGCAGGTTGTAACTGGTGTAAAGCTCGTTGCCGCCATTGGTGTTGAGGTACGGCTCGGACCACCACGCGCGGCCTTCGCGCTGGGTGCGCAGGTACCAGGGCATCGCGCGATAGTCGTAGCCCAGTTCCATCACCGACTTTTCGACGGTGCGCGTGCCGTCGCGATGCACGTACCAGACAAACCCGGTGTCGCCGGCTTTTTGCGTCCGTGGTTCGATGATCAGCCGCGCTGCACCGATATCCGGGTCGCCACTGAGCGTGGCCAGCAACAACGCGCGCAAGTTGAACGGCTGCAACCCCACCGCACCACTGCTGGCCGCCAGCGTGCGCCCGCTCACCTGCACCGAATCCAGCATCGCCGCCAGGCTGCGCGCGGTCTGCTCGGTCAGGCCGTCCACTTCCACGCGCGCCGCTTCCACCAACTCCGCGCGCGCGCCAAGGTAGAACACCGTGCCCAGCACGCTCAGCAACACCACCAGCACCGCGGTGGCGGCGAGCAGTACGCGCATGCGCAGGCTGTTGCGCCAGTGCACGCGCGCAATGACAGCCACGCTGTCGGCGGGCGATGTGAGAACCGTGGCGATAACACGCTCCCCCTGGCGGATAGCGCAGATCATCGCAGTTTTCCCGCCGGCGACAACTGCCCGATGCCCGCTCACGGCGGCCTCATCCTCAGCTGCCGTAAATTGACCCTCCAGGCTCGAGCGAACTAGATTGAGCCCCCTATCGCCATGGAGGCCGGCCTTGCGCCTGATTCTCACACCGAGCCTGCTGGCCCTACTGCTTACGGCCTGTAACGCCCCGGAGACCAGCATGACCCAGACCCTTTCCCCCGCAACCGAGGCCACTGCAGAAGCCAACGTCGAGGCCGGTGGCCGCGGCCTTGCCAAGCTGAATCCAAACCCGCGCAAGGCCTTCGAGGTCACGCTCACCTTGAAGAACGCGCCTGGCGCGTTCGCTCTGGTACAGGGCGCGGCGCAGTACGACGTCAGCAACGAAGCCGAATGCGGCAAGATCCAGCCGGAAACCGGTACCGCCGGGCGCATCACCAGCCAGGAAGACTTCGCGCTGAAGAAGGTGTCCGACACCGAGTACCGCGGCACCGTGTATCTCGATCTGATGCAGGACGAGAACTATTACGGTCGCGGCGTCTGTCATTGGGAATTCAGCGGTGCCAGCGTGATGCTGAAGGCCACCGGTGCAGAGGAAGAGACCCGCTTCCTGTCGTTTATCGAAGGCAAGACGGTGACTGCGCAGCAGGCGTCCACGGAGTATTACTGGAGCGAGCGTTACCCACGCTCTGAAATGAGCAACTTCCCAGATATGGGCAAGCACGCTGCTGAGGAGTTCAAGCCAGAGATCCGCGACAAGCTCTTCACCATCACGTTGGCTGCCAAGGAAGTTACGCCATGACCATCCCGTCTCCGCAATATGCCGGCCTTTCCGATGACGTCTATAAGGATCGTGCAGTAGGCCGCCGCGCCCCTGGGCATGAAGAGATCGTGACGATCGAAGGGCAGCGCTACGCTGTTGTCGAACACGTCAATAACAAGGCGAATGGTTACCAAGGCACGATTTACCAACGCGAGGGCACTGGGGAGATCGTTGTTGCGCACCGCGGTACCCAGGGCGCACTCAATGACATCCTCACCGATGCAACCATGGTCACCTCGCGGACCAATCCGCAGGCAGCCGATGCTTTGGCATTGACCAAGCATGCCCTGGATTATGCAAAGGAAATCGGCAAGGAAGAGGGGCGTACACCGCAAGTCACCGTCACCGGTCACTCGCTCGGCGGCACGCTCGCGCAAATCTCGGCGCACCACTACGATCTCAAGGGCGAAACCTTCAACGCCTATGGTGCGGCCAGCCTGAGTTACCGCATTCCGGAAGGCGGCAACAGCGTGCTTAACCACGTGATGGCATCGGACCCGGTAAGCGCGGCGTCGCCGCATTTCGGGCAGGTACGCATCTACGCAAAGCCGACTGAAATGCTCGCCTTGGGCGCATCGGGTTATAGCAATAGTAAGGCCAATTTCCTGATTCCGGATGACCCGCTCATGGCCGCGGGGGCGTCGCTGGGTGCGCACAAGTTAGGTAATTTCCTGGGCGAGCACTCCGCACTCACCGACCCCAATGCGCGCCCGCTCGCGGAAAAGAACGCGCGGATGATCGAGGAGTACCGCAGCGACGTTAACGAGCTGCGTACCGGTACCACCATCGTGACACGCGGCCCCCAAGGCCTTGGGCGTGATGTGGTCGACGCCATCCGCGGCCCGCTCGCCCCGGGCGAGCCGGCCAGGCGCGATGCGCGCGAGCATGGCAACGACCACACTTCGCTGCGAATCGATCAGCCCGGGCACCTGGGCAACGCCTTGTTCCAGGATGCGCAGCGCGGCGTGCATGCGCAGGACGCACGCGCCGGGCGCACACCCGACCAGCAGAGTGCGCAGTTGTCCGGCTCGCTTGCCTCGGAGATGCACGCCGCCGGCGGCCAGCGCATCGATGCGGTGATGATGAGTCAGGATGCCGCACGCACGTTCGCCGTGCAGGGCCGCGTGGACGACCCGGCGCAACTGCGTGTGAGCGTGGACACCATGACCGCCATGAACACGCCACTCGAACAGAGCAGTCAGCGCGTGGCCGACAACGCCGCACGGCAGTCGGTGGCATTGGAACAGCAGCAGACCCAGACCCAGCAGCAACAGCAGGGCGCCCGCGCGCTGGGCTGAGTGCGCTCATGCAGGCGTGGCGTCGTGGCGCCCGGTGGCTTGGCTGCCATCCGTTACGCGGCGCCGCCTCCATCTGCCAAGCGCCATCGCAGGTTGCACACACAACGCCGGCTTGCCCGGCGTTGTGCCGTTCGGTCGCCGACGCGCCTGCGGCGAGGGCGTGCCGCGTGCTCCGAACGGGCAGGGCGTCGGGCAGCAGGAGTGCCCCGATGCCCGCCAGGCGGGTATCGCCGAACTGGAATCGCCCACGGTGCTGCGCGGCGCGCCGCTGACGTGTGTCGAGTCGGTGCGGCTGTTCCAGCATCGGCAGTCGGCCCAAGCGATGCGCGCGGTGAGCGTGCGGCGGTGATCAGCTAAGCGCCCTGGCATCATCAATGTCGACTATCGCTATCCCGCTGCCAGCGAGTTTGCGCGTCCGGCAGCGCGCCCGGCTGCCGCGATGCCCGTCGCGCGTCGCCGCGTCGCACCGGGCCAGGTCCATGTTCTGTGGCAGCGAACTGGTCATGCGTATCGCTGCAGCGACTGCGCGCGCGGAGCAGAGGTTTTGCGCAATACCGCGCCGGTTTCCTGCTGCACCCGCACAACACTGTGCTGTCGCACACCAACGCCAGGTCGCTGGTGCAGGCTTTTTCCGCCGCGAGATATGCCGCATTCCTCCGGTACCTATAGCGAGCGCGACCGCGTTGCGCGGCCGTGCTGGAATCGCCCCCGTTTCGCGGCGTGCCTGGCCGTCGCAAGCATCGCCCGTATCGCTACGCATCACGCGGCGGATTCGGGAGGGGATCAGGCAGGGCGCCATCTGGCGCGACATCCATCGATCAAGGGAGAGGGTTTCATGCGCATTTTTCGTACCGGGTACAGCCGTTTGCTGCTGGTGCTGTTGCTGGGGCTTGTCAGTGCCGGTGCCGGCGCGCAAGGCATCGCCAAGGGCGCCGATGTCAGCTGGCTCAATCAGCAGGCAGCCAACAATCCGCCGCAGGTGTTTCGCGATGCAGCGGGCAAGACCACCGACTTCATCAAGCTGTTCAAGGACGTCGGCGGCAACGCCATTCGCCTGCGCGTGTGGGTCAATCCCTCCGGCGGCTGGAACGACGGCCGCGACACGCTCGACAAGGCCAAGCGCGCCGCCGCGCAGGGCATGCGCATCATGATCGACTTCCACTACAGCGACAGCTGGGCCGACCCCGGCAAGCAGACCAAGCCAGCCGCCTGGGCGGGCCACTCCGTCGCCCAGCTCAATACCGATGTCTACAGCCACACCCAGGGCATCCTCAAGTACCTCAAGGACAACGGCATCACCGTCAGCTGGGTGCAGGTGGGCAACGAGATCAACAGCGGCATGCTGTGGAACGAGGGCAAGACGCCCAACTTCGCCACGCTGGGCCAGTTCATCAACAGCGGCTACAACGCCACCAAGGCGGTGTATCCCAACGCCAAGGTCATCGTGCACCTGGCCAACGGTTACGACAACGCCAACTTCCGCTGGTTCTTCGACAACCTGCGCTCGGCCGGCGGCAAGTGGGACGTCATCGGCATGTCGCATTACCCGCCGGTCGGCAGCTGGCAGGACTACAACAACCGCCTGGACACCAACATGCGCGACATGATCTCCCGCTACGGCAGCGACGTGATCGTGGCCGAGGTCGGCATGGACTGGCAGCAAGCCGCCACCACCCGCGCCATGCTCACCAACCTGCTCAGCCGCAGCAACGCCATCGGCTCGCGCGTCCTCGGCGTGTTCTATTGGGAACCCAACGCCTACCCGGGCTGGCAGGGCTACACCATGGGCGCAGTCAACAACAACGGCCAACTGACCGAAGCGTTGCAGGCGTTCTGACCGGCACGCGTCCCATCGTTCGTCTTCGTCCGTTCGTCCCGCCCTCGCTCGGTGCGGGATCAACGCCGCTCTCCCCTCGGGGCGAGAAGGCTCGGCTTGCGCGCCACCGGCGCGCGTGCCTTGGAGCGCCCGCGCCGTAAGCGCGGGCCGGGGTGCGGAGCGGGGGGGGGGGAGGGCGAAGAAGTCGTCGCTTCACGTCTGAAGGCGCGTAGCGACGCGTTTGTCATTCCAGGCATTTACAGATGCCGGAGGCGCCCCTCATCCGCCCCTGCGGGGCGCCTTCTCCCCATGAAGGAGGACAATGTCCCGATGGGAGAAAGGCCCATGCGTCGGCTCCGGCGCGTGGTGGCCCTCATCCTTTGGTCGTATCCCGGTCGCGCCCGCTGCGCTTGATCCTCGCCCCAGCCGGTAGCGCCACCCCACCCAGCGCACGACACCGTCCCATTCCATACGCCACCGTAGCGAGGAATGGCAACAGGTGCGTGCGGTACACTTGGGGGTTCACGAATTCACGATGTCGACACACCCGCGGGGTGTGTCCCCCCGGGAGCGCTAATGAACTGGTTGAACGAAGTGCTGCACAACGATCCGAACCCGCTAGAGACGCAGGAGTGGCTCGAATCGATCAAGGCCGTCATCGACGTCGAAGGCCCGGAGCGCGCCCATCAGCTGCTGGAAGGCATGGTCGAACAGACCCGCCGCGCCGGCGCTTACCTGCCGTTCTCGCCCACCACCGAGTACGTCAACACCATCGCACCGGCCAATGAGGCCAAGAACCCCGGCGACTCCGCGCTGGAGTGGAAGATCCGTTCGATCATCCGCTGGAACGCCATGGCCACCGTCGTGCGCGCCAACCGCAAGCCGGGTGACCTGGGCGGCCACATCGCCTCGTTCGCCTCCAGCGCCACGCTGTACGACGTAGGCTTCAACCACTTCTGGCGCGCGCCCTCGGACACCCATCCGGGCGACCTGCTGTTCATCCAGGGCCATAGTGCCCCGGGTATCTACGCCCGCGCCTTCCTCGAAGGCCGCATCAGCGAATCGCAGCTGGACAACTTCCGCATGGAAGTGGACGGCCAGGGCATCTCCTCCTACCCGCACCCGTGGCTGATGCCCGAGTTCTGGCAGACCCCCACCGTGTCGATGGGCCTGGGCCCGCTGGCTGCCATCTACCAGGCGCAGTTCATGCGCTACCTGGAAAACCGCGGCCTGATCGAGAAGTCCGACCGCAAGGTGTGGTGCTTCATCGGCGACGGCGAGAGCGACGAGCCGGAAACCCTCGGCGCCATCGCGCTGGCCGGCCGCGAAGGCCTGGACAACCTGATCTTCGTGGTCAACTGCAACCTGCAGCGCCTGGACGGCCCGGTACGCGGCAACGGCAAGATCATCCAGGAGCTGGAAGGCGTGTTCCGTGGCGGCGGCTGGAATGTCATCAAGCTGCTGTGGGGCGGTTACTGGGATGCGCTGCTGGCCAAGGACACCGACGGCGTCCTCAAGAAGCTGATGATGGAAACCGTCGACGGCGAATACCAGAACTGCAAGGCCTTCGGCGGCGCCTACACCCGCGAGAATTTCTTCGGCAAGTACCCGGAGACCGCGGCCATGGTCGCCGGCCTGTCCGACGACGACATCTGGCGCCTGAACCGTGGCGGCCACGACCCGCACAAGGTGTACGCCGCCTACCACCAGGCCGTGAACACCAAGGGCATGCCCACCGTAATCCTGGCCAAGACGGTCAAGGGCTACGGCATGGGCTCGGCCGGTGAGGCGCTCAACCCCACCCACCAGACCAAGAAGCTGGACGACGCGGCGGTCAAGCACTTCCGCGACCGCTTCAACATCCCGGTGACCGACGCCCAGCTGGAAGACGGCCAGGTGCCGTTCTACCACCCCGGCGAAGACTCCCCGGAAGTGCAGTACCTGAAGGAGCGCCGCAACGTGCTCGGCGGCTTCCTGCCGCAGCGCCGTCCCAAGGCCAGCAAGTCGTTTGTGGCGCCCACGCTCGACAAGTTCGAGCGCCTGCTCAAGGACAGCGGCGAGCGCAGCTATTCCACCACCATGTCCTTCGTACAGAGCCTCAACATCGCCCTGCGCGACAAGGAACTGGGCCCGCGCATCGTGCCGATCGTGGCCGATGAGGCGCGCACTTTCGGTATGGAAGGCATGTTCCGCCAGATCGGCATCTATGCCCCGTTCGGCCAGAAGTACAAGCCGGTCGACGCCGACCAGCTGATGTACTACCGCGAAGACCAGACCGGCCAGGTGCTGCAGCAGGGCATCAGCGAGCCGGGCGCCATCGCCTCGTGGATGGCCGCCGGCACCAGCTACTCGGTGTCCGACGTGCCGATGCTGCCGTTCTACATCTACTACTCCATGTTCGGCTTCCAGCGCGTGGGCGACATCGCCTGGCAGGCAGCGGACATGCGCACGCGTGGCTTCCTGCTCGGCGGCACCGCCGGCCGCACCACGCTCAATGGCGAAGGCCTGCAGCACGAAGACGGCTTCAGCCAGGTCATCGCCGGCTCGATTCCGAACGTGCGTAGCTACGACCCGACCTTCGGCTTCGAAGTCACCGTCATCATGCAGCACGGCATGAAGGCGATGATGGAAGACCAGATCGACGAGTACTACTACATCACCCTGATGAACGAGAACTACGCCCACCCCGGCATGCCGGAAGGCGCAGCCGAGGGCATCATCAAGGGCATGTACCTGCTCACCGACGCCGGCAAGCCCAAGAAGGGCGAGCTGCGTGTGCAGCTGCTGGGCAGCGGCACCATCCTGCGCGAGGCCATTGCCGCGGCCGAGCTGCTGGACAAGGACTTCGGCGTCACTGCCGACATCTGGTCCTGCCCCAGCCTCAACGAAGTGCGCCGCGACGGTTACGCCGTGGAACGCTGGAACCGCCTGCACCCGGAAGCCGAACAACGCAAGCCCTATGTCACCCAGCTGCTGGAAGGCCGCCAGGGCCCGGCCATCGCCGCAACCGACTACGTGCGCGCCTTCGCCGACCAGATCCGCGCCTTCGTCCCGATGACCTATACCGTGCTCGGAACGGATGGGTTCGGTCGTTCGGACACGCGTGCCAACCTGCGCCGCTTCTTCGAGGTCGACCGCTACTACATCGCACATGCGGCGATTGCCGCGCTGGCGAAGGACGGCAAGATGACGGGCAAGGATGTGGCCCGGGCGATCAAGCAGTACAAGATTGATCCGGAGAAGGCTAATCCTGTTGGGGTTTGAATGGCCCTGGTAGTCAGTGCAAAAAAGCGAGGGCGGCCGAATAGGCCGCCCTCGCTTTTTGAGTATGATTGCATCCACATCATCGACTGGCCTTGCTTGCCGTCGTCCAAGTCTAGCGAAGGGAAGATATGCAGCCTTTGATCAAAGCGGAGAGGGCATCAGAGCCGGAAATTCTAGATATTTCGATAGAAAAACTGCACTTTGATCCAGATAATCCGCGTTTACCTTTGAAGCTTCGTGGTGGCGCGGAGAGTGAAGTTTTTACATATCTTCTCCGTGAGTGCAGCTTAGTGGAGCTGATGCTCTCAATCGGGTCTCAGGGATTCTTTCAGGGAGAGCCGCTTTTAGTGGTTCCCAAGGAAGGAACGACAGATTTCGTGGTTGTGGAGGGTAATCGTCGTCTAGCTGCAGTGAAGCTACTAGGGAGGAACGATCCCCCGCCAATACTTGTCCGACAGGTTACAGCTGCGAGGGAAGAAGCTACTAATAAACCTGAAAAAGTGCCGGTTCTTAAATTCAAGAAACGTGACGATATTCTTGTATATCTTGGATATAGACACATCACTGGCGTGAATGAATGGGGGGCGCTTGAAAAAGCTCGTTATCTCCAGCAGCTCTCGCAACATTTTGGTGATATTCCCGATAAGAACAAAATTCTAGCTAAACAAATTGGCAGCAGGTCGGATTACGTATCTCAAACATTATGTGCGTTAGAGCTGGTAGAGGTTGCTAATGACGATGGATTTTTCGAAAAAAACTCTATTGATCCGGATAAGATTTCCTTTTCTCTTCTAACTACTGCATTGAGTTATACTAGTATATATGAATATGTCGGCCTGAAGTCAAGGGAGGGGTTTGAGTATCATGAGATTGATCGAGAAAAACTAAATGAACTCTTTACCTGGATATTTAAGGAGGAGGGTGGGCGAACTCGGTTGGGTGAATCTCGTCAACTTAAAACCTTGGCGCGTGTTGTAAAGAACGATTCCGCCTTAAAGAGCTTCAAAAGAGGCGCAAGCCTTGATGAGGCAGATCTCTTCACTGATGGACCATTAGTCCTTATAAGGAAGTTGATGGCTGAGGCTGAAAGCCGGCTCTCAACCGCTCTCGAAAACTTAAGGCATGCAAGTGGGTTAAATATGCAGGATCTTGAGAAGGCCCAAGGGTTAGAGAAATCTGCTAGATATCTTAGAAGCTCTATAGACTCAGAGGTTTCGAAGGAATAGCCCAAGGATGAGCTTTATATCGATTAATAAAAAGCCAATTGATTCGGATACCCATACGTGTCTTGACTTCATGGAGCTTCTTTGCCTGGTAAACATGGATGGCGTATCAACTGTTGATACTGCAATCGATCGTTTCTTTGATTCGCCCGGCGCAGGTCGAGGGGACGATGATGTAGAAGAAGCAGAAGACATGGATGAGGAGGCGTCGGATAGAGATGAAGGGCGAGCGCCGGTAGTCAATCGCCGTAGGGCTCTAGTAACGCGACTTAGACGAAGATTCTCTGATGCCATCTCACTTGCTTCCTGGAGAAACTCAGAGTACGGGGATAGTTACCCATTTACACTAGATGCCTCGAACTCAATGCTGAGTTTAAAAGCTGAGCTAAGAGAGCTGAACTATGTGTATTTGTTTTTACTTATCTCAGCAAACTTGGCTTTTGTGAAGGAGCGCGCGAACGATATAACAAATGAGTTCGAGCGGATGTCAATGGTCGCATTTTCATCCGTAATGCCCGCTGGATCTCAAGTTCATATTTTCGGAAAAGCCAATGCAAGTAGGTACTCCGGTAGTGCATACAATAAGTTGGCGTCTTTGTGTGCTGATATAAGAGCGTCACTTTCCGTGGCAGAAGAGGATTACCGTCCTAATGACTCTGGTGACAGCGGAATCGATTTGGTGGCTTGGCACGGTATGGGGGACATGCAGTCACATATAGTAGTAGGTCTAGGGCAATGCGCATGTTCCAGGTCGAATTGGACTAACAAGCAGTTAGCTGCATCTCCGCAAAATCTTCACTATGTGAATTCTCCCGCCTCCTGGAAAACCTTTATGTTTGTGCCGATTTGCTTTAGGCGGATCGGAGGGCAGTGGGCTGTAGCAACTGAGATAGCTAGTGTCATTTTTCTAGACCGTCTGAGACTGATTAAGGGCATAGAAAATAGCGGCATAGGCTCTTTTCCCTTCGCCGAAAATCTTGTAAGAGAGGTGATGGCAAGTGAAAGTATCGTCTAAAGCAAATATAATTCGGGTTCAATTCTAAGGCTAGACTTCTTGTGAAAGTTGCATCTTTTTTCTCTGGGTGCGGTGGGCTCGACATTGGAGCCCAAGCAGCTGGCTGTGAAATTGTTTTCGGAAATGACGTTGTCAGAGACGCTGCAGATACTTTTTCTCAGCAGTTTCCTAAAGCTGAAGTTTTTAATGGGCCGGTTTCACAGTTGATAGCTTCTCCGGATGCCGACATTTTTTCTGGGGGATACCCGTGTCAGTCATTTTCTATGGGAGGGCGTCGTGATCCTGGTGAGGATAAAAGATCTGATCTTTATCTAGATTTCGTGAGAATGCTCAATTTGGGTGCGCCTAGATTCTTTGTTGCTGAAAATGTAATAGGTTTGATGAATTTGCGCGAAGGTGAGTTTTTTAAGAAGCAAATTTTAGAGCTGTCAAAAGCTGCAAATGGATACGAAATTTCTTTTTCACGCATGGATGCTCATCGCTATGGCCTAGCCCAGAGACGCTCTAGAGTTTTAATTGTGGGGGTTCGCAAGGATCTTCGTTTAAAGTTTGAGTTCCCTAAACCAACACATGGTTCTGGTTTGCTTGATTTTGTTTCGCATGGGGACTTAATCGCACATTTGCCAGAATGGCCTGAGGGTGAGTTCTACGAAAGGAAAGGGGGGGATGGTGACAACTTCCCTTGGTACTATATGTCTAGAAATCGGAAGGCTCCATGGGATGGACCCTCATACACGGTAGTAGCAAACTGGCGGCATACCACGTTACATCCTGCTTCCCCTGCCATGGAGCTAACTTGGTCTAATCTTAAAGATGGTTCAAAGCAGCGGTGGGATTTTACAAGTAATTATGAGCATCTTGAAAAAGATGCCAATAGACGTACGCTCGTGAAGCCGCGACGTTTGTCTTGGCGCGAGTGTGCATTGTTGCAGGGTTTCCCGGATGGGTTCTTACCTGCGGGAGGAATTCAATCAAAATTCACTCAGGTAGGGAACGCTGTTCCGCCTCCCTTAGCCAAGCTCATATTTACCGGCATAGTGAATGGAAATTCCTTGATTCCTATTTCATGACGAAGGGTCTCGAAAAAAGTAGAGTGGTAATTAGTGAGCGGGAAAGAGGGCGCGCAAGTACTAAACGAGCCGCTCGTACAGGCCCGCGCGGCGATGTCTGATAGCGAGCCTGTATCGCTGCCGTCAGGCTGAGGTCTTCTTCTTGAGCAGGAGACCCAGCCATGCCGCGTCAGCCGCGTCTGGAACTGCCCGGCGTTCCGATGCATGTCGTCCAGAGGGGCGTGAATCGATGCGAGATTTTCTTGCACGATGAAGATCGGTACCACTATTGCCTTCTACTATGCGTGGCTGCGAGCGCTTTGCTGTGCGAGTGCATGCGTTTGTGCTGATGGACAACCACGTGCACCTGCTGGTCTCGGCGGATAAGGCTGGCGCAGTGTCTTCGACGATGCGGCCCAGCGGCCAATCGTATGTGCAAGCTTTCAACGTCAGGCACCGGCGCAGCGGAACACTGTGGCAGGGCGGTTCAAGTCCTGCCTGGAACAGACCGAACAGTATGTGCTCACTGCCTTGCGCTACTCAATCCGGTACGCGCCCGCATGGTGGCACTGCCAACCGAGTACCACTGGTTAAGCGGGCACACGCATCTGGTGCGCGCGAAAAGTCAACTCATCACGCCGCACAAGGTCTTGGCTGCGATGTAGCCGAGAGGTTGTCTGTCTATGCAAGTGGCTTCATGCGGGTCTAGCCCGAGAGGTCAAACATGCAATCCGCCTTCACTTCATGCAGGAGCGCGCCTTGGGTAGGCCAACAACGTGCCGTCCGCGTGGTCGTCCTGCTGGGGTAACTCAGGTTGGTTAGTTGCCCCCGTCACTTTATATGGCGTAGGAAATAAACCGGACGGCTGCTAGCACTGTATAAATAAGCAGGGCCATAGACGCGCGGCTCGCTAGTTTTGCTTAAAGTAAAGGGATACACATGCAACGATACTGCCAAATACTGCTATGTGTTCTGGTCTGCTCAGGCATCTCGCTGCTGACAAGTTGCCAGGCACAGACAACCCAGACGCAGGACGTGCCAACGCGCGTTGCGGCTGATGGGCAGGTTCCCATCGTACGACCGCTGCAGTTGACGGCGATGACCAGTCCGATGGTGGTCGAATTCAACGTGCAGCCTCCTGGTAAGAGCGCAACTGACACACTGTTCCTGGGTATCCGCGTCGGTGACGAGGATGCTCTGAAGTCACTTGAAGCTGCTCAAGCGCTCCGCAGATCCAGCCTGCACGCTGAGCTTGTTCTGAAACGGCTTGAACCAAGCGGCGCAGTCAACATCCCATTGGTGCGCGTTGAATCGCAGGCCGGCGTCCCCGCTCGGACCATCGCTGTGAGTGCAGACGGGCGTGTTCCAGGCGTGTGGCTGGACGAGGTGGATGGCTCGTCCCTTCAATCTGCGGGTCTGGAATCTCCAGAGCGTCGCTACACGCAGCTTGCCTTCGCATGGGCGCAAGGAATTCAGCCTGGCAGGTATCGGCTGAGCATCAGGCTGCTTGGCCAGCCGCCGCAGTTGGCATCGATCAAATCCGAGTTGCTGGTCGCTTGCCGGCATAAATCAAAGTAGGAACACCTCATGGACGATAAATACGCTGTCACTCTCTACTTTGCCGCGCCGGGGATACCGCTTCTTGACGGTGGAACATCGGCAGCAGGGCACATGTACTACACAGTCACGCACGGGAAGGAACAAACCAGCTTCGGGTTTGCGCCCATCGAGCACGGCGCGATGTCAGGGCCTGGAAAGGTCTACAACGAGAGACGAATAACGGGGTCAGGTTAACTTATCAGTCGGCGGTGTTCGGTTTGCGTGGCCGATGAGCGGGCCTGATGCCTGCAAAGCGGTGGGTCTTGGCTTGGACCATTGCGCGGAAGGCGTCGTGGCCCAGGGCTCGCTGCTGCTGTAGATGAAGGCGAATGCTGGCAGCAGTTCGTCGGAGAGGGCTTTATCGAGCAGAGCACGGTAGGCGTTGGATCGCTCGATCGGGTCGCTGCCAAGCGCAAGCCAACAGGGATGCGGTGTCAGTGCGGAGTGCTTGCGTTGGCCTAGGCTGGCTGGGCAGCTGGACCAACAATACGCTGCCGGGTTGTCGGTCAGGCGAGCACGCACCGGATTGAGCTCAATGTAGCGATAGCAGCGAAGGACGTAGTCCGCACTGTCCACAAGACACGCTTTGTACCGGCCTTCCCATAGTGTACCCGTGCGCCTGTGGCGGCCATTGAACAATGCGACGTAGTTTCGCCCAAGGCGTTGCATCATTTGCCCGATTCGTCCCGCTGCAGGTGGCGTGACTAGCAAGTGCACATGGTTGTCCATCAAGACGTAAGCGTGCAGCTGGCAGCCTGTGGCGTGCAGGGCTTCATGCAGCAAGTGCAGGTAGCGCAATCGGTCGCCATCATCCAGAAAGCACGGCAAGCGGTTGTTCCCGCGCTGCACGATGTGCTGCGGGATGCCGGGAACGTCAATACGCGGAAGTCTGGCCACGGTACAAGACTCGCAGCCAGGCGTTGGTGCTGATAGCGAGGAAACCCTCCCGAAAGCTGAGGCCGTAGCCTGAAATTTGGCTAGGAGGTGAACCTGACCCCGTTAGCGCCGACCCCGTTAGCGCCGGACCCCGTTAGCGCCGCAATAGGCAGGCGACGATCACCTCGGCTATGATCTGCCGGCCTTTCGAGCCACGCGCTCGGAACGAAGAACACTTGGGGATGGGCATGAAATTTCTGACACGGAATGTTGCGTTGCTCGCCATGGCTGCGTGCCTGGGTGGCTGCGGTAATCTCGGCAAAACGATGGAAGAACGCATTACCGATGCGATGCCGCCAGGGAGTGAGGTTCTCGCCGGCAAAGCTGGCCTGGATGCGACGGCGAAGATATTTGCGGCTGATGTTGCGGCGCTGGAATCCGAATATCAGTCAAGGTTGATACGTCGCGCTCGGGAATGCTCGGGGAGTTATGTGCCCTCTTTTCTCTCAAGTGCGCAGGATATCCGCTCTGCGCTGAGCGACAAGGCATGCTTTGTCAGTGCCGATGCGTCGCTTAGCCAATGGCTGGGAATGCGTCGAGCCAGCCTGCTAATCGCCGCTCCGCCGTTGCGCGCTGTCCCCAAATCTCCATTGCAGGTGCTGACGGCGCCTAGTTACATTGCAGATGCGGCATTCGCAACACGGGCTGGCGTCGCCTTGCTGCAACTTGCCGACAAGTACATGGTGGTGGATATCGGTAGCGGCCAGGTCGTGGCAGAGAGGAATGGTCTCTTCACCTCGGCGACCTTATCACCAAACGGGCGGGTGGTGATTTCCAGCAATAGCGAGGGGCGCGTGCAACTCAGTGACACCGAGTCCGGTGACGCGCTCGCGACCTTTACGATGACGCCCTCGGGAATCCACCTTGTTGGGGATGTAGGTGTGATCTACACGCCACGAAACAACTCCGACCAAAAAATGGGTAACGCGGGGCCTGTGTTTCTGGATTTGGCCAGTGGAAATATACAGTCGCTCCCTCTGTCATCGCCGGGCCTGCAGATGGTATATCCAGTGCCGGGCAAGCCACTACATTTTCTACTGATGGCGTGGAAAACGATTGCAGAAATCGAGCTGCACCGTGATGCTGAGGGATGGACTACGCGAATCCTTTCCCAACGCGAGATGCCGATCTCTGGATGGGGGCGCTCCAACCTTTCGTCCGATGAGACATTCGCTTTTTCTGTGGCCGGGGGGATCAAGCGGCTTGCGCTGCCATCACTGCAGGCGTCAAGTATTACGCTATCGCCGCTTATGGCGACGTCTGCAACGACTACGCCGGATCCCGATGCTCTTGTAATCACCGGCTATTTCACCAACGACCCGGAGGGTAGTCGGACATACATTTACTCGATCAGCAAACGCACGCTGGCTGAACTGGACGATGTTCCAGGAGTGGGTAGTCGCGTGCTCTACGTACCCTCGTTACGCCGCAATGCCGTGGTCGACAACGCGCAGATCAGGTTGGTGGAGAGGTTCCAGTCGCAGCCGCCCGTAGACGTGAATACCTATCTTGAAGTGCGGACACAGGCGATTGCCCAGTTGGTGGCTGCACGTAATGCACAACTGAACCAGTCATTGCTCCGGGCTGCCGAAGTAGAGCGGCATGCGGCAGGCGGGATTCCGATGACCACCGAGCAATTGCGCCTACTGCGCGCAGCGCTATTGCGATCTACTGCAACTAACAGCGCACGGGCGACGGCACCACGTTTGCCGCATGGAGAAATCGCTGAGCTTGGGCGAACCTCGCATATTGAAGCGGTCGGCGTTTACGAGGGGCGTAGAGAAACCAGTACGTCAGGGGCCGGCGCCCGCATCGGGACCGTGCAGGTGCGGGTACGACGTTCGAACAAGCCGATCATCCTGGTGCTGAGTTCGTATGAGTCTGTCCGCTGGATAGTGACGCTTGAGCCGGGCGCCAAGCTGGCAGCAGTGCTGACTAGTGGCTACTCGCAATCGCAAGTGTATGGAGCTGGCGCGGCGCGCATCCATCAGGTGGGAAACGCCTATGCCTACCAGCGAGGCGGCGATGGGTACACAGCGCTCGATGCGGAAGTCGTTGCGATGACCGGAAAATCGATTGAGAGATTCCAGGGCCGCTATACCGGTGAATTGTTCATGATCGGTATGTAATCAGTCCAGTACCTGAGAGCAAGGCAATGCCAAGTTGCCACACGCGTAACTTGTTGGACTCACGGCTTGGCTTGGCGAGAAACGAGGGGTGCTGGCGGTGTAGGGATCGACTAAGCGTTTGGTTCCCAAAATAACGGGGTCAGGTTCGCTTAGTCGGCCTGACTTTTTGTGGGCTAGGTGGGTGCGGATAACGTGCCGGGTTGCTGCTTTTTACTTCCGCGGAACGTAGTGACGAAGTCGCCCCGTCTTCGTTGAAGTCACGTACATAGCCGCCATCGACACGTTTTGTGTTATTAAGGAATAGCGCTAGTTGCAGCCGGTAATGCTGATGAATCCTTAACGTCGTCTCACAAAAAGATACACACCTGAAGTGGATCGAGGGCATGGAACGTAAGCTATGAGAAATTCAGACTTGTTGATGATGGCCGTGCTGGCTATGTCGACCACTGCATGTGCGGAGAACAAAGTGCCGGTTCAATACTCCCAGTTGTCGTTGTCTCCCTTGACTGTTCATCGGCAGGACACCGAGAATGTGCGGATAGATTTCAAGGTGCCAATGGAGAGTCAGTATTACGTTGCGGGTGCTGACTATGAGGTGGTGAATGGCTCTTTGTCGGTGAGGATTCTTCGATGCTCTATCCATGAGCAATGCAAGGCCATGGCCGACTTGTTGCCGGGCCTTTCACCTTCGGTGGGGAGCGTAGTCATTCCTTTCACGGGAAATCGCGTGCGCATTGCGCACGGTGACGGTATCCAGGCGTTCGACATCTAAGGATGGTCTGATCAACGCCATCGGAGGATGAGGTAAGCCGCATCGGTCGCGCCAATGACGCTCAGGCCTGCGGTTTTTGGCCGTTTCCGGCGCATGTGCGCGGTGTTGCCCCTGCTACAGGCA
>NZ_LXNG01000001.1 GCF_001642575.1 Xanthomonas floridensis | reverse complement strand
CCGGCTGCCCAGACGTCGGATAGTGCGGCGCGATCAGCACCAGCAGACCCTTCCACGGCACCACCTGCTCCATCTCCGACAAAAACACCTCGCGCCGTGTCTGCTTGCGCTTGCCGTTGTACTCCGCGTCGCCAAAGCTCAGCTGCATCGAGATCGTCCGCTCGGTTCGTTGATCCATTGTGGCAGTATCAGATGGAGTTGTTCAGACCTTCCCTAGGAGGTCATCGTGCTGTAGAGAAACTATCGATGTGACCACCGGAGTGGGTGATCGGTAACTCCCGCCAGTGAACCAAGTCTGGGTGATTAATGAATAATGGAAGTGATCGGTGGTTTTCGAGGTGGGCAGAGGTAATTCTCGGAAAATCAATAAATTTATAAATTAATTATTATTTCGTGGATTTGGTTTTCTGGATTATCTCTTTCCGATGCTCTCATCCAAAATTGCCTTTGTTCGCTGGGCGCGCGATTTTTTGGGCAGCGTCGCTTCTGGATCTGCACTCCACACGCAACCGATCACCGCCGTCCATCGGTGGGGTCCTTGTTGCACGCAGCACGTCATCCAGCTCGCCCCCGGATCACCGTCGCACGATCGTAGGCGCCGGCCTCTCACGCGGGGGAGCTGGCGGGGTTTCTCGCGGCATCCTTGCAACGCGGTAGGCCAGCTTGAACACGGCCTTTGTCGACGCGATGCCGAGGCAGTTGGACGCCGGTCCAACGATGCACCCGCTCGCGCAGCTCGAGGGCAGCGGTCGAGGCGCGGGCTTTGCGTCCTTTGCCAGACCCCGCCTGTGGCGGCACCGAGGTCGACAGGGGCGTTGCCGCAGCCGGGATGTCGTAACGCTCCTGGCAACGAGCAGCCTATGCCTGTGTGCGGGCGGACTCGCAGCAGCGATCAGCCCCGGCAGATCCACTTGCCGGTGACCTTGAAGGTGTTTGCGTTGATCGCGCGGGTGTTGACCTGACCGAGCTGCACCGAGGTGGTTTGCGGAAACGCGTCGCGGCATTGCGCTGCACCGTCGGCCCATTGCTGATTGAACACCTCGGTCCTGCTGGGGCCAGTGTGTGTAAACGATGTCATCTGCTCGGTGCGGGAGACGACATGCAGCGATGCTGCGGCGGCAGTCGTGGCCACGTTGGAGCAGAGGATGATTGCGAATGCCAGCATCGAGGTGTGAAGGGAGTTCTTGCGCGAGAACGAAGACATGGTCTGGCCGATTCGAGTGATGGAAGGGTGGGGGTGTTGGTCACTTTCGGCGGGAGGCTACGATGCGCATAAGACGCCATGGTGACCGTGGGTTTGCGAATCGAATGGGTTATTCGGGGGTTCATCGCCCGATGGCGATGGCAGCGCAAGCCGCTGCGTTCGGGCATCCAGGTGCTGATCCGTCAGACCTTTCAACTACCTGGATGGCAGGGCGAAGGCGGCGTATCGCGCCAGACCTCTGTGCGTGCAAGCTCTGGCGCAGCGGTGCCGGCGCCTGCATTGGTTGGGGCCGCTTCCCGGTAGTTGACGTATCTGTCTGATTCGCCAGGTATAAGGCGCACGGCAGGTATGCATTTTTAGGCGGTCAAGATTCCGGTGCCGGCATGATCGCGCGTTCACGGCAATCACTTTATTGTGCGATCCAACCTTAGGACCATGACGGGAATGGCCGAGTATCAGGAAGACGCCGCAAAGTCGCGGATTTACGAGGCTTTGCTACAGGCCACGCCGGATCTTTTATACGTGTTCGATACCCAGCATCGCTTCGTCTACGCCAACCAGGCGCTGTTGACGATGTGGGGCATGCGCTGGGAGGACGCGTGCGGCAAAACGTGCCTGGAACTCGGCTACGAGCCCTGGCATGCCGCGATGCATGACGAGGAAATCGAGCGCGTCATCGCCACGCGTCAGCCCATTCGCGGTGAGGTGCCGTTCCCGCACACGGTCAAGGGGCTGCGTGTCTACGACTACATCTTTACGCCGGTATTCGGGCCGGAAGGCGAGGTTGAGGCGATCGCCGGTGCCACCCGCGACATCACCGAGCACAAACAGCACGAACAGCATCTGCAGTTGTTGATCAACGAGCTCAACCACCGGGTCAAGAATTCGCTGGTGATGGTGCAATCGTTGGCGCGTCAGTCCTTCAGTAATGCCGACAGCCTGGCCGATGCACAGGAAAAGATCGACGCGCGCCTGCTCGCGCTGTCGCGTGCGCACGACACGCTGACCCGCGAGAACTGGGTTAGCGCAGATATTCTGGAGCTGACCCGCGATGCGGCGGCGCTATACGCACCGCGCGACAGTCAGCGCTTTACGCTGCTGGGCGATTCTTGCCGTCTCGACCCGCGGCGCGCATTGGCGCTTTCGATGGCGCTGCACGAGCTGTGCACCAATGCCCTCAAATATGGCGCGCTGTCGTCGTCCGAGGGCTCCGTGCAAATTGCATGGGAACGCCAGACGCGAGACGACCAACACATACTTGAGCTGACATGGCAGGAGTCCGGTGGCCCGGCCGTGGAGCCGCCCACGCGCAAGGGCTTCGGGTCGCGCATGCTGGAGCGTGGGTTGAAGCACGATCTCAAGGGCGACGTGGAACTTGCCTTCGAGCCCACCGGCGTACGGTTTCGGGTATCCATTCCGTTGTCGATCGAGCTTGCCGAGGTGCGGCTGTGACCGTGCGCGTGTTGTTGGTCGAGGACGAATCGCTGGTCGCGATGCTGCTGGAAGATTGTCTTGCCGAGCTGGGCTATGAAGTTGCGGCGACGGTGGGCGATGTCGATGCCGCGCTTGAGGTGGTACAGCAGGGCAACCTGGATCTGGCGGTATTGGACGTCAATCTGGGTGGAACGCTGTCGTTTCCGATTGCAGAAGAACTGGATGCGCGTGGCGTGCCTTACATCTTCGTGACCGGCTATGCGCAAAGCGGAATCCCAGAGAAGTTCCGGCATCGGCACGGACTGCAGAAGCCCTTCCAGTTTCGCGACCTGAAGGATGCGCTGGCGCAGCTGCGACCCCGGTGAAGAATCAAGATCGACCATCCCGCAGGTAACGGCGGGATGGTCGAGATGGCGCACAAACGCGGATTTGTAACGTTTAGCGGCTAGGGTCCAGCAACTGCTGACGCACGCCCACGATGCAGCTTTCTTCGACGGCCAGATGCACGAAGGCACTATTGTCTTCCCGCTTGCCCGTGCCCAGATCGAGCGTTGTCACCTGGTTGCTGCCATTGCGCTTGAACGCGTCGACCGCCCTGGTGGCGTTTTTGAACGGTACGCTCGCATCGTTGGATGAGCCGCACAGCAAGGTGCGGGTTTGCGGGCGCCAATCGAGCAGATCGTTGCGTTGCAGGTCCAGCCGCAACGGGTTGAACGGATTGTTTGCGACGTCCTGAAGAAAGGCCGCGGTGAAGTAGTCCTTGATCTTGCCGACCGGCGGCAACGTGGTGACGAGATCGCCCACGCTGCGTGTGCCGGGGAAGAACGCTTCCACCTGTGCGGCCCAGGGGTCTTGATACGTTTGCGAGGGCGCCAGATAGATGTTGTGGTAAGTGCGCTGCATGGAGGTGATTGCGTAGCTCAAAAAGACCAAGGCAAAGGTGCTTTCGGCCACGGTGTTACGCCCTGTCAGATCGTCCATCGCCGATTCGCTGAGCGCATACGGTCCGGAGATGCCGGAGCTGGCGGCTAGATTGAATTCCTGCGACAGGTGCGCTTCGATCTCACGCTGTGTTGCCAGCGCGGCGTGGGCGCCGGCAGAGTTGCCGGAGAGCATCACCTTGCCCGAGAGCGGTGTGTTCAAGCGACGTAAGACACTGCGGGCGGCGCGCATCGAATCGATCATGGCGCTGGCTTGCGAAGCGCTGTGCATGTAGGGGTGATACGGATAATTCGATTTGCCGAGACCGAGATAATCGGTGGCGACGACGACGTAGCCCTGGCTGGCAAGTCGGGTGACCAACGGGTCGTTACCCGCTGCGGCGCGGATGTCCCTTGCCTGTTCCGTGCTGCGCAAGGTCTGGGTTCCTTCGCCCCATGCGAGCAGTGGGTATGGGCCTTGGCACTGTGGCCCGCCTGGAACCAGCAGCGCGGCCGAGGCGGTGGCCGGTTCGCCATAGATACCGATGGTGGCATAGGTGAATTCCGCTACGCGGACATTGCAGTCGGGCTGCTCATGCGATGGGGCGTCGCGTAGCATGTTCGCAATGGCATCGCGGGAATAGCTGGCCAGAACGTTGCTCGACAAGACCGTGCCACGGGCTGGGTAGGTGTCGACGGGGGACGCCTGCGAAGCGCCGGCGGTGGCGAGCAGGGCGATGCCCAATGCCGTGCCGATGTGGACCTGAAATTCCATGTGAAGACCTCGCTAGATAACGCCCTGGGCAAGCGGCAGGGAGATGACGGTCGGCACCGTCGGGATGGCGCATGAGTGTGGACCTCGCCCGCGCAGCTCTCCCAGCGAATCATTGGGCGCGTGTGCAACCACTGGCGGGGAGCGTCGAAGCACGCAATCCAGCAATTTCTGCTGCCAGGCTTGCGCCCTAGTTATGCGCTTATGTATTACCGATATGTAATTCAATAACTGTGCACGGTTATAAAAAAGAAATAACCACTCTCCGAAAGTTAAATGATGAGGTAATGATGATGCATAACATCTATCCCGCGACCGCGCCGAAGTGCGAACCGATGAACTCATAAGCGAAGGGTGATGCGAGGTGCCGGTGACGCGCACCGGGAACGAGGTCGACGCCATGTCTTGCGGGGCTATAGGCGTTGCGTTGACGGTTGCGGCACCCGTGAAGCTGTCAGGCCGTGCATGTCGCGCGTGTTTGGTCGAACAGATGCGTATTGCGACGGTTCGTCAACGCATTGGCGTGAAGGGCAAGCGCTTGCCGATGGCGTGCTGAGTGAAAGGTCAAAGCAAGAGAGCGCCGGTTGGCGCTCTCTTGCTGACATGCCGCCCTTTGCTGCGGTGCACCGGCAATCTTGCCGCTATGGATGGATCAGGCGTTGGCTACTTTATGGAGCAGCTTTGCGACCGGAGCGGCTGAGCGCGTGTTGGCGTCTTGCGCCTGGCGCGCATCGATCCTGAAGATCGCCACCGCGTCGGTGAGTTGCACTGCCTGCTCCTCCATCGAACGTGCGGCTGCCGTCGCTTCTTCCACCAGCGCTGCATTTTGCTGCGTGGTCTCGTCCATATGGGTGATGGTCTGGTTGACCTGTTCGATGCCGGCCGATTGCTCCTGCGATGCCGCGGAGATCTCGCCCATGATGTCGGTGACGCGTTGCACGCTCGCAACCACCTCGTCCATGGTCTTGCCGGCACTGCGCACCAACGCCGAGCCATCGGCCACGCGCTGCACCGAGTCGTCGATGAGGTCCTTGATCTGCTTGGCCGCACCGGAGGAACGTTGCGCGAGCGTGCGCACTTCGGAGGCGACCACGGCAAAGCCACGACCTTGTTCGCCTGCACGTGCAGCTTCCACCGCAGCGTTCAACGCGAGGATGTTGGTTTGAAACGCAATGCCATCGATGACGCTGATGATGTCGGCGATCTTCTTGGATGAGGCTTCGATGCCGCTCATGGTCTCCACGACCTTGCCCACGACGTCGCCACCTTGCGAGGCGACGCGCGCGGCACCGATCGCCAGCTGATTGGCCTGGCGCGCACCCTCGGCGTTCTGCTTGACGGTGGATGTGAGTTCTTCCATCGACGCTGCGGTCTCTTCGAGATTGGCCGCCTGTTGTTCGGTGCGTTGCGACAGGTCCTGGTTGCCGGCCGCGATCTCGCTGGCAGCCGCGTTGATCGATACTGCCGATTGCTGGATGTTGCCGACGATCTGCGCCAACTGACTGGCGGTGGCATTGGCATCGTCGCGCATCTGCGCAAAGACGCCACGGAAGTCGCCGCTCATGCGCGCAGTCAGATCCCCCGCGGCGATGGACTGCAGCAGCGACGACAACGACTGCAGGTTGCCGTCGGCGGTGGACATCAGGTGGTTGAGGCTTTCGACCATGATGCGGAAGTCGAACTGGAAGCGCTCGACATCGCCGCGTGCGCTGAAGTCGCCGTTGGCGGCGGACTGTGCCAGATGCTTGATCTGGTGATTCATCGCCGACAGGTTGAGCTTGACCTGCGCCATGGTGTCGCTGAATGCCGCTTTTTCGCCGGGAAGCGGCTGCATGTCTTCGGACAGTTCGCCCACGGCATAGCGGCCCATGATGCGCGCCAGGTCCGTCTGCACGGCCACGTGCGCGGCCACCAGCAGATTGGTGTCGTTGGCCATGCGGCCGTAGTCGCCCGGGAATGCCGCCGCATCGATACGGAAGCTGATCGTGCCGGCGTCGTGATGCCTGGCCATCTCGGTCTGTGCGGCGATCAGGTTGCGTACCTGCAGCTGCATCTTGTCCATGGCCTGCAGCAGACGGCCGGTTTCATCGTTGGCGGTGGTGTGGACATCGTTGTGCAGATCGCCGGCGGCGATGGCTTCGGCGGTGCGCGTGGCCTGGCTGAGCGGCTGGGTCAGGCTGCGTGTGATCAGCCACGCGAGCAGCCCGCTGATGACCAGTGCGGCAATGCCGCCGGTGGCGAGGGTGATTTTTCCTCGATGCATCGATGCGACCGCTGCGGCATAGGCATCCTTGCTGAGACGCCGTTCCAGTTCGGCGTTCTCGCGGATCGCCGCCTGCTGCGCATCCATGGCCGTTGCGGCGTCGCCCTGAAGCAACGCCTGCGCTTGCTGGTTCTGGTCGTGAATGCCGTAGTCGAGAATCTGGTTGTTGAATTTGACCGAGATGTCGCGCTTTTCCTGCACCAGCGTCAGAGCGGCCTTTTCGACATCGCTGCTGGGCATGGCTGCCAGTGCATCGTGGGACTGGCGGTAGCGTGCGCGGTTGTCTTCGATCATCTTCAGGGCGCGGCGGTTGGCCGCATCGCCGGACACCATCACGATGTCGCGCAGGCCGATCGCCACGTTCGTATTGGCATCGAGCATCTCGCTCGACAGCCGGATCCGCTCCATATTGTTGTTGACGATGGTGTCCAGCTCATAGCGGGCGTTGGACATGGTGATCAGGCCGGTTGCAACAAGCAGGCCCGACAGGAGAATCAAGATGCCGAAGGCCATGCCCAGGCGACGGCCGACATTGAGGCGTTGCAAATAATCGTTCATAACCGCATCCAGTTAGTGCAGCTGAGGAGCCCAGTGGATGCGGGGTGCGTCCACTCAAGCGTCTTGCCCAGCTAGCGGCTCGATACCGACGTGCTAAAGCCTTCCGTTCTGTAATAGTTACAGCCGATTCAGTGCGCGGAAGAGATTCCCCGACAGCTGTCCATCGGCGCCTGACATCGTGATCTGCTCATCGCCTGGGAGTGCAGCTAACGCCGCTTTTGCGTGCACGTTAAACAGATGTTGCCGATGCCGGAAACAACCGGCGCAATACGCATGTCATCGTAGCGTGTGTGCAGAATTCGGCATCGATGATCGATTGCATGCGTCATTTGTCAGCCGCGCTTGTAAGCCCTGGCTGGATCGATGCGTGTCATCTGCAGAACGCTTGTCATGCGGCAGGTGAAGGGCTGATACGTGTATCGGAGTGCGTCTTGCCTACCACCAGAAACACACCTTGCGCAGGCGCGCTGGAGCCTCGGCAAACGTCTGGGTCGATCTGCACGGGCGACAGTGCCCCGCAGTGCAGGGCGATGTGTGCGAGCTTGGAGCAGTGTCGGCAGCGCGCATTCCATCTGGCGACGAGGCAAACCTCAGCAGCGGGGCGAGCGCGCTGCGTTGCGGACCGGCGTCAGCCCTCCAGTGCAGCCAGCACCTTGGCATGCAGCTGTTGTGCGTCGGACTCGCTGTTGAAACGCGCAAACACTTCTTCGCCGGAGAGCAGGCCGACCCGCACGGAGTGGCAGTACGAGCCGAAGCTTTCGCCTGCGTTGAACGGATCGCTGATGACCGAGATGTGGGTGAGGCGGACCCGGGTGGTGCCGAACTTGATGAACATCTGCGAGCTCCTGTGTGAGTGCCGAGTTTCCCACGTTGTGGAGCAGGGCAGAAGCAGCGGTCGACGCAGGCGGCAGGGTGGTACAAGGCCGCAGCGTGCTGCGATCTGGGGGTGCGGCCCGGCTGTGCGGTCCGTGTCCGGAGCGATGGCTGCCCCTCGCATTCGCTGGGCCAGCACGTACACTGCCGTGCCCTGATGCCGAGCTTGTCTGATGTCCGATCCCATCCGTCTCGATAAATGCGTTGCCGCGCAGTTCGGCTGCTCGCGTGGCGAGGCGCAGCAGTACATCGAGGGCGGCTGGGTCAGCGTGGATGGGGTGGTTGTCGAAGAGCCGCAGGCCCTGGCGACCGCGGCGCAGGTAACGCTTGCGCCGGATGCGGTGCTGGAACCCGCCGAGCCCGCCACCTTGCTGTTGCACAAGCCGGCAGGAATGACGGCCGACGCCGCGTTGGCACTGGCCAATCCGGCAAGCCGGAGCGAACTGGACAACGCCGAGTTGCGCGTGCTCAAACGGCATTTCCTGCGCCTCCATGCGCCGCTGCCGCTGGAAGACGATGCCAGCGGCCTGCTGGTGTTGAGCCAGGACGGGCGGGTACTGCGCAGGCTGACGGCCGATGCAGGCTCGATCGAGCAGGAATTTCTGGTGGAAGTACGCGGCGAGCTGCGCCCCTATGGCATGGCGCGGCTGGCGCACGGTCTGGTGTATCAGCAGCGCAGCCTGCCGCCGTGCAAGGTGAGCTGGCAGAACGAAGAACGGCTGCGCTTTGCGATCAAGCACGTGCAGCCAGGCCAACTGCGCTACATGTGCGGTGAGGTGGGACTGGACGTGGTCAGCATCCGTCGGCTACGTGTGGGCCGCGTGTCGCTGGGCAAGCTGGCGATCGGCCAGTGGCGTTATCTGCCTGTGGGTGAGCGTTTCTGAGGCGCATCTTGCTGCGCGTGTGCAGCTTTCCAGGCAGCGCGCTCGAATGCAGCGTCCATATCGGTCAGGTCGTGCGCGTGGAGTGCATGCGTTCGTGTCAGCGGCAGGATGCTTGTGCCAATGCTTCGCTACGCCGCAAAGTAAACTCCTGAAGTCTGTCTCGCGTAGCGGCCGACGCAGGTCGACCGATGCCTGACGAGCTGCGTCGCAGGCAATCGTATGCAGCGCGTCGCGTCCTTCGCCTGCGGGCCATCGCCCGGCTCGCCTACTTCTTGTTGCGCTTTTTCTTGGCGCGGGTCACCAGCCAGAACACCACGGCGATGATTCCGATGACCAAGATGGCGAATGCCGGTGTCAGAAACGCGTTGTCGCCCATGAAAATCTCCCGAAAGTCATCTGCAGCGAAGCGCTGCACTGACGTTAGCCTAGCGAGCGGCCTGCTTGATCGCGTGAAATGCGCTGCATTCGCATGCTGGCGCGCTTTTGCCCTGATGGAAGGCCAGCAGCGCTGTCGCTCGGTTCAGTCGCTTCGATGCAGTGGGAGCCGTCTGCGCCGGGCTATTTGATACGAAGACGCCCGATGCGATGTATGCAGTCAGCGCCGTGCGACGTCACGAAGCTGCGGACCGATGTGTGGCAACTGCTGTGGTATTGCGAGCGGTGGCATTCAAGCAGCGCGACTTACGCGCGAGCAGGTCATGCACCGGGCCACCACGTGAACCGATGAGAGCAGCCGACAGAAGAGATCGATTGGATCGGCCAGCCGACCAGTGATGGCCGCCACGCGTGTCGCCTGCCACAGTGAGGTCGCTCGAATCACCAGGCGCATTTCGCCGCATCCGATCGATGTGCGAGCCCAGCTCGACAAGCGCAACTGCTTTTGCACGGAGAAACACGTGCATGCGATCAGATGTAACCCGGCAGGGCAGTGATCGCGACGCAGTGGTCTACGAGCCTATCGTCTGGCGCCAGATGCAATGCGCGACGCAGTTCGTACCACCAGTGTCCCGGCGGGGGCGTGCTCAGCGCCCCGCGAGTTGAGCGGCCCAACTGGCCTCGCGTCCGGTGGCTGCAGTTTAAGTGAGACGTGCATCACGTAAATCGGGAGCGCGCTGACAGGCTATCGGGATATTTCCGACACGCGCGCCGTCCTGGACTGCGCTCGCCTCCGAGCGCAGTCGCGGGAGACTACTGAAAGCTGGACGTGCAGCGGAAGCCGGCACAGTCGATCTGTACGGTGCTGCCGCTCTGGCAGGTCGCAGTGAAGCGGGTAGGGCCGGCCGCCTGCACCGTGCCGCAGTGCAAGCCGCTGCTGATGCTTTGGGCGCGTTGCATCGATGATTCGCTCGACATCGCCGGGCCCGCAGACGTTGTCGGAGCCGCAGCGGTAGTGGGCACTGTCGCAATGCTGACAGGTGCAGCGGAGGAGGCATCGGCTGCCAGCGGCGTTGTCACCGCTTCGATCTGCGTGCGGCCGCTTGCCGCCACTACCCCGCCTGGCGCGGTCTCGCCCTGCAGTGGCTGCCCGCGCTCCTCGCGGTGGCGGTCGAAGCTCAGCGTCTGCCCGAACACCAGCTGGATCCAGCTGGGGTAGGTGTAGCCGGTGCCCTTGGTGTGGTCGACGATGGCGCCGATGGCGCCGCCGATCAGGATGTTGCCCCAGATACCCATGTTGGCGCGCGAGATGGAGCGGCCTGCCGCATCGCGCTGGCCGGGCAGCACGCAGGTGACATCCAGATCGCGTGCGGAACGGCGCACCTGGGCGGTCTGGCCGGACTTCAGGGTGGCGCGTCCCTTGTCGTTGCTGATGGCGCAATCGGCACCGGTGATGGTTTGGCCATCGGCGGTCCTGGTGTCGATGCGAATCGGTTGGGTCGCGTCGTTCATCACCGTCGCGCACCCGCTCAACGCAGCCATGGCAATGGCTGCGGTCACTAGCTGTTTCATGCTGTCCCCTGGCGTAAGCACAGCGGCACCAGGCGGGCATTGCGCCGCGGCCATGGCACAGCTGTGCGTGATCAATCCCCGTTGCTGCCACATCGCGCGACGGCTGGCATTTCATACCGGGATTGTGGGCCGCCGTCCAGTTGCGGCCGTGCGCGTCAGACGCCCGGGGTGGCGAGCACGCGGCGTTTTGCCATTACGCTACGGATGGCGGTGAGCAGTTGTTCGGGGGTGTAGGGCTTTTCCAGGAAAGCCACGCCGTCGGGCAGGATTTCTTCGACGTATTCGACCGCCAGCCCGGAGGTCAGCAATACCGGCAGGTTGTACGGCGCGTGCGCGGTCTTGAGCGCAAGATCCACGCCGGTCAGTCCGCCGGGAAAGTGGATGTCGGAAAACAGCACATCGACGCGCGGGTCGCTTTCGATCAATGTCAGCGCTTCTTCCACCGAACCGGCGCTGCGGCAGGTAAAGCCGTAACTTTCCAGCACAAGGCAGCTGAGTTGTCGGGTGCCGTCGCCGTCTTCGACAACGAATACAACCGGCCGATCCTTGTTCTGTGACATGAGCACGTCTCGTAAGGCAGGCCACATTCTCAGCGATGCAGCAGTGAACCCTTCGTCAACGCAGACGCAGCCGTATGGTTACCAACCGAAGGGGCCGGGACCATAGCCGCCAGGCGCGTAGCGCGGGCCGAACACCGGCCCTTCGCCGCGGCCGACACTGATGCTGACGCCGATCTGGTGTGCCTTGCCGTCGTCGTCGTAATAGGTCTTGCAGGAATTCAAGTTGGCGGCCTGCCAGTTGCTGTTGCCGCCGCGACTGGAATAGCCGATGCCGGTCTCGACGGCGCCGTGAAGCTTGCCCTGGCATTGTTCGGCGCGCTCGGCAGCGAGCGACGCCGCGCTCGGGCGTGCCAGTGCAGGCCGGGGGCCGCTCTTGTCGCCGTAGAACGTGCCCGGCGGATCGGTGCTGTATTCCGGGTCCGAACGGTACTGCACCGGTGCCTGCGGGACGCTGAGGTCCAGTGCACGTGCGGATGCCGGCTCGGCACTACCGTCGCCGTTCTGGGCGAGTGCGCCACCGGCGGCGAATAGAGTGGCCAGGAGAAGCAGGCTGCGTTTCATCGGTTCGGCTCTACTCAAGTGACTGGCAGCGCGTGCCAGCTCGCCCTGTGAAACTAGCAACGGGTGATTGAATGCCCGCTGTCGATCCAGGCGAATGGTGTGCCGGCGCATGGCTGCCGCTGGCACAGGCTGTTGCATCAGCCCTGCTCGCGCACGATATCGATCAGCTGCGCGCCATAACGGGCCAGCTTGCCGCCACCGATACCGCCCACGCGCGACAGCGCATCGATACTGGTGGGGCGCTGCTCGGCGATATTGCGCAGTGTGCTGTCGTGGAAGATCACGAAGGCCGGCACGTTCTGCTCCTTGGCCAGCTCCGCGCGCAATCCGCGCAAGGCGTTGAACAGCACCAGATCCTGCGGCTGCACCGGCAGGCCGGTGCGCTGGGTGCTGCGGTCGCGCTCGCGGCCGGCGGACGGGTTTTCCCGTCGCATCATCACCTGGCGCTCGCCCTTGAGCACCTGGCGGCTGGCATCGGTCAGGCGCAGGCCGCCGTGGCCTTCGCTGTCAACCTCCAGCAGGCTGGCCGCAACCAGTTGCCGGAACACGCTGCGCCAGGTGCGTTCGTCCAGGTCGCGGCCGATGCCATAGGTGCTCAGCTGGTCGTGACCGAGCTGCTTGATGCGCTCGTTCTCGCTGCCGCGCAGGATGTCGATCAGGTGGCCTACGCCGAAGCGCTGGCCACTGCGATACACGCAGCTCAGCGCCTTCTGCGCCGCCACGGTGGCGTCCCAGGCGGCGGCCGGGGTAAGGCAGTTGTCGCAATTGCCGCAGGGTTTGGGATAGGTCTCGCCGAAGCCGGCCAGCAGCACCTGGCGGCGGCACTGCATGGATTCGCAATAGCCGAGCAGGTGGTCGAGCTTGGCGCGCTCCAGTCGCTTGCGCTCCTCGGCCGCTTCGCCCTGTTCGATCATCTGCTTGAGCAACACCACATCGCCAAGACCGTAGCAAAGCCAGGCCTCAGCCGCCTCGCCGTCGCGGCCGGCGCGCCCGGTTTCCTGGTAATAGCCCTCCAGCGATTTGGGCAGGTCCACATGCGCCACGAAGCGTACGTCGGGTTTGTCGATGCCCATGCCGAAAGCAATCGTGGCGGTCATGATGATGCCGTCCTCGCGCAGGAAGCGGCGCTGGTTCTCGGCGCGCACCTCCGCCGGCAGGCCGGCATGGTAGGGCAGGGCATTGAAGCCTTGCGCGCACAGCTGCTGGGCGGCTTCTTCCACCTTGCGCCGCGACATCGCATAGACAATGCCGGCGCAGCCGCGATGGCGGCCCAGGAACTCCTGCAGCTGCTTGCGCGCGTTGTCCTTCTGCACCACGGTGTAGCGGATGTTGGGGCGGTCGAAGGAGCTGACGAAGTGGCGCGCGTCCACCAGGTCCAGGCGCTCGGCGATCTCGCGCTGCGTGGGCGGGTCGGCGGTGGCGGTCAAGGCCATGCGCGGGATATGCGGCCAGCGCTCGTGCAGCACGGTGAGCTGGCGGTACTCGGGGCGGAAGTCGTGCCCCCATTGCGAGACGCAGTGGGCCTCGTCGATGGCGAACAGGGCGATGCGGCTGCGCTCCAGCAACGACAGGAAGCGCTGGGTCAGCAGCCGTTCCGGCGCCACGTACAGCAGGTCCAGATCGCCGGCGAGCAGGGCGCGTTCCACCCGCTGCGCGTTCTCCGCATCCAGGGTGGAATTGAGGAATTCGGCGCGCACCCCGAGCTGGCGCAGCGCCTCGACCTGGTCCTGCATCAATGCGATCAACGGCGAGACCACGATGCCGATGCCGTCGCGCAGCAGTGCCGGGACCTGGTAGCACAGCGACTTGCCGCCGCCGGTGGGCATCAGCACCAGCGCGTCGTTGCCGGCGGCGACGTGTTCGACAATGGCCTGCTGCGGGCCGCGGAAGGCGTCGTAACCAAAGACGCGGCTGAGCAATTCGTGTGCGGGAGAAGACATCGACCTAGGATACCGCGCGGGTCAAGCCCTGGCCGGTGTCATGTCGGCAGCGTTGCTCGATAGCGGGTCGGAGATTGCCGCGATGTGGCCGACGCGGCGGGCGCGTGCGCAATGCGGTGTGACCGGGATGGAGCATGCGGCGCAGTGCAGGGCCGGTGGCTGCGCGTTGAGGGCACTGAGCTTCGCTCCGCACCCCCACCCCCGCTCCGCGCGCGCTCCATGGCACACGCGCCAGTGGTGCGCAGACCGTGCCTTCTCGCCCCGGCAGAGAGGGGCTCAGCAACCGACAGCGCACCAACAGCCCCCTGAGTCAGGGGGCGCGCCGAAGGCGGGGGGTGTGGAGGTGCGTAGCGGGGCCCGACGTTTGCAAGGCAAACGTTGGGGGACATGTCCGCGAAGCGGAGATGGCCGCACCCCCTGAGCCAGGGGGCGCGCCGAAGGCGGGGGGGGTGTGGAGGTGCGTAGCGGGGCCCGAGGTTTGCAACGCAAACGTTGGGGGACATGTCCGCGAAGCGGAGATGGCCGCACCCCCTGAGTCAGGGGGCGCGCCGAAGGCGGGGGGTGTGGAGGTGCGTAGCGGGGCCCGACGTTTGCAAGGCAACCATTGGGGGCCATGTCGGCGAAGCGGAGATGGCCGCAGCCCCTGAGTCAGTGGGCGCGCCGAAGGCGCGGGGTGTGGCAGGCAATTAAGCACAGGCCCAAGGTTTCGCAGCAGCGAAACCTTGGGCGAACCCGAAGGGGCGAAGCCCGAGGGTTTACTGCAACAGCGAGCGCAGCATCCAGGCGTACTTTTCGTGGGTCTGCAGGCGCTGAGTCAGCAGGTCCACGGTCGGGTCGTCGCCGGCGTCGTCGGCGGTGCCCAGCACCTTGCGCGCGGTGCGGCAGACCGCTTCGTTGCCGCTGACCAGCTGGCGCACCATCTCGCGCCAGTCAGCGCTGTCGCTCAGGCCCGGCTCTTCCGGGATCGAGGTCAGCGCGACGAATTCGCGGTACGAGCCCGGTGCGTTGTAGCCCAGGGCGCGGATGCGCTCGGCCACCTCGTCCAGCGCCGCCCATTGTTCGGTGTACTGGGTTTCGAACATGGTGTGCAGCGAGTTGAACATCGACCCGGTGACATTCCAATGGAAGTTGTGGGTCTTCAGATACAAGGTGAAGGCGTCAGCCATGTAGCGGGCCAGACCGTCGGAGATCTGCTTGCGATCGGCGTCCTTGATCCCGATATCGATATGCGGCGCCGATGCGGCAGCGACCGGCAGGGCATCGTTGACGACGACAGGCTTGTTGGCGTTCTTTTTCTTGGACATGGGATGGTCCTTACCGAGGGTTGGATGTCTGATGGAACAGATATGGCGTCACAATAGACAGGCTAAAGGATCAAACGTCATTCAATCTTTCACACTCCTCAATCAATGAGCGCTATCGACACCGATCTTGCCAACACCTTGCGCGAGCGCCGCCGCGCTGTCGATGGCGCGATGAGCCGCGACCGTGGGCGCTTGCTGGGCCTGTGGTCACGCTGGCAGGGCAAGCCGGGTAATGTGCAGGCGCGAGAGGCATTCGAGCAAGCACTGGCAGCGTCGCAGGCGCAGCGCCAGGCGCGTGCCGAGCAGCAGCCGGCGATCACGCTGGATGAGCAGTTGCCGATCGCGCGCGAGGCCGAGCGCATCATCGCGTTGATCCGCGACCACCAGGTCGTGGTGATCGCCGGCGAGACCGGCTCGGGCAAGACCACGCAGCTGCCCAAGCTGTGCCTGGCAGCGGGGCGCGGTGCGGCCGGCATGATCGGCTGCACCCAGCCGCGCCGGATCGCCGCGCGCGCAGTGGCCGCACGCGTGGCCGACGAACTGAACACCCCACTCGGCACCACGGTGGGCTTCCAGGTGCGCTTCACCGATCGGGTGGGCGAGCACTCCCGCATCAAGTTCATGACCGACGGCATCCTGCTGGCCGAGATCGCCAGCGACCGTTGGTTGTCCGCCTACGACACCATCATCGTGGACGAGGCGCACGAGCGCAGCCTCAACATCGATTTCCTGCTGGGCTATCTCAAGCAGCTGCTGAAAAAGCGCCCCGACCTGAAGCTGATCGTCACCTCGGCCACCATCGATACCGAGCGCTTTGCCCAGCATTTCGACAGCGCGCCGGTGATCAGCGTGGAAGGCCGGACCTTCCCGGTGGAGGTACGCTACCGGCCGCTCGAAGGCGAAGCGGGCGGCGATGACGACGCTGCCGGGCGCGATGGCGAACGCACCGTCAACGATGCCATCGTGGCGGCGATCGATGAGATCACCCGCCTCGATCCGCGTGGCGACGTGTTGATGTTCCTGCCCGGCGAGCGCGAGATCCGCGATGCGCATCATTCCCTGGAACGGCGCAAGTACCGCGATACCGAAGTGGTGCCGCTGTATGCGCGGCTCTCCGCCGCCGACCAGGACCGCGTGTTCAATCCCGGCCCGCGTCGGCGCCTGGTGCTGGCCACCAACGTGGCCGAAACCTCGCTGACGGTGCCACGCATCCGCTATGTGGTGGACCCGGGCTTTGCGCGCGTCAAGCGCTACAGCCCGCGGCAGAAGCTGGACCGCCTGCATATCGAGCCGATCTCGCAGGCCAGCGCCAACCAGCGCATGGGCCGGTGTGGGCGGATTGCCGAGGGCATCTGCTACCGGCTGTATGCGGAAGCGGACTTTGCCGCGCGCCCGGCCTTTACCGACCCGGAGATCCGGCGTTCGTCGTTGTCCGGCGTCATCTTGCGCATGCTGCAGCTGGGGTTGGGACGGATCGAAGACTTCCCGTTCCTGGAAGCGCCGGACGAGCGTGCGGTGGCCGACGGCTGGCAGCAATTGCTGGAGCTGGGGGCGATCGATGCCGATCGGCGTCTGACCGCCATCGGCCGGCAGATGGCGCGCCTGCCGGTGGACGTCAAGCTGGCACGCATGCTGGTGGCCGCGCAGCAGCATGGCTGCCTGCGCGAGATGATCATCATCGCCTCGTTCCTGGGCATCCAGGATCCGCGCGAGCGTCCGCCCGAAGCGCGCGAGGCCGCCGACAATGCGCATGCGCTGTTTGCCGATGCGCGCTCGGAATTCGTCGGCATCCTGCGGCTGTGGGAGGCGTACCGGCAGGTGCATGAAGACCTCACCCAGTCCAAGTTGCGCGACTGGTGTGGCCGGCATTTCCTGGGCTTTTTGCGCATGCGCGAGTGGCGCGAACTGCATCGGCAGCTGCGTCTGCTGTGCGAGGAACTGGGCTGGAGCGAGGAGCCTGCCACGGCAATGCTGGCCCCGCTGCTGGCCGGCGCCAGCGCGCCGGCGCGCGCCGATGGCCACAACGCCAACCGGCCTACGCGCGGGCAGCTGCACCGTGCTGCGCGGCTGGCACGCGAGGGCAAGGCCGATCCGGCCGCGCCATCTGTGCAGCCTGCAGCGGTGGCGCCCAATCGGCAGGCAGAGGCCGCCGAGGCGTCGGCGCGCACCAGCGAGCGGGAACGTGCTGCTGCGTATCAGGCGCTGCACCGCGCGCTGCTGGCCGGACTGCCGACGCAGATCGGCCACCGCACCGAAAAAGGGGATTTCCTGGCAGCACGCCAGCGCCGTTTCGTCCCGTTCCCCGGCTCGGCGTTGGCACGCAAGCCGCCGCCGTGGATCCTGGCCGCCACGCTGCTGGATACACAAAAAGTCTGGGGCATGACCAATGCGGCAATCGAGCCGGATTGGGCCATCGCCGAACTGGGACACCTGCTGGCGCGCAAGCATTTCGATGCGCACTGGTCGCGTGCGCAGGGGCAGGTGGTGGCGTCCGAGCAGATCAGTCTGTTCGGGCTGGTGCTGGCGCCGAAGAAGCCGGTGCACTTCGGCAAGATCGATCCGGTGGCCTCGCATGACCTGTTCGTGCGCCAGGGCCTGGTGACCGGCGAGATCACCACGCGTGCGGCGTTCGTGGCCGACAACCTGCGCGTGCTGGAACAGGCGCGCGAGGAAGAAGCCAAGCTGCGTCGCGCCGGTATCGTGGCCGACGAGGACTGGCAGGCGCGCTGGTATCTGGACCGCATTCCGGCCGAGCTGCATTCGGCCAGCGGGCTGGACGCCTGGTGGAAGACGCTGCCGGCCGACAAGCGCCGCAGCCTGCACTGGAGCTTGAACGATCTGCTGCCCGGCGAAGGTAGCGAGGCCGATCGATTCCCCAAGTACTTCCCGCTGGGCGATGCGCGGCTGCCGTTGCATTACCGCTTCGAGCCAGGCGCCATCGACGATGGCGTGACGCTGGAAGTGCCGCTGCATCTGCTCAACGCGCTGGATCCGGCGCGTCTGTCCTGGCTGGCGCCGGGCTTCGTCGCCGACAAGGCGTCGGCGCTGATCCGCAGCCTGCCCAAGGCGCAACGGCGTAATTTCGTACCGGCGCCGGATTTTGGCCGGGCATTCTACGAGGCCTATAGCCTGCCGTCGGCCGACGATATGCGCGGCGAGCTGGCGCGCTTTCTGTCCAAGGCCACCGGCGTGCAGGTGGCGGCGCTGGATTTCGATGAGCAAGCGCTGGATACCCATTTGCTGATGAACCTGCGACTGCGCGACGACGACGGCAAGGTGCTGGCCGAATCGCGCGATCTGGACGGGCTGCGCGCGCACTTTGGAGAACGTGCCGGCCAGGCATTTGCCGCACGTGCGGGGCGTGCGCTGGCCGCCGAAGGTCTGCGCGACTTTCCGCCCGCGCCGATCCCCGAGCAGGTGGCAGGCGAAGCCGGTGTGCCGGCGTATCCGGCGCTGGTGGATCAGGGCGAGGATGCCGCGCTACGCATCTTTGCCGACCGCAGCGAAGCGGCGCAGGCGCATCCGGGCGGCGTGCGGCGGCTGCTGGAAATCGCCCTGGCCGACAAGATCAAGCAGGCGCGCAAGCAGTTGCCGGTGTCGCCCAAGACCGGCCTGCTGTATGCGGCGATCGAATCGCAGGAGCGCCTGCGCGGCGATCTGGTCGATGCCGCGCTCAATGCGGTGCTGGCCGAAGGCCTGGGCGCAATCCGCGCCCCGGGCGCGTTCGCGCATCGGCGCGACGATGCCGGCAAGCGCCTGTTCGGCGAAGCGATGGACCGCCTGAAGCTGGCCGAAAGCATCCTGGGTGCGGTGGCCGAACTCAAGCCGCTGCTGGAAGCTCCGCTGATGGGCTGGGCACGTGGCAACCTGGACGACATGGAGCAGCAGTTGCGCGCCCTGGTGCATGCCGGCTTCCTGCGGCAGACCCCGGCCGAAGCGCTTGCCAACTACCCGCGCTATCTCAAGGCAATGATCCTGCGCACCGAACGCGCCAAGCGCGATCCGGCGCGCGACCAGGCACGCATGCTGGAACTCAAGCCGTTCGTGGACGCGCTGGAAGACGCGGCTGCGCGCGGGCTGCAGCAGCGCCCCGATTGGCAGGCGCTGCGCTGGGATCTGGAAGAACTGCGGGTGTCGGTCTTTGCGCAGGAACTGGGCGCCAAGTCCGGCGTCTCGGCGAAGAAACTGGCGCAGCGGGTGGCGGCGTTGCGCGGATAAGGGCGACCTCCGCGGTCGCCCATCAGGGGCCGTGGCGTGCGCGAACAGGGTGTTTGTTAGGTCCGCGCTTGGCAGCACGGCTGCCGAGGTCATCGCAATCGGCAACACTGCCGCCGTAACGCACAGGAGTACGAGTCGTCCTGCGCAATGCCGGGCAATGCCACCACGACCGTGCACCTGTTCGTGGAATGCCGCCGTCTGCGGGACCTGCTTGCGGCCCATGCACGACGCCCTCGTGCCGCCTCCGCTGGCTGATCGCTTCGGCGTTGCCCAAGGCCTCTGCAGGGTCGCAGGCGTGGGCGCCTCATTCGGTGCGGTGCATGGTGCCGGGGGCGCGGCGCAGCCGGGCCGGTTTCCAGCGATGGCACTCCGCCAAGGGCTCCACCTTGAGCCGGACACTGGGAAGGCGCGGCATGCGCTAGGGCCAGCATGCCATCGCCTGCATCGGCCTCCTGACATGGTGGCCGATGCGCTGTTGTCCAGCGACCTTAGAACTTCAAATGCAGGGTCGCCATATACCGCCGCCCGCTCTTGTAGCGGCCGGCCAGGTGGTCCTTGTCGCCGAGATACTGCAGGTATTCTTCATCTAGCAGGTTCTGTGCATCCAGCTGCAGCGACCAGTTCGGGCTGAACGCAACACCGATACTGGCACCGAGCTCGGCGTAGTCGTCCACGCTGGCCGGAGCAGCGCCGGCCACGTAACCGCCGGCCAGGTAACTGTCGCGCCAGTTGTAGGTCAACCGTGCGTTGAGCGGGCCCTTTTCGAAGTACGGGCTGAACGCCACGCTGTTGCGCGACTGGTAGGGCAGGGCATCGCCGGTGTTGTTCTCGCCGTTGGCGTAGGTGTAGTTGCCGGTCAGACCAAAGCCGCTGTCGCCGAAGGGCTGCTGGAACGAGAGATTGAAGCCCTTGACCTCGCCCTGGCCGGCATTGCGCGGCCGCTGGATGCTGTAGTCGCAATAGCCGTCTGCGGTGCAGCCATTGCTGCCCACCAACTGCGCCCAGCTCTGAGGCGCGGTATCGCGCAGTGCGTTGTACTGGCGCTCCACGCTGGCACTGGTGTCGATGTAGTTGTCGATCTTCTTGTAGAACACCGACCAGGCCACCACCGATTGCTGGGCGAAGTAGTACTCGGCCGACAGGTTGAAATTCCACGATTCGTACGGTGACAACTCTGCGTTGCCGCCACTGCCGGTCAGGGTGGTGTCGTTGAGAAAGGTGTTGTTCACCATCTGGTTGTATGGCGCCCACGCGATCACCTTGGCCGCGGCGAAGCGGAACACCCAATCCGCGCTGGTGTCATACGACAGGGTCAGCGAGGGCAGCAGGAAATCTTCCTTGCGGGTGCGGGTCTGCCACAGGCTGTCGGCGTTGGCCAGCGAGGGCGTTCCGCTGTAGACGAAGCCGCTGCCCTCGGTCTTGGAATCGACATAGCGCACGCCAAGATTGCCGCGCAGACCGCCGCCGGAAAAATTCAACTGCGCGTAGGCGGCATTGTTGGTCTGCTGCAGCGCCCAGGTGTTGTTGAGATAGCTGGCCGGATCGGGTGCGGCGTAATCCACCGGACTGTTGCGGATCCAGTTCAGCACATTGTTGCGGCCCGCCTGCACATGCCGGCCATGGTCGGGATAGAAACCGTCCAGATCGGTAAGGCCGATGGTGCCCACGTCGGCCAGCGTGCCGGGTGTGACGCCGCCATAGACATTGAGTTCGAAGCGCTCCTCGTGTTTGCCGTGGCGCACGCCCAGCAGCAGTTGGTTGAATACGCTGTCGAACTGCAGGTTGACATCCAGCTGGCCGTAGGTGTCCTTGCTTTGCGTGGAGAAGATGCCGTTGTTGCCGAACCAGCCGCCGGCCGAGCCCCAGTTGGCCGGGTCGCGTGCCCCGGCCGGGTCGTCGAAGCGGATACCGCGGCGCGTATCCCAGCTGAAACCGCCGTTGTAGAACGGCTCGATGAAGTATTGCGACAGGTCCTTGTTCTCGGATTTGCTTTGGCCGATCTGTCCATTCAGGCCCCAGCCCTCACCGCGAAACGCGCCGCGCAGGTCCAGGCCCTTGGTGGTGACCTCGGACTCGCGCACGTTGTTGTCGTAGATCACCGTGCCGCCGAGCGGGTCGGCATTGGCGCTGGAATGGCCGCTGGTCACCACGCCATTGCGCACATCGCCCAAGCGGTCCACCGCGGCAACGGTGCCGGGATTCCAGGTCAGAAAGCTGTACATCGACTGGTTGTAGTTGTCGAAACTCTCGTTGATGTACAGGCCGCTCAGATTGAACTCCAGCGCCTGGCTGGGCTTGAGCTGCAGGTTGACCACGGCGCTGTCGCGCTCGCGGTCCTGCTGGAACCAGGCCGCATTGATCGAGTTGGGCACATCGGCATCGGGCGGCACCGTGCCTGCGGCATTGGCGAAACTGCTGGCCGGTGCGTAGCCGAACACTTCCATGCCGCGGCGGTCCACGCGCTCTTCGTAATGCTGCGCCGACACCGCGATACCGAAGGTCTGCGCGCTGTTTTTCCAGCTGTAGAGCAAGGCCGCGTTGGGCTTGCCCTGACTGGCCTGGTCGCTGTAGCTATAGCCGATCGAGGCGGCGACTTCGTTGACGTCCAGATCCAGCGGCTGGCGGGTATGCATCAGCACGGTGCCGCCCAGGCTGCCCTCGGTCAGCCGCGCTTCGGAGGATTTGAGGATTTCCGCCCGTCCCAGGATCTGCGGCGCCAGCAAGGTGTAGTCGAAGCCGCGGCTGGGCTGTTCGCCGTACAGCCAGATCGCCTGCGCCACCGGGTGGCCGTCCAGGAACGACAGATTCAGGCTCGGGTCGGTGCCGTCGATGCTGACTCGCTCTCCCTGGCCGAAGCGTCTGTCTAACGTGACGCCGGGAATCTGCGACAACGCTTCAGCCACGTTGGTGCTGGGGAATTTGCCGATGTCCTCGGCGGTGATCGCCTCGGAGATGCCTGCGTTGTTGCGTTTGGTGTCGAGCGATTTTTCCAGGCTGGCACGGATGCCGACCACCTGGACGGCGTCCAGGTCGGTGGCTTGCTGGCCTGCAGCGTCCTGGGCTTGCACGGTGAATGCCAACGACAACGCAATCGCACTGGACAGCAGGGTGGTGCTGTATTTCATGATGTCTCTCCTCATCACGCACAGGGATGGACGGCGGGCCGCTGCTCGCCGGATGCGGGGTGTTGCCGCCGCGCGTTCGGGAAACGCGCGGCCAATCGCTTACGACACGTCAGCGTGGTGCTGCAGATACCAATTGGCCGCGCCGAACACGCCCAATTGCCCGTGCTCGACCAATTTGACCGGGATGCGTTCGAGCACCTCGCGCATGCCGCCCTTGTCCAGGAAGCGCGCACGAAATGCGCTGGCCGCCAGGAAGCTGCCGATGGTCGGCAGGATGCCGCCCGCCAGATAGATGCCGCCGGCCGCGCCGTAGGCCAGGGCCATGTCGCCCACGGCATGGCCGAGCAGGGCGCAGAACACCTGCAACGTTTCGCGTGCCAGCGCATCGTTTTCGTGCAGGGCGGCGTGGGTGATTGCCGCGGGCAACGCGAGCCGCGGGGCGGTGCCATGCAGTTCGCAGGCGGCGGTGTAGAGCCGCAACAGGCCGGGGCCGGACAGGACATGTTCGAGCGGCAGGTAGTGCCGATCGCGCAGCAGGATGTGCAGCAACTGCGCCTCGTGCGCGTGCGTGCTAGCCAGCGCGACCTGGCCTGCTTCGGTGGCCAGCACGATCGGGCGCGGCCTGGCATCGATCCACACCGCTGCCCCCAGCCCGGTGCCCGGCCCGACCACCAGGATGGGACCGGCGGCGCGTGCATGCCGCGGGGTGGGTCCGCTCAGCTGCAGCACTGCACGCGGCTCCATGAGCGGGGCGGCATAGGCGACCGCTTCGAAATCGTTGACAAGGTGCACGCTACGCAGGTCGAGCGCGCTGCGCAGGCGCTTGGGCGAAATGCTCCACGGCAGGTTGTTGCTGATGAAGGTGTCTTCGTCCAGCGCAACCCCGGCACTGGCGATGACCACCGCATCCACGCGGCTCACCTGTGGCAGGAAGTCGGCCAGGATGGCGTCCAGGCTGGGGTACTCGGCACAGCGATAGGTGCGGTAATGCGCCAGCTCGATCGCGCCGCCGTCGGCCTGCAGGGCATGACCAAGACGCACATGCGTGCCGCCGACATCGGCGGCGATGAAGCCGGGTGCGGCGGGAAGGGCGGGCAAGACAGAAGCCTGAGCAGAGTGCGAGGTCGCAGCCACATGCAGTCCTTTGATCCGTCTGATCGGCCCGTGCCGTCAGCGAGTAGGGGCCTGTGTAGGAGTTGGTGACAACGATGTCAATGGTCCAGTCGGGTTGGATCGATCTTGCTGGCGAGCTCAGGTGCCGAATCAGAGCTTTTGACCGGTTGTGTGCGGACTTCGTTGCGCAGGCTGATCAACATCGTCGAGTTGGTGGATTGCCCCTGCGTTCAATGGTGCGCATTGGCGAGTCAGCTGGCTGGCAGAGTGCGAGACCCACAGGCTCCGAAGCAGTTGCGGCCGTGCTGTCGTCGGCGCTTTGCCTGCAGGCGGACGGCAGTGCTCGATGACCAAGATGTAGACACGCCATATGCGCTAGGGACAACGATCGCGGCTAGACATCGCACGGCGCGGCGCGTCGGTCCTCGCGTCAGCGCACGGCGCGTTCCGCTTCTCAGCGCGCTGCGGCACTGCCGGCAACGCCCGGTAGCGTGCTGCAGGCGGCGTTGTCGGTGGGCGGAGCCTGGCTGGGGTACTGCTGCTGACCAAGCACATAGGTCTGGCTGGTGGCGACGAAGCCATCGGCGTAGGTGGCTTCGACGAAATACGCGCTCCAGCCGGCTGCCGGAACCTGCACCGGCACCGCCACCTTGCTGCCGCGTGGTAGCGGTAGCGGGGTCGCGCTGTAACGGATGCCGCAGGCATAGCGGAAATCGCGCGCCTGGGGATTGCTGGCACTCCAGAGCCGCAATTGGGTAGGGCGCTCGGAGAAGCGCAGGCGAATCTGCGGCGCCGTTCCTGCCTGCAGTGCATCGCTGAGCTGCGGGAGCGCACGCCGCTGCTGCAAGCGCGTGACAAAGGGCACCAGGCTGTCGACCACCGACGCCCGGATGCCGTTATGCGCGCTGTTGGGCACCATGCGCAGGGCCTTGCTGCCAGGCAATGCGTCGTAAAAGAACCGCGTGTTGTCCGGCAGGAAGAAATCGTCGCCACTGGCGTTGACGATGTACTTGGGCACCGACAGGCGCTTGCGGTACGGCGTGCGCAGGTAGCTGAGCGGATCCTGCACCTGCACCAGCTGCGCGAACTGCGGCGTCTGCAGCTGCGCGGTGATTCCCTGCCTGGCGTAGGGGGCGAATGCGATTGGCCAATTGCCGCCATAGGTCCGGTACATATGGTCCAGCACGGCCGGCATGTTGAGGATGTCGATCACGAACGGCACCACTGCCTCCACGCGCCGGTCTGCGATGGTGGCATGCCAGCTCGCCCAGCCACGCTTGGAGGCACCGGCGAGAATGAAACGATGGATCTGCAGCGGCGCCAGCTCGCGCTCGGCCAGCGACATGGTGCGGGCAATCGCCGCCGCCATCGGCACATGCAGCAGCAGGGTCTTGCGCTGTTGCGGCGCTTGCAGGAACTGCGACCAGGTATAGGCAACGCTGTCATCCTCGCGGCGTGGCGTGTCGTCTCCTCGATAGGTCAGCGCCTGATTGGGAATGTCGCTCAGCGCGATCACCACGGTGCGGCTGCGCTGCGCCAGCGCTGCCAGCGCGTCGGGTTGCAGCTCGCTGGCCGGTTGCGCCGCGCTGCCCGCAGCCGCATTGCGGGTGCCATTGGTGGACAGCAGCACGGCGCGGGTGGGGAGCGCATCGGTGGGGACGTAAATCGCCACAGCGTGCTGCCACACGGCCGGGGCGACCAGCGATTCGGGCGACCAGGTCTGCGAGGTCAGCAGATAGTCGCGCCGCTCCACACCGTTCACCGTGCTGGTGGCAACGCGGGTATACACCAGCGGCTGTCGCTCCACTGCGTCGTGATAGCAGACCAGCGCCTGGTCGAATCCGACCTCCGGTCGCGTGCATTGTTCGGCAGCGGTGTCGGCCAGCGCCGATCCGGGAGTGAACAGCAGCAGTGCAAGGGCACAACGTGTCGTCAGGGACATTCGGCGTTCTCCGGATACAGCGCAGGGCGCTGCGTTGTCAGCAGGTAGGCAGCCACCAGACGTGCGCGGCAGGGCAACAGACGGCTGTGCCGAAGTCTGGCAGACGCATGCATGCCGCGGCGACCTAGGCCTGCATGGTGGCGGCCCAAGCGAAGCTGCCAACAGTCAAATGCACAGAGTGCGACCGTAATGGCGCATCCGATGTGCGCAGGCGCCGGTTACGCCGTGCCGGTGGCCTTGGTCGTTCGGACGAGAGTGCATGCCAGCAGCAACCGCGTGCACATCGCGATGGCAAGGGCTGGCGTGGCCGTGCCCGAGGTCGGCGCGCCATGCCTCCTGTAGGGTCAGTGGGCAGCGGCGTCAGCATGCGCCCGGGAGCGGCCAACAGAACGGGGCGAGCAGTCGTCGGGTGCCGTGGCGGGCACACTCAGAACCGGAGTGCGCGAGTGCAGTACACGCCGATTCCGAGCGCCGGCCGCGCCTGCCTGACGGCCGCGCAAGGGTTTTGTCAGCGGCTCTTTACTTGATCCGCCGCACCTTGGCCGGAGTGTTATAGCCCTCGATCTGCAGATACCACACGCCGACCAGACCGGGTTTGATCTTCACCTTCGGCGCGTCCTTGCGCACGCCCGACAGGCTGGCCGCATCGGTCTGTTCCCACTCCTGACCGTTGGCCAGGGTGTAGATACGGCCCTTGGAGAATCCCTTGAACTCGCCCACGAGACTGCTTTCGATCGGCTCCTTGCTGCCGAAGTCGAAGAAGCCGCGGTTCTTGACGATGACTTCCTGACGGCCGGCTTCCTTGGCCTGTTCGACCACCACGGCCGCTTCCTTGGCAACCTTGCCCTGCAACCAGTCGTTGAGCGCGGTCAGCTCGCTGGCGGTGAGCTTGTCCAGGCCGGCGGCCTTGAACTGCTCGGCGCTCATCTGTGACTGCAGGTCGCCCTGCACGGCGCGCTGGGCCAACGCCGGTGTGGCGGTCAATGCAAGGGTCAGGCAGACCAGCAGTGGAATGCGGCGCGCGAGCGACATGGGAGCCATCCGTCAGTAAGAGGCCGCTAGTGTAGACGCTGGGCGGCCAGGCAACTGCGGCTGGCTGACTGTCTGGCGGCTGCCGGGTCCTGCCCAGCGCAGCCGCTTGACCAGCAGGCACGGCGGGTGGGCAGCAGGATGGCCATGCCGAGCCAGAGAATGACCGTGTCGCTGTGTGCCGCGCAGCAACCGATATGCGCTGGCAACGCGCGAGCGTGGTTGGGTGGGGCTAATCCGGCGTTACGTCGGCGGTGGAAGGCGCGCGTTCGGCACGTGCCGGGCGGCGGTAAACGAATTCCGGTGCCACTGCCGCAGCTTCGCGCTCGGCAGTGGCGCGCACCTGCGCATGCGCGGGTGAGCGCTCGCACACCGGGTCCAGCGTGGCGGCATCGCCGCTGAGCGCCAGCGCCTGGCAGCGGCAGCCGCCCCAGTCGATCTCGCGTTTGGGGCAGCCCTGGCACACCTCGGGCATCCATGCGGTGCCGCGGAAACGCACGAAGGCGTCGCCATGGTTCCAGATCTCGGCCAGCGTGCGATCGCGCAGATTGTCGAAGCGCATGCCCTCGATGGTTTCGGCAGCATGGCAGGGCAGCACGTCGCCGCGCGGAGAGATGTTGACGAAGCGCTGGCCCCAGCCGCCCATGCAGGGCTTGGGCTGGCGTGCGTAATAGTCGGGGGTGACGAAGTCGATCGCCAGGCGGTCGCCAAGTTCGCGGCGTGCGGCCTCCACGGCCGCGATGGTAGCCATCACCTGTTCACGGCTGGGCATCAGTGCAGCACGGTTGCGCAGCCCCCAGCCGTAGTACTGGGTATGGGCCACTTCGATGCGTTCGGCCTGCCATTCCAGCGCCAGCGCAATCATCTGCGGCACCCGTTCGGCGTTATGCCGGTGCAGCACCGCGTTGAGCGTCAGTGGCAGGCCGCGCGCACGCACGGCGGCTGCGAAGTCGCGCTTCTTGGACAGGCTGTTGCGATACCCGGCAATACGATCGGCACCGGCCGGGTCCACGTCCTGCACGCTCAACTGCACGTGCTCCAGCCCGGCGGCCTGCAATTGGTCCAGCATCGGCTCGCCGCCGGCCACGCCGGAGGTGATCAGGTTGCTGTACAGGCCAAGTGCGCGCGCGTGCGCCACCAGCTCCGGCAGATCCTTGCGCAGCATCGGTTCGCCACCGGAAAAGTGCGCCTGCAGCACGCCCATGTCGGCGGCCTGCTGCAGCAGCGAACGCCAACCATCGGTATCCATCTCTTCGCGCAGTGCTGCCAGTGCAATCGGATTGGAGCAGTACGGACACGCCAATGGGCAGCGGTGGGTCAGCTCCAGCAGCACGGACAGCGGCGGTGGCGGCACGGCATTGCTCATAGGCGCAGCAGCCGCTTTTGATGCAGGGTGCCGGTGAGTTCGATCACATCTGCCTCGATCTGCGCAGGGTCGGCATCGAATTCCGCCGCCAGCTCCTGCGCAATCTGCGCCAGCGAGCGCGCTCCATCGAAACGTTGTGCCACCACGACGGCGATCTCGTCCAGTTCGACCACGCGCTCGGGTGCGAGCAGCACCCATTGGTCACGTGCACGGTCGTGTTGCAGGCGCACGCCTGCGCGCAGGGCCGGCTGGCTGTCGCGGCCGATGCTGCTCACGCGGCGACCCGGCTGGCAGCGCGGTCGGGTACGAAGGCATCCGGCCACAGGATCCCCGGTGAGACATAGGCCACGTGCAAGGCGTCCAGTTGCGCCCACAGCACCGAGCACTTGAAGTGCAGCGCAGCCTTGACCAGCTCCTGCTTCTCGGCGGTGTTGGCATGTTGCTTGACGTAATCCAGCGCAAAATCCGAATCGCGCGGCGCCTCGGTCAGGCGATGCTCGAAGTAGGCCAGCGCCTCGGGCGAGACGAAGTCGTAGTGCTTCAGCATGCCGGCCACGCGCTGGCCGATGATGTTGGGAGCGAACAACTCGGTGAGCGAGGAGGCAATCGCTTCGAGCAGACTCTTTTCGCGCACGAACTGCAGATACGCCTGCACCGCGAAGCGCGTGCCCGGCAGCAGTGCGCGTCCGGATTCCACCAGGTGGCGGTCCAGGCCCAGTGCGTCGGTCAGATGCAGCCAGCGCGCGATGCCGCCGTCGGTGGCGCTGTTGCCGTCATGGTCGAGGATGCGCTGGCGCCAGATGCGGCGCAGCGCGGGATCTTCCATGCGCGCCAGGATTGCCGCGTCCTTCAAGGGAATGCAGCGTTGGTATTCGAAGCGGTTGAGCGCCCAGGCCTGCACCTGGCCGCGATCGAGTTTTCCATCGTGCAGCAGCGCATGGAACGGGTGCTGGTCGTGATACAGGCGTGCGCCGATGGCGCGCAGGTCAGCTTCCAGTTGGTCCGGGGTGAGCAGGGCGGTCACAGGGTGATCTCCAGGCCGTCGTGCGCAATATCCCAGCCGTTGGCGCGCGCGCTGGCGTATTCGGGCGAATGGATATCGAGCACGGGATTGGTGGTGTTGATGTGGATGAAGATCTTGCGCGCCACATCGAGCGGGACGAACGCTGCCATGGTGCCTTCCGGGCCATCGATGCTGAGATGGCCCATGCGCTGGCCGGTCTTCTGGCTGACGCCCAGTTGCACCATCTCATCGTCGCACCACAGCGTGCCGTCGAAGAACACCAGCTCGGCGCCGCGCAGGCGCGCGCGCAGCGCGTCGGTCATGGCCGCGCAGCCGGGAATGTAGTGCACGCGGTGGCGGCCATCGTCGATGGTCAGGCCCAAGGTCTCTTCATTGGAGCCGGCGAGGTCGCCGCCACTGCGCGATTCCATGAACAGCGGGACCTTGCCCGGCACCGAAAATGGCGTCAGCTGCAGCCCCAGTAGTGACAGCGGCGTGTCCAGCGCGAATGGCTGCCGCGACACGTAGTGCGGATTGAGGGCGTCGAAGATCGGGTTCTGCGCAAGCAGGTCCAGCACGCGGCTGCTGGCATGCAACGAGAACGCCTGGCTCTCGCGCATCGACAGCAGCCCGGCGATATGGTCGATCTCGCCGCTGGTCAGCAGCACCGCCTCGATCGGCGAATGCCGCAGGCCGTGCTGCGGCCAGAGCGCAGGTGTCGCAAGGAGCTGTTGACGAAAATCGGGTGAGGCATTGATCAGGACCCAGCGCTGGCCATCGGCACTGACGGCGATGCTGGCCTGGGTACGACGCTGGGCACCGTCTGCTTGTTGCCACGCCCGCTGGCTTGCGGGGGTATGGCAATTCCACTGCGGGTGCCCACCGCCGGCCGCCGATCCCAGGACAATGATGCGCATGGAGAGCTGTTACCTAAACTGCCGGCCGCGGCCGGTCATGCATCAAGGGGATGGTGGCAGGTGAGCAAGAAACGGCCGGATCAAAACTCGCCGGAGACGTAGCAGTTGATTTCGGCGCCACAATTCACTTCACGAACGACAGGCTTCTTCCAGGTCTTCATCGGCTACCTCGCTGTTGATGGAAAAACGCCGTCGCTGCGCAATGCGGCGATGACGTGCAGGGAGCATAGGCAGCCGGTTTGGCCAAGTTGTAAAGAGCGCGTAAAAAGCCGAATCCGTGCGGCGCTGGGTGTGCGCCAGTGCACACGTCATGGCGCGCAGCGGTTACGAATCAAGCCTTTGGCGGGTGAACCGACCATAAGTGCGCCCAGATAACCCGTGCGCGCCAGGCTGGAAATTGCGCGTTGTGGAGATGGTGACGCGCACGTTACCGTAGCTGCCAGACCCCAGTCATCGCCTGCCGCCGTGTCCACCGTTGTGACCAGTTCCTCATTTGATCGCCTGCAGGCAGTGCTGCAGCGCCCCGCGCTGGCATCGGTTGCTCCCGTGTTGCGCGAAGCGCTGGCGCGCGCCTGGCAGGACGCGCCGCCTGCGCCATCCGATAGCGTGGCGTGGTCGCTGCTTGGCGACACGCTGGATGCACTGGCACTGCTGGCTGCCGACGAGGCCACGGTGATCGCGGCATTGCTGTTCGACCTGCCGACATTACGCGGTGCGATGGCCGGCCTGCCCTGGCAGCCGGCCGAACGCCGGGTGGCAGTGGAGGGGCTGCTCGACGGGTTGGATGCGGCCGATCAGGTGTGGGCGCTGCATGCCGGTCGCGAGGCCGGGCGCAACAGCGAGGGGTTGCGCCGCTTGCTGCTGTCCATCATCCACGACCTGCGTGTGGTGCCGATCCTGCTGGCACGGCAGCTGGCGCGCATGCGCGTGGCCGACCGCCTCAGCGAAGATCAGCGCCGCGCGCTGGCCCAGCTCACCCGCGACATCCATGCGCCGCTGGCCAACCGGCTGGGCATCTGGCAGGTGAAATGGGAGCTGGAAGACCTGGCGTTCCGGCATCTGGAGCCGGACACCTACCGCCGGATCGCCCGCGAAGTGGACGAGACCCGCATCGCCCGCGAACGCTATATCGAGGCGGTCAAGCGCACCCTTTCCAGCGCGCTGGCGGACCAGGGCCTGCGCGCGGAGGTCAGCGGGCGGCCGAAGCACATCTACAGCATCTGGCGGAAGATGCAGAAAAAGCGGTTGTCGTTCGACCAGTTGTACGACGTGCGCGCGGTGCGCGTGATGGTCGAGGACGTGGCGGCCTGCTATGCAGCGCTGGGGGCGGTGCATTCGTTGTGGGCACCGGTGCCCAGCGAGTTCGACGATTACATCGCCCGGCCCAAGGCCAACGACTACCGCTCGCTGCATACCGCCGTGGTCGGCCCGGAAGGGCGCACCATCGAAATCCAGATCCGCACCCACGAAATGCATGCCCAGGCCGAGCTCGGCGTGGCCGCGCACTGGAAGTACAAGGAAGGCGGCAAGGGCGCCGAAAAGGCCTTCGATCGCAAGATCCTGTGGATGCGCCAACTGCTGGAGCAGGTGCAGGAAGGCGACCACGGCGAGCTGGCCGGCGCGCTGGATGCCGAGCTGATCGAGGACCGCGTCTATGCGCTGACCCCCAAGGGCGAGGTCATTGATCTGCCGCAGGGCGCCACCCCGCTGGATTTTGCCTATCACGTGCACACCATGGTCGGGCACCGCTGCCGTGGCGCGCGGGTCAACGACCGCATCGTGCCGCTGACCTACCGGCTGCGCAGCGGCGACCGGGTGGAGATCATGACCGCCAAGGAAGCCGACCCGCGCCGCGACTGGCTGCTGGCCGCCAACGGCTTCCTGGCCAGCGGGCGTTCGCGCGACAAGGTGCGTGCCTGGTTCCACAAGCTCGACCGCGCGCGCAATGTGCAGGCCGGCAAGGACTTGCTCGATCGCGAACTCAAGCGGCTGGGCCTGCAGCACGCCGACCTGGGCGTGGCGACGCGCAAGTTCCACGCCGATGGCGTGGATGATCTCTACATCCAGGTAGCGCTGGGCGATACCGGCCCCAACCAGGTCAGCCGTGCGCTGCTGGAAGCCGAGCGCGCGGCCTCGCAGCCGGCGGTACCTGCGCCGCCGCGTCCGACTGCGCGCCGCGAGGGCCTGGGCAAGTCCAAGTTTACCGTGCAGGGCGTGGGCAACCTGCTGGTGCAACTGGCGCGGTGCTGCCAGCCGGTGGCCGGCGAGCCGATTGCCGGCTACCTCACCCGCGGCCGCGGCATCACCGTGCACCGCACCGACTGCGTGGCGCTGGCGCGGCTGGCGGCCGCCCACCCGCAACGCGTGTTGCCGGTGGAGTGGGGCAAGGCGGGCAGCGGCTACGAGGTGGATGTGCAGGTGCGCGCAGTGGATCGGCGCTGGCTGCTCAAGGACATCACCAACCTGATCGCGCAGGAAGACGCCCACGTGCTGGAGATCAACAGCGACAACGTGCGCGACACCGGCAGGGCGCAGCTGCGACTGCGGCTGAAGGTCAGCGACTACGACCAGTTGTCTGCGCTGCTGGGCAAGCTGGATGCCTTGCCCGGCGTCAGCGAAGTGCGACGACTGGGCTGAGCGGCCGGCAAGACCGCAGCGTTCTGCGTCAAGGTGCCCCTCCGGCCGATGCTGTCGATACGGCGTGCGCGACTCTCACACGCCCCCGTCCGGCCTGCCAGCGATCCGGGCAGCCGCACGCTGCAGCTGCGCCTGCCCGCACTGCAGTCACCTTGAACATTCGCCGAAAGAGTTCGAGGCGCCTCCACCCGTTCTCACCGTGCTCGCCTCAACGATCCCCGAATCCCGAATCCCGAACTCCGATTCCCGATTCCCGATTCCAGAACAACCCACGCCACCTTCGCGCCACCCCGCTACCATGGCGGGGTGAACGCGTCCCCGTCAGGTCGCGCCAAGGATGGACGCAACCGCATGTTTCCGCTACCGCGCTGGGCCAGGTCGCCCCGCCTCTGGGCACCGCTGCGCAGCCGCGCGCTCTGGCGCGTGGTGCTGGCGCTCTCGCTCTGCCTGCTGATGGGTGTGATCGTGTTGCGCCAGCCGCTCGCCGACTGGCTGTGGCCGGACACCCGGATTCAGCAACTGCTGCAGCGTGGCAATGCCGCATTGGCACGGGGCAAGCTCAGTGCTGCCGACGGCAACGGGGCACGCGAACTGTTTGCCACCGCACTTGCGCTGGATGGCGATCGCAGCGAGGCCCGCGCCGGGCTGGCGCGTACCGGCGCGTCTGCGGTGGTGCAGGCGCGTGCGGCGATCGCGGCCGGCGATGTGGCCGGTGCGCAACGTGCGTTGGCGCTGGCAACCGCGTTGGAGGTGCCGCAGGCGCAGATGGCCCCGGTCGCCCTGCGTCTGCGCGACCTGCAGGCGCGCCGCGCCGGCCTGGATGCCCTGGTTGCGCAAGCGGTCGCCGCCCAGCAGCAGGGCCGCCTGGATGGCACGCCCGATAGTGCGTTGCCGCTGTATCAACGCGTCCTCAGCCTGGCACCGAACCGTACCGACGCACTGGAAGGGCGCGAAGATGCCCTGACCGATCTGCTGGCGCAGGCGCGGCACGCCTTGGCGCGCGATGCGCTTGGCGAGGCCGCCGCGCTGTTGGTGGCGGCCAAGCGCTATGACGCCGGCCATGCCGATGTGCCGTCGACCGAAGGCCATTACCACCGTGCGCTCGAACAGCGGCGGCAGCGTGCCGACAGCTTGCTGCGACGTGGTCGCTTGGCACCGGCGGCGCGCGATTTCATGGCGGTGCTGGCGGCCGAGCCGGAAGATGCCGGCGCACGTCGCGGACTCGAGCAGGTGGTCAGCGAGTATGCCGCCCAGGCGGGACGCCAGGCCGCGGATTTCCATTTTGACGAGGCCATGCAGTCGCTGCAGCAGGCGCGGGTGCTGGTGCCGGGCGCCGCCTCCATCGCCCAGGCCGAGCAGGCGATCGCGCGCGCGCGCGATGCCCAGCGTGGGCCTGAAACCGGTTTGTCGCGCGGCGTCCGCGAACGCCGGTTGCGCGTGTTGCTGCAACGCGTGGCCGACGCCGAGGCGCGACAGCAATGGATGACCCCGCCGGGCGCCAGCGCCTACGATGCCGTGCGCGCCGCACAGGCGCTGGCGCCGCGCGATGCGCGCGTGCTGCAGGCCGCTGCGCGCGTGGCGCCGGCCAGTCGACGCTGTTTCGAAGACGAGCTTCGCGATAACCGCCTGCGCGCGGCGCGCGGCTGCCTGGATGCCTGGCAGGCGTTGACGCCGACGGGCGAGGCGCTGGCCGCCGCACGCCGGCGCCTGGCGCAGCGCTGGATTGCCGTTGGCAGCGAACGCCTGGGCCAGGAAGATGCCGCGTTCGCGCGGCGTGCGCAGGACGAAGCACACCAGTTGGACCCGGGACTGCCGGAACTGGCCGAGTTCACGCGGCGGGTCAGGGCGGTGACCGAACAGCGGTGATGGGGGGCGGGCGTGGCAGCACAATGCCCGGCCTGCGTTCATAACGCACTACAACCGGCTCCAGCAGGAGAGCGGCCAAGCAGATTTTTATTCCACTGAGTCAAGTGACTTCGCTACCGCAAGCTGTTGCCAGCGGATGTGCGGCCAGACGTGCGATGCGTGTCTGCGGTTGCACTCGGAATCGCGCTGAGAATCAGCGGCGATGTGCCAACGCCGCCGCATGCCGCTTCATCCGGCGATGCACTGATTCAACAGTGCCGACTCAATCGGCAATGAACAATGCACGCACCGTCTTGCGCGCGGCATCCAGCGAGAAATGCTCGGCCACGTTGCGCAGGCCGTTGTCGGCCAGGCGCTGCCATCGCGTCGCATCCTGGTACAGGTGCACGATCGCGCTGGCAAAGGCATCGGCGTCGTCGGCCACGCACACATCCTGGCCATCGCGCAGGTGCATGCCTTCCACCGCACAGGTCGTGCCGACCACCGGTTGCCCGTGTGCCATGCTGAGATTGATCTTGCCCTTGACGCCAGCACCGAAGCGCAGCGGTGCCACCGCGATGCGGACGGTGTCCATGAACGGCAGCAGATCCGGTACATGGCCATGCAACTGCACGCCGGGACATTCCTCGGCCAGCAGTTTCAGTGCCTCGGGCAGATCCGCGCCGATGCAGTGGAACACCACATCCGGTAATTGAGCACGCACCTGCGGGAAGATGGCACTGATGAACCACTGCACCGCATCCACATTGGGCGGGTGACGAAAGCCGCCGACGAAGACCAGGTCGCGACGTTGCTCGAAGGTGGGGCCGTTGCCGGCCACTTCGTGCAGGTTGGAGAGCAGGGCGGTGCGGATCTGCGGCGCGTCCGCGTGCAACTGTGCCTGTTCCGCATCGGACACCAGCACGGTGACATCGGTAGCGGCCATGATCTCCAGTTCGCGCAGCCGGGTACGTTCTGCGCTGCGCAGCAGATTGGCATCGCCGGCCAGTTCGGCGCCGCGTCGCTCGCGCAGATAATGCAGGTCGACGGTGTCGAACAGCGTGCGCGCCTGCGGAGCATAGTGTCTCAGCAGCGGCAGGCAGGCGTGCGCGACGTGGTGGCGCACCAGAAGTACCACCGCAAAGCGCGGGCCATGCGTACGCAGCCAACTGCCGATGCCGTCCAGAAACGGTGCATACCAGACCTCCACGCCCAGCTGCTGCAGCGCCTGGGTGTGGCGCCCGGCGTGCTCGCGACGGGTGGGCACGAACACCACATGCGCGCCCTCCTCGCAGAGCAACCGGATCAGGTTGAACTGCCGTAGCGACCCCGAGTCGCGGTCCGGCTGCGGCACGCATTCGTCCAGGATCAACACCTGGCGTTGCCCGCGGTGCAGCTGCGCAGGTCCGGGAACGGTGCCCACCGGCAAGTGCGCTGCCAAGGTGGGCTGCCATTTCTCAGCGAACACACGCTGGTTGCGCACCTGATACGCCTTGACCCCGGTACGGACGTCGGTGCCGTTGCTGGTGCCCTCGTCGTGCACCACCACGCTGGCCGGCTGAACCAGAACCTGGCGGCCGGCGGCGCTGACTGCAAAGGCAAGATCAGCAGCATTCCACACCGTGGTTGGAGCCGCGTTGGCGAGTTGATCCAGCCCGCCCAGCGTCTGCAGTAGCGCACGTGGCAGGGCAATCGCTGCGCCCGAGCAGTAATCCATTGCGCGGACATAGGCGTAACGCGGGTCGTCGGCCGATTCGAAGCGCCCATAACTCCAGGCGCTGCCATCGGCGAACACCACGCCGCCCGATTCCTGCAACCGCCCGTCCGGATAGACCAGCTGGGCGCCAACCAGTCCCGCGCCCGGATGCTGATCGAAGGTGGCGATCAGCCGATCCAGCCAGCCGGGCTGGGGGATGGTGTCGTTGTTGAGCAGCACCACGTAATCGCCGCGCGCCAGCGCGATGCCGTCGTTGCAGGCCGCGATGAAGCCGCCATTGCTGGCGCGCAGGTGATAGTGCAGGCCGGATATCTGCGGCAGCTGCACTGCGGTGGCATCGCTGCTGCCATCGTCCACCACGATGATCTCCATCGCCAGCAGTGGCGGATGCGCGGCCAGTGCGCGCAGACAGGCCAGGGTGTGGGCAATGTGGTTGTAGACCGGAATCACCACCGTCACGCGTGGCGTGGCGCTGTGCGGCAGCGCGAAGGGGGCAAACGGTGTTGCGTCGGGCAACCACAGCGGGGTGCCCAGTGCGGCCGGAGGTGCCTGCGTGTGCACGCGAATGCGCTGCCAGGTGGCGCGCCAGCCACGCGTCCGCATGCTGGCCACAGAGCGGTGGATCAGGCCGAGCACGCGATTGAACAGATAGCGCGCATCGGCCAGGGACATCGACATTGCGGTGGAACTCCGGCGTAGAGGACAGGTGGAACGTGGTGGCGATGACCCACCGGGCGCAGCGGCAGGGCGTGGCAGTGTAGCGGGGGAGATCCCGCCGCCTTGCGCCCGGCCCACGCCGGCCCGAGCTCCAGCGCCGGCACTTTGTTAGCCGCGCTTAAGTCGGAACGGGCAGGCAGACCGCACCCACGACACCGCTGCGCTAGACTCGCCGCACCCTACATTCTCGCATCCCCGTGCCCCGACGCTACGACAACGACGATTCCGACGATTTCCAGGACGACACCGACGAGCAAGGCTCCCGCTGGCAGCGCAGACTGATTGTCTGGGGATTTGCCGCGATTGCGCTGGCGCTTGGTTTCCTGATCCCGTACACGGTGTATCTGAACAAGCAGGTCAGCCAGCGCTTCGGCGAACTGCGCTGGCAGATTCCCACCCGCGTGTACGGGCGTCCGTTGGTGCTGGCACCCGGCAATGCGCTGGATGCGGCCACCCTCAAGACCGAACTGGACGCGGCCTCCTACCGTGACGACGGACAGGCCACGCTGGCCGGCACCTACCAGCAGGACGGCAGCCGCTTCATCATCGCCAGCCGCGGCTATATCGATGTGGATGGGCGCGTGCCTGCACGGCGGATCGAGCTTGCCCTGTCGGGCGGGCGCGTGGCCAGTCTGCGCGATGCCGGCAGCCGCAAGGCGCTGAAGAGCGCGCGGCTGGATCCGGCGCGGATCGCCACGCTGTACGGGCAGAAGCAGGAAGAGCGCCGCCTGGTGCGGATGGAAGAGGTGCCGGAGTTGCTGGTCACCGGCCTGCAGGCGGTGGAAGACCGCGACTTCAACAGCCATCACGGTATCGACCTGAGCGGCATGGTGCGTGCGGCCTGGATCATGCTGCGCTCGGGCGGCCAGGTGCGCCAGGGCGCCAGCACGCTGACCCAGCAGCTGGCGCGCAGCGGCCTGCTCGGCATCGGCAAGGAGCAGACCGTCACCCGTAAGTTCAACGAAATCCTGTACGCGGTGATCATGGAGGCGCGTTACGACAAGCGCACCATCCTGGAGGCCTATCTCAACCAGGTCTATCTGGGTCAGCGGGGCGGGCAGGCAATCCACGGGGTGTCGTCGGGTGCCGAGCTGTGGTTCGGCCGCGAGCTCAATTCGATGACCACCGAGCAGATCGCGCTGTTGATCGGGCTGGTCAAGGGGCCGTCGTACTACGACCCGCGGCGCAACCCGGAACGTGCGCTGGACCGGCGCAACTTCGTGCTGGGCAAGCTGCACGAAAACAAGCTGATCGACGACGCCGAGTACAAGCGCGCGCTGGCCGCACCGCTGGGCGTGCCCACCGAGCCCGGCCTGGTCGCGGCCAACCGCTTCCCGGCCTATGTGGATCTGGTGCGGCGCCAGCTGGCGCACGATTACCCGGAAGGCGTGCTGCAAGGCGCCGGCATGAGTGTGCTCACCGGTATGTCGCCGTCCGCGCAGGCGTATGCCGAGGGTGCCATCACCGGCACCATCAAGCGGCTGGACAACAAGAAACGCCCGCCGCTGCAGGCTGGGCTGGTGCTGACCGATGTGCATAACGGCGATGTGCTGGCGGTAGTCGGTAGCCGCGATGTGGCCAAGCCGGGCTTCAATCGCGCCGTGGAAGCGCAGCGTCCTGTGGGCTCGCTGCTCAAGCCCTTCGTGTACATGCTGGCGCTGGCTTCGCCGGACCGCTGGGCATTGTCCAGCTGGGTCGACGATTCGCCGGTCACGGTGCAGCTCGGCCGGGGCAAGACCTGGTCGCCCGGTAATTCGGACAACCGCAGCCATGGCACAGTGCGGCTGGTGGATGCGCTGGCGCATTCCTACAACCAGGCCACGGTGCGGGTGGGCATGCAGGTCGGCGCCGACCGTATCGCCCAGTTGATCCAGGTGCTGGCCGGCATCAAGGCCGACCCGAACCCCTCGCTGATCCTGGGCGCGACCGACCAGAGCCCGTACGGCATGGCGCAGCTGTACCAGTTCCTGGCGGCCGGCGGCGAGATTCAGCCGTTGCATGCGGTGCGCGGTGTGCTCGATCCGCAGGGCAAGCTGCTCAAGCGCTACGACAAGACTCCGGCACCGGCGCAGGAGGGCGATTCGGTGGCTGCCAACCTGATCAGCATCGGCCTGCAGCAGGTAGTCAGTAACGGAACCGCGCGACAGTTGCTGGGCGATGGCCTGGGTCGTCTGTCGCCGGCCGGCAAGACCGGTACCTCCAACGACGGTCGCGACAGTTGGTATGCCGGCTACACCGGCGATCATTTGGCAGTGATCTGGATGGGCAACGACCAGAACGCCGAGACCGGCCTGTATGGCGCCACCGGCGCGATGCGGGTGTGGTCGAGTATCTTCGCCCGCCTGCCCAGCGCGCCGCTGAAGGTCAGCGGCAAGGGGCTGGACTGGCAATCGGTCGATGCAGCTGGTACCGGCGTGACCGATGCCGGCTGTCCTGGCGCGCGCCAGTTCCCGTTCGTGGTCGGTTTCACGCCTGCCTATGCTCCCTGCGCGGGCAATGCGCCACCGATCGAAGGCGCGCCTGCCGATGCGTCCTCCGCGCCTGCCGAGCAGTCCAGCGGCGGCTGGCGGCGTTTCTTCGGCCTGGAGAAGAAGCCGGAAGAACCTGCGCCGGCGCCCGCGTCGGCGCCCCCTGCACGTTGATGGGAGTGATTAAATGAACCGATTGCACCGTGGTCTTGCCCTGATCGGTGTGCTTGCCGCAGTCACTGCCTGCGTCAGCGCGCCGCCCACGCCGCCACCCACCCCGGTGGACCCGACCACGCCGACGCAGCGTTTGCTGCTGATCGAACGCGAGGCCGGCGCTGACGACACCGAGCTGTCAGTGCAGCCGCTGCGCGACCCGCAGGTGGACGACCTGCGCGACACCGCCAAGAGCAAGCGCCAGGCCGGCGATCTGACCGGTGCGGCTGCGGCGCTGGATCAGGCGTTGGGGCTGGTGTCCGGCGACCCGGCGATCCTGCAGGAGCGTGCCGAAGTGGCGGTGCTGCAGGCCGATTGGCCGGCCGCCGAACGCTTTGCCAAGCAGGCGATCGAGCTGGGTTCCAAGACGGGCCCGCTGTGCCGCCGTCACTGGGCCACCATCGAGCAATCGCGGCTGGCGCGTGGCGAGAAGGAAAACGCCGCCTCGGCCAAGGCGCAGATTGTCGGTTGCACCGTGCCGGGAATGAAGCGGTACTGAGATGCCCGCCGGGTGCAGGGCGCCCGGTTACGCCGCGCTGGCACGGCGATTGCGCCTTTTGGGGCGGTAGTCGCCTCGGCTGCGGCCATCTGCGTGTCTGCATGAAGCGTCGTTGGTCGTTCGGGCTGCTGCGTGTCAGACATGGCCAGGGATGCGACGACGGCGTGTTGGCGATGTCGCTGCCGTTGCGGGTCTGATGTCCTGCCACCCCCGCAAAGCGCCATGCGCGCGGCGCGAAGATGCAGGTTGTCGCGCGAAAGTAGCGCCGTATCGCTTTCGCGCACAGGTTGAGGCCAGGGCGCGCGTTGCAGGTGCCGCGCACTGGAATGTGGGCACACCGTCCCGCCGGATTCGGGGACTCGTGTTGATGTCTCGCTTTTTTCGATAGTCATCAAGGTGCGTGTCTGGCGGCAGGCATCGCGCGTCCTTGTCGACGGTGCTGCTGCGGCTGGATGAGTGCGCGGCGAGGCTACGGATCATGCGGAACGGCCGGCGCCCTCCAGTGCAGTGCTGGCAAGCCAGTGGTCGCTGCCTGCCGCGTGGCCCCGCACTCTGCGCTTCAGGGCGTGCATGTGCGCGGCAGGGCGCGTTGACTGTGTCGTACTCGGTGGAAATCCGATGGTTGCCCTGTATCGGTCTGCGCCGTCCAACGCAAGCACCACTGATGCCCGCATCCTGGCCGCCCGAGCGGTCAAGCAATAGTGCTGCCGCACAGGTGTGACTGCTGGACCCTCACGGCAAGGCATGCGCTTGCCTCGGGCACCTGTACCGCGGCCGAGGTGCCGCTTGCGTCCTGCCAGCGCCACGGTTCGGTCTTGAAGGGGCGGGCGCAACGCGACACCGCAGTGCCCTCAGCGCAAGGCTTCTCGCACCGATGGCTATCTCGCGTACCGGCAGGATGCCCGCTGTGATCGGGCAGCATCACCGCGCACGCGCTAGGCTGTCGTGCTTTCCGCCCTGCATCCGTTCGATCCCATGTCCCAACTTGCCACTGCCAGTATCGAGGCGCTCAGCGAAGGCGGGGCGCTTGCGCGCCAGCTCGATGCATTTGCGCCGCGCGCTGCGCAGCTGCGCCTGACTGGCGCCATTGCCGAGGCGTTCGAGCAACGCGACGTGCTGCTGGCCGAGGCCGGTACCGGCACCGGCAAGACCTATGCGTATCTGGTGCCGGCGCTGCTATCGGGCTTGAAGACCATCGTCTCCACCGGCACGCGCGCACTGCAGGACCAGCTGTTCCACCGCGATCTGCCGCGCGTGCGCGCTGCCCTGGGCGTGGGCCTGCGCAGCGCGTTGCTGAAGGGCCGCGCAAACTATCTGTGCAAGTACCGCACCCAGCAGGCGCGTGGCGAACCGCGCCTGGCCACGCCCGAGCAGGTCACCCAGTTCCAGCGCATCGTGGCCTGGAGCGGGCGGACCCAGTACGGCGACATGGCCGAACTGGATGCCCTGCCGGACGATTCGCCACTGCTGCCGATGGTGACCTCCACGGTCGACAACTGCCTGGGTACCGAATGCCCGTTCTACAGCGAGTGCTTCGTGGTGCAGGCACGCCAGCGTGCGCAGGCCGCCGATCTGGTGGTGGTCAATCACCATCTGCTGCTGGCCGATCTGGCACTCAAGCAGGAAGGCTTCGGCGAGATCCTGCCGGGCGCGCAGGCCTTCGTCATCGACGAAGCGCATCAGTTGCCGGAGCTGGCGGCCAATTTCTTCGGCGAAAGTTTCGGCATGCGCCCGTGGCAGGAGCTGGCGCGCGATTGCATGGTCGAAGCGCGTCTGGTCGCCGGCGCACAGGCCAGCCTGCAGGCGCCGATCCTGGCGCTGGACGAAGCACTGCGCAGCCTGCGCGCCGGCATGGAGGGGCTGCCGCCGCGTGGCACGCAGTGGCGCGCATTGGCCAAGCCGCAAGTGCGCGAAGGCTTCGATGCGGTGCTGTCGGCCTTGGCGCGGCTGGGCGAGGCCTTGCTGCCATTGCGCGAGGCCTCGCCGGGGTTCGATGGCTGCACTGCGCGTGCACAGGAAGCCCTGAACCGGCTGTCGCGCTGGCTGGGCGAAGACCTGCCGGTGGCGGACTTTGCGCAGGATCCGCCGGAACAGACGGTCGACAACGATGTGCTCTGGTACGAACTGAGCCCGCGCGGATTCCGCTGCCAGCGCACGCCGCTGGACGTGTCCGGGCCGTTGCGCGAGCACCGCGAAAAGTCGCAGGCGGCCTGGGTGTTCACTTCCGCCACGCTGGCGGTGGGCGGCGAGTTCGATCACATTGCGCTGCGGCTGGGCTTGAGCGACCCGGTGACCTTGCTGCAGCCAAGCCCGTTCGACTGGGCGCGCCAGGCGCTGTGCTATCTGCCGCCGAATCTGCCCGACCCGGCTGCGCGCGGCTTCGGCACTGCCTTGATCGCGGCGCTGACGCCGGTGCTGGAGGCCTCCAATGGCCGCGCATTCCTGCTGTTCGCCTCGCACCGCGCGCTGCGCGAGGCCGCCGACGCGCTGCGCGGTGCGCCGTGGCCGCTGTATGTGCAGGGCGAGGCGCCGCGCGCGACCCTGCTGCAACGCTTTCGCGATTCCGGCAATGGCGTGCTGCTGGGGTCGGCCAGTTTCCGCGAAGGCGTGGACGTGGTCGGCGATGCGCTGAGCGTGGTGGTGATCGACAAGCTGCCGTTTGCCGCGCCCGACGACCCGGTGTTCGAAGCGCGGCTGGATGCGATCCGCCGCGAGGGCGGCAACCCGTTCCGCGACGAGCAGTTGCCGCAGGCCGTGATCGCGCTGAAGCAGGGTGTGGGCCGGCTGATCCGCAGCGAAACCGATCGCGGCGTGCTGGTGCTGTGCGATCCGCGGCTGATCACCAAGAGCTACGGGCGCACCTTCATGAAGTCGCTGCCGCCGTTTGCGCGCACGCGGGAGCTTGCCGACGTGCAGGCGTTTTTCGAGGAGCCGGGACTGGGGATCGGAGACCCGGGATCCGGGTAGGCGCGGGGCCGAGTGCCCTGGGCGGTCGTGTGTCGCGCTCGCGTGCAATAGCAACGGCGCCAGTCGCATTGCCTTTCGGCCGGCACCAGCGCATGCACACGAGCACCCGCGTGCACCTGGTGGCCCATCCCGGATGCCGCCTCGGCCCCCTCGAATCGATCCGTTGACCTGCGCCTTGCCGGGTTCCCCAGTCCCTGATCTATTTGCCTTTCGACCCGCACCAGCGCGTGCACACAAGCGCCCGTGTGCGCTGGGTGGCACCTCCGGATGCCGCCTCGGCCTCTCGAATCGATCAGTTAAACTTTGCGCCTTCCCGGGTCCCCAGTCCCGGATCCCCGGTCCCGGCTATCCCATGAACATCCTCGCCTTCGAAACCTCCACCGAAGCCTGCTCCGTTGCGCTGCACGTGGATGGACGCGTGATCGAGCGCTTCGAACTGGCACCGCGTCGCCACGCCGAACTGGCCTTGCCCTGGGCCGACGCGCTGCTGGCCGACGCCGGCATCACCCGGCGTCAGCTCGATGCGATCGCGGTCGGCCGCGGGCCTGGCGCCTTCACCGGCGTGCGGCTGGCGATCGGCATTGCGCAGGGCATCGCGCTGGCCCTGGATCTGCCGGTGCTGGCGGTGTCCACGCTGCAGGTGCTGGCCTTGCGCGCGCCGGCCGAGGCGAGGCATGTGCTGGCCTGCATCGATGCGCGCATGGGCGAGGTCTATGCCGGGGTGTTTGCGCGCAACGAGGAAGGGCTGCTGGAACTTGCCCCGGAGCGCGTGTGCACGCCCGACGCGGTGGTCATGCCCGCGACGGCGCCGCGCGTGGCCGGGGTGGGAACCGGATTTGCGGCCGCCGACGGACTGCTGCAGCAGCGCCTTGCCGCGCAGCTGAGCAGCGTGGATGCCAGCGCCTTGCCGCATGCCGCCGATCTGCTCACGCTTGCGGTGCCCGCGCTGCAGCGCGGCGAAGGGCTGGCGCCGGAGCGCGTGGAACCGGCGTACCTGCGCGATAACGTTGCATTGACGCTGATCGAGCAACAGGCCGCACGCGCAGCGAAGGCGGCCGCCGCCGCGCCATGACACACGGCGATCTCGAACGTGCGCGGTTTCGCGGCTGTCTGCTCGGCCTGGCGGCCGGCGATGCGCTGGGCACTACGCTGGAATTCCAGGCGCCCGGCAGCTTTACGCCGATCGACGACATGCACGGCGGTGGTCCGTTCGCCCTGCGTGCAGGGCAGTGGACCGACGACACCTCGATGGCGCTGTGCCTGGCGCACAGCCTGCTGCACCGGCAAGGCTTCGACCCTGCCGACCAGATGAATCACTATTGCAACTGGTACTAGCACGGCTATCTCAGTAGCACCGGCCACTGTTTCGATATCGGCAACACGGTGCGCCAGGCGCTGGAGCGCTATCTCGATGGCGGCCCCGCCTTCAGTGGCAGCGCCGATCCGCGCGCGGCCGGCAATGGATCCCTGATGCGGTTGGCGCCGGTGGCGATGTACTACGCGCATCGCCCCGACGAGCTGGGCGACCGTGCCGCCGACAGTTCGCGCACCACCCATGCCGCTGCCGAAGCACTGGACGCCTGCCGGTTGTTCGCGGCCCAGGTGCGGGCCGCCTTGCTCGGCGCAACGCGCGAGCAGGTGCTGCGCACGTCCTGCGAAGCAATGGTCTCCCCGGCGGTGCATGCCCTGGCCGCGCGCGACCATGCAGCGGTGCCGGCAGCGCAGATTCGCGGCACCGGCTACGTGGTCGACGCGCTGTCGGCCGCCCTGTGGTGCTTCGCCACCACCGACACATTCGCCGATGCGGTGTTGCGCGCGGCCAACCTGGGCGACGACGCCGATACCACCGCGGCGATCTGCGGCCAGCTTGCTGGTGCGTTCTACGGTGTCGAGGGCATTCCCGCCGCCTGGCGCGAACGCGTGCAGGACGCAGCCGAGATCATGGCCTTGGCCGACCGATTGCACGCCGCGGCGCAGGTGGCCTGAGACACCGGCCACCGCAGATCTGCCGCGCCCGTTGCTGCACGCGGCAGATGACGCAATCGGCCATGCCGTGGCGCGGTCCAGGCGGGTGTGCAAGCCGATCGCAGGTTGTCATTGCCGGCCTGCTGCATGTCCGCGCCGCTATGGCGGGTTGGTGTCACGCAGGCGTACACGATGGTGACCAGGCTGCGCAGGGTCGCCTGTCTGGCTGGCGTCCACGCTCAGGCCGGCGGCATCACGGCACGAGGGGGGCGCGCCGCAGCGCCGCTGATCCTGGGCTGCTGTCTTGTTTCAGGCCGGTGCCGCTCGGCTGTGGTGCCGTGCATCGGGCAGTGAACGCCCGCGGGGGGCTCAGCGGTCGTCGTGCAACTCGCCATCGGGCAGGAACAGCCAGGTGCGCGTGACCTCGAGAATGTCCACGTCGTCCTTGGTTCTGGGCAGGGGCGGGAAGGGCTGTGCCAGCTGTACCACCCGCAACGCAGCGGAGTCCAGCGTCGGGACCCCGCTGGAGACCAGCACGCGGCTGCTTTCCACGCTGCCGTCGCGGCGCACGCCCACGCTGATGACCACCTTGCCGCCCAGCCGGCGGCGGCGTGCGTCGTCCGGATAATTCAGGTTGCCCACGCGCTCGGCGCGGTCCACCCAGGCGCGCAGGTAGTTGGCGTAGGCGTATTCGCGGGTACTGGCGGAGACGAACTTGCGGTTCGGGCGCTTGGCGTATTGTTCCGAGCGCAGGTGCACCTCGGCCGCCAGCCGGGCCATCTCCGCATCGCGCTGGATGCGTTGCGCATCGGCCGGGGTGAGCGGGTCGGTCTGCGGGTTGGGTTGCGGCGTCGGCATGCGCTGCTCGCCGCGACGGCTGCTCACCACGCGGGTCTGGGTGGGGGCCGGGGCCTGCACGCTGGTCGCGCGCTGCGCCTGCGGCGCCAGGCCGGTGCGGTCCTGCGGCACCACGCCGGGCTGGCTGTCGCGCGGGCGCTGGGCGGTGTCGTGGTCGCCGCCGCCCTGCTGGTTGGCCTGGGCCAGGAAGTCGGCCTGCTTGGGCGTCAGCGGTGTGCTGGTCTGGCTGAAGATCACGTCCAGGGTCGGGACCAATGGCGCGTCCTCGCTGACCGCAAAGCCCACCCCCAGGATCAGCGCGCCGTGCAGCAACAGCGAGATCACCAGCGTGGTGGTCAGCCGCCGGCGTTCGTCCATCGCTGCAGGCAGGGCCGCGGCCGTGCTCATTGCGCGGCGCCGGCCTCGATCGCGTCGAACAGCAGCCCGGCGATGTTCAGCCCGAACTGCGCATCCAGCTCGCGCACGCAGGTGGGGCTGGTGACGTTGACCTCGGTCAGGTAATCGCCGATCACGTCCAGGCCGACGAAGCGCATGCCGCGGCGGCGCATTTCCGGCCCTACCTGCGCGGCGATCCAGCGGTCGCGTTCGGACAACGGTCGGCCTTCGCCGCGGCCGCCGGCGGCCAGGTTGCCGCGGAATTCGTCGCCCTGCGGGATGCGCGCCAGGCAATAGTCCACCGGCTCTCCGTCCACCAGCAGGATGCGCTTGTCGCCGGCGGTGATGTCGGGGATGAAGCGCTGCGCCAGGGTCAGCTTGCGGTTGCCGTCGGTCAGCGTTTCCAGGATCACGTTGAGGTTGGGGTCGCCGGTGCCGCTGCGGAAGATCGAACGCCCGCCCATGCCGTCCAGCGGCTTGAGCACGGCCTGGCCATGTTCCAGCACAAAGGCCTTCAGCGCGGCCGCATCGCGGCTGACCAGGGTCGGCGGGCAGCACTGCGGGAACAGCAGCGCGGCCAGCTTCTCGTTGTAGTCGCGCAGGCCCTGCGGGTCATTGACGATCTGCGCACCGGCGCGCTGCGCGACACTCAGCACCTGGGTGTCGTAGATGAACTCCGCGTCCACCGGCGGGTCCTTGCGCATCATCACCACCTGCCCGGGTCCGAACGCCAGTTCGGCGAACTCGCCCAGCGTGAACCAGCTGGTCTTGTCCTCGCGCACGCCCAGTGGCGCGACCTGCGCCACCGCGCGGCCTTCGCGCAGGCTCAGCCCGCCCGGGCGCACGTAATGCAGGCGGTGGCCACGGCGCTGGGCTTCCAGCAGCATGGCGAAGGTGGTGTCTTTGGCGATCTTGATGGAGGCGATGGGATCCATCACCACAACGACGTCGAGCGACATGGGGCTAAACCTTTCGAACAGGCTGCCGATGGTAACTTCAAGCGGCGGGCGATGGCGCGCCCGGCCGGTTGCGAATGCGCGACTTGCCGGCCGAAACGCACCCGGACGCGGTCGGAACGTCCGCCTGGCGGGGCCCCGGCAACGCGCCCTTGACAGTCGATGCGGGTCTTGGGATATACATGCAGTTTCGTAGCGACGTCGGAAGGGATGAAGCGTTGCGCGCCCGGGGATATTTGCATGAGTGAAAACATTGCTGCGGGTGGGGAACTCGCAGGACTGAAGGTGATGGTGATCGATGATTCGAAAACCATTCGCCGCACCGCCGAAACGCTGCTGAAGCGCGAAGGGTGTGAAGTAGTGACAGCGACGGATGGTTTCGAGGCACTGGCCAAAATTGCGGACCAGCAACCTCAGATCATCTTTGTGGACATCATGATGCCGCGTCTGGATGGGTACCAGACCTGCGCGTTGATCAAGGGCAACCAGCTCTTCAAGTCGACGCCGGTGATCATGTTGTCGTCCAAGGATGGCCTGTTCGACAAGGCACGCGGCCGCATCGTCGGTTCCGAGCAATATCTGACCAAGCCATTTACACGTGAAGAACTACTGAGCGCGATCCGCACGTACGTCCACGCCTGACCAGGGGGAAAGGCAACATGGCTCGAATTATATTGATCGAGGACTCGCCCACCGATCGGGCAGTCTTCAGTCAATGGCTGGAAAAAGCTGGCCATACGGTCGTCGCCACCGACAACGCCGAAGAGGGACTTGAGCTGGTTCGCAGCCAGGCGCCCGATCTGGTGCTGATGGATGTGGTGCTGCCCGGTATGAGCGGCTTCCAGGCAACGCGTGCACTCGCACGCGACCAGGCCACCAAGGACATTCCGGTGCTGCTGGTCAGCACCAAGGGGATGGAAACCGACAAGGCATGGGGTTTGCGACAGGGTGCCAGCGACTACATCGTCAAGCCGCCGCGCGAAGACGATCTGATCGCGCGCATCAAACAACTGGTGCGTTGATGCGCTCTCCATTCGATATTCTCGAAGACTACGAGCGTCGTAGTCTTGCGCACGCCACGCCGCTGCCGGAGCGCCAGTTCTCCGCAGACATCTGGCGTGGCGTTGGCTATCGCGTCGGGACCCGGCGACTGGTGTCGGATTTCCGCGAAGTGGCGGAAATCGTGCCGATGCCGCCGGTGACGCCGGTGCCCGGCGGGCAACCCTGGTTGCTGGGCGTGGGCAACCTGCGCGGCAATCTGTTTCCGGTCATCGATTTGAAGCAGTTCCTGGAGGGCCGTCGCACGGTGCTGCAGGAAGGCCAGCGTGTGCTGATCATGCGTCAGAGCGGCGGCGACGTCGCGCTGACCATCGATGAGCTGTACGGCCAGCGCAGCTTCGAACAGTCCCAGGCGGTCGAACCCGGCGAGTTGGCCCAGGGCCGCTACGCCCACTTCATCGATCGTGCCTTCCGCAACGAGACGCAGGACTGGGGTGTGTTCTCCCTGGCGTTGCTGTCGCGCACTCCTGAATTCCGGCAGGCCGCGGCCTAAGCCGCGACCCCGCCACGTCATACAGATCGAGGTCGAACCATGAGTACCGCCCCGGACGCCCGCAAGACCAACAAGCTCGGCAGCGTCAGCACCAGCTTCTGGCTTGGCCTGCTGGTGTTGTCGATGATCGTGTTCGGCGCCAACACCGGCGTCGCCACCTGGCAGGGCAGTCGTCTTGCCGGTGCCGGCACCGGCGCAGCCGACCTGCAGGTGCTCTCGCAGCAGCTGGCCAACCAGGGCCGCGAAGCAGTGTCCGGTGACGCCAAGGCCTTTGCCGCCTTCAAGGAAACCAAGGGCCGCATCGACAGCACGGTGAGCGAGCTCGATGGCCGCTACGGCCAGGAAGGCTCGGTGGCCAGTTCGATGGCGCAGCTCAAGGCGACCTGGGTGCCGCTCAGCAAGAACGCCGACCAGGTCATCGCCAGCGAACCGGCGGTGCTCGGTCTGGCCGGCAACGCCGAACGCTTCTCCGGCAGCGTGCCGCAGCTGCAGGCGCAGTTGAACGAAGTGGTGCGCGCGATGACGGTCAGCGGCGCGCCCGCCTCGCAGATCTACAACACCCTGCAGCAGGTCGTGGTCGCTGGCACCATGGCGCGCCGGGTGACCGAAATGCGCGCCGGTGGCGCCAATGCGGCCGCGTCCGGCGACGCGCTGGCACGCGACTCGGTGGTGTTCACCCAGATGCTGGAAGGCCTGCGCGCAGGCAACGAAGAACTCGGCATCGCTGCGGTACGTAACCCGGCCGCGCTGGCGGCGCTGGAACAGTCGCAGACGCAGTGGGCGACGATGAAGAAGGACGTCGACGCCATCCTCGCCAGCTCGCGCAACCTGTTTGCGGCGCAGTCCTCGGCCGCGGCACTGACCGCCGGCTCGGGCAAGATGCTCGACGACAGCAAGAAGCTGTTCGACGCGTTCTCCGCGTTCGGTTCGGTGCGCGACACCCGCCTGTTTCCCAACTTCTGGCTGGGCGTGGTGTCCGGCCTGGTCGCCTTGCTGGCCATCATCGGCTTCGTCTGGAGCTCGGTGCGGGTGCGGACCCGCGAGCAGGACGTGCGCTACCAGGCACAGGTGGAATTCAACAGCCGCAACCAGCAGGCGATTATGCGGTTGCTGGACGAAATCAGCTCGCTCGGTGAGGGTGACCTGACCGTCAAGGCCTCGGTGACCGAGGACATGACCGGCGCGATTGCAGACGCCATCAACTACGCCGTGGACGAACTGCGCCACCTGGTGACCACCATCAACGACACCTCGGCCAAGGTGGCCGTGTCGACCCAGGAAACCCAGGCCACGGCCATGCAGCTGGCTGAAGCGGCCGGCCAGCAGGCCAACCAGATCACCACCGCCTCCGAGCGCATCAGCGAAATCGCTGCGAGCATCGAACAGGTGTCGCGCAACTCCACCGAGTCGGCCGAAGTGGCGCAGCGCTCGGTGGTCATCGCCGCCGAGGGTGCCGGCGTGGTGCGCGAAACGATTCAGGGCATGGACCAGATCCGCGACCAGATCCAGGAAACCTCCAAGCGCATCAAGCGCCTGGGCGAGTCTTCGCAGGAGATCGGCTCGATCGTGGAACTGATCAACGACATTTCCGAGCAGACCAACATCCTGGCGCTCAATGCCGCGGTGCAGGCCGCCTCGGCGGGCGAGGCCGGTCGCGGTTTCGCGGTGGTGGCCGACGAAGTGCAGCGCCTGGCAGAACGCACCTCCAGTGCGACCCGACGCATCGAAGGCCTGGTGCAGACCATTCAGGCCGATACCAACGAAGCGGTCAGCTCGATGGAGCAGACCACCTCCGAAGTGGTGTCCGGTGCACGCCTGGCCGAAGACGCCGGTACCGCGCTGACCGAAATCGAGCGCGTGTCCAACGCCTTGAACAACCTGATCAAGAACATCTCCATCGCTGCGCACCAGCAGTCGGCTGCCGCGACGGACATCACACAGACCATGGGCGTGATCCGACAGATCACCAGCCAGACATCGCAGGGTGCGGAGCAGACGGCCGAGTCGATCGGCAACCTGGCTCAGCTCGCCGCCGATCTGCGCCGCTCGGTCGCCGACTTCAAGCTGCCGGCGTGACCACGACGCGGAACGGGAAAGGATCAGCAGATGGCGCGTAGTCGCATTACGTCGATGCAGGAAGTGACCGGTGGCCGCGCAAGCGGCGTGCCGGCCGTAGTCAGGGGGCTGCAATGAGTGCGCTTCGCGATGCGATGAGCCACGCCGCGCTGGGCTGGGTCAAGCCGGAGCTGGACGAGACCTTGCGCCAGGCGCGCAACGAGATCGAGTACTTCGCCGAAGAACCGTCCGACACCAGTCGGATGCGTTTCTGCGCGGGCTACCTGCACCAGGTGCAGGGCACCTTGCGCATGGTCGAGCTGTATGCGCCGGCAATGGTCGCCGAGGAACTGGAACTGCTGGCCCAGGCCGTGCAGGCCGGCGAGGTGGCCGACCGCGACGAAGCCTGCGCCATGCTGATGCGCGGCACCGTGCTGCTGCCCGATTATCTTGAGCGTCTGCAGAACGGTCATCGCGACATTCCGATCGTGCTGCTGCCGCTGCTCAACGAAATCCGCGCCACGCGTGGCCAGCCGGGTCTGAATGAAAGCGTGTTGTTCGCGTTCGATCCGCAGGCCGGTGTCGCCACCGAAGCCGAGCTGGATCACGCCCGCGGCAGCCTGAGCGGGCGCAATCGCGAACTGCTCGATACGGTCGGCAGCGCGGTCAAGGAAGAATTGCTGCGCGTCAAGGACGCGCTGGACTTGCACCTGCGCACCGGCGGCGAGATCGCCGAGCTGCAGACCCAGGTCAACGATCTCGGCAGCGTGGCCGATACCCTGGGCATGATGGGCCTGGGCGTGGCACGCAATGTCGTCGTGCAGCAGCGCGATGCGCTGGCGCGCGTGGTCGACGGCCAGGTGCAGATGGACGAAGGCGTGCTGCTGGATATCGCCGGCGCGCTGCTGTACGTGGATGCCTCGCTGGATGACCAGGTCGCCAGTCTTGGCGCCGACATCGGCGATGGCAACGAAGCCAGCAACAGCGCCACCTCGTCGGAGGTGCGCCGCACCGTGGACGTGCTGGCGCAGGAAGCGATCGCCAATTTCGGTGCGGCGCGTGAGCACTTCGTCGCCTTCATCGAAACCAACTGGGATCACGCCCGTCTGGCCGATGTGCCTCACCTGCTGGGCGAAGTCGGCGGTGCCTTGCGCATCCTCGAACTGCCGCAGGCGGCCGATTATCTGGAAGGCGTGCGTCGCTACGTCGATCTGGAACTGATCGGCAAGCAACGCGTGCCCAGCGGTCGCCAGCTGGACACGCTGGCCGATGCGATGGCCAGCCTGGAGTATTACCTGGAAGCCCTGCGCGAGCGCCGTCCCGGCCGCGAGGAGATTCTGGACATCACCCGCAACAGCCTGGAAACACTGCGCTATTGGCCGCTGCCGTCCGGACAGCCGTCCGAATTGCCGGTGGGTACCGACCAGCCGGGTAGCGTCGTCGAGCCGCAACAGGTCGCCGTCGGCGGACTGCAGCTTGCCGGCACCCCGGATGCGGCCGCCAACGACGCCGCGCCGGTCGCAGCGCTGGAGTGGGCCAACGAGACCGTGGTGGAATCGCCGTTCGCGGCCAGCGCGGTGAACGACACCGGCGCGGCAGCGACCGACACGGTGTTTTCGTTCGACCCGGTTGCCGCCGAGGAAACCGTGTCCGGTCAGGCGCACGTGCCGTTTACGGTGGCGCCGCTGGAGCTGTCCGACGATGGCGCGCAGGCGCCCGGCGGTTGGCAGCTGGAGACCACCGAGCAGGTGGCACCGATCGCCTCTTCCGCGTTTGACCCGGTGTCGGCCGAGCAGGATGGCCATCTCGCAAGCGAGGCCGCGCAGGTCAGCTACACCGTGGACCTGAGCGCGCTGGAACAGGAGCATGCCGCTGCGCCGGTGGTGGCCGATGAGGCGCCGCTGCAGATCGAGCAGATTACGTTGCCGGGCGACGCCGATCAGAGCGACGCGCCGCTGGATTTCATTGCCGAAAACGAAACGCGCCGTGCGCAGGTCAGCATCGAAGATGCGTTCTCGCCGCCGCCAGCTCCGCCTGCACTGCCGCAGGAGCCGGAGGGCCCGTTCGTGGATACCGTGCCCGACGCGCCGGACGCACCGGCCGAGGCGACTGCCGAGCAGACCACTCCACGCGTGCAGCAGGCCGTGGTCAGCGAGTTCGAGCTGGATGCGGCATCGGCTGCGTTTCTGGCCGATCTCGATGCAGCTGCTGCGCAGTTCGACACCGAGCGGCCGCAGGTCTCGCCGAGCAGTACCGATACGGCAGCCGACACCACGCCGGTGCAGGCGCCTGGCGAGTCGGTGCCGGTGGCGGCCGATGCCGGCATCTTCGGCGGCTTCGGCGACAGCGATATCGATGACGACATCCGTGAGGTGTTCCTCGAGGAATTCGACGAGGAACTGGTCAACCTGGGGCAGTTGCTGCCGGTCTGGCGCGCTGCGCCGAACAGCCCGGACAACCTGCGTCCGATCCGCCGCGTCTTCCACACCCTGAAGGGCAGCGGTCGCCTGGTCGGCGCCAGCGTGCTTGGCGAGTTCAGCTGGAAGATCGAAAGCATGCTCAACCGCGTGCTCGACAACTCGCGTCCGCCCAGTCCGGCGGTGGTGGCGATGGTCGAGCTGGCCTACGAGGTGCTGCCGCAATTCAATGCAGCGCTGCGCGACCAGGGCCGCATCCATGCAGATCTGCCGGAAATCCAGGCGATTGCCGAGCGCGTGGCTGCCGGTGAAGAGGTTTATTACGTGCCTGTGGCGGCAACGCCGGTAAGCACCGAGGTGTCCGCGGTTGCGACCGTGGCCGGCGCATCTGCCGCCAGCGGCGGAACCCCGGCATCGGTGGACAGCGTGCTGCGCGAAATCCTTGAAGCCGAAGTCGCCACCCATCTGGAAACCGTCAACGCGTGGCTGCAGGCCACCCAGGCGGCGCCGCAGTTGGCGACCGAGGAACTGTTGCGTGCCGTGCACACCATGAGTGGCGCGTTCGCAATGACCGACGTGCCGGAAATCACCCTGGTGACGACCCCGGCCGAAAGCTATGTGAAGCGTCTGCTCGCGGCATCGGCGACGCCGTCGCCCGACGGGATCGATGCGATTGCCGCCATGGCCGCGGCGATCGCCACCACGGTGACCGCATTGCGTGCCGAGGCACCGCTGATTCCGTCGTTCGCGCCGTTGACCGAGCGCCTGCGCGCCCTGGTGGACACCCTGCCGGAAGCGCAGTGGCCGCCACAGGCGTTCCTGGAAGAGCTGGACGACGTCGACGCGGCGAGCGAAGAGGCTGCCGCCGGCGACGCGACGGTCGAACTGACCGGCGTGGAAGACCTGTCGCAGTACCTGGATGCCAGCGCACTGCCGTCTGACTCCGCCTCGCCGATGCAGCTGGCCGACCACACGCACGACGCCGAGCCCGCTGCCGAGGCGCCGATTGCGGTGGACGAACTGGCCGAAGCCGAGGCCGACCAAGGCGCGACCCATGCGCTGCAGGCACCGGCGCCGGACGATCACGACGCACTCTCGCAGGATCAGCACGCTGCGCACGTCGACACTGCGGAGACGGCAGTCGACGACGCAGCAGCCGTGCAGGGCGACGCCGTGGGCGACGACCACCACGAAACTGTGGCGCCGGCCGATGACGCACATGACACGCTGGCCGATGAGCCGGCGGTCGACGCCGATGCCTGGGACGCCACCGAACGGCAGCCTGCCGAGGTTGCCGACGCGGCGCTGGCGCACGATGCAGCGCAGGTGCCGGCCGATTCGGCTGACACGCAGGCGCACGCCGTGTCCGATGCGGATGCGTCGTTCGCTGCGCACGACGCAACAGCGCGCGATGCTGCTGCAGACGGCACGGACTCCGGCGTTTCCACGCAGGACACCGTGGTAGTCGACGAGCTGGCCGACGCGGAAGCCGCGCTTGGTCAGACGCAGACGCTTGCCAGCGCGGACGACGCCCACGCCGTGGCCGACGATGCAACGGTCGAGAGCATCGACGCGCTGGAAGCAGTGCACACCGATGCCCCGGTGGGCGAGGAGGCACCTGCCGCGATCGCCGAAGACTGGACGCCGGAAACCACGGCGCTGGACAGCGTGTCGACCGATCACGATCTGTCGCTGACCGATCAAGGCGAGGCGCACTACACCACCGCACCGTCCGATGCCGATGTCACCGCGCCGGTCCACTCCGAGGACGTCGCCGAGCAGGCAAGCGAAGACGCGGCTGCACCGTCGCACGATGCCGACGCCGACGCCGACGCACAGCATGCTGCGCAGTCGGATGCGGACGCCGAGGCACAGGCGGAGCCATCGCAGTTGGAGCAGCCCGCTGCCTGGGACATGCCGTCCGAGACACACGCAGCGTCCGGCGAGCACACCGAGACGGCCGAACACACGGCAGTCGAGGACGCGACGCACGGCGAGCAAATTGCCGAGATCGAGGCCGAACACGCCGATGCGGCGCATGCGCAGTCCGCTCAGCATGACGACTTCGTGCATGCCGATGCGGCGCTGCCCGAGCACACCATCGAATCGGTGCAGGCGTTCGAAATGGCGCATGCGGCCGATCAGGTCGAACAGGCGGGCGATCCACAATCGGACATCGCGCCCGAGGTGCACACCGAGCCGGTCGCCGAAACCGACGCGCAACACGATGGCGAGCCTGCATCCATCGATGCGACGGCCACGACAGACCAGGTCGAGCACCTGGAGCTGGCCGAGCAGCCCGACGCTGCCGAACACGAGGCCTCTGCCAGCGAACATGCGGCCGAGCCGGCCGACACTGCCGCCGCCTTCAGTGCGCCGGTGGAAGACGCCGCGCGTGTCGCCACCGTCGGCAATGACGTCGGTGCCGCGTTCGATATGGGTCCGCTCAACTTCGATCAACTCGACGGCGAACTGGTCGACATTTTCGTCGAGGAAGGCCGCGACCTGCTGGACCACTGCGATGGCCTGATCGCGCGCATGCGCGAAGTGCCGGAAGACCGCGAGGTCCTCAACGGACTGCAGCGCGATCTGCACACGCTCAAGGGCGGTGCGCGCATGGCTGGCATCAATGCCATCGGCGACCTCGGGCATGCGATCGAATCGCTGCTCGAAGCGGTGGCGGCCAACCGTACCGACATCGACCGCGATGACGTACGCCTGTTCGAGCGTGGCTTCGACCGGTTGCACCAGTTGCTGACCCGCACCGGCATGCATCGCGCGGTGGCGATGCCCACCGATTTGGTGGAAGCCTTCGAAACCCGCACCCGTGGCCGCAATGCCGCAGAGCCCAGCGACGCAGACGTGCGTGCGATCGCCAAGGCGTCGGTGGAACCGGCTCCGCTGTCGGCACCGATTCCGGTCGAAGGCCAGAGCGAAGAAGACTTCCTGCCGCGCGTGCAGCAGGAGCAGGTGCGCGTACGCGCCGATCTGCTCGATCGCCTGGTCAACCATGCCGGCGAAGTGGCGATCTACCGCTCGCGCCTGGAACAGCAGCTGGGTGCATTCCGTGGCGCCATGGGCGAACTGGATCGCACCAACGCCCGTCTGCGCGACCAGTTGCGGCGTCTGGACCTGGAAACCGAAGCGCAGATCGTGGCGCGTTACCAGCGTGAGCAGGACCAGGGCGATCGCACCTTCGATCCGCTGGAACTGGACCGCTTCTCCACCCTGCAGCAGCTCAGCCGCGCGCTGAACGAATCGGCGGCCGACTTGGGCGGTCTGCAGGGCGTGCTGGAAGATCTGTCGCGCCAGTACGACGGCCTGCTGCAACAGCAGTCGCGCGTCAGCTCCGAGCTGCAGGACGGCCTGATGCGTGCGCGCATGGTGCCGTTCGATGGCCTGGTGCCGCGTCTGCGCCGTGTGGTGCGCCAGGCGGCCAGCGACACCGGCAAGCAGGTGCATCTGGTGCTGGAAGGTACCCAGGGCGAACTGGATCGCAACGTGCTTGATCGCATGGTCGCGCCGTTGGAACACATGCTGCGCAACTCGGTGGCGCACGGGCTGGAAACGCCGGAGCAACGGCGCGATGCAGGCAAGGCAGAAGAAGGCAGCATCGCGATCCGTCTGCGCCGCGAAGGCTCGGAAATCGTGCTGGAAGTGGCCGACGATGGCGCCGGGCTGGACCGCGACGCGATCCGTCGCCGCGGCGAGCAGCGCGGCCTGATCGAACCGGGCCAGGAACTGAGCGAGGCCGAACTCGATGGCCTGATCTTCGCCTCCGGCTTCAGCACCTCCGAGCAGGTCAGCCAGCTGGCTGGCCGTGGCGTGGGCATGGACGTGGTGCGCAACGAGGTGCGCCAGCTTGGCGGCTCGGTGGACATCCACTCGGTGCGTGGCCAGGGCGTCACCTTCACCCTGCGCCTACCGCAGACGCTGGCGGTTACCCAGGCGGTGTTCGTGCGGATCGGCGAAACCACCTTTGCGGTGCCGGTGGCATCGGTCAGCGGTATCGGGCGGATCTCGCGCACCCGTTACGAGTCGGGCGAGGGCGGTTACCACTACGCCGGCGAAGAGTACGTGCTGCACGACCTGGGCTCGCTGGTCGGCCAGGCCGCCGCGCGTGCCGATGGCCAGGCGCAGGTGCCGTTGCTGCTGGTGCGTGCGGGCGACCTGCGCGCCGCGGTGGCGATCGATCAGGTGCTGGGCAACCGCGAAATCGTGGTCAAGCCGGTCGGCCTGCAGATCGCCTCGGTGCCGGGCATCTACGGCGCCACCATCACCGGCGATGGCCGCGTGGTGGTGATCCTGGACGTGGCGCCGTTGGTCCGTCGTTACCTCAGCCAGCCGGCGCGTCCGGCGCTGGACACCCCCGCCGAGGCACAGCGTCAGGTGCCGTTGGTGATGGTGGTGGACGACTCGCTGACCATGCGCAAGGTCACCAGCCGCGTGCTGGAACGCCACAACCTGGACGTCACCACCGCCCGCGACGGTGTCGAGGCACTGGAACTGCTCGAAGAGCGCGTGCCCGACCTGATGCTGCTGGACATCGAAATGCCGCGTATGGACGGCTACGAGCTGGCCACCGCGATGCGTGCCGACCCGCGCTTCAAGGCGGTGCCGATCGTGATGATCACTTCGCGCAGTGGCGAGAAGCATCGCCAGCGCGCCTTCGAGATCGGCGTGCAGCGCTACCTGGGCAAGCCTTACCAAGAGTTGGATCTGATGCGAAACGTGTATGACCTGCTGGGGATCGCCCGTGTCCGAGACTAATGGCGCAATGGGAACTCCGGTCGCCTTGCTAGGCCGGCCCGGACAGGCGCGCGAGCGCCTGCGCGAAGCGCTTGGCCTGGCCGGCGCGCAGGTGGTGCTGGAAGACGAGCCCGCGGCCGTGGACGTGCAGATGCTGCGCGATGCAGAGCCGGTGGCGGTGCTGGTCGCGCTGGAACCGGCGATCGAAGACGCACTCGAGGCGCTGGAGCCGGCCTTCAACATGCCCGGCGTGACGGTGATCTTCGACGAGGCGGAACTGACGGTGCGTCGCGAGGGTTGGGAAGCGCAGCGTTGGGTGCGCCATCTGGCCGCCAAGCTGCACGGCCATGCCGATGTGTTGCCGCCCGGCACCGAAAGCGAGCCCTCGCTGCAGCCCGAGCCCGGCCTGACGCTGGCACCGCGACAGCATTCGGATCTGCAACTGGATCAACATCTGGAAGCGGCCGCGCATGCCTTCGAAAGCATGCCGGGCGATGCGATGTTCACGCGCGCGGTCGATCACCCGCAGACCCCAGCTGCTGCCGACAAGCCGGGCCCGACGCTGGGCGATTCCAGCACCTGGGGCCTGGTGGACGAGGTGGCCGTGGTGGTGCGCCCGCGCGCCGAACCCGATGTGGCTGCCCTGTCCACCGGCGGCTTGTCGCTGGTGGATCTGGAGCACAGCGGCGAGGTCACGGGCGCGGTGCTGGTGATGGCCGGGATCGGCGGGCCGGATGCGATCCGTCGCCTGCTGGCCGCATTGCCGCCGGAATTTCCGCGTGCCGTCCTGGTGCGCATGACGCTCGATGGTGGCCAGTACGGCAACCTGGTGCGGCAGATGGGGCGGGTGTCCGCACTGCCGGTAGAGCTGGGCGAAGCCGGGCAGACCGTCGCGCCGGGCAAGGCCTATGTGTTGTCCGACGAGATCGGCCTGCAGCAGCACGCCGGCGCACTGGCCTTCGTGGTGCAGAGCGATCCGGCCGGGTTGATCGCCGCATTGCCGGCGGCCGACAGCGCCGTGCTGATGCTCAGCGGTGCCAACGAAGCATTGGTGGAGGCCTCGCTGGCGCTGGCCGAGCAGGGCGCCTGGCTGGCGGGTCAGTCCGCCGATGGCTGCTACGACCCGGCTGCGGCAGCGCGGCTGGCGCGACAAGGTATCTTGACCGGCGACCCCGCGCAGTTGGCGCAGGCGTTGGCACAGCGTTGGCCGGCGTAAGCCGGGCGCTCCCTCTCAGATCGGAACAGTGCGATGAGCTACGCCAATAACGACGAAATCCGCGGCGTCCTGATTCAGGCGGGCAACGAGCGCGTGTTGCTGCCCAACGCGACGGTGGCCGAGGTGATGTCGCGCGTGGCGGTCGAAGCGCTGCCGGACATGCCGCGCTGGGTGGTCGGGCGCATCGATTGGTACGGCTGGAAGGTGCCGCTGTTGTCGTTCGCACGCCTCAGCGGCCTGGGCGACGAGCCCACCGCGCTCAACAACAAGGTCATCGTGCTGAAGGCGCTGGGCGGCAATCCCGCACTGCCGTACTTCGCCCTGCTGACGGCCTCGTTCCCGCAGCTGATTTCGGTGCCGCGCGACGGACTGCTGGCCGACGCGTCGGAAGACGCGTTGCCGGAAGGCGTGCACATGCGCGTGCTGCTCGGCGAGCAGAGCGCGCTGCTGCCGAACCTGGATGCCATCGAGTGGCAGGTGGCGCAGGCGCTTGCAGCGGCCGACGCCGCCTGAGAGCGGCGAACACGGTTTTTTGTTTTAGCCGTGTCTCACGCAGGCGGCTATCTGCAACAACGCGGTGATGGAGGCAGGCCATGAGCTTGCCGGCATTTTTGCCGCGGCGGCATGCCGACGGTGTGCTGCTCTGCGACCTTGCCAGTGTCGACCCTGCAGCGGTCGCCGACTATCACGCGCGCAACCGCACGCATCTGGCCGATGCGATGCCGCTGCGGCCGGAGGCGTTCTACACCGCAGACGGTTGGCGGCGGCTCTGCATCGCCTATCGCAATTCGGTTCCTGGCGAGCGCGAACTGCAGCTGGTGTTGGTCGCGGCGCAGCAGGTGATTGGTATGGTGGGGTTTACCCAGATCCAGCGCGGTGCGTTTCAGGCCTGCCATCTCGGCTATGGTCTGGATGCCGCGGCACAAGGGCGTGGCCTGATGCATTGGGCTGCCACGCAGGGCATCGCGTTCGTGTTCGGTCCATTGGGTCTGCACCGGGTGATGGCGCAGTACGTGCCGGAGAATGTGCGCAGCGCGCAGGTCCTGGCGCGGCTGGGCTTCCAGATCGAAGGCCGCGCACGGCGTTACCTGCAGTTGAATGGCGTGTGGCGCGACCACGTGCTGAGCAGCCTGTTGCGCGAGGACGGCGAGGCTGGCGAGAACGGTGAGGTGGCCGAGGGCTGATTGGCGCAGCGAAGGCGGGCGGTGGGTGACGTCTCTGCTGTTACTGGCCGTTGCACACTGCTGGCGAGCGTTGACGCCTGGAGTCGCGTTACACCATGCGTCGATGCCGGACGGTGCGGGTAGGGGCGCACCGCATGGGCATGCCTTGGCCGGAACGTTTGGTGGACTGCGCGCGATGATCCGCCCAGTCAACGGCCAAGTCCGCCGATGAGCCGCTGTACTCGATGGAGTGCGTTGGCATCAGCGCCTTCAGGCGCACGCGCACCGACGCGCTGTGAGCCTGAAGGTGGAACGCTTGTACGCGATGCGCTGGGCTTAGGATATTGCCGCCTGCCGCCTGCCGCCTGCCGCCTGCCGCTCGCGTGCTTGCAGCAAGTCGCTGCACTCTCAGCTGTCGTCATCGATCCTCTGCACAACAGCGAACCGCACGGGTCCAATACATCGATACGCACTGGGCTACAGGTTTTGCTCTTGCGGTGGCGCAGGTAAGCGGTTGCTGCCGAACGGCTGCGGTTGGCCTTCAAGATCAGGCAGCGTCCACAGCCATTTCGCGATTGGTCCACGCCAACTTCGGGCCGAGGGTTATGCCTGCCTGCCTGGCTGGCGGCCGAAACCCAGCTGCAGGCGCCGGACTCAATCGGTGCTCAGGGCGGCCTGCACTTCGATGCGCAGGCGATCGGCCGGTAGCTGCGCATTGGGTGCGATCTCGATCTGCGTGGACCAACCGCGATCGCGGCAGGCGGTACGCAGCTGGTCCACCCAACGCCTGACCTCAGGTGCATCCGGTGTGGCGGCTTCGAGGCGCAGCCTGGTCGGCGCGCGATGGCCCGCGTGCAGATGGCGATCGATCCAGTCGCCTGGAGCGCTCGACAGTGGCAGCAGTTGGGCTGCCGCGGCAGACGCAGCGCGCTGCTGTGCGCTGTCGGATGTCGCAAGCCTGCTGGTCGAGATCGGTTGTGACGCCGCTGCCGGCGCCGCTGTTGCTTCGTCCGGCATTGCTGCAGCGTCGTCTGCCTGCCGTTGCTGCGCCGCGGGGGCTTTCAGTGGCGCCGTTTTCGGCGGAGTGCGCGATAGCAGCCCGGAAGGCTGAGCGGCTGGGGTGGCACTGTCAGCCTGGATGGAGGGGGGCGACTTGCCGGCTTCGGCGAGTGATCGCTGCCGGGTGTCGATTGCCGGCAGGGGGGCGCCGGGCACGTGTGCCGAGGGGGGCGCCGCTGCGTTCGGCCGCTCGTGCGTGGTCTGCTGCGCGCTGCGGTTGGTAGTCGCGACAGATTCGCGTTCGGCAGAGAGGGGCTGCGTGGCGTCGACGTCTGCGTTGGCAATTGCTGCCATCGGGGCTGCAGGCATCGGTGGTGCCGGTGCAGCAACCATCGGTTCCGGCAAGGCTGCCATCGGCGCGGGCGGTGCCGGTGGAGCGGGCGAGGCGGACGGCGCTGGACTCGGGGGAGCGGCGAATGCGGCCGACGGCTTTGCCGAGACGGGTGGTGGCATGGATGCCAATGGCGGTGGCGCCGGTGAGCGTTCTGCGACCAAGCCGTCTTCGAACGCAGATGCAGAGTCGGACCCGGCCGGGCTTGCCGCCACCGGCGCAGACTGCGATTCATTGAGCTGGTCTGCAGGCTCCTGGACGGCGACGCGTGCCGCCTCCACGGGGGGCGCGGGCAACGGCGCGGTGGCCTGCCAGTGCAGCCCGACACCCACGGCCAGCGTAACCGAGGCGGCCAGCGCCAGCGCAGGCATCCAGCGTTGCCGGCGCGCGCGCCGCACCGCCGGTGTCGCCGCATGCAGCGCATCGGCTGCTGCCGCAGCGTCGAGCGTTGTTGCGTTGGTCGTCCTTTCGGCCGTTGCAGTGGCCTGGCCCGCGCTCCGCGTGGAATCGCCCGCCGCAGGACCGGACACCTCAGTGTTCGCAACCTGCGCAGCTGGCTGACTGTCATCGGCCGACGCAGCCGCTTCAGCGCCGTCGTGCCGATACCGTGCATCGCCATCGGTGGAATTGCTGCCGGTGGCCGACGGCAGCTGCTGCAGCCATGCACGCGTCGCGTCCTGCACGGGTGCGCCCAGTGCCTGCGCCGCATCCTCGCCGGCACCGAGGCGCTCCTGGATGGCGGCGCGCCGTGCGGCCTGGGACAGGTCGGCCTGCGCGGCTGCAGCAGCAAACACCGCAGCCATCGATGATGGCGGTTCGAACTGCTGCGCCGTTGTGTCGCGCGAGTCGTCAGTCGGCGTTGCGGTGTGGGGTCTGTCAGCCTGCACAGCCGCTGCGAAAAACCGGGCATCCATCGATGCGGGCGGCTCGGATTGCGCGGTTTCTTGCATGGCCGCATCGCGCACGCCTTCTGTTGGCGGGGTGACCTGCGTCTGGTCGAATTGCGCAGTTGACGCAGCAAGTGGCGCATCCATCGATACGGGCCGTTTGAACTGCGCGGTTTCTTGCATTGCCGCATCGCGCACGCCTGCTGCCGGCGGCGCTGCCTGGTTCCGATCCGATTGCGTAGCCGACGCGACAACTGCCGCGTCCATCGACGCGAAGGGTTCGCGTTCTGCGGCGTCTTGTGCAGCGCTGTTACGTGCGCGCTCGGCCTGCTGCGCGGCCTGTGCAAACCAGGTATCCATGTGTGCAGGCGGCAGATAGCCTGGCTGGGCCTGCAACAGTGCAGCGAGGCCGTCGTCGCCAGCGAGGAAGCGTTCGAAGGCCGCGTTCATTGCACCGCGTCCAGGCTCAGGCGCAGTTTGGCGAAGGCGTAGCGCAGCCGGCTCTTGACCGTCTCGAAGCCGTCGCCCACCACCTGTGCGATGTCTTCCACCGCCAGCCCGACGAAGAAGCGCAATACCACCACTTCGCGTTGCGCATCGGGCAGGGCCATGACGGCTGCGCGCACGCGCTGTTGCTGCTGTCCCAGCATGGCCAGTTGCTCGGTGGACAGGTCAGCGTCGGGCAGCTGCAGGTGGGGGTCTTCCAGCGGCACCGAGGTGGCGACGTAGGCGCTGCGCCGCGTATCGAGCCAGGCATTGCGCGCGATCTGGAACAGGAAGCTGGTGAAGGCGGCCTGCCCGGGGCGATAGTCGCTGCAGCGGGTCATCAGCTTGACCCAGGTTTTCTGCGCAAGGTCTTCGGCCTCGCTCAGATTGCCTTCGCACTGCCAGGCCAGGAAGTTGAACAGGGCGCGGTTATGGCGCTTGAACAACTCGGTGGCCGGTTGTTCGACAAAGCCATTGGCGACGAGGAGCATGAGCTCCTCGTCGGGCAGCGGCGCAAGATCGGCTGGATGCATGCGCGCAGTATAGGCAACCGCCGCGTGCATCAGTCCGTGGTTGCGACCGGCCGGCTGCCGAGTGCTTCGGCCTGCTGCACCATGCGCAGGAAGTCGGCGCGATACCCGTACCGATCCTTGCCGATACTGCCTGCGGCCAGGGCGCGCACCTGCGGGAAATCCCAGCCGTGCAGCTGGCTGCCACCGCGCAGGCGCTGGCCGAAACCGGCCACGGCCGCAGAGAAACGGAAGGCCTCGCTGGAGGCATCCAATGCTACCTGCTGGTCGCGGCGGATGACGGTGTCGATCAGGCTGCTGCGGTGTGCGCTGGGCAATTTGTAGCGCAACTTGAGGTGGGCAAGTTCGCTGTCTGCGTTGCCCGCCGGACGCAGCAGGTTGGCGGCGTAGCGCAGCGGATCGACCGACGCGGTGCTGTTGACCGGGGTGATTTCATACAGCGCGGTCACGCTGTGGCCAGCACCGATGTCGCCGGCATCGACCTGGTCGTTGTTGAAGTCTTCGCGGCGCAGGGCACGATTCTCGTAGCCGATCAGCCGGTACTCCTGCACCGTTGCCGGGTTGAACTCGACCTGGATCTTGACGTCGCGCGCGATGGTCTCCAGCGTGGCGCCCAGTTCGTGGGTCAAGACCTTGCGCGCTTCCAGCGGCGAGTCGATATAGGCGTAGGCACCGTCGCCGGCATCGGCCAGTTGCTCCATCAGCGTGTCGTTGTAGTTGCCGGTGCCAAAGCCCAGCGTGGACAGCGCCACGCCGGAACGCCGCTTTTCGGCGACCATGCCCTTGAGCGTATCGAAGTCGGTAACGCCGACATTGAAGTCGCCATCGGTGGCCAGCAGGATGCGGTTGATGCCGTCGCGCAGGTAGCTCTGCTGCGCGGCGCGATAGGCCAGCTCGATGCCGCTGGCACCGGCGGTGCCACCACCGGACTGCAGGCTGTCGATGGCTTCGACGATGCGTGCCTGCTGGTTGCCCGGCGTCGGCGGCAACACGACCGCAGTGCTGCCTGCGTAGGTGACCAGGGTGATGCGGTCCTGCGCGCGCAGCTGGCGCGTCAACAGCTTGAGCGAGGATTGCAGCAACGGCAGCTTGTCGGGCGCGTCCATCGAGCCGGAGACATCGACCAGGAACACCAGGTTGGCTGCCGGCAGCGCGGTGGTCGGGACATCGCGTCCAGTGATGCCGATGCGCAGCAGCAGGTGCTTGCCGTTCCAGGGCGCGGGAGCCAGTTCGGTGCGCACCGCGAAGGGCTGGCCATCGCGGGGCGCGGGGTCGTCGTAGCGAAAGTAGTTGATCATCTCTTCCACGCGCACCGCATCCACCGGCGGCAGGCTGCCACTGGTGAGATAGCGCCGCACGTTGCTGTAGCTGCCGGTATCGACATCGATGCTGAAGGTGGACACCGGGGTTTCCGCGGCCTGCACGATCGGGTTGTCGCTGAGGGTCTGGTAGGTTTCGCGGTTCTCGACCGGGGCGGCCGGTGGCGCCGGCATGACCATGCTGCGGCTTTCGGGGAGTGCCATCAGCGCCGCAGCAGGCGCTTGCCGCGCAAGCGCGCTGCCGTGCATCGGTGCGGGCCGCGCGTGCACCGGTGGAGCTGGGGGGGCGGGCGTGTACGCGACCGGCGGAGGCGGCATGGCCTGGTCAATAGGCGTGTACGCGATCTCGGCGATGGAAGGTGGCGGCGCCACTGCGTCGGGCGATGCGGGCGGGTCGCCAACGACGCGTGAGGTGGGCTCGTGCGAGCAGGCGCTCAGCAGCAAGGCGAGCGCGAGAAGGCTGTGACGTGGCATGGGAATCCTTTGCGTGGCGAGAACGAATGGGTGAACAACCGGGCAGCCCGAGGTCGCCGTGCACTGCGCCTCTGCAGGTGAAACGGGCCAGGGCGGCAAATGGGGTTAAACGGATGCAGTTTTTTTTCGGAGCGCTGCCGTGGCGCTCGATGGCCGTCAGCGGCAGTGGCTTGGCCGTGTTCGATGCGTTTGCAGATCCGGCGCGGCGACACGCGGCGGGCGTCGCCGCGCTGGTGGGTTGACGTGGGTAGAGAGCCCGCGACGGGGCGTTGGACTGGTGCGAAACCCTTCGTTCGCGCAAGGAATGTCCTGGGAGCCGAGCGTGGGCGTGTCGTCGACGGATCAGGTCGCTTGTTCAGTGGCAGCTGGCGGTTGCATACGGTGGACTTTGCGTGTCGCCGCTTGCCAGCCCGACGCCTTCCCTCTGTAGTGGCGGGCAGGTCTTTGCACATGCCATCGCCGCAGCAGCGAGTGTGCAACTCAGCCATCGCCGACATCCGCGTGCCGAGTCCACTGACCTGCATCGCGTCGACGTCCGTGCAGGCTGTCTTTCGCGACAGCCGCTGGCCGAAGCTGCGACCCTGCGAAAGGAGGCGCGGCTATGCGCGTGATGCCCGCGGCGGTTATGCCTCAATCCGCATCGCGGCGCGGGGTAATGCGGTTTATCCGCGAGCGTTGCTGCCGCATGATGGGAGGCTGCGGCGCAATGCGCGGCATCTGTTTCCGTTACGGAGTTCGCCTGGATGATTCAACGTCGTCATTTCCTCAAGAGCGCTACCCTGGGCGCCATCGCTTCCGGCCTGGCCGGATGGGGCGCACGTGCGCACGCCGCGGCCACCGGCACGGCGGCGGTACGTCCTGCGGCATTGCCCAACGGGCAGGCACGGGTGATTTCCACCTGGGATTTCGGCGTGGCCGCCAATCAGGCCGCGTGGAAGCTGCTGAGTGCCGGGGGCATGGCGCTGGATGCGGTGGAGGCCGGCGTGCGCGTGCCAGAAGCGGACCCGAACAATCCGACAGTGGGCCTGGGCGGGTATCCGGATCGCGATGGGCGGGTGACGCTGGACGCCTGCATCATGGACCACCTGGGCAATTGCGGCGCGGTGGCGTCGCTGGAAGATGTGGTGCATGCCGTATCGGTGGCGCGCGCGGTGATGGAAAAGACTCCGCATGTGATGCTGGTCGGCGACGGCGCGCGGCAGTTCGCACTTGCGCAGGGCTTTGAGCAAACCAGGTTGCTGACGCCGAGTTCGGAAGCGGCGTGGAAGGCGTGGTTGAAGACCTCGAAGTATTCGCCGGAAGCCAATGTCGAAAACCGCGCCTGGCGCGACGCCAAGCTGCCTGGCGGTAAAGACAACCATGACACCATCGGCATGATTGCGCTGGATGCGCACGGCAACCTGTCCGGCGCGTGCACCACCAGCGGCATGGCGTGGAAGATGCACGGGCGGGTCGGCGACAGCCCGATCATTGGCGCTGGTCTGTATGTGGACAACGAGGTGGGCGGCGCGACCTCCACCGGCGTGGGCGAAGAAGTGATCCGCAATGTCGGCAGCTTTGCAGTGGTGGAAATGATGCGACAGGGCAGGTCGCCGGCCGATGCCTGCCGCGAGGTGGTAATGCGGTTGATCCGCCGCAAGCCGGAGCTGACGCGCACGCTGCAGGTGGGATTCCTGGCGATGAACAAGCGTGGCGAGGTGGGTGCGTTCGCGATCCAGAAGGGCTTCAGCTACGCGGTCTGCGATGCGCAGCGGCAGGACCTGTTAGTGCCTGGCGAGAGCCATTACCGCAGCGAGCCGGCGGCATGAGTGCGTTGGGTCTTGAAGTTGCGGCCGATTCGGTGGCCTCGGCGTTGGCCGCGCAAGCAGGCGGTGCGATGCGCGTTGAGCTGTGCGGCGGGCTGGATGGCGGTGGACTGACCCCGTCGTTCGGCACCTTGGCGGTAGTGCGCGCGCGCTTGCAGATTCCGCTGTATGTGCTGATACGCCCGCGCGTGGGCGACTTCGTGTTCAGTGCCGATGAGGTGGAGGCGATGCGCCGCGATGTGCAGCAGTGCGTTGCGCTGGGCTGCGATGGCGTGGTGCTGGGCGCGCTGGATCGTCATGGCCAGGTCGATATGGACACGATGCGCGTGTTGATCGAGGCGGCTGGCCCGCTGGGCGTGACCTTCCATCGTGCGATCGACGTCAGTGCCGAGCCTGCGCGCGCGCTGGAAGATGCGATCGCGCTGGGCTGCGAACGCGTGCTGACCTCCGGTGCGCGCGCCAGCGCCATCGCGGGCGTGGACGTCATCGCCGCGCTGGTGCAGCAGGCGGCCGGTCGCATCGGCATCATGCCGGGCGCGGGTGTCTCCGAGCACAATGTCGCCAGCTTGCGCGCACGGACCGGTGCCTGCGAATTCCATGCGTCTGCACGGGGTCCGGTGGCTGCGCAGGTGCCGGCGCCGCATGCCTACATCAGCGACCTGGGCGGCGATTACCAGCGTACCGACGCGCAGCGGGTGCGCAGGATTGTGGACGTGTTGAGCGCGTCGGCTGCTGCAGCTGGCTGAGCGTTCCGGGTTGCTGCTTTACATCTGGTGGAGCGCGGCCCTCATCCGCCCTTCGGGCACCTTCTCCCGCGGGCGGAAGAAGCAACGTTGATCGATGGCGGCGGGGGCGCTGGACTGCGGGGGCGTCGAGACACTGAAGCGCAGCGTGTCGCGATGCCGGGACAGCGCCGGCGCGAGGCGCGCGTGATCGACCTGGTACCGGAACCTCGCATCGCCTCAGCCGTTGTCAGCTGCCGTTCTGGCCCGCAAGCAGCGTGGGGTCCAGGACCACGTGCTTGATGCGCTGGCGCTTCCAGGTGTAGCTGATGTGGACCAGGCCGTCGCGTGTCTGGATGACCGCTGGGTACGAGAATTCGTCCTTGGCGCTGTCCTCCAGCGTCACTACCCGCTGCCAGTGCACACCATCGTCCGACAGTGCCACCGCCAGTGTGCCGCGTCCCTCCCACCAGTCCCTGCCGGCGATGGCCGGGTTGTAGACCAGCAAAGCGCGACCGTCGCGCAGCATCACCGCGTCGGTGCCGGAATTGGGGTTCTGCACATCCAGCAATTGCATCGGCTGCCAATGCAGGCCGCCATCCTCGGAGAAGGTGCTGAAGAGGTTGTTCTGCTGGCTGCGGCCCAACGCCTGGACGCGGCCGTCGGCATGCAGCAACAGGCTGGGCTGGATGGCGCCGATCACGCTCGGATCGTTGAGCGGCATGCCGCGCTGCCAGTGCGCGCCGTCGTCGTCGCTCCATTCCAGATGCGCGCGCCAGCCGCGGTCTTCGCTGCTGCTGGGCGCCAGGATGCGCCCGCTGGGCAACTGCAGTGGCTTGTTCTTGATCGGGCCAAGGATGCCGTCGGGCAAGCGCTGCGGCGCCGACCACGTCGCGCCGTTGTCCATGGAGGTGAGCCGCTGCCCCCACCACTGCCGCGGGTTGGGGCCGAGTTTGTAGTACAGCTGTACCGGCCCGGTAAATGGTTGGAACAGCACCGGATTCCAGGCCGGCACATCGGTCCCTTGCTCGCCGGCGTGCGCGCCGTCGGCGAGGCGTTGCGGAGTCTGCCACTGCTGCGGGCCACGCCGTGCGAGCCAGATGCCGACGTCGGGCGCGCCTTCGCGTGCACCGCCAAACCAGGCCGCCAGCAGCTGCCCATCGCGGGTTTCCAGCAGGGTGGAGGCGTGCGCCTGTGGCGTGGGGGCGGGGTCAGCGATGAATTCGCTACGCACGATCGGCGACGCCGGAAACACGGGAGAGCGTGCCTGCGCGCTGCAGGCAGCAAGACCGGCAACAAGGCAGGTCAGCAAGCGCGTGGAAAACATCGGGGTCCTGTGCGGTGTGGATTCAATAAAGACCTATTTATCATCTATTGAATACCTGTGCCTTGGTCATCCCAGGCGCAGGCCCTGGTCGCCGACCATGTGCGGCCAGGGCAACCGGTCGAGCGCACCAGCGCGGCGGTAGGCAGGAACGTCGTGGGCGTTGGCATGTCTGTGATGTGTCGGGATGGCCACGTGCGCCGATGCCAAGGCCTGCGACACGTTTATGCCGCACAACTGCTGGTGCTGGCCTCGTGCTGTGGCTTGATCGCCATGGGTGGCCCGACGGCACATCGGGAGTGCGACGTGCATTGCGAAGCTGCATGGCGCGGATTCAGCGGTACGCCTGTGCGCCGCTATCGAAAAGGCACCGCAGTGCGCTGCAGCCTGGCCTGTGTATCGCGACGCCGCGCGCAGGTCGTTGGTGGTCAACGCGCATCACCTGGTGCATTGCGTCCACTCAGGAGCCGAGCATGGTCTTTCCAACTGCAGTCAATCAACAGGTGACCGATGCCGTCACCCAGTCCAACGTCAAGGTTGTAGGCGAAGCGCCGGCGGTGGCGATGGGCTCGCTCTACCAGGCAATGGCACAGTCGACCGGCGTCCTGTTCCAGAACGCCGTCGCGGCGCAGCAACAGCAAACCACCCTGGCCCAGGCCGCGGCCAATCAGGGCGTGACGCAGGTCTACAACGTGGATACCACGGCGGCAGCCGGTGCCGGCGCAAAGAGTGCGCAGACCGGCGTAGCCGACAACCTGACCAGCCTGCTTACGGTGCTCCAGGCGTTCAAGTGAGCAAGCCGCCGGCCACTGACGATCGCAGATCGCGCTCGGCAGTGGTTCGCGTATTCGGTGTGCTCAGGCCGCGTTGTCGTCGCGGACCTGCGGCGGCAACAGCGTCTGCGGCTTCTTTGCCGACTCGGTCTGGCACAGGAAGGCCATCCGGTGCGCCGCCTCGGTGCTGTCCATGGGCTTGCCGTGGACCTGCTCGGCGAACGCGTGCTGGGTGTGTTCCGCATCGGCGGGAATGGGGTCTTGCGTAACGGTGGACGACGACATGCAACGCTCCTGGAACCTGCAATCAAGCCGTCTACGTCGCAAGCAAGCGCATCCGTAACGGGGTCAGCCGGTGATCTTGCCTGGAATCTGGTCCGCCCGATACCAGAGTGGCAGCGGGCGGTGCAGGTGCACCGGACTCCCAGATAACGGCGCGCAGGGCGCGGTCTGAAGGGGGGGCGTCTTGGGGGCAGACGCGGCGTTGGCCGGTGGTGGGTTTGGCGGCGATGCAGGAGGGGGGGCGATCTGCCTGTGTAGTGACGCTGCTGGCGGGACAGTGGATGTGTGGGATGTGTACGGCCGGCTGGCTGGCCGAATGCGGTGATGACGTGCGTGAGGATTGCTCCGAACCCGAACCCGAACCCGTCTCCCGAGGACAGCCGGGTTTGATCCCTTCTCCCCTTGGGAGAAGATGCCCCGCAGGGGCGGATGAGGGTGCGGCGTCGCCTGGTGTGCCTCGAGTCGCGCACATCACGCACTGGGACAGTGCTGGCGCGCGCTGTTGGCGTCCAAGGACATGATGGGTCTAGCGGGGGCCGCGCGCCGCGATCCGGTATCGGCCGATTGCCTCGTACCCTCACCCAAACCCCCGCTCCGCGGCCCGGCCCGCGTTTGCGGCGCGGGCGCTCCAAGGCACACGCGCCAGTGGCGCGTAAGCCGTGCCTTCTCGCATCGAGGGGAGAGGGGCCTTTATGACCGCACGTGCCTGCCACCGTCTGGGTCTGCGCGACGGTGCCGCGATCAATTCTCCGGTTTGATCCACACCTGCTGTTGCAGGCCGCGCACGCTGGGTTTGGCGGTGCTGTCCAGGTCGAACACCACCACGGCGTTGTCGCCCTTGCGCTGGAACGGCGCTGGGAAATACAGCGCCGTCTGCGGCCCGATGGACCAGTGGCGGCCCAGGTTGACGCCGTTGGCCCAGGCGATGCCCTTGCCGAAGGCGCGCATGTCCAGATAGGTGTCGGTGGGGGTGCCGATGCGCAGGTTGCCGCGGTGAAAGGCGGGGCCTTGCACCGGCTTGCGGGTCCAGCCGCGCAGGCTGTCGGGTGAGCGCATCGGCAGCGGGAAGGCCTGCCAGCCGGTGAGTTGTTGCTTGTCCAGCAGTACCGGGTCGACCAGGCCGGCGCGGCCGTCGGCCATGCGCGGGCCGTAGTTGATGCGGCCGCTGTTTTCGACCAGGACATCCAGCGTGTGTTGGCCAGCCGGAATGTCCACGTCGGTAGAGACCTGCTGCAGCCGGCGTTCGACGCTGCCGACCGGTTGTTGATCGACATAGACGCGTGCTACGTCGCGCACCTCGCCCAGATACAGCGACCCCTTGCGCGGGCCGGTGATGGTAGTGCGGTAGAGGATGTAGCCGTAGTCCTGGCCGAAATGCTCCATCGGCTGTGGGGTGTCGATGGCGATCGGCGTGGGCAGGTTGTCCCATAGCGAGGCCGATTCGCGCAGCTGGGTGTCCGGCAGTGCGGCCATCGCAATCGGTGCCGGCAGCGCGGGCGGCTGCACGCCGGTGACGCGGGTGATGGCATCGCGCATCAGTGCGAACTTGGGCGTGGGCTGGCCGGCTTCGTCGAGGATGGCGTCGTAGTCGTAGCTGGTGGTTTGTGGTGCGTAATGGTCGCTGGGATTGCCCTGGAAATTGGCGCCGTTCATGAAGCCGAAACTGGTGCCGCCGATGAACATGTAGAGGTTGGCCGAATGCCCCTGGCGCAGGATCCACTCCAGTTCTTCGGTCTGTTGCCTGGCATCGGTGCTGGCGTGCGGCGTGCCCCAATGATCGAACCAGCCGGCCCAGTATTCGCCGACCATGCGCGGTTGCTCGGGGCGGAACTTGATCAGTTTGTCAAACGCGCTCTTCGCTTCGCCTGGCGCGAAATTCACCACTGCCAGGGTGTCGGGCAGGGTGCCATTGGCGAGCATGTCCGCGCCGTCGGAGGTGAACAGCAAGGCCTTGTCGAAGCCGGCCTTGACGAACATGGCGCGGGTGTCGGCCATGTAGGCGTGGTCGTCATCGTAGGAGCCGTATTCGTTCTCCACCTGCACTGCGATGATCGGGCCGCCATTGTGGTTGAGCAGCGGTTGCACCTGTGTTGCTACCGCGTCCAGGTAGGCCTGGCTGGCGGCCAGAAAGCGCGGGTCGCGGCTGCGCACGCGGATGTTGTCCTTGCCGAACAACCAGGCCGGATACCCGCCGGCTTCCCATTCGGCACAGGCGTAGGGGCCGGGGCGCAGGATCACGTTGAGGCCTTGTGCGGCGGCTTCCCTGACGAAGGCGGCGACGTCGTTGTTGGCGGAAAAATCGAACTGCCCTTGCTGCGGTTCGACCAGATTCCAGAACACGTAGGTTTCCACCGTATTCAAGCCGAGTGCGCGTGCTTTCTGCAGGCGATCCTTCCAGTAGGCGCGCGGAATGCGCTGGAAATGGATGGCGCCGGACAGGATCTGGTACGGCTTGCCATCGCGCACGAACTGCGTGCCCTGCGTGCCGAAGGCGGGCCAGGACTCGGGTGTGGCAGCGCCGACGGGCAGCGCGAGCGCCAGGGCCAGAACCAGGGGAGCAAGAGTGGTGCGCAGCATGGAGGTCTCGATGTAGGTGGGGCCGGTGGTGCGGGTGGATGGCAGGCGCCGGTGTTTGCGTTCTGCCCTCATCCGCCCTGCGGGCACCTTCTCCCGCTTGCGGGAGAAGGGAAGAGCAATGCCGCTTGCGGGAGAAGGGAAGAGCAATGCCGCTTGCGGGAGAAGGGAAGAGCAATGCCGCTTGCGGGAGAAGGGAAGAGCAATACCGCTTGCGGGAGAAGGGAAGAGCAATGCCGCTTGCGGGAGAAGGGAACAGCAATACCCGCTTGCGGGAGAAGGTAAGAGCAATACCCGCTTGCGGGGGATAGGAAGAGCAATCTCCGCCTGCGGAATGAGAAAGCCACTTCCACTAGCGAATGGACAAGCGATCGCTGCTTGCATAGGCGGGGAAGGGCGTTCCCTGTTCGCGCAGCAAGAACCGAACGCGCCGCTCGCGCAAGCGACGCACCGGCGTTACGCGAACGACGGCGGCAGATCCTTCCTGTCTGCGCCGAAGGCCGGGTTCGGCTTGGGCCCCATCGCAAATTCCAGCGTGCCGCCGGCGGCCAGCTCGGTGTGACGTAGCCAGGCACGGGTGAGCGATTTGCCGTTGAAGGTCAGCGACTGCACATAGACGTTCTGCGCGCTGTTGTCCTTGGCCACGATGCGTAGTGTGCGGCCGTTGCCCACGTCCAGGGTGGCGCGCTTGAACAACGGGCTGCCGAGCACGTAGTTGCCGCTGACCGGGTCCACCGCATACAGGCCCAGCGCGCTGAGCACGAACCACGCGCTCATCTGCCCGCAGTCCTCATTGCCGGACAGCCCGTTGCGCGCGTCGTGGTATTGCTCGCGCAGCAAGCGGCGCACCATTGCCTGGGTTTTATACGGTTGGCCTGCGTAGGCGAACAGATACGCCACATGGTGGCTGGGCTCGTTGCCGTGTGCGTACTGGCCGACCAGGCCGTCGATATCCGGTGGCGCATCGGCCGGCAGCTCGGAGCTGGTGGAAAACAGCTCGTCCAGTTTGGCGACGAAACCCTCGCGGCCGCCGTACAGGTCCATGTAGCCGTAGAGGTCGTGCTGGTTGAGGAAGGTGGCCTGCCAGGCGTTGGATTCAGTGAAATCGCGCCACTTGGCAATGTGGCCCATGCCGCGCGGGTCAAACGGTGTGGCCCAGCTGCCATCGGCAAGCCGCGCCTGTACGAAGCCACTGTCGCGGTTGAACACGTTGCGGTAGTTGCGCGAGCGTGCGCGCAATACGCGTGCATCGTCGGTTGCGCCGGCCGCCTGCGCCAGGTGCGCGCAGGCCCAGTCGTCGTAGGCGTATTCGAGGGTGCGGCTCACCGCTTCGTCCACTGTGTCGGCGGGGATATAACCGAGCGTGCGGTACTCGCCCAGGCCGTGGGTGGTGTCGTCCATCGCACGTTTTCGATACGCCGGCCATGCAGCTGTGTAGTCGATGCCGGTAAAGCCCTTTGCATGCGCTTCGGCCAACACCACGGCCGAGTGGTAGCCGATCATGCAGCCAGTTTCCACGCCTTGCAGCGGCCAGATGCCCACGCCGTCCGGGCATTCGTTGGCGCCGCGTACCAGGCATTGCACCAGGTCGGGCACGCGCTCGGGCTGCACCAGGGTGAGCAGCGGATGCGCGGCGCGGTAGGTGTCCCACAACGAGTAGGTGCTGTAGTTGTGGTAGCCCTTGGGTGCGGTGTGGATCTGCAGGTCCATGCCGCGGTAACGGTTGTCCACGTCGCTGAACAGCGTCGGCGCGAGCAGGCTGTGATACAGCCCGGTGTAGAAAATTCGCCGTTGTGCCTCGTCGTCGGTTTCGATGCGGACGCGGGCCAGTTCCTTTTCCCAGGCGGCCACGGCCTGTGCATGCACGCGCGCGAAGTCGAAGTCCGGCAGTTCGGCGTCCAGGTTGGCCAGCGCGTTGTCGGCGCTGACGGCGGAGATGCCAACCTTGATCAGCAAGGGCGCCTGGGAGGCATCGGGGAAGTGCAGCGCGGCCTTGAGGTGGGTGCCGTCGCGGCTGTGCGTGCCGGCGGGCAGCGCCTGATCGTCGTCGTACAGCTGCACGCTGGCGAACGGCCGCGACAAGCGCATGGCGAAGTAGATGTAGCGCCCCTTGGCCCATTGATAGACCCGGCGCCCGCCGGTCAGGGTTTGCGTGTCGACCACGCGCAGCTGTGCATCGCTGACGCGGGTGGGAATGCCCGGTTTGTCCTGCATGCCATGGCACAGGTCCAGCAGCACATGCGCCGGCTTGCCCTTGGGGAAGTGGTAACGGTGCAGGCCGGCGCGCGCGGCGGCGGTGAGCTCGGCATGCACGCCGCTGTCCTTCAGACGCACGCGGTAATAGCCGGGCGAGGCGGCTTCATCGCTATGGTCGTAACGCGAGCGGTAGCCCGCATCCGGGTTGTCCAGCGGGCCGGGCACCAGCTTGACCTCGCCGGTGGCCGGTACCAGCAGGAAATCCAGCATGTCGCCGATCCCGGTGCCGGAGAGATGGGTGTGCGAAAAGCCCATGATCGAGCCATCAGACTCGTGATAGCCCGAGCACGAATCCCACACCGCGTTGTAGGTATCCGGGCTCAGCTGCACCATCCCGAACGGCAACGTGGCGCCTGGGAACGTGTGGCCATGGCCGCCGGTGCCGATGAAGACATCCACGTGACGGGTGAGGTCGGCGCGTGTGCGCGCATCGGCGGGCAGCGCGTAATTGCCGGCGCGCGCACGCGCCAGGCCGGGCAGGCCCACGCTGCCGAACAGTGCTGCGGCGATGGCGCCTTGGAGAAAACTGCGTCGTGTTGCCATGTGTGGTTGCTCTCGGAAATCATGGGCCGGTGCGGGAGCGCCCTCATCCGCCCTTCGGGCACCTTCTCCCGCATACGGGAGAAGGGCTGGGATCAGGCGTTGCGCATGGATCAGGCGTTGCGCAGAAGCTGGGGTTTGCGTTGGTGCAGGTCGATGATCAGTTCGCCGAACAAGGTGTTGGCCCAGGCGAACCAGTCGCGGGTAAAGGTGCTCGGGTTGTCCTTGTGGAAGGCCTCGTGCATGAAGCCGGTGCCGGCATGAGTGGTCTTGAGCCACTGCAGGCACTGGCGCAGTTGCGCGTCGTCGTCGCTGACCAGCGCGTACTGGATGATCGACATCGGCCAGATGGTGCCCATGCCGCTGTGCGGGCTGCCCACGCCCTCGGCGGCGGTGCCGCGCGAGAAATACGGGTTGCGTTCGCTCCAGGCCAGCTGGCGGGTGCGCAGGAATACCGGATCGGCGCGGTCGCAGCAGCCCAGGTAGGCGAGGCTGAGCAGGCCCGGCGCGTTGGCGTCGTCGATAAACAACTGGTTGCCGAAGCCATCCACTTCGAAGGCCCAATACGCCTGGCCATCGCTGTCGCGTTGCTGGCCGAACTGGCGCGTGGCGGTTTCCACTTCATCGGCCAGTGCGGTGCACTCGGCGGCAAACACGGCGTCGCGATGCAGTGCGGTGCTCATCGTGGCCAGCTGCCGCAGCGAGGCCACCGCAAACAGGTTGGCCGGCACGAACAACGGAAACACGCAGGCGTCGTCGGAGGGACGGAACATGGAGTGGATCATGCCGTTGGGTTTGGTCGGCTGGCCGTAACCTTCCAATACCAGGGTTTCGGTGGCGAGCGGCGAGGGGCGCTGGAACACGTACGGGCCGCGGTTGTCCTTGCGCTGCTGCTCGCGGAAGGTGCGCACCACCACGTGCATCGCCTCACGCCAGTCATCGTCGAACGGCGCGGTATCGCCGGTGGCGCGCCAGTATTCGTGCGCGATGCGGATCGGGTAGCACAGCGAGTCGATCTCCCACTTGCGCTCGCCCACGCCGGGCTTCATCTCGGTGATGTCGTTGAGCGACCACTTCAGGCGCTGGGTCTGGCCATCGGGAAGGAACGCGTTGGCGTACGGATCGAGCTTGATGCAGGCGGCCTGGCGCTGGATCAGGCCATGGAACATGCGCCGCAACGCGGGGTCATGCTTGGCCAGCGGCACGTAGGGATGCACCTGCGCGGAGGAATCACGCAGCCACATCGCATGGATGTCGCCGGTGATGACGAAGGTGTCCGGCTTGCCGTTGCGGGTGCCGGTCTCCACCGTGGTGTCCAGCGTGTTGGGGTAGCAGTTCTCGAACAGCCAGGCCAGCTCGGGGTCGGCGATGCGCGCACTGACCTGCGCGATCTGCTGCTCGACCGCCTTGCTGACAAAGCGGCGCTGCGCCTTGGGCGGACGCTTGCTGACGAAGGCGCCAGCGGCGATGGGGGTACCGGCAGCGGGCGCGGCCGCGAAGGCGGGCAGGGCGCTGGCCAGCAGGCCGGCACCGGCGCTGGTGCCGAGCAGCTGAAGGATGTCGCGGCGGGTATGCATGACCTCAAGACTCCATGGGTTCAACCTGCGATCCGCACGATGGTCCTCCCTGCGCTGGCGACTGCGAGACGGCAGCCTGGGCGATGAGACCTATGCATGACCAATTCCCGATGACCATACAACGTGTGCGACGAAACTGCATAGTGCGCTCGCACAATTCGGGGCGCGGGCGCCGCCGCATGTCTGCCAGCGCAGGTGGCGCGGCGCGACTGGAGAAGCGGGCACTGCCGTCAGCGTGGTGCCGGCCAGCCACGCCGACGGCCGCGGGCCGGCGCATCACCCAGCCGCATGCCCGCGCCAGTGCGCCGGGCCTGCGCACTGGCCGTCGTCGTGGTCGTGCCCGAACAAGGCGTCGAGCAGGCGCTGCGACGGACTCCACTCGCCGATCGCCGGATGGATCAGCATGGCCTTGCAGGCATCGCGATGGCTGCCGCTGAGCGCGGCCTCGATCGCGGCGTGTTCGTAGGCCTTGAACGCGCGCACCAGGCCATGCACCGCGTCCGGCAGGGGCGCGGCAGGAATCGGCACGATGCTGTCGCGGTCGATGTCTGCGGCGATTTCCACCACATCGTCGTCGGCCAGCTCGGCCATCGCGCCGCGGTTGCGCACGTTGACCACATGCCGGCCCGGGCGCGCGCCGGTCAGCGCGCTCATCACGTCCACCGCGATGCGGTGATAACCGGTGCTGGCGCGGAACGGGTCAGGCTGCGGCGCCATGTCGGGTGCGAAGGCCGAGCCGGCTTCGGCCTCCAGCTTCATGTACGAGCCGGAGCGCTGCGCCAGGTAGGCGCCGTAGGTCTGCACCGCGCCGGCGGTGTCGCCGGCCTGCAGGCGGCTGCCCAGGTCGCCGATCAGGCTGCGGTTGAGCCGCTCGATCTCGCCACCGCGGCTGGCGCCGCTGGCGCGCTGGTTGTCCAGGGCGCGGCGGCGCTCGTAGAAGAAATACAGGTACTCGGTGGGGATCAGCCGCAAGGCGCGCAGCATCTGGACATCGAACAGCGGCGCCAGGTAGAGCTGACGCAGGATGGCGTCGTCGCCGAGGATGCGATCCATGATGTCCTGCCCGCGCAGGCGCACCGCACGGATCCAGCCCAGGTGGTTCAGGCCGACGTAATCGCATTCCACGTCGGACGCCGGTTCGCCGAGCGCACGGGCGATGTTGTGGAACAGCTCCACCGGGGTGTCGCAGATGCCGACCACCCGCGCGCGGGTATGTGCGGTGATGGCCTGGGTGACCAGCCCGGCCGGGTTGGTGAAGCTGACCAGCCACGCGTCCGGACTCAGCCGCTCGATCATGCGCGCCTGCTCGATCGCCACCGGCACCGTGCGCAACGCCTTGGCCACGCCGCCGGGGCCGGTGGTCTCCTGGCCGGAATAGCCGTGGCCGATGATGGTCTGCTCGTCGGCCGCGCGCTGGGCGATGCCGCCGATGCGGATGCTGTTGAGGACGAAGTGCGCGCCTTCGATGGCCGCCTCCAGCGAGGGCGCCGCATGCACCTGCAGGCTGCCGCCGGCCTCGGCCACGATGGCGCGGCCCATCGCCACCATCAAGGCCAGGCGCTCCTGGTCGGGGTCGTACAGCACGATCTCGCGTGCGCCCAGCGCTTCGGCCGCTTCGTTGACGCCGTACACCACCAACGGCGTGCGCACGCCGCCGCCGCCGATCAGGGTCAGCTTGCGATTGTCGACAGAACTGCTCATGGAACGTCCTCAGTGGGGGAGAAAAGGGGAGGGAGGGAAGCCAGACCGTCCAGCGCGCCCAGCGCGCTGCAGCACGCCGCACCGCACCGGCAGCCCTGCCGGGCGGCAGCGTCCAGCGACAGCCCGTGCAGGCGCGCGGCGATGAAGCCGGCATCGAAGGCATCGCCGGCGCCGGTGCTGTCGCGCAGTTGCACCCGGGGCGCGGGAATCGAACGGCCGCCGGCGGCATCGACGACCATCGCGCCGGCAGCACCGTGTTTGATCACCACTTCGCGCAGGCCTTGCGCCTGTGCCCAGGCCACGCAGGCGTCGACGCTGTCGCCGCACCCCATCAGCGCGGCTTCATTGTGGTTGGGCAGGAACCAGGTCACCGCGCGACAGGTGGCGCGGTTGTCCGGGTCGGCGAGCCATTGCGGGCTGAAGCCGACATCCAGCGACGTGCTGCAGCCGGCGCGCGCCAGCTGCGGCAGCACGCTGCGCGCGACCGTGGCCGGCAGCGGCAGTGCGAAGTGCACATGCGTGGCCGCACACAGTGCAGCGATGGTGTCGTCACGCAGCAGCAACCCAGCCAGGTCGGCATTGGCGCCGGCATAGGTAAAGAACGAACGGTCGTCCTGCAGCGAGACGCTGGTGGTCACGCCGGTACCGCCGGGCGAGTCGACCAGTCCGTCGGCCGAAACGCCGAAGTCGCCCAGGCGGTGCGCGAACAGCGCACGGTCCTGCGCACCGATCGCGCCGATCACGCGCACGTTGCAGCCCAGCTGCGCCAGCGCGCAGGCGGTGATGAGCGTGCCGCCGCCGAGTTCGCGCCGGTAGTGCTGCGCGAACGCTTCCTCGCCAGGCGCCGGCCAGCGTGCGAAGCCGCTGAAGATGTGGTCCAGGTAGACCTCGCCGACCACCGCGATCTGCACAACGCTCATTGCGGCTGGAACGGCCATGCGTGCTCCCTCCGTGCCTGCAGCAGATACACCGCGCTACCCACGCACAGCGCCAGTACCGCGGCGAGCACGCGTCGCCCCGGGCTGGTCGCCAGCAGGTAGACCCAGCCGAACACGCTGATCAGCAGCGGCCACGGATACAGCGGCATCGCAAATGCACGCCTGCGGCGCTTGCGACGCAGCAGCACCACCGCCAGGCATTGCGCCAGAAACTGGAACAGGATCTGGATGATCATCAAGGTGGCGATCAGATCGTCCAGCGACAGCAAACAGGCCAGCGTGGAGGTCGCGCCGACGAACAGCAGCGACACGGTGGGGAAACCGCCGCGCGGATGCAGCCGCGCGAACACGCCGAAGAACTGACCGGCCGCAGCGGCGGCGTACGGCACCCGCGAGTAGCCCAGCAGCACCACCAGCGCCGAGCCCCACGCGGCCAGCGCGATCAGCGCCACGGCCACCGTGGCGCCGGCCGGGCCGTAGATGGCCTGCATGAAGTCGGCCATCACCGCCTTGGAGTGCGCGGCCTGCTGCCAAGGCAGCACTCCGAGCAGGGTGATGTTGAGACCCAGGTACAGCAGCGCCACGATCGGGATCGAGAGCAGTACCGCGCGCGGAATCGTGCGCCGCGGCTGGCGGATTTCCCCGCCCAGCATGCACACGTTGTTGTAGCCGCCGTAGTCGTAGACCGCGATCAGCGCCACCGCGCCAAAGCCCAGCCAGAACCCATGCGGCGAGGCGGGGCGTGCGTGCAGGAATGCGTCGGCGATGCGGATATCGAAATGCAGCACGCCGCTGCCGATGATCCACAGGCAGGCGCCCAGGACCACCGCGCTGACCAGCAACGACAGCAGCTGCACCGAGCGCACCTTGCGGTACAGCAGCAACGTGTTGAACGCGCACAGCGCCATCGCGATCGCAGTGAGCCGGCTCTGGCTCAGCCCAGGCATCAGGAACGCCAGGTATTGCGCGCAGCCCACCGCTGCCGAACCCACCGACAGTGGCGCGGTCAACAGCGTCTGCCACAGGTAGAGAAAACCGAACAGCCGCCCCCAGCGTTCGCGCCCGTAGGCCTCGCGCAGGTAGTGATACGGCCCGCCGGAGCGCGGAATCGCCGCACCCAGTTCGGCCCACACCAATCCATCGCATATGCACAGCAGCGCGCCGGCGACCCAGCCCAGCAACACCGCCGGCCCGGCCAGCGCCGACAACGCCAACGGGATGGTGATGAACGGGCCGATGCCGATCATGTTGAGCAGATTGGCCGACAGCGCGCTCCAGACCCCGAGCGTGCGCGGCGGTGCCGAGGCCTGTGGATTCGCCGGCAACACGGTGGGTGCGGTCAGCATGCGGTTGGCTCTGCATGCGCGATTGCTGCTGAGGTTTTCGCCTTGCGTGTCGAGGTCAGCCCGTCTGCGCAGTGAATCGCGGTGGGTTGCAGCCGATGCAGGTCCAGCACCAGCACTGCGTTATTGCCTTGCTTCAGCCACGCGCCAGGGCAGAACAGACACTGTTGCGGGCCGATATCCCAGTAACGCCCGAGCAGGCGTCCATTGACCCACAGATAGCCTTTGCGCCATTGGCTCATGTCGATGTAGATGTCGCCGACGGTTTCCAGCGCGATGTCGGCTGCGAAGAACAGGCCGGGCCGTGTGGGTGGCCCCTGCAGCGCACGTAGTGCAGGCGCGTTGTCGCCATCCAGCGGCAAGCCATGGACCTGCCAATCGCGCAGTTCCTTGCCATCCAGTTGCACCGGACCGAGCAAACCTTTTGCATCACCCAGGGCGGGGCCGAAATTGATATGGCCGAAGCTGTCGACCAAAACATCCAATGTGCGTTCATCGGGCGTGGCCTTGGGTAGCGCCAGCTGCGATGTGCTGTTGAGGCGCGCGTGCCGCATGCGCGAGACATGGCCGATTTCCTCACCATCGAGTTGCACCGTCGCGTAGTCGTGCACCTTGCCAAGCTCCAGCTGCCTGCCGGCCGCGATACGGCGGCGGTACACCACCACTCCCAGGTTCTGCTTGAGCAGGGTCTGGTTGTCGGTGGGCCGCTCGGTGTGTACCGGCCCGGTGCTCAAGTTGTCCCAGAGCGCGGCGACCGCGCGAGCAGTGACCGATGCGAAGCGTGCGCGCGGTAGTGCCGCCGGGATCGCTGGCAGCGCAGTGCTGCTGTGCTGGGCAATGATCTTGCGTAGCGCCACGTAGGCAGGCGTGGCGCGGCCGCCTTCGTCGATGGGTGCGCTGTAGTCGTAGCTGGTCAGCGCGGGCTGGAATTGCGAACCATCGTCTTCGGCATTGGCACCGGCGCTCACGCCGAAATTGGTACCGCCGTGCACCACGTACAGGTTGAACGATTCGCCTGCGGCCATCAGCTGCTGCAACATCGATGCGTAATCGCGCTGTGCGAAGGCGTCCTCGCCCCAATGCGTCAACCAGCCCGGATAGCCTTCGGCCACCCACACCGGCGCATTGCCTGCGAATTGCGTGGCCGCCTGCAGGTCTGCCATGTCCGCACCATCCAGACCCAGCGCCGCGCCCGGCAGATACGCCTTGCGTCGGCGCAGATCCTTCATGCCTTCGGCCAACGAGAACGGGCCATCGATGCCATGCGCGCGCCACAGCGCGGCCAGGGCCTGCAGGTAGCCCGCATCGGCGCCGTGCATGTTGTATTCGTTTTCGATCTGCAGCATCAGCACCGGGCCGCCGGCACTGGCCATCAGCGGTGCGATCCGCGGTGCCACCGCAGCGATATAGCGCTGCACCGCCGCCATGTAGCGCGCGTCGGTCCTCTCGCGCAGGCGCATGCCCGGCTCGCGCAGCAGGTACGGTGGCAGCCCGCCCAGCGTCCATTCCGCGCAGACATAGGGACCGGGGCGCAGGTACACCCACATGCCTTCCTGCTGGCACAGCCGGATGAAGGCGACGAAGTCGCGCTCGCCGGTGTCCAGATCGAACTGCCCCGGTTCGCGTTCCAGCGCGTTCCACATCAGATACAACGCGATGGTATTCAGGCCCATCGCCTTGGCCATGCGGATGCGGTGCGGCCAATCGGCGCGCGCGATGCGCAGCGGATGCATTTCGCCGCTACGCAGCTGCCAGGGCTGCCCGTCCAGGGTGAAGCGCCCCTGCACGAATCCGAACGCATGCGCCTGCCCATCCGGTTGCGGTGCATGCAGCGACGGCGTTGGCGATACCGCTGCCGCCAGCCCGAACGGGGCGAGCAGGCCAAACGTACACAAGGTCCTGCGCTTCATGGTGTCTCCAGCCAGGGGAAGGACGCAGCCGCGTTGCAGCGCGCCGCGCGCCGGTGGGGCGCGGCGCTGCATGCCGGTGCGCTAGAACGCGTACTTGACCGTCAGCAAGGCGGTACTGCCGGCATCGACGATGTCGGAGATCGCCAGGTTCCGGCGGCCCACATGCGCCCAGTAGCTGTATTCCTTGGTCAGGTTGGAGATCGACAGGTCCATGCTCACGCCGTTGTCGAAGCGGTAGCCGGTGTGCAGATCCACGCGCCGGGTGGGGCGCGCCCACAGGTCGTTCCACGGCGCGCCTTCGTGCAGGAAGTCGTAGCCCAGCAGATACGAACTGCTGAAGTGGTAGCTCAGGTTCAACGAGAACCCGCTGTGTTCGTAGAACAACTCCAGGTTGGCCATCGCCGACGGGGCCGACTGCATGTGCTCGTTGTCGAAGCCGTCCAGGCCGAGATCGGCGCGCGCATGCTGGCGGGTGGCGTTGGCGCTGATGCCCAGGCCATCGAACGGAGCGGGCAGGTCCTGGAATTTCTGTCGCGCGGCCAGCTCCACGCCGTAGATCGTGCCGTCGCCGCCATTGGTGGGCATGTGGTACAGCACCGTGCCGCTGCCGGTGGTGCTGCCGTTGGCCTGGGCCGAGCCGGCATCGTAGATGTAGTTGCGCAACTGCTTGTAGAAGCCTGCAAGCGAGAAGAAGCCGCCGCGCTCGGTGGACCATTCGCCGGATAGATCCAGGTTGGTGGACTCGATCGGCTTCAGGTCGGGATTGCCTTGGGTGATGGTGGTGACGCCGTTGGAGATGCCGATCTGGCTGCCACCGCCCAGCTGCACGAATGCCGGGCGGGTGTAGCTGGTCCACAGCGAGGCGCGGTAGGCGGTGCGCAGATCCGGCCGCCAGGTCAGGAACACGCTGGGCAGCGGCTCGTTGTAGGTGGTGCTGTTATGGGCGAAGTTGCCGACGACCTGGTTGCCGTCCGCATCCACCGGGGTCACCCAAAACGTGTTGTCGATGGCGGTGTGCTCCAGGCGCACGCCCGGTACGATATCCAGGTTGCCGATGGTGAAGGTGGCGCTGGCATAGGCCGCGCTCACCGCCTCGGTGCCGCGCATGGTGTTGCAGTTGAAGTTGTTGACGTAGAACGCGCTGCCGCAGGTGTCCAGATCGTCGTCGGTGAGGTGTTGCGCAATCACGCCGGCCACTGCCGCTTCGCTCACGCGCGGCGTGTTCCAGTCGTATTTGCCGGGAAAGATCGAGGCGTAGGTGCCGGTGAAGATACCCAGATCGCCGAGCGTGGTGGTGCCATCCACGCCGCCGGTATACCAGTCGCGGTTGCTGAAGCTGCGACGGCTCCTGCTGTATTTCACCCCGAACTGCAGCGAGCGCAGCGCGCCATCGGCAAAGTCGTAGCGGGTATCGAAACGCGCGCCGCCTTTCTTCTGGCCGGAATAGATCTTGGTCAGTTCGCCATAGCTGCTGGCATACAACGCCGGGATGTTGTTGACCTGTGCTTGCAGTGCAGGGGTGAGTTGCGGATACGGGAACGCACCGCCGCCGTAGCGCACCAGGGTATTGCCGGAATAGGGGTAGTTGTCCTGGGTGAACTTGTCCTGCCTCCCGTCGATTTCGACATGGTCGGGGCGGTCGTTGTCGCCGAAGCTGTAGAACACGTTGGGCATGAAGGTCCAGCCGCCCACGGTCTTTTTCGCACCGATCTGGAAGGTGGCCAGGTCGGCGATTTCCGGATTGGTTTCGTACCAGAACCGTGCCGCGATGCGGCCGATGTTCGGTGTGAAAACCCCGGCTGTGCCGGTCGGCACATAGCTCACGTCCTGCGGCAGCAGCTGCACGAAGGTGGTGCCTTGATCGGTCTTGGCATAGGCGTAGGTCATGCGTGCGTACAGCGACAGGCTGTCGTCCACATGCCAGTCGAACGAGGCATTGCCGCCGTAGCGACGCTCCCAGCCGGCAGCGATGCCGACGTTCATGCCGGTGCTGGTGAGGTTGTGTTGCGGATCGAAACCGGCTGCGTTGCGGCCGTCGGCATCGGTGTTCAGATATTCCCACGAGCCATCGTTGAGCGCGCTGGTGGCCGCGGCCACCTCGCTGTTGGTGGTGGTGCGGTAGTCGTAATACGCGCTGGCATACATGCCGAACTGTTGCGCGTCGCCGAACTTGTGCTGAAACTCACCACCGAAGCCGCCGCCCAGGCCGTCGCCGCCGTAGTCACGCGCACGGCTTTCCACCCGCCCGCTGCCGGTGACGCTGCCGCTGGTGATGTCCTTGAAGTCGTAGGCGGTGGGTGTGCGGAAATCCAGCGTGCCGCCGATCGCATCGCCGTCCATGTCGGCGGTGGAGGTCTTGTTGGCGACGATGGTCTGCAGGCCGGTGGGCGGCAACAGGCTCAGTTGCACGCTGCGGCTGTACGGCATGCCTTGCGCCACGGTGACGCCGTCGATCATGTTGACGTTGTATTCGGACGGCAGCCCACGCACCGAGGCGAACATGCCTTCGCCGCGTGCGGCGCCATCGATGCCGCCGAAGTACCCCGAGCCGGTGCTGGTGATGTTGATGCCTGCGATCAGGCCTAGCGCTTCGGCCACGTTGTGCACGGCGGTGCGTTGCAGGTCGTTGGCCGACAGCACATCGACGGTGTTGGCCGCATTGATCTTGAGATCGCTGGCGTCGTAACGGTTGCGCACCACGCTCACCGCCTTGAGTTGCTTGACCTCGTCCAGTGCGAGGTCCACCGCAGCGGTACCGCTGCCATCGACCTGGATGCGGGTGTCTGCCGCGCTGAAGCCCGGGTAGTCCAGCGCCAGTGCGTACTGCCCGGCCGGCACGTCGTGGATGACGAAGTGCCCGCGCGCATCGGCCACCGCGCTGTATGCGGTACCTGCGATGCGCACCCTTGCGTTGGCGGCCGGCTTGCCGCTACTGCGTTCCTTGAGGGTTCCCTCTACCGTGCCTGCCACGGCGCAGGCCGCCGAGGTCATGCCGGTCACGGCCAGGATCGCCACGATCAACTGCTTGCGGGTCAAACGCTCACGCTTGTGCACATGCCACCTCGCCAGATGCTGGGCCACGTTGCCGGGGGCAACGGCCTTGCGATGCCTTGCGTCAGGGCAGACGGTCTGCACGGCGGTGCGCGCGCACGGCATCGCACGCCACGCGGGATGCGTGTGCCAATGGCCGAACGGAAAGGGCGCCGGAGCGTCTGCCAGCTAGAACAGCGTTGCAGGCGTCAGCGGCGTGGCGGCGAGTAGCCGGCGATGCACTTGGAACGCGAGCGCATGGCGCTCAGTTTGTAGTGCTTGGTCATGCGGGCTGCACCGGCATGGCAGCGATCACGGCAACACAGGTGCGCTGGTCGATACGACGTTGCTGCATACAACCCTCTCCCAGTGCGCGTGCGGTGTGGAATGGTGTTGCCGTCCAGGTGTGTCGTGCGTGTTGCCGATTGCCCAGGGCATCGGCTGCCGACCGCAGCCAGTGATAGACCTCATGCTTGGGTCTGTCAAGCAGGTGTGAAGTGTGTGCGGACATCATCGTCTTGCTCGCCGATTGCGCACCAATTCGGCCGCAAAACGCCGCGATGTCGCTCTCGTGCGGTGCACCGCAACACGCGTGCATGAGGTCGGCGACGACGGCCCTCCTGGCCGCCGCCGGTTGCGTATCAGACGCGCCGATCATTTCGGCAACGGCGAGCGTCCTGAAATCGACAAGGCTGCCGCCTCGCCGGCGGCGCCGGTGCCGGGCTGGCCACCGCCGACGAATATGCGGTAATCGCCGGCTTCCACCGCGCGCTGGCCGCTGCGGTCCACGTCGCTGAGTGCACGCGCATCCAGCGTAAAGCTGAGTTCGCGTTGTTCGCCGGGCTTGAGGTGCACGCGTTGAAAGCCGACCAGGCTGCGCAGCGGCGATTGCGGGCGATCCGGATACTGCAGATACACCTGCGCCACTTCATCGCCGGCGCGGCTGCCGGTGTTGCGCACCGTGGTGGTCACCTGCAGCGTGTTGCCGGCGTGCAGCGTGGTGGTGGACAGGCGCGGTGCGTCGTAGGCGAAGCTGGTGTAGCTCAGCCCATAGCCGAACGGAAACAGCGGCTCGCCCTTGAAGTAACGGTAGGTGCGGCCCTTCATGTCGTAGCTGACGTAGGGCGGCAGGTCCTTGGTGGAGCGGTAGAACGTCACCGGCAGGCGCCCGCCGGGATTGTCGTCGCCGGCCAGCGCACGGGCGATGGCGGTGCCGCCGGCCTGTCCCGGGTACCACGCGGCCACAATCGCATCGGCATGCGTCTTGGCCCAATTCAAGGCCACCGCGCTGCCGCTCATCAACACTACCACCAGCGGCTTGCCCGAGGCCTTGGCGCGCTCCAGCAAGGCCTGCTGCGGGGTGGGCAGGGCGATGTCGTTGCGGTCGCCGCCGTCGAAGCCAGGCACGTCGATACGCAGCTCCTCGCCTTCCACGTCCGGCGACAGCCCGACAAAGGCCACCACGGCGTCGGCCTGCGCCACCGCCTGCTCGGCCTCGGCCAGTTGCGCGGCGGCCGGTGCCAGCCATTCCAGGCGCACGCCCTGGTCCTGGCCGCGATGTTCCATCTCCAGGCGGATCTTGCGCGGGCGCGTATCGTCGAAGTGCAGCACGGTTTCCACGCTGCGGCCATCGGCGTTGTGCATGCCGGCCGGCACGTGCTTGTCTTCGGCGTTGCCGGCAACCACCAGCTTGTCGTCGATGTACAGCCGCACCGGGTCGTGCCCGGTGCAGTCGAAGCAGCGCGCCACGCGCACGGCCAGTGTGTAATCGCCCGCGCCCGGTGGCAGCAGTTCGCCGCTCCAGCGCACTGCGTAGCGATCTGCCGGCACGCCCTTGGCCGGGCTGACCTGGTCCCAGTTGAAGCTGACGGTGCGGTCCTGGCGCACCACCGCCGGGTTGCCGCTCATGTCGACATTGTCGAAATATTCGCCACGCAGGCCCGGCGCGCCGTCGTTACGCAACGCGGTCTCCGGAATCATGCCCGGCACGCCGGTGGCCAGCGGCGCGCCCTGCGCGTAGCGCACCTGCTGCGCACCGAAACGCGCGCGCAGGCCCAGCAGCGGTGTCACCGGCTGTGCGGAGGTGCCCTGGTAGTTGGCTTCCAGCGCGGCCAATGCATCGGCGTTGGGGCCGAGCACCGCCAGCCGCGTGCCTGCCTTCAGCGGCAGCGTGGCATCGGCGTTCTTCAGCAGCACGATCGACTCTGCGGCGGCCCGCAGGGCCAATGCACGGTTGTTGCGGGTGTCGATGTCCTTGGCGCCCAGCCGCGCGTACGGATCCTTGCGTGGGGCTTCCAGTTCGCCCAGGCGGTAGCGGGCGGCGAACAGGCGCACCAGCGATTGATCGAGCAGGGCTTCGTCCACTTCGCCGCGTTCGATCGCCGTGCCGAGGTCGCGATAGGCATGCCCGCAATTGAGATCGTGGCCGGCCTTGAGTGCGGCCGCCGACGAGCCGGCATTGTCCGGACGGAAGTAGTGGAACTGGGTCATGTCGTCCACCGCGTCGCAGTCGGACACCACAAAGCCCTTGAAGCCCCAATCGCCACGCACGCGGCCATTGAGCAGCCAGTCGGCCGCGCACGCCGGGGTGCCGTGTAGCGAGTTGTACGCGCACATTACCGAGCCGGCCTGTCCCTCGACCAGCGCAGCGCGGAAGGCCGGCGTGTAGGTCGCTTCCACGTCGCGTGGCGACACATCCACGTCGAAACCATGCCGGCCCGGCTCCGGGCCGCTGTGCACGGCGATGTGCTTGGGCGTGGCGATCGTCCGGGGGTGGCTCAGGTCATCGCCCTGCAGGCCGCGGATGAAGCCCACGGCCATTTGCCCGGTGAGAAATGGATCTTCGCCGTAGGTTTCCATGCCGCGGCCCCAACGCGGGTCGCGGAAGATGTTGATGTTGGGCGACCAGATGGTCAGCCCGGCGTAGCGCTTGTGGTCCTTACCGGGGGCGCCGGCCTGGTTGAACTTGGCACGCGCCTCGGTGGAGACCACCGTGCTCACCTGCTGCATCAGCTCCGTGTTCCAGCTGGCAGCCAGGCCGATCGCCTGCGGAAACACCGTGGCGTAGCCATTGCGTGCGATGCCGTGCAGGCCTTCGCTCCACCATTCGTAGGCGGGAATGCCCAGGCGCGGAATCGCCGGCGCATCGTTCATCGCCTGGGCGACCTTTTCCTCGCGGCTCATTTGCGCCACCAGCGCGGCGGCGCGCTGTTCGGGTGTGCCGCTGCGGTCGGCAGGCGCGGCGAGGGCGATACAGGGCAGGCCAAGGCTCAGGCCCAGTGCCATGGCAAGACGCGAGACAAACACGGATGACATCGATTCACTCCTGCGCCGCGGAAAGATCCGCCAGGCGTTGTTCTGGTATCGCCGCAGCAGCTGCGGCGAGCTTGGGTTCCGGCGCGGCGGTGTCATGCGCGCCATTGCTGTAATGGGTGTTGTTGGTCCTGCGACGGGCCCTCATCCGCCCCTGCGGGGCACCTTCTCCCGCCAGCGGGAGAAGGACACCCACTGCGGGCGAGGCGATGCGTGCAAGGGAAGGGCACGCAGGTGGGAAGGGCACGCAGGTGGGAAGGGCACGCAGGTGGGAAAGGCACGCATGTGGGAAAGGCACGCAGGTGGGAAGGGCACGCAGGTGGGAAAGGCACGCATGGCCGGACATCAAGGCTTGCTTCCTGCATCCGATAGAGGCCCTGCAAGGGGCGCGAACGGGGTACGTGACAGCAAGCCAAACCCTTCTCCCGCGTCGCGGACGCAGCCATGCGCGGGGGACGCGCATGGCCAGACATCACGTCCTTCTCCCGCCTGGCGGGAGAAGGTGCCCGAAGGGCGGATGAGGGCCGTCCTGCCGCTCATTTCGCCGCCGCTGCCTCCGGCGGCTCCGGCGGAGCGCCTGCCAGCGTCGATCCCAAATCGCGCACCTGCCACGCAGACTGCACCTGCGCCATCGGCAGCTTGCCGGACACGTGCAGCGTCAGCGGCTCGCCCGGCAGCAGGTCGAAGGCGTTATCGGCCACCTTCACCTCCAGGTCGCCGAACGACAGCCACACCTCGCGCGCCAGCGTATTGCTGGTCAGGGTCAGCGCATAGCCATCGCCATCGGCGCGCCATTGGCTGTCGATCTTTGCGGTTGGCAATGCGAGCTGCTTGGCCGGTGCGAAGAACACCACTTCACGCGACAGCAGCGTGTCGCCCTCCAGCAACTCGAACACCGCATAGCTGCGCTTGGGGTCGGCCTTGCCCAGCAATTGCGCATCGCTGAAGTTGCCCACCTGCAGGCTGCTCAGGGGCTTGATCGTGGCCTTCTGCTCACGCTTGCTCAGCACCTTGCCGTCCATGCCCATCACCCGCATGCGCCAGCGTGCATTCAAGGCAGTGGTGCGATCGGAGACCAGCGACACCTCGGTCTGGCCCTTGTCGTTGCGCAGTGCGGCGATCATCTCCGGCGCATAGAAGCGGCGCGCATGGTACTGCAGCGCCTTCCAGCGGCCGTAGTAGTCCACGCTGGACCACGACGCGCCCGGCCACACATCGTTGAGCTGCCAGTACAGCGAGCCCATCGACTGCGGACGCGAGGCGCGCAGGTGCGAGGCGGCCAGGTTGATGCCTTCGGCCTGCATCAGCTGGCTCAGGTAGACAAAGCTCTCGAAGTCCTTGGGCTCGCCGAACTCGCGGCGGATGTACAGCATCAGCCGCTTGTTGCCGTTGCCCTTGTCGAACTTCTGGTGTGCACGCATCACCGGCGATTCCGGATCCATGTCGGCCGCATCGGCAAACACGCGCACGGTGCGCATGTCGGGGAACGACTGCAGCCCGTACTCGGACATGAAGCGCGGGGTGACGTTGAGGTACTCGGTCACCGGCAGCGCGGGGCCGCCCCATACCTTCCAGTAGTGCATGTCGCCATCGTTGGTCTGGTCGGCGGCGCCATCGAAGTCGGTACCGGGCGAGGTGGCCCAGTACGGCACGTCGCTATCGTAGGTGGCCACCACTTCGCGGAACACGGTGCCGAACAGGGTGGTCATGCCGCGTTCGACACGGGTGCGTTCTTCCGGGTCCAGCGATTGCTTGAACTTGACCCGGTCGCCCCAGTTTTCCCAGCCGGTCTGCACCTCGTTATTGCCGCACCACAACACGATGCTGGGGTGATCGCGCAGGCGCTTGACCTGTTCGATCGCCTCTTGCCGCGTGTTCTCGCGGAACTCCACGTCGTACGGCGGCACTGCGCCACCGAACATGAAGTCCTGCCAGATCATGATGCCCAGCTCGTCGGCCACCTCGTAGAAGTGATCGTCCTGGTAATGCCCGCCGCCCCACATGCGCAGCATGTTCATGTTGGCATCGCGCGCATCCTGCAAGGTGCTGCGCATGCGCTCCTGGCTGACGCGCGAGGGGAACGCATCCAGCGGGATCAGGTTGGCGCCCTTGGCGAAGATCGGGATGCCGTTGATCACGATCTCCATGCTCTTGCCCCATTTGTCCTTGTCGCGGCGCAGCTCCACCGAGCGCAGGCCGGTGACGCGCTTGATCTGCTGGCTGTCGCCATCGGCATCGCGCACGCTGGCCACGAAGGTGTAGCGGTCCTGCGCGCCGTAGCCGGCCGGGAACCAGCGCTTGGGCTTGGCGATGCGCACGGCCAGGTCGATGCGGTTCTGGCCCGGGTCGACCACTGCGTCCTGGGTGAATTGGCCGACCTTCTGCCCATCCGGGCCAATCACATCCAGCGTCACCTGCACCGGCCCGCTGCGGCCTGCCTGCAGCTCCAGCTGCGCCTGCAAGTGTGCGCTGTCGGCGTCCACGCGTTGTTGGGCGATATGCAAGCCGTCCACGCGCAGCGCATCCCACGCTTCCACGCGCACATCCTTCCAGATGCCGGCATTGACCATGCGCGGGCCCCAGTCCCAGCCGTAGCTATACGGCGCCTTGCGCACGTAGGTGGAACTGTGGCGCCCGTCCGGCTCGTCGCCGAACGCCGAATCGTAGGCGCCCGGCAGCGCATACGGCTGCTTGGCCAGCCACGGCTGAATCTTCTTGATCGGCGAGAAGAAGGTGATTTCCAGCACGTTGTCGCCACGTTTGAGCAGCGATTTGGCGTCAACGCGCCACTGCCGGAACATGTTGTCGGCACTGAGCAGCTTCTTGCCGTTGAGGGTGACCTCGGCCAGCGTGTCCAGGCCATCGAACACCAGTTCCACGTGCTCGCGCTTGAGCGTGGCCGCATCCACGTTGAAGCGGGTCTGGTACTGCCAATCGCTCAGGCCCGCCCACTGGATCTTGCCCTCGTTGTCGCGCAGGAACGGGTCCGGCACCACCTTGGCGGCGATCAGGTCGGTCTGCACAACGCCCGGCACCTGCGCCGGCATCCAGCTGGCGGCCTTGGGATAGCGCTTGGCCTGGTCCTGCCCCGGCACCAGGCGCACCTGCCAGCCGCTGTCCAGGGTCACTGCCGTCGGCGGTGCAGCCCAGGCCTGCGAAAGTGCAAAGGTCAGGGCAAGCCCGAGACGTGCGGGTGTGAGCAGGGATAGTGCGGGGGCAGTGCGGTGCGACAGGGGCATGGGTGAGTCTCCTTGGAGGGGTCAGCGCGTGGCGGCGGGGGGCGCCTGCGCGGTGGTTTCAATCAGTTGGACGGCGCCGATGGCATACAACGGGCCGCGAATCGGCGCGGTGAAGCGCAGGCAGAGATCGTGGGTGCCGGTGCGTGCGGGCAGCGGCGTTTCCAGGGTGAATTGTTCGCCCAGGGTGTCGCTCCTGGGGAGTTGCACGCTGGCGATCAGCTCGCCGTCGCAGCCCTGGCGTACTTCCAGCTCGCCGCCGCGGGTCTTGGCCGGGTACTGCACCACCTTGGACTGCTCGTGCGCCAGGCCGAAGTTGTTGGGCAGGCGTGCGGCCTCGATGCGGATCGCCCCGACGCCATCCAGTCGTGCCTGCGGATACAGCCGGCAGGCATGGAACAGATCGACGTTGTAGACCGGCGTGTCGGCGCCGGTCATTTCCGGCAGCAACGGCAGGCGCAGGCCGAGCGCGCCCTGTGCCACGCAGTCGCGCAGGCCTTGCGTGTCAACGCGTAACAGCGAGGCACGGTCGAAGCTGCGGCTGCGCGTGGCGGCCAGCGGCACGCCGTCGGCGGTGAATGCGGTGGCCTTGACCGTGGTTGGCAGGTTGATCGTAAACGGCGCCTCGTAGCGCGGCGATGCCGGCGTGGGATCGCTGCCGTCGATGGTGTAGTGCAGCGTGCCCGCTCCAGTCTGCGTGCTCAATGTGACCTTGGCCGCGCCGCCGGCGAGCACCGGGTTGGGGCCGTTTTCCAGCGCGATATCGGCGGCGAAGGCGCCGTCGCTATAGGCGATGTCCAGTGCCTTGTAGCGCTGCAATTGCGCCGGCAACCGCGCCAGAAAGTTTTTCCAGTCGCGTGCACTGGGTGGTGACCAGGTCATCTCTGCCACTGCCGACAGGCGCGGGAACAGCGCGTGGTCCACATGCCAGCGCGAGGGAATGTATTCGGCCCACAACGCGCCCTGCGCGCCCAGCACATGCGTGGCCTGCTCGGCGCTGAGCTCGGCCGGCACCGGATCGAACGCGTAGACCTTGGACAACGGCAATACCGTCAGGCGACCGTTGGGCTCGTCGCTGCGCGTGGTCTGCAGGTTGTCCAGATACAGCCAGTCGCCCGGCGCAAGCACCACATCGTGGCCTTGCTTTGCTGCAGTCACTGCACCTTCGACGCCACGCCACGACATCACCGACGCACTCGGCGGCACGCCGCCTTCCAGAATCTCGTCCCAGCCGATCATGCGCCGGCGGTGTTTGGTGAGGTAGGCCGCAAGCTGCTCGTTGAACCAGCCTTGCATGGCATGGGCATCCTTGACGCCCAGCTTACGCATCTGCGCACGCACTGCAGGTGAGGCTTCCCATTGATCCTTGACCGCCTCATCGCCCCCGATGTGGATGTAGGTCGACGGAAACAACGTCAGCACTTCATCCAGTACATTGGTAATGAAAGTCAGGCTGCGTTCGCTGGTGTTGAACAGATACGGATTGACGCCCCAGTCCACGCCCACCTGGGTGCCCACACCGGGGACGCCCACCTCTTCTGGGTAGGCGGCAACGGCCGCCTGCGCATGTCCGGGCATGTCCAGCTCGGGCAACACGGTGATGTGCAGGCGCGCCGCATACGCGACGATTTCGCTGATCTGCTCCTGCGTGTAAAAACCGCCGTAGCGCCCCGGCGTGCCGTGTCTGCCAGCACCCGGCGGTGTGCGCCAGGCGCCGACCTCGGTGAGTTTGGGGTAACGCTTGATCTCGATACGCCAGCCCTGGTCGTCGGTGAGATGCCAGTGCAGCACGTTGAGCTTGTGCACGGCCATCGCATCGAGCACATGCTTGACGGTATCTACGTCGTGGAAGTGGCGGGCCACGTCCAGATGCTGGCCGCGCCAGCCAAAGCGCGGCCAGTCGACAATACTGACGCCGGGCACGGCCACGGCGCCCTTGCCGGCATCCGGGGTCATCAACTGCCAGGCGCTGATTGCGCCATAGAACAGCCCGGCACCATCGCGTGCGGCGATGCGGATGCCTTTGGCAGTGACATCCAGGCTATAGCCTTCCTTCTGCGTCACCGGTGCCTGCGCGTTACGTTCCAGGCGGATGCTGACCGGCGAAGGGGTGGCCTCGGCACGCACTTCCAATGTCAGCCCGCGGGTGCGCTTGAGCAGGCCGGCCAGATACTCGGCACTGCGCCGCGCATCGGCGTCGCCGGCCTCGATCGAAATCACGGTGCCGGTGTCGATGGTGAAACGACCGGCCGCAGGCGTCGCCTCGACCGGTGCTGGAATCAGGGGGAATGGTGCATCGGCCGATGGTGCGGCCGCTGTGGCTCCTGCACGTGGCACCGCTGGAGCAGTGCCGGCTTCGCGTTTACCGCAGCCGGCCAGCATCAGCGCGACCAGCGACAACGCAAGCAGGCGCGACGGCAGCGCGCCTGCTGACAGCATGCCCAACGGCGGCATGCGCAATGACAGCGTGTTCGATGCAGACGTGCTTGATAAGGGTGTGCCCGATGGTGACGTGTCCAGCCACAGCACTCTCGACAAGGGCGTGTGTGGAGTCCGGCTGCTGTTGACCATCATGAAATCACATCCCGATATGGCGGAGAGCGGGGCGCTGCGACAAGACACCAACGCAACGGGGTAGGGCAGCCGCATCGTGCAGTGCCGCAAGCCAGCGATGCCTGGCCGCCGCGACGATGCGACTCACACATGTGGCGACAATGGCTGCAACCCCGTTGCAGTGTACGAGTGGCGACCGATGATTTCGAGCGCATGCCGCATCCCCTGCCGCATCGGGTGCACATGGCGGTCTGCTCATGCATCGTGCAACGCACAGTAACAAAGCCGCCACGCTTCACGCAGGGACTGGCGCACGCTTCAACGCGCTGCGCCAGTCGGGTGCGTGGTTCAGCGCTGCGCGACCGGCAATTCGTCCCACACCTTCGGATCTTCCGCACCCAGCACCCAGCAGCTGAAGCCTTCCAGGCCATACTGCTTGGCCATGTCATAGCGTGCCTTGAAGCTGCGCGCGTCCGGGCGGAACACCCACTCGCGCATGTCGTCGCGGTAGAAGTAGAACCACGATTCCTGCTCGACCGGATCCCACTGCACGGTAGCGTTCTGTTCGATCGCCAGCGGGAAGGATTCGTCGGCATCGATATAGGTCGCGGAAATGTTCGACGCCTCGGTGCCGTCTTCCTTGACCGGGTTGCCGGTGTACCAGCGGTAGCCATAAGTGGCGATGCCCAGCGAGAGTTTTTCCTTCGGTACCTGGGTGATCGCGTAATCCAGGTGCTTCTTCATCCACACCATGCCATCCACCGGGCCGGGCGTGGTCCAGCGGGTGTGCTGGTCGTAGGTCATGATGCTGACCAGATCCGCGGCCTGGCCCAGCGCCTTGAGGTCGTACGCGCCGCGCCAGTATTCCCACATCCACTTGGAGAACTGGCCGCCTTCGGCATGGCCCGGTGCGTTAGGCACCACCGCCACCGACATCTTGAACCCGGCCTTGTGCAGCGCATCGGCGGTCTGCTTGACCATCAAGGTGTAGGCGTCGCGATCGGTCCAGGCGATGTTCTCGAAATCGAACTGGAAGCCGTAGTACTTGTGCTGCTTGCCGTGGATCAGCAGCGATTCGATCATGCGCTTCTTGGCGGCTTCGTCGTGCATCAGCTTGTGGAAGCCGTCGCGGCCGGTGGTCATCGACAGGATCGGCATCACCCGCAGCTTCTTCTGCTTGGCGATGTCGTACAGGTACATATTGGGGGTGCCGTTGACCAGGCCGTTCTGATCCACGCCGTACCAGGTGGGCACTACCACATCGATCTTGTCGACATTGGCGATGAACGAGTTGGTCGATTTCTGCGTGTTCATCAGATAGAACAACGCCGTGGGGTTTTTGGCCAGGGCCGGGGCGCAGGTCAGTGCCAACGCAAGCAACATCCAGGTCAATCGCTTACTCATGAAAGACAACATCCGTCAGGGAGTGGGGGAAGAAAGGTCGATGCGGAACACATACGCGCTCTCGCCGACCGGCTTTACGGGAAGGCGCAGATGCAGGCCATCGGCGCGTTGTTCGAACGGAATCTTCTTGCCGTTGGCCAGCAAGGTCACGCCGCGCACGCCATCTGCCGGTGTCAGCGAGCGGATCACCGCCTCGCCATCGGTCGGCCAGCCGAGCTCGATCGCATACAGCGCGCCATCACGCGTGGTGAAGCGAAAATCTTCGGCCGTATACGGCTTGGTCTTGACGTCCTGGAAGGTACCGCCCACCACTTCGGTCGGGCCTTCGCCATACACGCGCCAGGGCTTGCTGTCGTAGATCGCGCTACCGTTGGTCTTGAGCCAACGACCGATCGCCAGCAGGATGCCGCGCTCGGTGTCGGGGATCGAGCCGTCGGCCCGCGGGCCGATGTTGAGCATCAGGTTGCCGTTCTTGGCCACCACGTCGGCCAGCATGTGGATGATGAAGGTGGGCGACTTGTAGGTGTCGTTTTCGATGTAGCCCCACGAGGCATTGCTCACCGAGGTATCGGTCTGCCAATGCGTGGGATGGATGCCGGTGAGCTGGCCGCGCTCGATGTCCAGCGTGCCGGCCCCTTCCGGGAACGCACCGAGCTTGTAGTTCACCACCACGCCGCGGTCGGCGTCGGTACGCGCCGCGCCCTGGTTGTAGTAGTAGGCCAGCATCGTCGGCAGGCTGCGCCGGAATGTCGGGTGCGCGATCCACCAATCGAAATAGATCAGGTCCGGTTGATAGGTATCGATCAATTCGGTGGTGCGCGCCAGCCAGTCGTCCAGCCAGGCCTGCGACACCGGCGTCCAGTCGTTGGCGACGTCGGCATCGTCCTTGCCCGGTAGGCGCACCTGCGCCGGCCCGTACAGCGCCGCATAGCGCGGGTCGTTGACGTCGGAGTCGAATTTGCGCCCGCCATCGAAGAACCAGTTGTGTTCGGCGCGGTGCGACGACAACCCGAAGTGCAGGCCCTGCGCACGGATGGCGGTGGACAGCTCGCCCAGCAGGTCGCGCTTGGGCCCCATCTTCATCGCGGTCCAGTCCGACAACTTGGAGTCGTACAGCGCAAACCCGTCGTGGTGTTCGGCCACCGGCACCACGTAACGCGCGCCGGACTCACGGAACAGCTTCGCCCAGCCCTTCGGGTCGAACTTGGGTGCGGTGAATTTGGGAATCAGATCCTTGTAACCGCTGGTCGCCTGCGGGCCGTAGGTTGCCACGTGATGGGCGAACTCCTTGGAGCCTTGCAGATACATGTTGCGCGAATACCACTCGCTGCCGAACGCCGGCACTGAGAACACACCCCAATGGATGAAGATGCCGAACTTGGCGTTGTCGTACCACGCCGGTGATTGATACGCCTTCAGCGCGGCCCAGTCGGGGCGGAACGGACCTTTGCGTGCGCCGGCTTCAGCTTCGCGCACCAGGCGCTCGCGTTCGGGCGCGTACTTGGCGGTGGCATCGAGCCACTGCTGGTCGATGACCTCGGGACTGAGCGTGGTGGCGGTCGGTGCGGTGGGCGATTGCGCGCTGAGCGTGGCAGCAGGCAATGCGAGCAGCAGACCGAGCGCGAGCATTCGCGTTCTGGGTGCAGCTCCGGCGTGGCGGCGGGATGGAGCCGCAAACACGCGGCTATCGGTCGTCATGGGAACTGCACTCCTGTTGAGCAAGACGCGCCGGCGATGCTGCAACCGTGCGTGGATGGCAAAAGCGGGCCTGGCCATGCTCCGCGAAGGGGCGTGGCCAGTACCACTCCTTGGTACAACATCAAGCGGTGCGCTGCATGCAACGCACCGCGCAAAAAAAAGCGCGCCACCGTGGAGGGTCGGTGGCGCGCCGGTACTACATCAGAACTTGAAGTTCAGCTGGGCCTGGTAGCCGCGGCCGTTCTTGTAGAACGCCGTGGGGGTATCACGCGTGTTGCTGAAGACCCGATAGGTGGAGTCGAGCAGGTTGGTCGCGCCGAAGGTGATGCCCATGTAGTCGGTGATCTGGTACGAGGCGTTCAAATCCAGCTGCTTGTAGGCATCGGCAAAGTCACGCGATTCCAGACGACCGATTTGGGTGAAGTACTTCGAGCGGTAGCTGTAGTTCACACGCACGGTCCAGTCGCCATGTTCCCAGTACGGGATCACGTTGTAGGTGTCGCGCGACAGGTACGGCAGGTTCAAGCCCGAGCTGGAGTCGGATTCGGCGAACGTGTAGTTGGCCTGCAAACCGAAGCCCAGACCGAAGCTCTGCTGGTAGTTGACCGACACGCCCTTGACCTTGGCATCGGACACGTTGACCGGCGTGGTCACCTGGTACAGGCCGGCAATGGCCGGCGGCGCCGGATTCAGCTGCTGGGTGACCGTGGTGTTGACGATGTAGGAGCTGATGTCGCGATAGAACACTTCACCGGACAACATGCTGGACGGGGCGAAGTACCACTCGGCGGCCAGATCGTAGTTGGTGGATTCGTACGGCTTCAGGTCCGGGTTGCCGCCATTGGCGGTCAGGTTGCCGTTACCGCTGTTCACGGTGAACGTACCAGCAAGGTCGGCATAACGCGGACGGGCGATGACCTTGGCTGCCGAGAAGCGCAGCACGGTGTCGTCGGTGATGTCGTAGGCGATATTGAAGCTCGGCAGCGCCTTGCGGTAGTCGTTGGTTTCGGCCACGCGCTGGAAGCTAGTGCCGCCGTCATTGCTCTGCCAGAACTGCGACTTGTCGGTGGTGTCGACCAGGCGTACGCCGACATTACCGCGCCATTGACCCGACTCGAAGTTCAACTGCGTGTAGACGTTCTGGGTGATTTCCTTGACGTCGAACGAGGCGCCGAAATCGGTGCGGTACGGACCCTGCGGCTGCGACAGCAGGTAGTTGCGGACGGCGCCCAGGTTAGCGGTTGGCCAGGTGGTCAGATCGCCGCTGGCGCCCAGGCCGTCGTACAGGCTGCTGGGCGTGGCGCCCGGATTGAACTGGGTCAACGACACCGGGTCAGTGGTGTTGATGCGGTTACCGCGCGCATCCACGCCATTGTTGTGGTTGATGTACTTGTAGCCGAACTGCAGCTTGGTGAACGGGCCCCATTCCAGATCGCGCGAAGCGTCCCACTGGAAGTACTTCTCGTCGTCCTTGCTCTTCTGGTAGGCGATGCCGCCGGCCTGCATGATGCCGGTGGTGGTGCCAGGGATATTGCCTTCCTGGCCCGGAGCCAGGCCCGCGGGGTTGCCCGGCAGTGCCCAGTTGGAAGCGCCGCCGTTATCGTAGTTCACCGAGGTGTTGCGGCCGTCGAATGCGTAGTTGTACCCGCCGTCCTGCATCAGGTACTTCATCAGGTATTCGGGGTTCTTGCCACCGGTGGCTTCGGTGTAACCGGCCTGGGTGGTGAACACCCACTTTTCACCCGACCAGTCGTGACGCAGGTTCAGGCTCTTGGTGGTGACGGTGCTTTCGCGGTAGTTGGCATCCAGCTGCGCATACGGCTGACCGGCCGCACCATCGCTCACTGTGGCCGAGGTCACCACGCCGTTCTGCACGTTGGCCTGGGTGATCTTCTGGCGGTCGTCGTTGCAGGCCGGGCAGACATAGCGCGCCTGGCTGAAATTGTTGTATTTGCCCTTGATGTACAGGCCGGTCAGGTTGAATTCGTTCTGCTCGTCAGGCTTCCACTGCAACGCACCCTGCAGGCCGCTGCGCTCGCGGGTCTGCTGGAAGAACGCGCTGCTGATGCCGGCCGGCACGCGGGCGGTGGCGACATCGCTGCCGTCGCCGGTGATGGTTGCGGTCGGCGGGATGCCGGCGCCGGTGGTGTAACCGAAGTATTCGATACCGGCGCGTGCCAGGTCCTGCTTGTCGTGCGTGGCGGAGATCAACGCGCCGAAGGTCTCGTCGTCGTTCTTCCAGCTCCACAGCGCCGAGCCGCGCGGATTACCTTCTTCCGAACGGTCGTTGTAGTTGTAGCCGACCGAGCCGCGGATGGTGTTCTTGGGCAGGTCCAGCGGCTTGCGGGTGTGCACGATCACGGTGCCGCCGATCGAGCCTTCATCGATGCGCGCTTCCGGGGTCTTGTAGACCTCCATCAGCCCGATGATTTCCGGCGACAGCAGCGTGTAGTTGAAGGTGCGGCCACTGGTGTCGGTCGGGTTGCCGCCCCAATCGCCCGAGGCAATGGTCTGGCCGTTGAGCAGCACGCGGTTCAAGGCCGGGTCGGTGCCGTTGATGCTGACCTTTTCGCCTTCGCCGAACTGGCGGTCGACACTGATGCCCGGCAGATGCGACAGCGATTCGGCCGCATTGATGTCCGGGAACTTGCCGATGTCTTCGGCGCTGATCGCATCGACGATGGAGTTGGCCGAGCGCTTGACCGCCTGGCTCTTTTCCAGCGACGCGCGGTAGCCGGTGACGGTGATGGTGTCCAGTTCGGTCGTTGCCGACGGTGCGCTGGCGGGCGCTTGTTGTTCTTGTCCGGCAGCCATTGCAGAGCCGGAGCAGTACAGAGCGGCGGTGATACAGAGTGCTAACGTCGTGGTGCGGCTGTGCATGGCTAAACCTCGTTGGTTAGTGCTGTGAGCGCGCCGCCTTCGAAGGCGTCACACGCTCGGCGTGGCCGGCAAAACAACACGCCCTGACCGTCGCGGTGATCGCACTCCGTGCTCCGCATGGCAGCAGGCGGTGTCGATTCGCGTGGTAGAGGAGGTGTCCCCCGTGTGGTGAAGCGGTGGAGCGAACGCGACATCAGCGGGTTGAGCGCCTGATCACGCACTTCCCGCGAATCTGGAACTGGCGAGGGAAGGGCAGTTCTTCAGTACCGAACAGTCCATGGCCCCTCCTGCCAGAACCCCGATTTGGATCGAGTCTCGCGTAGCGCTGACAGCGTTGTCAACACATCGTCACAGATCTCTGAAGTGGCTGCGATTGCGCTGCAATGCAGCATTTTTGCGACGTGATCGCCGAAGTACGTACGCGCGGCCGCAATGGCGCACAGGGTGGCGCGCATCGATTGGCGCTTTCAATGGCTGGAAAGGGCGAAGCCATGCACCGCGCGATTTTTGTGCGGGAATCGTTGTGATGGATGCGGAATTTTCGTGGATGATGGTCGCAGCGCCCTGTGGTGTGGATTGTGGCCGCCACGGTTGCGTTACAGGGCGATTACTGACAACGTTGTCTACCCGCTGCCGTTCGTCGGACAACGGGACTCGACGCCAGCCCGCTGCTACTTATCAGGAGAATGCGTGAGCGCAAGCAGCCCAATGGAAGCGGTGGCCTTTCCGCGCCCCGACACCTTCGTTGCCGCAGACGTGGGAGGGACGCATGTGCGCCTGGCGTTGGTGTGCCCGAGCAACGATGCGCGTACGCCGGTCACGGTGCTCGACTATCGCAAGTACCGCTGCGCCGATTATCCGGGCCTGGCCGAGATCATGTCGGCCTTCTTTGCCGAGTTGGGATGTGCGCCGGTGCGGCGCGGTGTGATCGCCAGTGCGGGGTATGCGCTGGAGGACGGCAGTGTGATCACCGCGAACCTGCCGTGGGTGTTGGCACCGGAACAGATCCGTCGCCAGCTCGGCATGCAGGCGCTGCATCTGGTCAACGATTTCGAAGCGGTGGCCTATGCGGCCAACTACATGGCCGGCAATCAGGTCATGCAGCTGTCCGGCCCGGCGCAGGGCGCGTCCGGCCCGGCACTGGTGCTCGGCCCGGGAACGGGCCTGGGCGCGGCGGTGTGGATCCCCAATGGTGCCAGTGCAGTCGTGCTGCCGACCGAAGCCGGCCATGCCGCGCTTGCCGCCGCCAGCGACCTGGAGGTGGCCTTGCTGCAGGAACTGCGCCGCACGCGCACCCACGTGGGCACCGAAACGCTGTTGTCGGGCCCAGGCCTGTTGAACCTCTACATGGCGCTGGCCATGCTGCGCGGCGAGCCGGCCGTGCATGCCGGCCCGGCAGATGTCACGGCCGCCGCACTGGCGGGCCATGACGTACTCGCACGCGATGCGCTGCAGGCATTCTGCGGCTTCATGGGCAGCGTGGTTGGCGACATGATGCTGCTGTACGGCATTCGCAGCGGCGTGTATCTGGCCGGCGGGTTCCTGCCGCAGATCGCCGACTTCATTGCCGCCAGTGATTTCGTCGCCCGCCTGCTCGACAAGGGCACGCTGCGCCCCGCACTGGAGCAGGTGCCGGTGCGTGTCGTCGAGCACGGCCAGCTCGGCGTGATCGGCGCCGCCAGCTGGTTTCTGCAGCACGGGCGCTGACGCACGACACACTGCTGGAGCGTGCCCGGGCGCGACGGACGTTACCGATAGTGCCTAACGCGATTGGGTGCGCTCCTGCACCCCGGTTGGCGGCCGTGCGTTTTTGCAGTCATTCCATTTGTGCTGTATCGGGTCTATCGGCACCCGTATCGCCGCATCCCGTAGGAGCGCCCCTGGGTGCGACGGGCGTTAGCTGTAAGGCTCCTCGCGCCCAGGGGCGCTTCCACGAGGGTTGCTCGCCTCGCCTGTCGTCCGGTCACACGAGGCGCGACGCGACCCGCACTGCGCGTCAGCGAACGCGATGTCCTGCAAGTTCTCGAAGCTACAGGTCGCCGAACCGCGCCTGCAACGCGGCGATGGCGGCCAGCCCGGCGGTCTCGGTGCGCAGGATGCGTGGACCCAATTGCAGGCCGGTGAAACCGGCATCGGCCAGCGTGGCGCGGTCGCGTGGCGACCAGCCGCCTTCAGGCCCGATCGCCACGATCAGCCCCTGGTCGACATCTGCACTCAGCGTGCTCAGGCGATGCTCGCCTTGCGGGTCCAGGGTCAGCCGCAGCGCCTGCGGGTCGCAGGCCTGCGCTGCCTCTTGCAAGCCAAGCGGCGCAGCGACGGCCGGTATGCGCGCGCGGCCGGATTGCTCGCACGCGGACACCACCACGCTGCGCCAATGCGCCACGCGTTTTTCCAGGCGTGCCGCATCCAGCTTGACCTCGGTGCGCTCGGCATTGACCGGCACGATGGCCGCAACACCCAGCTCGGTCGCCTTCTGCAGGATCAGGTCCATCTTCTCGCCGCGTGCGATGCCCTGCAGCAGGGTGATCCGCAACGGCGATTCGTTGTGCAGCGGCTCGACACGCTCCACCCGCGCACGCGCCTCGCGCTTGCCGGCCACGCTGATACGGGCGTGGTAATCGCTGCCGTCGCCATTAAATAGAATGCAGGCATCGCCCTCGCGCAGTCGCAGCACACGTAGCAGGTGATTGGCGGACTCTTCGGGCAGGGTGACGTCCTGGTCGCACTGCAGCGGCAGTGCCACATGCGAGCGGGTCAGGCGCATGCAACGGCCTCCTCGATGGCGTGGCGGGTGGTGGCCGCCAGCAACGCGAGTTGCGTCTCGTCCACGCAATACGGTGGCATCCAGTACAACACATCACCCAATGGTCGCAGTACCACCCCGCGTGCCAGCGCTGCGCGATACGCCTTCAGCCCGACCCGTGCCGCTGCAGGGAAGGGCGTGCGCTTGTCGCCGCCCTGGGTCAGCTCGAACGCCACGATCATGCCGGCCTGGCGCACGTCCGCCACCGCCGGGTGTTCGCCGATCTGCGCAGCGAGCGCGGTCATGTGGGCAGCGGTGTGTTGATTGCGCGCAATCACGTCGTCGTCTGCGAAGATCTGCAGGGTCGCCAATGCGGCCGCGCATGCGAGTGGATTGCCGGTATAGCTGTGCGAATGCAGGAACGCGCGTTCGCGCGAATCGTCCAGGAACGCGTCGTACACCGCCTGGGTGGCCAGCACCGCCGCCAACGGCAGGAAGCCGCCGGTCAGACCCTTGGACAGGCACAACAGATCGGGCATCACCCCGGCCTGCTCGCAGGCGAACAAGGTGCCGGTGCGGCCGAAGCCGGAGGCGATCTCGTCCGCAATCAGGAACGCGCCATGCGCATCGCACAATTCGCGTGCGCGACGCAGGTAGGCCGGGTGATACATGCGCATGCCGCCAGCGCACTGCACGCGTGGCTCCAGGATCAGCGCGCAGATCTCGCCGGGCGAGCGTTCGAACACTGCCTGCAACGCATCGGCGGCCTGCAGCGCGTACTCCTCTGCGCTCTGGCCGGGCTCGGCCAGGTAGGCATCGGGCGAGGGCGCAAAGATCGATTCCAGCAGCAGCGGTGCGTAGACGCGCCGGTACAAGGGAATGTCGCCCACCGACAGCGCGCCGATGGTCTCGCCGTGGTAACCGTTTTCCAGCGCGATGAAACGCGTGCGGCCGTGCTCGCCGCGGTTATGGAAGTAATGGAAGGCCATCTTCAAGGCCACTTCCACGCCGGCGGAGCCATTGTCGGCATAGAACACCTTGGATAGCGGCGCGCGCCCGGGCTGGCGCGGTGCGATCGCCAACAGGCGCTCGGCCAGCTGCACTGCCGGTGCGTGCGTGAAGCCGGCCAGCATCACCTGTTCCAGCGTGCCGGCCTGCTGCGCGATGGCTGTGCCGATACGCGGTTCGGCATGGCCGAACAGGTTGGTCCACCAGCTACTGACCGCGTCCAGATAACGGCGGCCATCGTGGCCGATCAACCAGGCGCCCTCGCCGCGGGCGATCGGCACCAACGGAAGCGTGTGCGGGTGCTCGCGCATCTGCGTGCATGGGTGCCACAGCACCGCAAGATCGCGTTGTCGCCAATGATCGGCAGCTTCGGAGGCTGCCGGGTCTGCTAGGATTTCGGGCTCATGAACATGTCGATGCATCCGCCTATTCTATCGGCCCGCTCCGCGGCTGCGTGCTGCGCATGAGCCCGCGCCTGCCGATCATCCACAAGACCACCGATCTGGGCGAAGGGCCGTTCCGGCGCCAGCAGCTGGATCTGGAATTTTCCAACGGCCAGCGCCGCATCTACGAACGCCAGCTCAGCCAGGGCCATGGCGCGGTGGTGGTGGTGCCGATGCTGGACGCACAGACCGTGCTGCTGGTGCGCGAGTACGCCGCCGGCGTGCACCGCTACGAGCTTGGCCTGGTCAAGGGCCGCATCGATGCCGGCGAGACACCCGAGCAGGCCGCCGACCGCGAGTTGAAGGAAGAAGCCGGCTACGGCGCGCGCCAGGTGCAGGTGCTGCGTGCGATGACGCTCGCTCCTACTTATATGAGTCACCAATCGTGGCTGGTGCTGGCGCGCGACCTTTACCCCGAACGCCTGCCCGGCGACGAGCCGGAAGAGATGGAAGTGATCCCCTGGCCGCTGGCACGCCTGGACGAGTTGATGCTGCGCGACGATTTTTCCGAAGGCCGCTCGCTGGCGGCACTGTTCATTGCGCGCGAATGGCTGGAGCGCAACCCATGATCCGCATCCCGATGGAGTTGCGCGAAACCGTGATCGCCATCGCCCGCGAGGCCGGCGATGCCATCATGCAGGTGTACGCACAGGACTTTGCGGTCCAGATCAAGGACGATGCCAGCCCGCTGACCCTGGCCGATCTGGCCGCCAACCGCGTCATCGTCGAAGGGCTGCGCCGGATCACCCCGGACGTGCCGGTGCTGTCGGAAGAATCCGCGCACGTGGCATGGGCGGAGCGCCAGTACTGGACCAGTTACTGGCTGGTCGATCCGCTCGATGGCACCCGCGAATTCGTCAAGCGCAATGGAGAGTTCAGCGTCAACATCGCACTCATCCACATGGGCGCGCCGGTGCTGGGCGTGGTGCAGGCACCGGTGGATGGCCGGGTCTGGTACGCCGCGCGCGGCGAGAACGCCTACCGCCGCGACGGCGATCGCGACGAGATGCTGCATACGCGCACGCCGGCTGCGTCACCGCTACGGGTGGCGGCCAGTCGCTCGCACCGCGATGCACGCACCGCCGCCGCGCTGGAGCGCATGGGCGAGATCGACGTGGTGGCACAAGGCTCGTCCCTGAAGTTCTGCCGCATCGCCGAAGGCGATCTGGATGTCTACCCACGCTTCGGCCCAACCTCCGAATGGGATACCGCCGCGGGGCAGTGCGTGCTGCACGCCGCCGGCGGCGTCCTGCTGGCCGGCGCCAGCGGCAAACCGTTCCGCTACAACCGGCGCGATACCTTGCTCAATGGCGATTTCATCGCGCTGGGTGACCCCAATCTGCCGTGGCGCGATTGGCTGGCATGAGCGTGGCCATCGGTCGTGCGCGTTGCGCGCGGCTGGTAGGCAGGGTCGTCATCGGCTGACCGCGACACGTCGGCGGCGTCCTCGCGTGGCATCGGGTGGGGCGATCGCCGATGCAGCGCACCGCGCCGGTGGATCGCGGACCGCGCCTTCTCTCCGCATCCCGTTTCAGGAATCCAGCATGTCCCAGACTCCCTCCGCCGGCGATATCCAAGGCCTGCTGCAGTTGATGGCGCGCCTGCGCGACCGTGAGCATGGGTGTCCCTGGGATGTGCAGCAGACCTTCGCCAGCATCGCCCCGTACACCATCGAAGAGGCCTACGAAGTGGCCGACGCGATCGATCGCAACGACCTGCCGGGACTGCGCGAGGAACTGGGCGACCTGCTGCTGCAGGTAGTCTTCCACGCGCAGATGGCGGCCGAGCAGGGCGCATTCGGGTTTGCCGATGTGGTCGCCACACTCAGCGACAAGCTGGTGCGTCGCCACCCGCATGTATTTGCGGCGCAGGCAGCCGATGACGCGCAGGCGGTCAGCGCCAACTGGGAGCAGATCAAGCGCGATGAACGCCGCGCCGCCGGGCACCAGGACGACTCGGCGCTTGCCGGCATCGCCCGCGGCCTGCCGGAGTGGCAGCGCTCCACCAAGCTGCAGTCGCGCGCGGCGCGGGTCGGGTTCGACTGGCCTGGCCCGGCGCCGGTGCTGGAAAAACTGCAGGAAGAAATCGAAGAGCTGCGGGTGGAATTCGCACGCGGCCCGGTGGCCGACAATCAGGCGCGCCTGGAAGACGAACTCGGCGATGTCCTGTTCGTCTGCGCCAATCTGGCGCGGCATGCCAAGGTCGACGTGGGCGCCGCACTGCGGCACGCCAATCTGAAATTCGAACGGCGCTTCCGCGCGATGGAGGCCCGCGCGCAGGCGCAGGGCACCGCACTGGACGCGCTCTCGTTGAGCGCGCAGGAAGCCTTGTGGCAACAGGTCAAGCGGGACGAAGCGGCCGCAGCCCCGATGCCCGATCCCGACCCTGTGGCACGCCGATGAACTCCGCGCTGGGCACGCTGCTGCTGTTCGTCGCCACCGCCGTGGCCGAGCTGGTGGGCTGCTACTTACCTTATCTATGGCTGCGCAAGGGTGGCAGTGGGTGGTTGCTGCTGCCCACCGCGCTGAGCCTTGCCTTGTTCGTATGGCTGTTGAGCCTGCACCCCACCGCCAGCGGACGCACCTACGCGGCCTACGGCGGGGTCTACATCGCCAGTGCGCTGCTGTGGTTGTGGTGGGTGGACCGCATCACGCCCACACGCTGGGACCTGCTCGGTGCTGGCTGCTGCCTGTTGGGCATGGCGGTCATCATGTTCGCGCCACGCACCGCCTAAGCCGGGTAGGCGCTGCTCGCGCACGCCGGCCGACGCCGGTGCGCAACGGCAGGGGCGGCGCCGCACAGCCTGGCCCGTTGCCGCCAGTGTGGTGTGTGCAGCGGGTGCATACTTCGCGCAGGACCGACTCGTCACTGCAAAGGGGCTGCACATGTTTCCAACTTCGTTTCTGGCCATCGCCGTGCTGGTGGCCGGCGTCATCGTGTTGTTCAAGACCGTGCGCATGGTGCCGCAGGGATTCCAGTGGACGGTGGAGCGCTTCGGCCGCTACACCCACACCATGAGCCCCGGGCTGCACTTCCTGGTGCCGGTGGTCTACGGCGTGGGCCGCAAGATCAACATGATGGAACAGGTGCTCGACGTCCCCAGCCAGGACGTCATCACCAAGGACAACGCCGTGGTACGCGTGGACGGGGTGGTGTTCTTCCAGGTGCTGGATGCCGCCAAGGCCGCCTATGAAGTCTCCAACCTGGAGATCGCCTCGATCGCGCTGGTGCAGACCAACATCCGCACCGTGATCGGCTCGATGGACCTGGACGAATCGCTGAGCCAGCGCGAAACCATCAACGCCCAGCTGTTGAGCGTGGTCGACCAGGCCACCAATCCGTGGGGCATCAAGGTGACGCGGATCGAAATTCGCGACATCCAGCCGCCGCGCGACCTGATCGACTCGATGGCGCGGCAGATGAAGGCCGAGCGCGAAAAGCGCGCGCAGATTCTCGAAGCCGAAGGCTCGCGGCAATCGGAGATCCTGCGTGCCGACGGCGAGAAGCAGGCCGCCGTGCTCGAAGCCGAAGGCCGCAAGGAGGCTGCCTTCCGCGATGCCGAGGCACGTGAGCGGCTGGCCGAGGCCGAAGCCCGCGCCACCCAGGTGGTGTCCGATGCGATCGCCAACGGCAGCGTGCAGGCGATCAATTATTTCGTCGCACAGAAATATGTGGAGGCGTTCAAGGCCCTGGCCACCGCACCCAATCAGAAGTTCGTGCTGATGCCGATGGAATCCAGCGGCATCATCGGCTCGATCGCCGGCATCGCCGATCTGGCGAAGGAAGCGTTGGCCAAGCCCGATGCCGCCGGCGTACGCGTGCCGCCGATGCCGCCGCGCGCGGGAGTCTGAGCCATGCGCTGGGATGTGGTGGTATGGGCGGTGCTGGCGCTGCTGTTGATCGCCGCCGAGACCTTGGTACCGGGTGCATTCCTGCTGTGGATGGGGATTGCCGCGGCGGCGGTGTGCGTGCTGGTGCTGGCAGTGCCGGGCATGTCGCTGCTGGTGCAGATCGTGGCGTTCGTGCTGCTCAGCTTCGTGTCGGTGCAGGTCTATCGCAGCTGGTTTCGCGGCAAGGGGCGGCAGAGCGACCGCCCCTTGCTCAACCGGCGCGCCGAGCAATTGATCGGCCGGCGCGTGCTGCTCGATCAGCCCATCCACGATGGCCGCGGTCGCGCCAAGGTCGACGACGCGTTCTGGGTGGTCAGCGGTCCGGAGCTGCCGGCCGGCGCACCGGTGCGTATCGTCGGTGTGGATGGCATGACCTTGCTGGTGGAAGCGGCCGGCTGATTCGTGTGCAGCTGTCCCGTGCTGCGCTGGATGCTGCAGTGCGGGGTGGCAGTGTCAGGCGAATCTGCCTTTGAGTCCGGCTGTGCGTATGCACGGCTTCCCCGCAAGTGCGGCCGGGCGGCGATAATGGGCGTCTTTCCCTTGGACCGGCGCTCATGACCCAGAAGACCATCCTCAACGACACCCATCGTGCGCTCGGCGCCAAGATGGTCGACTTCGGCGGCTGGGACATGCCGATTCACTACGGCTCGCAAATCGACGAACACCACCAGGTGCGTCGCGACGCCGGCATGTTCGACGTCAGCCACATGACCGTGGTCGACCTGCACGGGGCGCGCGTACGCGAGTTCCTGCGTTACCTGCTCGCCAACTCGGTGGACAAGCTCAAGGTCGCCGGCAAGGCGCTGTACACCTGCATGCTCAACCCGCAGGGCGGGGTGATCGACGACCTCATCGTCTATTTCATGCGCGAGGATTTCTTCCGCCTGGTGGTCAATGCCGCCACCCGCGAAAAGGACTTGCAGTGGATCGGCGCGCAGGCCGCGCGCTTCGAGGTAAAGGTGGAAGAGCGCGGCGACTTCGCGATGGTCGCGGTACAGGGCCCCAACGCGCGTGCCAAGGTCATCGAGTTGCTGGACCCGGCCGACACCGCGGCTGCGAGCAAGCTCGGCCGTTTCGCCGCGCTGCAGACGCGCTCGCGCGATGGTATCGACCTGTTTCTTGCACGCACCGGTTACACCGGCGAAGACGGTTTCGAAATCGTGCTCCCGCAGGACGCGGCGGTCGCATTCTGGAATGCGTTGCTCGCGCAGGGCGTCAAGCCGGCCGGCCTGGGCGCGCGCGACACGCTGCGATTGGAAGCGGGCATGAATCTTTACGGTCAGGACATGGACGACGCGGTCAGTCCGTTTGAGGCCGCGCTGGCCTGGACGATCGCACTGGATGAAGGCCGCGACTTCATCGGCCGCGGCGTGCTCGAATCGCAAAAGGCGCAGGGCGCCCCGCGCCAGATGATCGGCGTGGTGATGGACGAGAAGGGCGTGCTGCGGCACGGCCAGACCGTGTTCACCGCGGCCGGCCAGGGCGAGATCCTGTCCGGGACCTTTTCGCCCACGCTGGGCAAGGCGATCGCTTTCGCACGCGTGCCGGCCGGCAGCATCGACGACCTGCGCGTGGACATTCGCGGCCGCCAGGTGCCCTTGCGCGCGGTGAAGTTTCCGTTCGTGCGCGAAGGCCAGGCGCAGCCCGGCGTGCTTGGCGAATGAGCCGGGTGATGTCGGCTGCAGACCAGTCGGCATCATGTAACCGCATGCAACCCAGCCATACCGACGCGCGTGCACCTGTCTCATCGCGCGGTCTAAACTAGCCACCTGTCCCCAACCCCAAGTTTCCCCGGAGCACACCCATGAGCGAGATTCCTGGCGACCTCAAGTTCCTCAAATCCCACGAGTGGGCCCGCGTCGAAAGCAACGGCCGCGTGACCGTCGGTATCTCCGACCACGCACAGGGCCTGCTGGGCGACCTGGTCTACGTCGAACTGCCGGGCGTCGGCGACACCGTGCAGGTCGGCAACGGCGCGGCGGTGGTCGAGTCGGTCAAGGCCGCCTCCGACGTGTATAGCCCGGTCAGCGGTACCGTGGTCGAGGTCAACAGCGCGCTGAGCGACAAGCCGGAGACCATCAACGAAGACGCCTACGGCGACGGCTGGATCTTCGTCGTCGAGATCGACGACAAGGACCAGCTCAACGACCTGCTGTCGCCGGACGACTACGCCGAGCTGCTCGAAGACGACGACCACTGAGTCCACCTCGTCTGCCGCACTACCGATGGCCGCTCCCCGAGCGGCCATTTTTTTGGGCGGAAGCGGTGCGCGATGCGCGCGCCGGAGCGTGATCGAGTGGGCAATCGGACCCGCGCGCTCGGATCGACGCCATCGCTGCGGCCGGTGCTGCCGCACGACGAGCTTCGCGCTTGCGTGCATCGTCGAAAGCACTCCGCGGCAGCAGCCGGATGCCGCGTCGGATTTCTGGCGTGAGTCAGTCGTGAGGGTCTGGCGTGCGCTCGGTGAAAACTTTTGTCGGCGACGATGCGCGTCGACGATCCTCTCCACCTCGCGCGCGTTGCCGTCGACCTCGCGCAAGAGTGCATGCATGGCGATCGAATGACGCAATAAGTTTGCGCATTTCTGCTTGTGCGACGCCGGAAGTGGAGTTGGCGGATAAAAAATTTTCAGCTGGCGGACAGGCGGCGGGCGATGCCGCAACGCATGCCACGCTGTGCCGGCAATGCGGCGGCTCCAGCCGCACGGTTTTTCATCGCTTGCAGAAAACAGCGGAAAAGAAGTGCTTTTTTGAAAACGCCATCGTGCTGGTGCGCGCCACGCACATGCCGCGCCTGCCGCGCACGGCGCACTTGCGCGGCGTCGATGCCGCACGTTGCGATGGCCGGCTGAAAAAAAATTGCAAAAGAGTGTTGACAGTAAAAAAAAGCGTGATTAGGTTTCGCCCAGCAGACATTGCTGCGAAAGAGAGTGAGCAGAATCGACACCAAGCCGACCAGCTTGTTCAAGACGTCCACCGAAGCACGATCGATGGTGGAGTCGGGTCCGCTTCCCTCCAAGAAAACAGCAGTCGTCCCGATCACGCACCCGTGTCGCCGTTCGATGCGGGTGTTTCTGTATCCGTCCCGTCGCGCATCACCTGCGGACGGTTCCCGACGACGGCATGCCGGCGCGGGGTTTGGTTCAACTGGGCGTTTCACCTCCATAGTTCACTGACGAGGAGCCAATTACATGGCCACTAAAAAAGCTGCGAAAAAGAAACCCACTGCCAAGAAGGCAGTGAAGAAGACCGCCGCCAAGAAGGCGACCAAGAAGGTCGCGAAGAAGGCAACCGCCAAGAAGGCAGTGAAGAAGACTGCTGCCAAGAAGGCCGTCAAGAAGACTGCCAAGAAGGCAACCGCCAAGAAGGCAGTGAAGAAGACTGCGAAGAAGGCAACCAAGAAGACTGCCGCCAAGAAGGCAGTGAAGAAGACCGCCAAGAAGGCGACCAAGAAGACAGCCGCCAAGAAGGCCGTCAAGAAGACTGCCAAGAAGGCAGTAGCGAAGAAGGCAACCAAGAAGGCGGCTACCAAGAAGTCCGCTGCCAAGAAGCCTGCCGCGAAGAAGGTCGCCAAGAAGAAGCCGGCCGTTCGCAAGAAGAAGGCCGCTCCGGTCGCGCTGCCTGCAACCCCGGCGCCGCTGATCTGATCTGCAACAACCGATCGCCGTAAACATCGAGCTCTCTCCCCGACGCCCAGCGGGGAGGGAGCTTTTTTATTGCGCGGCCCTCAGATCGATTGCAGCGTGCGGAGTGTTGGCGATGGGCCGATCAGGGTTCGTAGCGGCGGCGCGTTACGCAAGCCGAGGCTGCTGGCTGCTGGCAGATGCCTTTAGGACGCAGCTGGGTTGAGGGCGACGCGCGATGCCTGCGCCGGCTGTATCTACCGGCAACACGACATCTGCGGCAGTCGCGCCGCGCAACATGCGCAGGATGCCCAAAGCGCCAGTGGCTGGCTGCTGTTTCGCCGGCTACGCCGCAGCCGCAGCACAGTACAGGCGAGCTGCAGCATGGCCCGGATTGGCAGCGTGGTCAGAGCTAAAGAACCGCCAGATCTGCGGCACAGCCAGCCTTTTCTGAGCGCGGCCTTGGTCGATTTCCAGCGTATCGGTCGCTTCGCGCAGCCGGAGATCGATGTGTGTCGTCTTCCTTCACCGGCCTGCGGGGGAAGGTGCCCGGAGGGCGGATGGGCGGCGTGGTGACCGCGCTCCGCCGAGCGGCTGCAACCGTCTCCACGGCTGCACTGTGCGACGCCGCGAGAGCGCAGCCAGGCTCGCGCGCTGAGGAGTGTATCGATTTACTGTTCCACGCCTGTGGCTGCGGCAGCAGACGCGCAGTCTGGCCGCGCATCGGTCAGGCCATCTTCCCCGAGTTGAAGCATTGCGATGCCTCGGCGTTGCCATTCCCGCATTCCAGATGCGCACGTGGCCGGACCGAACCGGAAGCGGAGCCGTACTGCATCCGCTACGCATGCCGATGCAACGCCCTGTCGTCCATCCGCGCATTCGTCCGCTCCGATGGGCGCAGATCGGATGCCATCCATTCCTGCACCGCAGACGCATCGCGTCGCGCGTTTCTCGCATCGTCCTGCGCTGCAACGTGGGGCGGCCCGCGACTGGTGCGTAGGCGGTGCGCCGGGCAGAAACGACACAGGCGGCCGAAGCCGCCTGTGTGTGAGTCAGTGCCGGCGCACTGGTGGGCTCAGCGTGGCGAAGCCACCGACTTGCCGGACGAAACACCCTTGCCGGCCGGATCGGGTTTGTCGGCCAGCATGTTCTCGCTGCCGAAGTCGCCATCCACATCGATATCCAGCCAGCGCTTGGCCGGCAACCCAAGTGCGCGGTCCAGAATGGTCGGCATCATGCCGGAGGGCAGGCCGCTTTCGCCATTCCACATGATCGCGATGCCCAGGTCGCGCTCGGGCAACAGGGCGACCAGGCCGCGATAGCCCTGCACGGCACCTGCGTGGAAGACCACCTGGTGACCGGCGTAGTCGAACACACGCCAGCCCAGCGCGTAGCTGGCGGCATCCACGCGCTCGTGGCGCCAGCCCGAGCGCATTTCGCCCGGGGTGGAGATCAGCGGTGCGTGCAAGGTGGCCAACAGCGGGGCGGGCAACACATCGGTGCGATGGCCGGTATGCGCGAGCAGCCACTGCGCCATGTCGCTGGCACTGGCATTGACGCCGGCAGCCGGTGCCAGGCGGTAGTAGGTGGGCTTGGGCGTCAACGCCACCCAGCCGTTGCGGCTGCGCACATGTGGGCGTGCCCAGTGCGGGCTGGCCTGGATGCCGGCCAGGCCCATGCTGGCATCGTTCATGCCCAGCGGTTTGAAAATGCGGCGCTCCACCGATTGCTCGTAGAAGCTGCCGGAGGCGGCAAACACCACATCGCCAACCAGACTGAAAGCGACGTTCTGGTAGGCATAGCAATCGCCCGGCGCACAGCGCAGCGGCGCGGCCGCCAGCTTGTGGCTGAGCGAGTAGTAATCGGCGTTGGACTCGATGTCGCGGTCGTAGGCATTGCGGGTCAGGCCGACGCGGTGGCTGAGCACTTCGGCGACGGTGAGCTGGCGGGTAGCCGCGTTGTCGCTGAGCTGGAAGCCCGGCACATAGTCGACCACCTTGCTGTCCCAGCGCAGCACGCCGTCGTTGACCAGCAGGCCGGCCATGGTGCCGGCGAACGCCTTGGACAGAGAGGCCAGGCGAAACACGGTGTGGGCGTCGACCGGTTGCGGATGATTGACGTCGGTCACGCCATAGCCGCGCGCGCTGAGCACCTTGCCGCCCTGCACGATGGCCATCGCCATGCCGGGCACGCGGTTGCCATAGGTCAGCTGGTCGGCCATCGATTCGAATGCCGCCACGTCGAAGCCGGCGGCTGGCGCCAACACGCTGCTGGCCGGCAACGACGCGCGGTACGCCAGTGGGGCGGTGGGAGACTGCGCGATGGTGGCCGGCTGCAACGCGTTAGCAGTGGGCGCAGGCGTCTGTGCCGTGGAAGAGAGGGCCAGAGGCAATAACGCCCCAAGCAGCCCGATGGCCAACGGACGGAACCGTCGGCGCCTGCGCATTTCTGTCATGGTTGTCCCGCCTGTTCCACTGCCTTCGGCGATTCTAGCGCCGCGCTTCGCAATAGCACAAACTGCCAGAAGATGAATGGGCATCATATTGATCCTATTGACGATTTTGATTCAGAAATCCGGTCGCTGCGCATGCCTGGACCGCAGCCGATGACCTGCGCGTGGGCCTGTGCGCAAAACGCTGCAAGCGGCGTGCCGGGCGATGGCGCCATGGCATTCGCGTCCTGCTGCCGCTGGTCGTGCTGCGCTGCATCGGCTAACTTGCGCGCTCCTCCGCCGGGTGCTGTGACTGCCATGTTCTTGCTGTCGGGCTCGTTCGTGCGGGGATGCTGACGCCATGACGCACTCGCCTGCGCCGCGTTCTGCGCTTGGTCGGCTAAGCGCAGCACTGCGCAGTTCGCCGCCGCTGGCGTGGTCGTTCCTGTATTTCTTCTGCCTGCTGAGCGGCTATTACGTGTTGCGCCCGGTGCGCGAGGCGATGAGCGCCTCTGCGGATGTGGAAGCGATCTTCCCCACCGGCATGATCGCGTTCTTCGCCGCACACGGCATGCCGCTCAAGGACTTCACCTTGCAGGTGCTGTTTACCTGCACCTTCCTGATCATGGTGCTGGTGCAACCGCTGTACGGTGCGCTGGTCAGCCGCTACCCACGGCGTGTGTTCCTGCCGGCGGTGTATGGCTTCTTCATCGCGACCTTGCTGTTGTTCTATGTGCTGTTCGACAGCGGCGTGCCTGGTCGCGGCATGGCGTTCTTCCTGTGGGTGACGGTGTTCAACCTGTTCGCGGTGGCGGTGTTCTGGAGCTTCATGGCCGATGTCTTCAGCAATGCCGAGGCGCGCAACTACTACGGTTACATCGGTGCGGCGGGCACGCTGGGCGCGTTTCTCGGGCCGATCCTCACCCGCACCCTGGTGGAGCGGATCGGCATCGCGCATCTGATGCTGGTCTCGGCCGGGTTTCTGACGGTGTGCGTGGTGTGCGTGCTGCGGCTGCGGCTGTGGGCGGTGGCGCGCGAGCAGCAGTTCCGGTTGGATTCGGGCGAAGTGCCCATGGGCGGCGACGTGTTTGGCGGGCTCAAGCTGATCATGCGCGAGCCGCTGTTGCGCTGGCTGGCGCTGATGACCCTGTTGGGCGTGGGCGTAGGCACCTTGCTCTATAACGAGCAGGCTGCGTTGGTCCGTCGGCTGTATACGGATGCGGCGGCCAGCACGGCGTATTACGCCAGTATCGATCTGGCGGTCAACGCGCTGACGCTGGTGCTGCAATTGCTGGTGACGCGCGCGCTGTTGTCGCGCTTCGGCATTGCGCCGGCGCTGCTGATTCCGGGTGTGGCCATCACCCTGGGCTACGCCGTGCTGGCCGCCTCGCCGTTGCCGATGATGATCGCGATCGTGCAGGTGATCACGCGCTCCAGCGAGTTCGCGCTCGCCAAGCCGGCACGCGAGACGCTGTACACGCGGGTCAATCGGCAATGGCGCTACAAAGCCGGTGCGGCGATCGATACGGTGATCTACCGGGGCGGCGACCTCAGCTTCGTGTGGATCCACAAGCTGGTCTCGGCCTTGGGCTCCAGTGCGGTGTTTGGCGTCGGCCTGCTGGCGGCGGCGGGCATGACCGTCGGGGCGTTTGGCTTGTTGCGGCAAGCGCGCAAGCTGCCTGCAGAGCGCGATGCGGCTGTGGAGCAGACCCCGGCCGGTTCGCAGCGCTGATCGATGGCGTAGCGTGCGGCCTTGCCGGTGGCGCAGGCAGATGGATAACCAACATCTGCGCCCCATCCTGGCTGCGGTTGTGCGCGCAGGTCACGCCCATGCATCGGATTTGTCTGCGTTGCCAGGGTCCATCGGACGTTGCCTGACCACGGTTGTGGGCGCCGATGTCTTGCCGGGCCTCTCGGCAGGAGCCGGCCACCTTGCCTTTGAATGGGTTCCCCAGCAGATGGAATGCCATCGCGGCTATGCTTGCCGCCACGTCCATCACTCCTGCCCGCCATGTCACTGTTCGCCATCGTTGCCGGCCTGTGCGTCGCCCTGCTGCACGTTTACATCCTGGTGCTGGAAATGCTGCTGTGGACCCGCCCACTGGGCCTGAAGACCTTCCGCAATACGTTGGAGAAGGCACAGGCCACGCGCGTACTGGCGGCCAATCAGGGGCTCTACAACGGCTTCCTGGCCGCTGGCCTGTTCTGGGGTGCACTGGCCGAACGCGCGGACGTGCTGAGCTTCTTCCTGGGCTGTGTGGTGGTAGCGGGCTGCTACGGCGCCTACAGCGTCAACCGCCGGATCTTCTTCGTGCAGGCCTTGCCCGCGCTGATCGCGCTGGCGCTGTTGTGGTTGCCGATCTGAGCGAAACGCTTGGGCCATCGCCCCTGGGCGAGGCTGCGCGGGCGATGGTGGCCTGGCGGTAGTCGCTGGCCCGTCAGTCAGGTGCGCAGGCGCGGCGGCGCGGAGGCGCTGAGGCGCTGAGGCGGAACGGTGTAGCGCCTGGTCGCCGTTCGCAATGGCATCGCTGTATCTGCAGGATGGTCCGGACCTTCTTGATCTGCTGGAGGCGGGCGTACTTCGCCTGGCAAGCCATGTGCGATCGCCTCCACGGTGGACTCACCCGCCTGATACGCGATCAGACATGACAGTTGACGCGGTCGGCGCGATGGTTCGGTGCCCCAGGCCCAGTCATGAGCTTGCAGGACGCCCGCCCGGCGCTCTTATGTTGATCTTGCCCGGCACATCCGGCACGCGACGTCTGCGCTGCAGCCACACCTTCCGTGCCCTCAAACGCAAACGGCGAGCCGAAGCTCGCCGTTTGTTCTTGCCTTGTCGATGAAAGCGCCGAATCAGGCCGCTTCGCGCGGCTGCTGTGCCTGCGGCTTGTCGTAGAAGCTGGCAGCGCGCAACTCATGCGGATCGAAGTCGTCCACAGTGATGGTATCCATCATGATCTCGCGCAGCTCTTCCAACAGCTTGCGCTCGTCCAGCGTGATCACGCCTTCGGCCACTGCTTCGTCCAGCTGTGCGGTGAACTCCAGTGCCTCGATGCCCTTGGTCTTGAGCGCCTTGAGGAACTTGCGCTCCACCGGCTCGGCCATCACCGCCTTGGTCAGGTAGCTGGCGATGCGGCCACCCGGGTTGTTGGCGCATGGGGTCAGGAACACACCCTGTGCCAGGCGATCGCGTGCCTCGTTGGGAGCCATCAGGATCGATGCCACGCGGTGGCCCAGGCGGTCGCCCGGTGCTTCGGCACGACGACCCAGCGGGAAGATCAGCACCCACATCAGCCAGCCCACCGGGCGGATCGGGAAGTTGCGCAGCGCTGCCGACAACGCGGTTTCGATCTTGTGCACGCTGTCGTGGAAGGCCCAGGCCAGCAACGGTTGGTCGGTGGCCGGTGCGCCTTCGTCGTGATAGCGCTTGAGCATCGCGCTGGTCATGTAGATGTGGCTCAGGACATCGCCCAGGCGCCCGGACAACGACTCCTTGAACTTCAACTTGCCGCCCAGCATCAGCATCGACACGTCGGCCATCAGGGCCAGGTTGGCCGAGTAGCGATCCAGCTTGCGGAAGAAGCGACGCGTGTACGCATCGCCCGGCGCTGCGCCGATGCGCGCACCGGTCAGGCCGAACCAGAACGAACGCACGGCGTTGGAAATACCGAAGCGGATATGCCCGAACAGACTCTGGTCGAACTCCTCCAGACCGCGGCGCGTATCCGGATCCTGCGCCGCCTTCATTTCCTTCATCACCCACGGATGGCACAGGATCGCGCCCTGGCCGAAGATCAGCAGGCTGCGGGTCATGATGTTGGCGCCTTCCACGGTCACGCCGATCGGCGCGGCCTGCCAGGCGCGGCCGGCAAAGTTGCGCGGCCCCAGGATGATGCCCTTGCCGCCGATCACGTCCATCATGTCGCTGACCACTTCGCGGCCCATGGTGGTGCAGTGGTACTTGGCAATCGCCGACGGCACCGACGGCACGTCGCCACGGTCGACCGCTGCGGCAGTGGCCTGCGCCAGCGCACTGATCGCATACGCCTTGCCGCCGATGCGCGCCAGCGCTTCTTCCACGCCCTCGAAGCGACCGACCGACAGGCCGAACTGCTTACGGATGCGCGCATACGCACCAGTCACCACCGCCGCATACTTGCCGCCACCGCTGGCGGTGGAGGGCAGGGTGATCGAACGACCCACCGCCAGACACTCGTTGAGCATGTTCCAGCCCTTGCCCACCATTTCCACGCCGCCGATCAGCTGGCTCAGCGGGATGAACACTTCCTCGCCATGGATCGGGCCGTTCTGGAACGGCGAGTTCAACGGGAAGTGGCGACGACCGATCTCCACGCCGGGCGTTTCGCGCGGCAGCAGTGCCAGGGTGATGCCGATGTCCTTCTTGTCGCCGATCAGGCCGTCCGGGTCATACGCGCGGAAGGCCAGGCCGATCAGCGAGGCGACCGGTGCCAGGGTGATGTAGCGCTTGTCGAAGGTGAGCTTGACGCCCAACACATTGGCGCCGTTCCACTCGCCTTTGCAGACGATGCCGTAGTCCGGGATCGAGGTCGCATCTGAACCGGCAAACGGGCCGGTCAGGCCAAAACACGGTACTTCCGCACCTACGGCCAGACGTGGCAGGTAGTAGTCCTTCTGCTCCGGAGTGCCGTAGTGCAGCAGCAGCTCACCTGGGCCAAGCGAGTTCGGCACGCCCACGGTGGAGCTGACCACGCTGGAGATCGAGGACAGCTTCTGGATCACCTTGTGGTGCGCCAGCGCACTGAAGCCCAGGCCGCCATACTGCTTGGGAATGATCATGCCGAAGAACTTGTTCTTCTTGATGAAGTCCCACAGCTCCGGCGGCAGGTCAGCGTGGACATGGGTGATTTCCCAGTCGTTGACCATCTTGCACAGCTCTTCCACCGGGCCATCCAGGAACGCCTGCTCTTCGGCGGTCAACTGCGGCTTGGGGTAATTGAGCAGCTTTTGCCAATCCGGGTCACCGGTGAACAGCTCGCCCTCGAAACCGACCGAGCCGGTTTCCAGCGCAATGCGCTCGGTCTGCGACAGCGGCGGCAGCACCTTGCGGAAAAACGCCATCAGCGGCGTAGTCAGCAATGGCTTGCGCAAGAACGGCAACAGCACCGGAGCCGACACCAGCACCACTAGCGCAGCGGCGACGATGGTGGCGGTGAGATTGGCACCCAGCAGCCAGCACGCCACCAGCACGCAGGCGCTGATCGCAACCCAGGTGGCAAGGCGCATGCGGTGATAGGCAGCGATACCCGCCGCCAGGATGACGAGGAGGAACGGTGCAACGATGCTCATGGTCTTGCTCCAGTGACATGCTCGGTGATGTTGGACGCTGCAATGGTGCCAACCGAGGGTAATGCGTCCAGATACTGCAACACGGTGGCGGTAAACGTGGTGTTGTCGTCGCCGGCCAGCATGTGCGTGGCCTCGGGCAGCTGCACATGCTGTGCATGCGGCACGATCGACAGGAACTCGGTAATGGTGGCCGGCGTGACCAGATCGCTGCGGCCGCCACTGATCAATAGCACCGGGCAACGCACCTGTGCGGCGGCCTCCAGCAGGGCATGCTGCTGCAGCTGCGCATCCTGTCCGGCCAGTTCTTCGACCAGGCGCGGATCCCAATGCCACTGCCAGCGGCCATCGTCGCGCTGGCGCAGCAACGCCTGCAATTGGGTTGCCGTCTTGCGTGGCCGCTGCGGCAGGTAATGGGCGATTGCATCGGCGGCGGCCTCCAGTGAGGCAAAGCCGTCCGGGTGCGCGGTCATGAAGCGCAGGATGCGCTCGACGCCACTGGTATCCCAGCGCGGCGTGATGTCGACCAGCACGATGGCGCGAAACAACCCCGGCCAACGCGCTTCCGCAAGCAGGCCGAACAAGCCTCCCATCGAGGCGGCGACCAGCACCGGCGGTTCGGCGTGTTCGCCCGCCACGACGATCAGGTCATCGGTGAACTGCGTCGGCGAGTAGCGCAGGTCGGCGGCATTGAAACTCGAATCGCCATGTCCGCGCGCGTCATACGAAAGGGCACGATAGCCAGCCTGAGCCAATACCTTTGCAGTCGCTTCCCAGGCATGTCGCGTCTGCCCGAAGCCATGCGCCAGCACGACCGTCTGCGCACGTTCGGCGCCTCGCACCGACACAGCCAATTCGGCATCGCCAGCGCTGATATGCGGCATAGACGCAGTGCGGGCGAGGGTAGAAGGAAGAGTGACCATACCTAATGGTATGGATGCGTCCCTCCGGCTGTCAATACTCTCTGGTATGGACGGTTAAGCCATTGAATCGTGGCGATTGTGCGTCGATTCCGTGACGCATACTGCAACTGACTCAAGCGTATGGTTAAATCGCGGCATGAATGACATTACCGAATCCAGCCCCACCACCCCCCGGGCCAGTTCCGGCCGCGGCAACCGCCTCAGCGCGGACGACTGGGCGCAGGCTGCGCTGGACCTGATCGCCGAACAAGGCGTGGGCGCGGTCGCCGTAGAGCCGCTGGCGCGCCGTCTCGGCGTCACCAAGGGCAGCTTCTACTGGCACTTCCCATCGCGCGACGCGCTGCTGCAGGCGGCTCTGGAGCGCTGGGAGATCTTCGAACAAAAGGAAGTGTTCGGCAGCCTGGAAGATGTTCCGGACCCCAGTGCCCGCCTGCGCGCGTTGTTCCAGCTGGTCGCGCATGAAGTCAAGCCACACGTTATCTATAGCGAACTGCTCAAGGCGCTCGATCACCCGGCAGTGCGCCCGGTCATCGACCGCGTGTCGCAGCGCCGCCTCGATTACCTGATTGCCTCGTTCCGCCAGGCCGGCCTGTCCCGCACCGACGCCCAGCACCGCGCCCGCCTGGCTTACGCCGCCTACGTCGGCTTCCTGCAGCTTTCGCTGCAACTGCAGCAACCCAGGCAGGCCCGGGAAGATTTCGAGGCCTACGTCGAGCATGTGATTCAGACGTTGATTCCGGGCTAAGCGCAGCACCAATATCCGCTTGGGCTTGCTTTATCTATCGCTGGAGCACCGGCTCTGGCGTTCGTAAGCGATTGCTTTCAAAGATAATTCTTGTCTTTTTGCTTGGGGCCGCTTGCCGCAATGCCAAGGTTTTGCAGCTTTAGCGGCAGCTGCGCAGGGAACTTTAGCGATCTCCAACGGCGCTAGAGAAAGTTAAGCGCACCCTGAATTCACGGAAAGACAATTTATCGTTAACGCATCTTTAATTTTTCCAACTTGATAGCTACTATCGGCTCCACCTTTCGTTTTGGGCTCGCTTTTTCGATCCCTCGAACGGTTGTTCATCACGCCACTACCAAGATCTTGGAGAGAGAGCTCAATGATTTACAAGACCAGCAAGCTTCGCGACGCGATTTCATTCGCCATCGCGGTTGGCGCTACTGCCTCTGCACTGCCTTCGATCGCCATCGCCCAGGACACCGGCGCGACCAACCTGGATCGTATTGAAGTGACCGGTTCGCGCATCCGCCAGGTGGATACCGAAACCGCTCAGCCGATTCTGACCGTCAGCCGCGCCGATATCGAGAAGCAGGGTTTCTCGTCGGTCGCCGACATCCTGCAGAACATCAGCGCAGTCGGCACGCCGCCGATCAGCCGCGCCTCGCCGCTGTCTTCCGGCGAAGCAGTCGGTGGTACCTATATCAGCCTGCGCGACCTGGGTGCAGCGCGTACGCTGGTCCTGGTTAACGGCAAGCGTCTGGGCATCACCACTGACGGCCTGCAGGACATCTCCACCGTTCCTGTCTCTTCGATCGATCGCATTGAAGTGCTGAAGGACGGTGCGTCCTCGATCTACGGTTCCGACGCGATCGCCGGTGTCATCAACATCATCACCCGCACCAATTTCGATGGCGCGACCGGCAGCGTCTACTACGGCCAGTACTCGCAGGGCGATGGCGAAACAACCAATGCCGACTTCGTGATGGGCGTGACCGGCGAGCGTGGAACGCTGACCGTTGGCATCGAATATGCCAAGGAAAACAAGGTCGCTGCTTCTGACCGTCCATACTCGGAATTCCCGCGGTCGTCCAATCATCCAGACTTTGGCTGGACTGCAGTCGGTGAGTTCGGTGGATTTGTCAGCCGCCCGGCGGATGCGCTTCCCAATGTCCGTTACCCGGCTGCTACTGCAACCAATCCGAACCGCGAAGTCCGCGTCCTGGTGCGCGATGGTGGCAATCCGGACAATCCGGCCGACTACCGCGCCCAGAACACCGACCAGACCGTTACCCAGGACAAGACCAACACCAACCGCTGGACCGACCTGCGGACTCCGCAGGAGCGTCGCTCGCTGTTCGTGGATGGTTCGTACGACCTGACGGACAACGTTCGCTTCCGTACCAACGTGCTGTACAGCAATCGTGATTCCGAGCGTCAGATCGCGGGCTACCCTTACCAGGCACTCGCATTCGGTTCGCCGATGTCGGTGGATAGTGCGTTCAATCCGCTCAATCGTGAAATCCCGAACTGGTGGCGTCGTACGACCGAAGTGCCGCGCACCACGCGCGCTGAGCTGACCACGTATCGCTTCTCGGGCGCATTCGATGGCTCGTTCAATGTCGGCGACCGCATCTTCGATTGGGACGTGGGTTACCTCTACAACAACAACAAGCTGGTGCAGAGCGGCTACGGCGATCTCAACCTGACCTCGTTGCGTGCGGCTGTGGGCCCGTCCTTCATCAATGCATCCGGCGTCGCGCAGTGCGGTTCGGCTGCCGCTCCGATTGCTCTGGCGCAGTGCGTGCCGTTCAACCCGTTCATCGCCGCTGGCCTGTCCGGTCCGGGTGCACTGACGGGCAATCAGGCCCTGCAGGACTTCCTGATCCCGACCACGCACGCGACTGCAGACACCAAGACCAAGGTCATCTCGGCCAACTTGTCGGGTAGCTTGTTCACCCTGCCGGCTGGCGATCTCGGCTTTGCCGTGGGTGCGGAACAGCGCAAGGAAGAGGGCGAATTCAGCCCGGACGCGCTGGCGCAGTCGGGCAACACCTCCGGTCTGGCCAACTTCCCCACCGGCGGCAGCTACAAGGTGGAAGAAGTCTACGCCGAGCTCAACGTGCCGATCCTGGCTGATCTGCCGTTCGCTCAGGAGCTGAGTCTGAGCCTGGCCTCCCGGTACTCCGACTACAACACCTTTGGCGATACGGTGAACAGCAAGTTCGGCTTCAAGTGGAAGCCGTTCCAGTCGTTGCTGGTCCGCGGTACCTGGGCCGAAGGCTTCCGTGCGCCGACCATCTCCGACCTCTACGGTGGCGGTTCGCAGAGCTTCGATTCGTATACCGATCCTTGCGACGTCCAGTTTGGTGCTTCTCGCACCAGCACCGCCGTCCGCGCACGTTGCGCAGCAGCACTGCCGGTCAACGCGGCCACCTTCCGTCAGCAAGCACAGGGTTTCGTGCCGACCACGGCAGCCTCGTCGCAGACGCCTCTGGCGTTCCTGTCTGGCTCCAATGACGAGCTGACCCCGGAAACCTCCACCTCCAAGACCTTGGGTTTTGTGTGGAGCCCGGGCTTCGTCAACGGTTTGAACGTGTCGCTTGACTGGTGGCAGATCCGCGTCGAAAACACCATCATCGGCGATACCGCCAATCTGATCCTCAACGACTGCTACATCAACGGTATCGCCGAACGCTGCAACGCGTTCACCCGTGATCCCGTCACCGGCATCGTCAACACCTTGAACCGCACTTCGATCAACGCGGGTTATCGTGAAGTCGAGGGCTACGACCTGGATCTGGGCTACCGACTGGCGACTGACACGGCCGGAACCTTCGGCGTCAAGTGGACGACCACCTACACCAGCCGCGACGAACTGGTCACCACCCGGAACTCCGTCACCAATCCGAACCCGTTCACGGGCGTGGGCTGGGCGGGCACCACCACGGGTACCCACTTCCGTGTCCGCTCCAATGTCGCGTTGAACTGGGACAAGGGCGATTTCGGTGCCAGCTGGACGGTGCGTTACTTCTCCGGCCTGAAGGAAAGCTGCCTGAGTGCGTCCCTGTTCCCGGACGAGTGCAGCGATCCCAACTACCGCGCTCCGAACAACCAGGGCGCTTCGGTGGGTAACCCGACCAATGAGCGTGGCGCCACCGTCTTCAATGACGTCCAGGTGCGTTGGAATGCCCCGTGGAATGCGACGATTTCTGCCGGCGCCAACAATGTGTTCGACCGCGTTGGTCCGACCCTGTACAGCCAGCCGAGCTCCAACGTGTCCTACTTCGGCGGCTTCGACATCGGTCGTTTCCTGTACATGCGTTACACCCAGCGTTTCTGATAGGCGTTTGATCGTTTGACTTAAGCTACGCCCCCGATTTCGGGGGCGTAGCTGTTTATGGGCCTTGGTCAGGCGGACCGGGGCGTTGTCCTGGGCGGATATTGAAGATGCCGTTGCCGAATCAGTATGCGGTGAGCATATTCGCCAGCGGAACGGAGCGCTCTGACTGGCTGGGTATGCGGCGTCTGACATCGTTTTGGCGATGGTCCTATAGCCCCGCTTGCGCAGCAGTCAGATAGGCCCAGCAGCCAGTTAGAAGGCGTGAGGCAGTGCGGGACGGTTCAACCGTGCAGGCTGATTGCGATTGCTGACGCGCTACCGATGACAGGCAGTTTCACGCCATGCTGGAATCCTGGCCAAGTGTCATTACGCTGCGTGCAGCTCAGGGCAAGGTGGAAACCCCCGCACCGGAATCGAACGACTTTTGGGATCTTCGAGAAGGGTTCTGTATTGCGTGGAAGCAGTGACGATCGGCCAGAAAAGTGCGTGCCTGATTTTTCATTACTTGACGGCGTGCGATACCAGATGCGCTCTCCGAATACATAGCGACGCGCCCTGAAGGCAGCTGTTACCAAGCACTTAGGTTCTGCAAGAACCAGAACAAAAACGCCACCGTCTATGGCGGTGGCGTGATCGTTGGGGCATCAGGAATGCTTACAGATCCTGCTCGTACCTGACATAGGGAACGGTGCCGTCACTGTTGCTGTCGTTATTGGGCGCGAAGGGATTCTTGCCGCGCGAGATGACGTTTTCGGCGCCGACGGTGAGCTGGCCGCTCCAGGGGGTGCGCCAGGTCAGGCCCAGGCCCAGGCCTTCCCACTTCTCGGGCTGGCCGGGAACGTCCACCACACGGCCGATGACGTTCGCGCTGAAGGCGCCGTAGCCGCCGCCAACGCTCAAGGTCTTGCTGTCCCACTGGTCGGCAATTGCCGGTGAGACGTCTGCCAACGGAACCAGCCGAGCACGGGCGTAGGTGCCGCCGATCGAGACGAAGCCCTCGCGGCCGATGTTCTTCTGGCCGAACACGGTCAGGTCATTCTGTTCGATGCGCGTCAGTGGTGCCTTGCCGGCGCCGATCAGCCAGGCGGGCAGGGTGTCGCGACCGGTGCCAGCGGTAACGCCGACACGGCCACCGGCGCGATTGAAGCCCAGCGTTCCGGAAACACGACGCGACGCGGCGGCGCTGTCTTCCTCGTCGTCGCCGATGCCGGCCAGCAGGCAATGGCTGGCCAACCCGCTGATATTGGTGCCACGGCTGCTGTTGCAAAGCAGGCCCAGCGAATCGCCGGAAGTCAGGCCAAAGGCCGCATCCAGCGAGTTGCGGCCGAAGTGCCAACGCGCGCCAGCCTTCTGCTCACCGGTGGGCTCCAGATACAGGAACGCCTCGACCTTGCCGCTCCCCTTGTTCCACACCGGCAGGATCGTGCTTTCGCGCAATTGCTGCGCCGACTGCGCGTGCACACCCGTGGCTGCCGCAAGGGCAACCAGCAAAGCGAGCGGAAGGCGCAGAAGGTGTCGCATACCGGAGATCAGACCCAGGGGTAGTTGTTAAGTTCCCGAGAGCGGGCAGGGAGAATGCTAGGGTGTTTATGATTATTTAACAAGTAGTCACGTTCCCCGGAACGCACCCGTCATGCTATCTATTGCAACCGTTCCGGCGCCTGCTGGGAGGGCTGCGCTGCACTGAAAAGTACGGCCAGATCGGTCAACGGGAAGTGATACTCACGGCCGCAGAATTCGCAGCGCACGTCTACGCTGCCGGTCTCTTCTGCAGCGGCGCGGGCCTCTTCTTCGCCCAGCGACTGCAGCATCGAGGCGACCCGTTCGCGCGAGCAGGAGCAGCCGAAACTGAGCGGCTTGCTGCCCATCCGCTGGGTATCTTCTTCGTGGAACAGGCGGTGCAGCAGGTCGTCGCCGGCGACCGACAGCAGCTCGGGCGCGCCGAGCGTATCGAACAGGGCGCCGATGCGGGTCCAGCCGTCGGTGTCGCCTTCGTCGCCGGGCAATTTCTGCAGCAGCAGGCCGGCGGCCTGATCCGGGCCGGCTGCCAGCAACAGGCGGGTAGGCAGCTGTTCTGACTGCTGGAAGTAGGTTTCGAAGGCCTCGGCCAGGTCCGGCGCCTGCATGGCGACCAGGCTCTGGTAGCGCTGCGGTTCGCGTGGGTCCAGGCCGGGGTTTTCGATAGTGATTGCCAGCAGCGCGGCCTCGCCCAGGTCGCGCAGGTCGGCCGGCGCATCGGCGCCGTCGGCCAGCTGTACGATGCCGCGCAAGGTGCCGGCGGCGGTGCATTCGGCAAACAGGGTGCGCAGCGTGTCGTTGCCGCGCAGCTGTACGGACAGGCGCCCGTCCACCTTGGTGTGGCCGGTGAACAGGGCGGCTGCCACGGCGGCTTCGCCGAGCAGCTGGCGTGCGGCGGGCGGGTACTCGGCGGCGCCCTGGATGTCGTGCCAGGCCTTGGTCAGACGCACATGGACTCCGCGCACGCCGGCGGCAGGCAGCAGGAAACGGGAAAGCTGATCGTGATCGGTCATGGAGACATCGGACGTAAGGGACGCCGGTTGCCGGATAATGCGGCAGGCATCGGGATTGAAGGTCGAAGCGAACTAATGGGGACGGATGCATTGGATGGCAAGCAGGGGACGCCACCGCGGCGCAGACGCTGGCTGCGCTGGCTATTGGCTGCACCGCTGCTGTTTGCCGCCGCGAGCGTGTTGCAGGTGCTGGTGCTGCGGGTGATCGATCCGCCGATCAGCAGCATGATGGTGGGGCGCTATCTGGAAGCGTGGGGCGAGGGTGATGTCGGGTTTTCCCTGCATCAGCAATGGCGCGACTACGAGAAGATCGCCGCCAGCCTGCCGATCTCGGTAGTGGCGGCAGAGGATCAGCAGTTCCCGATGCATCATGGGTTCGATCTGCAGGCCATCGAAAAGGCGCGCGATCACAACGCGCGCGGCGGGCGGGTGCGTGGCGCAAGCACGATCAGCCAGCAGGTCGCCAAGAATGTGTTCCTGTGGCAGGGCCGCAGCTGGCTACGCAAGGGCCTGGAGGCCTGGTACACGGTACTGATCGAACTGTTCTGGCCCAAGCAGCGCATTCTGGAGATGTATCTCAACGTGGCCGAGTTCGGCGACGGCGTGTATGGCGCGCAGGCGGCTGCCCGGCAGTTCTGGGGCAAGGACGCGGCCGGGCTGTCGCCAACCGAGTCGGCGCGTCTGGCCGCGGTGCTGCCATCGCCGCGGCGCTATGACGCGCGGCGGCCGGGCGCCTACGTGCAGCGGCGCACGGCGTGGATCCAGCGGCAGGCACGCCAGCTGGGCGGCGCGGCCTATCTTCAGACCAAGTGAGCATGAGCACGACCGACACCAGCGCCACCCCTGCCGTTGCCGAGCGCCTGACCGTGGTGATTGCGGCCTATAACGAGCAAACCAGCATCCCGTTGTTGCATCCACGGCTGTGCGCGGTGCTGGCACAGCTGCATGGGCTGCAGACGCAGGTGCTGTATGTCGATGACGGCAGCACCGACGGTACCTGGGACGTCTTGCAGGCGCTGGTGCAGGCCGATGCGCGGGTGGGCGCGGTGCGGCTGTCGCGCAATTTCGGCAAGGAAGTGGCGGTCTCGGCGGGACTGGATCATGTGCTGCCCGGCGCGGTGGTCCTGCTCGATGCCGATGGCCAGGACCCGCCGGAACTGATTCCGGAGTTCGTCGCGCTGTGGCGGGCGGGCTACGACAATATCTTCGGAACACGCGTGTTCCGCGAGGGCGAGAGCTGGATCAAGCGCAGTGCCGCCCACGCGTTCTATCGGGTAATCCGGCGCCTGTCGCGCACGCCGATCCCCGCCGATACCGGCGATTTTCGTCTGCTGTCGCCGCGGGTGGTACAGGCGTTGCAGCAATTGCGCGAGCGGCATCGTTTCATGAAGGGCCTGTTCGGCTGGGTCGGGTTTCGTCAGGTGGCGCTGCCGTACCGGCGCGCGCCGCGCCTGTCCGGGATCAGCAAGTTCACGGTCTGGCGGCTATGGAATTTTGCGCTGGACGGCATCACCAGTTTTTCCACGGTGCCGCTGCGGGCAGCGACCTATCTGGGCCTGCTGACGGCGCTGGCAGCGTTCCTGTTCGGGGGCTGGGTGATGATCAAGGCAGCGCTGGTGGGCGACCCGGTCGCGGGGTGGCCGACGATGATGTCGGTGATCCTGTTCCTGGGCGGCATTCAGTTGATTGCGCTGGGCCTGATCGGGGAATACCTGGGCCGGTTGTACGACGAGGCCAAGCAGCGTCCGCTGTACCTGGTCGATACCCAGCGCGGCGCGGTGGGAGTAGGCTGCGATCACCAGACCAAGCGCGGAGCGGGCCATGCAGACCGTACGACAGCTGTTGGGGACCAAGCAGGTTGAGGTATTCGCCGTTGCGGCCGATGCCGCGGTGATCGAAGCGATCCGGCTGATGGCCGAGAAGGGCATCGGCGCGGTGTTGGTGATGGACGGCGCGCGGCTTGCCGGCATCGTGTCCGAGCGCGATTACGCGCGCAAGGTGGTCTTGCGCGAGCGTTCGTCCCACAGCACCAGCGTGGCGGAAATCATGAGTTCGCAGGTGGTGACGGTGTCGCCCTCGGACACCGTGGAGCGCTGCATGCAGCTGATGACCGACGGCCGCTTCCGGCATCTGCCGGTGGTCGACAATGGCCGTGTGCAGGGAGTCATCTCGATCGGCGACCTGGTCAAGGCGGTGATCGAAGATCAACGGCGCGATATCGACCAGCTGCAGCGGTATATCGCCAGCTGAGCACACCGGCTGCGCTGCAGCGTCGCTGGCCAGGTGTTGCCTTGCGGTCCCGCCAGAAGAGCGCGGGCAGATAGTGCGCGGCGGATCGATTGCAAGCTGTAGGGCGGCTGGGCTGGCTTGGTTTCACGGCATGCGCGTGCGCGTGGCATGACGCATCCGAGGCGAAGTTGGCGAGGTGCCGCGATGACGCCACCTGCGCGATGACGATGCTCGATCATGCGAGCTCTGTCCGCATGGCCGCAATGACGCCCGTTGTGGGGAGTGCGGCCAGCTGCTATGCAGGCCCCGCGAACGCGGGGGGCTCGTTGCGGATGCGCGATCAGGCTTACTGCGCGTACTTGCCGCCGCAATCGCTGTCCTTGCCCGGGCCGGGTTCGAAGGTGGCGAGCAGTGCGGCAGGCGGGGCGATGCTGCCCAGGGCGATGGCAATCGCACCACGCACGCCCAGGGCCTTGACGTCGGGGCGGAACGTCGGGTCCTTGAACGTGCCGGCGATGCGCAGCGGCGAGCGCAGACTGAGGATGCTGCGGTCCTTCGGGCGCGGGCGCAGCAGCAGATCCAGGGTTTCGTTCTTCAGGCTGATGTTGCCTTCGCCAACGATGATGGTATCGGTACTGTCGAAGGCCAGCGCGCGCGATTGCATCAGGCCGTCCTGTACGCCGAAGTCGCCAAAGATGCAGCGCACCGGAATCTGCCGGTCCTTGGTGATCAGGTATTTCAGCGATTCGGCGATGTCCAGCCCGGCCAGCTCCATGATCAGGTTGCCGACATGGCCGCGACCCATGCCCACGCCGATCGCGCCATCGGCGCTGCCAAGCATCGCGGCGATGGAGTTGCCGCGACCACGCAGGTCCAGGTCGCCGCCGATGGCGCCGGAGGCTTGCTTGGCCAGGGTGGCGTCGGGAAACAGCCGATCCAGCCGAATCCCGCGGATGCCGGCCTTCAGGTGGGTGGCGATCACTTCATTGCGCGCATCCATGCGGATGGTGGAGCGGATATCGCCGCCGGCCACGCCGAAATTCAGCGGCTCCAGCAGCAGCAGGCCATCTTTCAGTTTCAGCGAGGCATCCATGTCATCCAGCGGCCAGGACGGCGCATTGATGCGTTGCGCACGCCAGCGCACCTGCGCATCCATGGCGCGCAGCTTGGACAGGTCGTACGGCGTGGTGGGCAGGATGCGCGCGCTGGCAGCAAGCTGGCTGGCCTGCTTCTTTTGTTGCGCATTGGCCGATTCATCCGCGCCGGTCTTGGGCGGTGCGCCGATGAAGCCGGCCAGGTCGTCGAAATCCAGGCGTTTTGAGGCCAGGTCTGCGCGCAGGAACGGGCGTTTGTTGCGCAGGTCGATCTCGGCGGTGCCGGACAGGTCGCTATCGCCGGCAGTGCCGGTGAATGCCTCATAGCGCCACACATCGCCATCGCGCCGCAGCCGGCCGTCGAGTGCGTACGGCGGGGTGGAGGGCATGGCGACACCGGTCAGCGGATACAGGTCCTGCATGTCCTGGCCGCTCAACGCCATCTGCAGGTCGAACATGCGGAACTGGAAAGGATTGGTCAGCGTGCCACGCACATGCGTGCGGGTTGCGCCGGCGCGGCCCCGCAGATCGATGCGGAACGGATGCTCGCTCTGGCTCAGTTCCAGCGGCGATGCGGTATCGCCCTTCAGCGTAAATGGATACCCCTTCCAGCGGCCCTTGCCCTCGATGCCGATCGGCGCGGCGCGTTGGTCGCTGCGCGGTGGCGCCAGGCTGTTGATCGCCACGTCGATATCCGAGCGGCTGGCGTCATCGATGTAGCGCAGCCGCCCGTCAGTCACCAGTAACCGCCCCAGGCGCGGCATGCTGCCATCGCCATCACTGGTATCGAACACCCAGTTGCCGGGGTGGCTGTCGTTGCCGGCTTCGAGCAGCACATTGGGGTGATCGAGACGAATTTCCGGCAGGCGGACCTTGCCGCGCAGCAGCGGCCATAGCTCCACATCGATCTCGGCCGCGTTCAATTCCGCCATCGAACCGCGTTTGGACCAGGTGGCATTGCCCAACTGCAGCGATTGGCCGCGGATGGTCGTGGTGCGGCCCAGATCCACGTCCAGATGACCGAGATGAAATTCACGGCCGGTCTTTGCGCTGACGGCGCGCTCGACCGGACCACGCAACCAGTTCCAGTCGAACAGAACCAGAAAGATGACCACCAGGCCGGCCACGATGCCAAGCCCGATTAGCCAGCGTTGCCGACGCGGTGGGCGGGAGGTGCGGGGATCGGCGGCATGAGTCACGTTGTTCACGTGCGCATGGTTGGCGATGGCTCGTGCAGGGCGCGCGAACGCCCGCACGATGCTCACATCACCTGTTCGATCACCGCAACGAAGTGGCAGGCGCTACCGGCAAGCACGAACAGGTGCCAGATCGCATGGAAGTAACGCTGGGTGTCGCGCTGGTAGAAGTAGGTGCCCAAGGTGTAGAACAGCCCGCCGGCCAGCAGCCAGCACAGCGACCAGGTGTCGACCGAGCGTAGCAGTGGCTGGATCGCCACGATGATCAGCCAGCCCATGGCCAGATACAGGATCGTCGACAGCAACCGGAAGCGGCCGGTGAAGAACAGCTTGAAGATCACCCCGGCGGCGGCGATCGTCCAGATGGCCGCAAACAATCCCCAGCCCCACGGGCCGCGCAGGTTGATCAGCGTGAACGGGGTATAGGTGCCGGCGATCAATAGATAGATCGCGCAGTGATCCAGCACCTGCAGGCGCGCCTTGGCGCCTGGATGCGGAATGGCATGGAACAACGTGGAAGCGACGTAGAGCAACACCAGCGTGGCACTGAACACGATGGAGGTGGCCAGCTGCCAGCCATCGCCGTAGATGGCGGCCAGCGTGATCAGCACCGAGCCACCGGCCAGGGCAGCGATGGCGCCCAGGCCGTGGGTCACGGCACTGGCAATTTCGTCGCGCAGGTCGGTCGAGGGGGAAGCGTCTGCGTTCATTCCAAAAAGGTACCGCAACTGCGAGCAATTCGCATTGCCGTCCATGGCGCAAGCATGGTGTGGTTCAAGCGCGGGTCAATCGATGGCCTTGGCATGCGCGTGTTCGCGGGTGGCCGAGAAGCGCACATCCGGCGCGCGTTCCTGCGCCAGTTGCAGGTTGACGCGCGTGGGTGCGAGATAGACCAGCTGGCCGGCCGCGTCGATGCCCAGGTTGCCGGCATTCTTTTCGCGGAATTCCTCCAGCTTCCTGGCGTTGTCGCAATGCACCCAGCGGGCGGTGGTGACGCTCACCGGCTCGAAGATGGCATCCACGCCGTATTCGTCCTTGAGCCGGTAGGCGACCACGTCGAACTGCAGTACGCCCACGGCGCCCAGGATCAAATCGTTGCTCATCAAGGGGCGGAAGAACTGCGTGGCGCCTTCTTCGGACAGCTGCGCCAGGCCCTTCTGCAATTGTTTGAGCTTGAGCGGGTCGCGCAGGCGCGCGCGGCGGAACAGTTCCGGTGCGAAGTTGGGAATGCCGGTGAACGACAGCGATTCGCCTTCGGTGAAGGTATCGCCAATGGAGATGGTGCCGTGGTTGTGGATGCCGATGACATCGCCCGGCCACGCTTCTGCGGCAATTTCGCGGTCGGAGGCCATGAAGGTCAACGCATTGGCCAGCTTGACGTCCTTGCCGCTGCGCACGTGCAGCGTCTTCATGCCGGCAGTGAACTTGCCCGAACACACGCGCATGAACGCAACGCGGTCGCGGTGCTGCGGGTCCATATTGGCCTGGATCTTGAACACGAAGCCGCTCAGTTTGGGCTCGGTGGCTTCGACGCGGCGGCCGGTGGTGTCGCGTGCCTGCGGCGGCGGTGCGTGTTCGACGAAGAAATCCAGCAGCGGCTGCACGCCGAAGTTGTTGACGCCCGAGCCAAAGAACACCGGGGTCTGCTGGCCGGCGCGATAGGCGTCCAGGTCGAACGGATTGCTGGCGCCCTGCACCAGTTCCAGCTCCTCGCGCAGCTCGGCCAGCATCTGCTCGCCGATCTTTTCGGCCAGGCCGGGTGCTTCCAGGGACGGGAAGATGGTCGAATCCTGGCGGGTGAAGTTGCGGCCCTGCTCGTACAGGTGCACCTCGCCGCTGATCAGATGCACCACGCCCTTCAGGCGTTGGCCCATGCCGATCGGCCAGGTCACCGGCGCGCACTGGATGCCGAGCACGGTTTCCACTTCATCCAGCAGATCGATCGGGTTCTTGCCCTCGCGATCGAGCTTGTTGATGAAGGTCATGATGGGGGTGTCGCGCAGGCGGCAGACCTCCATCAGCTTGATGGTGCGTTCTTCCACGCCCTTGGCCACGTCGATCACCATCAGCGCCGAGTCCACCGCGGTAAGCACGCGGTAGGTGTCCTCGCCGAAGTCGGCGTGGCCGGGGGTGTCGAGCAGGTTGACGATCTTGCCTTCGTACGGGAACTGCATCACCGAGGAGGTCACCGAGATGCCGCGCTCCTTTTCCAGCGCCATCCAGTCCGAGGTGGCATGGCGGGCGGCCTTGCGGCCCTTCACCGAGCCGGCCATCTGGATCGCACCGCCGAACAGCAGCAGCTTTTCGGTCAGCGTGGTCTTGCCGGCGTCGGGGTGGGAAATGATGGCGAAGGTGCGGCGGCGCGCGGCTTCGTTGGAGACTTCGGACATGGGCGGGGGCGCGCCCGGTCGGACGCCTGCGGAAACTGAGGAAGCCGGTGATTATAGCGGCTTCGGCGAGGCGGGCCTTGCCGGCTGCCGGTCGAACCCACGCCGCCTGGCCGCTGGCCGCGCCCTCAGGGAGCCGGGGAGGGAAACTGCAGCTCGCCCTGCGGCCCCAGCATGCGGAACGGGACCGAGACCAGCTGCAGGCCGGCATTGCGCTGGATCGAGAAGTGCAAGTGCGCAGCCGTGCTGTAGCCGGTATTGCCCGAGCTGCCGAGCCGCTCGCCGGCGCCGACCTGCTGGCCGAGTCGTACCGCCACGCCGCCCGGCGCCAGGTGGGCGTACAGCGCCATGCTGCCGTCGGCGTGCAGTAGCCGCACCAGGTTGCCGCCACCGGCAGCAGGGTCGGCGGCGCTGCCATCGGTTACGTCCTGACGCAGCTCCATCACCACGCCCGCGCGTGCGGCCAGCACCGGCGTGCCCTGCGGCAGGGCGAAGTCCACCGCATACCAATTGGGCAGGTCGGCGTGGCTGAAGCGCCCGCCGTAGCCCTGATCCACCTGCACCGGCCGGTCGCGGAAGGGCAATTGATAGCGCACCGGCTGGGGCCAGGCCTGCGGGTCGCCGGGAATCAGCTCCAGCCTGAGGCCCAGCCCGGCCAGAGTGCGTTGGCTGCTGGCCGGGTAGAGCCGGGCGAGCAGGCGGCGTTCGTGCGCCGCCAGCAACGGCGTTAGCGGCAATTGCGGCACCGCGCGGTAATCCTCGCTGGCCGGCGCGCTCAGCCGACCCTGTGCAGGCCCGGCGAGCGGATTGCTGACCCAGACCAGATAGACCGGCGCCTGCCATTCCAGTTGCAGCGCCGGCCCGGCGCTGGTCGGCGCCGGGAGCGGTCGCGTGGCGCTGGAGGAGGGAGGCAATGCCGCAGCACGTGGCCAGTGCCAGCGCTGCTGGGCGCTGGTGGCGGGCGCGGGCAACAGCAGCGCCACGGCGAGTGTCGCGCAGATCGCGGGAATGGGGCGGCGAGACAGACGATGGGGCACGCGATCGAGCCAGGCGAAAGGGCGCAAGTATGCGGCCGGTCACAGCGCGTAGTGGTATCGGATGAAAATATATCTCTCCATCCGCATGAAGCGATTGACATCGTAAAAAGGCGGTGGCATCTTAGCCTCACCATCGAGACCGGCGGAGGGACAGGCCCTTTGATGCCGGGGCAGCCAGCGGAGCGCGCAAGCGCCCGCGTTTGGTGCCAAATCCTGCGGGGACCTCCGCGTCCGCCGAAAGATGGTTCGAATCGTGCCTTGCGCACGTCGAACGCGAGCTCCCGCGAAGCTCGATGGCCGATCCACCCCGGATATCGCCATGAGCCTCGTGACCACAGCATCGCCAACCACTTTTGATGACCTTGTAACGCCCGCTGCCGACACGGCCGGCCCTGCCGTCGTGCGCAGCGAACTTGTCGTATCGCTGCCGATGCGCCATGCCGGGTTGCGCGAGCTGCGGCTGCGCTATGAGCTGGTCGGCGCCGCCAATGCGCCGGTGGTGTTCGTGGCCGGCGGCATTTCTGCGCACCGGCATCTGGCTGCCAATGCCCTGTTCCCCGAGAGGGGCTGGGTGGATGGGCTGGTGGGCGCCGGCCGCGCGCTGGATCCGGCGTCGCGTCGCCTGCTGGCGTTCGACTTCCTGGGTGCCGACGGCACCCTGGATGCGCCCATCGATACCGCCGACCAGGCCGACGCGATCGCCGCATTGCTGGACGCGCTGGGAATCACCCGCCTGCACGGCTTTGTCGGCTATTCGTATGGCGCGCTGGTCGGGCTGCACTTCGCCACCCGCCATGCCGGCCGCGTCGGCACCCTGATCGCCGTGAGTGGCGCGCACCGCGCGCATCCGTATGCGGCCGCATGGCGTGCCCTGCAGCGCCGCGCGGTGGCGCTGGGCCAGCTGCAATGCGCGGAACATCACGGCCTGGCGCTGGCGCGTCAGTTCGCCATGCTCAGCTACCGCACGCCGGAAGAATTCAGCGAGCGCTTCGACGCGCCGCCGGAAGTGATCAATGGCCGCGTGCGAGTGGCCGCCGAAGACTATCTGGATGCCGCCGGTGCGCAGTACGTGGCGCGCACGCCGGTGACCGCTTACCTGCGTCTGTCCGAATCCATCGACCTGCATCGCATCGACCCGGCGCAGGTGCGCGTGCCCACCGTGGTGGTGGCGGTAGAGGGCGACCGCCTGGTGCCGCTGGCCGACATGGTCAGCCTGGTCGAAGGCCTGGGGCCGCGCGGCAGCCTGCGCGTGTTGCGCTCGCCGTATGGTCATGACGCCTTCCTGAAAGAAATCGATCGCATCGACGCGATCCTGACGACTGCCCTTCGCATTACCGGAGAAACCGCATGAGCTATCGTGACCCCGCCGACGCCCCCTGTACCACCGCCACTGCCGCCGTGCGCGCAGGCATCGACCGCGATACCGCCTACGGCGCGGTGACCCCGCCGATCGTGCTGTCGTCGAACTTCTCCTTCGACGGATTCGGCAACAAGCGTCAATACGACTACACCCGCAGCGGCAACCCCACCCGCGACCTGCTCGGCGAAGCCTTGGCCGAACTGGAAGGCGGCGCGGGCGGGGTGATCACCTCCACCGGCATGGGCGCGATCAATCTGGTGCTCAACGCGGTGCTGCAGCCGGGCGATACGCTGGTGGTGCCGCACGATGCCTACGGCGGCAGCTGGCGTTTGTTCAATGCGCTGGCCAAAAAGGGCCATTTCGCGCTGATCACCGCCGACCTCACCGACCCGCGCTCGCTGGCCGATGCACTGGCGCAATCGCCCAAGCTGGTGTTGATCGAAACCCCGTCCAATCCGCTGCTGCGCATCACCGACCTGCGCTTTGTCATTGAAGCGGCAAAGAAGGTGGGCGCGTTGACCGTGGTCGACAACACCTTCCTGTCGCCGGCGCTGCAGAAGCCATTGGAATTCGGCGCCGATCTGGTGCTGCATTCCACCACAAAGTACATCAACGGCCACAGCGATGTGGTGGGCGGTGCGGTGGTGGCGCGCGATGCGGAGTTGCACCAGCAGTTGGTGTGGTGGGCCAATGCGCTGGGCCTGACCGGCTCGCCGTTCGATGCCTTCCTCACCCTGCGTGGCCTGCGCACGCTGGATGCACGCCTGCGCGTGCACCAGGAAAATGCCGATGCCATCGCTGTGCTGCTGGATGGGCATGCGGCGGTCAATCAGGTGTACTTCCCGGGCCTGGCGTCGCACCCGGGCCATGCCCTGGCGGCGCGCCAGCAAAAGGGCTTCGGCGCGATGATGAGTTTTGAATTGAACGGTGGCGAAGCAGCGGTGCGCGCGTTCGTCGACGGGTTGCGCTACTTCACCCTGGCCGAGTCGCTGGGCGGCGTGGAAAGCCTGATCGCCCATCCGGCCTCGATGACGCATGCGGCAATGACCGCCGAAGCGCGTGCGGCGGCCGGGATTTCCGATGGATTGCTGCGGTTGTCGATCGGGATCGAATCGGCAGAGGACTTGTTGATCGACCTGCGCGCCGGGTTGGCGCGTGCCGAAGCGACCCTGACCGCCACCAATCGCAAGCAGGTCGACGCGTGAGCACTGTGCTGCCTGTGTCGCGACATGCGGCTGCGGCGACGGTCGCACCCACGCCACGTTTGGCATTGCTGGGCACCGGCACCGTGGGGCGCGCCTTCGTGACGCGCTACACCGCGCTGCAGCAGCGGCAGCTGCGCTTGCCGCGCTTCGATTGGCTGGCCAACTCGCGGATCGCCCAGGATTGCGGCGTGAGCGCGGAGCAGGCATTGCTGCAGGCCAACGCCGCGCCGCGTGGACACGCCGTGCTGCAGCCGTGGCCCGAAACCGTCGCGCTGCGTGCTGGCGATGTGCTGGTGGATGCCACCGCCAGCGACGTGGTGGCCGATTGGCATGTGGAGTGGTTGGGCCGCGGTGTGCATGTGGTCACCGCCAACAAGCTGGGCCAGGGCACGGCGTTGTCGCGTGCGCAGGCGCTGCTTGCCGCCCGCCATGCCACCGGCGCGCATTATGGCGACAGCGCCACGGTGGGCGCCGGGTTGCCGGTGTTGAGCAGCGTGCGCGCGCTGGTGGCAGGTGGAGACCATATCCATTCGATCGAGGGTGTGCTGTCGGGATCGTTGGCGTGGCTGTTTCATCGCTATGACGGCAGCGGCGCCTTTTCGGATTGCGTGCGTGAGGCGGTGGCGGCGGGCTATACCGAGCCGGATCCGCGGATCGACCTGTCCGGCGAAGATGTACGGCGCAAGCTGCTGATCCTGGCGCGTGCGGCGGGTTGGCAACTGGAAGCCGAACAAGTGCATGTGGAATCGTTGGTGCCCGCCAGCATCGCCAGAGCGCCGCTGGCGGAGTTGGAGGCGCACCTGGGTGCACTGGACGCGCAGGTCGGCGCGCGCTGGCAGCAGGCGCGGGCTGCAGGACGTTGCCTGCGCTTCGTCGGTCGCGTGGATGCACACGGTGCAAGCGTGGGATTGCGTGAGCTGGCGCTGGACCACCCCCTGGCCGGTGGTGCCGGCACCGACAACCGCGTGGCGATCAGCAGTGACCGCTATCGCGCGCAGCCCTTGCTGATCCAGGGCCCGGGTGCGGGCGCCGAGGTGACTGCGGCCGCGTTGCTGGATGACGTGTTGCGGATCGTCGCCGGCTGATGACGCGACCGAGCTGACTCCAGTGCGTTGCCGTGCGCCTTGCGGCGTTGCAGTGCGTGTGCCCGATCGATGCTGCGCATGCCGACGCGCTGGAACCTCGGATGTGCGGACGCCAGGCTATTGATCGCTCGGTCCAGGCGTGGTCGCAAGATGATCCGGTGCCAGACGGGTGCGCGGTGAATGAAGGCTAACGCGTGCGGATTTCCAACTGACGGCACGCTGCCTGCCCGCCGTGCCGGCGCCATCTGCCCATCGGTGCTGGCTGAAGCTGGTTCTCGACCGGCCGCGGTGAAGATGAGAGGGCGATCAACCGTTGCCCTCTCACCCACTTACACGCTTACTGCGCAATAGCCTTCAACAGCGCAGCGTTGAAGCGCGCCGGATCCTGCACCTGCGGCGAATGGCCCAGGTCGGCAAACTCGATCAGTTTCGCATTCGGAATCGCGGCCGCCGCGCGCTTGCCCAGCCTGGTGTAATCGCCCACGCGTGCCTTGACCTCGGGCGATGCGGTGTCCTTGCCGATGGCGGTGCGGTCCTTGAGGCCGATGAACAGCGTGGTCGGTACCGCGAGTTTGGGCAGCTCGTAGACCACCGGCTGGTTGAAGACCATGTCGTAGGTCAGCGCCTGATTCCACGCCACGGCCTGTTTGCCCTTGCCCAGCGACATGCCGGCCTGCATGCGCGCCCAGCGTTCGAATTCGGGCTTCCATTGACCCGCGTAGTACACGTCCACCTGGTACTTTTTGATCCGTTCGAAACTGGTTTTTAGCTCGTTGTCGTACCACGCATCCACGCTGCGCCAGGGGATACCTTCGGCCTTCCAGTCTTCCAGCCCGATGGGATCGACCAGCGCCAGATGCTCGGTGGCTTGCGGATACATCAGCGCATAGCGAATGGCCAGCATGCCGCCCATCGAATGGCCGACGACCACCGCACGTTCGATGCCGAGCTTCTTCAGCAGCGCATGCGTATTGTCGGCCAGTTGCGCGAACGAAAACTGATAGGTGGCCGGCTTGCTGGATTTGCAGAAACCGATCTGGTCCGGCGCGATGACGCGGTAGCCGGCCTTGCTCAGCGCGGCGATGCTGTCTTCCCAGGTGGCGGCGCAGAAATTCTTGCCATGCAACAGCACCGCAGTGTGGCCATTGGGCGTGCCGGTCGGCGCAACATCCAGATAGGCCATTTCCAGCGGCTGCTGTTGCGAGGTGAATGCATAGGTCTTGACCGGATGCGGGTAGTCGAAGCCTTCCAGCCGCGGGCCATAAACGCCTTCCTGCGCCAGTAGCGGACTGCTGGCCAGGGCGAGCATGAGGGTGCAAACGTGCTTTCGCATCGTGATCTCCATCCAAATCCGGGCTCTGACGGTACAGCGGCGGATGTGGTGGGAACGTACAGCCAGGTGACGGTTAGCGGGCGCTGCAGGCGCGTTGCTGACGATGGCGAGCGACCAGGCTCCAATGCGTACACGGACGTTTGTTGCCCTCATCCGCGCTTCGCGCACCTTCTCCCGCGTGCGGGAGAAGGGTAGAGCGTTCCCTGCGGCTGGTGCGTTCCCGCATCCGCGCTTCGCGCACCTTCTCCCGCGTGCGGGAGAAGGGTAGAGCGTTCCCTGCGGCTGGTGCGTTCCCGCATCCGCGCTTCGCGCACCTTCTCCCGCGTGCGGGAGAAGGGCAGAGCGTTCCCTGCGGCTGGTGCGTTCCCGCATCCGCGCTTCGCGCACCTTCTCCCGCGTGCGGGAAAAGGGCAGAGCGTTCCCTGCGGCTGGTGCGTTTCCGCATCCGCGCTTCGCGCACCTTCTCCCGCGTGCGGGAGAAGGGCAGAGCGTTCCCTACGGCTGGTGCGTTCCCTCATCCGCGCTTTGCGCACCTTCTCCCGCGCGCGGGAGAAGGGCAGAGCGTTTCCTGCGGCTGGTGCGTTCGCTCATCCGCGCTTCGCGCACCTTCTCCCGTGTGCGGGAGAAGGGCAGAGCGTTTCCTGGGGCTGGTGCGTTCGCTCATCCGCGCTTTGCGCACCTTCTCCCGTGTGCGGGAGAAGGGTAGAGCGTTTCCTGCGACTGGTGTGTTCCCTCATCCGCGCTTCGCGCACCTTCTCCCGCGTGCGGGAGAAGGGCTGAGCGTTCCCTGCGGCTGGTGCGTTCCCGCATCCGCGTTTCGCACACCTTCTCCCGTGCGGGAGAAGGTGTGCGCAAGGGCAAGCATCTGTGGAGTGGGTTCTTTCGTCGCTGCGCATGCGGCGTCGATCAGCACGCCGTCCACGATGGGGTCAGCATTCGATGACGTTCACCGCCAGGCCGCCGCGGCTGGTTTCCTTGTACTTGTCCTGCATGTCGCGGCCGGTGTCGCGCATGGTCTTGATGACCTTGTCCAGCGAGACCTTGTGCTTGCCATCGCCGCGCATGGCCATGCGGCTGGCGTTGATGGCCTTCACTGCGCCCATGGCATTGCGTTCGATGCACGGAATCTGTACCAGCCCGCCGATCGGGTCGCAGGTCAGGCCCAGGTTGTGTTCCATGCCGATTTCCGCAGCATTTTCGATCTGGCCCGGGTTGCCGCCAAGCGCGGCAACCAGACCGCCGGCAGCCATCGAGCAGGCCACACCCACTTCGCCCTGGCAGCCGACTTCGGCGCCGGAGATCGAGGCGTTTTCCTTGTAGAGAATGCCGATGGCCGCAGCGGTGAGCAGGAAATCGAAGATGCGTTGTTCGGATGCGCCTGCGCAGAACCGGTCGAAGTAATGCAGCACCGCCGGAATGATGCCGGCCGCGCCATTGGTGGGCGCAGTGACCACGCGGCCGCCGGCGGCGTTCTCTTCGTTGACCGCCAGCGCATACAGGTTGACCCAGTCCAGTGTGGTCAGCGGGTCGCGCATGGCCGCTTCCGGTTTGGAGGACAGTTCGCGATAGAGCGCCGGCGCGCGCCGCGAGACATTCAGGCCGCCCGGTAGCGTGCCTTCTTCGCGGATGCCGCGGGTCACGCAGGACTGCATCGCATTCCACAGCTCGCGCAGGCCGTGGCGGATCTCGTCCTCGCTGCGCCAGCTCTTTTCGTTCTCGAACATCAGCGCGGCAATGCTCAAACCACTGCGCGCGCATTGCGCCAGCAGTTCATCTCCACTGAGGAACGGATACGGCAGTGGCGTTTCATCGGCTACGATGCGGTCGTCTGCGGCATCGTCCTGGTTGACCACGAAACCGCCACCGACCGAGTAGTAATCGCGCGTGGCGATCACGCTGTCGTCGGCGGCGTAGGCGGTGAAGCGCATGCCGTTGGTGTGGTAGGGCAGCTTCTGGCGCTTGTTCATCGGCAGGTCGCGCTTTTCGTCGAAGCCGATGGCGTGCTGGCCCATCAGGGTGATGCGCTTGCTGGCGCGGATGCGCTCCAGCGTGGCCGGGATGATGTCCGGGTCGATCAGGTTGGGACGGTGGCCTTCCAGCCCGAGCAGCACCGCCTTGTCGGTCCCGTGGCCGCGGCCGGTGAGCGCCAGCGAGCCAAACACTTCGGCGCGGATGCGCACCACCTCGTGCAGGCGGCCCGCGTCGAGCAGCCAACGGTGCACGAAGCGCTCGGCGGCACGCATCGGCCCCACGGTGTGGGAGGAACTGGGACCGATACCGATCTTGAACAGGTCGAACGTGCTGACAGCCATGCGTGCCGGAGAGGTGAGCGTAAAGGCGGCTATTCTAGTCGTTCGGCGATTGCGGCACGGCTGCAGCGCAGCATGAGACTTCCGCATGGCCCTGACCCTGTACCAGCGCGATGACTGCCACCTGTGCGATCAGGCCATCGAAGTGCTGGCGCAGGTGGGCGCGGGCGACTTCCGCAGCGTGTTCATCGACCACAACGACGCGCTCGAGGCCGTTTACGGTGCCAGGGTGCCGGTGTTACGGGATGCGCACGGGCGCGAACTGGCGTGGCCGTTCGATGGCTCCCTGCTGCGTGCATGGCTGGAGCAAGGCCGCGACCGGCACGGGTAGCGGGGCAACAGCGTGCAGCCGGCGCTGCTCGCCTGCGTTGGTGATGGCGTTGGAAGACCCGCGGCTTGCGCCTTGCCCAGCGTCCACCGCGCGCGGGACCCGATACGTCTTGCTGCGCTACGCCGCGCGACCGGCGACATCCGCGGGCAACACGTGAGAGCGGCTAACAGCACGACTGCGCTCGCCGCCAGAGGGGCCCGGCCAGTGCCCGGCATCGGCACGTACCTCTCCTACGCCGCGGTTCAGAGCGTGCCATCCAGCCCTGGTTGGACCACCGCGCGCCACGTTCTGCTGACCGCGCTATGTCGCCAGGCCCACGGCACCGGCTAAGTTCAGTTCAACGGCACCACTGCTGCTCGCAGGGCACCCCGTCGCCGTCGCCATCCATCTGGGTATTGGGGCAGTGCTGCAACACATAGGTGGCATCGGCACAGGAGCGCATTTGCGAACACTGGGTACGGCCATCGCAGCTGGGTGGCGCCGGGGTGGCGGCAGGCGTGGCGGCCCGGGGTGCCGGCGCTGGTTCGGCGACGGTGGTGGGCGCCATCGCCGCGCTCAGGGCGTCGCGCTGCAGGTAGGCGACTGCGGCGCCACCGGTCAGCAGCATCAACAGTGCCACCTTGCCGACCCCGAGCCGGAAAGCGCTGCTGGTCCCCGTGCGCGGCGCGTGGCGATGGCCGGAAGCTGCGCGCCTGCCGGCCTGCGCACCGGCGCGGGTGATGCCCACCGCGCGCAGGCGCCCGTCCGGGCCGGCGTCGGTCTCGAAGGAGACCAGCTCGCCGATGCGCGGCGGCGGCGTGCCGCGACCGAAGGCGGAAACATGCACGAACACATCATCGCCTGGCCGCGCCGGAGTGATGAAGCCAAAGCCTCGCTCGGCATTCCAGCGGGTCAACGTTCCGTGTGTGCGCATCGTTCGCGTCCTTGAAATTGGTCCCCAGTCTAGCTGTCTTGCGGTGTCATTCCGCACTGCAGGCACAAAAAAGCGGCGGACCCGACGAGGTAGTCCGCCGCTCAGTGGCCGCGTCCGGTTGCGGCCTGTGGCCTTACTTCGCCTTCAACACGACCTTGGTGCTGATCGCGGTTTCGTTGGGAATGGTCTTGGTGTCGGCCCAGTCGCCGCCACCCACGCCGAAGTCCAGCCGCTTCACCACTGCCTTGCCGGCCAGCACCGGTTGCGCGCCGGGCGTCCAGGTGAAGGTCAGCGTGACTGGCTTGCTGACACCGCGCAGCTCCAGGGTGCCGTCGGCGGCGTACTGGTTGCCGCCCAGGGCACGGAATTTGTCGGCGCGATACCGCGCAGTGGCGAACTTGGCGACGTTGAAGAAGTCCGGCCCCTGCAGGGTCGAGTCGCGGTCGTTGTTGCCGCTGACTGCGCTGGCCAGCGGAATGCGCACATCGAGCTTGGCGCCAGCCAGGTTGGCCGGATCGAAGCTCAGCGTGGTGTCGAAGCCGGGGAACTTGCCGGTGAACACTTCGCCGTCGTACTTGCTGGCGAACACCAGCGTCGAGCCGGGGGCCTGGACGTAATCGGCCGCCAGCACCGGGGCGGCTGCAAAGGTGGCCACCAACGATGCAGCGACCAGCATGGGAGAGGCGAACAGCTTGGACGACATGGGAAATCCTTAGGGTCTGGAGGAAAGCCAGCCGCGCGGCAACATCCGCGCAAGGGTGGCGTCACGCTGGAACAGGTGGTGGTAGAACGCGGCGCCGGCATGTGCCAGCACCACGGCAATCAGCAACCAGAAGCCCCACTCGTGGATGAAGTGCGCGATGGCGCGCAGGTGTTCGTCCGGAGGGCTGAGCTTGGGCACATCGAACAGGCCGAACCAGCGGAACGGTCGCAGGCCGCTGGTGGAGTCATACAGCCAGCCCGACAGCGGCATGGCGAAGATCATCGCGTACAGCAGCCAGTGGGTGAGCCCGGCAACGCGCTCCTGCCAGCGCGGCGTGCCGGTCACCGGTGGCGGCGCGCCCGCATGGATCCGCCAGCCCAGCCGCGCGATCACCAGCGCCAGCACGGTCAGCCCCAGCGACTTGTGTGCGGTGTAGACCCAGAAATATTTCGGTGTCTTGGGCAGCTCGCCCATGGTCAGGCCGACGATGCCCAGTATCAGGATCAGCAGCGCGATCAACCAGTGCAGGGTCTGGCTGACGCCGCCCCAGCGGTCGGTGTTCTTCAGGCTCATGTTCCCGATTCCTGGCTGGCGGCTGTGTCCGGCGTGATGGGTGGGATTTGTGGCGGTGCTGGCCCATCGTCGGCGCGGCCTTCGCGCACCGCTTCGGCTTCGATCCGCAACTCCACCGTGTCGCCGATCATCGATTTCCATGCATCGATGCCGAACTCGGCCCGGCTCAGCGTGGCGGTGGCGGAAAACCCGGCGGTGCGGCGAAACGGCGGCAGCGGATGGCGCTTGAGTGCGTTGAGGGTCACCTCCAGGGTGACCGGGCGGGTGACGCCGTGCAGGGTGAGGTTGCCGGTGACCCTGGCGCGGTTGTCGCCACTGGCCTCCACGCGCGTGGAGACGAAATGCGCGTCGGGAAAGCGCTCGGCGTCGAGTAGGTTACGTGCCAGGGTAGCCTGGTTCCACTTGGCATCGCCCAGGTCGGCGCGGCGCAGCGGCACGGTCACGTCCAGCCGTGCGGACGCCCAGTCGTCCGGGTCGAAGACCAGGCTGCCGGTGCTACCGGATACCGTGCCCAACGCCTTGGAAAAGCCGGCATGTTCAACCGCGAACAGCACCCGGGTATGCACCGGATCCAGCGCGTAGCGCACCGGTGCGGCGCTGGCGGCCAGGCTGGTCAAGGCCAGGGCGGGAAGGAGCAACAGGTGGGCGAGGGGCGTCATGGGCGGATTCTAGACACATCCCGGCGCCGCGCGCGCGGCTTGCGCTTGCAACGATCCATTGCGAGCATGCCGGCTGGACGTGGAAGGGATTCCCACATGCGTGTGCTGATCGTCGTCATGGCCTTGCTGCTGGGTGTGCTGCCCTGTGCAGCCAAGATCCGGGAGGTGCCGCGTTTTCGGGTCGTAGGCCCCGGTGATGGTCTTCCGTCGACCATGGTCGTGGCGATCACCCAGGACCATGCAGGCTATGTATGGCTTGCCACGATGGATGGTTTGGTGCGCTACGACGGCGCCGGGTTCAAGACCTGGCGCCACGATCCGGCCGATCCTGCCTCCTTGCCATGCAATGCGATCCAGGCGCTCTACATCGATGCGCTGGATCGGCTCTGGATCGGGTGCGGTAAGACACTAAGCGTCATGGATCCCGGTCGCAGCCGTTTTCGTCACTATCGCGCCGCAGCGTATCCGTTGTTGAAGGACGGCCAGATCTTCAGCATCGCCGAGTTCGATGGCGATATCTGGGTCGGGACCACAACCGGTGCGCTGGTGCGTGTCAATGCCGATGATGTCATGTCGTCGATCGACCTTGGGTCGGTCGACGGCGAGCTCGATCAGGCCATGGTGGTGAACCTCACCGTCGATAACCGGCATCGGTTGTGGATCGGTACCAGCAACGGTTTGGCGTACTACGACGGGAAAAAGTTGCGCCGGGAGTATGTGCCAGGCGAGAAGAATCCGCAGGCGTCTATCTTCGGTCTGCAGTGGACTGGCGACCGCTTGTGGTTCGGGAGCGATTCGGGTTTGCATGTCCGAGGGCCCAGCGAGCAATGGCAGCCGTTGCCCTGGGCTGGCATGTTTGGCCCGGGTAACGAACTTTGGAGCGTGGTAGCTGGCGCCGATGGCGAATTCTGGCTAGGCAGCGGGCGTGGTCTGTGGCGCACGCGCGGTATGCTGCCACCGGTGCCCGCCTTCAATGGCGACGAGCCGTTGTCACGCCGCAACGTCATTGGTTTGCTGGGAGCTGCCGACGGCGGGCTGTGGGTTCCGATGCATGGCACCGGACTGGGCTATCTGCCGGCAGACTGGAAGCGCACGGCGGTGATCAAACCTGCTGTACCGTCCGGCGATGGGATCTACTGCGATCTGGCCCCGGCGCTGCGCTCCGGAGGCCTGTGGCAGGCGGATGCGGAGGGCCGTCTGCTACGCGTCGACCTGAGTACGGGAGACAAGTTCCAGACCGGTCTGCAGTCCCCGCACCTCAAGGGGATGGAATTGGTGTCGGCGCTGGAAGATCACCTCGGGCGCGTTTGGTTCGGTAACCTGACGTTCGGCCTGTCACGAATGGATCTGAGCACCAGTGAGTTCATTCACTGGCCTTCGGATGGCCCGGAACCGGCATCGTCGCTCTCGCCGCCGGAATGGATTGTCGAGGATGGCGACACTGTATGGATGGCATTCATCGATATGGTGCAGCAACGTGATTTGCACAGTGGAAGGATTCTGCAGCGCATTACCGCGCAAGACCTGCGAGGGTTGCCCAATATCGAAGTGCAGCAGCTGGCGCAAGGACCCGATGGGCGTATCTGGGTAGCGGGCGAAACCGGCATGTTTGCTTGGGAGTCTTCATCGCAGCGTTTCGTGCCGGTAGCAGGCCTTGAAGGTGCGCAAATCCAGGCATTTTCCAAGCAATCCTCGCAGCTTTTCTGGGTTTACCGTGCCACCGGCGCAGAACAATGGAGACTGGCAGAAGGGCGCTGGAAGCGCGTGCAGCACGTCGGAGAAGCCGAAGGACTGGGTGGATTTGATGCGTCTGCAATGCAGATCGACTCACGCGGGCGTGTCTGGATCTCCAGTCTGAGAGGATTGTGGCGAATCGACGCTTCGGTATCGCCGGCACGAGTGCGCAATATCGGCACGCGCGATGGATTGACCAGTCAGGAGTTCATTCAACACTGCCTGCTGCTGAGCGGCGATACCTTGATCGGCGCGACCAGCGACGGCTCGACGGTACTGCTGGATACAGCAATGCCCGACAGCGCGCCGGTGGTCCCGGTGCTGCAGTTGGAGCATGTCAGCGTTTTGCGCAACGGAACCCGTCTTGAGTTGCCGGTCAATCGCCCTTTTCAGTTGGGGCCCGGGGACCGGCAACTGCAGTTCGTCAGCCGGTTGTTGTCGTATACCGATCCGGCATCCAACCGGTATCGAAGTTTTCTGAAAGGCTTCGATACAGAATGGCAGACCTCCGGCAATACCGGTGTCCGGGAATTTGCCAGCCTGCCGCCTGGAGACTACGAGCTTGCCTTGCAGGGCGTGGATCCGTTGGGCAACCTTTCGCGTGTGCGTTCGCTGCAGTTCTCGGTCAGCCCTCCCTGGTGGCGCAGCGGAGCGGGCATCGTGCTGATCTGTCTGGCAGGCGTGCTCCTGGCAGCGCTGTTCGCCGCCGCCTACCGTCGTCGTGTTCGCATGCGCGCGCAGTGGCAGCTGGCCCAGCACAAGCGCGAGCTGGCCGAACAGGCATCGTTGGCCAAGACGCGTTTCCTGGCGACGCTGGGGCATGAGGTGCGCACGCCGATGACCGGCGTGCTGGGCATGAGCGAGTTGCTGCTGCAGACGCCGCTGGATACGCGGCAGCAGGGCTACGCCGGTGCGATCCAGTCTGCCGGCAAGCATTTGCTGCGGTTGGTCAACGATGCGCTGGATCTGGCCCGCATCGAGGCCGGCAAGCTGCCACTGGACTACCGCGATTTCGATCTGCGCCAGTTGATCCGGCAGGTGGTCGAGCTGGTGCGTCCCAGTGCCGAACAGAAGCAGTTGGCGTTCGCGTGCGAGCTGGATGACGCGCTGCCGCCGGCACTGCATGGCGATGCCAGCCGGGTGCAGCAGATCCTGCTCAACCTGTTGTTCAACGCGGTCAAATTCACCGAGCGTGGCAGCGTGCATCTGCGTGTCTGCGCTGTGCCGCAGCGCCCCCGTCAAGGCATCCGGGTGGAGGTGCGCGATACCGGTCCGGGCATGAGTGCCGAGCAGCACGGGCGGCTGTTCCAGCGCTTCGAACAGGCCGAAGGGGCGCTCACCCATGCGCGGCATGGCGGCAGTGGACTGGGGCTGGCCATCTGCCGCGAACTGGCCGCGGCGATGGGGGGCGCGGTGAGCGTCAGCAGCGAGCTGGGGCAGGGAGCGTGTTTCGTCGTGGAGCTGCCGTTGCGATGGGTGACCACGCTGCCTGCGGTCGCGGCGGAGGCGGCACGTGCGGTGGCGTCGCCGCAGCAGGCGTCCTTGCAGCTGCTGCTGATCGAGGACGACCCGACGGTGGCGCAGGTGATCGTGGGCCTGCTGCAGGCGCGCGGGCATGCGGTGACGCATGTGATGCATGGTCTGGCGGCCCTGGCGGAGGTGAGCATGCGCAGTTTCGATGCGGGCTTGTGCGATCTGGACCTGCCCGGCATCGACGGAGCCGCGCTGGTGGCGCAGATGCGCGCACGCGGGGTGCGCTTCCCGATCGTGGCAGTGACCGCCCGGGCCGACGCCGATGCCGAGCCGCAGGCGATGGCGGCTGGCTGCAACGGCTTCTTGCGCAAGCCGGTCACCGGGGACTTGCTGGCCAACGCGCTGGCGCGGGTGCTCGCCGAGGCGGCGGGCGGGTCGGACGCTGGCGCTGGCGGGTAGTCACCGCGCGTGCCGGAGCAGGTACAGTGCAGTCCGGCCGGGGAGTGCGTGATCGCGCAGGTGGCCGGGACAAGGATGACGATGAACAATCGAGTGCTGTGCGCGCTTGCGTTCGTGCTGCTGTGGATCGGCATGGATGCGATGGCGGTGAACCAGATAGAGACGCCACGGATGCGTCGCTTCGGCCCGGCCGAGGGGCTGCCGTCGCGCATGGTGCTGGCCTTGGCCCAGGACCGGCAGGGGTATGTCTGGGCAGCCACCAGCGACGGGCTGGCGCGCTATGACGGCATCGGCCTGCAGGTGTGGCAGCACGACCCGCATAGCGCCGGCTCGATTCCCGGCAACGAGGTGGAAACCTTGCTGGTCGACGATCGCGACCGGGTCTGGCTGGGCGTCAACGGCGCGCCGCTGAGCATGCTCGATGCAGAGCGCACGCGCTTTGCAACCTTTCCTGCCGTGGCCGACGCCTGCGTCGGGCAGGTCTGGGCACTGGCGCAGGCGCAGGGCGCGATCTGGATCGGCGGCAGTGGCGGTGGCCTGTGCCGCCGCGAGGAGGATGGCCGGGTCACGGTCTTCCGTGCCACTCCCGATGCGCCGGACGGGCTTCCCAGCGACACCATCTTCAGCATGGCGGTCGATGCGCGTGGCCGGCTGTGGATCGGTACCGCAAGCGGCCTGGTGATGCGCGATGGCGAACGGTTCGTGCGCATCGCGCCGCAGCGCCTGAGCGCCACGGTGTTCAAGTTGAGCAAGGATGACGACGGCACGCTGTGGGTGGGCAGCAGCAAGGGCTTGTACCGGGTGACAGCGGACGACGTGCTCGAGCCTGCGCCCTGGGACGGGGCGTCCAGCGTGCGTGCCGGCACCGTGGTGCACGACGTCCATGGCGGCTATTGGGTGGGAGCAGCCGATGGGTTCTTTCGTGTTGCGCCTGGCACACGCACGCTGCGCATCATGGAGGGCGACCGCGGCAGCGGCTTTCTGACTGCCCACAGCGGTGTGCTCGATGTCATGCAGGACCGCCAGGGCGGACTCTGGCTCGGGCTGATTTCGCAGGGCGTGGCCTACCTGCCGCCGGACTGGCGGCGCTTTTCCACCATCTTCGAGACCCAGGGCAAGCAGCTGGAGGGCCTGTACCTGGTGAACGCAGCCGTGGACGGTGACAGCTTCCTGGTGACCACCGGCGAAGGGGTGTATCGGGTCGGCGATCAGGGCGAGGTGCTGCCGCTGTTGCATAGCGATGTGCTCGGCGGTGGAACCGTGCAGTCAGTGCTGCCGGCCGCTGATGGTGCGCTGTGGGTCGCGCTGCGTGAGGGCGTCACCCTGTATCACCCCAGGACCGGGCGAAAGCGCAAACTCGCGATGGGGCCCGACATCTCGGATATCCACCGGGTGGAACTGATGGCGCCCGGCGTCGATGGCGAGTTCTGGCTGTCGATCGTGGAAGGCGGGGTGCAGCGGCGTGCGGCAGACGGCCGCCTGCTGGCGAGCTTCCGCTTCGGCAGCGACCTGAGCGAGGTTGGGGGCATGGTGCAACAGCTGCTCATCCGTCCGGACGGTTCGGCGTGGGTGGCGGCCGGCGATGGCCTGTGGGTCTGGCAGGGCGAGCGCTTCCGCAGGGTGATCGGTGGCGACGACTCCGAGGTCTATGCACTGGCATTCGTGTCGCCGCGCGAATTCTGGGTCGGACGCTCCGGGGCATTGGAACGCTACAGCTGGGATGGGCAGCAGGCGCAGCTGCTGGAACGCGTAGGGCGCGCGCATGGCCTGCCGTCGACCGAAATCCGTGGCCTGGCATTGGGGGGCACCGACACCGTGTGGGCGACCACCTCGCGTGGCCTGTTTGCCTACAAACGGGGGCAGCCGCAGGTGCGCCTGTTCGGCCAGCGCGACGGTCTGCCGGACAGCGAATTTTCGATGCGTCCTCCGGTCGTCGGCCCCGGCGGACAGGTGCTGGCGCTGACCACCAGCGGCATCGTGCTGTTCGATCCATCGCGGCCGTTCTCCCCGGCAGCGGTGGCGCGGCTGGTGATCGAGTCGGTGCAGGTCCGTCGCAATGACGCCGAGCGGCCGCAGCCGATTCCGCACAAGCGACCGATCGTGCTGCACGCGCGCGACCGCGACTTGCGCGTCAGTGCGCGCTTGCTGTCGTTCGTCGATCCTGCAGCAACCCATTATCGCTACCGGGTAGATGGCTACGACGAGCGCTGGGTGGAACAGGGCGCCACCGGCGAACGGGTCATTTCGCGGCTGCCGCCGGGCGACTACCGCATCGAGGTGCAGGCGCGTGCCGGCGATGGCCAATGGATCGCCGCACCCGCGCTGCAGCTGGAAGTGCGGCCGCCGTGGTGGTTGAGTACGCCTACCCAGCTGGCCGCAGTGCTGCTGTGCGTGTTGCTGTTCTGCCTGGGCGTGTGGGGATGGCGACGGCGCGTACGGCGCCAGCAGGAATGGGTTCTGGCGCAGCAACGCCAGCAGCTGGCCGAGCAGGCGTCGGTTGCCAAGTCGCATTTCCTGGCCACCCTTGGCCACGAGGTGCGCACGCCGATGACCGGTGTGCTGGGCATGAGCGAGCTGCTGCTGGCCACTCCGCTGGATGCCAAGCAACGCAGCCATGTCGATGCGATCCGCAAGGCGGGCGCGCATCTGTTGCGCCTGGTCAACGATGCGCTGGATCTTGCGCGCATCGAGGCCGGCAAGCTGGAGCTGGTGCAACAGCCGTTCGATCCATCGCAGCTGACCCAGGAACTGGCCGACTTCATGCTCCCCATCGTCGAGGCGCGCGGGCTGCAGTTCCGCTACCGCAATCAGTTGCCCTCCGGGCTGATGGTGCTGGGCGATGCCACGCGGGTGCGCCAGATCCTGATCAACCTGCTCGGCAACGCCATCAAGTTCGCCGAACGTGGCGAAGTAGGGCTTGCGGTTGTGCAGCATGGCGAGTTCCTGCGCTTCAAGGTGCGCGATTCCGGTCCCGGCATCGGTCCCGAGCAGCAGAAGCGGCTGTTCCAGCGCTTCGAGCAGGGCGAGGGCGCACGCACCAGCTCGCGCTACGGCGGCAGCGGGCTGGGGCTGGCGATCTGCCAGGAACTCACGGTGGCGATGAAGGGCCAGATCCGGGTGCGCAGCCGGCTGGGTGTGGGCACCCAGTTCACCGTGGATCTGCCCTTGCCGATCGACCGTTCGACCACGCGCGCCACTGCAGGCCGAGCGCGCACCCTGGCCGGTGAACCGCTGCGCATCCTGTTGGTGGAAGACGACCCGACTGTGGCCGAAGTGATCAGCGGGCTGCTGAGCGGGCGCGGCCATCGCGTGGTGCATGCTGCGCATGGGCTGGCCGCGTTGTCCGAGGCGGTCGATGGCGAGTTCGATGTGGCGCTGCTGGATCTGGATCTGCCGGGGCTGGATGGGTTCGCGCTGGCATCGCAGTTACGCCGGCTCGGTCATGGCTTCCCCTTGCTGGCGGTCACCGCACGCGCCGACCGCGATGCCGAAACCCAGGCGCAGAGCGCCGGGTTCGATGGGTTCCTGCGCAAGCCGGTGACCGCGGACATGCTGGTGGAGGCCATTGCCGCCGCACGCGTGACGCGTGCGCGCGGGCAGTCGATTCCTCTGCCGGACTGATGCTACCCGCCACGCGCCGTGCCCCCGTGCCTGGCGGGCACCTGGTTGCCGCTCGCCGCCGCTGCCTGCAACCCGGAACCTTGCCGGCGGCACACCAGACCACTGCGTGTTGCCAGCATGCAGCGCGGTCCGCACTATGCGTTGAAAGGGAACAAGGGCGCACGTTGCAACCAATCCGTTTCTCCTGCCGCGTGCTGGCGACCGTGTCGCTGCTCAGGTGCGTGCTGTTGGTGTGCCTGACGGCTGCGGTCGCCTGGCCGATGTCGGCCTGCGCCGGTGTGCCGGTGCTGCCGCAGCCGCGGCAGCTGACAGTGGCCGACGGATTGCCGTCCAACGTGGTGTACGGGTTCGACGAAGATGCCAATGGCTATCTGTGGCTGGCCAGCAGCGATGGACTGGCGCGCTACGACGGGCGCAACTTCCGCATCTGGCGCATCGAGGACGGCCTGCGCGACAACCAGGCCTGGGCGGTCCATGTCGACAAGCGCAATCGGGTCTGGGTGGGCACGGGGATGGCGGGGCTGGCGATGCTGGACACCTCGCGCCATCGCTTCACCTTCTACGACAGTGCGCGTTATCCAGCGCTGCGCGGTGCGGCGATCTGGAACATCAAGTCCACCCAAGACGGCAGCATCTGGTTCGGCACCGAAAGCAGCGGGCTGTATCGGCTGCGGCCGGATGGAACGCTGGAGCATTTCGTACATCGCGCCGATGACCCGCGCAGCCTGCCCGACAACGCGATCTACCGGCTGGAAGTCGATCGCCGCGACACGCTGTGGGTGGGCACCGCCGACGGCGCTGCGCACTGGAACGGCAAGGACTTCGAGCGACAGGCATTTCCCACGCCGACCTCGCAGATCATCACCCGGCTCACCGCCGATCCCGATGGCAGCCTCTGGATCGGCACCAGCGACGATCATCTGTTTCGACGCGCTGCCGATGGCAGCGTGCGTCCGCATCACTGGAAGGTGTCGGCCAAGTTTCCGGTGCTGGGCGTGCTGCTGCGCGACCACGATGGCAGCTACTGGCTGGATACACTGGACGGGTTGGGCCACGCCATCGGCGATGAGGTGAGCAACGTGCCGCTGTACAGCCTGTCGGCGCACGGCCGCATCCGTCCCAACTGGGAGTCGGCCTACCAGGATCGCGAAGGCGGGGTGTGGTTCGCCAGTCCCAATGGGGGGCTGTGGCACCTGCCATCGAACTGGCGCCGCTTCGCGGTGGTCTTCAACTCCAAGGAAGACGGCCAGCATGGTGGCAACCTGGCCATCCAGGCCGCTGCCGAATCGCGCGACGGACGCTTCTGGCTGGTGGGCACCGCCGGCGCGCTCGAGCGGGTCGATCCGGCCATCGGCAAGATGGAGCGGGTATTGCCGAGCCTGGGGGTGAGCAGCTGGTCCTACAGCGTGCTCGAAGATCGCAAGGGCCGGGTCTGGGTGGGGCATTTCGGCGAACTGGTGCGCTATGACCCGGCCAGCGGCGCGCTGCGGCGCTGGAAGATGGCCGACGAGCAACCGCAGGCGGATGGCCAGGATGAAACCCAGGATGCAGCGATGGAAGCGCTGCAGCAGACAGCCGACGGGCACCTCTGGGTCCGCACTACCACCGGGCTGCAGGAACGCGATGAAGAGGGCAGGCTGCTGCGCAGGTTGTTCCGGGGCAGCCATGGGCTGGAGCGCGATGTGGTCGTGCACGATCTGCAGAACGGCCCGGATGGCGTGCTGTGGTTGGCAGGAAGTCATGGCCTGCAGCGCTGGAATGCCGCCAGCGAACGGTTCGAGGCGATCGCCGGGGCGCCGCGGGAGCAGATCTTCACCTTTCGCTTCAGCGACAGCGGCGTGGCCTGGTTTGCCGGGCTGGGCAAGCTGCATCGGTACCTGTGGAAGAACGGCCGCCTGCAGCATCTGGACACGGTGGGCACCGAGCAGGAGTTTCCGGCGTTGGCGCCGCAAGGGCTGGTGATCGATGGTGATGGCGTGGCCTGGCTGTCGAGCATGCGTGGCCTGATCCGCGTGGATCCTGCCACGCGCGGGGTGCGGGTGTTCGGCGTGCATGACGGCCTGCCCAACCCGCAGTTCGTGGCACGCTCGTTGGTGCAATCGTCCAAGGGCATGATCGTCGGTGCCACGCCCGACGGTCTGGTGATCTTCGATCCTGCCGAGCTCAAACCCAACGATCATCGCGTGCCGTTGGTGATCGAACGGGTGGGGCTGCGGCGTGGCGAGCGCGGGCTGGACGTCAGTCACGTGCAGCCGCTGGTGGTGCGCGATGGCGATCGCGACCTGCATATCGTTGCGCGCCTGCTGAGCTTCGCCGACTCCGAATCCAATAGTTACCGCTTCCGCCTCAGCGGCTACGACCCGGACTGGATCGATGTCGGCCCCAGCGGCGAGCGCCTGTTTTCGCGCCTGCCTGCCGGGCATTACGTGCTTGAGGTGCAGGGCCGCACTGCCGACGGCATCTGGTCGGCCAGCCAGAGCCTGCGGTTCCAGGTCATGCCGCCGTGGTGGTTGTCGCCGTGGGGCCTGGCGGTGCTGGCGATGCTGGTGCTGTGCCTGGTCACCGTTGCGGTGTTGTTGTACCGCCGTCGCCTGCGCCGCTTGAATGCCTGGCAATTGGCAGTGCACAAGCAGGAGCTGGCCGAGCAGGCGTCGCTGGCCAAGACCCGCTTTTTGGCCACGCTCGGCCACGAAGTCCGCACGCCGATGACCGGCGTGCTGGGCATGAGCGAGTTGCTGCTCAAGACCCCGCTGGACACCAAGCAGCGCAGCTACACCGAATCGATCCGCCGTGCCGGCGCGCACCTGCTGCGCCTGGTCAACGACGCGCTGGACCTGGCGCGGATCGAATCCGGACGCCTGGAGCTGGATCTGCAGCCGTTCTCGGTGCGCCAGCTGGTGGCCGAAGTGGAAAGCCTGATGGCGCCGCTGGCACAGGAGCGCGGCCTGCGTTTCAGCCTGGAAGTGGGGCTGCTGGGCGACATCACCGCCAGCGGCGATCCCACCCGCATCCGGCAGATCCTGCTCAACCTGCTCAGCAACGCGATCAAGTTCACCGAGCGCGGGGTGGTCGGGCTCAAGCTGACCACGCTGGGCTCGTATCAGGGCCTGCGCTTCGAAGTGGCCGATACCGGCCCGGGCATCAATGCCGACCAGAAGGCGCGGCTGTTCCAGCGCTTCGAACAGGGCGACGGCGCCAAGACCACCTCGCGCTACGGCGGCAGCGGGTTGGGCCTGGCGATCTGCCAGGAACTGGCGCTGGCAATGGGCGGGCATATCGAAGTGATCAGCCGGCTCGGCGCGGGTACGCGCTTTGTGGTGGACCTGCCGCTGCGCTGGGTGATCTCCCATGCCACGCTGGCCGGCGACGTGCCGCGCGCCCGTGCGGCGGTTGCGCCGCAGCGCATCCTGCTGGTGGAAGACGACCCCACCATCGCCGAGGTCATCGTGGGGTTGTTGCGCTCCCAGGGCCATTCGGTGGTGCATGCGCCGCATGGGCTGGCGGCCCTCACCGAGGCGGCCGACAACACCTTCGACATCGCCTTGCTGGATCTGGATCTACCCGGGCTGGATGGCTTCGCACTGGCGCGGCAGCTGCGCGTGTTCGGCTACGACATGCCGCTGATCGCAGTGACCGCCCGCTCGGACGAAGCCGCCGAACCAGCCGCGCAGGAGGCGGGTTTCGATAGTTTCCTGCGCAAGCCGCTGACCGGCGACATGCTCGCCGACATCATTGCCGACGCGTTGCGCAAGGCAGGCGCACGCGATGGCATGTAGCTGAAAACGTCGTCCAGCGTCAGCTGTGCCTGTAAAAGGGTGACGCCCACGCGCTGCTATGGATCAGCCGTACGTCGGTGCGCCCCGGGCAACTGGCTAGCGCCCCGGATGTTTCGACTGGGCGCATTCGGCGACGTGCCTGGCGGCGTTCGCCATCCGGCAACATCAGGTGCGAGACCTGTGCCCGGAGTCTGCAGACACGCAGGATCGGCAGCGGCCGGCCCGGGCTTGCCCGCACCGCGCGTGGCCCGCACTATGCGCGCACTTGTCGTGAAACTGATCCGGTGCGCCTCCTGACCCGCCTTGCCCATTGGCCACTTGCTGCGTTCTGGTTGTGCCTGTGTCTGGCCGTGCTTCCGGCGCAGGCGCGGACCCCGGCCACACCGGTGCCCAGCCAGTTGACGGTTGCCGACGGACTTCCCTCCGACACCATCAACGATTTTGCCGAAGACAAGCAGGGCTACCTGTGGATCGCCAGCGATGACGGGTTGGCCAGGTTCGATGGCCGCAACTACCGCATCTGGCGGATGGAAGATGGCCTCACCAGCAACGTGATCTGGGGCATCTGCGTGGATGCCAACGATCGCGTATGGCTGGGCTTCGAGGACGGAGGCGTCGGCTTCCTGGATGCAAGGACGCGCACCTTCCAGCGGCTGGAAGACCCGCAGTTTCCGGAACTGCGCGATGCCATGGTGTGGACACTGGCAACGGCATCCGATGGCGCGCTCTGGATCGGAACCGCCAAGCAGGGCGTGTACCGCTATCGGCCGGACGGGCGCATGCAGCACTTTTCCGCGGCCGCCAGCGAGCCGCACCAGCTGCCGTCCGACAGCGTCGTGGGGTTGGAAGCGGCCGCTGACGGCTCGATGTGGATCGGCACCTGGGGCGGGCTCGTGCACTGGGACGGTCAACGCATGCAGCGCGTGCCGCTTCCGGTTGCGGACCAGACCGTCAACAGGCTCTACATGGAGCCGGGTGGCAAGGTGCTGTGGGTTAGCGACCTTGCAGGCAATGCGTTCCGGCTCGATACCGCTGAGCGGTCCATCACGCGCCCATGGCAGAGCGCTCCGACCAGGCCGCAGGTCAGGGGCGTGCTGCTGCGTGATCGACGCGGGCGCTACTGGCTGGACATCGACGCTGGGCTGGGCATCAGCACCGACGGTTCGTCCGTCGCCAAGGTGCCGACCTACAGTGCGTCGGCGCACGGCCTGGTCAACCGCAACTGGCTCGAGTCCTACCAGGATCGTGAAGGAGGGCTGTGGTTTGCCAGCCTCGAGGGCGGTCTGTGGCATCTGCCGCCGCAGTGGGACACCTTTGCGGTGTTCTCGCATCACAAGGATGACCCGCAGTCGCTGACCAACCCGTCGATTACCGCCACAGCGCCATCGGCGGCAGGTGGTGTCTGGGTGGCAGGCTCGCATAGCGCGCTGGAGTACTTCGATCCGGCGACCGGCCGGGTCAAGCTGCATCTGCCCAATATCGATCCGGTGCGCGTCCCCGACACCGTGTTCGAGAGCAGGCAGGGGATGGTCTGGATCGGCGTGCAGGGAACGCTGGTGCGTTACGACCCGCGCACGCGCCAGGTCAAGCGCTGGCCGCTGCTGCAGAGCGTGGATCCCGCGGCCGACCCCGAGATGGCGGGCAGGCCCGGCCGGATGGCCGAAGATGCGCAAGGACGCATCTGGGTGGCGCTGATGACCCAGGGCATACAGCTGTGGAGCGGCGAGGGGCAACTGCTCAGGACGATCGATTATGCAAGCCATGGCCTGAAGGCGCTGACTGTGCTGGACATGCGGACCGGGCCGGATGGGCAGATCTGGCTGAGCAACAACGCCGGTCTGTGGCGGTGGGACCCGCAATCGGACCGGTTCATCGCGGTTCCCGGCGCCGCCGATCTGCCAACCTACGTGTTCCGCCTGGGAGATGGCGGCATCGTCTGGGCGGGGCTGGCAGGCGAGCTGCGGCGGTACCTGTGGGATGGTGCGCAGCTCAAACATCTGGATACGGTGGGCAAGGAGCAGGAGTTTCCGAAAGTGGCGCCGACCGGCATGGTGGTCGATGCCGGTGGCGTGGCCTGGGTGTCCAGTCATCGTGGACTGATCCGCGTCGATCCTGGCAGCAAGCTGGTCCGCGTGTACAACGTGCACGACGGGCTGCCCAGCTCCCCCATGCAGGTGGCCTCGTTGGTGCAGGCAAGCGGCGGGCAGATACTGGGCGGCACCTCCGATGGCATGGTGGTGTTCGATCCGTCCACGATGCGCCCCAATTTACGTCGCCCGCAGTTGTTGATCGAACAGGTGGGGCTGCGACGTGGCGAGCGTGGGCTGGATGTCACCGGCGTCGTGCCGCTGCAGATACAGGACGGCGACCGCGACCTGCACATCGTGGCGCGCATGCCGACCTTCACCAATCCCGAGTCCACCAGTTACCGCTTCCGCCTCAGCGGCTATGACCCGGACTGGATCGATGTCGGCCCCAGCGGCGAGCGCCTGTTTTCGCGCCTGCCTGCCGGGCATTACGTGCTTGAGGTGCAGGGCCGCACTGCCGACGGCATCTGGTCGGCCAGCCAGAGCCTGCGGTTCCAGGTCATGCCGCCGTGGTGGTTGTCGCCGTGGGGCCTGGCGGTGCTGGCGATGCTGGTGCTGTGCCTGGTCACCGTTGCGGTGTTGTTGTACCGCCGTCGCCTGCGCCGCTTGAATGCCTGGCAATTGGCGGTGCACAAGCAGGAGCTGGCCGAGCAGGCGTCGCTGGCCAAGACCCGCTTTTTGGCCACGCTCGGCCACGAAGTCCGCACGCCGATGACCGGCGTGCTGGGCATGAGCGAGTTGCTGCTCAAGACCCCGCTGGACACCAAGCAGCGCAGCTACACCGAATCGATCCGCCGTGCCGGCGCGCACCTGCTGCGCCTGGTCAACGACGCGCTGGATCTGGCGCGGATCGAATCCGGACGCCTGGAGCTGGATCTGCAGCCGTTCTCGGTGCGCCAGCTGGTGGCCGAAGTGGAAAGCCTGATGGCGCCGCTGGCACAGGAACGCGGCCTGCATTTCAGCCTGGAAGTGGGGCTGCTGGGCGACATTACCGCCAGCGGCGATCCCACCCGCATCCGGCAGATCCTGCTCAACCTGCTCAGCAACGCGATCAAGTTCACCGAGCGCGGGGTGGTCGGGCTCAAGCTGACCACGCTGGGCTCGTATCAGGGCCTGCGCTTCGAAGTGGCCGATACCGGCCCGGGCATCAATGCCGACCAGAAGGCGCGGCTGTTCCAGCGCTTCGAACAGGGCGACGGCGCCAAGACCACCTCGCGCTACGGCGGCAGCGGGTTGGGCCTGGCGATCTGCCAGGAACTGGCGCTGGCAATGGGCGGGCATATCGAAGTGATCAGCCGGCTCGGCGCGGGTACGCGCTTTGTGGTGGACCTGCCGCTGCGCTGGGTGATCTCCCATGCCACGCTGGCCGGCGAGGTGCCGCGCGCCAGTGCGGCGGTTGCGCCGCAGCGCATCCTGCTGGTGGAAGACGACCCCACCATCGCCGAGGTCATCTTGGGGTTGTTGCGCTCCCAGGGCCATTCGGTGGTGCATGCGCCGCATGGGCTGGCGGCCCTCACCGAGGCGGCCGACAATACCTTCGACATCGCCTTGCTGGATCTGGATCTACCCGGGCTGGATGGCTTCGCACTGGCGCGGCAGCTGCGCGTGTTCGGCTACGACATGCCGCTGATCGCAGTGACCGCCCGCTCGGACGAAGCTGCCGAACCAGCCGCGCAGGAGGCGGGTTTCGATAGTTTCCTGCGCAAACCGCTGACCGGCGAACTGCTGGCGGACACCATCGCCGAGGCGCTGCAACGGGTGCGTGCGCGCGATGACATCTAGGTCGCGGTCCCGCCACTGACGACAGCGGTGACGCAGCGCTGAAGCGCCTTGAAGGGGAAAGCTGCGCGCCGCCTCAGGGCAGGCCCATGGTGATTTCGCCAGGTCTTGAACAGGCCGTCGCTCATTCCTGCGCGTGGCCGTCACCGCTGCGCCAATCGGCGATGCAGCGTGGCGCCGGATACCGGCAGTGTGTCCACGACCCGCTGCGTGGTGAGCATCGAAGGCGAGCGAGGGCGACGGCATCGTGTTCTGGCAGCATCGCGGTTCCACACCGCCTGCCGCGTTTGCGAAGGCGCTCGCCTGCGCCATCCTTCTGCAAGGCGCGCAGATCGCGCCAAGACGTCGACACCTGCAAATATCTCGCATGTCGTTGCAGGCTCCAGCCCGTGCGATTGCGTCTACAGCGGCTAACAGAACGTAGCGAGCGGTCGTCAGGTGGGTGCGGACGGCGGAGTGCACGCGTGGTACATGCCGCGCCGATCTGGCGGCCGCGCAGTGGTTTTGTCAGTTGCTCTTATTCCGCCACTGCCTCCACATCCTTGGGATGCGGCCGGGTTTCGGCCAGCTGCCAGAAGATCAGCGTGGAGGTCAGGGTGATGCCGCCCACGCACAGGAAGGTGGCATGCAGCGCGGCAGTGGCGCCGTGCGTATCGCCCAGGTGCGTGTTGAACGCGGCGAGCAGGCTGCCGGCTGCCGCCGCGCCGAACCCGGTCGCCAGCATCATCACCATCGACAGCAGGCTGTTGCCGGGGCTGGCCTGCTCGCGGTCCAGATCGCGCAGGGTCACGGTATTCATGACGGTAAATTGCAATGAATTGACCCCGCCAAAGCAGGCCAGCTGCAGCAGCCGCACCCACAGCGGCTGGCCAGCCTCGATCAGCGCAAAGCTGGCCATCGCCAGACCCACCAGCACGGTGTTGACCATCAGCGTGTTGCGGTAGCCGAAGCGGCCCACCAGTTTGACCGCGGCGCGCTTGGCGGCCATGCCGGCCAGCGCCACCGGCACCATCATCAGCCCGGCGCGCATCGGGCTCATCTCCAGGCCCACCTGCAGCAGCAACGGGATCAGAAACGGCATCGAGCCGCTGCCGACCCGTGCGAACAGGTTGCCCAGGATGCCGATGCGATAGCTCGCCACCTTGAACAGCGCTAGCGGAAACAATGCATCGGCGGCCGTGCCGGCATGCAGCCAGTAACCGGCAAGCGCGGCCAGCCCACCGATCGCAAGCAACATCACGAAGGCATGGCGCATGCCGGGTTCGGCGATACCGTCCAGCGCCAGCGACAACGCCACCATGCCGAACGCCAGCATCAGATAGCCGACCAGATCGAAGCGCCGGCGTGCGTCGCCGTAATGGTCCGGCATGATTCTCAGTGCAGCGATAAAACCGATGATGCCGATCGGAAGATTGATCAGAAACACCCAATGCCACGATGCCACTTCCACCAGCCATCCGCCCAGCGTAGGGCCGATCAGCGGGCCGATCAGGGCGGGAATGGCGATGAAGCTCATCGCGCGCAGAAAGTCTTCGCGCGCCACCGTCTTGAGCACGGCCAGCCGCCCCACCGGCAACAGCATCGCCCCGCCAATACCTTGGATCACGCGCGCAGCCACCAGCTGCGGCAGTTGTTGCGCAGCGGCGCACAGCAGCGAGCCCAGCGTGAACACGATGATGGCGGCCAGGAAGGTGCGCCGGGTGCCGACGCGATCGGCAATCCACCCGGAGGCTGGAATGAACATCGCCACCGCCAGCGCATAGCTGAACACCACCGACTGCATCTGCAGCGGGCTTTCGCGCAGGCTGCGCGCCATCGACGGCAACGCCGTGTTGACGATGGTCGCATCCAGCATCTGCATGAAGATCGCCAGCGACACCAGCCATAGCAACGGCTTGATGGTGGCATAGGCGCGCAAGGTGGGGGCGGGCTGAGACATGGGCATCGCCATATGAAGGACGACCCATTATCTCCACACCACTGTGCAGGAAGTCGCAACGATACGCGGCACGTCGTTGCTTGAGTCCGCCGCAGCGAGGGGCGCTGCACCTTCATCGAATGAGACCCGTCTCACCCAATTGAATGTCGGGCGGCCACATGTCACGAATCGTCGGGACAGAGGATTGGCCACGTGCTAATGCCCGCTATGGCTTGCTACAAGCGTTGGATTCGCCGGCAAATCTTTTGCGCCTCCGAGAGATCCAGCCAAGGCAAGCGTGGGTTTCCTCGCGTTGCGATGGAGTGATCGAGCGGAAGGCGCGAGCGTTGAACCTAAAAGCGAATGCAGTTCTTGGAGCTTTGCCGACGGTCTGGTCAGGGATGGCGCGACTTGGGTATGGCCGCCTTCCCAGCGCGCCAGTGATCAGGTCGGACTATCAATGGAAAAGCAAGTCTTCGATGTTTTACAGCGCGCCTATCTTCCCGGTGATTCCTTGGCAAAAATGCTGGAGAAAATTGCCGCGGAACTATCGCAGAGCGAGATTTTGAACGGTGCGGTATGCGAGTTCTCTTTGGAGGCGGAGGAAAGCGATCTGCCTGCTCCGGATCAGGCGAACAACCAGACGACGTTCGAGCAGTGTTTCCCCGTCCAGTACGCCAGGCAAATGCTCGGTACGCTGCACGTGACCCCGATCCACTGCGGCATGACCACGCAAGCGATGACGCTGTGCGAGCAGATTGCAACGTATTGTGCGTATTTGATCAAGCGCGATGCAGCGCGGACCTGGGCGGAAGAACACCTCGCTCGATCGTGGATGATCGTAGGGGTTTGCGAAGACGTCTGGATGATCGACGAATTCGTCGAGCAGGCCGCGTACAGCTGCTTGCCAGTCATCGTGCGCGGCGAGTTCGGTACCGAAAAAGAGCATGTGGCGACCCTGCTGCACGCCACTGCGCCCTGGCGCGATGGGCCGTTCGTTGCGATCGATTGTACCGCTCCTGCCGACGTGCCGGCAGCATGGTTCGAGCGCGCAGCAGGAGGAACGCTGTTCCTGCAGGGCGTGGAGGAGCTAGACGACGCGCTGCAACGCCAGGTGGCAGGACATCTCCGAGGCCGCTGCAATACCGGGTTTGCGTTGGGCGGCGAGGGCCTGCCCCGAATAGTCGCTTCCACCACCGCCGATCTATCGCGCCGCGTGCTGGCCGGACGCTTTTCGCGGGCGCTGCTCTCGCAACTGGATGTCCTGGCGTTCGAGCTCGCGCCGTTGCGTAAGCGGCGGGTGGACATCGGCTTTCACGTCGAACGCATGCTGGATCGGCATGGTTTGGATCACGGTCAGGTGGTCACTGAGGTGCTGATGGACGCCCTGCTCCACTACCCATGGCCGGAAAACCTTCAGGAGCTGCAGCGGGTGGTGCTGCGCCTGGCGGTCATGACTGCCGGCAGGCCGATCAGCATTGCCGATATCCAGCGCCACGCGCCGCGTCTGCTGGAAGACCGGGCGCAAGGAGCGCAGCGCAATGCGCACGCGACTATGCCGCAACAGGCCGATCCGCCAGGCGAGCCAGCGCCACCGGAAACCCCGGTCGACTGGATCGCCGGCCTCCCGCATCGCCCCGGCCAACGTCTCGCCAGCCTGCACGATGCACTGCGGCGCGCCCTGGTACATCTGGGTGAGCACTACGCTGAGTCGCTGACCTTGGGCGAACTGGCTCGGCAGGCGCACGTCAGCCAGTCGCATCTGGGCTTTTTGTTCCGCGACGAACTCGGCATCCCGTTCAAACCGATGCTGCAGCAACTGCGCATCGAGAAGGCGAAAGAGCTGCTGCAGAAGCAACGAAAGCTACGCATCACCGAAGTGGCGTTGAAGGTAGGCTTCGGCGATCTGAGCCATTTCGAGAAGAGCTTCCGACGGTTGGTGGGGGTGAGCCCGAGAGCGTTTCGCAATATGCCTGCTGTAGGTAACACACTCTAAGAACGGCTAACAAAACTACTGCTCAGCCGTCGGGCGGGCGCGGTCGGTGCTCGGGATCGGCATGTACCACTCGTACACTCTGGTTCCTGCGCGCCGCCCACACCCACCTGGCGACTGCTCGCTACGTTCTGTTAGCCGCTCTAAGCCTGCGGTAACACCATCTTGATCGCTTCGTGCTGTTTGGACAGCAGATAGCGCAGCACGAACTCGTCGATCACCGCAGCGGCGGCCTTGCGCTGGCTGTCGATATCCAGCAGTGCAGCATACGCGTTGCCGGGATCGGCGGCGTTGGAATGAAAGGGTGCTTGCGCATCGGTAGCGGTGGTCAGAGTCAGAAACGCGAGAACTTTCCTGTCGAACGGTGGCTTTTTCTGGTCGAGGTACACCACCAGCGTGCATTCGTAGCTGAGCCCGCCCACGCGCGGCGTGTTGTGGGGCTGGGCAAGGACTTGAACGTCCTCGCCCAGCCAGCGCCCGAGTGCTTGCGCGAACGCTGTGGTGTCCAGACTCAGCAGGGCCTGATGGCTAACCCGTACGAGCGCGGCCATGTCTACTCCGGAAAAACGCAACTGCGCGATGGCCAGATACGGATTTTGCGCAAGCGTGGACATCAACAGCAGGTCGTCGCTGAAAGCAGCCGAGAGCATGGCCGGCGTGGTGAATGCCGAAGCAAGCAGATCGATCATTGTGCGGGTGCCGTGGCGCGCAGCCAGAACGCGGTCACGAGTGGCGGAGGTTGGCTGGCCGTGTGCGTAGTCCGGTGCGGCGCCCACGGTACGGGCGCGCACCGATGCCATCATCGCATCCACCAGCGTGGCAGCATCGTTGCCAGGGGCACCCACGCGCGTGCCGGCCATTCCGTCGAGTACTGCCTGGAAATGCGGCAACTGGCTATTCGTGTCATACCACGCGCGAATGGTGGCGACGCGTTCGCGCCGCTTGGCTTCCTTGTGTGCGCCCGGGCCGTTCGGATCGCAGGCGATCTCGCACAGCATCCATAGGTTTTCGCGCAGGTGGTAGTCCAAATCCGGTAGTGGCAGTTGCCACCGTTCCTCGCTGCCGCCAGCGGTTAGGATGGTGAGGTGCCTACGGCCGATTTCTGACCAAATCGCAATCGTCTCGATGGCGTCGCGACGCGGCAGGCTTACATCGATCAACTCCATCAAGATGCCGCGCGGGCTTGCAGGTCGATCGATGATATGGTCCACGGCGCGCTCGAACTGTGTACCATGCCATGTGTAGCCGAGCCGATAGAGAATGAAGGGCTTGATGGCGTCGTTCAACGAGATTCCGGGAATACTTAATTTTTGATTCGGCACAAGGTCAGGCTGCGCGGCCGACGGCGGCGTACGATCGTCGCCGATCGTACGGCTGACGTCGGTCGATAATCCGATACGTTCGCCGTCAAAAATGCGGCGCAACATCTGTGGTTCGTCGCACTGCATTAAATAGGCCACGCCTGTGCCAGGCTGCCTTGGCTCGCCAACTGGATCCACGTAGACGTAGGGTGTCAATGGGGAGTCCTCGGGAGGACTGATCAGCGCAATTTCAGTGGCAATGTGGATTCCCGCATTGCGCATTTCCTCCAGCACGATCTCCTCGATGCTCGCCTGGAGCGCTGCTTGAATAGGTCCTGGGAGCCATGGGTCGATGACGATTTGGGTGTCCCAGTCCGAGTCGCCGGAGTCGAATAGCTCCCGATTGTTTCCTCGCAAGTTATCCATGCATGCTTTGAAGGCATTGCCGCCCTTGATGTAGAAATATGCAAGCGGCTGATCTGCACGTAGCGGAAATTTCTCTTGAAATTCCATACATAAAGCTGTGATGCGGTCTTGCAGAATTCCCAGCGCCTGGACTGCGGCCGAGCGCACATTGCGTAACTGCGGATAGCGTCCCACGTCGTTGATCCGCTTGGTCAGGTTATCGCTAATCGCGCGGCGCATTTTTTCTTGCTGGAGAGATTCCTTCATTGGATAGCCTTGATTTGAATTGTGTGAGAAGCACCTCGGTTCATGGACTGCTTGGATCTGGCGTTATCGCGTAACTCAAGTCGACCTCCAGCCCGTCGCAGGGGGTACCGGGAAGCGACAGCACCGCATCCTGCTCGAATTGCCAGAGCATGGCCTGGGAATAGCCGCAGCCGGCCGGATCGGCGGCCTGGATGTGCTGGATGTCGCCGGTATAGCGATGACGGCCCGCGGTGGAGACACGCCAGGCCCAGACGCGCGGGGATGGACCGGGACCGATCCGCGACAGCAGTTCCACTGCGCGCGCGTGCGAGCAATACAGGCCTGGTGAATATCCATTCTCCACTAGCGCGGCGATCCACAGGCGGATGTAGTCGATGGCGGTTTGGGGCGGGCTGCCGCCATCTTCCCAGTCGAGATAGACGACCGCGCCGTCGGGAAAGCGTTCGGCGCGTGCCAGCGCTGCGGCCTGTGCGCCGTCGATGCTGCCTTGCCGGGCGGTGACGTCGTGCGAACCGGGGCCGATCGTCTGCTGGCCCAAATAGACCGGCGCCAGGCCCCAGCCTTGCGCGATCAACGCGGCACGTTGGCCCATCCAGCCGGTGTCGGCATGGCTCGGCGCCGGTGCCAGGTAGTAGCCGCACCACGCCAGCTCGGTCTGGGTCTTGAGCCAGTCGAGGGCGGGCAGTCCGGGAAATTGATCCGTGTCGAAGCCTGCGTAGCACGTCATGTCCAACTCCTTCGGAGCGTGTATTGGTCGGGCCTGCCGCGGCGATGGCGGTGTGGTCGTGGTGTCGGAGTGCCTTGGTGGCGGAGGAGCCGCTACCGGTCCGGACGTGTCCGGACGGTCCACTGCAGGTGCCGGCATCGCCGACACCTGGAACTGCATCGATCGGTTAGCCGGCTGTCTCGCTGCCGGGGTTCGGATTCGCTGGCGACGTGGCGGCCATCGCCTGCTCGGTCTGCTGCTGCGCGGCGGCGACCGCGGCGGCAGCAGCCTGGTCGGCCTGCTGCAGGGCCTGGTCTGCGCTATCGATCGCCTGATTGTTGCCGGCTGCTGCGGTCGCTGCGGCTGCGACCCGCATGGCCGCCTGCACGGCCATATCGCTGGCCGCCATGGCCTGATCGATTTGGGCTTGCGCCGCTTTCAGCGCGGCTTCGATCTGCGACGATCCTGGCCATTGCGCAGTGGAGGGTGGTGCCTGGTTCGGCGGCGTGGGCTGGGTATCGTCGGACATACTGGTGTCTCCTGAAGTGGACGCGGAATGGAGCGGGGCAACGGTATCGGTACGCAATGGCTGGATCGGTATCGTGACTGGTGCGGTATCGGGCGGGCGCTGCGCTGCGAGCGTGCGCAGCATCTCGCCCAGTGCGCGGTCGGCCTGCGACATGCCCTGGCGTGCGGCTGCCAGGGCAGCGGCGCGACCTGAATGCACCGCATCGCGGGCCGCGTCGGCGGCGCTGATTGCAGGCGCGGCCTGGTCGCTGGCCGCGGGCAGCGAGCGCGATGCGTTCACTCCCAGTCCTCCGTTTCCTCAGCGGCCGGCTTGCTATCGGACGCAGGTGCCGGTCCGAAATCCCGCAGCGAGATAACGCCCCCGTTGACCTGCAGCAGCGCAGCCAGGGTGTCGTTGTGCATGGCGAATACGCAGCTGTTGCCATCCTGGCCCAGCACGCCGCGGCTGGGCCGGTTGGCCGCCAGGAATGCCTGCGCAGACTGCAGATACCGGCGGATCGCATCGCTGGCCGTCTGATCGTCGCCATCGCCCCGGTAGCGGATGTGCTGGACGATCTGCTGGGCGGCCAGCGATAGCCGCGCGAAGCCGATCTGGCGACCGCGCGCCAGCCACTCGGCAACGCTGCGTTCGACCTCGTTGGGCGAGGGCAGCCCCTGCACCTGTGGGCAATCCAGCGTGCCGAACAACTGCGGCAGCAGCGCCTGCACTGCCGAAGCCGCCGCATGCGCGCGCTCGTCTGCGGCGGCGATGGTGGCGGTGCAGGCCAGATAGAAGCGGTAGTAGTCGCAGAATTCCAGCGGCGTGCGGGCCTGCTCGACGGCGAATGCCGCCGCTTCCTGCTGCAGTGTCGGCGTCACGTCGGCCGGCGGCGGGTCGGCGGCCAGCTGGCGCAGTGCCAGGCTGTCCTCCAGATCCAACGACTGGAACACCGCAGCGCCATCGAGCTTCAGCTGCGTCAGCAGGCTGCGGCCGGCGGCCAGGTCGCTTGCCGTGTACAGGGCGTTGTCGCGGAAGATCCGCTGCAGCCGCGCCTTGACCACCGAACCGGTGTCGCCGGCTTCGGCCTGCGCCAGCGTGCCTAGGTCGGTCGGGCTCAAGCTCATGAGTTTGACCGGGCTGACCTTCAGCTCCAGCTGCGGCAGCAAGGTCAGCCGCGAGCCGTGCAGGCCTTGCTGCACCTCGTCGAGCAAGCTGCTCTCGTCGGGAAAGTCGTAGCGCACGCCGGGCGACTGGATCGCCCAGGCCAGCCACTGCGTGCCTCCATCGATGAAGGCCAGGCACTGCCTTCCGAGCGTCGACAGCATCGACGGCATCGAAATCAGGCGGCCTGTGATTGAAACGGACATTGCAGGACTCCTTGTGGATTCAACCGGCGGGGAAATTCTTCAGTACCAGGCCGGCCGCCGAACCGATCCTGGCGAAGTCGTCGGTGGCGCCTTGCATCAGCGACTGCGCCTGGGTAAGTGCGGTGACGTACTTCGCGTCGCCGGTGGCAAGGTACTGCGCCATCGCCACGCCGACGGCGGTGGTTGCGATGGTCGAGACATTGCGCAGCGCATCGGTGGCATCCTGCACCGCAATGGCCGTGGACTGCGCCACCGATTGATAAGCCTTTCCGGCCCCGCTGGTCAGCACGACCTGCGGGCTCATGGTGGCCATCTGGGTCTGGTTGATCACATCGATGACCTGGGCATTGACCTTGCTCGGTTCCATCTCGGCTCCCGTGGATTGATCGGCGGCCTGGCAATGAGGCCTGGTGGTGAAACGCGCCTCTACGCAGACGGCTTATGGCGAAGGCGGCGTTGTAGATGCAGGTGCAGGTGCAGGCACAGATGCAGGTGCAGGTGCAGCAGGAGCAGCAGGTGCAGGTGCAGGAGTGGGTGCGCCAGCAGCTGCGGCTGCGGGCGGAACTGGGGGGGGAGCAGCAGGAGCATCAGCAGTGGCAGCATCATTGGGGGCGGCGCCGGGGGCGGGGGGAGTGGCAGGCAGCGGCGGCGGTACGCTCAGCGCATGCACTTCCATCAGGTCGGCAGTCGCGGTTGCGGCGTCGGCCGAGGCGCCCTGTGCCTGGGTCTTCAACACGTCGACGGCCGTCTTCGCTTCCGCCGCTGCAGCAGCGATCAGCGCTGCCGGTGCGGGCGGTACAGGCGGTGGGCCAGGCAACGGTGCAACTGTCGGCGCTGGTCCGGGTGGTGCAGGCGGGGGCGGTGGCGCAACCGGAAACGGTGCCGAGATCATCTTGGCGCAGGCGGCGGTAATCGCGGCAGCATTGATCATGCCGGCGCCTTGCTGCCGGTTCACGGCGTTGTGCATCGCCATGCCCAGCGTTTCCAGCATCACGGCATCGAGCATGCCGAGCGCCTGCGCGGGGGCTTGACCGGTGGTCAGCGTCACGATGCTGCTCACCGCGTCGACGATCTGACTGTTTACGCTACTGTCGTCGATCATGACGAAGTCGCTCCCTTCTGAATGATCAAGGCAAGGATCTGCGTGAGTGCGGCATCGGCGAGTACCTGTCCGCGTTGCTGGCTGGCGACGGCGTTTTCCATTGCCAGCGCGATGGAATCCGACAACGCCAGATAGGTTGCCCCCATCGCGAAGGCCGGCGCCTGCCCAATGGCCATCGCTGCACCTGTTGCGGCAGTGCCGACCAGGCTGGCGAGGTTTGCGGCACGCGCGCTTGGCTCCATGACGGGGCACTAGCGTCGGCGTTCTAAGCCAACGACGGCCTGCGCTGTTCAACGCCGGCCGATGCCGAGAACAGAACGGTATTCTGTGGCTCGTGTCTGCCCGCGTACTGCAAGGCCACGCCATCGGGTACGCGTTCCAGAAATGCAAAATTGCCGTGCGCCACGTCGATCACGTTGCCCGGCTTCTGGCGATAGACCAACGGCTGCGCGCCGGGAATCACGGGCAGGATGCCGTCGAACTCGACGTTCATCACCGCCTTCTGGTGTGGCGCAAACGTCGCCACGATGGTGCGGCCCCGAATCAGTCTCACGACGACGTCCAGGGTGTTGGATGTGGGGATATGACGTAGTTGCAGCATGAGGCGTCCTTTCTCGATTCGACCAGCCAGATGCGTGGAGGTGACAAGGGCATCGCGTACCGAACCAGGCGCCGCTCACACGCTGGCAGCGGCGCCTGGCTGTCGATTACCGAAGCCCGGCGCTGAGAATTTCCCGGGTGGCCACGCCATCGGAGGCGGTGTCGATCGAATACAGGGTGGATACGCCCTGGGTGGTCGATGCCTGCATCGTCACGTAGGACTGCTGCTGGTTGTTGGTGGCGTTGTGCGCGGCGTTGGACAGCGCCTGGCTGGTGGCGACGAACAGGTTACCCATTGCGATCGCCGGCGCATCGCCGAGGACCTTGGTATTGACCTGGGAAACGGAGTCGGTGATCTGGCTGTTGACGGCAGTCGGAAAGGCCATGGTGATAGCTCCTTACAGGGTGGTGGAAGAATGAAGACGCTGCGGCGTTATCGGTTAGCCGAGAATCTTCTTGGTGGCGGCACCGGTGGTGCCGGTATCGAGCGAGTACAGCAGCGAGACGCCCATCGTGGTTGCCGCCTGTGCGGTGACATACATCTGTTGTTGCGCGAGCGTGGCGTTATGTGCGGCGTTCGCCAGCGCTTGCGCGGTGGCCTGGTACAGATTGCCCATGGCTGCAGCCGGGGAACTCCCCAGTACCTGCAGGTTGGCCTGGGTAACCGAGTCGGTGATCTGGTCGTTGACGGCGGTGGGAAATGCCATTGGCGAATGTCCTTGGCGTTAGCCTGGTCGTTAAACGCTCAGGATCTGCTTGGTAACGACGCCGGTGGTCGCGGTGTCGATGGAGTACAGGGTGGCCACGCCCATGGTGGTGGCCGACTGCGCGGTCACATAGCTCTGCTGCTGCGCGTTGGTTGCGTTGTGGGCGGCATTGGCCAACGCCTGCGCGGTGGCCTGATAGAGGTTGCCCATGGCGATGGCCGGGGCGTCGCCAAGCACCTTTGTGTTGACCTGGGTGACGGAGTCGGTGATCTGGTTGTTGACTGCAGTGGGAAATGCCATTTGGTGCTCCTTAGTGGACGAAGGTCAGCGCATCACGTTCAACCCAGGCCTTTGACGCCTGTGCTCAGAATCTGCTTGGTCGCCACTCCGGTGGTCGCGGTATCGATGGAGTAGAGCGTGGCCACGCCCATGGTGGTGGCCGACTGCGCGGTGACATAACTCTGTTGCTGCGCATTGGTCGCGTTGTGGGCGGCATTGGCCAGTGCCTGTGCGGTGGCCTGGTACAGGTTGCCCATGGCGATGGCCGGAGCATCGCCCAGCACCTTGGTATTGGCTTGTGTGACGGAGTCGGTGATCTGGTCGTTGACGGCAGTTGGAAAGGCCATGCTTTTCTCCCTGGGTTTGCGGATGTCGAAACGCTGGAACAAACGTAACGGTGTCGAGGTTGTAAAGGCGACCTGCCTGGCTGCGGATGTGTTGCAGTGGCACCGCATCACCGTGGAGCCACAGTAGATCGCCGTGCTTTCGAAGAATTGGTGCAAACCACGGCAATGCCGGGTTTATCGACGTGAAGCCGATACGGCTTGAGAGCGGCATACGAGTCGGTGTCACGTTCTGGAACGCGGTGCGGGGAATTTGTCTATGAATCGCAACCGGGTTTACAAAAACACCCTGCGAAACGCATGAGAGCGTGCATCGTTGCGGCTGCACCGACGGCTTGCGCTCGCTTGACGATGGCTTGCCCGGCCGTTGCGGCACGCGTCGTTGGCGCAGGATCGAAGCGAACCTGCCGAGGTACAGGGACTGCGTTTCGATGATGGGTTGAACACCGTCACAGATCGCGATGCGTGCGCAGCGAGCAAGCAGTGAGGGACCTGCACGGGGATGCGCATCGCCGAAACACGCCGTTGCCTGCTTGGATCGCACAGTGACCCACAGCAGCGCTGCATGACGTATGGCAGACGCGGTCGATGCTCGTGCGGCATGCATCACGCAGGCGCTAGGGCTCCTCTGCGTGACTGCACGCTCGATGCCGTCAGCGGTCTCTCACTGCGTGCTCTCGCACCGAAGGCGCAGAGAATCTGCAACCGTCACAGCTCTGCTTGTGAGACGCTCTCAGCGCATTGCGCGCTGGCGTTGCCGAACTGCCGCTTGTCGCATTCTTCAGGAACCGGCAGCACACGCAGTGCTGTCGGCTGTACGGAAAATCAGCGCTTGCTCAAGCTCTGCACCGCCTCGACCAGCACGCCCACGTGCTCCGGATTCATGTCCGGCGACATGCCGTGGCCGAGGTTGAACACGTGGCCTTCGCGCGAGCCGCCGTTGCCTTGCGCGTAGCTGTCCAGGGTCTTGCCGACTTCTGCGCGGATCGCCTCGGGCGAGCCGTACAAGGTCGCCGGGTCCAGATTGCCCTGCAGGGCGACGCGGCCGCCGGCGCGCTGGGCGGCATCGGCCAGCGAGATCGTCCAGTCCACGCCCACCGCTTCGGCACCGCTGGCGGCCAGCTCGCTCACATAGGCGCCATTGCCCTTGCCGAACAGCACCAGCGGCGTGCGCTCGGCCCCGATGCCGCGTTCGAGTTCGCGTGCGATGCGGGTCAGGTAGGGCAGCGAGAATTCGCGGTACATCGCCGGCGACAGCACGCCGCCCCAGGTGTCGAACACCTGCAACGCCTGCGCGCCGGCTGCGCGCTGCGCGGACAGGTAGGCGATGACCGCATCGGTGACGGTGCCGAGCAGCTGATGCAGCACATCCGGCGCGTTGAAGGCCATCGCCTTGATGCGCGCGTATTCCTTGCTGCCGCCGCCTTCGATCATGTAGCAGGCCAGCGTCCACGGGCTGCCGGAGAAGCCGATCAGCGGCACCGCGCCGTCCAGTTCGCGGCGGATCAGGCGCACCGCGTCCATCACGTAGCGCAGCTCGGTTTCCATGTCGGGCACGCCCAGACGGGCGATGGCAGCGGCATCGCGCACCGGGTGACGGAACTTGGGGCCTTCGCCTTCGACGAAGTACAGCTCCAGGCCCATCGCATCGGGGATGGTCAGGATGTCGGAGAACAGGATTGCCGCATCCAGCGGAAAGCGCTGCAGTGGCTGCAGGGTGACCTCACAGGCGATCTCCGGGTTCTTGGCCATGCCCAGGAAGCTGCCGGCGCGTGCGCGCGTGGCGCGGTATTCCGGCAAGTAGCGGCCTGCCTGGCGCATCAGCCACACGGGGGTGCGGTCCACGGGCTGGCGGTTGAGGGCGCGCAGCAGGCGATCGTTCTTGAGCATGGGAAGAGATGTCCTCAGAGCGGCGCGTCGGCGCCGCCGGTGATGAGTTGGAAGCCGCGTTTGAGCTGAGTGTCGCGGGCCTTTTCGAAGGCCCGGTCGGCCTCGTCCTGCAGCAGGTACTGGTCGCGTCGCAATTGCGTGCGTCCGCCGATCTGGCCGCTTTCGCGCAGCAGTTCCCAGCCACCGAACAGGTCCGGTTGCAGGGTCAGCTGGACATAGCGGAGCGGCTCGTTGCCGCCGGAATCGTGTTGCAGGAGGATGCGCATGCCGCCGATTGTAGCCGGGCACTGCTGAAGGCGGCGTTGGCCGGACGGGGTGCGGCTGCGCCAGGCGCGAAGACAGTGGGGGCAGGTGCTTGCTGGGTTTGGGGGCTTCGCGGCGCATTGGCAGCGCCAGGGCAGGCGGCACCAACGCCAGCCGGTGCAGCGCTCAGCCGGCCAGGATCTCCAGCACTGCGGACTCGTCCACATCCGGCACCACGTCGGCCTTGCCGATACCGCGCCACAGCACCAGCCGCAGGCGTCCTGCCACGTTCTTCTTGTCCAGGCGCATGCGGCCGAGCAACGCATCGGGCGACAGCCCGGGCGGGATCTCGGTGGGCAGCTCGAAGTCGCGCAGCAGGGCGCGCAGCGCCTCGGTGTCCTGCGCGGAGCTCATGCCCAGCGCCGCCGACAGACGGGCGGCCAGCACCATGCCCACCGCCACCGCTTCGCCATGGTTGAGGTTGTCGTTGCCGGGCGCGCCGTAGCCCTGTTCGGTCTCGATGGCGTGGCCGAAGGTGTGGCCCAGGTTGAGCAGGGCGCGCTCGCCTTTTTCCAGCGGGTCGCGCGCCACGATCTCGGCCTTGTGCTCGCAACTGCGGGCGATCGCCTGTGCCAGCGCAGCGGCATCGCCGTCCAGCAAGGCATGGCGCTCGGCATGCAGCCACTGGAAGAACAGCGGATCGCGGATGGCGCCGTACTTGATCACCTCGGCCAGGCCGGCGCGCAGCTCGCGCGCGGGCAGGGTGCGCAAGGTGTCGGTATCGGCGATCACCGCGCGCGGCGGGTGGAAGGCGCCGACCAGGTTCTTGCCCTGCGGGATGTCCACCGCGGTCTTGCCGCCGACCGAGGAATCCACCATTGCCAGCAGGCTGGTGGGCAGTTGCACGCAGTCCACGCCGCGCATCCAGCAGGCGGCGGCAAACCCGGCCAGGTCGCCGACCACGCCGCCGCCGAGCGCGAACACACAGGCGTCGCGGGTGGCGCCCAGCTCGGCCAGCGCGCCAATGGCGGCGCCGAAGTTGTCCAGCGTCTTGGAGGCTTCGCCGGCGGCGATCACCAGCTCGCCCAGCAGCAATTCAGGGCGCGCCTGCAGCAGCGCGTTGCGCACGCCGGCGGCGTAGTGCGGGGCCACCTGCGAGTCGCTGAGCAGCAGCACGTGGCGGCCGCGGACATGGCTGGCCAGGCGTGCGCCGTCGGCCAGCAGGCCGGGGGCGATGGTGATGGTGTAGGGGGTGGCGCCGTCGACATCGACGCTGCGCGAGGAACGGGGAAGTGTCATGCAGGGGGACTCGACATGCGCCATTGCGCGGCCAGCCGCAGCACCAGCTGCGCGGTGGCCTCGTTGGGGGAGAAATGATCGGTTTCCAGCGTGAGGTCGGCGACCTCCTGGTACAGCGGGGTGCGCTGGGCGGCCATGGTGTGCAGCACCTGCTCGCGGTCGGCGCGCTGCAGCAGCGGGCGATTGCGGTCGCGCGCCAGCCGGGTCAGCTGGGCGGGCACGCTGACATGCAGGTAGACCACGAAGCCACGTGTGCGGATGCGTTGCCGATTGCCTGCATCCAGCACCGCGCCGCCACCGGTGGAAATCAGTTTGTTGTCCTGCTGCAGCAGCGCCTGCAGGGTCTCCGTTTCCAGCTGCCGGAAGCGGGCTTCGCCGTGCTGCTCGAAGATGGCCGGGATGCTGCTGCCGGCCTGCTCGACGATGGCCTGGTCCACATCCACGAAGTCCAGCCCGAAGCGCTCGGCCAGGCGGCGGCCGATGCAGCTTTTTCCGGCGCCCATCGGGCCGACCATCACGAGATTGGGAGCGGGGTTCATGCGCACCGATCCTAGCATTCGCGCCCGCGCACGGGGCCGGTTGCGGCGTGGTGAAACCATTCCTGTCTCCGTGCTGCCCGCGCTTGCCAGGATGTGCGGGGCAACGAAGCGGACGCCGCGGTCATCGCACGCGGCGGCGTGGCGAGGGGACAAGCGCACGCGATGCGCCCACAATGGACGCCCATCCTGCTGCCACGCACCGACATGCCCGATCTGTACGCAGAAGCCCTTGCCACCTTCACCGCGCTGTATGCCGAGGCGCACGACAGCGCCGAGCTGGAAGCCAGCGCCATGACCGTGGCCACCGCCAATGTGGACGGGCGCCCGAGTGCGCGGACCGTGCTGCTCAAGGCGTTCGACGCGCGCGGCTTTGTGTTCTATACGCATCTGGACAGCGCAAAGGGCCGCGACCTGCAGACCCATCCGCAGGCAGCGCTGCTGTTCCTGTGGCGCAGTCTGCGCGAAGCCGGCATCCAGGTGCGTATCGAGGGCGGCGTGCAACTGGTGAGCGCGGACGAATCCGATGCGTATTTCGCCTCGCGCCCACGCATGAGCCAGATCGGCGCCTGGGCGTCGTTGCAGTCGCAGACGCTGGGCTCGCGCGCCGAATTCGACGCGGCGATCGCCAAGGTGGAAGCCACCTTCGACGGCCGTGACGTACCGCGTCCGGATGGCTGGGGCGGCTTCCGGGTGGTGCCGCAGGCGTTCGAGTTCTGGTACGGCGCCAGATTCCGCCTGCACGAGCGCTGGCGTTACGAGGCCGATGCGGCCAGCCACTGGACCAAGCGGATGCTGTATCCATGAACGCGCAGGCCGGATGGCGGGTGCGCGCGGCGGTCGCTGCCGATGCACACGCCTTGCTGGCCTTGCGCCTGGCGTTGTGGCCGGATGCCGACGATGGCCTCGACGACCTGCAGGCCGCGCTCGCGCAGTCCGCGGCCAGCCACCTGGTGGTGGTGGACGATGCGGATGCGCCGCTGGGGTTTGCCGAGGTATCGGTACGCCACGACCACGTCAATGGCACCGACAGCACGCCGGTGGGCTTTCTGGAAGGGTGGTATGTGGTGCCGGCCTGGCGCGGCCGCGGGCTTGGTCGTGCGCTGGTGGCAGCGGCGGCCGAATGGACCCGGGATCAGGGCTGTGCAGCGCTGGCCTCCGATGCGCGGCTGGAAGACAGCAATGCCCAGGCGGCGCATGCGGCGTGCGGTTTCGAGCCAACTGAACGGGTGGTCTACTTCCGCCTGCAGCTTGCCTGACCCGCTGACTTCCGGCCCATTCTGCCGGTCGCGCACAGTCTGTAGTATGTCCGCCCATTGCACGGCTGCTGCTGCATCACCGCAGCGGCATCTGCATCACCACCGCTGCATGACCGAAGGACAGGACATCGTATGACGCAGTACACCACTGTCGAATTGCACGGCCTGCTGGCCGAGCGCTACCGCGGCCAGCCGATCGAGGTCGAACTGATCGACGGGCTGGAACCGGCCATCAACCTCACCCTGGCCGACCACGGCGATATGCAGATCCAGGTCGCCGCGTCCGGGTCGCAGATCTTCGTCTCCACGCTGCTGGCGCATGCCGACCAGGTCAACGATCGCGCCGCATTCAACGATGCCTGCCTGCGGCTCAATCCGCTCAATCCGCTCTCCAACCTGGGACTGGTCCAGGTCGACGGCAAGGACCGCTACGTGGTGTTCGGCGAGCTGTCGGCATCGTCGACGCTCGACCAGATCGACGAGGAAATCCAGACCCTGGCGGCCAATACGCTGGATGCCGCCGAATCTCTCAAGCCGTTCTTTTCATAAGGCGTTGTCATGAGTATTTTTTCCAAGCTGATCACGCTGCTGCGTGGGACTGCACACGAAACCGGCCAGAAGGCCGTCGATGCCAATGCATTGCGCATCCTCGACCAGGAAATGCGCGATGCCGGCGCCCAGCTCACGCGCTCGCGCGAAGAGCTGACCAAGCTGATGGCGCAGAGCAAGCTCGCCCAGCAGAAAATCGACGCGCGCGCCGGCAAGATGGCCGAGTACACGCGCTATATCGAAGGTGCCCTGGCCAAGAACGACGAGGCGCTGGCGCATGACGTGGCGGTGAAGCTGGCTGCGCTGGAAAGCGAAGACGCCGGCGACAAGGCGTCCAAGACCGCGCTGGATCAGTCGGTAGCCACGCTCAAGACCACCATCCAGAAGACCGAAAACCAGCTGCGCGGCATGCGCCAGCAGATCGATACGGTCAAGGCCACCGATGCGGTGCAGAAGGCGCAGGCCGCCATCGCTGCGCGGCATTCCGGTGCCAGCAGCAAGATGGGCTCGGCACTGGAATCGCTGGAGCGCATCAAGGCGCGCCAGGCCGAAACCTCCGCACGTATCGAATCGGCCGAAGAACTCGAAGCCGCCAGCGGCGACGGCGATCTGAACCGTCGTCTGGCTGCCGCCGGCCTGATGGAAGGCGAATCCAACGCCGCCGCGGTGCTGGCGCGCTTCAAGAAGCCGGCTGCGCAGCTGGGTCATGAGGGCACCAGCGGCAACGCGCCGTTGATCGGCCAGGTACGCGACGTGCAGCAGGTTCCGCGTAGCGACAGCTAACCCAGCGCAACGGCACAGGACGCGCCATGATCATCGTTGGAAAGCTGTTCCGGGTCTTGCGGCGCCATGTGCGCCGCGTCAGCTGGGGCGTGGTCGCGCTGGCTTTGCTGGCGCACATGGGCCTGAGCTGGGTGTTGCTGCTACTGGCTGGCGAGCACAAGCTCGTCGGCCTTGATGCGTTTCCGTATTACTACATGACCACCGCCACCACGATCGGCTATGGCGACCTGTCGCCGGGTTCGGTGGCCGGGCGCTATATTGCCGCGTTCGTGCTGATGCCGGGCGCGGTGGCGCTGTTCGCCACGGTGCTGGCCAAGACCAGCGCGGTGCTCATCACTTTCTGGAGGCGTCACTCCATGGGCAAGATGGCCTACGACGCGTTGCGCGGGCACACCATCCTGATCGGCTGGCAGGGCGCGGCGTCCACCCGTCTGCTGGAGTTGTTGCTATCGGATACCGCCACCGACGATGAAGGTGTGGTGCTGGTGGCAGAAGGCATCGCCGAAAATCCGATGCCCGACCATATGCGCTTCGTGGCAGCCGAGTCGTACACCCACACCGAGGTGTACCAGCGTGCCGGCATCGCCGGCGCGGCGCGGGTGATCGTCAATCCGCCATCCGACGACCAGACCCTGGCGGCGGTATTCGCGTTGATGGCGCACGCGCCGGCTGCGCATGTGGTGGCGCATTTCGATTCGGCCAGTGCCGCGCGGCTGGTCAATCATCATTATCCAGCCATCGAATGCACGCGGCCGATGACCGCCGAGATCCTGGCCCGCGCCGCGCAGGACCCGGGCAGCGCGGCGATCACCGCCGAGTTGCTGTCGGTGGACGATGGCCCCACCCAGTTCAGCCTGGCCGTGCCGGCCGATGCGCAGGTGCTGGAGTACAGCATGCTGGCCGCCGATTTCAGCCAGCGCGGCGCGCTGTTGCTGGGCCTGCGCACGCCCGAGAGCGGCTTGCGCCTGAATCCACCGGCCGGCACCCCGGTGGCCGCCGGTGCCATGCTGTATTACCTGGCCGAGCAGCGCGTGCCTGCGCATGCCATCGCATGGCAGACGCTGCGCACCGCCGCGGGTTCCGTTTCCGCATCGCCACGAGGTGTCTGACGATGAGTTTTTTCAGCAAATTGTTCGGCCAATCGCAATCGCCGCCGTTGCCCGGTTCCGGCAACGGCGCCATCGGGCATGCGCTGCCGCTGGGATTGCGCGTGGGCGGGCAGGTCGCCATCGATACCACGCTGTATCGCATGGCACCGGATGCGATGACTGCCGAGTTGCCGGGTGGCAACCAGGGCATCCCGTGCTACGGCCACGTCAATCTGGGCGATGGCTATGCGCTGCACCGGTTCTATCTGGATGACGATGCCTTCCTGCAGGTCACCACCGTGGGCGGCGATCTGGAGGCCATGAAGGCGTTCGTGTACTGCGAGACGGTGAACCCGCCGAGCAAGCAGGCCTTCCAGGAGTTCGTGATGCAGCACCCGCATCTGGGCGCGGCGCAGATCGAGTACGCCGGCAAGCGCTGGGAGCGCGCCACCCAGTCCACCGACGACAGTGCGCGCATTCCGCCCATCGCCTACGACGAAGTGCTGTATCGCTACCAGCCGCCGCGCCGCGATGGCGACCTCACTCATTACGCCATGCTCTACAGCCGCGACGTGCCGGAGCTGCAGCGCGAGGAATTCCTGCTGGTGACCGGCGAGGATTCCGGCCCCAACGAATTCTGCGTCACCTATGCGGTCGGGATCGACGTCACCGTTGCCGATCTGGACATCACCTGAGCACGCGCTCGCCCCTTCCTCAACCGGTCCTGTCATGAACCCGATCAACCTGCAGAGCTTTCTGGCGTTTCTTTCCTACTTCGGCACCGGCCTGGGCGTGCTGATCGTCTCGGTGGTGCTGGTGACCCTGGTCACCCCGCACAAGGATTTCACCCTGCTGCGGCAGGGCAACGTGGCCGCCGCCGCGGCGCTGGCCGGCAACCTGATCGGCGTGGCATTGCCGCTGCATTCGGCCATCACCCATTCGGTGAGTCTGTTCGATGCGCTGATCTGGGGCGTGGTGGCCTGCGGCATCCAGGTGCTGGCGTATCTTCTGGCCAACCTGGTGGCCGGACGCATCTCGCGCCAGATCACCGACAACGTCGCCGCCGCCGGTATTTTCTCTGCCGGCGTGTCGATCGCTGTGGGCCTGATCAACGCCGCGGCGATCACGCCGTAACGGAGACTGCGCCATGAAGCGATCACGCAACCTCAAGCTCACCCTGATGGCGGCCTTGCCGGCCGCGCTGGTCACCGGCTGCGGCTCGGAGCCGGAAACTGGGGTGGTGCTGCAATCGGCATCGGACTGTTACCAGATCAAGCAGGAGCAGGGCAGCATCGAGCAATGCCTGAAGGCCTACGACGAGGCCGCAGCCAAGCACCAGCAGACTGCGCCGCGTTTCAGTACCCGCTACGAGTGCGATGCGCAATTTGGCAGCTGCACCGCGATCCAGACGGCGCAAGGCCAGCAGAGCTGGATTCCGCCGATGGGCGGGTTTTTGCTGGGTTATGCGCTGGGCAATATGAGCGGCGGCGGTGGTTATCGCTACGGCGGCGCAATTCCGCTGTATCGCGATTACCGCAGCGGCGGTTTCTACAAGCCCAACGGTGATCTGGCCAGCAACCGCATCGGCACGGTGCGCGGGCGCAGCGGCGCGATCGACATGCCGACGCGGGCGATCACCGTGTCGCGCTCGGGCTTCGGCTCCAGCGCGGCGGCACGCAGTTCGTTCGGCAGCGGCGGGCGCAGCTCCGGGTTCGGCGGCTGATGCAACGCATCGCCATCGCCGAGCGCCCGGATTGGCGCAGCCAGGCCGAGTCGCTCGGCTTCCATTTCCACACCATCGGCGGCGAGCCGTACTGGGACGAGCGCGCGTATTACGCGTTTTCGTTGCGGCAGATCGAAGACGATATCGAAGCGCCCACCCAGGACCTGCATGACATGGCGATGCAGCTGGTGGACGAGGTGGTCGGCTCCGAGGCGCTGCTGACCAGGCTGGCCATCCCACCGTTTTACTGGGACTGGATCGCCAACTCCTGGAAGAACCGCGACCCGCATCTGTACGGCCGCATGGACCTGGCGTATGCCGGCAACGGCCCGGCCAAGTTGTACGAGCTCAATTACGACACGCCCACCTCGCTGTACGAGGCTGCGTATTTCCAGTGGTTGTGGCTGGAGCAGCAGATCGCCGCCGGCGTGCTGCCGGCAGGCACCGATCAGTACAACCTGATCCAGGATCTGTTGTGCGAAACCTTGGGCGCGCTGGCGGTGGATGGCGCGCTGGGTGCGCAGATGCATTTTTCGGCGGTGCGCGACTCGCTGGAAGATCGCGCCACCGTGCGCTATCTGCGCGATTGCGCGCACCAGGTAGGCATCGCGACCGAAGAAGTCGCCATCGAGGATATCGGCCTGAGTGTCGAGGGCTGGTTTACCGACGACCAGGACCGCGTGATCCAGACCTTGTTCAAGCTCTACCCGCTGGAATTCATGATGGAAGAACGCTTTGGCCCGGCGTTGATCGCCAACCGCGTGCGCCTGATCGAACCGGCATGGAAATCGGTGTTGAGCAACAAGGGCATCCTGCCGTTGCTGTGGGAGCGGCACCAGGGCCATCCCAACCTGCTGCCCGCGCGTTTCGCGCAGGCAAACGAGGCGGCAAGCGCCGGTTGGGTGCGCAAGCCGCTGCTGTCGCGCGAGGGCGCCAATATTTCCCTGGTGACCGCACAGGGCGAGGCCGCGCAAACCGACGGGCCGTATGTGGACGGCCCGGCGATCCTGCAGGCGCACCATCGGTTGCCGGTGTTCGATGACCGTCACGCGCTGGTGGGTAGCTGGGTGGTGGCCGACCGCCCGGCCGGGCTGGGCATGCGCGACGACGATGGCCCGATCACCCGCGACACCTCGCGCTTCGTGCCACATGTGATCCTGGAGTGAGGCTGTTGCCGGCTTGCTGCTGCTGAGCATGGCTCACCCAACGTTGTGAGCAGTCGTCAGATGTGTGTGTGGACGACGCACAGGAACCGGCGTGTACGGATGGCGCACGAACATTGACTGCAGTGGACACGCACCTGGCGGCACTCCCCGGGTTTGTGAGCCGCTCCATGTCGTGACGATTGCGGCGCCGGCACCAGTGTCCGGTGTGACGGATGAGGCGTAGGCAGGCGGCGTCGGCAGATGTAGACACGGGCAGGGGCTGCCTTGCACAGGCCGCAGCCGCAGGCAAGCCCCTGCGGATGTGCGATGCAGTGCAGGTTTTCCACACCCCCTGTGGATGGAAGTTGCACAAGGCTGTGGACAAGTGCCGGCAGGCCCCGGCCTGCAAGGCTGTCAAGATGGGTGGCGAAAAAATGACCAATCGGTTGCGGTGTTGTATCCGCCGTGCCGATCAAGGCAATACCGGCAAGATCGGCAAAGTCTTTGCTGGTGTCACGCTCATCGGTGTGTCGCATGCGGAGATGGCATGAGGCAGCGCGTCAGGTCTTGCGTTGGGGCAGCGATGCAGGCGATGCAAACGATGCTCAGCGAACGGCGACGACAGTGCGGCAACGCCATGCGCACGCCACGATCAACAGGGCGTCAGTCTCCCGCCTTCTATTGCGGACAAGCGCGCCACCGCGCGTGCCGCACGGCTCAGACCCGCCGCGCCACCACCAGGCTGAGCACCGCCAGCAACCAGGCCAGCACGAACACACTCAGATAGGCGGCTACTGTGGCCGATGCCAGCAGCGCGGCGAATAACGCGCCCGCCAGCGCCAGCATGCCGGCCACCGCAATGGCTTCACTCAATTGCATCGCCGAGCTGTTGGCCCCCTGCCGATCGGGCGGCGACAGCGACAGGGTCAGCACCGACAGGCTGGGATACAGCAGCCCCATGCCCAGCCCGGTCAGGGCCCAGCCGGCAATCGCCAGCGGCACCGGAAACACCGGCCACACCGCGCCTGCGCCGATCGCGATCCCAGCCATCATCAACACTGCTCCAGCCTGGAGCAGGCGCGGTCGCGACCAGCCCGTACGGCTATGGCCCTGGTACCACGAGCCACTGAACCAGCCCAGCGCACCCACGCTCAGCGCGACACCGGCCTGCAACGGCGACAGCCCGCGCTCGCGCGACAACAGCAGCGGCAGGAACGCTTCGAAGCCGAAGAATGCCGCCGCCGCGATACCGCGCAAAGCGATCACGCTGGGCAGGCCGCGCGCCAGCCGCAAGCTGCCGGCCGGCAGCAGATGCCAGGCGCAATACACCGTAAGTAGCAGCGCCGGCAGCATCGCCACCGGCGCAAGCATGCCGTGCAGTTGCCCGCCCAGATACACGCCGAGCACGCCGGTGGCCGCGCCGATCGCCCAGCCCAGGACCGCATTCGATTCGGTGGTGGTGTTCGACCAGGTGCGCCCGCGCAAGGCCGGCCACAGCATCAGCCCTGCCGGAATCGCCAGCAACGGCACCGACAGGAACACCCAGCGCCAGCCAGCGTGCTGCACGATCAAGCCGCTGATGCTCGGGCCGATCAAGGATGGCACCACCCAGCCTGCAGAAAACGCCGAGAACACGCGCGGCCGCAGGTGTTCCGGATACAGCCGCCCGACCAGGACATACAGCGCCACCGAATAGGCACCGGCGCCCAACCCCTGCAACAGTCGGCCGGCGATCAACAGCGGCATGCTCGGCGCCAGGCCGGCGATCAACAGGCCGATCACGAAGCACAGCAGCCCGGCGCCCAGCGCACCACCGGGGCCGCGACGGTCGCTCCAGCGCCCGGCCGCGGTCATGCCGACCACGCTGGTGGCCAGCGTGCCGCCGAACGCCAGCGCGTACAGCGGCAGGCCGTTCAATGCGCGCGCCACGGTCGGCATGGCCGCGGCGACCGCCAACGATTCGAAGGCATTGAGCGAGACCAGCGCCACCATGCCCAGGGCTGCAGCGCGATACGGCGCGGAAAGAATCGAGACGGGCGGCGAGGAGGGGCGCGTGGCGGCAGGCAAGGCGGTATCGGTGGGCATCGAACATCCAGGGCGGGTGGGTATGGCCAGGACCGTGCTGCTTGCATCGGTCATGGCCGCGCAGCATCCTGCCTCAACCAAGGTTGAGGTCAAGGCAATGCAGCGTGAGTTGTCCGTGGGTGAAGTGGCCAAGCGCAGTGGCGTGGCGGTGTCGGCACTGCATTTCTACGAGCGCAAAGGCCTGATCCGCAGCCTGCGTACCGCGGGCAATCAACGGCGTTACGCGCGCGATGTGCTGCGACGGATTGCAGTGATCCGCGTGGCACAGCGGCTGGGCGTGCCATTGCAGCAAGTGCTGGACGCCTTTTCGGTGTTGCCGGATCAGCGCACGCCCACTCGCGCGGAATGGGCGCGCATGTCCGCACGCTGGCGTGGGCAACTGGATGCACGCATCGACGAACTGCAGGCCTTGCGCGACCAGCTCACCGATTGCATCGGCTGCGGCTGCCTGTCGCTGCGGCGTTGCCGGTTGAGCAATCCGGACGATCGATTGGCCGACGATGGCGATGGCGCCCTGCGATTGGGCGCTCTCGCCCAGGAGTGATCGCAGCAAGGTGGCTGTACGCGCTGGGTGAGGCGCACATTGGTCGCCGCAACTTGCAACCTCACGCTGAGGTATCGCTGGCGGGTGCGCCTGCCAGGTAGCCCAGACATGAAGGCGCGTCCCGCGCCAGGCATTTGACCAGCGATGGCATGGATGTCGCTGCAATTGGCCGTAGCATGGACATTCCCCCGTTGCAGGACCCGCCATGTTCCCCACCATGCGCCGAGCACTCACCGTTGCCGTCTCGCTTGCCTGTGCCAGTGTCTGCACCTGCGCAGTGGCCGCCACCGCTCCCGCGGCGCCATCAGCCGGGTTCGACCCGCTGGCGCTGTTCGCGCCGCTGCAACTGCCCGACGCCCCCAATGCCTACCGTAGCGGCAGTGGCGTGCCTGGCCCGCTGTTCTGGCAGAACCGTGCCGATTACCAGCTGCAGGCCAGCATCGACCCGGCCAGCCACACGCTCAGCGGCGAGGCGGCGATCCACTACACCAACCACAGCCCCGACACCTTGAACGTGGTGTGGCTGCAGCTGGATCAGAACATCTACCGCGCCGATTCACGTGCCGCTGCCAGCCGCCCGTCGCGGCGCACCCAGTTCACCGACGGCATGCAGATCGCCAGCGTGGAGATCGACAGCGACGGGAAGCGTCAGCCTGCACATTTCCTCATCGACGACACCCGCATGCGCGTGGACCTGCCGCAGCCGCTGGCCGGGCAGGGCAAGGCGCTGACCTTGCATATCCGCTACCGCTACCGCATGCCGGGTACCTGGGGCGGGCGCACCGCCTACAGCGCCAGCAAGCAGGGCGAGATCTACGAAGTGGCGCAGTGGTATCCGCGCATGGCCGTCTACGACGATCTGCGCGGCTGGGACACGCAGCCCTATCTGGGCTCGGAGTTTTATCTGGAGTACGGCAACTTCGATTACGCGGTGACGGTGCCGGAGGGGTTTCTGGTTGCCGGCTCCGGTGCGTTGACCAACCCGGCCGAGGTCCTCAGCCGCGCCGAGCAGCAACGCCTGCAACAGGCGCGTGGCAGCGACCGCACGGTGCTGATCCGTACGCCGGCAGACGTGGCTGCACGTGCGGCGGCACCGGCGGGCACCGGCACGCGCACCTGGCGCTTCCATATGGAGCACACCCGCGACGTGGCGTTTGCCGCATCGCCTGCGTTCGTGTGGGACGCCGCACGCATCAACCTGCCGGGCGGCGCGCAGTCGCTGGCGATGTCGGTATACCCGGTGGAAGCGGTGGGTGCGGACAAGTGGAACCGCTCCACCGAATACGTCAAAGGCGCGATCGAGCATTTCTCGCAGTGGTATGCGTACCCGTGGCCGGCGGCGATCAACCTGGGCGGCTATGGCGCCGGCATGGAATATCCAGGCATCGTGTTCGACGGCTTCGAGGACGGCGGCAAGGACCTGTTCTGGATCACTGCACACGAGATCGGTCACACCTGGTTTCCGATGATCGTCGGCTCCAACGAACGCCGGCATGCGTTCATGGACGAAGGCTTCAACACCTTCATCGATGTCTATGCATCGGACGCTTTCAACAAGGGCGAGTACTCGCCCAAGCGCGATTCGGAATATGCGCCCAAGGGCGGCAACCCGGTCGACGAGATCCTGCCGTTGCTGGCCGACCGTAGCGCGCCGACGCTGATGGACATCGCCGATGCCACCAGCGAGACCTACCGTCATCCGCTGACCTATTTCAAGGGCGCGCTGGGCCTGGTGCTGCTGCGCGAGCAGATTCTGGGGCCGGAGCGCTTCGACCCGGCGTTCCGCAAGTACATCGCCACCTGGGCCTACAAGCATCCCACCCCATCGGATTTCTTCCGCCTGATGGAAAGCGAAAGCGGCGAAGACCTGGGCTAGTGGTGGCGCGGTTGGTATTTCAACAACTGGCAGCTGGACATGGGCATCGCCCGCGCGCAGTACGTCGAGCACGACCCGGCCAAGGGGCTGCAGCTGACCTTGCGGAGCCGGCAAAAACTGGTCATGCCGGTCACCGTGCGCGTGGATCTGGCCGACGGCAGTCACCTGGACCGTCGCGTGCCGGTAGAGACCTGGCTGCAGACCGCCACGCCCACGCTGACCCTGCCGACCACGCAGAAAGTGCTGCACGTGACCCTGGACCCGGAGCATGCGCTGCCGGATGCCGACCGCAGCGACGATCGCGTGGATGTGATCGGCTGACCGTCGCCAGCGCGGGCAGACTCAAGGGCAACTCGCAAGACGACTGTGCTCACCGACAGGCGGGCGCAGCCGGTGCTCGATGCGGCGCGCGTACGCTCTGGTTCCTCCGCGCCGTCCGCACCCACCCGAGGACGGCGCGCTACGTTGCCAGCCGCGCCTAGATCACGTTCGCCGATGCGCGCAATCGCCGCGCGCTGCAACCGCCACCCACGGCGCAATCGATTGCGAAGATGGCGCCGTTTTCCTTTGCATCCGTCAGCTCTGTGCTGGTTTCCAGCACCACGAGGTCGGTCGCCAGCGCCGCATGACGATCGTATGCCTCGTGCGTCCGGGTCGATCGCGTTGTCGTCGATGTGCAGTTTGCGCAGTCGTCCTGCACGACCATGCTGCTGCAGTTTGATTGTGCGAATTTCGCCGCACCTGCTGCCAGTTTTCGCGCAATTGAATGATAACGCTTACAGCCGCGCCGGCATTGAAGACTGCATGCGGACTCAAGCGACTGCCGTATCGGCTGTAACAGTGCCTGTCCATCACTATGCTGCAACGCACGGTGACAAGTCATTTGATGCCTCACTAGGCTGCGCAGCGTGTTAGCGCTATCACTGGCTGGCACGCCGTGCAGGGGATGCCGTGCGCACGCGTTCGCGACACCGTGGTGTCGGTGACGTCTGCGGCAGGCATGCGCCGCACAACGCAGGTGGGCGATCGAAGGGGCGATCGCCGGCGTGCGCGCTAGGGGACCTTATTCAAGAGCAGTACTGTTCGCCACCGCCGATCGGGCGGTGGTCATGACTCTGCCGTGTCGCATGCCGCGACAACGGCCGTAGGCGGTTGGACTCCACTCCCGAGGACACATCGATGCGTCGTACGCTGAGCAGCTTCAAGTCGAAGGCCATGTTTACCTTCGTCGGTGGCCTGTTGGTCATCAATCCCGCATTTGCACAAGACGTCGCTCCGCCGCCGCCCGCGCCGCAGTCCAGCAGCGATGCCGCCACCACGCTCGACACCGTGACCGTCACCGGTATCCGCAGCAGCCTCGACCAATCGATGGGCATCAAGCGCGATGCCGCCGGCGTGGTGGATGCAATCAGCGCCGAAGATATCGGCAAGTTTCCCGATACCAACCTGGCCGAATCGCTGCAGCGCATTACCGGTATCTCGATCGAACGCCGCGATGGCGAAGGCGCGCAGGTCACCGCGCGTGGCTTTGGCCCGCAGTTCAATACGGTTACGCTCAATGGCCGCTTAATTCCCGGTGCCGATGCGTTCGGCGCGCCTGGCCAGACCCCGATCGGTGGCGTGGACGTGGGGACGCGCGCGTTCAACTTCGCCCAGCTCGCCTCCGAGGCCATTACCGGCATCGAGGTGTTCAAGACCAGCCGCGCCACTGCACCCAGCGGCGGTATCGGCGCCACCATCAACATCCAGACCGACAAGCCATTCAATCACGATGGCGTGGTGGCCAATGCCGGCGCCAAGATGGTGTCCGACCGCTCTGAGCCGTTCGGCGATTCGCTGACCCCGGAAGTGTCGGGCATCTTCAGCTATACCAACCCCGACAAGACCTTCGGTATCGGCCTGAGCGCCAGCTACCAGAAGCGCCATGGCGGCTCGGTGCAGGCCACCGAAAACCGCTGGAATATCCAGCGCTGGACCGGCACCGATCCGGCGTTGCGTCCGGACACGGTGGTGACCAACGCACCGGCAATCGGCCAGTTGTACGGCATGCCCAACGATATCCGCTATGCGTTTGCCGATTTCCAGCGCGAGCGCATGAACGGCCAGGCGGTGATGCAGTTCGCTCCCAGCGACAGCCTCACGCTGACCCTGGATTACACCTACTCGTCCAACGAAATCCGCGAAGAACGCGGCGAGCAGGGCATCTGGCTGCAACGCGCCAACAGCTTCACCGACCTGACCTTCGATACCGGCCAGACGGTCGCCACGCCGGTCTACCTGCGCGACGTGCCCAATGGCGCCAAGGACTTCGGCATGGAGCAGCAGCGCAACGAGCAGAAGTACACGCTCGGCTCGCTCGGCTTCAACGCGGACTGGCAGGTGACCGACCGCTTCCAGCTGACCTTCGATGCGCACAACTCCAAGACCCAGAGCCTGCCCAACGATCCGGTCACCGGCGGCAGCGCCACCTATTTCAGCTTTGCCGGCACCAATAATTGCACCAACGGCCCGTCCTGCGGCGGGCAGTGGGCACAGGAGCTGTGGTTCAACAACTCGCTGCCGATCGGCGCACGCACCTGGTATCCCACCGTCGCCGATTCGCTGGCCGGCACCAACGGCGTGGTCAATCCGGATTTCACCACCAACAATCTCGGCTCGCAGGTACAACGCATCTATTATCAAAAGCAGGTGACCGAAACCAAGGAAGGTCGCCTGGACGGCAAGTTCGATTTCGACGACGGGCGCTTCCAGTTCGGTGTCAGCTCGTCCAACACCACCATGCATCGGTTGACCAGCGACAACTATTCCGCATTGGGCGACTGGGGCGTGGCCAATGCCGGCAGAGAGCCGGGCATGACGGACTTGCTGCGGCCGGTGAGCATCGTCGGCATGTTCGACGACTTCAATCCCAATGGTGCTGCCCGTAACGCCTGGCGTGGCGACGCCAGCCAGCTGGCCTTGTGGGGAGGCAGCCAATATGGGGCGGCCACGCGCTACAACCCGCTCTACAGCGCCAACAACCAGGTCGAAGAAAAGACCCGCGCGGCCTATGTGCAGCTGGAACTGACCGGCGATATCTCCGGCATGACCACCAACACGCGGCTGGGCCTGCGCTATGAGCGGACCGACGTTGAATCCACCTCGCAGGTGGCCACGCCCGTCGCGCTGCAATGGCAGGCCAACAACGACTTCCAGTTGCTGCGTTCCACCGAGCAGCAGCCTTTCAGCGAGAAGACCAGCTACAACTACATCCTGCCGAACCTGGACTTCAGCATCGACATCACCGATCAGTTGAAGGGCCGTGCCTCGTTCGGCCAGACCATTGCACGCGCACCGTACAACAACCTGCTCGCCGGTCCCACGCCGAACACCCCGGCTGGCTCGATCCTGATCAATCCTTCCAACCGCGCCAGTGGCGATTCGCAGACACCGACGCTGGACCCGCTGGAATCGGACAACCTCGATCTGGCACTGGAATGGTATTTCGCCGATGCAAGCTATGTGTCGGCCACGTTCTGGAACAAGCGCGTCAGCAACTTCCTGGGTACCACGGTGTCGCGCGAAACCCTGTACGGGCTGACCGATCCCACCTCGGGCCCGGATGCGCAGGCGGCGCTGGCGTTCCTGCAAAGCGGCGCGTGTGCCGCGCAGGTCGGCGCCGCCGGCAACGACGTGGCGGCGGCCTGTTCGGCCAACGACACTTCGTTGTTCGCGGCCACGGCGCTGTTGCGCAATGCTGCCGCCACCGGTGGCCTGGCCGCCTACAACGGCAGCTCGGCGCAGAGCCTGGCACTGGAAAACGCCTACGACCTGGTCGGCACGGCGGCCGACCCGCTGTACCAGTTCGATGTCTCGCGGCCAATCAACCAGAACAAGGCCAATATCCATGGCTGGGAACTGGGCGGGCAGTACTTCTTCGGCAGCACCGGCTTCGGCATCTACGCCAACTACACCATCGTCGAAGGCGACGTGGCGTTCAACAACAACGTCATCGACCGCGACCAGTTCGCGCTGCTCGGGCTGAGCGATACCGCCAACGTAATGCTGATGTTCGAAAAATACGGCTGGAGCGCACGCCTGGCCTGGAACTGGCGCGACGAATACCTGATCGCGGCCAACCAGGACGCCTCCAATCGCAACCCGTACTACGTGGAGGCTTACCAGCAGTTCGACCTGAGCGTCAGCTACGCGCTCAGCAAGCAGCTGTCGGTGGGCTTTGAAGCGATCAATCTGACCGGCGAAGACGTGCGTTGGCACGGGCGTTCGGAGAAGCAGATCATCCGCCTGATCGATCAGCAGCCGCGTTACACCCTGGGCGTGCGCTACGCGTTCTAGGCCAGCGGCAAGGCGATGGCGGGCACCGTCAGATGGGTGCGGCCGCGCCATGGAGTGGCATGTTCGCTGGATATGCTGCGTCCATGGCGCGGTCGTCGCCTGGCTGACGGCTGTGCGTCGCGTGCGAATCGCTTGCTCACCGTGCGTGCGGGTGCTGCTGCGCAGACACCAGCTGCCGGTGGCCGGCGCAACGGTTGTGCCCGCCGTGCTGCGTACACGCAGGCTCGGCCTGCACGCAGCGATGTGGTGAACGTTCCCGGCCGGGCGGCGCATGCAGGCACCGGTTGATTCGCGCTGCCGATGCGGCGCGCATGCTGCCGTGCCGCTTGCCGGCCTGGGTTTTTTTGGCAATGCTCGTTGCCTGTCGCGTGCAGCGGGTGCGCCGCACGCCAATCTTTCAGTGCAGGCGTCCGCCGCGGATGTCTGCTGGAGTCGTCGATGACGCGATATGCAGTGCTCAACAACGTGGCGCATCACGATGTGCGCGTGGTCCTGCGCTTCGGGGCCGAGTTCGGCGATGCGGTCGGGCTGGTGCCGGCGTTTGTGACCGAGTACGCCGACCTGCAGCGCGAATACCCGCTGTTCTTCCGCAAGGACCCCGCCACCGGTGGCTACCAGTCGGTGGCCTTGCTGGGTTTTGCCCAGGATGAAAACCTGTTCCTGCACGACGGCCGCTGGAGCGCCAACTATCTGCCCGGCGTCGTTGCCAAGGGCCCCTTTCTGATCGGCTTCCAGGAGCAGCGGATCGACGGTGCACTGGTGCAGGAGCCGGTGATCCATATCGACCTGGAGCACCCGCGTGTCAGCCGCAGCGAGGGCGAGCCCGTGTTCCTGCCGCAGGGCGGCCACAGCCCGTACCTGGAACACATCATCGGTGTGCTGCGCGGCATTCGCGAAGGCATGGATGCCGGGCAGGCCATGGCGGCAGCCTTCGATGCCCTGGGCCTGATCCAGCCAGTGCGCCTGGATGTCGCGCTGGATGCCACCCATGCCGCCCACCTGGACGGCCTGTTCGCCATCGACCGCGAGCGACTTGCCAGACTCGACGCGCAGCCCCTGCAGCAATTGCACCAGGCAGGGTATCTGGAAGGTGCCTTTCTGATGCTGGCATCGCTGCACAACGTGCGCCGCCTGATGGCCGAAAAACAGCGCCGCCTGCAACACGCGCGCACTGCGCCTGCCGCGGCCCATGCCTGATTTTATGGATGCACCTGCACGTCATGGCCCTGCTGCCGCCGCGATTGCCGAGCGCACCGATTGCCGGCCTCAGGCGCTGCCGCTTGCCGCACTCTGCGAGGCGGCCGAGCCGGTGGTGTTGCGCGGAATCGCACGCGATTGGTCGCTGGTGCAGGCCGGCCTGCGCAGCCCGGATGAGGCGATGCACCAGCTGCGCGCGCACGACACGGGGCGCGCCTTGCAGTACTCCTATGGCGGGCCGGTAATCGCCGGCCGCCCGTTCTACACCGAGGACTGCAGCGCGCTGAATTTCGAGGTGCAGCGCGGCAGCCTGGGCAGCTTGCTGGATGCGATCGCCGCGCATCGCGATGACCTGCAACCGCCCACCTATTATCTGGCCTCGCTGCCGGTCGACGATGGCTTGCCTGGCCTGCGTGCACACAACGATCTGGACCTGGCGGCCAGCGGCGTCAACGTGCAGCCCAGCATCTGGATCGGCAATCGCGTCACCGCGTCCTGCCATTACGATGCACCCAACAACCTGGCGTGCTGCGCGGTCGGGCAGCGGCGCTTTACGCTGTTTCCCCCGGAGCAGGTGGCCAATCTCTACCCTGGGCCGCTCGACCCCACGCCGGGCGGGCAGGTGGTGAGCATGGTGGATATCGCCACTCCCGACCTGCAGCGCTACCCGCGATTCGCCCAGGCACAGCTGCATGCGCGCACCGCCGTGCTGGAGCCGGGCGATGCGCTGTTCATCCCGAGCATGTGGTGGCATCACGTGCAGTCGCTGCAGCCGTTCAACGTGCTGGTCAATTACTGGTGGAGCACGGCGCCTGCGCAGTTGCCGGCGGCGATGCCCGCGCTGTATCACGCGCTATGGGCCATCCGCGACCGCCCGGCGGCGGAGAAGGATGCGTGGCGTGCCTTGTTCGATTACTACGTGTTCGGACCGGCCGAGCGTGCTGGCGCGCATCTCCCCGAACCGGCGCGACAGGCGCTGGGGCCGATCGATCCCATCCTTGCGCGCCAGCTGCGCGCCATGCTGATCGGCAGGCTCAATCGCTGATGGGACGCAGTGCGTTCAATGCGGATTGCCGGATGACTGCGCCGTCCCTGGTCAGGACGCATGGCAGCGCGCCGTCAGGCCGTGTTGGCATCGCTGTGCGTGCAACTCTTTTGCGGTCCCGAACAGGACAGCCCCACATGACAGCCGCCATTCCACATGCAGTCCACGGGAGTTCGCAGTGACTCAGGCTCAGATTCGCAAGGTGGTCATCGCCGGCGGCGGCACGGCTGGCTGGATCGCCGCCTGCGCGCTTTCGCACCAGTTTCGCGACTTGCTCGACATCACCCTGGTGGAGTCCGAGCAGATCGGCACGGTGGGTGTCGGCGAATCGACGGTGCCGCCGATCCGCACCTTTCACCGGTTCCTGCAGATCGACGAGCAGGAATTCCTGCGCGAGGTGGCGGGCACCTTCAAGCTCTCGATCTCCTTCGAGCATTGGTTGCGCCAGGGCGATCGCTATATCCACCCGTTTGGTATCACCGGGCAGAGCACCCTGGTGTGCGCGTTCCATCATCTGTGGCTGGAAAGCCAGCGCCGCGGCATGGGCGGCAGCTTTGGCGATTACTGCCTGGAAACCGTGGCCTCGCGCGTGGACCGCTTCGCCTTGCCGCGCGAGCCGGCGGTCAATTACGCCTACCACCTCGATGCCGCGCTGTACGCGCGCTTCCTGCGCACGCGCAGCGAGGCCTGTGGCGTCACGCGCATCGAGGGCCGGATCCAGCAGGTGACGGTGCACCCGGACAGCGGCGATGTCGCCAGCCTGGTGCTGGAAGACGGGCAGGTCATCGCCGGCGATCTGTTTATCGATTGCAGCGGTTTCCGCGGCCTGTTGATCGAGCAAACCCTGCACACCGGCTACGAAGACTGGAGCCACTGGCTGCCGTGCGACCGCGCGGTGGCAGTGCAGACCGAGGCGCTGGGTCCGCCGGTGCCATACACGCGCGCCATTGCGCACGAGGCCGGCTGGCGCTGGCATATTCCGCTGCAGCACCGGGTGGGCAACGGCCTGGTGTTTTCCAGCCGGCACCTGTCCGACGACGAGGCGCATGCCAAGCTGCTGCGCGACGTGGCCGCACCCGCGGTGAAAGACCCCTGGATGGTGCCATTCCGCACCGGCCGCCGGCTCAAGGCCTGGAACAAGAACGTGGTATCGCTGGGCCTGGCCAGCGGCTTCATCGAGCCGCTGGAATCCACCAGCATCCACCTCACCATTTCGGCGGTGGTGCGGCTGCTGACGCTGTTCCCGGCGCAGGGCATCGCGCCCTCGCAGGTGCAACTGTTCAACGACGTTAGCCGCGCCGAGATGGAGCATGTGCGCGATTTCGTCACCTTGCACTACCACGCCACCCAGCGCAAGGAACCGCTGTGGCGGCAATGCCGCGAGATGGAGCTGCCGGAGTCGCTGGCGGTGCGCCTGCGCGCCTGGCGCGAGCGTGCGCACGCCTGGCAGGCGGCGGACGAGTTATTCCGGGTCGATTCCTGGACGCATGTGCTGATGGGCCAGGGCCTGATGCCGGAACAACATCACCCGCTGACACGCGCGTTTTCCGACCAGGATCTGCAACGCCTGCTGGACGGCATCGCCCAGCCGATCCAGCACGCAGTGGAGCAGTTCCCCTCGCAGCAGGCATTCATCGAACGCTATTGCAAGGCAAGGCCGGAAGTGTGGGGAGCGCGCACGCCGGTCATGGCCCGCTAGCCATCCCGGGTTGGATCACCGCCATCTGCTCCGCTACAACCGCATCAGGTCGGCGCCGACCACGATCGGGCCGGCGTAGTGCTTGCGCGCGCCCTCGCTCCACATTGCATCGGTGATCGAAGGGTCGCCACCAGGCACGAAGTGGGTGAGTACCAGCAGCTTCGTGTGCGCAGCGGCGGCGATCCTGCCGACTTCTTCGCTGGTGGAATGGCTCTTGAGCAGATGGTCGAGCAAGGTCGGCGCGTTGTCGCTGGTCTTGAGCATCTTTTCCAGCGCGGGCAGGTGCATCACCTCATGCACCAGGACATCGGTGTCCTTGGCAAATTCGGCCAGCGCCGGCAGATAACGCGTGTCGCCGGAGAACACCACGCTGCGGTCGCGCGCCGCGAAGCGGTACGCAAACGCCGGCTTGAGCGTGTAGTGGTCCACCAGGGCAGCGGTGACTTCCACCTGATCGTTCTGCAGCACCGTGCCGGGCTGGTCAAACTCGTGCACATGGATCAACGGCCTGAACGGCGGGCGTCCCTCCTCGCGCATGCGCGCCTCGATGTCGATGGCATTCATCGCCACGAACGCATCCACCATGGCGCCGATGCCCGGTGGCCCGTACAGATGCACCGGCGTCTGCAGGCCACTGGCCCAGGCCAGCCACACCACGTTGAGCAGGTCGGCGTTGTGGTCGGAGTGATGATGGGTCAGGAAGATATCGCGCAGTGCCGGCAGCGCGATGCCGGCTTTGACCAGCTGCAACGCGACACCGTTGCCGCAATCGACCAGGTAGGGCTGCCCGTCGATCACCAGGGCATTGGCGGCCGCTGCACGCAGCGGCGACGGCGTCGGCCCGCCCTTGGTGCCCAGCAATACCAATACGCTGCCCTTGGCCGGAAACGGTGCGGGCGCCGCCGCGTCGCCATTGGCACGCACCTGGCTGGCGCTGGAGCTGGATGCTGCCGCGAGCGGGCCGACCGTGGTCACGATCCCGGCGGACACGCTCAGCTGCAGCAGCGCCCGACGGGAGCACGAGATGAGAGGTTCGGGCATGAGAATTCCTTGGGCGCACCGGAAATGAAGAGTGTGCCGACCGCGGCGCCGGGTCGCCATCGTGATCTGCCTGCCCGGCCAGACACTGGACTCTGGCATCGACGCAGTAGATGCAGCATCCCCGCACCCGAGCCATCTATACGTGCCGATGCTAGGTCAGTGTGCATGCTACAGCGCACGCACACAGGGCATCGCACGGCGCACCGCACCTTGCGCGTGCGTCAAAGCTGGTGCGCGATGAAGTCGGCCAGTGCTGGCGAGCGGTAGAAGTCCATGCACTGGGCGAAGATGGCGTTGAATGGCCCGCGGCGTGCTTCGTCCTTCATCGGCACGGTCTTCTTGTCGAAATGCGCGGTGCTGGCGTCGACAAAACGATTCAGGCGATCGGTCGCTCCAGTCTTGGCGTTGTCCATCGCGTAGGTGGTCAGCAGATACGAGCGGTCGCGCAACTGATCGTCTGCATACTTGCCGCTGTGCACGTAGTTGTGATCCAGGCAGCGCTGCAGCGCATAGGCTTTGACGTCGTCGCGATTGGCCGGCTTGCCTGCTGCCAGCGCGTTGCCTTGCAACGCTACGGTTGCCAGAGCAAGCGTCCACAACACGCAGCGATGATGATGAAACGGCATGGCAACCTCCAGAAGTGAGTGCCGAGTCTGCCTGATTCTGCAGGACTGGCGCAGCGGACCGGTGTTGTTCAAAAGGCATCGTGCTGCAGGACACCCTTGCCGCAGGCAAGGGCCTTGCGCATAGTGCGGCACCACCGAGACCGCAGGCACTGCCATGGAATGCGCGCGATGAGATTACCGGCAACCTGCCGCATGGCGGCCGTGCGCTACGCCTTGATTGCGCTGCTGGCACTGTCCACCGGTGCGCATGCCTGGCATCCGCAGTATCCGCCGTGGTCTCGGCCGCCGGCTGGCTCGCAGTGCCCGGTGGCCGAATTGCCGGCGGAGGAGGGCAGTACGCAGTGGGAGGGCGTCACCCATTTTCGCGATGCGGGCACCGTGCTTGCCATGGATAACCGCGGTGCGGTGCCGACGCTGCACGTCCAGGACACTGCCGGCCGCGTGCAGTTGGCAGCGGTCGAACTGGGCGGCGGCTTGCTCGGCTTTCATGGCGTGGAGCGCGCCGACCTCAATGGCGACGGCCGTGCGGATTACGTGGTGACATTGGGCAGTGGCGGCGTTGGCCTGGCCGGCGGAAATGCGTGGCGCACGGTGGTGCTCTCGCAGGGCGATCGCTACCGTGCGCTGCGCGTGCCCCACCCACGAACCCAGTGCCGAGGATTACCGGCGTGTACCGGGACGCAGCGGCTGCGCATTGCTGCAACTGTCGGTGATTACCGCCAACCCGGCTGCCACGCGCGACCACCGCTGGCATACCTTCTGGGTGTATCGGTTACTGCGCTTCCAGCAGACGCGTGCGGTGGAGGCGAACACGGCATTGCCCGGCTTGCCTAACTGGATTCTCTACACGCATCGTGCAGGCAATCGCGCCCCGACCACCTTGCTGGGCAAGGCCGCGAAAGCACAGCTGTGGAATGACGCATCGCGCGAACGCGTCACCGCCTTGCCGTAGTTGCGTCAGCCCATCGGTCCATCGATCGCGGTCGATAAGCAGCGCCCGCTGGCGACGCACTAGGTGTGTCCGGCCGGGACGCAGCCGCCGAACCGGTACGCAGGCAAGCGTGGCAGGCGACGCTGCGCCTGCCACGTACCATCGTGCTTACTGGCCGAAGAACGTGGAGATCGACGAATACACGTCGGAGAAACGCGAGTAGTAGTCCGGATCGGTCTGCGCCGTGCAGTACGAATATCCGCCGTACAGGCCGCCGCGCAGCTGATACGCGCCGCCGCTGGCGATGGTGAACAGGCCCGAGCCGGACGAGCCGCCTTCGGTGACGCCGTCGTTCCAGACCACGCGATACAGCGGGCTCTTGCCGTCGATGGAGGTGTTCAGCCCGGTGACCGAGCCCAGCGAATATTTCTTGACGTCGCCGGAGGGGTGGTGGATGCCTACGATCGAGGTGCCGGTCGAGCCGATTGCCGCGCTGTTCCAGGCCGCGTAGAACGCGCCGCTGGGCGGTGCCGTCTTCAGCTCCAGCAGCGCGGTATCGCGCGTGGTGTTGGCATGGCGCAGGAATGCACCGCCAGTCAGCGTGGTCGCCTGCGAACTGGCGGTGTTGCCGTTGCAACTGGCTGCGTCGTAGAACCAGTAGGTCTGCAGCGTGTTGGCCACCGTCTGCGTGCTGATGCAGTGTGCGGCGGTCCAGAACAGGTTGCGCTTGGGCGAATTGGTGTTGTTGAGCAGGGTGCCGGTGCACAGGAACGAGCCCTGGCTGGTGGTGTACACCATGCGCGCGACCGCCTTGGCAGCGCTGGTGAAGCCGGCAGTGGGATTGGCACGGCAAACGATATCGTTCTGGCACGAATCGCTTTCGCCAATGGCAATGGTCATCATGTCGCGCGGGCTGGCAGTGGGGCTGATGTCTAGATGCGATAGCTGCGGGACGCTGAGGCTGAAGTTTTCCGGATACAGGCCGGCCGGCAGCGAGATCTCCACCAGCAGGTTGTCGCCATTGACCGTCGGCGACCAGCCGATTGCATTACCGGTACCGACGAAGCTGGCGCCGGATTGCTCGAACACGCGGCCGTCGTCGCCGGCAAAGCGCAGCGTCACCCGAGACGGATCGCCCGGCGTTGCGCCAGCACCACGCAGTACCAATGCCGCGCGGAGCGAGGCCGCCTGCGCCGAGCCGAGCTTCAAGGTGGCAACGCGCGACCCATCGCCGGCCATCTGCCAATCCAGCTTGGCCAGGTTGACGAGCGGCTGCGTCACGGCACGCGAAAAGCCGATCTGCAGCGGCTGCCCATGTTTGACTTGCGCAATGCGCTTTTCGCGCACGCTGCCGAGTTCCTGGCGGCTGGGCGCGGCCAGCTGCACCACGCGTGTGGGCAGGATGCCGCCACGCAGGCTTGCCGACTGCAAGGTCGCTGCGCCGAGCGTGGCCGCCTGCGGCGCAGTGCTCACCGGTGCAGCATCCATCTCGGTGGGCGGCGCAGCCAGCGCGGAGCCGGAAACAGCGGAGAACAGCGCGAGATACAACGCATTCTTGCGAATCATGGGTAGTCCTTTTCGTCAGGGAACGGCAGGCAGTGGCGGGGGCCATGGCCTGCGGCGCCATCGTTGGCGCCAGACGAGACTAGCGAATGTCTACAACTGAATATGTGCTGAAAATCTCTTTCAGAGATGATCTCTCGTTAAAGCGATAGTCGCCTTCACGCAGTTCGCGTTGCCAAGCCGTGCCAACGTTGTGCACCTGCGCTCGCGTCAAAGTGCAGGCAGGGCGCAAGGCTCCGCCATGCTGATGCAGCGCTTTAGTCGCCTGCGTCAGGGATGCTTGCAGCATTGGATCTGCCGGCGTGCGGTGGCAGGACGACGCCGTAGCGCGCCGAGCCGCGCGCGTCTGATCGCACGCTCGACGCGTGCGAGATCGGCCGCATCTCGGCTGCATGACAGCGCTGGAAGAAGGCGAAAGCTTCAGGCTTGAAGCGGGCTACTCCAGCGCATCGCTGGCGCGGAACTCGGTCGAGCGCCCGCTGACTTTCAGGAAGGCCAGCACCGCCAGGCCGGCCGCCAACCATGCCATCCCGCCGAGCTGCGCATGCCGGTCCGCATTGATCAGCACATAGGCCAGGATCACGCTGCCGATCAACGGCACCACGCCATGCAGGACCAGGCGGCCCTGCCGGCGGAAGTGCCAGACCACTGCCACATGCAACAGCACGAAGGCGGTCAGCGCACCCACATTGCACAACGACGACAGCAGGGCGATCTGGCCGACGAAGACTTCGCCCAGCACCATGCTCAGCGCTGCCACCAGCAGGATGGCGCGCTGCGGCACGCCGGTGCGGGGATGGATGTAGCGCAAGAACGCCGGCAATTGGCGATCGCGCGCCATGGCGAACAACAGCCGCGAGGTCGCCGCCTGCGCCACCAATGAATTGGCGATTGCCGCGCTGATGGCCACCGTCAGCGCAATCACGATCTGCAGCCAGGGCCCGGCGATCAGGTGGCCGATCTCGAAAAACGCATCGTTGGAGGCCTGCTCGTTGGGGTAGCGCAGCAAGGTGGGTTGCAACAGGGCTGCCAGCCAGGTCTGCAGCACGAACAATCCAGCGACCAGCAACAAGGCCAGTAAGGTGGCGCGGCCGACCACGCGGTTGCCGCCACGCGCCTCCTCCGACAGCGTGGAGATCGCATCGAAGCCCAGGAACGACACCACCGCCACCGACAAGGCGCTGAAGATCAGCTGCGGCGAGAACGCCTGTGGGTTGTAGAACGGGCGCAACGACCAGTGCGCGCCGTTGACGCCACGCTGGATCGCCAGCGTCGCCAGCACCACGAACACCGCCAGCACCACCAGCTGCGCATACAGAAACACCCGGTTGGCCCGCGCGGTGGTTTCGATCCCGCGCAGGTTGACCACGGTGTTGAGCACCACGAAGAACGCAATCCACGCCGGCTGCGGCACCGACGGCAGCACGTTGTGCATCGCGTTGGCGCCGACCACGTAGAGCAGGGTGGGCACCAGCAGGTAGTCGAGGAGAATCGCCCAGCCGGCCAGGAAGCCCATGCCGCTGCTCAATCCGCGTCCCACGTAGGCATACACCGAGCCGGCCACCGGAAACGCCTGCGACATCTGCTGGTAGCTGAGCGCGGTGAACAGCATCGCCACAAAGCCGACCAGGTAGGTGAGCGGCACCATGCCCGCACTGATGTCGAATACCCCGCCGAAGATCGAAAATGGCGCGGTGGGCACCATGAAGACCAGCCCGTAGATCAGCAGGTCCTTCAGCGTGAGCTGGCGCTTGAGCTCCTGCGTATAGCCAAAACGTTCCAGCGCAGCCGCATCGTTGCGGCGGGGAGTATCGGTCATGCAGGGTGTCCGCTGTCAGGTAAGGCCGGGTCGATGCGGGCGCGGGCGCCGAGGATGCCGATGCTGCAGTGCAGCTGTGTGACCGGCATTGTGACGATAATGTGGCCGGCGAGCCCATCCACTGGTAAAAATGCTAGGTTTTCCATGCTGGATACGTCCAGTGCCTCTGGTGCCCGCGAAGGAATCCCATGTTCGACACTCTGGCCAGCCTGGGCCGCGATCTGCAGGCGCTGCACACGCTCAATGCCTGCCTGGACCGGGTGTTCAGCGACGTGTGTGCATTGGGATTCCAGTCGGTGGTGTACGACTATGCGCCGGTGCCGCTGAGCATGGAGGGGACGTTGATCACCCCAACGGTATTCATGCAGCGCAATGCGCCTGGCGACATGCAGCATGTCTGGTGCGAGCACGGCTATTACCAACATGACCCTGTTCAGCAGCGTGCCACGCGGCGGACCACGCCGTTCGTATGGTCCTACCGCACCGATGGCGACTGCGACGGCGTGGAATACGTTGGCGGCCAGCATCGGCAGGTGACGCGCTATCTGTGCGACAGCGGCATGGGCACCGGTGTCACCGTGCCGCTGCATCTGCCTGGTGGCGCGTTTGCAACCTTCAGTGGGGCGGTGGATGCAGTGGCTGCAGAAGCGCCGCGCCTGGCCGAAGCCCGGCTGTCGCCGTTCCTGCTGCTTGCGCACGCCTTTCAGGCACGTGCCCAGGAACTGCTGGATCCGCAGGAACGCCGCTGCCACCACATCGCGCTGACCCGGCGCGAGCGCGAATGCCTGCAGTATTCGGCCAAGGGGTTGACCGCCAAGAGCATCGCCGCCGCGCTCAATCGCTCCACGGCCACGGTGAACCTGCACCTGAACTCTGCCGCGCGCAAACTGGGTGCGCGCAATCGCGTCGAGGCGGTGGTGCGCGGTATGCACTATCGGTTGCTAGAGCCTTAAGGCTTTAGAAGATCGATCGGACCGCCGGCCACGCCGGTGGGCCGCACCCGACGCGGCAGCCCTGAAACGGCGCAAACCTGTGAGATTTGCCAGTTAACGCCGGGCCGGCTGCCCGCTAGGCTCGGCGCTCATCATTGCCGCAGGCAGCGCAGGTCATGCAGTCCACCGAGGGTTACGTCGAATTTCGCGGCTATCGCACCTGGTACCGCATCACCGGCGATCTGCGCAGCGATGCCTGTCCGCTGGTGATTGCCCACGGCGGTCCTGGGTGCACGCACGACTATGTCGACAGCTTCAAGGATCTGGCTGCCAGCGGGCGTGCCGTGATTCATTACGACCAGCTCGGCAATGGCCATTCCACCCACCTTCCCAATGCCGACCCCGCGTTCTGGACGGTGGGCCTGTTCCTGGATGAACTGCAGCGCCTGATCGAGCATCTGGGGCTGTCGCAGTACGCGTTGCTTGGTCAGTCCTGGGGCGGGATGCTTGCGGCCGAGCACGCGGTGCGTCGGCCCAGCGGGCTGCGTGCGCTGGTGATCGCCAATTCGCCGGCCTCCATGGGCCTGTGGCGTGCGGCCGCACTGCGCCTGCGCGGCGGCCTGCCCGAGCAGGTGCAGGCGGCACTGGACGAACACGAGGCCGCAGGCACGCTGGACCACCCGGCGTATCGGGCCGCAAGCCAGGCGTTCTACGCGCGTCATGTGTGCCGGGTGCTGCCATGGCCCGACGAGGTGGCGCGCACCTTTGCCGCCATCGAGGCGGATCCCACCGTGTATCACGCCATGAATGGCCCCACCGAATTCCACGTGGTCGGCAGCCTGCGCAACTGGAGCATCATCGAGCGCCTGCATCGCATCATGGCGCCTACCCTGGTGCTGTCCGGCAAGTACGACGAAGCCACGCCGGAAACCGTGGAACCTTATGCGCGGTTGATTCCGGACGCGCGCTGGCACGTGTTCGCCAATTCCAGCCACATGCCGCACGTGGAAGAACGCGCGGCCTGCATGCGCCTGGTCGGCGATTTCCTCGACGACCACACGCCCTGGCCCGGCCGGGAACTGGCGCACGTCGCTCCGTTGGCCAGCCGCGCAGTCTGAGCTGCGGGGCACCACCGCTGGTCTGCGCGTTGACGTCCTGCCTCGCGGCAGAGGGCGGGGCGCTGGGAGTGGGAGGCCGTAGTGTCGGTAGGCTGCGGTATCGGTGCAGCTGCATGAAGTTGCTGACGATCGGTGTTGGCGCGCCATTCCATCGCGGCACGGGCGCGGGCAAATTACCTGTCGCGTTGGGACCCACTGTCTGAGAGCGCTGCATCGCAGCGGTTTGTTTCGCTTGGCTTCGTGCTGGGTAGCGGTTTGTTGCGGCGGTCTGCATCCTTTTGCTGTCGTGCTTGCGGCGCTGTTGGCACCACTGCGTCCGGAGCGGAGCATGCGCCGTGCCGGAGGGCTGGTGGCCATGGGGAGTAGCCGACAGCAGTCACCGGATGCATCTGCCGATGTCGCTTTATCCACGCAGATAGATCGGTGCGGCTTGCACCAGCAACGCTTGCGTTGGCGCCAACACCAACACCAACACCAACACCAACCTCTTCGTGCGATGGCTTGGCGGCAGTCAGGCTGATCGTGGCGTGTCGCTGTCTGCACTCATGAGCGATACGATGGTGTTCCGACACAGATAGCGATGCGATGTCCGGCGGCTCCCTGCCCACAGCACGTCGACACTGCGGCGCGTCCAGCGACGACATGCTGCGTCGATACCAACCTGACACCACACTCATCGCGCTGCATCTGCATCGAGATGCAGCAGCACACAGCGCTGTAGCGATACGCCTGATCAGCGCTTTGCGCTGACGCCGCCATCCACGCCACGCGCAAGCACTGCCTTGCCAGCGTTGATGTGTGTGGGCAGTTGGTCGCGCAGCGCAGCGGTGTCCTGTCCTGCCTGTCCCGTGCTGTCTCTTTTGCATGTCCTGCGGGAAGAACACCGTGGTGCGTCAAACTTTCAGAGATGGATAATTGTTTTATGTTTTAAATCGCGCGAAGAATGCAGCCCCCCACGTAACGCGTCGCTGTCGCCGCTGCCACTGCGCAGGCGGCATGCGCCGCTCATCGACTTCTTTGGGAGAGGCTGCATGACCAGCAAGATGCTTCAGGGCGCCGTTGCGCTCGCACTGTCCGCCTGCGCTGCGGGCGCCATCGCCGGCCCGGTCGGCTACGGCGCCGCCACCACCGGCGGCGGCAACAAGACACCGGTCAATGTGGCCACTTTCGAAGCGATGCAGGCGGCGATCGACAGTTATTCCGGCAGCGGCGGGCTGGTGCTCAACTACACCGGCAAGTTCGACTTCGGCACCATCAAGGACGTCTGCGCGCAGTGGAAGCTGCCGGCCAAGACCGTGCAGATCAAGAACAAGAGCGATGTCACCATCAGGGGGGCGAACGGCTCGGCGGCCAACTTCGGGATATGGGTGGTGGGCAACGCCAACAACATCATCATCCAGAACATGACCATCGGCTTGCTGCAAGGCGGCGAAGATGCCGATTCGATTTCTCTGGAGGGCAATTCGAGCGGGTCGCCGTCCAGGATCTGGGTCGACCACAACACCGTGTTCGCCTCGCTCACCAAGTGCTCCGGCGCCGGCGATGCCTCTTTCGATGGCGGCATCGACATGAAGAAGGGCGTGCACCACGTCACCGTGTCCTACAACTACGTCTACAACTATCAAAAGGTCGCGCTCAACGGTTTCAGCGACAGCGACACCAAGAATGCGGCGGCACGTACCACCTATCACCACAACCGCTTCGAGAATGTGGAATCGCGCGTGCCGCTGCAGCGCCGTGGCCTGAGCCACATCTACAACAACTACTTCAACAACGTCACCACCTCCGGCATCAATGTGCGCATGGGCGGCGTGGCCAAGATCGAATCCAACTACTTCGAGAACATCAAGAACCCGGTGACGTCGCGTGACAGCAGCGAGATCGGCTATTGGGACCTGATCAACAACTACGTGGGTAGCGGCATCACCTGGGGCACACCGGACGGCAGCAAGCCGTATGCCAATGCCACCACCTGGATCAGCTCCAAGGTCTTCCCCGAACCACTGGGCTACACCTACACCGTCACCCCGGCCGCGCAGGTCAAGGCCAAGGTGATCGCCACCGCAGGTGCGGGCAAGAACCTGGCGGAGTGAGCGCCAGCGCAGCGGCCTAGCCAAAGATCCCCGGCACTGCCGGGGATTTTCATGGGCGGCAATCTCGTCACAGACCTGCGCCTGGCGTACCCGCCGACGTTCGCAGGACACAGCGCAGGCCAGGGATGGCTGCAGCCATCGCAGCTGGCCACGCGTGGGCAAGGACGGCGCCGCCCAGGGGGGGCGGGATGCAAAGGTCGCAGTGCGTTGCGGTCGTATTGCACGGCTGCGTGGCATGAGAGACACGCGACCTCGCGATAGCGGCATGGCACTGCACGCGCAGCACGTCGGCGTCTATCGCATCTTGCAGCGCAAGGCAGGCTGATCGCCTGTCGCCGAACGCTACACTTCGGCAAGCACTGACCGGCTGATGCCGATGGCGGCGCGGAGATCTTTCGCGATGCGCCAGAACGCTGTGCGTGCCAGCCGCATTGCACGGCTGCGTGGGATGGCGATAGGCGACCCTGTGACAACGCATTGGCGCGCATGCACCCAGATAGCCGCGTCTATTGCATCTTGTAGCGCAAGGCAGGCTGATCGCCTGTCGCCGAACGCTACACCTCGGCAGGCACTGACCGGCCGATGCCGATGACGGCGCGTAGGGGGCGCTGGCATCCGTTCACGCTGGAACGCAGCCGTGCGAAGCGCATTGCGCATGGCAACCGCCCCGGCAGACGGCGACGGTTTCATTGACCTACGTGCCGCTACCCGCGTGTGCGGGGAGCCACCACCTCCAGGAGCAGTTGAGCAATCTCGCGGCCATGCGCAGATGCAGATCCCGCGCGTCGCTGGCACGCAGCACGTTCCTTGGCCGCGCCGCCTGCACCATCACGCCGCTTGGTGTGCACCGCAGCAGAGCGTGCCGCTGCCGCGCGTCGCTCTGACCAGGACCAGTCGTGCCGCGCACAAGGGCGCTGCGCCGCCCTATGACCACACCGTCAGCCCGGACTAGGCTGCTGCGTCAAGAGGCGCGGCCGGCGCCGCGACGCGGTATCGTGTCGCGCTACCACCTCTCCGATGCCGTCCATGTCGCTTCCGACCGATCCTGTTGCCCAGAACGCTTCGACCGCCGCGCCTGCGTTGCGCCATGCGCTCAAACCGCGGCAGTTGATGATGATGGGCCTGGGCACCGCGATCGGTGCCGGGCTGTTCCTGGGGTCGGGCGTCGGCATCCGGGCAGCCGGGCCGGCGGTGCTGGTGTCCTACCTGATCGCCGGTGCCCTGGTGATCATCGTGATGAACGCGCTGGGCGAGATGGCGGCCGCCAAGCCGGCCAGCGGCGCCTTCTCGGTGTATGCGGCCGATGCGATGGGCCCGACCGCCGGCGCCACGGTGGGCTGGCTGTGGTGGTTCCAGGTGGTGGTGGTGATCGCAGCCGAGGCGGTCGGCGCCGCCGGCCTGCTCGCGACCGTCTGGCCGGCGTTGCCGGTGCCCTTGCTGGCGCTGCTGTTCATGGCGACCTTTACCGCAATCAACCTGTTGGGTGTGCGTAATTTCGGCGAATTCGAATTCTGGTTCGCCATCCTCAAGGTCGTGGCGATCGTAGTGTTCCTGTTGATCGGTTTCGCCTTGCTGGCCGGCTGGCTGCCCGGCGTGACTTCGCCGGGAATGTCCAACTTCACCCAGAACGGCGGGTTTGCGCCCAATGGCCTGGCCGGCGTTGGCGCGGCCTTGCTGGTGGTGGTGTTCGCCTTTGGTGGCACCGAGATCGTGGCGGTGGCGGCGGCGGAAACCGCCGACCCCGGGCGCAGCCTGGCCCGTACCATCCGCACCGTGGCCTGGCGCATCCTGGTGTTCTACATCGGTTCGATCAGCGTGATCGTGGCGGTGGTGCCGTGGACCAGCAAGGCGCTCGGCTCGCCATTTGCCGCGGTGCTGGAGGTGGCGCGCATTCCCGGTGCGGCCACTGCGATCACCCTGGTGGCGGTAGTGGCGCTGCTGTCGGCACTCAACGCCAATCTGTATGGCGCGTCGCGCATGATCTTCTCGCTGGCCCAACGCGGCGAGGCGCCGCGCGTGCTCGCCAGGACCAGCCGCGAGCAGGTGCCGTTGACGGCGGTGATCGCCAGCGTGTTGTTCGGCTTTGCGGCCGCCGCACTGGAGCTGCTGTATCCCAACAAGGTGTTGCCGGTGCTGCTCAATATCGTCGGTGCCACCTGCCTGCTGGTGTGGACGATCTCGCTGCTGTCGCAGCTGATCCTGCGCGCCCGTGCCGATCGCGCCGGCATCGCCTTGCCGTTTCGGATGCGCGGGTATCCATTTCTGACCGTGCTGGCGTTGGCGATCCTGGGCGTGATCTTCGTGCTGCTGGCCAGCTCGGGCGAGACGCGGACGCAGTTCCTGTCGATGGTGGGTCTGACCGTTGCCATTGCGGTGGTCAGCGAAATCGCCCGGCGGATCCGCCGCACGCACTAGGCCGCGCAACCGGATGCCGCACCGCAGTGCGGGGTCGCCTGCCTGATGGCGCACAAGGCCAGGCTTGCGTGGACCGCATGGTGATGGGCACTCCCGGACGTCCGCGCATGCCGACGACGTCAGCAAGGCGCGGGTGTGCGCAGCGCCGTACATCGGGCGACTGCGACGCCGTGACGCTGGCCGCAGCCAATACACAGGTGCTGGCGTGATCGCGCTTATCGCATTGCCGCCTGCCACTGCATCGCATGATTGGCCACAAGGGCGCGACGGTTTGACGCAGATGCGACGCCGTGTCGCATCGGGAACGTGCTCTAGCGTCCCTATCATGAAGGCGTAGCGCAGTCGGTCGCAGTCTCGATTACCGCAGGCATGGCGGCAATCGCTCTGCACTGACGCGTTGGTGGTCTTCCCATTTGCCTGGAGGTTGCTCCATGGACGCCTTGCTGCTGTCGCGGATCCAGTTCGGGTTCGTCATTGCGTTCCACGTGCTGTTTCCCGCGTTCACCATCGGCCTCTCCAGCCTGCTGGCGTTTCTGGAATGGCGCTGGTTGCGCACCCGCCTGCCGGTCTGGCGCGAGTTGTATTTCTTCTGGCAGAAGATCTTCGCCGTGTCCTTCGGCATGGGGGTGGTCAGCGGCATCGTGATGGCCTTCCAGTTCGGCGCCAACTGGCCGGAACTGAGCCGCATCGCCGGAAGCGTGATCGGCCCGCTGCTGAGCTACGAGGTTCTCACCGCGTTCTTCCTGGAAGCAAGCTTCCTGGGCGTGATGATGTTTGGCTGGGGCCGTATTTCCGAGCGCCTGCATTTCTTCGCCACCTGCATGGTGGCGCTGGGCACGCTGTTTTCCACGTTCTGGATTCTCTCCTCCAATAGCTGGCTGCAGACGCCGGCCGGCTTCGAGGTGATCGGCGGGATCGTGCATCCGGTGGACTGGTTGAAGATCATCTTCAACCCCTCGTTCCCGTATCGGCTTGCGCATATGGCGCTGGGCTCGTTCATCACCACCTGTTTTGTGGTCGGCGCGGTGGGTGCGTGGTATCTGCACCGTGGCGTGCACCGCGAGGCGGGCCTGCGCATGCTCAAGCTGGCGGTGGTGTTTGCGGCCATCACCGTGCCGCTGCAGATCTTCGTCGGCGACATGCATGGTTTGAACACGCTCAAGCATCAGCCGATGAAGATCGCGGCGATGGAAGCGCACTGGCACGCCGAAGAACCCGGCAAGGGGTTTCCGCTGGTGGTCTTCGCATTGCCGAATGCGCAGGCCGAGCGCAACGATTACGCGCTGGCGATCCCGCGCCTGGGTAGCCTGATCCTGACCCATAGCCTGGATGGCACCATCGCGCCGCTGACCTCGGTGCCGGCGCGCGACCGCCCGCCGGTGACGCCGGTGTTCTTCGCCTTCCGCATCATGGTCGGGATCGGCTCGCTGATGCTGCTGGTGGCCTGGGTGTCGGTGTTCGCGTTGTGGCGCGGCACGCTGGTGCAGTGGCGCTGGTTGCTGGCGACCTGGCGCTGGATGCTGCCGAGCGGCTTCATTGCGCTGATTTCCGGCTGGTTCGTTACCGAAATGGGCCGGCAGCCGTACGTGGTCTACGGACTGCTACGCACGGCCGACGCCGTGGGCCCGCAGTCGGCACTGATGACCGCCATCTCGTTGTCGGTGTATGTGGCCGGCTACGCGTTCGTGTTCGGCTGGGGCATCTGGTACCTGGTCAAGATCGGCAAGATCGGGCCGACGCCGCACGATGCGCCGCACCTGGACCATGGCGAACACACCCCCGCACGGCCGCTGTCTGCAGCCGACGAAACGATCGATGGAGCTGCGTGATGGACATGACGACCTTCCTGCCCGTGGCCTGGTTTGCGGTGATCGGTTTCGGGGTGCTGATGTACGTGGTGCTGGACGGCTTTGTGCTCGGCATCGGCATCCTGGCGCCGTTTCGCAGCGACGAGGCACAGCTGGACCTGATGATGAACACCGCCGCGCCGATCTGGGACGGCAACGAAACCTGGCTGGTGCTGGGCGGGGCAGGGCTGCTGGCGGCGTTTCCCAAGGCCTATGCGGTGATCCTGTCGGCGCTGTATCTGCCGGTGTTGTTGATGGTGATGGCGCTGGTGTTCCGTGGGGTGGCGTTCGAGTTTCGCTTCAAGGCGCATCGCTCGCGGCGGCTGTGGAGCAATGCCTTCGCCGCCGGATCGATCCTTGCCACCTTCGCGCAGGGCGTGATCCTGGGCGCGCTGGTGCAGGGCCTGCCGATCGAGAACGACCGCTATGTCGGCGGGATCTGGGGCTGGTTCAGCCCGTTCGCGATGCTGACCGGCGCGGCCTTGGTGTTCGGTTATGCGTTGCTCGGCAGCACCTGGTTGATCCTCAAGACCGAAGGCCACGTGCACGCGCTTGCGCGTCAGTTGAGCCGGCCATTGACCCTCAGCGTGCTGGTCTTCATCGGCCTGGTCAGCGCGTGGCTGCCGTCGCTGCAATCGCATGTGATGGATCGCTGGTTCAACGATGCGCATTACCTGTGGTTGATGCCGGTGCCGGTTCTGGTTGCCGTGGTGGGCTATGCGCTGTGGCGCGCGACTGCACCGGGGCGAGCGGACACGGCGCCGTTCCTGCTGGCGATGGGCTTGTTCGTGCTTGGATTCCTTGGCCTGGTGCTGGGCATGTGGCCGTATCTGGTGCCGCCGGTCTACACGATCTGGCAGGCGGCCGCGCCGCCGTCCTCGCAGCTGTTCGCGATGGTGGGGCTGGTCATGTTACTGCCGCTGATCCTGGGCTACACGGTGTGGTCGTACCGGGTGTTCCGCGGCAAGATCACTGCAGAGACCGGCTATCACCATTGATGGTCGGCGCCCGGCCCAGACGCGGCGCGCAGGAGTCGGGCACTGCGTGCGGCATGCAGTGGCTTGGGGTCGCCGCGCGACGACAACGGCATGCGCTGGTCGTCGTCGCAATCAAGCCAAGCGGCATTCATGCATCGCGCCGATCACGCTGCAATGCCTCCGCTCAGAGATAACAGAACGTAGCGGGCAGTCGTCAGGTGGGCGTGGGCGGCGCGCCAAGAATCAAAGTGTGCATGTGGCGCATGCCGATGCGATGTTGCATATCGCCCATTGCCCATTGCCCATTGCCCATTGCCCATCGCCGAGGCGGTAGACGGCTCGCCGATGACCTGGCCGGAGCAGGTCGCCGATGCGCAGTACGCCGCCGACCAAGTTCCGAGCGCCGCCCGCGCCCGCCTGGCGGCTGCGCAATCGTGTGGGCAGCCGCCCTCAGCGCAGGCGCTGCTTGAACATCCACTCCCACATCGCCGGGTCGGCGTAGGTCACGTCCCAGACGTTGTGGTTGCCTTCCGGATATTCGCTGTAGCGCAGGTTGGCGCCCACGCCTTTCGCAGCGCGGTACAGCGCGCGGTCGTCATGCGGCGGCACGGAGGTGTCCTTGGCGCCGTGGAAGGTCCAGATCGGGACGTGCTTGAGCTGGGTGACCGCTGCCGTATACGGGTCTGCTTCCTTGGCCACCAGGCTGACATACAGTGTGCGGCGCTCATCACGCGGCGCCTTGAGTGCGCCGCAGACCGGCACGATCGCGGCAAAGCGCTGCGGCTGCATCAGCCCGATTTCCCACGCGCCATAGCCGCCCATCGAAATGCCGGTGAGGTAGGTGCGCTGCGGGTCGGCAGCGAACTCGGCGCTGGCGGCATCCAGCGCGGCGATCGCCATGCGCGCGTTGATGCCCAGCCATTCTTCGTTGTCGGGCACCTGCGGCAACACCACCAGCGCTGGAAACTGGGCGGTGTGTTCGCTCAGGTAGGGGCCTACTCCCACTTCAGCCTGGTCGCGCCCGTTGTCGCCACGTTCGCCCGAACCATGCAGGAACAACACGATCGGCAACGGCCGCGCCGCCTTGGCGGCCGGGACAAACACCTGATAGCGATACAGCCGCCCTTCCATCTGCAAGGTGCGGCTGACGAAGTGGCCGCTGCGGCCATCCTGTCGACGCTCACCCATGCTGGAGCAGCCGGCAAGCACCAACGCAAGCAATCCAAGTACGACGCAACGTAAGATCACGCACGACTCTCCATCGAGTACAGGTCTGCAGTATTACCGCATGCACGTGCGCTGGCACGTCACGCGGCAGCGGTGGGTGCCGTCGATTCATGCGATCGCCAGGATGGCCGATGCCGGCAGGCGGGATCGCTGCTGCACGCGGTCAGGGCAGCAGGATCAAGGTGGCAAGGCCCAGGAAGCTCAGGAAGCCCATCACGTCGGTCAGCGTGGTCAGGATCACCCCGCCCGCCAAGGCCGGATCGAAGCCCAGGCGCTTGAGCGTCACCGGCACCAGCACGCCGCCGAAGGCGGCAGTGAGCATGTTGGCGGTCAGTGCGGTGCCGATCACCAGCGACAGCATCGGCTGGCGGAACCAGACCAGGACGATCAGGCCAAGCCCGATGCCCAGGCACAGCCCGTTGATCAGCGCCACTGTGAGTTCCTTCTTGAGCAGCGTCATCACGTTGGACGAGCCGATCTGCCCCAGCGCCAGGCCGCGCACCATCAGCGCCAGCACCTGGGTGCCGGCGTTGCCGCCCATGCCGGCCACGATCGGCATCAATGCTGCCAGCGCCACCAGTTTTTCGATGGTTCCCTCGAACTGGCTGACCACGCTGGAGGCCAGGAAGGCGGTGCACAGGTTGATGCCCAGCCAGATCAGGCGGCGCCGGAACGCACGCCGTGCCGGGCTGAACATGTCCTCGTCCTCGTCCAGACCGGCGGCGCTCAACGCCTGGTGCTCGGCCTGCTCGCGGATGATGTCGACCACGTCGTCGATGGTGATGCGGCCGAGCAGGATGTTGTTGTCGTCCACCACCGGCGCGGAGATCCAGTCGTGGTCGGAGAAGCGGCGTGCCACTTCGTCCGAGCCGTCCCCCACGTCGATGGCAGGCTGCTCGTCGTCGATCAGCCGGTTGACCGGGGTGCTGTCCTCGTGGGTGACCAGCGCTGCCAATGGCACGCGGCCCAGATACTGGTGGCGACGGCTTACCACGTACAGGTGGTCGGTATGATCGGGCAGCTCGCCGCGCAGGCGCAGGTAGCGCAGCACCACATCGACGTTGACGTCGGCGCGCACTGTCACCACGTCCGGATTCATCAGGCGGCCGGCGGTGTCTTCCGGATACGACAGCACCTGTTCGAGTCGCTCGCGGTTCTCGCGATCCATCGACTTGAGTACTTCGTCGATGACGGTGTCGGGCAGGTCCTCGACCAGGTTGGCCAGGTCGTCGATGTCCAGGTCTTCGACCGCCGCGACGATTTCGTCCGGGTCCATGTCGGCCAGCAGGCTTTCGCGGACTTCGTCACCGACGTGCAGCAGCACTTCGCCATCGTCTTCCGGGTCGACCAGCCCCCACACCACTTCACGCTTGCCCGGTGGCAAGGATTCGAGCAGGTTGCCGATCTCCGCCGGCGCCAGCGTATTGACCAACCGGCGCACCGGCCCCAGGCGTCCGCTATCCAGCGCATCGGACAGCAATCGTAGCTGGCGCGCGGTCTTGTCGTGGCGGACGGCTTCGGCCATGCGCGGCTCCCCGGAAGAGTGGACGCGCCGTCAGTGGAAGACGCGGTGCTGGGTCAGCACGGCATTATCACTTGCGCGCGGTGACGAAACATACAGTGCCGCGGTCGGGCAGTTGCCGATAGCCGAAGCGTTGCCGCATCCATGCGCACGTGTGGATGCAACATGCCGAAGCCGGGCAGGGCGGATCGAGGTTGGCACGTGCCGGCATGGTCATGGCGCAGGCTGCGTGCAGCGACCTGCATGTTCTGCCCGAAGGGAGCGGGCGCGTGCGGCGACGGGCCGTGATCGCCGGCTAGCGCAGCACTCCCTGCGCATTGCAGGCCAGCCATTTCTCGATACCCTTGCGGTCGCGTGCGCGCAGCAATTTTTCGCCGTGTACGCGCAGTTCGCCCAGATGGATGTCGCGGATGGCGCGGCGTACTTCCAGCAGGGTGGCCGGGTGCAGGCTGAACTCGGTGAGCCCCAGCGCCAGCAGCATCGGCACGAAGCGCGGGTCGCCGGCGATTTCGCCGCACACCGCCACCGGCTTGCCATAGCTGCGTCCGGTGGCAATCACCTGCGCGATCAGCCGCAGCACTGCCGGATGCAACGGCGAATACAACTCGCCCAGTGCCTCGTTATTGCGGTCCACTGCCAGCAGGTACTGCACCAGATCGTTGGTGCCGATCGACAGGAAATCGATGTCGTCGATGAAGCAGTCCAGCGCCAGCGCTGCGGCAGGCACTTCGATCATCGCACCCAGCGGAATGTGCTCGGCGATCTCGTGGCCTTCGGCGCGCAACTGCGCGCTCAGCTTCTTCAGCTGCTTGCGCAGCAGCTGGATTTCTTCGCGGCCGCTGACCATCGGCACCAGGATGCGCACCGGCCCGTAACCGGAGGCGCGAAGGATGGCGCGCAGCTGCGTCTGCGCCACCGCAGGACGGGCCAGCGACAGGCGCACACCGCGCAGGCCCAGCGCCGGGTTGTCCTCGTCGCTCAGCGTCAACCCGGTGCGGTCGGCCTTGTCGGCGCCCAGGTCCAGGGTGCGGATGGTTACCGGCCGGCCGCTCATGCCCAGCACGGTGTCGCGGTACGCCTGGAACTGCTCGTCCTCGTCCGGCAGCTCGTTGCGCTGCAGAAACAGGAATTCGGTGCGATACAGCCCCAGCCCGCTGGCGCCCAAGGCATGCGCGCGCGCCACGTCTTCCAGCGATTCGGCGTTGGCCAGCAGGGTGATGTCGATGTTGTCGCGCGTGCGCGTGGGCTTGGAGCGCAACCGCCCCAGCTCGCGTTGTTCCTTGGCCAGCGCGCGCAGGCGCTCGCGGTAGTCGCGCAGGTGGTCGGGCGTGGGATCGACGATCACCTGGCCGGAGCCGGCATCGACGATCAGCACATCGCCATCGTCGATCTTCTGTACCGCATCGCTGACGCCCACCACCAGCGGCAGGTGCAGACTGCGCGCCAGGATTGCGCTATGCGACAGCGCACTGCCGGCCGTGGTGACGATGCCGACCACGCCTTGCGCCTGCAGCTGCGCCAGCTCGGACGGCGCCACGTTGTCGCAGACCAGGATCTCCCCGGCCACACCCTTGAGGTCGGGCGCACGCTTGTGCAGAAACGCATGGATGCGCCCGATCACGTGATCCAGGTCGTCCATGCGGCTCTTGAGGTAGGCGTCCTCCATGCCGTCGAACACCGCCGCCAGCCGGTCGCGCTGCACGCGCAGGGCATAGTCGGCGCTGTAGCGATGGGTGCGGATCAGCTCATCCAGCCCCTGCAGCAGTTCCGGGTCGTCCAGCAGCAGCGCATGCAGTTCGAGGAATTCACCAACCTCGCGTGCCAGCGCGCCATGCAGGCGGTCGCGCAACTGCTGCATTTCGCCGCGTGCCGCATCGATGGCGGTGTGCAGGCGCTGCAACTGGGTCTCCACCTGGCTGGCCGGCACGCGTTGCTCGGCCACTTCCAGTGTGTGGCTCTGGCGTACGCGCGCGCGCCCGAGTGCATTGCCGCGTGCAGCGCCGTGTCCGCGCAGGCGCAGACTCATGCGTGCCCCTGGCGCAGCCGCGCCGTGTCGGACGCTACGGCACCGACGCCACGCATGCTCAGCTGTCCTCGTCGAAACGACGCTCGAACAACTCCACCAGCGCCTGCAGGGCCTGCGCCTCGTCTTCGCCATCCAGCCGCACCACCACGCTGGTGCCCTGGCCAGCGGCCAGCAGCATCACGCCCATGATGCTCTTGGCGTTGACTTCGCGGCCCTTGGCCGCCAGCGTGGCATTGCTGCGGAAGGACGACAGCGTCTGCACCAGCTTGGCGGTTGCCCGCGCATGCAGTCCGAGTCGGTTGGACACAATGAGTTCGCGTTCAAGCATCGTCGATGATCGCTCCGTTGCGGGTGCCTGCCGCCGCAGTGGCGGGCAGCTCCTGCAAACCTTGTTCGGGGTAATTCATCACCCGCAGCAGCATCGGCAGGCTCAGTGCGGACACGCGACGAACCGGCGTGCCGAGCTTTGCCAACCGGCTGGCGAGATTGCTGGGGCTGGCGCCATACAGGTCGGTCATGACCAGCACGCCGTCACCGCTGTCGACCCGTCGCATCGCCGACGAGGCCTGGGGCAGCAATGCGTCCAGGTCTGCATCGAACGGTACGTCGAACGCTTCGGTCTTCAGCGGCAAATGCCGCAACAGCCCCGTCGCCACGTTCAACAACGCTGCGCCGATGCCGGGATGAGTAATGAGGAGAATGCCACAGGCCATGCCGAAACGTTAACAGGTCGGCATGACCGCGCGATAGCGTTTGCCCGCACCGATGCGTTGCGAACTGAATAGCCGTTTAGCTCCATCGCAGCGACCGGTGTGGCCCCGCGCAGCGATCGCGTTTTTCAGCCTGGAGCACACTGATTCGTGATGCGGGCAGCATTGCCAATGCAGACCAGCTCGCAAGCGAGCGCTGCAGTACCTGCGACAGGGGAAGCGGAGCAGGGCGACGCATGACCGATGCCAGGCACGCTTTCAACGCGTCGCGAGCACCTGCGCGAAAACACAGAGGAAGGTTTCAGGCACATCAGGACTCCAGCAGCACCGAATGCAGCGCAGCGACTCTCCACAGCACCCCCAACCCAAGCCATCCACAAACCGCCAGATTCAAAAAGGATCGTGCATCCGCAACTTCTCCACGGATGCATGCAGCCACAGACCCCCGGATACCGCTTTGACGATTCCCAATTCCCGATTCCCGATTCCCAGCCCCTCAGTCCTGCTCGCGATGAAACGTCGCCACTTCCGGCCAGCCCTGCTCGCGCGCATGCCGCGCCATGCGCTCGGCCATGTAGACTGAGCGGTGCTTGCCGCCGGTGCAGCCAAACGCAATCGTCACGTAGCTGCGGGTGTCGTTGCGCAGCCGCGGCAGCCAGGTATCGAGCAGGTCCACGATCTGCGCGCTATAGCGCTGCACGTCCGCCTGGTGGTCCAGATAGTCGCGCACGCCGGCATCGCGGCCGGTGAGCGGGCGCAGCTCCGGATCCCAGTGGGGGTTGGGCAGCACGCGCGCATCGAACACGAAGTCGGCTTCGGCCGGAACGCCGCGCTTGTAGGCGAACGATTCGAACAGCAGCGACAGCCGGTCGTTGGAGCCGAGCGCGAATTCGGTGACCACGCGGCGGCGCAACTGATGCACGTTGAGCGTGCTGGTGTCGATGATGGCATCGGCCTGCATGCGCAGCGGCTCGGTCAACTGACGCTCGCGGGTGATCGCCTCCGGCAGTGCCAGGCCGAGATGGCTCAGCGGATGACGGCGACGGGTGTCGGCGTAGCGCTTGATCAGCGCTTCATCGCTGGCTTCGAAGAACAGCAGCCGCGCCTCGATGCCGTATTCCTGTGCCGCCTGGCGCCATTGCGCCAGCTGGGTCAGATCGCTGCGGCTGCGCACGTCGATGCCCACCGCCAGCCGCTGGTCGCCGATCGGGTTGCCGCGCAGGCGGCTCTTGACGAAATCCGGCAGCAGTTCGACCGGCAGGTTGTCCGAGCAGTAGTAGTCCAGGTCTTCGAAGGTCTTCAGCGCGACCGATTTGCCCGAGCCGGACAGCCCGCTCACGATCATCAGCGTGGAGGGCGCGGTACTCATGGCGTGCGTCGCTCCAGCAGGTTGCTGTGGCGGGCGATGAACATCGCCGCCGGGTCGATGCCCTTGGTGCGCAGGATATGCAGCCGCGTGGCGGCCTCGGTCAGCACTGCAAGGTTGCGGCCGGGCATCACCGGCAGGGTGATCAGCGGCACGTCCAGGTCCAGCACGTGGCGGCTGCCGGAATCGCCGGTCAGGCGCTCGTAGCCGGAGGGCGTGGGCTCGGTCATCGGCCGGGTCAGGTGCACGATCAGGCGCAGGTACTTGTTCTTCTTCACCGCGGTGTCGCCGAACATGTCGCGCACGTTCAGCACGCCCAGGCCGCGCACTTCCAGCAGGTCCTGCAGCAGCTCGGGGCAGGTGCCGTCGAGCACGTCGGGGGCGATCTGGGTGAATTCCGGCGCATCGTCGGCCACCAGGCGGTGGCCGCGGCTGAGCAACTCCAGCGCCAGCTCGCTCTTGCCCGAGCCGGCTTCGCCGGTGATCAGCACGCCGATCGAATAGATCTCCATGAACACCCCATGCAGGGTGACCCGCGGCGCCAGCGTGCGCGCCAGATGGTAGGAGAGATGGTTGAGCAGTTCGTGGCCGCGCTTTGGCGAGATCCACAGCGGGGTATTGGATTCGTCGGCGGCCGCGCGCAGGTCTTCCGGGCAGGACTGGTTCTTGCTGATCGCCAGCGCCAGCGGCTGCACCTGGATGATCTTTTCGATGGTTTCCCAACGTTGGCGCGCATCCAGTGAATCCAGCCAGGCCAACTCTTCGGTGCCCAGGATCTGCACCTTGTTGGGATAGATCACATTGAGGTAGCCGGCCAGCGAGGGGCGGCGGGCGTTGTTGCTGCCGGCCTGGATCTCGCGGTGCTCGCCCTTCTGTCCGGCGACCCAGCGCAGCGCCAGCTTGTCGCGCTGCTGGTCGAACAGCTCGCGTGCGGTGATGGCGGTATTCATGCTGCGCTGGCCTGTGGCGGCGGGGCATCGGTGAGCAGGGCCATCAGCGCCTCGGCATCCGGCGCGGCGCGCAGTTGCTGACGGAACTGGGCGTCGGAGAAGCGCTCGGCCAGTTCCGACAACAGCATCAGGTGTTGGTGGGTGTAGTGCGCCGGCACCGCCATGGCGAACACCAGGTCCACCGGCTCCTCGCCGCCAAAGGCCACCGGGCACTCCAGCCGCAGCAGGGCGCCACGGGGCTCGGTCAGGTTGGGGCAGCGTCCGTGCGGGATGGCGATGCCGTGGCCGATGGCGGTGCTGCCCAGGGCCTCGCGCTCGCACAGGTTGGTGTAGAGCTCGTCGGCGCCGGCCTGGCGGCAGGACAGCAGGGCGGCGGCGGTGTGCAGGACAGTGTCGCGATCGGCGGCCGGCGACACTACGGTGCGCACGGCCGCCATCAGATCGGTTAAGGGCATGAGGGCATCAAGCGGGAAGCGTCATGCGGGATTGTCGCGCACCTCGCGTGCATGGTGGTTACATTTCTTTTCTTTGTGCTTCAGGACCAAACGGTCGAGCTTGTCGACCAGCAGGTCGATGGCGGCGTACATGGTGGAGCCGCTGGCGTCGGCGTGCAGCGTGCGACCGGGAAGGTTGACGGTGGCGACTACATGGTGGTCCGGCTTGCGAACGGCCAGCTGCGTTCGGACTTCACAGTGCTGGTCGAAATGGCGCTGCAGTCGCTGCAGCTTGCTTGCCACGTAGTCCCGCAGGGCGGGGGTCACTTCAAGCTGGTGGCCATACGTCTCGATGCGCATCGGATACCTCCATTGGTCGGTGGGCCAATGAACCGTTCCGGTGATCCGTCAAACCCGGCACAGGCCGGCGTTGCGGTGGTTGCAACGTCAGGCGATGCGCACGCGTTCGTGGGAGGCGGAAATGTTCATGGCCTCACGATACTTCGCAACGGTGCGCCGCGCCACTGGTACGCCGGAGGTTTTCAGCAGATCCGCCAACTTGGCGTCCGACAACGGTTTGCGCGGGTTCTCTGCTTCGATCAGGCGCCGGATCATGTCCTGGATCGCGGTGCTGGACGCCTCTCCGCCGCTGTCGGTGTCGATGCCGGAGGCAAAGAACGAGCGCAACGGGATGGTGCCGCGCGGGGTACGCACGTACTTGCGGGCGATCGCGCGGGAAATGGTCGATTCGTGCAGGCCGAGCTCGCCGGCGATCTCGCGCAGGGTCAGCGGCCGCAGCGCCTGCGCACCGAATTCCAGGAACCCGGCCTGGTGCTGCAGCAGGCAGCGCACCACCCGCAGCAGGGTCTCGCCGCGCGCCTCCAGGCTCTTGAGCAGCCAGCGTGCCTCCTGCAACTGACCGCGCAGATAGCCTGCGTCCGATTCACCGCAGCTGCGGATCAGGTTTTCGTAGCCGCGGTGGATGGTGACCTTGGGCTGCGCGCGGCCGGCCAGCGATGCGCGCCAGATGCCACGCTGGCGCCAGATCACGCAATCGGGCACCACGTAGGTGTCCTGCGACAGCTCGCCGATCTGCTTGCCGGGGCGCGGGTCCAGCGAGCGTACCAGCTGCACGGCCTGGTCCACATCCGCGGCCGAGCGCTTGAGTTCATGCGCCAGCCCGGCCACGCCGCTGCGCGGCAGCCGTTCCAGCGGGCCGGCCACGATCTGCAGCGCCAGCTCACGGCCTGGCGTGGCCGGGTCGAGCACTGCCAGCTGCAGCGCCAGGCACTCGCCCAGCGTGCGTGCACCCACGCCGACCGGGTCGAAGCGCTGGATCTGGTGCAGCACGGTCAGGACTTCGGCCTCGTCCACGGCTGCGCCCAGCGCCAGCGTTTCGAGAATCGCCGAGAGCGGCTCGCGCAGATACCCGTCTTCGTCCAGCGCGTCGATCAGGGTCGCGCCGATCTGGCGATCGCGTGGCGACAACGGCGACAGGTGCAACTGCCACAGCAGATGGTCGGCGAGGGTTTCGGATTCGGCCACGCGCTCGGCAGCATCGCCGGACTCGTCGTCATCGAAGCTGCCGCCGCTACCGGTGCCAGTCCATTGCAGCTCGTCCTGCGCCCAGTCGTCATCGCGTTCTGCCGGTGCGGGGTCCTCGCGCGGAGTGTCCTGGCTGGAAGACGATGCCGCGGCCGGGGGCTCGCTTGCCGCATGCGCGGCTTCGTCGGCCCATTCCAGCAGCGGGTTGGTTTCCACCGCCTCGGCGATCTCCAGTTCCAGCTCGGTGGTGGACATCTGCAATAGCTTGATCGCCTGACGCAATTGCGGCGTCATGACCAGCTGCTGTCCTAGCGATGTCTGAAGCCGGGCTTTCATGCGGGCACTGACTGGAAGAAGCGATGGCGCGGCGACGCGCTCAAAGGCGGAAAGTTTCCCCCAGATACACGCGACGGACGTCGGGATTGGCTAGCAGCGTGTCCGGTGCCCCCTGCGCCAGCACGCCCCCCTCGGCGAGGATATACGCGCGGTCGCAGATTCCCAAGGTCTCGCGCACGTTGTGATCGGTGATGAGCACGCCGATGCCGCGTTCCTTGAGGTGAATGATGATGCGCTGGATTTCGCCGACCGAAATCGGGTCCACGCCAGCGAAGGGTTCGTCCAGCAGCATCATGCGCGGCTTGGCCGCCAGCGCGCGCGCGATCTCGCAGCGGCGCCGTTCGCCGCCGGAGAGGCTGGCGCCGAGCTGGTCGGCCACGTGGGTGATCTGCAGTTCTTCCAGCAGCGAGACCAGTTCCTTCTCGCGGCCGGCAGTGTCCAGTTCCTCACGCAGCTCCAGCACCAGCCGGATGTTGTCGGCCACCGTGAGCTTGCGGAAGATCGACGGCTCCTGCGGCAGATACCCCACGCCGAGCTTGGCGCGGGCATACATCGGCTCGGCGGTCAGGTCGCGGCCGTCCAGCTCGATGCGCCCGGCATCGGCTTCGACCAGACCGACGATCATATAGAAGCACGTCGTCTTGCCGGCACCGTTGGGGCCGAGCAGGCCGACTACTTCGCCGGCCTCCAGGGTCAGGCCGAATTCCTTGACCACTTCGCGCTGCTTGTACTTCTTGCGCAAACCGGTGGCGACCAGCATTACTTGTTCCCCTGCGGCTTGGTGGCCGGCTTGGCTGCAGGCTTGGCGGCCGGCGCCGGCGCCGGCGTTGCCGCGGCAGGGGCTGCGTTCTTGGGCTGGATGATGGTGCGCACGCGGCTGCCGTCGCCACCGCTTTGCATGTTGCCGGTCTTGGTGTTGTAGACCATGCGCTGGCCGGCGTTGGTGCCCTTGGGCGAGTCGACCTTGTAGTTGCCGGTCAGGATGATGATCTCGTCGGCGACCTTGTATTCGATATTGTCGGCCTGGCCGTTCATCATCGCGCCGTCGTCCATCTGCTGCTTGAGCGTGGCCTGCTTGCCGGTCAGCACCACGCGGTCGGTCTGGCCGTTCTTCTGGAAGATATCGGCGGTGTCGGCGTGGATTTCCAGCGTGCCCTGGGTGATCACCACATTGCCGCTGAAGCGGCACTTGCCGCTGTCGTCGAGCATGTTGCAATCATTGGCATTGGAATCGATCGCCATCGGCTGATTGCGGTCGCTGGTTTTTGCCATCGCCATGGCAGGCAACAGCAGCGCGGCAAACGCCAGTTTAGCGGGCAGCATTCGGTTCATAGCGGGTCTTGACCTGGGAAAGGAGCTTGTACTGGCGTGATTTGAGGTCAGCCTCGAAGCCGACCCCGCTCTGCATGATACCCGGCCGGGTCATGGTCACCGGCGCAGCGGTCTTGGCGAGATTCTGCTGCGGGAACACGTCCAGGCTCTGGGTACGGAAGGTGGTGGGCGGGGTTGGCCCGGTGGTGGGGCTGTCGCCTTGGACATCGCCACGCAGCCGCAGCTCGTCGCCCTTGGGGCTGACCCAGCCGGTCTTGGCGCGCAGCGTCCACGGCTGGTTGGCGTTGTCGGGCAGCAGGAACACCGGCGTGGTGATGTCCGAGGTCTGATCGGCGCGGTTACGGTGCATTTCCGGCGCGCGCAGCGTCATCGATTCCTTGCCGGTCTGCTTGTCCAGTGCGATCAGCTCGAAGTCGCGCAGCACGTAGTCGGCCTTGGAATCGTCCACTGCCGTCTCGACCGGACGCGCGCGCTGCTGCCACGCCGACCAGCCGGACACGACCGCGGCCACGAACAGCACCACGCCCAGCGTGGTCCGCCAGTTCCAGCTCATGCCGAAAATCCTTCGATGATGCGTTCGACCTGGCCTTGCGCGGCCAGCACCGTGTCGCAGACCTCGCGGGCCGCGCCTTCGCCACCGCGTGCGCGGGTATGCCATTGCACACGTTCGGCAATCCATGGGTGTGCATTGGCCGGGGCCACCGGCAGGCCGACCGCCAGCAGGGCCGGCAGGTCCGGCAGGTCATCGCCCATGAACAACACCTGGTCCAGCGACAGACCGTGTTCCTGGCACAGCGCCAGGACCGCCAGGCGCTTGTTCTTGACCCCGATCTGCACATGCAGGCCCAGGTCCTGTCCGCGTTTTTCCGCCGACAGGCTGGCGCGGGCAGTGATCAGCGCGACATGGATGCCGGCGTGTTCGAGCTGCTTGAGGCCCTGGCCGTCGAGCACGTTGAACGCCTTGCTCTCGTTGCCGGCATGGTCGTAGTACAGACTGCCGTCGGTCAGGGTGCCGTCGACGTCGAAGCAGGCCAGGCGGATGCGCGCGGCGCGCTCGATCAGGTCGGCGGGAAGGTGCTGCAGGGGAGAGTAGGGCATCGGCACGAATCGGTGAGAACGGGGTCCGGCGGTTGAAAACTGAACCTGTTAAACCACCTTGGCGCGCAACAGGTCGTGAATGTTCAATGCGCCGACCGCGCGCTGCTGCGCGTCCACCACGATCAAACCGTTGATCTTGTAGTCCTCCATCAGCCGCGCGGCCTCGGCGGCAAGTTGATCGGCGCCGATGGTGCGCGGGTTGCGCGTCATCACCTCGGCGATGCCGGCGCTGCGCACATCGATGTCGCTGTCCAGCGCGCGGCGCAGGTCGCCGTCGGTGAACAGGCCGATCAGGCGGCCGTCATCGTCCACCACCGCGGTCATGCCCAGCCGCTTGCGGCTCATTTCCATCAGCGCTTCGCTGAGGCTGGCGTCTCTGTGTACCCGAGGCAGGTCGTCGCCGGCGTGCATCACGTCGGTAATGTGCAGCAGCAGGCGCCGGCCCAGGCTGCCGGCCGGGTGCGAGCGGGCGAAGTCATCGGCGGTGAAGCCGCGCGCGTCCAGCAGCGCCACCGCCAGCGCATCGCCCATCGCCAGCGAGGCGGTGGTGCTGGAGGTCGGTGCCAGGTGCAACGGGCAGGCTTCGGCGGAGACGCTGACGTCCAGGTGCACGTCGGCGGCCTGGGCCAGGGTGGAACTTGCGCGCCCGGTCATGGCGATGATCGGATTACCCTGGCGCTTGAGCACCGGCAGCAGCATGCGCACCTCGTCCGATTCGCCCGAATACGACAGCGCCAGCACGATGTCGGCCTCGGTGATCATGCCCAGGTCGCCATGGCCGGCCTCGCCGGGGTGCACGAAGAAGGCCGGGGTGCCGGTGGAGGCCAGGGTGGCGGCGATCTTACGCGCGATGTGGCCGGACTTGCCCATGCCGGTGGCGACGACCCGCCCGCGCGAGGCCAGCACCAGCCGGCAGGCCGCGGCGAAGTCGCTGCCGATGCGCGCGCCCACGCTGGCCAGCGCATCCTGCTCGATCTGGAGCACGCGCTGGCCGCTGGCGACCAGGCTGGCGTCGCTGACGGTGGCAGAAGGCAGGTGCGAGACAGCCATGCGGGAACTCGGGTGAAGAGTAGAATGTGCGCTCATTTTATGAGGAAACGCCCTTTGGACGCCGAAACCATCCGTAAACTCATCGAATCCGGCTTGCCCGAAGCCCGCGTCGACGTGCACGGCGACGACGGCGTGCACTTCGAGGCCACCGTGGTCAGCCCGGCCTTTGCCGGCAAGGCCCCGCTGGCGCGGCACCGCATGGTGTACGCCACCCTGGGCGATCTGATGGGCGGGGCGATCCACGCGCTGCAGCTGAAGACCCTGACGCCCGAGGAAGGCTGAGCGCAGCCGCCGCGCTCGCCATCAGGCGGGCCGGGCCGAAAGCGGTGTGCGGGGCAGGGGCGGTAAGCGGTAGGCACCTGCATCGCCTCTGCTGGTGTCGTTCACGCTCACGCAGTGACGGTATCCCGCGCGTCCCGGACCTTGCCTGGCGGCGCTCGATTCCCCGGTTCCATCGCGCGCGGTGCACCACGGTCGATACGTCCCTCACTTCATTCCCCCGACATCCTTCTACTTTCGGATTTCTCAGATTCCCATGGCAAAAATCGTAGTGACCGGCGGCCAAGCGCTGCATGGCGAAGTCAATATTTCCGGCGCCAAGAATGCAGTGCTGCCGATCCTGTGTGCCACCCTGCTGGCCGATGCGCCGGTGGAAATCAGCAACGTGCCGCACCTGCACGACGTGATCACCACGGTGAAACTGCTCAGCGAACTGGGCGCCGAGGTCACCATCGACGAAGGCACCCTGGCCAAGGGCCGCTCGATCCTGGTCGACCCGCGCTCGGTCACCCACCAGGTCGCGCCGTATGAGTTGGTCAAGACGATGCGCGCCTCGATCCTGGTGCTGGGCCCGTTGCTGGCGCGCTACGGCACCGCCGAAGTGTCGCTGCCCGGCGGCTGCGCGATCGGCTCGCGCCCGGTCGACCAGCACATCAAGGGCCTGCAGGCGCTGGGTGCCGAGATCAGCGTGGAAAACGGCTACATCAAGGCCACCAGCAACGGGCGCCTGAAGGGCGGCCGTTACGTGTTCGACATGGTCAGCGTCACCGGCACCGAAAACGTGCTGATGGCCGCCGTGCTCGCCGAAGGCACCACGGTGCTGGAAAACGCGGCGATGGAACCGGAAGTCACCGACCTGGCCGACTGCCTGATCGCGCTCGGTGCGCAGATCGAAGGCGCCGGCACGCCACGCATCGTGGTGCAGGGCGTTGAGCGTCTGGGCGGCGGGCACCATGCGGTGCTGCCGGATCGCATCGAAACCGGCACCTTCCTGGTCGCTGCGGCCATGACCGGCGGCAGCGTCACCGTGCGCCGCGCGCGCCCGGACACCCTGGATGCGGTGCTGGACAAGCTCACCGAAGCCGGCGCGACCATTACCACCACCAGCGATAGCGTCACCCTGGACATGCAGGGCAAGCGCCCGCGTGCGGTCAACCTGACCACCGCACCGTACCCGGCGTTTCCCACCGACATGCAGGCGCAATTCATGGCGCTGAACTGTGTGGCCGATGGCGTAGGCGTGATCAACGAAACGATCTTCGAGAACCGCTTCATGCACGTCAACGAACTGCTGCGCCTGGGCGCTGACATCCAGGTCGAAGGCCATACCGCCATCGTGCGCGGTGCCGAGCGGCTCAGCGGCGCGCCGGTGATGGCCACCGACTTGCGCGCCTCGGCCTCGTTGATCCTGGCCGGGCTGGTCGCCGACGGCGACACCACCATCGATCGCATCTACCACCTGGACCGTGGGTACGAAAACATCGAGGAGAAGCTGGGGGCGCTGGGCGCGACCATCCGGCGCACCGCATGATCCTGCGCGGACGCTTCACCACCCGGCGCAAGATCCTGCTGGGCGTGATCGTGCTGATCCTGGCGTGGCTGGCCTACGCCTGGAGCGTGGGCATGGCCATCACCCAGGGCGTCGAGTTCAAGGACATGGACTGGAACGGCGACGGTACCGCCAGCCGCGACGAGATCGCGCAGTCCTTCTACGCGGTGGCGGTCAAGAAGACCGTCGAGGGCAAGCGCCATTGCGACCTGTTCTATTGGCGCAAGAACGACGAGCAGATCCGCGTGGACTGCCGCACGGTGTTCAGCAGTGGCGATGACAAGGCGGCGGCCAAGCCCTGAGGCGTGATCGGTCGGTGCGGATGGATCAGTCGTAGAGCGGCTGATCTGCGGCTGTGCTGCAAGGCCCTTGCCCGCCCACCATCGCGGGACACGCCGCAAGTACGTTCTTGTTAGACCTTACGCGGCATCCATGCCGCGTAAGGTCTCGCGACGGTGAACGGGCAAGGACCCGTCGAAATGGTCGGTACGCACGATGCAAGCAGTGCGTGAGATGGGTTGTGCGGATAATGGCGTGTCATGTCAGCTTGCCAGCCCACACCGAGCAACACGCAGGCCTTTAATAAAGCGACCGATTAACTCGACTGGCGCGGTGTCCTCACCGATTGCGGGACCGTGTGGCGGCATGGAGGCCGCCACCGAGCCTCCACGGACGGATTCACGGCGTGTCCCGCGAGCGGTGAGGGCATCGCGCCCTCGACGCAGCAAGCGTTTGACGGCACTAAACGACTTGCGAACTGCACTCAATAACTTTACGACCGGAACTATGGTGGCAATCAAGCCTCTGGTCGAAGGTTGGCGAGCTTAGCGCAGGCCCTTGATGGTCAGATCCAGCGCGTCCTGGCCTTTTTCCTTCTGCAGCAGGCGCGCGGGCACCGGCAGGTCCTTGACCACCCAGGCGATCAATTCCTTGTCGCCATCCACGCGCGAGACCTTGGTGGCCTGCTCCTGCTTGCCGTTGACGGTGATGGTTTCCTTGCCGACCACCTTGTAGCTCATCGGCTTGATGCGGCCTTCGTCCACCATGCGGTAGTTGAGCGGTTTGCCGGCGGCCAGGTCGCGGGTGATCGCCAGGTTGATCAGCAGTGCGTCCATGTCGCCGGGCTGCAACTTGACCGGGCCGCGACGGTCCGGCTTGATATCGCCACTCCAGGTCGCCTGACTGGTCTTCCAGTCGTAGTTGGCGGTGACATTGCGGCGCTTGACCATCATCGAGGAGGTATCGTTGCTGCTGACCGGACGCAGCTGGCCGCCGACTTCCTCGAACACCGTGCTCTGGGTGAGGTTGGCCAGCTGGTTCTGGATGGTCAGCGTATAGCGCCACTGGTTGGCGCCGGCGGACGCCAGGGTCATGGTGCCGTTGGCCTGCATGCCCATGTAATTGGCGGAGTAGTCGGCCTGGAATGGCTGGACGGCAAACGCCGGCAGGCTGGCCACGGCCAGTGCAGCGGCGGCGATCAGAGCGCTGGTACGGGGGAGGATGTTCATGGTCAGGTTCCTTGGTATTCGACCAGGCGCAGATCGACCTGATCCTCGTTTTTGTCACGTTGCAGGATGCGCACCGGGGTCGGAACCCCGTTGGCGATCCACAGGATGGTTTCGTTGTCGCCGCTGTTGACGCGGTACACGCGCAACGCGTCGTAACTCAGGTCGCCGACCTGCACCACTTCGGTAGTGTCGGCGGCGCGGTAGTCGTACTTGCGCACCTTGCCCACGTCGACGTAGCGATAGCTCAGGTTGCGGCCGGGTTGCGCATCGCGCATCAGCGACAGGTTCAGGGACAGCGCGCTCTGGTCGCCAGGCTGCAACGGGATCGGTTGCTGGCGTTCCTTCTTCAGATCGCCGTCCCACTGCGCAGTGCCGGCCTGCCAGTTGTACACGCCGGTGACCTTCTTGCCGAAGAACACCGCCTTGCGCACCGTGCTCTGGCTCAACGGCACGTAGGTGCCGCCGTCGACGCGGAACACCGTGCTCTGTTCCAGGTTCAGCCCCAGCATGCTGGCGAAGCCCTTGCGGCCACGCACCGACATGTCGATGCGCCACTGGCTGCCGTCGCCATGGCTGACCTGCATGGTGGCATCGCCCGCTTCCTTGCCACGGTAGAACGCCTGGTAGGTCGCCACGAACGGCTCCAAGGGCGGTGGGGTCCAGGTGCTGGCGGGCAGGGTGGCGGCAGACATCGGTGCTGCCTGGGGCGCGGCAGCCGCTGCAGGCGCCGTCGGCGCTGGTGCAGGGGTCGGCGCAGGCGCAGCGGGAAGCTGCTGCGCGCGGCCGTTATCGGCCGGGGCGAGCAGGGCGGTGGTCAACAGCGCGGTGGCGATTGGAATGACGTTCATGCGCTGATAGGAGGCACGGGGCCGCAAGGATGTCCGAGACAGGATGAGGAAGGCGTATCCGCATTCAGGTCAATGCGGTGTCAGCGGACTCTAGTCGTAGAGGCGTAAACAGGCACTGACCGTCGAGGTGGACCGCGTCGCCGTGGATCTGCATGCGGCCTGCGGCAAGCAGTTCCAGGGTGGCCAACAGGAGCGGGTGTTCGCGCGCCAGCACGCGTGCGGCCAGCTGCTCGGCGCTGTCGCCGGGCAGGACCGGCACGCGGGCCTGCGCGATCACGCTGCCGGCATCCAGCTCCGGCACCACCAGGTGCACGCTGGCACCGTGTTCGGTGTCGCCGGCCTCCAGTGCGCGCGCGTGGGTGTGCAGTCCGCGGTATTTGGGCAGCAGCGACGGGTGGATGTTGAGCATGCGCCCGGCAAAACGGCGCACCAGCGGCTCGCCCAGGATGCGCATGTAGCCGGCGCAGATCACCCAGTCCGGCTGCGCGGCGGCGATGGCATCGCCCAGCGTGGCATCGAAGGCAGCGCGGTCGGCGAAATCGCGCGGGCTGGCACTCCAGCGCAGCGCCTGCTCGACCCTGTGCAGGGCCGGCGCCTGCGATCGATCGGAAAACACCCCGACCACCTCGGCATGCAGGCGCCCGTTGGCGATCGCATCCAGGATGGCCTGCAGGTTGCTGCCGCGCCCGGAGGCCAGCACGGCCAGGCGCAGACGCCGTTCAGTCGCGTGCATTGAACGATATCCTCACCATGGGGTAGACAGCCAGGCTGCCGAGGGTTGCCAGCAACATGTCGGTATGCGCGTCCCAGATGTCGCCCTGCTGGCCGTTGTAGGCTTCGGCCGCCTGCGGCGACAGCAGCAGCGCGATGCCCCATTCGAACCATTCGTAGACCAGGCTGACGCACATGATGGTCATCACCGTCAGCACGAACGCTTGCCGAAACGTCAGGCGTGGCCAGCGCTGCATCGCCAGCTGCGCAATGGCTGGCGTGAAGCACAGCCCGAACAGCAGATGGATCAGCCGATCGAAATGATTGCGTGTCCAGCCGAACGTGGCGCTGGGCGACCAGTGCAGCAGCTGCAGGCTCCATCGCTCATAGGGCACGTTGGAATACAGCCAGCGCGCGCCGATGCAGTGCATGGCGATGAACACGCAGATGGCCACGAATGCACCCGTGCCCAGCGGCCAGCGACGGTCGGCCCACACCAACGCCATCAGCCCCAGAACTGTCAACGAACTGTGTAGCGCCTGTTCCACCGGCCACAGCGGTGAGATCCAGCTCACCGAAAAGACCGCGACCGTGATGAGCAATGCCGCCAGCTTGGGGCGGCGCAACGCGGGTGTGCTCACATCGATCTCAGGCGGCGGGTGCGGCGACGCCGAACAATGCCTTGACCTGCGGACGCAGCAGCACCACCAGCGTAAACACACCGACGACGGTGCCGAACGGCATGAACGTGCAGGAGATGCCGGCTACGATCAGGCACAACAGATGCCGCCTGCGCTGGGCGATGCAACGGCCGGCGTAGGCAATGAACCCTGCCAGCGTCAGGCCGCAGCAGATAAACGCTGCCGCGAACACCACGAAAAACCAGCCGAACCAGCGCGGGTCCATTGGCGGCGCGTCCGGGCTGGTGCTCTCCATGGGCAGATGGCCGGTCACGATGGCAAGGCCCATGAACAGATGGATCAACGGAAACAACGAAAACAGCCCGGTGATGCCGGCCAGTACGTAGTGAAAGATCGACAGCAGCTTGAGCTGCTGCAGATCTTCGGCGCTGGCAGCTGCAGCGGTAGTGGAAGGGTTGGCGATCGGGGACGCGTCCATGCAGGTCTTCTCTCAGCCGATCCGCACGCGTTCGTCGCCCTGCGCGCTGACCACCTGGCCGATGCGCCAGTGCGCCAACGACTGCGCATCCAGCGCCTGCTCCAGCGTGGCGGCCTGCTCGGGCGAGGCAATCAGTACGAAGCCGATGCCGCAATTGAAGGTGCGCCACATTTCGGCATCGGCCACCGCGCCCTCGCGCTGCAGCCAGGCGAAGACCGGCGGCAGCGTCCAGGCGGTGGCGTCGATGTCCAGGCCCAGTCCGTCCGGAACGACGCGGATGATGTTTTCGGTCAACCCGCCGCCAGTGATGTGGGCCATGGCGTGGATCGCCTCACCGTGCGCCTTGAGCAGGGCCAGCACCGGCTTGACGTACAGCGCGGTCGGCGCCATCAGTGCGTCGATCAGCTTGCTGCCATCGTCCAGCACATGCTCGGCCGGGGCGCCGGCACGCGCGTAGATCTTGCGGATCAACGAATAGCCATTGGAATGCGGGCCGGACGAAGCGATGCCGATCAGCACGTCGCCGGCGCGCACCTGCGCGCCATCCAGCAGCTGCGATTTTTCCACCGCACCCACGGTGAAGCCGGCCAGGTCGTATTCGCCCGGCGGGTACATGTCCGGCATTTCGGCAGTTTCGCCACCGATCAGTGCGCAACCGGAAAGTTCGCAGCCACGCGCGATGCCGCCCACCACCGCCGCGGCGGTGTCCACGTCCAGCTTGCCGGTGGCGAAGTAATCCAGGAAGAACAGCGGCTCGGCGCCCTGCACCAGCACGTCGTTGACGCACATGCCCACCAGATCGATACCGATGGTGTCGTGCCGGCCCAGCTGCTGCGCCAGCTTGAGCTTGGTGCCTACGCCGTCGGTGCCGGACACCAGCACCGGCTCCTTGTACTTGCCCGACAGGTCGAACAAGGCCCCGAAACCGCCCAGGCCGCCCATCACCTCTGGCCGGAAGCTGCGCTTGACCAGTGGCTTGATGCGTTCGACCAGGGCATTGCCGGCATCGATGTCGACACCCGCATCACGGTAGGTCATGGGCGAGGGAGTGGAAGGCGTTGGGCTGGTCACGGGCGTGGGTGGCTCGGCAGTAAAGGCGGCGATTTTAACAGCCACGTTGGCGCTAGCGCCCCATTCGGGCAACAATTCACCCGGATACGCTTACGCCATGGAACCGTCGATGCGCCGCAGTCTCGCTTTCTTTCTCGCCCTCGTGGTCGCCATGCCTGTCGTTCCGGCCTTTGCGCAGGCAGACCTGCGTACCGAAGGCGATGTTGCCAAGGCGCAGAGCGCCTACGATGCCGAAGTGCCGGTCAACAGCCAGAGCGAGTCCGATCGCCCCGGTGCCCTGGCGCGCGCGCTGGGTGCCGTGCTGGGCAAGGTCTCCGGCGATCGCAGCGTCATGAGCCGCCCCGGCGTGCCGCAGGCGCTGCGTAACGCACCCAACTACGTCGAACACTACGACTACCGCCAGGACCAAGGCACCTCGCGCACTGGCGCGCCCACCTTCCGCACGACCCTGGTTGCACGGTTCCGGCAATCCGACGTAGATGGCCTGATCGCCGCGCTGGGCTTGCCGGTGTGGCCGTTGCCGCGCCCCAAGCCGGTGCTGTGGCTGGCCATCGACGATGGCAGCGGCCCGCGCCTGGTCGGCGTGGCCCAGGCCAACGCTGCACGCAGCGTGCTCGACCGCGCCATCGAGCGCGGCTACCGGCTCGGCCTGCCAGGCGGTGCGGCGGCCGAGCAGGCGCTGGCCGGTGCGATCTGGCGCAAGGACACCGCTGCGGTGTCGCGCGCCTCGGCCAAGTACAGCCCGCCGATGCAGCTGATCGGCAAGCTCTACCGCAGCGGGGCCGGCTGGACCGCCGATTGGGTATTCGTGGACAACGGCAATGTGCTGTCCAGCTGGACCAGCAGCGATGGCGATGCGCGCCGCGCGATGGCCGCCGGCGCCGATGGCGCCGCCGACGCACTGGTCAAGCGCTACGCCAAGCGGGTGGATTCGGGCGTGCCGGGCGTCTATCGCGCAGTGATCACCGGCATCCACAGCGCCGACGATTACCTGCGGGTTGCCGCTGCGCTGCAGGGCGTGTCGGTGGTGCGCAGCATCCGTCCGGTCAGCGCCAATGGCGATCGCATGGAAGTGGACCTGGAATTGCTCACGGGCATTTCCGGGCTCAACCGTATGCTCGGCGACAATAGTCCCCTGGTCTCGGTATCGGTCCCGACCGAGGGCCCGATCATCCTCGACAACGAGCACGCCGAGTACCGCCTGAAATGACCCTGACTCCCGAAGCCGAAATCGCCATCTTCCTGCGTCGCCTCAAATGGGCGGCGGTGATCGTCGGCGTGCTGTGGGTGGTCTCGCTGCTGGCGCCGATCCTGACCCCGTTCGTGTTGGCGCTGCTGCTGGCCTGGCTGGGTGACCCACTGGTGGATCGCATCGAACGTGCCGGGCGCTCGCGCAACATGGCGGTGGCGCTGGTGTTCGTGCTGGCGACACTGCTGTTCGTGCTGGCGCTGATGATCCTGGTACCGATGATCGAACGCCAGATCATGACCCTGATCGACGCCTTGCCGCAGATGCGTAATTGGGCGATCGGCACCGCCATTCCCTGGCTGGAGGCTAAAACCGGCGTGCAACTGATGGCGTGGCTGGACCCGGAGCGCCTGATCGACTGGATCCGCAGCCACTGGGAGCAGGCCGGCGGTGCTGCCAAGACCTTCTTCGGCTACGTGTCGCGCTCGGGCTTTGCGATGGTGACCTGGGTGATCAACCTGGCGCTGCTGCCGATCCTGGCGTTTTACTTCCTGCGCGACTGGGACCGGCTGGTGGAGCGGGTGGCGGCGGTCATTCCGCGTGCCTACATCGGCACCGTGAGCCGGCTGGCGCTGGAGTCCAACGACGTGCTCGGCGGCTTCATCCGCGGCCAGTTCCTGGTGATGCTGGCGCTGGGGGCGATCTATGCCACCGGCCTGTCCATCATCGGGCTCAATCTGGGGTTGTTGATCGGCATCATCGCCGGCTTCATCAGCTTCATCCCATACCTGGGCGCCACCACCGGCATCGTGCTCGCGCTGCTGGCAGCCATCGTGCAGGCGCAGGGGCTGGACCTGAAGCTGCTGATCGGCGTGGGCGTGGTGTTCACCGTTGGCCAGTTGCTGGAAAGCTACGTGCTCACCCCGCGCATCGTTGGCGACAAGATTGGCCTGCATCCGGTGGCGGTGATCTTCGCGGTGATGGCCGGCGGCCAGTTGTTCGGCTTTCTGGGCATGCTGCTGGCGCTGCCGGTGGCCGCGGTGGCCAACGTATTGCTGCGCTATGCGCACGAGCAATACACCCAAAGCGATCTGTACGCGGGCGAGCGGGCCGGCATCGTGCTGCAGTCCACGCCCGAACGCAGCGTCATCATCGACCCGACCAAGGACGCAGATCGGTTGTGAGCGTTCCGCAGTTGCCGCTGGCGTTGCGCGCGCCGCCCGACCAGCGCTTCGACAGTTATATCGCCGCGCCCGAGGGCCTGCTCGCCCAGTTGCAGGCCCTGGCCTCCGGGCAGGTGGGCGATTGGCTCTACCTGGCCGGTCCTGCCGGCACTGGCAAGACCCACCTGGCCCTGGCGATGTGCGCGGCGGCCGAACAGGCCGGGCGCACGCCGGCGTACCTGCCGCTGCAGGCTGCTGCCGGCCGCCTGCGCGATGCGCTTGAAGCATTGGAAGGGCGCAGCCTGGTGGCGCTGGACGGTGTAGACAGCATCGCCGGGCAACGCGACGACGAAGTTGCCCTGTTCGATTTCCACAACCGTGCACGTGCGGCCGGCAGTACCTTGCTCTATACCGCCCGGCAGATGCCCGATGGGGTGGCGCTGGTGCTCCCCGACCTGCGGTCGCGGCTGTCGCAGTGCATCCGCATCGGATTACCGGTGCTCGACGACGCGGCACGCGCGGCGGTGCTGCGCGATCGGGCGCAGCGACGCGGTCTTGCGCTGGACGACGCGGCGATCGACTGGCTGCTCACCCACAGCGAGCGCGAACTGGCCGGCCTGGTGGCCTTGCTGGATCGGCTGGATCGCGAGTCGCTTGCGGCCAAGCGCCGCATCACCGTGCCGTTTCTGCGGCGTGTGCTGATGGAAGCGGGATAGGGCGCCCAAGATCCGGGACCCGCTGGACGTTGCACTGGACGCGGCGCTGCTGCTCGGTGGCGCGCAGTGCATGCCTGGTGCTAGCCGCCAGGCAGCAGACCGTAGCCATTACGCGTTTGGTTTTCCGCGGCAAGAATCCCGGGCTCGGCACGTCCGACGCCGGCACCAGCCTCGTGGTCTGCTCGCGCGATTCGGATACGGTTCGCCACGCGAAGAAAACGTCGAGGGTGGTTCGACGAGTCCTGGCGAGCGAAAACCCAGCTAACAGGACGACTGCGCGGCCGTCAGGCCGGCGCGGCTCGAGATCAGAATCGGAATGGACATTCGTCCTCTGGTTCTGGGCGCGCAGTCCACCCAACGCCACGTTCTATCAGCGGCTCTTGGTTACACGGCCCATCTAACGCTGGGAACAGCGATTTTTTTGCATCTTGGGAGTTGGTGCCTTGCGGCGGGGCCAACCGGCGAGATACAAGCGCAGGCACTTAGCTCACGCGCCAAGCTCACGCGCCAGGTCTAAGCGCCAGGTGCTTGCGATTACCGCGTGCCAGCTCCCAACTGCTCGTCCAGTTCTGCCAGCCGCTGTGGCGTCCCCACATCGGTCCAGCGGCCGCCGTGATAAAGACCATCGACCAGACCCTGTGCCATCTGCGCGCGCAGGATCGGCGCCAAAGCGAACCGTGGCGCCGCGCCGGCCTGCTCAGGCAATGGCCCGATCACCGATTGCCAGTCACCCAGCAGTGCCGGCAGGTACATACCGATACCGGCGTACGTGTGGGTTGCTGGCAGATCGGCGCGCACCTTGCCGTCGGCCTCCAGGGCAAAGTCGGGGTGGGCCGCATAGGCAGGCTTGTCGACCAGCACCAACTGCGCCAGCCCGGCTGGTTCGTCGGACAGGCGCGCAAAATCGAAGTCGCTCCAGATATCGCCGTTCACCAGCAGGAACGGCGCATCGCCCAGCAGCGGCAACGCATGCAGCATGCCGCCGCCGGTCTCCAGTGGTGTGGCGCCTTCGAAGGAATAGGTCAGGCGCAGGCCGAACGCACTGCCGTCTCCCAACACCTGCGGAAATTGCTCGGCCAGCCAGGAGGTATTGATCACCACCTCGGCCACGCCCAGTGCGGCGAGTTTGTGCAGGTGCCAGACGATCAGCGGTGTGCCACCGACCGACAGCAAGGGCTTGGGTGTGCGCTCGGTCAGCGGACGCATGCGCTCGCCGAATCCTGCGGCAAAGATCAGCGCCTTCATGGCGTGGCCTGCGACGTCCGCGCGGCCAGGGCGGGCTTGATCACCTCGTCCAGGATGCCGATCAATGGTGCCAGCTCGGCGTAGCGCGGCAGCACCTCATCCAGGTAGGCGATGAAGCGCGGCACGTTGTCCAGATACCAGTGCTTGCCATCGCGATGGCTCAGGCGCGAGAAGATGCCCAGATTCTTCAGGTGCCGCTGCACGCCCATCCAGTCCGCATCGCGCAGGAACTGCGCCAGTGGCGGAACCGGCAATCCGGCCGCAATAGCGCGCGCGTGGTAACGCTCCAGCCAGCCGTCCACGCGGGCGATGGGCCAGCTCACCGAGGTGTCCTTGAACAGGCTGATCGGATCGTAGGCGATCGGGCCGATTACGCAGTCCTGGAAATCCAGCACCGCCGGGCCATCGGATACCGGCATCAGGTTGCGCGGCATGAAATCGCGATGGGTGAACACGCGTGGCTGCGCCAGCGCGTTGTCCATCAGGCGGCGCTGCACCAGCTGCAACTGCTCAGCATGCGCGCAACTCAGCTGCACGCCCAGGTGGTGGCCCAGGAACCATTCCTCGAACAATCCGGCATCGCGTTGCAGCAAGGCCTCGCCGAAGCTGCCGCTCTCGGCGGGCGGCGGAATGCGCTGCAGCAACAGCAGTTGCGCGATTGCCTGGTCCAGCAGTGCGTCGGCATTGGCCTCGGTGAGCACCTGTGCCAACGTCGGCACGCCAAGGTCTTCCAGCAGCAGGAAGCCGGTCTGCAGATCCTGCGCAAGCACCTGCGGTACGCGCACGCCATGCGCATCCAGCAAGGCCTGCATCCGCAGCCACGGCGCCACGTTTTCCAGCTCCGGCGGCGCATCCATCAGGATGCGATCCGCGCCGCGCCCGTGGGTGCGCCAATAGCTGCGAAACCCCGCGTCGACCGACGCGCGGTGCAGGCTGGCATGCGGATCGTCGAGCGCGTGGCGCGCCCATTGCAGGCGAAGCGCGTCGCGCGCGGTCTCTGAAGGCGAAGACGTCATGGTTCGTTGCTGAGTAGTGAAGTGATGGACACGCGGCGCTCAGCGCTTGCTGCCGCTGAACAGCCGCAGCAGCGCAAGGATGGCGATGGCGCCGAGCAGCGCGCCCAGAAATCCGGCGGGTTCGCCTGGGCGGTACCACCCCATGTACCGGCCGAACCAGCTCGCCACCACCGCACCGGCAATGCCCAGCACGATGGTCAGCAGGCACCCCAGACGCTGCGTGCCGGGCGTGATGAAACGTGCCAGCAACCCGACCACAAATCCGACGAGCAGGACGTAGAGCCAGCTGTCGCTACCAAACAATGTGTTCATCGCAGCACCAGAGCGAACGGGATCGGCAGACTAGCATTTCGGATGCCTACCACCCGCGCTGCGCGCCCAATGCTGGCGACCTTGATAAGGCACTCGCTGCAAGCTGTGGTCCGCGCCGCACGGCACCAGCGACGCCGCAGGGAAGGCGCCACCTCCTTTACGGCGTTACCACTGGTTCGGCGGTGACCGCCCGGGCTCCAGCATTCAGCAGATGGGCGGTACGACGGCAACATTGCCTATGCAGGGCAAAGGAAGGCGGGGAGCCATTGCAGGCTGCCTGGAGGCGGCGCCGGCCGCCGACGCCCAGCCAATACCGGTGATCTACCCGAGCCTGCGGTGGCGGCTGTTCACCAGCCACGTGCATACGGAACAACGGCGCACGCGAGGCAACGAATGGAGTGCCGACAGTGAGTCCCTCATCCGGCAGGGCGACACTTGAACTCCTTCCAGACAGGGCGACACCGAACACACCGCCAATGCGATAAGCGCTATCTGCACTCAGCGAGACAGGACGGCGATGGCCGCCCGGAAGACGACGGCAAATCGGACAAACAGCCAAACACCGACCACAAGCCGCTCTCCCGCCGGGACAGGGGTTGGGGTGAGGGTACGGCCGCCAGCCAATCCAAGCCCAACGACCTCTCACCCAAGCCCCGAACAACACAGCTCAATCGATGACCCTCGCACCCAACCGCATGCAAGGCCCAACCCCGGGACTCAGCAGCAGCCGTGCCCACCATGCCGGGTGCCGCTATCGGCAGCCACCGGCGAGCCGCTGGTTTCCCCGCGCAGGCAGGCGGCGTGATGCTCGGCGATCACCTTCGAGACGCAGGCCGTCACCCGCTTGCCCATCGGGATGTGCAGGAACTCGTTCGGCCCATGCGCATTGGAATGCGGCCCCAGCACGCCGGTGATCATGAACTGCGCGCCCGGGAACTTCTCGCCGAGCATGCCCATGAACGGGATCGAGCCGCCTTCGCCCATGTACATCGCCGGTTTGGCGAAGAACGCCTGACTGGCGTCGTCGATGGCCTTTGTCAGCCACGGGGCCATCTCCGGCGCATTCCACCCGGACGAGGCCTTTTCCAGCTCCAGGCTCACCTGTGCGCCATTGGGTGGGTCGCGCAGCAGAGCAGCCTTGAGCAGTTCGCCGCAAGCCTTGCCGTCCGCCGTCGGCGGCAACCGCAGCGAGAGCTTCACCGCGGTGTGCGGGCGCAGCACGTTGCCAGCCGAGGCCAGCGGCGGCATGCCATCCACCCCGGTGATCGACAGCGCCGGCCGCCAGGTCCGGTTCAACACCAGCTCGGTCAGATCCTCGTGCATCGGTACCAACCCATCGACCATCGGGAACTTGTCGAAGATCGCGGTATCCAGCGTCGCGGCGGCCGCCTTGGCCTGGGTCAGCCGCTCGGCGGGCACCTCCACATGCAGGCCGTCGAGCAGGATGCGGCCGGTGGCTTCGTCTTCGATGCGCGACAGCAGCTGGCGCAGCAGGCGGAAGCTGGACGGCACCACGCCGGAGGCATCGCCGGAATGCACGCCTTCTTCCAGCACCTTCACGCTCAGGTTGCCGCCGGTCAGGCCGCGCAACGAGGTGGTGCACCACAGCTGCTCATAGTTGCCGCAGCCCGAATCCAGGCAGACCACCAGCGACGGCTTGCCGATGCGCTGGGCCAGATGATCTACATAGGCCGGCAAATCATAGCTGCCGGACTCTTCGCAGGCCTCGATCAGCACCACGCAACGCGCATGCGGCAGGCCCTGGGTACGCAGCGCCAGGATCGCGGCCAGCGAACCGAAGATCGCGTAGCCATCGTCGGCGCCACCGCGGCCGTACAACTTGTCCTCGCGCAACACCGGCTCCCAGGGGCCGAGGTCGGCATCCCAGCCGGTCATCTCCGGCTGCTTGTCCAGATGCCCGTACAACAGCACGGTGTCGTCACCGGATTCGGCGCCGGTAGCCGGGATCTCGATGAAGATCAACGGCGTGCGGCCTTCCAGGCGCACCACCTCGACCTGCATGCCGTCGATGGCCTGCGCCCGCGCCCAGGTTTCCATCAGGGTCACGGCCTGCTCCATGTAGCCATTGGCCACCCAGTCGGCGTCGAACATCGGCGACTTGTTGGGGATACGGATGTAATCGACCAGTTGCGGGACGATCTCGCGGTCCCAGGTGTCGCTGATGAATTGGTCGATCTTGGCGCTGTCCATGGAGGCTCCGAATGCGTGACGTAGCAGCACATTCTACGCCGGTGACATGGGGTAGGGATTTCCCTACAAGGCGGCGCGCAGTTCACCGGCTGTGTGAAAAGTTCGTTGGCGATAGGATTGCTGCATGTGGCGCGGGACACTGGCTCCGCCGGCAGGAATGCTGGCTAGGACCATCACCCAAGCCACAAGGAGCGTTGCAATGAAGTCATTTACCGTAGTCCTGAAGTCCCTGCTACTGGCGTTGTTGTTGTCCTCGAATGCGTACGCGCTTGAAAAGGTCGATATCAATACCGCGTCTGCTGAGGAATTGGACAAGGCGCTGACGAATGTCGGGCGATCAAAAGCCGAGGCAATCGTCGAGCACCGTCAGGCAAACGGTCCCTTCAAGAGTGCCGAGGAACTGGCACTGGTCAAGGGCATCGGACTCAAGACGGTCGAACGGAATCGCGACCTGATCGAAGTAGGAGCCACGATGGCTCCTGCCAAGAAGGCTGCCAAGGGGGCGGCGGTGAAACCGGTGGGACGGCGTTAAGGGGAAGGGATCCGAGATACGGTTCGACGCGAGGATGCGTGGCCGCAACCTAACTGGACAGGATGTCTGGGGGATGGCTGGAAGCCGACAAGGACGTGGAATCGCCCGGTGTTGCACTTGGATGTGCAGCCGGGCGTTTTTCGTTGGGCGGATCTGGGCCGGGCCCAGCGCAATGCTGCCGTGGTGGAAGGCACGACAAGGCGCATGGACAGTGGCGCTTGAAATCTGCCCACGCAAGATGTCGATGCGCTGCGGACGCTTTCGCCTCCATGCTGCTGCAGCCGCGTGGATTCTGATGGCATGGCAGTGTTGAATGCTCGTGCAAACGGCAAACGGCAAACGGCAAACGGCAAACGGCAAACGGCAAACGGCAAACGGCAAACGGCAGCGTGCACGTAGCCGGGGCAGACCGCGCTAGGTATGGCGCTTCGGGCACAATGCGCCGATGCAGCTAACAGACCTGAGCAGCCGGGTGATTCCGGCCACCGACTACCGCCGCGAGCGGTGGCGCAACCAATTGGGCTGGACGCGCGCGATCCTGCGTCTGGGCGACGCGGAGGAATGGGCATTGCGCCTGTCGATCGCCGAGATCGAGCAGGATGCCGCGTTCTCCGCATTTCCTGGCATCGATCGTGAACTGGTGCTGCTGCGGGGCAATGGCATGCGTCTGCAGTTCGGCAATGGCGCTGGCAATGTAGATGTCGATGCCCATACCAGCGTCAGGGCCGGCGTCGACGCTGATGTCGATGCTGACACCGACACCGACACCGACACCGACACCGCCTCCAACTCCAACTCCAACTCCAACTCCAACTCCAATTCCAGCACCGACACCGACACCGACACCGATACTGGTTCAGGTGACGGGAAAAGGGGTCGTCCGGATGCAACTGGCGCAGCGAGTGTCGGCCAACATGCTGACGCCGGTGGACTATTGAGCGGCGCTGAGCATCTTCTCGCAAGCCCTGCGTGCGTTGGGCGTTTCGTCGATTTAATGCCGCCCTATCAACGCGTGCGATTTGCCGGCGAAGATGCGGTAAGCGCGGTGCTGCTGGATGGGCCGACGCAGGATTTCAATCTGATGTGGCGGCGCGATGTGCTGCAGGCCGAGCTGCTGCATCGGCCGTTGGTCGGCACCATGCTGTTCTTCGCCGACCCGGGCAGTGCCTGGGCGATTCATCTGCTCGCCGGGCAGGCCAGCTTCGGGCGCGAGAGTGGCTTGCCGGCCCTGGCGGCCGGCGATACTGCCTGGTTGAGTGCGTCGACGCGTACCCGTTACGTGCTGGATGGCGGCGGTGAATTGCTGGCGATCCGGGTTAGAGCGACTGAATAAAGCGTAGCGCGCCGTCGTCGTGGGTGCAGACGGCGCTCGGTAGCCGACGCGCAGGCATGGTGGTGAGAAGTCCGAATGCCGGCCGTGCACACCTGGCGCGCCGCGCAGTCGCTTTGCGGGCTGCTCTTGGTCTGCATCAAGACATTGGCAGTAGCAGGTGTTGAAAGGCGACTTAAGAATCATCCAGGGCGCGTGGTTGCAACCCCGAGATAGATCCCGGCAAAACCGCTGTTTGATCAGGGCGCCTGCCTGAAATCTGGCTGCGTCTGCTCAATACACGTCGCGCCGGTAGCGCCCGCTTTGCAGCAACTCCTGCCTGGTCGCCGCACCCAGGATGGTGTCGAGGGTGCGGTCCACTTCCGGCGCCATGCCGCGCAGGCTGCCGCAGAGATAGATGCAGGCACCGCGGTCGATCCATTCGCGCAGGGGCTCGGCCGCGGCGGCAAGTGCGTGCTGCACGTAACGCATTGGGGAGGCGGGGTCGCGCGAATACGCCAGGTCCATGCGCGCAATCCAGCCGTGCTGTTGCCATTGCTGCAGCTCGTTGGCGTACAACGCATCGTGTGCGGCATTGCGTTCGCCAAAGATCAGCCAGTTGTCGCGTGCGCCGGCGGCAATGCGCGCACGCAGATGTGCGCGCAATCCGGCGATGCCGGTGCCATTGCCGATCAGCAGCATCGGGTGTCCAGGCGCAGGTGGATGGAACCCCGGGTTGCTGCGCAACCGCAGCGTAATTGCGGCACCCACACGCGCATGGACGCACAGCCAGCCGCTGCCGATCCCCAACCGTCCATCGTCATGCAGATGCTGGCGGATCAGCAGTTCGGCATATCCTTCTTCGCTGATCGATGCCAGCGAATACGCGCGATGCGGCAGCGCGACCAGGTTGGGCACCATTGCCGCCAGCTCAGCAGGTGGTATCGCTGTATCCGATTTCGCGTCTGCCTCCATGCATACAGCTGGATCTGCACATACACCCGCACTTGCGTCTGGATCTGCAGGCAGCTGCGCGCCCGCGAGCCAGTCGCGCAACGCACGGCCATCGACTATCTGCGCGCCATCGCAGCGGTGCCGCTGCAACCACTCCTCCACCTGCGCTGGCGCGTTCTGCGGGGCGATCTCGGCGATGTCGCCAGCGCTCCACGGCGGTAGCGCGCCGTCGCGGGGTACGAGCCGTAGCCGATAGATCGGTGCGCCGGCGCTGCCAGGGTTGACATGGACACGCTCGCGCAGCTGCCAGATCGCATAGGTCGGCACGCTCCACGCTGGCTGGCTTGCCAGCGCCGGTGTGAGTTCCGCCAGCCGTTGCTGCCATTGCAGCAAGGCGCGCGGGTCGGCGTTGTCGACGTCGATGCGCTCGAACAGGCGGGTGCCGCCGCGTGCTTGCAGGCCGGCGTCGATGCGACGGCCGAATGCGCAGAACTGCGCGTAGCGGCGGTCGCCCAGTGCCAGGACCGCGTAGTGCACGGCAGCCAGGTCCTGCGCATTGCCGGCAAGCCAATGGCGCTCGGCCGCCTGTGCATGATCCGGTGCGTCGCCTTCGCCGGTGGTGCTGACGATGCACAGCAGGCGCGGCACGCGGGCGAGTAAATCGGCATCCACCGCGTCCAGTGGCAGTGCATGCGCGCCGACGCCGGCTGTTTGCAGCGCGGCCGCGCTGCGCTCGGCAAGCTCGCGGGCAAATCCGGTCTGGCTGGCCCAGGCGATGAGCATGCCGCTGCTGTCTGCGTTCGACACGCCGGCCCGCTGGCGGTTACGGATAAAAATGGCAGCGCAGACCGCGGCATACACGGTCATGCTCAGTGCTGCCCACTGCCAGCGCTGCAGCGTCGGCGCACTCCACCATGCGCCTTGGTGCAGGCTGGCAAGCCATGCAGCGATTGCGGCAAGGGCAATCAGCAACGCTCCATTCCCCAGCCAGACCCGTGCGCGTGCGGCTGTCATGAGGCGGCCAGATGCTGCTCGAATGCGGGGCTCATGGCTTCGCGCAGGCTGCCGTCGTGGCGCGTCAGAAAGCGCACCGCGAGGCCGGCCTTGTGCGCGTAGGCAAGCCCGGCGTTGGTCCCGAGCACGGTCATGGCGGTGGCCCAGGCGTCGGCCTGCATGGCATCGGCGGCGAGGACGGTGACCGCGGCGGGCGCGTGCGGAATCGGTGCCCCGGTGCGCGGGTCGAAGGTGTGGGTGTAGCGCAGACCGTCGCTTTCGAAGCGGTGCCAGCGGTCGCCGGAGGTGGCCACGGCGACGCCGTCCAGGGTGAGCACCCGGGGTGGCAGCGCCGCACCGGCGTCTTCATCGGGGGCGGATTCGACCAGCACGCGCCAGGCGCTTCCATCGGGCTTGTTTCCATAGCCGAACAGTTCGCCGCCGACATCGATCAAGGCGCTGGTGATGTCGGCCTGTACCAGGGCGTGGTGCACGCAGTCCACGCCATAGCCCTTGGCGATGCCGGACAGGTCCAGCGCCACCGCGCCCGGTTGCAGGACACGCGGGCCATCCAGTTCCAGGCGCTGCCAGCCGCAGCGCAGGCTCACCAGCGCGATCTGCTCGGGCGATGGCACCCGTCGCCGGCCCGCGCTTGCACCGAAGCCCCACAGTTCGACCATCGGCCCGACGGTGGGGTCGAAGGCACCGTCGCTGGCCCGGGCAATGTCCAGCGCGGTGCGCAGCACGGTGTGGAACTCATCGGGCAAGGCCTGCCAGTGGCCGGCCGCTAGACGGTTGTAGCGGCTGATGTCCGAGGTCGCGTCCCAGGTGCTCATCTGTGCGACCACGCGGTCGAGCGCTGCCTGGATGCGCGCATGCAACGGATGCAGGTCGCGGCTGCGCGGCGCCACCAGCTTGACGCTCCAGGTGGTGCCCATGCTGTGGCCGCCCAGGGTGGCAAGCGTGGTGTCTGCAGGAGCGAGTGAGTTCATACGTGGAGTGTGAGCGGGCACTGCGGCAGGAAACATGATGGTGACGTGCGGCGCAGCCGATTGCATCAGCGTCCTGATGGTTCGGCGATCGACGCCATCGGCCGTGCGCACCTTTCGACCATGCCAGCGTGGTCAGTCGCCACGCGGACAGCAACGCGGAGACGGCTCCATCGTGCAAGAGGCCTGGCATGTCGCCAGAACCGTTGCGTGCGCTGCCGTTACTGCGGCTAAGGCACGTAGCGCGCAGTGACCGGGTGGGCATGGACGGCTCGCAGGAACCGGAATGTACGAGCGGGACAGACCGATTCCGCGCACCGGCCGCGCCCGCAAGATAGCGGCGCGGCGGTGTTGTCGGCTGCTCTTATTGCGGCAGCACTTCCAGCGTCACCACATAGCCCAGGCGACGCTGCTTTGCCTGCGGCAGCGAGGTCTTGCTGTCTTCGCTGCTGGTTTCCAGCCAATACATGCCAGGCTCCGGCCAGGTCACGCTGAAGCCGCCCTTGGCGTCGGTCTTGAGCTTGATCTCGTTTTGCGCATCGCGGTAGCGGGTGCCGCCGCGCACGATCTCGATCTCCAGCCCGGCGGCCGGCTTGCCATCCAGTTGCAGGGTGAACTGCGCGGCTTCGCCGGCGACCAGGTCATTGGGATGGGTGACCGGCACCAGCTCGATGCCCTTGCCGCTGGGCTTGAAGACGGTGGTGGTCGGTGCACCGCGGGTGACGAAGGTTTCCACGCGGTTGAGCGATTGCGATACCTGCAAGTCCTGGGCGTTCTTGGGTACTTCGGTGGCGAAGCTGGCTTCGTTGCCGCGCCAGCGCTTGGGCTTGCCGTCTTCCTTCCAGCTGGCGAACAGGCCGGCATTGACGATGCCGAGCTTGTAGGTGCCGGGCTGGGTGAGCTGCAGGTCGAACACGCTGCGGTATTTGCCGGTGGCCGGGTTTTCCGGCTTGAGCGCGCTGCCATCGGGTGCGGTAATGCTGAGGTTGTCCAGCCGCAACGGCACATGGTTGAAATAGAACAGGTCGTTGGAGACCGCGGCATCGACGGTGATCCACGGCGCTTCGCCGGCAATGACGGTCTGCGAGGGCAGCAGCCAGGCCTTGTGCGCGAACGCACTGACGGGAAGTGCGGCAAGCAGCGCGATCAGGACATGCGAACGTTTCATGACAACTCCTTGAAGGACGATAAGGCGGGTGGATCACGTGTCTGATCAGCGCACTGCGGCACTGCGTGGATGCGTGGGGGATGAAAGTGGATATGCGTCTGCGCAATGCGGCGCGTGGGTCTTGCACATGGATGCGTGCACGGCGGCACTGCATCGGCGCGCACCTGCATCACGGCTTGGCGGTCAGGCTCACCGTGCCCAGCTCGCTGTTGCCGCTGGCCTTGGCAGACTGCGCCGAGGTGGCCGGCCAGGTGAAAGGCACCTTGACCAACTCGCGGCCACCGACTTCGCGCGCAGCTTCCACCACCAGCGTGTACTGGCCGGCCGGCAGCGACTTCAGCGCGCCCTTGGTATCGGTGAACGACAACGCATGCGCGCCGGCAGGCCGGGTGGGGCCGGTGACGCCATCGACCGGCACGTCCAGCGTGCGGCCACTCTTGCGCCACCACTGACGCAGATCCGGCAACCACTTGGTGCCGTGGCCTTCGGCGGTGTCCTTGGATTGATACCAGACCGCCAGGTTGGCGGCGACTTTCTGGTCCGCGCCTTCGAGCCAGATCGCCACATAGGGGCGGTGGTATTCGGCGACATTGAGCTTGGGAATCTCGACAGTGATATCGAGCGTGGCCGCATACGCCGGCATGGCGAGCAGGCCGCTCAGGGCGATGGTCAGGGTGGCGCGCATGGTCGTCTCCGAGGAAGGGGTCAGTGGATCAACAGCAGGGCAAGCAGCAGCGGAATCAACAGGCCCAGGCCGACCAGCGGCCAGGTCATGCGGCGCTGGCGCGCATGCAGATGCAGCAGGAACAGCCCGGTGATGCAGAACACCAGGCAGGCGATGGCGAACACGTCGATGAACCAGCCCCACGCCGGCCCGGCGTTGCGGCCCTTGTGCAGGTCGTTGAGATAGGCGACCCAGCCACGCGAGGTGCGCTCGTATTCGATCGCACCGGTGTTGCGGTCCACGCTCAGCCAGGCATCGCCACCGGGGCGCGGAAGCGCGACATACACCTCGTCTGCGGACCATTCGCCGTTGCGTGTGCCGATGCTGACATCGAGCTCGCGTCCGAGCCACTGCGCCACGCGGGGCGGCAGCGGTGCATCGCCGTCCTGCCGGCTGCCCAGGGTTTTCAACAAGGCCGCTGGCAGGGTGAGCGTGCGTTGCTCGGTGGATGGGCTGGCTTCGATCCGCGCAGCGTGATTGAGGGTCAGCCCGGTGATCGTAAACAGCAGCATGCCGATCAGGCACAGCGCCGAGCTGATCCAGTGCCATTGATGCAGCATGCGCAGCCAGAATCCGCGGCGTTGCTGGGCACTGGCGGTGGTGGCGGCAGGTCGCGACATGAGGGGCTCAGGCCGTGACCGCAGCGGCGGTTGCCTGCAACTGCGATTGCCGCGCCGTCACCTCGTCCAGCAGCGCGCGCAGGCGCGGCTGCGGCGCGTTGCCGAGCAGGGCGGTGAGCTGGCGCAGGAAGCCGGCATGCCCACCGGCGATGGCGCGGCGCATCCACCGCTCGGCTTGATCGAGCGCGCCCGTATCGGCCAGCAAGGTGGCGTAGCTGGCCTGACCGCGAAAGTCGCCGGCCTCGGCAGACCTGCGATACCAGTCGCGCGCGGCATGCGGGTCAGCGGTGCAGGCCAGGCCCTGGTCGAGGTAGCGCGCCAGGAAGTTCATCGACTTGGCATGCCCGCATTCGGCGGCCTGGCGATACAGCGCCAGGGCCTGCGTCTGGTCCTGTGCCACTCCGCGTCCGGAGGCATGCAGATGCGCCAGGTTGTACATGCCCCAGTCCAGGCCATGGTCGGCGGCGCGGCGGTACCACAGCGCCGCCAATGCATCGTTGACGGGCGTGCCGAAGCCCAGCTCGTGGCAACGGCCGAGTTGGTTCATGGCCGCCGGCTGCCCGGCATTGGCGGCCACTTCGTACCACAGCATCGCCGTGGCCGGGTCGGCCGGGACGCCGCGTCCTTCGGCATACAGCTGTGCGAGCAGCAACTGCGCAGTGCTGTCGTGGCCGGCTGCGGCCCCGCGCAGCGAGGCGATGGCCTGCTCGGGCTGCGTGCACAGCAGTGCGGGATCCGGCGCGGGCTCAGACATCGGCCCACTGCCGCAACAGGTTGTGATACACGCCGGTGAGCTGGATCAGCGACGGGTGCCCCGGCGTGTCCTGCGTCAGCCGCCGAATCGAGACATCCAGTTCGAACAAGAGCCGGCGCTGCGCCGCATCGCGCAGCATGCTCTGGGTCCAGAAGAATGCCGCCACGCGCGTGCCGCGGGTGACCGGGTTGACCTTGTGCAGGCTGGTGCCGGGGTAGATCACCAGATGTCCGGCGGGCAGCTTGACCGATTGCGTGCCGTAGGTGTCTTCGATCACCAGCTCGCCGCCGTCGTAGCTGTCCGGGTCGCTGAGAAACAGCGTGCCGGAAACATCGGTACGCACCGGCTCGGCGCCACCACGGCTGCGGTCGTAGCGCACCGCGTTGTCCACGTGATACCCGAACGATTGCCCGCCGCTGTAGCGATTGAACAACGGCGGATAGATCCGCCGCGGCAGGACCGCGGAAAAGAACGTGCTGCTGCGCGACAGCGCGTCCAGCACCAGCGCGCTGGCCTCGCGCGCGCTGGTGCTGTCTTCAGGCAGCTGTGCATTGTCCTTGGCCTGCGCGGATTGATGGCCGGCGGTGATGCGGCCATCGGCCCAGTCGGCCGCGTCCAGCCGCGCACGCAATGCGCCCAGTTGCGTGGCGTCGAGGACATCGGGAATGGGCAGCAGCATGCGGTGGTCTCCACGCCACCCGCGCAGGGCGGGTGGCGCTTCACAAGGTCAGAAGCTGAAGGTGGCGTTCAACACTGCCGAGCGGCCTTCGCCCGGCAGGGCCCAGCCGCTGCCGGCGGTGACCGTGCCGGCTGCATTGACGGTGAGGTTGTTGCGCACGCTGGTGTAGTACTCCTCGTCGAACAGGTTGTTGACGTTCAACTGCAGGCTGAGCCAGTCGTTGACGCGCAGGCCGACCATGGCGCGGTGCACCCAGTAATCATCGGTCTTGACGTAGGCGGCGGCCGAGGCGTTGTTCGGATAGAACCCGCCTTGGTAGGTGACGCCGTAGCCGAAGGTCCACTGGTTGAGCGTGTAGGTGGTCCAGATGTTGCCGGCATTGCGCGGGGTCTGCACCAGTTCGCGTCCGGCGACCGGGTCGCCGGTGAGGCTTTCGGTGCGATTGGAGACGCTCTGCAGCACCTCGCTGTCCAGGAAGGTGTAGTTGGCGAAGATCGACCAGCGGTCGGTCAGGTAGCCGGCCGCGCCAAGTGCGATACCGTCCACGCGCGCCTTGCCGTCCAGGACCTGCTCGGGAATCAGCGGGTCGCCACTGTTGACCTTGTAGTTTTCGCGCTCGTTGCGGAACACCGCTGCGGTCAGCGCCAGGCGCTCATCCAGTACGTCCCACTTGCCGCCCAGTTCGATATTGACCGCCGTTTCCGGCGCCACATTGCAGTTGGCACCGGCGGTGGCAGTGGCGATCGGGGTGCACGAGCCGTTGACCGAGGCCTTGGAGGGCGTCTTGCTGTTGGCGTAGGACAGATACAGGCTGGCGGTGTCGACCGGCTTGAACACCAGGCCGGCACGGTAGGAGAACAGGTCTTCCTTGCTGCCGGCCGGGAAGCCGGCGGCAACCCCGGTGACATTGCCCGCGGCATTGACGGTATAGGTGGTGCTGTCGCCTTCGTTGTGCTCGTAGCGGCCGCCGACATTGAGCATCCACTGCTCGTTGAACTGCAGGGTGTCGAACAGGTATACCGCCTGGTTGGTCAGGCTGCCCTTGCTGTGGCCGGTGCGCACATAGTTCTGCGGGCCGGTCCAGATGTTGTACGGATTGTCGAAGGACTGCAGCGGGTAGGTGATGCCGGTGGTGGAACCGTCGGCATTACGGAACAGCGTGCCGCTGTCCAGTTCGAAGTCTTCCTTGCTGAAGGCAACGCCGGCGACCACGCGGTGCTCGATGGCGCCGGTGTGCAGGGTCGCGGTCAGGTCGGTCTGGCTGTGCGCGATGAAGTTCTCGGTGTCGCGCACCAACCCGCGCGGGCCGCTGTTCGGGTTCCAGGTGGCCGGCGGCTGGCCGACACAGGCACGCCCGGTGTACGGGTCGGTGCCGTTGGGCAGGCACCAGGTGCCCTGCGGCGCGGTGGCGTTGAGGAACTGGTCCACCCGCTGCAGGCGCGCCAGGCTGCGCAGCTTGAAAGTGTCGCTGAAATCCATGTCCAGCACGCCGGTCAGCATGTCCACGTCGATCTCCTGACGCGAGGTGTTGCGGTAGCCGAAGAAGGTCTCCGGGTCCACGCCCGGCAGCGGGCCATCGTTGAACGGGCTAAGCGCGAACGGCACGCCGTACTGCGGCAGGTTGTTGTCGTGCTGGTGCAGGTAGCTCAGTGTGAAGCGCGTGTCCGAGCCCAGGCCGAACGTCACCGACGGCGCGAAGCCCCAGCGATGGCGGAATTCCTCATCGCGGCCCGGCACGTCCTGGGTGTGGCCCATCGCGTTCAGACGCACCGCGGTGCCATTGTCGAAATCGTAGTTGCTGTCGACGGTGAGGCGGCCATAACGGTCGCTGCCGCCGCCGATCAGCACGTTGGTGAAATCGCCCTGGCCGGCGGTCTTGGTGACCAGGTTGATGTTGCCGCCAACCGAACCGGCACCGGACATGGCCGAGTTGGCGCCATTGATCAGTTCCACCGATTCCAGGTTGAAGGTGTCGCTGCGGCTGTACTGCGCGCTGTCGCGTACGCCGTCGGTGGTGATGTCGCTGCTGGCGGTGAAGCCGCGCAGGTTGATACTGTCGCCATACCCGCCGCCGCCTTCTCCAGCACCGAAGGTGATGCCGGGCAGGGTGCTGAGCACGTCGCGCAGGGACAGCAGGTTCTGCTGGTCCATGGTCTGCTTGGTGACAACCGTGATGGTCTGCGGGGTGTCGCGCAGCGCCTCGGTGTACTTGGGGGAGGACGGCTTCTGCGCGCGTTCCTGCTGCACCCGGATCGCATCCAGATCCACCGCACCCGGAGGCGCGGGTGCATCGCCGGGCTGGGCGATTGCAGGAGCGGACAGCGTCAACAGTACGGCCGACGCGAGCGGGGAAATCCTGGGAGTCATGGCAGGTCTCGAAGAAGGAAACGATGCTCCGGCCTGGCGGCGGCTCGGCGGATGCGGGATGGGGATGACGAAAGAAATGACGCGCCAGCTAGTCCGACGCAGTGCGCCGCAGCGATCTCGCAGACACACCGGGGCGCAGCGCCATTGGGCGCAGGCAGAAGAATGGGGCGGAGCAGGGGCTGGGCAGGGCTGGGCGCATGGGATCGCAGAAGGCCAGTTGTTAAGAAGGCCTGAAGGGCTGCGATCTTAAATGCAAATCATTCTTCTTTGCAATCCTGCCGACAGGCGGTAGCGGGACCTCTGCTTGCCCGCTGCGCTGCTTGCCTATGCGACGTCGCGGTCAGCGATCGTCGCGGGTCCAGATGCCGTCGTGTTCGCGCTTGATCGGGAACTTGGGGACGGCGGTGTAGGCAGGCGCGCATAACGGGCGCCCGTCGCGGATATCGAACCGGGCGCTATGCAGCTGGCATTCGATGGTGCCTGCCACCGGGTCGAAGCTGCCGGGCGACAGCTCGTAGTCCTCGTGGCTGCAGCGGTCTTCCAGCGCATACAGCGCGCCGTCGAGGTTGAACACCACGATCGGGGTGTCGGTCACTTCGTCCCAGACGGTCTGCACTTCGCCGGGCAGCAACGCATCACTGGCGCAGACGAAGGTCCAGGTCTCGCTCACGGCGTGGCGTGCTCGAAGTGCTTTTCCAGGACTTCGAAGCGCAGATCCTGGCGCAGGGGGACGCCGAAGCGTTCGTCGCCATACGGAAAGGGCTTGAAGACACCGGTACGGCGGTAGCCGCGGCGTTCGTAGAAGGCGATCAGCTCGTGCCGGACGTCGATCACGGCCATACGGATCAGCGGCAGTCTCCACTCGGTGGAGACGATGCGCTCGCCTTCGGCCAGCAAGGTCTTGCCCAGCCCGCTGCCCTGCAGCGACGGATCGACCGCGAACATGCCGAAATACCCGGTGCCGTCGTCGTCGGCGATATGCGCGCAGGCCAGCAGGCGGCCATCCTGTTCGACCAGCAGCACCAGGCTGCGCTCGCGCAGGATGTCCTGACGCAGCACGGCCGGATCGATGCGGGCCCCATCGAGGATATCGGCCTCGGTGGTCCAGCCCGCACGGCTGCTGTCGCCGCGATAGGCCGAGGTCACCAGCTGGACAAGGGCGTCGATGTCATCGACGGTGGCAGTGCGGAAGGTGGTGGTCTGCATGAGGGGCAGTTTAGCGGGAATCGGGAATCGGGAATGGGGAATCGAGAATTGGGAATTGGGAATCGCTGGAGCTTGTCGGTTGCATCAGCTATGCATGCCAGTTAGCTCGGTGCGCGCAGGATCCGCTGAGCGAGCCACTCTCCCGTCGGCGCGAGAGGCACGGCTTGCGCGCCACGGGCGCGCGTGCCTTGGAGCGCTCGCGTCGCAAGCGCGGGCCGGGGGGGGGGGGGGGGGGGGGAGGGTGCGCAGCGAAGCGCTCACGCAGTCGAACAACACCAGGCTTCGTATGTACCATCATCCGCCTCTTCCGGGCACCTTCTCCCGGCGGGAGAAGGATCGCAATGGCAGAGAGAACTGAAGGGTCTACTACCGAGCAACGCCAGGCTTTGCACGTACCCTCATCCGCCCCTTACGGGCACCTTCTCCCGGCGGGAGAAGGAACTGCAACGGCGCAGAGAACTGAAGGGTCTGCTACTTACCCGAGCAGCGTCCGCACTTTCTTCAGCGCAGCAACAAACCGCTCGATCTCGTCGTGGGTGTTGTAGAACGCCAGCGAAGCGCGGCAGGTGGCGGCCACGTTGTAGTACTGCAGCAGCGGGTGCGCACAATGCTGGCCGGAGCGGATGGCCACGCCCTCCAGGTCGAGCAGGGTGGCCAGGTCGTGCGCGTGGGCGCCTTCTACCAGGAACGACACCACCGCTGCCTTGTCGGGCGTGGTGCCGAAGATGCGCAGGCCGTCGATGCGCTGCAGCTCCTCTGTGAAGTGCGCCAGCAGCTCCGCCTCGCGGGCTTCCACGTGCGCAAGGCCGAGGGTATCCAGATAGTCCACTGCCGCACCCAGGCCCACGAAGCCGGCGATATTGGGCGTTCCGGCTTCGAACTTGTGCGGGGCATCGTTGAACACGGTGCCCTCGAAGCTGACTTCCTTGATCATCTCGCCGCCGCCTAGAAACGGCGGCATTGCCTGCAGGTGTTCGCGGCGCGCCCATAGCGCACCGGTACCGGTGGGGCCGCACATCTTGTGGCCGGTGATGGCATAGAAATCGCAGCCGATCGCGGCCACGTCGATACGCCGGTGCGGCGCCGCCTGCGAGCCGTCCACCACGGTGACGATGCCGCGCTTGCGCGCGTCGCGGCAGATCTCGCGCACCGGGTTCACCGTGCCCAACACGTTGGACACATGCGTAACGGCGAGCAGCTTGACCTCGGGCGTCATCGCCTTGCGCAGTGCGTCCAGATCCAGCGCGCCATCGGGCGTGATCTCGGCCACGCGGATGCTGGCGCCGGTGCGCTGGGCCACCAGCTGCCACGGTACGATGTTGGCGTGGTGCTCCATGCGCGAGATCAGGATCACATCACCCGGGCCCAGCCGCGGCAGCGCCCACGAGTAAGCCACCAGGTTGATCGCGAACGTGGTGCCGCTGCACAGCACCAGCTCGTCGGCGCGCACGTTGAGAAAGCGCGCCAGCCTGCTGCGCGCGCCTTCGAACGCATCGGTTGCTTCGGTTCCCAGCGCATGCACTGCGCGGCTGACATTGGCGTTCTGCCGGCGATAGAACTCGTCGGTGGCCGCAATCACCTGGAGCGGCTTTTGCCCGGTGTTGGCATTGTCGAAATAGATCAGCGGCTTGCCGTGCACCTGCCGCATCAGCAGCGGGAAATCCGAACGAACGCGCTCCCAGTCCGGAGCGCTGCCCTGCGTGACGGCCGGTGCATTCATGCCACGCCCGCCGAATTCAGGGCGCGGTCCAGCTGCAGCGCCAGCACCGCGGTCAGCGCGTCCGGCAGTACCCGTAACGGCTCGTGGCAGAATGCGGCGCTCAGCAACCGCTGCGCCTGCGCCTGCGGCAAGCCGCGCGAGCGCAGATAGAACAAGGCATTGTCATCGAGCTGGCCGACGGTGGCGCCATGTGCGGCCTGCACTTCTTCGGCGTCGATCACCAGCACCGGCTGGGTGTCGATTTCGGCGTTGGACGAGAGCAGCAGATTCTTGTTGGACAGCCGCGCATCGGTACCGTCGGCCCCGGGGCGGATGCGGATGCCGCCATGGAAAACCACGCGGCTGCGATCGGCACCCACGCCGCGCCATACCAGCTCACAGGCGGTATCGCGGGCGATGTGTTCGATGCCCAGGCGCGTGTCCACATGACGGCGGCCATTGCCCAGCAGCACGCCATTGGCAGTGAGCCGGGCGTTGCTGCCTTCCAGGCGCACGTTGAGTTCGTGTCGCGACAGGCCGGCGCCCAGCTCTAGATCCACGCGCTGGTAGCGCGCATCGCGCGCGAGCACGGCATCGGTGCGCAGCAGCGAGGTCGCCTGCGCGCCGTCGGCCTGCACGCGTGCATGCGACAACACCGCGTTCTGCGCCAAGTGCACATGCATCAAGCTGTTGGCCAGGTGCGCCGCATCACCAACATGCAGGTGATGTTCGACCACATTTAACGACGCGCCGGCACGCAACTCGATCAAATGCCGGTGATGCCAGGCCAGGTCGTGTTCGCCGGCCACGCTGACGAACACCAGATGCAACGGCAGCGCGATCTGCGCAGCGTCCTGCACCTGCACCAGCACGCCTTCATCGGCGAGTGCCGCATTGAGGCGGGCAAAGATCTCGTCGCTGCCGTCGAAGCGCCGGCCGAGCAGTTGTTGCGCCTGGCCGCTTTCGGCCAGCGACGCGGACAAGGTGCCCAGCTGCACGCCATCGGGCAAGGTCGACAGATCGCTCAGTGCCTGCGACGGCCGCCCGTTGACCAATACCAGGCGCGGCGACGGAATCTCGTCCAGCACGGCGGCATCGATCAGCGTCGGCACCAGCGGTGCGGGCTGGAAGCTGCGCCGCTCCAGCTGCCGCAGCGAGGTGTACTTCCAGGCTTCGGCGCGCGGGCCGGGCAGGCCGGCCTGCAGCGCGGCATCGAGTTCGACCCGGCGCGCATCGTTACCGCTGAAGCCGCGGGCGAGGGATTCCAGCAGGGCGCTCATCAGGCAGCCGCCTCGGGCACCACGCGGTCCTTGAGGAAGTGGTAGCCGTGCTTTTCCAGCTCCAGCGCCAGTTCCGGGCCGCCGCTCTGCACGATGCGGCCTTCGGCCAGCACATGCACCACGTCCGGGGTGATGTAGTCGAGCAGGCGCTGATAGTGGGTGATCACCAGGAACGAACGCTCCGGCGAGCGCAGCGCGTTGACGCCGTCGGCCACGCTCTTGAGCGCATCGATGTCCAGGCCCGAATCGGTCTCGTCCAGGATGGCGAGCTTGGGCTCGAGCACGGCCAGCTGGAAGATCTCGTTGCGCTTCTTCTCGCCACCCGAGAAGCCTTCATTGACGCCACGGTGCAGCAGCTCGTCCTTCAGATGCAGCACGGCCAGCTTCTGCCGCACCAGCTTGAGGAACTGCATCGAGTCCAGCTCGTCTTCGCCACGCGCCTTGCGCTGCGCATTGAGTGCGGCGCGCAGGAAGTAGGTGTTGTTGACGCCGGGAATTTCCACCGGGTACTGGAAGGCCAGGAACAGGCCGGCGGCCGCGCGTTCTTCCGGCGGCAGCTCGAGCAGGTCCTTGCCTTCGAACTGCACGCTGCCTTCGCCGACCTCATAGCCATCGCGCCCGGCCAGCACGTTGCCCAGCGTGGACTTGCCGGCGCCGTTGGGTCCCATGATGGCGTGCACCTGGCCCGGCTGGATATCCAGCGACAGGCCCTTGAGGATGTCTTTGCCGGCGATGCTGGCGTGGAGATTTTGAATGTTGAGCATGCTGATGGTCCGTCAGAATTCTTATGTAGCCCCTCTCCCGCCGGGAGAGGGGTTGGGGTGAGGGTCGGCGCGAAGCGTCTCCTGGATTTGGGGGCGCGAGGCTTCGCCCGTACCCTCATCCGGCGCTGCGCGCCACCTTCTCCCGAGGGGAGAAGGGAGATGCGTCAGCCGACGCTGCCTTCCAGCGAGACTTCCAGCAGCTTCTTGGCTTCCACGGCGAACTCCATCGGCAGTTCGCGGAACACCTGCTTGCAGAAGCCGTCCACGATCAGCGACACCGCGTCTTCCTGGCTGATGCCGCGTGCACGGCAGTAAAACAGCTGGTCGTCGCTGATCTTGGAGGTGGTGGCCTCGTGCTCGACGGTGGCGCCGGGATTCTTCACCTCGATATAGGGGAAGGTGTGCGCGCCGCATTGCTTGCCGATCAACAGCGAATCGCACTGGGTGTAGTTGCGCGCGCCATCGGCATTGCGGTCCACCTTGACCAGGCCGCGGTAGGTGTTCTGGCCGCGCCCGGCGCTGATGCCCTTGCTGACGATCTTGCTCTTGGTGCGCTTGCCGATATGGATCATCTTGGTGCCGGTATCGGCCTGCTGGCGATGATGGGTCAGTGCCACCGAATGGAATTCGCCCACCGAATCGTCGCCGAGCAGCACGCAGGACGGATACTTCCAGGTGATCGCCGAGCCGGTTTCGACCTGGGTCCAGGTGACCTTGCTGCGCGCACCACGGCATTCCGCACGCTTGGTGACGAAGTTGTAGATGCCGCCACGGCCTTCCTCGTCGCCCGGGTACCAGTTCTGCACCGTCGAGTACTTGATCTCGGCGTCTTCCAGCGTCACCAGCTCCACCACTGCCGCGTGCAGCTGGTTCTCATCGCGCATCGGCGCGGTGCAGCCTTCCAGATACGACACGTAGGCCTTGTCCTCGCACACGATCAAGGTGCGCTCGAACTGCCCGGTGTGGCCGGCATTGATGCGGAAATAGGTGCTCAGTTCCATCGGGCAACGCACGCCTTTCGGAATGAACACGAAGCTGCCGTCGGAGAACACCGCCGAGTTGAGCGCGGCGAAGTAGTTGTCGCCCACCGGCACCACGCTGCCCAGGTACTGCCTGACGATCTCCGGATGTTCCTTGATGGCCTCGGACATCGAGCAGAAGATCACGCCCTTTTCGGCCAGCTCCTTGCGGAAGGTGGTGCCGACCGAGACCGAGTCGAACACCGCATCCACCGCCACGCCGGCCAGCCGTGCGCGCTCGTGCAACGGCACGCCGAGCTTGTCGTAGGTGTCGAGCAGTTCCTTGGGCACCTCGTCCAGCGAGGCGTACTTCGGGCCCTTGGGCGCGGAGTAATAGCTCAGTGCCTGGAAATCGATCGGCGCGATCTGCAGCTTCGCCCATTCCGGCATCGGCATTTTCAGCCAATGGCGGTAGGCCTCCAGACGCCAGTCGGTCATCCACTGCGGCTCGTCTTTCTTGGCCGACAGCGCACGGATGACATCTTCGTCCAGGCCGGGCGGGAGCGAATCGGATTCGATCTCGGTGACGAAACCGGCGTCGTAACGCCGGCCCAGCCGTTCGAGGATCTGCGCATTCTGCGGAGGAGCAAGTTCGGTGGCCATCGGGCTGCCTACAGGTCAGGTGGTCGCGACGCGCGCGGCGATGGAACGCCGGCGGCTGTCGCCAGGGAGGGAGAGGGGCTGCAGCATCTGCGCCAACGTCACGCGGCGCAGGGCATCGCCCACCACGTCGTTGATCAGACGCCAGTTGGAGCGCACCCCGCAGGTCTGCGCGATGCCGCACTGGCTGTGGTCCTGGCTGCATTCGGTAATCGCCAGCGGGCCTTCCATTGCCTCGACGATTTCCACCAGGGTGATCTCGCTGGCCGCGCGTGCGAGCCGGTAGCCGCCATGCACGCCGCGCAGGCCTTCGACCAGGCCGGCCTGCGACAACGGCTTGAGGATCTTGCTCACGGTTGGCGCTTCCAGGCCGGCTTGCTCGGCCAGCTCGCTGGCACTGAGCACCTGCTCGCTGCGCGCAGCCAGCACGGTCAGCACGACAGTGGCGTAATCGGTGAGTTTGGTGACGCGCAGCATGAGCGGGCGGGGAAATCCGAAAGCGGACCGAAATTGTACGCTTTTGGGCGCGGCAGGGCCAATCACCCGGTTCAGCCAACGGCAAGCGCAATCCATTGCCGGCGTTGGCGCGCTTGTGCTTGGCGCCCGGGCGCGCTGCAGTCACAATGAGCGGCCCCATCACCGGACCCTTACATGTCGCGCAAAGTTGCCGCCCGCAAGTCACGTATCCACGGCAACGGCATGTTCGCCCTCGCCCCGCTCCGCAAGGGCGAGCGGATCATCCAGTACAAGGGCCGCCTGCGCACGCATGCCGAAGTGGATGCAGACGACACCGGCGATGTGGAGAGTGGGCACACCTTCCTGTTTACGCTCAGCGACGATTACGTCCTGGATGCCAACTACGAGGGCAACGTCGCGCGCTGGATCAACCACAGTTGCAATCCCAATTGCGAAGCGGTGATCGAGGAGGCCGAGGGTGATGACCGCAGCAAGGACAAGATCTTCATCGAGGCCAAGCGCGCCATCAAGCCCGGCGAAGAGCTGACCTACAACTACGGCATCACCCTGAGCGAACGGCATACGCCGCGGCTGAAGAAGATCTGGGAATGCCGTTGCGGCTCCAAGAACTGCACCGGCACGATGCTGCAGCTCAAGCGCTGAACATGTGCACGCGCGTTGCGCGCTGACGCGACGCATACATCGGTTCACGGGTGCGCAACGCCACGCTGCCTACGGTGCGGGCTTCTTTCAGTAAGGAGCCCCCCATGTCGTATTCGCTCTCTGGCAAGACCATCGCAGTGCTTGCCACCGATGGCTTTGAGCAGTCCGAACTGCTGGAACCCAAGCGCCTGCTGGAATCCTGGGGTGCCAAGGTCGATGTGATCGCGTCGGGCGATGCGGACACGATCCGCGCCTGGAATCACACCGATTGGGGCCAGTCGGTGGCGGTGGACCGTTCGCTGGACAAGGCGATGGCGCAAGACTACGACGCGTTGGTGCTGCCCGGCGGTGTGCTCAATCCCGATACCTTGCGCACCAACACGCAGGCGATCAGCTTTATTCGTGCATTTGCCACGGCGAACAAGCCGGTTGCCGCGATCTGCCATGGGCCATGGCTGCTGCTGGAAAGCGACCTGGTTCGCGACCGCAATGTCACGTCGTGGCCGTCGGTCAAGACCGATCTGAGCAACGCCGGTGCGCGCTGGCAGGATGCGGAAGTAGTGGTGGACGGTCAGTTGATCACCAGTCGCAAGCCTGATGACATTCCCGCCTTCAGTGCTGCGGTTGCCAAGGCACTGACTGCGTAAGGCCGAAGTCGCAGAAGCGCTGACGGCATAAGCATGCATCTGATGAGGGAAGGCCCGGCGCTGCGCGTCGGGCCTTCGTCTAGGAGCTGATTGCGTCGCACCTGGCGGTCCTGCCTGGTGCAGACACGATGTGAGTGGCCTATTTTCCCGATAGCGCCGCTGCCGGCACCAGTTGCTCGATGTTCTGGTTGAAGTTGACGGCCACGCGGCCGTTCTGGATTCCCACCGACTCCACCTGCACCGCGCCCATGGAGGCGGCGATCGCCGGATCGATCCGGTAGATCGGTTCCTTGCGTGCATAGTCGGCCAGCCAGGTATTGAGCAGCTGACGGGTACTGTGGTCGAGCTTTGCACCGGCGTTGGCCGGGCGGAAATCGTCGATGCTGGGTTGGTCCAGATAAAAGCCCTGCTTGGCAGTGTCGTAACGCAGCGCACTGGTCAAGGTGACATTGCCCACTGGCGCCGGCGCGGCGCCTGCGGTGGCAACCGCCAGGTCGAACGCCATCTTCATCCGGTCACCCGGCGGCAGCGACAGCGCCGGGTTGCTGACGGTCATTTCGATCAGCCCGCCGAGCGCGTCATGCGTCTGCGGGAAGCGGCCACCCAGATACTGCTGCAGATCGCTGGCCTGCACGCTGATCTGGTGTCCCTGGATCTGTGGCGCCGCCCACGCGCCGCTGACAGGCAGTGCCATGGCAAGGGCGAGCGCGGATCCGGCAAGCGAACGCAGTTTCATCGAGTGACTCCGGCAACAGGTGAGACAACCTTAGTCTGCGTCGGTGAACCACGGGTTAGCGCAGTACCGGGTGCAGCGTGGCCGAGTAGATCTCCAGGGTATTGCTGCCTGCGCGCGGTTGCAGGCGATAAGCGCCAACCAGCTGCTGCGTACCGGACGCACGTCGCACGATGATGCGCACCGGCACTTCGATCCGTCGCTGCGGGTTGTCCGGGTCCAGCAGGACCGGTGGGTCGTTATTGATCCGCATCGACTGGATGTCGGTCGTCGCACGCAGTACAGCGTCATCCGGCACCGGTGGCGGACGCCCGCCTGTCCACAGCGCATCGGCATCGGCACGGGCAACGCCGGGCAGGGCGCCCAGGTAGCGTTGCACGGTGGCGCCTGCTTCGGCCAGGTCGGTACGCGCTTGCGCAGCGGCGAGCGCATCGGCCGCAGGTGGCGCCGATACACTGCGATCGGCCGCATCGGTCGGTGGTGGTGGCGTGGTCGCCGTGGACGGGGGTGTTGCCGCGTCGATCTGGTGATCTGCGCTGCGCTGACAGCTGCAGCCGGCAAGTGCGGCCAGCGATATGGCAATAGCGATCCAGCGCATGGCGCCTCTCCGTCCCCGAAGCGCGCAGTGTAACGGTGCTATGCAGCCAGCTGTGCGCTCAGGGCCCGGGGTGCACGCGTTGCAGGCGTTCCAGCAGCAACTGCAGCCTGGGCCGCAACGCGTCCAGCGCGTCACTGGGCTGCGCGCGTGGCCGCGCGGCCAGGTCTTCCAGCAGTTGCGATCCCACCGTCAGTGCAGCGCACTCATCGCTGCTGAGGTCGCGGCGCAGATGCAATTCCTCGAGCAGGCGCATCCAGTCGGCGCGCGAGCGCTGTTCGAACTCGATGGTGCAGCGGTCGTCGCAGGGGCGGCCGTCGTTTTCGATGGGCGTGACCGTAATGCGATAGCGTTTTCGGGACATGGTGGCCGCGTCACTTCGGGATATCACCACCATAGGCGCAGCCCGCGACGCACTCGATAGGACAGGCCATGACGCAGTGTTCCAGCGTGCTCAATCGGCCGACGAAGGCGCGGTTTTGCGTAGCAGCGGCAGCGGATCGTACGCACCGTTGCGCCCATACACCCCATAGTGCAGATGCGGCGGCGTGCCGCGCGCGTTGCCGGTGGTGCCGACCATTCCCAGTGGCGTGCCGGGCGCGACTACATCGCCTACCGCCAAGCCTGTTGCCCAGTCGTCCAGATGCGCGTAATAGTGCCGTTCCATCGCCGGACCGAGCACCCAGACCTGCTTGCCGCCCAGGCCGCGATCGCGGATCGCGCTGACGACGCCACGCGTCGATGCCAGCACCGGTGTGCCGCGTGGCGCGAAGATGTCGACCCCGGCGTGCGTGCGGTCGCGTCCCCGTGGCGCGCCGAAAGTGTCCGCGATCTGCCGGGCACGCACGTCTTGCACCGGAATCCGCAACGCCTGCGGTGCCGGCATCTGCGACAGTTCCCAGGTGGTGCGGAGTCGTTCGGCCACCGGAAGCTGCCACGCCCAGCGCGCACCGACCGCCAGGACGCATAGCGCCGCGATCCACAGCAGGCGGCGACGAAGCCGGCGTGCGGGGCTTGAAGTGGGAGGTGCAGATGTCACGGATGATGGTGTTTGGGGGATGCCGCTCATGGTAGGCGAGCGGTGATGAGTGGCGTGTGGTGCGGCGCTGCCATGGCGTTTAGATCAGCTCACAAATCGACTGCGCGCATCGCCAGGCGGGCGCGGCCGGTGCTCGCCTGGCATGTGCCACGCGTACATTCCGGATCCTGTGCGTCGTGCGCACCCACCTGACGACTGCTCGCTACGTGTCGGTAGCCGCTCCTGGAACTGCGCAAAAAAAAAGACGGCCCGAAGGCCGTCTCGATGACACCGGATGCGCGCTCGATCAGAGCGCGGCGTCCTTAAGCTTCTTCAGCGAACGAATCTTCAGCTTGCAGGTCGCGGGCTTGGCGGCAAAGATCTGCTCTTCCTTGGTGAAGGGGTTGATGCCCTTGCGCTTCGGCTTGGCCGGCACGTTGACCGAGGTGATCTTCAGCATGCCCGGCAGGGTGAAGCTGCCAGCGCCCTTCTTGCTCAGCGACGCATGTGCGGTGGCTTCCAGCGAAGCCAGTACAGCGCGGACGTCCTTAGGAGCCAGCTGGGTGGATTCGGCGATGTGCGCGACCAGGCCGGTCTTGCTCAGGGCTTCCTTGATCGGCTTCGGCGCGGCGGTCTTGGTAGCGGCCTTGGCCGGCTTTGCGGTCTTGGTGGCGGCGACCTTTTTCACTGCCTTCTTGGGGGCAGCCTTCTTAGCGGCGGTTTTTGCCATGAGTTATGCGTTCCGTATTCGTTGGTGGTGTTGGGTCTGCCGACCCGGTCGGCAACGCGAAATGTAGGGCAACTGCTGCGCGCCGCCAATAGGCAAACGATGAAACAGCCGAAAAAAAGCGTCTTTCGACCGGGATTCGTTCACCAGCGGCGCAGAACGCGTGCAAAACACCCTGCCCAACACGCACAACGCGCAGGTTTGCGTCGCATCTGACGCAAAGCAGCAGGCAGGTTGCGCGCGCATGCACGCATTTGCGCGAACGCGCGCAGGCTCAGGACACGATGTCGGTGCACGCGCCGTTATGGGAAATGGCAATTGCGGGAAATAGCAATGCCGCGCCAGGACATGGCCGGCGTGGCATTGATTGGCATCGATTGCACTGTCCGCATGCGCGGTGCATGGGGCGCTGGGCGCTGCAGTTCGGTGGCAGCATCGCGCCCTTGCACTGCAAGCCCGTATCGCCCGCGGCTCTGCGTCCAGGAGCGCGGTCGACCGAAGCCCGCTCCGGAATAGCGTGTTGCTGTGCGTTTGCATTGACCGCACACCTTGCAGCAACCGCAAGCCGTGCAGCAGGCACAGCTCGCCTAATCGTTGGCGGCTGACAGGCTACGGCCGCGTTCGGTGGCTGCGGCAATGGCCTGTGCTGTCAGCGCTTCAAAACCACCGGCCTGAAATGTCTCGATGGCCGCCTGCGTGGTGCCGTTGGGCGAGGTCACCCGACGCCGCAGTACCTCCGGTGCCTCGCCCGATTCGGTGAGCATGCGCGAGGCGCCCAGCAGGGTCTGCAGAACCAGCGTGCGGGCGGTGTCGGCCGGCAGTCCCTGCGCCTGTGCCGCCGCTTCCATCGCTTCGGCCAGCAGGAACACGTAGGCCGGCCCACTGCCGGAAACGGCCGTCACCGCGTCCATCTGTGTCTCCTCGTCGATCCACACGGTGACGCCGGCACTCTGCAGCAACTCGGTTGCCTGCGCGCGCTGGGTCTGGGAGACGCGTGCAGTGGCGTACAGGCCGGTGACGCCGGCACCGAGCAGGGCAGGGGTATTGGGCATTGCGCGGACCACGGCCACCTCGCCGCCGCACCAGCGCTGCAACTGCGTTGCGGTGATACCCGCCGCGATCGAGACCAGCAGCGGTTGCCGGGCCTGGGCAAGATCGGCCAGCTGCGCGCAAACCGACGCCATCACCTGTGGCTTGACCGCCAGCACCCAGGTCTGCGCGCCATCGGCGGCCTCGCATGCGTTGTCCAGCGTCTCCACGCCGAAATCGTGCGACAGCGCCGCGCGCAGGTCGGCAACTGGCTCGGCGACACGGATGCAGGCGGCCGGCACCCCCTGCCGTATCAGTCCGGCGATCAGGCTGCGCGCCATGTTGCCGCCGCCGATGAAGGCGATGGAGCCGGCGTTGGCGGACGACGCAGACGCGGAAGGCAGGGTCATTGGAAGCTCCAGTAAGCAGGAATGGATGGTGCGTGCGTGCATGCAGCGCGGATCAGGCGGATGCGTCGGGCGCGGGCACGCGTGCACCGAATAGCGCCGTGCCCACCCGCACCATGGTGGCGCCGGCTGCGATCGCTTCGGTGAAATCCGAGCTCATGCCCATCGACAAGGTGTCCACCTGCGCGAAGCGCTGCTGCAGCTGTTCGAATAGCACCTGCATGCGGGTAAACGCTTCTGCGCGCCGCGCCGCTTCCGGAAACGGCGCGGGGATGGCCATCAATCCGCGCAGGCGCAATGTGGGCTGCAATGCGACGGCGTCGGCCAGCGCGTCGATCGCCTCCGGCACGCAGCCGTGTTTGCTGTGCTCATCGTCGATGTTGACCTGGATCAGCACATTCAATGGTGCGCGGTCGTCCGGGCGGTGGCGCGCGAGCAGCGGGATCAGTTTGGGGCGGTCCACTGTCTGCACCCAGTCGAAGCACCGGCTGGCCAGCTCGGCCTTGTTGGATTGCAGGTGACCGATCAGGTGCCATTCCAGCTGTAGTGCGCGGAGCGTGGCGACCTTGGTCTCGGCTTCCTGCACGTAGTTTTCGCCAAATGCGCGCTGTCCCTGCGCGGCCAGCGCGGCGATGGCCTCGGCAGGCTTGGTCTTGGAGACCGCCAGCAGGCGGACGTCGCTGCGGGCATGCTGGGCTGCCGCGGTCTGGATGGCATCGAGAATCTGCTGTAGCGACGAAACCGGCACGGGGACATCCAGCAAAGGCGGGGGCGCTAGTGTGCCGCCGCCGGTGACTGGCTTCCAGCGCACAGCGTCCGGCTGCCTATATATAGGAGGTGGGATAGGCACGCTGACAGGGCGGGTGGAAGGATTGCGCACATGTACGGCCGTTGCCGGGCGCGTTCGGCGGCGCCCAGGTCCGGATACGGGCAGGGGCAGGCCGCTCATGTCCGGAAAACAACGCCTTCAGCCCTGCACCGGTCTGCCGGCCTGAACCGGCGTCCCGCCGCTTCCCGCGCGCTGTCAGAACGCTATACTGCCGGCCGGGGAGTACCTTCCAATCGCAGCCTAGGGGAAAAGCAGCGCATGGATATCGCTGAACTATTGGCGTTTTCTGTCAAGAACAAGGCATCGGACCTGCACCTGTCTGCAGGGCTGCCGCCGATGATCCGTGTCGATGGCGATGTCCGTCGCATCAATATTCCGGCGCTGGACCATAAACAGGTGCACGCGCTGGTGTACGACATCATGTCGGACAAGCAGCGGCGCGATTACGAAGAATTCCTCGAGGTCGATTTCTCGTTCGAGATTCCCTCACTGGCGCGCTTCCGCGTCAATGCGTTCAACCAGAACCGTGGTGCCGGTGCGGTGTTCCGCACCATCCCCTCCGAAGTGTTGACGCTGGAAGACCTGGGCTGCCCGCCGATCTTCCGCCAGCTGATCGACCAGCCGCAGGGCCTGATCCTGGTGACCGGCCCGACCGGTTCGGGCAAGTCGACCACGCTGGCCGGCATGATCGACTACATCAACAAGAACGAATACGGCCACATCCTCACCGTCGAGGATCCGATCGAATTCGTGCACACCTCGCAGAAGTGCCTGATCAACCAACGCGAAGTGCACCGCGACACGCACGGCTTCAACGAAGCGCTGCGTTCGGCACTGCGCGAAGACCCGGACATCATCCTGGTCGGCGAATTGCGCGACCTGGAAACCATCCGCCTGGCGCTCACCGCCGCGGAAACCGGTCACCTCGTGTTCGGTACCTTGCACACCAGCTCGGCGGCAAAGACCATCGACCGCATCATCGACGTATTCCCGGCCGGCGAAAAGCCGATGGTGCGCTCGATGCTGTCCGAGTCGCTGCGCGCGGTGATTTCCCAGGCCCTGCTGAAAAAGGTCGGCGGCGGCCGCACCGCTGCCTGGGAAATCATGGTCGGCACCCCGGCGATCCGCAACCTGATCCGCGAGGACAAGGTGGCGCAGATGTATTCCTCGATCCAGACCGGCCAGCAATACGGCATGCAGACCCTGGACCAGCATCTGCAGGACCTGGTCAAGCGCAGCCTGATCACGCGCAACCAGGCGCGCGAATACGCCAAGGACAAGCGGATATTCGAGTGATACGGGAATAGGGAATCGGGAATGGGGAATTGCAAGAGCGCGTTCCCGGTACCGATTCCATTGCCCGGCTTCTCCAATTCCCGATTCTCGATTCCCAATTCCCGGCTCCGAGGGAGCACGCCATGAGCACCATCGACTTCACCTCCTTCCTCAAGCTGATGGCGCATCAGAAGGCGTCGGACCTGTTCATTACCTCCGGCATGCCGCCTGCGATCAAGGTGCACGGCAAGATAAGCCCGATCACGCAGACGCCGTTGACCGCGCAGCAGAGCCGCGATCTGGTGTTGAACGTGATGACGCCGTCGCAGCGCGAAGAGTTCGAAAAGACCCACGAGTGCAACTTCGCCATCGGCGTGTCCGGGGTCGGGCGTTTCCGTGTCAGCTGCTTCTACCAGCGCAACCAGGTGGGCATGGTGCTGCGCCGGATCGAGACGCGCATCCCGACGGTCGAAGAGTTGAGCCTGCCGCCGGTGATCAAGACGCTGGCGATGACCAAGCGCGGCATCATCATCTTCGTCGGCGCCACCGGTACCGGTAAATCGACCTCGCTGGCGGCGATGATCGGCTACCGCAACCAGAATTCCACCGGGCACATCATCACCATCGAAGATCCGATCGAATTCGTGCACAAGCACGAGGGCTGCATCATCACCCAGCGCGAAGTCGGCATCGACACCGATAGCTGGGAGAACGCACTGAAGAACACCCTGCGCCAGGCGCCGGACGTGATCATGATCGGCGAGGTGCGCACCCGCGAGGGCATGGACCACGCCATCGCCTTCGCCGAAACCGGCCACCTGGTGCTGTGCACGCTGCACGCCAACAACGCCAACCAGGCGATGGATCGCATCATCAACTTCTTCCCGGAAGACCGCCGCAACCAGCTGTTGATGGATCTGTCGCTGAACCTCAAGGGCGTGGTCGCACAGCAGCTGATTCCGACCCCGGATGGCCGCAGTCGCCGCGTGGCGATGGAGATCATGCTGGGCACGCCGCTGGTGCAGGACTACATCCGCGACGGCGAGATCCACAAGCTCAAGGAGATCATGAAGGAGTCCACCAACCTGGGCATGCGCACCTTCGATCAGAGCCTGTTCGAGCTCTACCAGGCCGGCGAAATCAGCTACGAAGACGCGCTGCGTTACGCCGACTCGCAGAACGAGGTGCGCCTGCGCATCAAGCTCTCGCAGGGAGGCGACGCCAAGACCCTGTCGCAGGGGCTCGATGGCGTGGAGATCGCCGAGGTTCGGTGAGGTCGTCCGGACTGACGCAGGGGCACGTCCCGGAAGCTGCCAGCGCGACGCACGATGTCGACGATCCGCTGGCGCTGCTGTTTGCGCCCTCCAACTGGAAGCTGGTTGCGATGTTCGTCGCCAGCTTCGGGGCCTACGGCGGCTACTGGTTCTACCGCAACTGGATTGCGTTACGCGCGATCACAGGGCGCCCGAGCATATGGCCGGTCTGGCGGGCGGGGCTTGCGCCGCTGTGGGTGATGAGCTGCTTCAGGCTGCTGGGGCAGTGCGTTGGGCTGCAGGGACGATCCCGTTGGCTTTTCCGGCTGTCCGCAGTGGTCTTCATCGCGTTGTTGCTGCTGACGTTCTCCGAAAAATCGCGCCCGTTCTTCCTGGTGTTAGGCTGGCTGCCGATCGCCGTGGTCAATACGCGGCTGCGGCGCTTCAAGCGTGCGCAGGGCATTCCGGAATGGCGCCGCGAGCGTTTCACGCTGCTGAGCATCCTGTGGCTGGTCAGTGGCGGACTGTTGTTCACGCTCAGCGCGCTTGCTGCGCTGGCGATTGCGCTGATACAGCTGAGTCGCTAAGCCGATCCACAGTGGCCGATCGCATGTTGCCAGTCACCCGGAGACGACCTCCCGGTCCGGCGCCCGGCATTGCGTCTGGTCGTGGCGCGCAGTGGTGGGCTGGCCGGCCGAGCCGGACGACGTGCCAGTTCTTCCGCCGCTTCCTCACGCTTGCATGGCACAGCAGTGCTGTTTCAGATGTAACCGCAGTGGCCGATAGTGTCTAATATCGCACCCCACTGCAGTCCCCATACCCGTGAGCCTTCCCGATTCCGATCTGCGTCCGGAGCAAGAGCCGTTGCCCGATGACGGCGCCGTGGTCACCTCCGGTCCGTTGACGCCACCGCCGGATTCGGCCGGCACCCCGGCCGACGATCACGCGTATCACCACTCGGTGGCCGAGGACGTGCAGGGCATGGTGCTGGCCACGTTGGTGGCTTCGCTCGGCCTGGCGATCTTCGCCAAGGGCGGGTTGATGATTGGCGGCATGGCGGGTGTGGCGTTCTTGCTGCACTACGCGCTGGACTGGAACTTCGGCCTGGTGTTCGTGCTGGTCAACCTGCCGTTCTACTGGTTGAGCGTGCGCCGGATGGGCTGGGAATTCACCCTGAAGACGTTCGCGGCGGTCGCTGCCTGCGGCGCGCTGACCAATCTGCTGCCGCGCTGGGCCGATTACGCGCATCTGAGCACCGCGTTTTCGGCCATTGCCGGCGGTGCGCTGTCCGGCCTGGGCATCCTGTTCTTCATTCGCCACCGCGGCAGCCTGGGCGGCATCGGCATCCTGGCGGTCTACCTGCAGCGCGAGCGCGGCTGGAGTGCGGGCAAGGTGCAGATGAGCTTCGATGCCATGCTGATGCTGGTGGCGTTCTTCGTATTGAAGCCGGACAAGGTGCTGTATTCGGCGATCGGCGCGCTGATGCTGAGTCTGGTGCTGATGTTCAATCACCGCCCGCATCGCTACATGGGGGTGTGATCTGCGGTTCGGCGCGGCGCGCACACGTCGTGACCGCTGACGGCGAACCGTTCGCTGCTTCTAGGGTGACTTCTGCGCGATGACGCCAGTGAGGCCAGCCAGCAGCAGCCACGCGCTGCGCGAGCGCAATGCGATACGCAGCGTTGGCATGCCAAACAACGGACCGGCGTTGCGTGCGACGCCGTGCAGGTGGCGGCTCACGCGTGCTGCATCCATGCCGGTTTCAGCCTGGCAATCGTCTTGTAGACCGGGCATTGCGCATGATGCGCTCCGGGTAGGTAGCCCAGGCTCATCAGGAATTCGCCGGTGATTTCGCCGCCGGTGAAGCGGAAGGTCTTCTTGAACAGTTTGACCCAGGCCGGCTTGTCCAGCGGGTGATGCGCGTCCAGCCATTGCGCGAAGCTGCCGTGCGAACGACGCATCGCCTGGATGACCTGCGCGTTGTGGATGGCCGCCAGAATCTTCAGGCGATTGCGGATGATGCCGGCATCGCCCAGCAGGCGGGCGATCTCGGTGTCGCCGTAGCCAGCCACGGTATCCACATCGAAGCCGTCATAGGCCTGCCGGAAATTGGCGCGCTTGCGCAGGATGGTCTCCCAGCTCAGGCCGGCCTGATTGATTTCCAGCACCAGCCGCCCGAACAACTCGCGTTCGTCGCGTTGCGGGAAGCCGTATTCGTGGTCGTGGTAATGGCCGTGCACCGGGTGGCCCGGGGCGATGGCGCAATAGCCGCTCATGGCCGAGATTCCTGTCGCATGCCTTCCTCGCTGGGCCTGATGTGGATGCGTCGGTCTCCCGGCAATGCCAGGTCTGGCCAGCGGGTGGGCTGCGTCCGAATCTGGTTGTTGCGCAGCGCCTGGCTCACTTCGCTCATCGCCTCGCTGTCGAGGGAGTAGAGCTGTGCCGTGCCCGCTTGATACCACCCGTCTCGGTTGCGTGTCTGCAGCTCGCAGGCAACCGCATGGTCTGCGTTGAGGCTGCACAGCAGCACGTCGAGCTGGCCGTCGCCATCCAGGTCGTTGCTGCTCACCACGCAGTTGCTGTTGCCCTGCGTACAAGCCCCGGAGAGCATTTGCGACCTGACCAGGTACTGCCACCAATCCGGCGGCGGCGCTGCCTGGCCGGCCGCCACGGTCACGTGCAGGCGGATCTGGGTCAGGTCGGTCAGCTGTCTGTCCTGTTGGTCTGCTACCGGTTGATCCCTGCTCCAACGACTGGTGCGTGCCAGTAACTGTTCCAGCTGCCTGCGTGCGGCATCGCCGGCAAATGCCGGGCTCTGGCGCAGCGACTGCACCGCCAGGTAGCCCCGGCGGCCATTGTCGAAACGCAGGAACTCCAGATTCGCTTTCACACTCTCGGGCGTGCCGGTCGCCAGCCGCTGGATCTGGCTGTGCACGGTGATGCGGTAAGGATCCAGCAACGGGCTGTTGATCAGGATCGCCAGGCCGATCACCACCCACGACAACAGCATGTTGCCGCCGGCCAGGTGCGCCAGCCAGTGGCCCGCGCGCGGCCGCAGTACCGCGAACGCATAGGCCAAGGCGTACGCCAGTGCCAGGGTCGCCAGCACGGCTGCGCAGAAGCGCTCGCCGGTCCAGCCATGCTGCCCAATGCGCAGAACCAGGGCATAGGCGGCCAGCGCTGCGTGCAGCGGCAGGCTGAGCAGGCCGGCCTCGACCACCCGGCGCAGCCAGCGCGGGTACGGCGGCTGCACGTCGTCATCGCGATAGACCGCATTGGTGAACAGCACCAGCCCGAAGACCAGGCTCAGCAGGATCGCCGCCGCCGAACGGGTCTGCCAGAGCGCCTGCAGGCCGGTGAACGGAAGCACCAGCAGGAACAGCACGCTCACCGCGGCCAGCAGCGGCAGCAGGCCCGTGCACAGCGAGAACAGGATCTGGCGCATCACCTGTACGGCGCGGTGCTGGGTGCGCCCGATCAGGATGCCCAGTCCCGTCATCACGCCCGTCGCCAGGTAGATGAAGGCCTGCTCGCGGAACAGCTCGCGAAAGACCGTGATCTTGACCAGGGCGAACAGGCTGGCCCACAACCACAGCACCATCCAGCACACCCAGACGAACAGCAGCGCCAGCGCAAGGGTCAACGCGTTCTGCCAGGCATGGTCGAACAGGGTGCGGTAGTCCGCCCGCCAGTGGCCGTGCTGCTGGCGATACTGCAGCCAGGGCAGGGCGACGAACCACCCGACCGTGACGGTGAAGCCGAACGGCCACAGGACACTGGCGGTCTGCAGGGCGGGGGCACCGGTGGCGCTCCACGCCGCCCAGCTGCCCAGTGCGGCCAATACCAGCGTACTGCCGGCCACGTGCTGCCACAGGCGGCGATCGCGCAGCTGCTGCAGGCTCAGCAGCAGCATGCTGGGCACCGTCATCACCAGGGTGTACCAGCAGATGCGCGCGCCGGGTTCGGTGAACGGCCGCACGTCGTGCTGCGCCCCCAGGGCGGCCAGGTACAGCAACCCGCCCTGCAACAGCGCGACCAGCACGATGAAGGCACGGGTCTGCCGTGGCAGGGGGATCTCGGAGCCGAGGTTGTCGGTGGTGGGGAGGGTTTGCATGCACGGTCCTTGTTCGAGGCAAGCGGCCAGTATGGCAGCGGCTCTGCGCGCGGCGGAACGAACGGCTAGAATGCGGCCATGTCCGTTTTACCCACGCCTCTGGCCAACCAACTGCTGATCGCGCTTCCGGCGCTGTCCGACCCCACGTTTTCACGCAGCGTCGCGCTGATCTGCCAGCACGACGAGAACGGCGCGATGGGCGTGCTGGTAAATCGCCCGTCCGAGTACACCCTGGGCGAAGTGCTGTCGCAGATGGGGATCGAAACCGAAGACACGCAGCTGTGCGAGCAGATCGTGCTCAGTGGCGGGCCGGTGCATCCGGAGCGCGGCTTCGTCATCCACGACGATGCGCGCGAGTGGGATTCCAGCCTGGAAGTGGGGCAGGGCGTGTTCCTGACCACCTCGCGCGACATCCTCGAAGCCATGGCCGCCGGCGAAGGCCCGCGCAATGCGCTGGTGGCGCTGGGCTGTGCAGGTTGGGGGGCGGGGCAGCTGGAATTCGAGCTGGGCGAGAACAGCTGGCTGACCGCGCCCTCCGATGCCAACGTGCTGTTCGATACCGCCCTGGAAGATCGCTGGCAGACCGCCGCCGGGCGCATCGGCGTGGACCTGTTCCGGCTGACGGATTATTCCGGGCATGCCTGAGGCGGGCACCATCCGCCCCGATGGCACGGTGCTGGGCTTCGATGTGGGGTCGCGCCGCATCGGCGTGGCGGTCGGCACCGCGTTGGGTGCAGGCGCGCGCGCGGTGGCCGTGATCAACGTCCATGCCGGCGGCCCGGACTGGGTGGCATTGGATCGCGTGCACACGCAATGGCGTCCCGACGGCCTGGTGGTCGGCGACCCGCTCACCCTGGACGACAAGGACCAGCCTGCACGCAAGCGTGCCCATGCATTCGCCCGCCAGCTACGCGAGCGCTATGCGCTGCCGGTGGTGTTGATCGACGAGCGCTCCAGTTCGGTCGAGGCCGCCCAGCGTTTCGCGCGCGAGCGCGCCGATGGGCGCAAGCGTCGCCGCGATGCCGAGGCACTGGATGCGATGGCTGCGGCCGTGATCGTCGAACGCTGGTTGGCCGCGCCCGACCAGGCCACTCTTCTTCCCTGATTCCTGACCTGCGATGGCTGCCATGCAACTCGATTCGAATGGACGTTTGCGTCACCTGCTCACCCTGGAGGGATTGCCGCGCGCCACGCTGCTGCAACTGCTCGATCGCGCCGGCCAGATCCGCGATGCCGCGGTGGGCCGCGTCGGCAAGCGCAGCGTGCTGGCCGGCACCGCGGTGTGCACGCTGTTCTTCGAGCCGTCCACGCGTACGCGCAGCTCGTTCCATCTTGCCGCGCAGCGCCTGGGCGCCGACGTGCTCAACTTCGACGCGTCGACCTCTTCCACCCGCAAGGGCGAGACTGCGCGCGACACCTTGAAGAATCTGGAGGCGATGGGCGTGCGCGGGTTCGTGGTGCGCCATCCCGACGACGGCGCGGTGGAAGCGCTGGCCGCCGCAGCCGGCGAGGGCACCGCGCTGATCAATGCCGGCGACGGCCGCAGCGCGCACCCCACCCAGGGCCTGCTCGACATGCTCACCCTGCGCCAGGCCAAGGGCACTGACTTCTCCAGGCTCAAGGTCGTCATCGTCGGCGACGTGAAGCATTCGCGCGTGGCGCGTTCTGACCTGCATGCGCTGCGCACACTGGGCGCCGGCGAGATCCGCGTCTGTGGCCCGGCGAGCCTGCTGCCCGATGACGACATGCTGGACGGCTGCGTGGTCGGCCAGGACTTCGACGCGATGCTGGAAGGCGCCGATGCGCTGATGATGCTGCGCCTGCAGCGCGAGCGCATGGAAGAAGGCCTGGTGCCCTCGCTGGAGCAATACCACGCCGAATACGGCCTCACCCGCGAGCGTCTGGCGCGTGCCGGGCGCGATGCGGCGGTGCTGCATCCGGGCCCGATCAATCGCGGCGTGGAAATCACCGACGACGTCGCCGATGGCGCGCAATCGTGCGTGTTGCGCCAGGTTGCCAACGGCGTTGCGGTGCGCATGGCGGTGCTGGAAACCCTGCTGGGTTGATGCCGCCAGCAGAACACCCGCGTCCGCCACCAGGCGGGCGCGGACGTGAAGCAATCGAGACAGCTCGCACGGATCGATACAGAACGTTTGCGCGCCCGAGCGCTGGGTCGTCAGCCACGACGTGTAGCCCGCTGTTAGTGCAGCTGAAACGCCTGCCTTGGTGGTGAGCGCTGCATCACCGTCTGCACTGTGTGCCAGGTGTAGCCACGCCGTTGCGTCGTATTGATCGCATAAGTCATGAAATTCGCCATGCATGTGTGCCGCGCCAGGCTGCAGCACGCCAGTGCACCTGATTTAGCGGCGAAATAACAACCCAGTAACCGCATTTCCCGGCCACAGGTTTTCAGGTCCACTACCAATGGCCCAGGCCCTCGCCAACAAACCCAACCGCTAGCCTGCTCTTACGATTCCCGATTCCCGATTCCCGATTCCCGATTCCCGATTCCCGACTCCAGCACCACCACGTAACACCCGCTCCCCTATCGTGAGGTCCCTTTCATCGCAGGAGACCGCAATGGGTATTTCGCGTCACGCCACCGCACATTGGGAAGGCGACCTCAAGACCGGCAAGGGTCAACTCAGCACGCCGCAAAGCGGCCTGATGGACAACACCCGCTACGCCTTCAGCAGCCGCTTCGGCGACGAAAAGGGCACCAATCCGGAAGAGCTCATTGCCGCTGCACACGCGGGTTGCTTCACCATGGCGCTATCGGCGCAGTTGAGCGAAGCGGGCTTCCCGCCGGCCTCGCTGGATACGCGAGCGGACGTCGACCTGTCGATGGAAGGCGGCCCGCAGCTGTCGCAGATCCGCCTCAAGCTCAAGGCCGTGGTGCCTGGAATCGATGAAGCCAAGTTTCGCGAGCTGGCCGATACCGCCAAGAAAAATTGCCCGGTGTCCAAGGCATTGAGCGCCGTGCCGATCAGTTTGGATACCGAGTTTTCCAACTGATGCCCTGCGCGTGCATGGCGTCGGCGCGCGCGCTGGCGCCATGCAGCTGGCGACAACCTGAATAGGCCTTTCGACAGCCCGTCTGGTTCAGGGCGGTTTCACTGCCGCAAGCCGAGCATCGGCAGCGTGTCCTCCCTGTGAAGCTGCCGCAATGAAAACTCTTGTGCTTGGTGCTCTGGTAATGGGTCTGGCCGTAGCGGGCAACGCAACGGCGCAGCGCTATGACAGCGGCTACCGCGACACCTATCGCGGCGGCTACGAGGACGGTCGTTACGAATACGCACGGGTGGTGCGCGTGGATCCGATCATCGTGTCGGACTCCTACAACGAACGCAGCAGCGAGCGTTGCTACAACCGCCCGTCCGATGGCTACTACACCAGCAATGACGGCTACTATCGCGATGGCGGGAGTTATGGCTCGCCCAATGCCTCCAACCGCGGCGTCGCCAGCGTCATCGGCGGTATTGCCGGCGCGGTACTCGGCAGTCAGGTGGGTGGCGGTAACGGGCGTCTCGTCGGCACCGCTGTTGGCACCATGGCCGGTGTCGCAGCGGGTCGTTCGATCTACGAAGCCAATCACCGCACCTACCAGGGCAACGTCAGTGTCTGCGAGCCGGTGGCGTATCGCACCACGCGCGAACGTGTGGACGGTTACGACGTGACCTACGAATACGGCGGCCGCATGTATCACACACGTAGCGATTACAACCCGGGCGACAGGATCCGCGTGCGCGTGGACGTACGCCCCGACTGATTGACTGCATCTAGCTGTTTGTAAAAACGCTGCGGGAGACCGCAGCGTTTTTTGGGTTGGGAGCCATGCAGTAAACAAGTGTGCGATGGTGCTTGATGGCACGTCGCACGCAAAAGACTGCAAAAATTTCTGGATTCGCCGGCCAAACGCAGGCGCGCCGCGCATTGGATGCTGATCGGGCTGATCTCCAGCGCAGAAGAATGTCGATCAGGGTTGCCTCTAAACCACCCGTCTCAGATTTGGCGGAGACAGTGACGCCGCAGCCCCTGCAGCCCGCAGCGCTCAACTCCAGTCCAAGGTCCCGCGAATCACCGTCTGCACCTGGCCGCCGGACCACACGTCGCCGCCGGCGTCGATACGCAGCTCCAGCAAGGCATCGAATCCGATTTCGCGACCCTGGCTGACCACATAGCGGCGGCCACTGCCGGGCAGCGCATGGCGGCTGTCCAGCCATGCGGCCAGTACGGCATTGGCCGCGCCGGAGGCGGCGTCTTCGAAGCGCCGTCCGTTACCGACGAACGCGCGCACGGCCAGGTCGTAGCTGCCCGCGGTCGCGGCGCGCGCATAGGCGAACACACCCATGCTGCCGGTGGATTCGGCCAGCGCGGCAATCGCGTCCCAGTTCGGTTGCAAGCTGCGCAAGGCGGTTTCGCTGGCCAGTTCCACTACCCACCAGGTGCGTCCACCGTCCATCAGCGCGGGTGGAAGGCTGCCGAGCGGCCAGCCATGCAGCGCAGCGTGCAGGCGCGGGTCGTCGGCAGTGACCTGTTCGGCGACGCGGGCGCGTGGCGTGCGGATGGCGATGCTGCGGTGGCCATCGATCTGCTCCACCCGCAGCGGCAACTGCCCGGCGATGCCGTCCTGCACCAGCAGGCCGTCGTCGGGCGTGGCCAGCCCGGCGTCGAGCACCGCATGCGCCGTGCCCACGCTGGGGTGGCCGGCGAACGGGACTTCTTTTTGCGGCGAGAACATGCGCAACCGGTAACTGCTATGCGCATCGGCCGCAGGGAACACGAAGGTGGTCTCCGGCAGCTTGGTCCAGCGCGCAATCGCCTGCATGGCGGCATCGTCCAGTCCCTGCGCATCCAGCACCACTGCCAGCGGGTTGCCGCTGCCGGGGCGGGCGGAGAACACATCCAGTTGCAGGAAACGGCGGGTGGTCATGAGGGGCGATCCGCGGGCAGGGCGCGGCAGCTTACCAATCGATGCGGCCGTCGATCACCTGCAGCGTCGTTCCGCCGATCCAAACCTCGCCCTGATCGTCCAGTTCCACCTGGATGCGTCCGTCGCGGCCGACCTCGCGGCCCTGGCTGGCGACATAGCGCGAGTCCTCGCCCGGCAGGCGTCCCTCGCCGTGCAGGCGTGCAGCGATGCAGGCATTGGCGCTGCCGGTGACCGGATCTTCGGGAATGCCGTCGCCGGGGCAGAACGCGCGCACGACCAGGTCTTCGCTGCCGCCATCGACGGGCGCGTAGATGGCCAGCCCGGTGGCGGCGCTGGCCTGGGTCAGGCGGGTGATCGCGGCAAGATCCGGCGCGGCCTGACGCACCGCCGCGGCATCGGCCAGCTCCAGCAGCCACCAGTTCGGGCCGTTGCTCCAGAGCGCTGCCGGCTGCGCTGCCACCTGCAATCCGGCGCAGGCTGCCTGCAATGCTGCCGTGTGGGTGTCGCCGGTTGCGATGACGCGTGCACGTGGCGCGCGCAGCCGCACCTGCAATGCGCCGTGGCGGTCGAACACGTCCACCGGCAAGACGCCGGCTGCGCATTGCTGGTGCAGCCGGCCATCGGCGGTGTAGCCGGTCAGTCCATGGGTTGCCGCGACCCACGCCGCGCCGACGCTGGGGTGGCCGGCAAACGGCAGCTCAGCGCGTGGAGTGAAGATGCGGATGTGATAGTCGGCATCCGGCACGCTGACGGGCACAAAGAAAATCGTCTCCGACAGGTTCAGCCAAGCGGCGATCTGTTGCATCTGTTCGCTCGACAATGCGCCCGCGTCAAACACGACGCCCAGCGGATTGCCGGAGCCGGTGCGGCTGGCGAAGACGTCCAGTTGCAGGTAGCGATGCTTGCTCATCTGTACGCGGTCCCGGGTTAGGCATTCATGCGGATGGTTGCAGCGTAAACCGTTGTGGCGCGGCGATAGCACAGTGCGGACTGCGACCACTGACGAGGTCATGCAAGGGATATTGGCAGTAGAATCGGGGGTTCCGCCCGGCACACCGGCTTTTTCCCCCAATCTTAACCGCCTACTCCATGTCAGCTCCCCACTCTACCGATCGTTGGATCGTCCTCAAGTTCGGCGGCACTTCGGTGTCGCGTCGTCATCGCTGGGACACGATTGGAAAACTGGCGGGCAAACGGGCGAGCGAAACCGGCGGCCGCGTGCTGGTGGTGGTGTCTGCATTGTCGGGCGTGACCAACGAGCTCACTGCCATTGCCGATGGCGCCGCCGACAGCGCGCAGCGCGTGGCCGCGCTGGAGCAGCGTCATCGCGATTTCGTTGCCGAGCTTGAGCTCGATGCACAGACGGTGCTGGGCGAGCGGCTGGCCGCGTTGCACGCCTTGCTTGCGGATGCGCGTGCCGCAACGCGCACGCTCGATTGGCAGGCCGAGGTGCTTGGGCAGGGCGAATTGCTGTCTTCCACCATCGGTGCGGCGTATCTGCATGCCAGCGGCCTGGACATGGGCTGGCTGGATGCGCGGCAGTGGCTGTCGGCGCTGCCGCCGCAGCCCAATCAGAGCGAATGGTCCAAGCGCCTGTCGGTGTCGTGCCAGTGGCAATCGGATGCGGACTGGCGCGCGCGCTTCGATGCGCAGCCCACGCGCTTGCTGATCACCCAGGGTTTCATTTCGCGGCACGCCGATGGTGGTACGGCCATCCTGGGCCGCGGCGGCTCGGATACTTCGGCAGCGTATTTCGGTGCGCTGCTCGGCGCCAGCCGGGTGGAAATCTGGACCGACGTGCCCGGCATGTTCAGCGCAAATCCAAAGGAGGTGCCGGACGCGCGCCTGCTGACCCGGCTGGACTATTACGAAGCGCAGGAAATCGCCACCACCGGCGCCAAGGTGCTGCATCCGCGGTCGATCAAGCCGTGCCGCGATTCCGGCGTGCCGATGGCGATCCTGGATACCGAGCGCCCCGATCTGCCCGGCACCAGCATCGACGGCAGCGCCGAGCCGGTGCCTGGCGTCAAGGCGATCAGCCGCCGCAACGGTATCGTGCTGGTGTCGATGGAAGGCATCGGCATGTGGCAGCAGGTGGGCTTCCTGGCCGATGTGTTCGCGCTGTTCAAGAAGCACGGCCTGTCGGTGGACCTGATCGGTTCGGCCGAGACCAATGTCACCGTGTCGCTGGATCCGTCGGAAAACCTGGTCAATACCGACGTGCTGGCCGCGCTGTCGGCGGATCTGTCGCAGATCTGCAAGGTCAAGATCATTGTTCCTTGCGCGGCGATCACCCTGGTCGGGCGCGGCATGCGCTCGCTGCTGCACAAGCTGTCCGATGTGTGGGCCACGTTCGGGCAGGAACGCGTGCACATGATTTCGCAGTCGTCCAACGACTTGAACCTGACCTTCGTCATCGATGAAGCCGACGCCGATGGCCTGCTGCCGATCCTGCACGCGGAATTGATCGACAGTGGGGCAATGCCGGTCAGCGAAGGCGAGGTGTTCGGCCCGCGCTGGCGCGAGATCATCGGGTCGGTGCGTCCGCGGCCCACGCCGTGGTGGCATGCCGAGCGCGCGCATTTGCTGTCGCTGGCGCAGGCCGGTACGCCGCGTTACGCCTATCACCTGCCGACAGTGCGCGCGCGTGCGCACGCCCTGGCGCAGATTGCCGCGGTGGACCAGCGCTATTACGCCATCAAGGCCAATGCGCATCCGGCGATCCTGATGGCGCTGGAACAGGCTGGTTTCGGGCTGGAATGCGTGTCGCACGGTGAACTGCGCCGGGTGTTCCAGACGCTGCCGGAGCTGTCGCCGCGGCGGGTGCTGTTCACCCCGAGCTTTGCGCCCAGGGCCGAGTACGAAGCCGCCTTTGCGCTGGGCGTGACCGTCACCGTGGACAACGTCGAGGCGCTGCGCAACTGGCCGGAGGTGTTTCGTGGCCGCAACGTGTGGTTGCGCATCGACCTGGGCCACGGCGATGGCCACCACGAGAAGGTCAATACCGGCGGCAAGGCGTCCAAGTTCGGCTTGTCGTCCACGCGCGTGGACGAGTTCGTGGAGGCGGCGCGCACGCTCGATGTCACCATCACCGGCGTGCATGCGCACCTGGGCAGCGGCGTGGAGACCGGCGAACACTGGCGGATGATGTACGACGAACTGGCCGGCTTCGCGCGCCGCATCGGTACGGTGGAGACCATCGATATTGGTGGCGGCCTGCCGATTCCCTACAGCGCCGAGGACGAGCCGTTCGATCTGGAGGTGTGGGCCAAGGGCCTGGCCGAGGTCAAGGCCGTGCACCCGGGCTACCGCCTGGCGATCGAACCGGGCCGCTATCTGGTGGCCGAGGCCGGCGTGCTGCTGGCGCAGGTCACCCAGGTGATCGAAAAGGACGGCTTGCAGCGCGTGGGACTGGATGCGGGCATGAGCACGCTGATCCGCCCGGCGCTGTACGACGCCTGGCACGACATCGAGAATCTCAGCCGGCTCGACGCGCCGGCCGACGGCAGTTTCGATATTGTCGGGCCGATCTGCGAATCCTCGGACGTATTCGGCAAGCGCCGCCGTCTGCCGGCCAGCACCGCGCCGGAGGATGTGATGCTGGTGGCCGATGCCGGTGCATACGGCTATTCGATGGCCAGCACCTACAACCAGCGTGAGTTGCCGCGCGAAGAGGTCATCGATGCGCCCGCTGGCTGAGTTCGTGGTGCTCAGCATGCTTGCCGGCGCTGCGTCGATGGTGATGTCCACGGCCATCGACATGGTTGACCTGCGCGTCCCCTGGACCGACAGCCTGAAGTGGGTGCTGCCCGCAGTGCTTGCCGCCGGCACCGGCGCGTGGTGCTCCGGCCGCTGGCAGCAGCGTCGCCAGGCGCGCGCGCCGGCACGGCAGGCTGGCGGCATGGCAGTGCGCACGGTGCTGCTGAGCGGGCTCAGCTATCTGCCGGCGCTGCTGATGTACCTGTTGCTGGCGCTGGCGGTGACCGGCGATGCGAAGGTGATCGGCTCGCAGGTCATGCTGCTGTTGTTCGCGATCGGTTGCCTGCCGCTGCTGTGGGCCGTGGTGCCGTTTTCCATGATTGAATATGTCCTGTGCCGACGTTATCTGCGTCGTTTGCACGTTCCTGCAGGTAGTCCATGAGCGCTTTCGACAAACACCAGATCTCCACATTCCGTTTCGTGCGCTGCGCGCTCGACGCGCAGACCGGCGTGGCGACGCTGGTGTATGCCTTCGACCAGGGCCCGGAACTGGTGGAAACCGTCGCCGTGCCGGGCGCACCGTTCGCGCTGGAGGGCGCACACGCCGTGGCGGTGCAACAGGCCTTGCGCCTGCTGCACCTGATCGCGGGCGTGAGTTACTACAAGGCCGCGGCGCCCCCGACCATCGCCATCGACGACTACAGCATCGATGCCGACACCGCCGCGTTGGTGGAAAGTGTGTATCTGCATGGCCTGGGCGAATTCGCCTACCGCAATGGCTTGAACCTGCACGGCAAGATCAACTTTCCGGCGGCTGCGCAGGCAGCTGACCAAGCGCCTGCGTTGGGCTTGCGCGAGCATGCATTGGTCGCCATCGGTGGCGGCAAGGATTCGCTGGTCAGCATCGAGGCCCTGCGCCAGGCCGGTGTCGATCAGACCGTGAGCTGGATCGGTGGCTCGCAGCTCATCCGTGCCTGCGCCGAGCGCACTGGCCTGCCGGTGCTCAATGTCGGGCGCGTCCTGGCGCCAGAGCTGTTCGAGCTCAATCGCCAGGGCGCCTGGAACGGGCATATTCCGGTCACTGCGGTGAATTCGGCCATCCTGGTGCTGTCGGCGTTGCTGACCGGTGTGGACCAGGTGGTGTTTTCCAACGAGCGCTCGGCCAGCTACGGCAGCCAGATTCCGGGTACCGGCGAGGTCAATCACCAATGGTCCAAGGGCTGGGCCTTCGAACAGGCGTTCGGCGAGTATGTGCAGCGGCACGTGGCGGCCGATCTGCGCTACTACTCGTTGCTGCGGCCGTTGTCCGAGCTGGCGGTGGCGCGGCAGTTCGCCAAGAGCGATCACTACGACGCGCATTTTTCCAGCTGCAACCGCAACTTCCACATCATGGGAGAACGCCCGGTGCACCGCTGGTGCGGGGTGTGCCCGAAGTGCCATTTCGTATTCCTGGCGCTGGCCCCCTTCATGCCGAAGACGCGACTGGTGGGGATCTTCGGGCGCAATCTGCTCGACGATGCCGCGCAGACTGGCGGCTACGACGCGTTGCTGGAATTCCAGGACCACAAGCCGTTCGAGTGCGTGGGCGAGGGCCGCGAATCGCGCGCTGCGATGGCGTTGCTGGCAACGCGTGCGGAGTGGAAGGAAGACGCACTGGTGACGCGTTTCATCCGCGAGATCCAGCCGCAACTGGATCCGCAGGAGCTGCAACTGGAGCCGTTGATGTCCATCGATGGCGAGCACCGTATCCCGGCGGCGCTGTGGGAGCGCGTGCGTGCGAATTTCGCAGCTTGAGGGCAGGGCGGTTGCGTTGTGGGGATGGGGGCGCGAAGGGCGCGCGGCGTATCGCGCGTTGCGCACCGCGCTGCCTGCCCAGCCGCTGACAGTGTTCTGCAGTGCCGAGGAGGCGCGTGAACTCGCGGCGCTGGACGATGCGACAGTGCAGGTAGAGACCGATGCCAGCGCGCAGGCGCTGGGCCGGTTCGAGATCGTGCTGAAGTCGCCCGGCATCAGCCCGTATCGCGCCGAAGCGCTGGCCGCCGCCGCGCACGGCACGCAGTTCATCGGCGGCACCGCGCTGTGGTTCGCCGAGCACGCGCAGGCCGATGGCGACGTGCCTGGCGCCATCTGTGTCACCGGTACCAAGGGCAAGAGCACCACCACTGCGCTGTTGGCGCACCTGCTGCGCAGCGCCGGGCACCGTACCGCGCTGGTCGGCAATATCGGCCAGCCCTTGCTGGAAGTGCTGGCACCGCAGCCGCCACCGGCGTACTGGGCGATCGAGTTGTCCAGCTACCAGACCGGCGAGGTCGCGCGCAGCGGTGCGCGCCCGCAGCTGGCACTGGTGCTGAACCTGTTTCCCGAACACCTGGACTGGCACGGCGATGAGGCGCGCTACGCGCGCGACAAGCTGTCGCTGGTGACCGAAGGTCGCCCGCGGATCGCCTTGCTCAACGCGGCCGATCCGCTGTTGCGCGGCATGCAGTTGCCCGATAGCGAGGTGCGCTGGTTCAATCATCCCGACGGCTGGCATCTGCGCGGCGACGTGGTGTACCGCGGCGAGCAGCCCATTTTCGATACCGCCAACGTGCCGCTGCCCGGCGAACATAACCGCCGTAATCTGTGCGCGGTACTGGCCGCAGTGGAAGCGCTGGGCCTGGATGCCGCGGGATTGGCGCCGGCCGCGTTGAGTTTCCGCCCCTTGCCCAACCGGCTGCAGTTGCTGGGTCGCGTGGACGGCATCAGCTACGTCAACGATTCCATCAGCACCACCCCCCATGCCTCGCTGGCTGCGCTGGCCTGCTTCGCGCAACGGCGCGTGGCCTTGCTGGTCGGTGGACATGACCGTGGGCTGGATTGGCAGGATTTCGCCGAGCATATGGCGCAGCAGGCACCGCTGGAAATCGTCACCATGGGCGCCAATGGCCCGCGCATCCACGCCTTGCTGGCACCGCTTGCCGCGTCGGGGCATTTCGGCCTGCACGCCGCCGGCGATCTGCAGCAGGCGATGCAGCTGGCACGCGAGGCGCTGGGCGAGCAGGGCGGCGTGGTGCTGCTGTCGCCAGGTGCGCCCAGCTTCGGCGCGTACAGCGACTATGTGGCACGCGGCCGGCATTTCGCCCAGCTGGCCGGGTTCGACCCGGCGGCGATCAGTGCGATTCCCGGGCTGGGCGTGCAGTAACAAGCGTTGCCTGGGCCAACGCGGTGGCCATCGTGCTGCCGGCGCGCTGGGAGTACGAGGTGATCCTGGCGCAGTTGGCTGCGTTCGGTCCGGCTGGTGCCGAAGTGACTTGCGGACACGCGCGCGATAAGCAGAAGTGCCTTTGCTGCCGCGATGGCCAGTGCCGCCGGCACCGGTGGAGAGTGCCAGGCAAGCTCAGCGCAACTGGCAGGGTTCAAGCCGGCTTCTTTCGCTGCGCATCCTGGAGAGAGGGGCAGGAAGAGATGGCCGCCCTGCCGTTGCCAGGCGCGTGCCTTGCAGACGTTCGAGGGACGTGCACGCTGGCTCAAGGCCGGCCGGCAATCTGGCTGCCGGTTCTGGTGCCGAGGCACATCGCGACCGCGTCTGCACGCCGGCACGGCCTACACTGCGCGCACATCCCCGGGAGCAAGCACATGCACAAGCAATGGTCGTTGAGCCGTGTGGGTCTGATTGGTGTCGTCCTGGCAGCGCTGGCATGTCCGGCAATGGCGGCGATGCAGGCCAAGCCGCTGGAGTGGACGATCGGCAAGGACACCTACAGCGGCGTGCTGGTCTACGACGACGCCGGCGATGCCAGGCGGCCCGGCCTGGTGATGGTGCCCAACTGGCGCGGCGTCAACGCGTCTGCCGTAGAGAAAGCCAAGCAGGTGGCCGGCGACGACTACGTGGTGCTGGTGGCCGACGTCTATGGCAAGGGCATCCGCCCCAAGAACGATACCGAAGCCGGCGCACAGGCCAAGAAGCTGCGCGACGACCGGCCCACCCTGCAGGCGCGTGCGCTCAAGGCCGTGGAGGTACTCAAGGCGCAGACCGGCAAGACGCCGCTGGATGCGGGGCGCATCGGTGCGGTGGGCTTCTGCTTTGGCGGCACCACGGTGCTGGAACTGGTACGCGCCGGCGCGCAGCTGGCCGGTGTGGTCAGCCTGCACGGCGGTATCGCCACGCCCAGCCCGGCGTCAGCCGGCTCGGCCAAGACACCGGTGCTGGTGCTCAACGGCGCCGACGACAAGAGCGTGACCAAGGCCGACATCGCCGCGTTCGAGACCGAAATGAATGCCGCTGGCGCGGATTGGCAGTTCGTCAACTTCAGCGGCGCGGTGCATTGTTTTGCCGAGGCCGATGCGAACAGCCCGCCGGGCTGCCTGTACAGCCCGCGCGCCGCCAAGCGTGCCTATCGCATGTTGGGTGACTTCTTCGACGAGCGTTTTGGTCGGTAGCCGGGATTGGTGATTGGTGGTTCGAGATTCGAGATTCGAGATTCGGGATTCGGGATTCGCAAAAGCGTGGTCCCGTCTTTCGAATCTTTCCGTGAGTTCGTGCTCAGGGGCTTGCGTTGAACATCGCTGGGCCATCGAATGCCGGGATGCGTAAGAGCAAAGTCAGGCCGCTTTTACGAATCCCAAATCTCCAATCCCCAATCCCGTCCGGCGCACGAAGCGCGCCGGATCAATGCGTGCGTTCCACCGCGTAACGTGCCAGGCCGCGCAGTGCGGCCACTGCCGGACTGTCGGGTAGGGTTGCCAGCGCCTGCTCGGCGGCGGCGGCGTATTCGGCGGCGCGCTGGCGGCTGTAGTCCAATCCGCCGGTGGCATGGATGGCGGCCAGTACTTCGGGCATCGCCGCGGCATCGCCCTGTTCGACGATGGCACGCAGGCGCTGCCGGGTGGCCTCGTCCGAGTGCGCCATGGCGTGGATCAACGGCAATGTGGCCTTGCCTTCGGCCAGATCGTCGCCCAGGTTCTTGCCCAGATCCTCGGCCTCGGCGGCGTAATCAAGCACGTCGTCGGCGATCTGGAAGGCAAAACCCAGCTGCATGCCGTAGTCGTACAGCTTCTGCTGCACCTGCGCATCCGCACACGATGCCAGCGCGCCCAGACGGGTGCCGGCGGCGAACAGTACCGCCGTCTTGCGCTCGATCACCCGCAGGTAGGCGGCTTCGTCGGTGTCCGGGTTGTGCACGTGCAACAGCTGTAGCACTTCGCCTTCGGCGATGCGGTTGGTGGTATCGGCCAGGATCTGCATGACTTCCATGCGGTCCAGCTCGACCATCAGCTGGAAGCTGCGCGAATACAGGAAATCGCCGACCAGGACGCTGGGTGCGTTGCCCCACAGCGCGTTGGCGGTGCTGCGCCCGCGGCGCAGGTCCGACTCGTCCACCACGTCGTCGTGCAGCAGGGTCGAGGTGTGGATGAATTCGATGATAGCCGCCAGCTGATGGTGCTCCGGGCCGGAGCCGCCAGCCGCGTGGCCGGCCAGCATCACCAGCATCGGCCGCAGGCGTTTGCCGCCGGCGGAGATGATGTGATCGGCAATCTGGTTGATCAGCACGACGTCCGACGCCAGGCGGCGACGGATCAACGCATCGACCGCGGCCATGTCGGGCGCGGCGAGGGACTGGATCTGGGGCAGGCCCAGAACGGTGGGGAGGTCTTCGGCGATGGTCATGCGCAGGCGTTCGTGATGTGCATCGATTATAGGTGCCCGGGCCGGATCCGTCCCGCCGCGTGTGCCGCGGCCGCCGGGGCAGGGCGGAAAGCGTTGCGGCGCCTGACCCGCGGGGTTGCCGGCCGATGCCGATTCCCACCTGCCGGCGCGGGATTTCCCGGCCCGGCGGCGGGCCGCGCGGCGGCACCCGGGCAGGGCAGGTGCGGTAACATTGGCCCCAAGACATTCACCGCCGCGCCCCTTCGGCGCCGGCGCACCATCGGAAGCATTTATGGCCCGCGGCATCAACAAAGTCATCCTCGTCGGCAACCTCGGCAACGATCCCGACACCAAGTACACCCAGGCCGGCATGGCGATCACCCGCGTGAGCCTGGCCACCACCAGCGTGCGCAAGGACCGCGACGGCAACAACCAGGAGCGCACCGAATGGCACCGCGTGGTGTTCTTCGGCAAGCTGGGAGAGATCGCTGGCGAATACCTGCGCAAGGGCTCGCAGGTCTACGTCGAAGGCGAACTGCGCTACGACAAGTACACCGGTCAGGACGGCGTGGAGAAGTACAGCACCGATATCGTCGCCAACGAAATGCAGATGCTCGGCGGCCGTGGTGAAGGCGGCGGTGGCGGCATGGGCGGCGACCGTCCGCAGCGCTCGCAGGCCCCGCGCCAGCAGGGCGGTGGTGGTGGCGGCCAGGGCGGCGGCTACGGTGGCGGCGGCGGTGGTCAGGACTATGCCCCGCGTCGTCAGCAGCCGGCGCAGCAGCAGTCGGCTCCGCCGATGGACGATTTTGCGGATGACGACATCCCGTTCTAAGACACGCCTGGTAGGGCGTGTTGGTGGGATCCGAGGAGAGCCCCTTTCTAGGGGCTTTTCTTTTGCTCGATGGTGCTGGCCTGCCTGTGTAACGTCGTTCTCGTCGAAGGACAGCTGGGAAGACTACGGCGTGCGCCGCTTCGGTGGGATGGGGCGATGCGGCTGTTGGCCGATCGACGTCGTATCACGTGTCGATCGAAGGAAAGGTTCCGATCGATTCGCTGCGGCCGCCTTTGCGGTTGGTTACAACGCCCGCCTCGACCTTGGCGCGATCGGGTAGCTGGGCGCGGAAGAGTTCGCTCCGGTGGGCGTCGTCGATACTGCCTCGCGTGCCAGGACAATCGCTCGAGCGGCACGGCGAATCCTGAGTGCGAGGTCGCGTCCTGTACCCCAACGCAGGTCGCGGCCAGACGATAGCGGTCGATTGCAGGCATCGCCATCGTCCTTCCCACAACGGGAAACGTTTAAACCGAATCGTGGCGGCAAGCGGCATTGCCTCTGTGTTCGTGCCTTCGCGGGGCGTCGGCGTGGCATCGCGAGCGGTTGGCTCAAGCAACGATCTGGCGTGGTCTTTCGTGTCGGGCCCATGCTGGCGCTCACGGCGAGGGTCAGTCCGGCCGTAACGGGTCACGTGTGTGAATGCGCCTGGCCGAGGTGGCGGAGAGGCCCGACGCGCGTTGTCGAACTGGCCCATGGATCATCCACGCAGCAGTGCCATGGCTTCGAGGAGAACGACGGTTGCGCCGGCATGTCGCCACGCTTGGCTTGCATGGGGAGCCATGGTTCACGGATGCCCACATTCCGCTGTACACCGGGCAGTCCGCGTTCCTGCGTTGCCTGACGCTCCATCACCGTCAGCACCAGGCGCGACAGGAGCAACAGGAGCAACAGGAGCAACAGGAGCAACAGGCGTAACGGCGTAACGGCGTAACGGACGCAACAGCCAATGTGGCTGGCTCCCGGGCTTTCGTGCACTGCGTCTTGCAAAGACACAATTCCCTCCTCTATGGTGCAATCGATTGAATCGAGGCAAACCCTCAGCATTTGAGACCGGTTGGGAGGCCGGAAAACGAATGTCTATGCAATCGAACGGGCCGGTTCCGGCTGCGGGGTTCACGAGGCGAGATGCGCTGCGCTTGGGTGTCGCCGGGAGCCTTGGCTTCAGCGTTTCGGGCGTGCTGCCTGCGCTTGCCGCTGCCACGCCGCGCACGGGCAAGCTGAAGCATTCCGTGGCCCGCTGGACGTTTCCGCAGCAGTCGATCGCCCAGCTGTGCAAGACGGTAAAACAGCTTGGATTCGCCGCCATCGATCTGGTCGGCCCGGCGGATTGGCCTACGTTAAAGGCCAACGGCGTGTACAGCGCGATGTGCAACGGCGCGGAGATGGGCCTGGACAAAGGGTTCGCCGGACGCCAGTTCCACGACCAGCTGGTCGAGCGCTACACGCGGCACATCGACCTGGTGGCCGATGCCGGCTATCGCAACCTCATCTGTTTTTCCGGCAACCGGAATGGCATGGATCCCCAGGACGGAATGGACCATGCCGAAGCGGGACTCAAGCGCATTCTCGGACATGCCGAGAAACGCGGCGTCGTGCTGGTGATGGAATTGCTGAACTCCAAGGTCGATCACCCGGACTATCTCTGCGACCACTCGGCATGGGGCGTCGAACTGTGCCGGCGGATTGGCTCTGAGCATTTCGGCCTGCTGTACGACATCTACCACATGCAGATCATGGAGGGCGACATCATCGCCACCATCGGCAAGCATCACGCATGCTTCAAGCATTACCACACCGCGGGCGTGCCTGGTCGGCACGAGATTGGAGACGCTCAGGAACTCCACTATCCCGCCATCTGTCGCGCAATCGGCGATACCGGTTTCGACGGCTATCTGGCGCAGGAATTCATTCCTACCGCGCCCGATCCCGTCGGCTCGCTGCGCGAGGCGATCCGCCTGTGCGACGTCTGAAACGCTATCTACCCAGGTGAAGCAGAATCCATGGCAGACAATCACTACGACGCCATCGTCGTCGGTTCGGGAATCAGTGGCGGTTGGGCGGCGAAAGAGCTGACCGAAAAAGGCCTCAAGGTCCTGATGCTGGAACGCGGGCGCAACATCGAGCACGTCAAGGACTACGTCAATGCGATGAAGGAAGTGTGGGATTTCCCGCACTACAACCGGCCGACCCAGGCGATGAAGGCCGATTATCCGGTGTTGAAGCGCGACTACGCCCTGGTCGAAAACCTGCAGGGCATGTGGGCCAACGAAAAGGAATCGCCCTACACCGAGATCAAGCGATTCGATTGGTTCCGCGGCTATCACGTGGGCGGTCGCTCGCTGCTGTGGGGGCGGCAGAGCTATCGCCTGTCGGACCTGGATTTCCAGGCCAACCTCAAGGACGGCATCGCCACCGATTGGCCAATTCGCTACGCCGACATCGCACCCTGGTACGACTATGTGGAGAAATTCGCCGGCATCGCCGGCACGCGCGAGGGCCTGGACGTGTTGCCCGATGGCCAGTTCCTGCCGCCGATCCCGTTGAACATCGTCGAAAAGGACGTGGCTGCGCGGATCAAGAAGGCCTTTGGCGGAACCAGGCACCTGATCCACTCGCGCACCGCCAACATCACCCAGCCGATGCCCGAGCAGGGCCGCGTCAACTGCCAGTATCGCAACAAATGCATCCTGGGCTGTCCGTTCGGCGCCTACTTCTCGACCCAGGCGGCGACGCTGCCGGCGGCCATGAAGACCGGCAACCTGACCTTGCGGCCGTTCTCGATCGTCAAGGAAGTGCTCTACGACAAGGACCGCAAGCGTGCGCGGGGCGTGGAGATCATCGATGCCGAGAGCGGGCAGACCTATCAGTACACGGCTAACGTGATCTTCCTCAACGCGTCCTCCTTCAACTCGACCTGGCTGCTGATGAACTCGGCCACCGATGTCTGGGAGGGTGGGCTGGGGTCTTCGTCCGGCGAGCTTGGGCACAACGTGATGGACCATCATTTCGGCGCGGGCGCCTCCGGCCGGGTCGAGGGCTATGAAGACAAGTACTACTTCGGCCGTCGCCCGTGCGGGTTCTACATTCCCCGTTTCCGCAATGTCGCCGCGGACAAGCGCGGCTACCTGCGCGGATTCGGCTATCAGGGCGGCGCCAGCCGCACCGGATGGTCGCGTGAGATCGCCGAGCTGAACATCGGCGCCGACCTGAAGGATGCGCTGACGCAGCCGGGCGATTGGCGTATCGGCATGACCGGATTCGGCGAAATGCTGCCACACCACGACAATACGATTCGCCTGGATGCGCAGCGCAAGGACAAATGGGGGCTGCCGGTGCTGGCGATGGATGTATCCCTGCGCGCAAACGAAAAAGCCATGCGCAAGGACATGGCAGCCGATGCCGCCGAGATGTTCGAGGCCGCCGGCGTCAAGGACGTGCAGATGCACGATGACGACTATGCGCCGGGCAAGGGCATCCATGAGATGGGCACCGCGCGCATGGGCCGCGACCGCAAGAATTCCGTGCTGAACCAGCACAACCAGGTCTGGGACGCGCCGAACGTCTACGTAACTGACGGTGCCTGCATGACCTCCAGCGCCTGCGTCAATCCCTCGCTGACCTACATGGCGCTGACGGCACGCGCGGCGGACCATGCGGTGCGCGAACTGAAAGCGGGGAACCTGTGATGGAACGCCGCGACCTGCTGAAGATGATCGTCGCCGCCACGGGGGCAGCCATGATCGGTCTGCCCGCGCTGGGCCAGGCACAGGCGCCGGCCGAGGGGGCGAAGACCATCTTCTCCGCCGCCGAGGTCGGCACGCTGGACGAGATCGCCGAGACCATCCTGCCGCGGACCAAAACGCCGGGGGCCAAAGATGCCGGCGCCGGCGCGTTCATGGCGCACTTCGTCACCGATTGCTATACCGCCCGGCAGCAGGCCACGTTCCGCGCCGGCCTGCGCGAGATCGACAAACGCGCTGGCGGCCGATTCGTGTCGCTCGCGCCGCAGGCGCGCACCGAGCTGCTGCGCGCGCTGGATGCGGAAGCCAGGAAACACGCTGTCGAAACCACCGATATCGGCACCGCCGAAAAGGCGAAAGCAATGCCGCACTACTTCACGATGATCAAGCAACTGGCCATCTTCAGCTTCTTCAGCTCGAAGGTCGCAGCCACCGACGTGCTGCGCTACGTCGCCGTGCCGGGCCGCTACGACGGCGACATGGCCTATGTCCCGGGTACGCCTGCCTGGGCGACCAACTGATGGACCGCAACGCGCCGCTCATGCCCCACTTCCTCGGGAACACCATGACCAGAGCCCTGCTGATGGCGGCCTGCCTGTTGGCCGCGGCGCCTGCGTTCGCGCAGACCAGCGGCGATCCGTCGCGCGATCCGGCCAGGACAGAGGTGTGGACGCCCGTCCCCGCGACCGTGGCCACGCCCCCGGGCGGCGCGCCCTCCGACGCGATCGTGCTGTTCGATGGCAGGGATCTCTCGGCGTGGGAGTCGGAGCAGGGCGGGCGGGCGCCCTGGAGCGTTGCCGACGGCGCGCTAACCGTGGTCCCGGGCAGCAAGGGCATCCGCACCAAGCAGCGCTTCTGCGACATCCAGCTGCATGTCGAATGGCGCACGCCCACCGGGACGCGGGGGTTCGAAGGCCAGCAGCGGGGGAACAGCGGCATCTTCCTGCAGGAACTGTATGAGCTGCAGGTGCTCGACAGTGACAACAATCCGACCTATCCCAATGGCCAGGCCGGTGCGATCTACAAGCAGGCCATTCCGCTGGTGAACGCCTCGCGTGCGCCGGGTCAGTGGCAGGCCTACGACATCATCTGGAAGGCGCCGCGCTTCTCGCAGGGGGGCGGGCTCGCGTCGCCCGCGCGCATGACCGTGCTGCACAACGGCGTGCTGGTGCAGAACGACACCGTCGTGGCGGGCAAGACCGAATACATCGGCGCGCCGTCGTATGCACCGCATGGGTGCGCGCCGATCTTGCTGCAGGAGCATGATTCCAAGGTCAGCTACCGCAACATCTGGGTACGCGCGCTGTAGCGCCGGTGCGACGCTGCCGCCGGCATCGGGGGGCGTTTCATCAATCCCCGCACAGATCGCGCCGCTCTTGCGCCTGCACGCAGGCGTGAAGCGCGCGCATGTGTGGCGGCTGCGGCTGGGACGATGGCGTAGCACCAGGCGCGCAAGAGCCGATCTGCGGATTGGGCGTGTCAGGCCACCAGCCGGCGCCACGCGGCGTGACCTGACTGGCAATCTGACACACCCAACGCGAACTGCTCGGGCATCGATGGCACGCCCTAGTGCGCCAGGAAGCTGGCGAGGTTGTCGACATCCTGTTGCGACAGCTGAGGGAAGGGCGGCATCAGCCCGCCGCCCTTGACGATCTTCTCCTTGATCTGCGCGGGTTGCAGCCGCGTGCCCACGTCGGTGAGCGCCGGAAACGTGGGCGGGACGCCTGCGCGCGTTGCGCCGTGGCAGGCGGTGCAGTGTGTTGCGTACAGCTGCGCGCCGGCCGTCGGGTCGTCCTTGGACCACGCCGTGGTCGCAAGCGTCGCCCCCAGCAGCGCCACGGCCATTGTCAGGATCGTTTTCAAACCAGGCTCCTTTGCGTGCTAGCGATGCGTGCTGGCGGGCAGGTGCTGACGCAGGTAATCGGCTCCGGTCTGGATGACGGCGGCCGGATCGCGCGGACGGTCGTGTTCGACGATGTACCAGCGTACGCCGGCATCGGCCGCCGCAGGCAGGATCGCGTTCCAGTCCAGCACGCCCCGGCCCACGGCGGCGAAGCCGCCTTCGTCCTTGGCCTGGCCTTTCGGCGCATTGTCCTTGGCGTGGACTGCGAACATGCGGCCCTTGAACTTGCCCAGCATCGCCGCCGGGTCGTAGCCCGCGCGTGCGACCCAGGCCAGGTCCAGCTCGGTCTGTAGATCAGGGCCGGCGGCTGCGAACAGCAGCTCCAGCCCGGTCTTGCCATTGAAGTCGACCAGTTCGAAGTCGTGGTTGTGGTAGGCCAGGCGCATGCCCTTGGCCTGTGTCCGCTTGGCGATCTGGCCCAGTTCCCGCCCCAATGCGGTCCAGCCCGCGGCATCGGTCGGCCGGTCCTTCGCGTCCAGGTAAGGCACCACCAGGGTCGTGTTGCCGATCGAGCGGTTGAACGCCATCACGCCGTCCAGGTCCTTGCGCAGCTCGGCCAGTTGCACGTGCGAGGAGATCGCCTTGATCGAGTACCTGTCCAGCAGCTGCTTGAGTTCGGCAGCGCTGACGTTCTGTGTGCCGACCGTTTCCACCGCGGCCACGCCCGCGTCGTGGACGATCTTCAGCTGTTGATCGAGCGAGCCGGCGTTGCGCAGCGTGTACATCTGCACCGCAATGGGCTGTTGCGGGCCGGCGGCGTCGCGTGCGAAGGCGGGCAGGGCGACGAGCAGCAGCAGGGCGAGGGTCGCGGTCCTGCGTATAGGCAGATTCATCATAAAGTCCTCCCGGGATTCAATCGATGGATGTCCAGCCACGTGTTCTGGCCGATGTGATGACGCGATCGACGATCAGCGCCGAGCGCACCCCGTCCTCGAAGGTCGGCAAGCCTTCCGGCCGCTCGCCTTCGATGGCGCGATAGGTGTCGGCGACGAACGCCTCGAAGCAATCGCCGTAGCCCTGCGCATGCCCGGCCGGCAACGTCGACAGCCGGCGTTGTTCGGCACTGCCGGCCCCCGGGCCGCGCACGAAGATTTCCTCGCGCTGGTCGGGCAGGCCGATCCACAGCCGTTCGGCATCCTCCTGGTTGAACGCCACGCTGGCCCTGGCGCCGTCGATTTCGAACCAGAGGCGATTACGGCGCCCGGCCGACACCTGGCTCACCGTCAACGAGGCCAGCGTCCCTGCGCCGGTTCTGAACATCGCCGCAGCCACGTCCTCGCTCGCCACCGCCTGCAGCGCGCCGCCCGCCGTCGGCGTGCTGAAGCTCTGCCCGGTGAGTGCGCCGCGCTCGGCGATCACGGTCGCGAAGGCTGCGCTGACCTCGACGAAGCGCTCGCCGCCAACCCATTCCACCAGGTCGCACCAGTGCGAGCCGATGTCGGCGAATACGCGCGATGCGCCGCCCAGCGCCGGGTCCACGCGCCAGTTGTTGCTGGCAGGATCCAATAGCCAGTCCTGCAGATAGCTGCCGTGGATCAGGCGCAGCGGCCCCAGGTCGCCCTGCGCGATGCGCGCGCGTGCCTCGCGGACCACCGGGTGGTAGCGGTAGACGAAGGGGACCGTGGCAACCAGTCCGGTGGAGTGGGCCAGGGCCGCCAACGCGCGGGCATCCTCCAGCGTCGTGGCCAGCGGCTTCTCGCAGATCACGTGCTTGCCGGCTTCGAGCGCCGCCTGCGCCATGGCGCGGTGCAGATGGTTGGGCGTGCACACGTGCACCACCTGCACCTGCGGATCGGCGACCACCTCTTCGATGTCGCGATACGCGCGCGGCACATTCCAGGACTGCGCCACGTCGCGTGCGCGTTGCGGGGAGGAGGCGGCGATGCCGCAGACTTGCGCACCGGCCAGCAGCGCCGCGCGACGATGCACGGCGCCGATCATGCCCGTACCGACAATGGCGATTCCAAGCTTGCTCATCGAATGGGCCTCAGCGCGTGGAAGGGGCTGCGACCGGCCGGTCGCGGAACAGCAGCAGGAAAGCGACCAGCACGACCAGCGCCACGCCTGCGGGGAACAGCCAGATCTGCTGCCAGTCAGGACCGGCCGCCGTGGTGTAGTGCTCCACCACTGCGCCGGACAGGAACGTGCCGATCAACATGCCTACCCCGTACGTGGCCAGGGTGATGAAACCTTGCGCGCTGCTGCGCGCCGCCGGGCCGGCGTGCGCATCGGTGTAGATCTGGCCAGTGACGAAGAAGAAGTCGTAGCAGATGCCATGCAGCACGATGCCGATGACCAGCAGGGAAAAGCCGCTGCCCGCATCGCCGAAGGCGAACATCGCATAGCGCAGCACCCACGCCGCCATGCCCAGCGCCAGCATCGTCTTGACCCCCAGCCGCACGAACAGGAACGGCATGGCCAGCATCAGCAGCACTTCGGACACCTGGCCCAGCGACTGCAGGCCGGCCGCGCCGCGCACGCCCAGAGCGTTGAGATAAGGGTTGGTGAAGTTGTAGTAGAACGCCAGCGGGATGCAGATGGCGATGGATGCAAGGAAGAACACCAGATAGGAGCGCGACTTCAGCAGCCGCAGCGCGTCCAGTCCCAGGATCTCCCCCAGCCCGGCGTCGCGCTGCCGCGCCAGCGGCGGCGTGTGTGGCAGGGTGAAGGCATACAGGCCCAGGGCCAACGATGCCAGCGCCGCCATCCGGAACGTCAGTTCGAGCCGGTGCGCCTGTTCCCAGCCCAGCCAGCCGATCAAGACACCCGCCACGATCCAGCCGACGCTGCCGGCCATCCGCACGGGCGGGAACTGTTTTTCAGGCGATTGCATGTGCCGCATCGCCACGCTGTTGGCCAGCGCCAGCGTCGGCATGAACAGCAGCATGTAGGCCATGACGCAGGCGGAGAACATGCCGAAGCTCGTCGCCGTGGACGCCATCCACATGAGCACCGCGCCGGCGAGGTGCAGCACCGCCAGGATGCGCTGCGCGGCGAAGTAGCGATCCGCAACCAGGCCCACCAGGAATGGCGCCAGGATGGCGCCGATGGACTGGCTGAGGAAGGCGGTTGCCACCTGGCTCGCACTGGCCTGCAAGGGGCCCTGCACCAGGTACGTGCCCAGCGTCACGAACCATGCCCCCCAGATGAAGAACTGCAGAAACATCATCGCGCCCAAGCGCGACATGGTGTGCGTCATGGTTTGCCCTCCCAGGCTTCTATGTTCCCAGCATGCGGCGCAGTGATTGCGGATCGGCGCCGCTGTCGGCGAAGTCGTCGAAGGCGCGTTCGGTCACGCGGATGATGTGGTCGCGGATGAAGGCGGCACCCTCGCGTGCGCCGTCTTCCGGATGCTTCAGGCAGCACTCCCATTCCAGCACCGCCCAGCCCGGGAAATCGTATTGCGCGAACTTCGAAAAGATTGCCTTGAAGTCGATCTGGCCGTCGCCCAGCGAGCGGAACCGCCCCGGACGATCGATCCAGTCCTGGTAGCCGCCATAGACGCCGCTGCGCGCACTGGCGCGGTACTCGGCGTCCTTGACGTGGAAGATGCCGATGCGCGCGTGATACCGGTCGATGAAGCCCAGGTAGTCCATCTGCTGCAGCAGCAAGTGGCTGGGGTCGTACAGGATCCTGGCGCGCGGATGGTGGTCCACGACATCGAGGAAGCGCTCGAAGGTCGCGCCGTCGTGCAGGTCCTCGCCCGGGTGGATCTCGAAGCACAGGTCCACGCCGCAGGCGTCGAAGGCATCCAGGATGGGGCGCCAGCGGCGGCCGAGTTCGGCGAACGCTGCGTCCACCAACCCGGGTGGGCGTTGCGGCCACGGATAGAAGTAAGGCCAGGCCAGCGCGCCGGAGAACGTGGCATGCGCCGTCAGTCCCAGGCGCTGGCTGGCCTTGGCGGCCAGCAGCAGTTGCTCCACCGCCCAGGCCTGGCGGGCGGTGGGATCACCGCGCTTGTCCGGCGGTGCGAATCCGTCGAACAGGTGGTCATAGGTGGGGTGGACGGCGACCAGCTGCCCCTGCAGGTGAGTGGACAGTTCGGTGATCTGCAGGCCATGCCCGGCCAGCATGCCGGCGAGGTCGTCGCAGTAAGCCTGGCTCTGCGCGGCCTGAGCCAGATCGAACAGGTGCGGCGCGCTGGTGGGGACTTGCACGCCGGAGTACCCCAGGCCGGCGGCCCAGCCGGCCAGTGTGTCCAAGCGATCGAAGGGAGGTGTGTCGCCAATGAACTGCGCGAGAAACAGCGCTGGACCTTTGAGCGTCTTCAACGTGATTCGCCCTGATGCAATCGATTGAATTATCCTAGCATGGGCATCCCGCAAGACCCGTTGTGCACTGCACAGCAGAACGAAGACCCCTGTCATGGCAATCACCATTTACGACATTGCAAAGCACGTCGGCGTCACCGCCGGCACCGTGTCGCGGGCGCTTTCGCGGCCGGACAAGGTCTTGCCGTCCACGCGCGCGCGCATCGAGCAGGCCGCGGCCGCGCTGGGCTACGTTCCCAACACGGTGGCCAGGACGCTCAAGACCCAGCGCAGCGGCAAGCTCCTGGTCACCGTCCCGGACATCGCCAACCCATTCTTTGCGCAGATCCTGCAAGGCGCGGAGGACGCAGCGCAGGCGGTTGGATATGCGGTGTTGCTGGGCGATACCCAGCACCAGCCCGACCGCGAGGAGCGCTACGCGCAAATGCTCCGGCGCAACGAGGCGGACGGCCTGATCGTGCTGGGGCATCGCCTCCCGCCGACGGCGCGTGAGATCGTCACGCAATTGGGCGCTGCCGCGCCGGTGGTCAACGGCTGCGAGTTCGACCCGGCGCTGGGCATTCCCAGCGTCCATATCGACAACGCGGCCGCTGCGCGCAGCGTGATGGACCACCTGTATGGATTGGGGCACGAGCGCATCGCCGTGGTGGGCGGCCCGCCCGATAACCCCCTGCACCAGCAACGACTGGAAGGGGCGCGGGCGTCCGCCAAGGTGCGCGGCCGTGTGCGCAAGCTGGTTGTGGTGCCGGGCGATTTTTCGGTGGAATCCGGCCATGCGGCTGCGATGGCGCTGTTGGCCCGTGCGTCCGCGCCGACCGCATTCTTCTGCTTCAGCGATCAGGCTGCGCTGGGCGCGCTGGCGGCCTGCCGGGACCTGGGCATCCGCGTGCCGGATGACCTGTCCATTGTCGGCTTCGACGACCTGGCGTCGTCCAAATACCTCACGCCCCCCTTGACCACCATCCGGCAACCCATGCGAGAGATCGGTGTCCGCGCAGTCAATCTGCTGCTTGCGATCATCGAACGGGTGGATGTACCGCCGCAGCAGACGCTGGATTTCAGTTTGATGTTGCGCGGGTCCACTGCTGCGCCGCGGCGTAGGTGATGGCAGTGGTGGGCAAAGCGCCCCCGGCCTTACGCCAATCAGGATGAGGGACATCCCCCGCACAAGCGGGGCAGGCTCCACCCCAGGACGACGGTCGGTCCGCGAGAGCGGTCGCCGTGACCGAAAAATCAACGAAGGATCGATATGCCGGATTACATGCTTGTCCTCAGATGCCTGATCGCATGCTGTCTTGCGATGTTGGCTGGATGTACGCAGGAAACCGCAGTGACCGCTGCCGGTGCGCAGGTAGCGGTAATGGTTGATCGTTCTCCGCTGCCTGCACGCTATCGCGCCGCGCTGCCGGCAACGGTGGATGGCATGCGCGCGTGGGCACAGGGCGATCCGACGCTGCCGCCGGTCGGGCATGTCGTCGATCTGCTGCTTGCAGGCGACGCGGCGATGCTTGCTGCTGTCGAGCGTTCCGCAGCACGCGTGCCGTCTTCCCAGGTTGCGGGTTGGGTCAGCGCCTGGCGGGCGTCGACGCGCTTCAAGTCGGGGACCGAGCGCTATTGCTCGAGGGTTCGGTCGATCATGGACGGAGCGGCAACGCCATTGCGGGATGCGCTGTCAGGCGCGTATGCGGCGAGCTGTCGTAAGCCGCAGGAGCTTGCCTCCCTGCTGCGTCCGGACACAGCGTACTGGGCCGTTATCGAAGCCTACGAAGACACCGCGGACGAAGCTGCGCCGCCCCCGGACCACGATCCACTGGCGCGTGCCGCATTGCAGGCGATCGATGCGGGCGACGACGATGCGGTACGCGATGCGGCGTGGGCACTCGCCTATCGGGCCGAGCCTGCGGCATGGGCCAGCCTACGCGCACTGCATGCGCGTATTTCCGACCGCAAGGAAGCCGACCAACTCGCCATGGCCTTCTTCCGTACCCGCGACCCTCAGTTGCATGCCCTGGCCTGGAGCGCGTGTGCGCGTATGCCGCGACAGCACCCGATGTGCGAATCCGGTCCCGCACCGCATGACACCGACGAACATGCGGCAACGCCGCCTGCGGTTTCCGCTGCGGATCTCGCCGCGATGCGGCAAACGCTCGCAGGCCTGGGCTTTCACCGCGTGGCAGGGTTGGCCGATGCCCGGTTCGAGGCTGCGGATGCTACCTCGGTACTGGCCGCTTCCGGCTACATCCATGGCTTCGATGCCGAGACAGGGCAGTTCCCCAATGCGCACGATTCGCTGCTGCGCACACTGGCACCCCTGGTGCAGCCTGCGCTCGATGGCGCGGTATTCGAAGAACAGGCGCCCGATCAGGAGAGTGGGCCTTATCGGCTGGTTGCCTATCTCGACGGTAAGCGCTACCACATGCTTGCCCGCAATCTGGACGATTGGTATGACATCGATGCGGTTCTGCGCCTGCTCAACGCGATGCTTGCAGATCGTGCCCGAGCGGAGCGTTTTGCCTCGTTGCATACGAACGATCAGATCGCATGGGTCGTTGGCGCTCCGCAATCTGCGCTCCAGGCTGCCTTCAAGGCTGGAGTGCTTCAACCCGGCGATGCTGGCGGTGCAGAGCAACAGGGCAAGGCCTTCGAACATGCGGTGATGCAAGAACTCAAGCAGTGACCGATTCGTGGTGTATGCCCTCCGGGCAGCGGCCTCTCGGCAGGCGATGGATGCACGGCGGCAAGCGTACCGGTCACTACCGACGGCGGCTCCCGTTCCGTTCAATGGTCGCGTGCGTCCGGCCAAGGCCGGCGAACGGCGGGCGCAGTGGCTGTCGGCTGGGAGCGGCGACCAGACCGTGGCGAGCGGGCGCCAGGTAGGCAGGGACAGCGCGCGCATCACCTGATGTGTCGAGTGCGAGCACCGACCACGGTGCCCGGCGGTGAGCGCAGTCGTCCTGACTGCTCCAAGCCGATACGCGGATGTCGAGCGATGCGGGCGCGGCTGGTTTACCGCGCTGGAGTCGCCTACGCAACATGCCGGAGTGCCTGCGCGGTCAAGCGTATGCCACAGGCACAGCTGCATCCGATCATTCTGCTGCCAGGCTGCCAGGCTGCCAGGCTGCCGCGCTCCGGTGAGCTGGTGATGGCCCCCGATGGGAGTCTCAATCGCGCTCGCCGCGCAGTACCGCCTGCAGGAAGGCAATCACCTGCGTTTGCCGCTGCATCCGGCTCAGCTGTGCGGCGGTCCAACCGCCCAGTTCGTGGATGGGGTCGTGGTGGAACCAGCGGGTCGCTTCCTGCGATGGCACGAGCAGGCCGGCCAGCTGAAGGATGGCGGCGTCCTGGCCAGGCGCCGGGACTGGATGCGAGGGCAGTGGGGTGGGCATGCAGGATCTCCGTGGCGGCGGCAACCGTGCCACGTCGATGTCGGCGTCATGTCGCAGACCTGCGCCGGCACTGTCGGTGCAACGCCGACATTTGGCCGACATCGCTGCGGCACGCTGCCGCCGCACCGCTGCTGCAGGCGCCGATCACATCGGCCGATGCGCCCGGGCTCTCCTCCCCTTGAAGGCAATCGCCCATGATCCGTTACCGCCCTGCACTTGCCGCGCTGTTTGCGGTGCCCGCCATCGCCGCTGCCCAGACCACTCCGCAAACCGATCCTGCGTTGTCCGAGCAGGGACCTTATCGCTGGGGGCTCGGGGTTGGTGCGGAGGCCGCGGACAGTCCCTTTGCCGGGGAAGGGACGCGGATCAATCCGATTCCGTTGGTGCTGTTTGAAGGTGAGCGTTTCTTCTTCCGCGGGATCAGTGGCGGTGCCCATCTGGTGACCGGTGACCGCTTCGGCCTGGATGCCATCGTGGCACTGCGCCTGGATGGGGTGGACGCAAACGATCTGGGCGCGGCGGAGCTTGCCCGTAACGGGATCGATCGTGCATTGCTGGAAGACCGTGACGACGGCCTGGACGTCGGCCTGGCCGCGGCCTGGCGCGGCAGGAGTGGCGAGCTGGAGCTCACCGCAAAGGGCGATGTCACCGGCACCAGCGATGGTTACGAGCTGACCGCACGCTACGGCTACGCCATTGGTGTCGGCGGCGGCCAACTGACGCCGAGCATCAGCGTCAGTCATCTGTCCAGTGACCTGGCCAACTATTACTACGGCACGCTTGACGAGGAAGTCGCGCGTGGTGGCGTCCAGTACACGCCCGGTTCGGCAATCGTGACGACGGTGGGTCTGACCTATCTGCGCCCGATCGGCAAACGCTGGCAGTTCCTGACGCGTCTGCAGTACAGCGTGTTGCCCGGTGCATTGAGCGACAGCCCCTTGCTCGAACCGGATCGCGACGGTGTGGGCTCGGTCATGGTCGGCGTTTCGTGGGGTTTCTGATGGCATGCCGCATCGAGCGCACGCAGCGCGGCGCAGCGACGGCCGCGCTGCCATGATCATGACCGTGCTGGTCTGCGTCCTCGCCAGCTGGATTGCGGCGATGACCTACGTTTACCGCTTTCGTGGGCAGGCGCGCTACGCCAGCCTGCGCCAGTACCTGCGCAAGAGCTGGCCGGTGTTCGCGCTGGCTAACGTCATCCTGTATGCCTTCACCCGCGCGGGGGCGCGCGGGCCGTTCGTGCCAGTGCAGATGTACCGCACGCTTCCGGCACTGGCCCAGCACTGGCAGTGCATCCGCGATGAAGCCCTGGCGCTGGTGGCCGGTGGCAGCTTCGAGCAGGCGCGCCGCGAAGGCTCGCCGGCCTCATTCGATGTCGGGTTCCGCACCTTCTACAAACATGGCTGGAGCCGCTACTACCTGCGCTGGTATGGCGCCCCGCATGCCTCGGCACGTGCCAGTTGTCCACGCACCCTGGAGGTATTGGCCGCCCATCCGCAGATCCGCGCGGCAATGTTTGCCGTGTTGCCGCCGCACTCGGTGCTCACCCCGCATGCCGATCCACTGGGATGCTCGCTGCGCTATCACCTGGGCCTGGCGACGCCGAATGCAGCGCAGTGCTTCATCAACGTCGACGGACAGGCCCGCCACTGGCAAGACGGTGAGGCCTTCGTGTTTGACGAAACCTATCTGCATTTCGTGCGCAACGACACCGATGCACCACGCTTGATCCTGATGTGCGATGTAGAGCGGCCGATGCACTGGCCGGGGCGGCTGTTCAATCTCGCCTACAGCCAGCTGGCGCGCGCGGCGAGGACGCCCAACGACGCGCGTGACCGGCGTGGCCCGGTGAGCGCCCTGTATGCCGGCGTTGCGCCAGCGATGGCCTATGGCAAGCGCCTACGTGCGCAGTACCGCCCGCTCTACGTGCTGCTCAAATGGACGATCAATCTGGGCCTGTTGCTGACCACGCTTGGCTTGATTGCCGGGGTGGCCGCCGCACTGCGCTGGTTGCTGCATGGCTGAGCGCCGGCGCTTGCAGGCAGGACCGCGACGATCTGGCCTGCAAGCGCTGGTCGATGCGCTGGACCGTGCGCTGCGTATGATGTTCCTCTTCCTGAGAGTTGCCATGTCGATAACGCACCCGGTCGCTACCACGCAGGTTCTGCAGGTCCTCATCATCGAAGACAACCGGGCGCTGGCGGCCAATATCTTTGATTACCTGGAAGCCTGCGGTCACCGTCCCGACGCCGCGCCGGATGGGCAGTCGGGCCTGAATCTGGCCATCGGCAATCGCTACGACGCGATCATCCTGGACTGGATGCTGCCGCGCATGGACGGCATGAGTGTGTTGCGCAAGTTGCGCGAAGAACATGCCTGTCGCACGCCTATCATCATGCTCACCGCCAAGGATCAACTGGAAGGCAAGCTGCTGGGCTTCGAGAATGGCGCCGACGACTATCTGGTCAAGCCGGTCGCGCTGCCGGAACTGGAAATCCGGTTGCGGGTCATGGTGAGCCGTGCCCGCGCCAGCGCAACGGCCGGCAACGTGTTGCAGGTGCACGATATGCGCTACGACCTGGATCGCCTGGCGATCGCGCGCGGGACACGGAGCGTGGTGCTGTCGGGCACCTTGCGTGGGGTGCTTGAGCTATTGATGCGGGAATCGCCACGGGTGGTGCGGCGCGACCGGCTGGAGCAACTGATCTGGGGCGATGCGTTGCCCGAAGGCGACCTGCTACGCTCGCATATGCATGTGCTGCGGCGCGCGCTGGATCACGAGGGCGAGCAGAAGTTGCTGCACACCGTGACCGGTATCGGCTATCGCCTGGGCGGGGCTGCCGAATGAGCCGCGGCGCTCGCCTGCGCAGCCTGCAATGGTTGATCAGCGCCAGCTTGTTGCTGTCGTGTGTCGTGCTGGCGTTGGGGATGTCGGTGCAGGGTTTCCTGAGTCAGGAGTTGATCGAAGACCCGATCTGGCGGCAATTGCTGACGGTAAGCACGCAAAACCTCACTCGCCTGCCGCCGGAAGAGCTGCGGCAGGCGATACCGCGTAGCGGCCCGGTCAAGGGCTGGCTACTACAGCCGGGCGCACCGCTGCCTGCGGACATGCCCGCCTTCTTCGCCGGGCTGGCGCCGGGCTATTACGGGGAAGGCCAGCTGGATACGCAGGGCGACCCCTCCCTGCTGGCAAAACTGCTCTCCATCGTGCGGCCGCACTGGGGGCCGTTCGCCAGCGATGCCGACAGCGCCCGCCACGACCGCAGCTATTCGGCGTTGGTGACCGCCGTGCCGCAGGGGCGGTTGGTCATGAGCATCGAACTGACCGCGCTGGAGGACAAACAAAATGGCGGCGTGCAGCTCAGTGTGCTGTTCTTCATCTGCAATCTGGCGATGATCGGGTTGGTGATCTGGTGGCTGGTTCTGGGCTTTGCGCGCCCGGTGCAGGACCTTGCCAGACGCATGCGCCTGCTGGATCCGCTGCAACCGGCGCAGCGGCTGCCCACCGATTACCGCAAGAGCGAGCTCAACACCATCGCGCGCGAAGCCAATGCGCATCTGGAGCGCGTGGAGCGCGCGATCGAACGCGAACGCAGCCTGCTGGATCAGGCCAGTCACGAGTTCCGCACACCGCTGGCGGTGATTTCCGGTGCGGCCGATGTCCTGCACAAGCAGCAGCTGCCGGAACGGGCGCAAGGGCCGCTGCATCGCATCGATGAGGCGGTGGACAACCTCACCCGCATCATGGAAGCGCTGCTCTACCTGTCACGCGAGCCAACGCCCGCCGAGCGTCAGCAGGTGACCATCCTGCACGGGCTGCTGCCGGAGCTGGTGCAGGATCATCTGTATCTGGTGTCTGCCAAACCGGTGGAGTACTGCATCAGCGCGCTGGAGCCGCTCACGCTGCATGCGCCCGAATCGATGGTGCGCATCGCGGTGGGCAATCTGTTGCGCAACGCGGCCGATCACACCTATGTGGGCCAGATCGAGGTGAGTCTGCACGGCCATCGCCTGAGCATTCGCGATTCCGGCGACGGCTTCGATACTGCATTAGCCGCGCAGCGCTACACCGCATCGTTGAAGCAGTCGGTCAAGCAGGGCGGCGGTGCGGGACTGGGCCTGTTCCTCACCCGCCGGATCTGCGAACGCTTCGGATGGCGGCTGCATCTGGAGTCCTCCACTACCCAAGGCACGCTGGCCATCATCGATTTCCAGCCGTAGATGGGTGTGCAACACGCACCTCCACCGCACCTGGTGCCCACGTACTGCCCGGCAGGAATACCAGTGCGCACTCAGGCCGGACACGGAGCCCGCTGGCAACTCACGCAGAGGTCCGATCGCGCCCGCCTTGCTTGGCGCGATACAGCGCAGAATCGGCGTCGTGCACGATCGCATCCGGGGTGCGGGGAGCTTCGCCCGGCTCAAAGGTGGCGGCGCCCACACTGACGGTGACGTGCGCGCTGGTCGGGCTGGGCAGATGCATCAAGCCGAGTTCGGCCACGGCGCTACGCACCGTATCAGCCAGGCGCAGCGCACCGGCCGCGTCGGTATGCGGCAGGATCATGGCGAATTCTTCGCCGCCGTAGCGGGCGGCAACATCATCGCTGCGGCGCGAGCAAGCGGCGATGGCGCCGGCAATCAGGCGCAGGCAGGCATCGCCGTTCACATGCCCATAGCTGTCGTTGTAGAGCTTGAAATGATCGACATCGATCATCAGGACCGATAACGGCGACTGTTGGCGCACGGCATCCTGCAAGGCCTGCGATAGCCGGTGGTCGAACGCACGGCGGTTGGCGATGCCGGTGAGCGCGTCCACCCAGGCCTCGGAGCTGAGCCGGTCTTCGTTGCGGTGCATGCGGCGCAGCTGCAGGTCCAGCCAGATCCCCACGCCAAGCAGCAGCATGCAGCCGAGCGTGGCGATCACGATGCGCTGCTGTGCTGCTTGCCGCCAGCTTGCCAGCGCGTCGTCTACCGAAACGCCGGTCAACACGGTCAGTGGATACGGGCGCGCCGGCGCGAAGCTGGAGATACGCTCCACACCATCGATCGGCGAGCGATAGGTTGCGGTACCGTGCTTGCGTGCGCGCATGGTGACATAGATGGAGGTGCCGGCGATCGAGGCGCCCACCACGCCCTGTCGGTCGGGCCGGCGTACCAGCACGATGCCGTCGTCGTTGATCATGCCGATGGTGCCATGCGGCCCCACGTCGAACGTGCTGTAGTAATGCTGGAAATACTTCAATTGCAGCGTGACCAGTACCACGCCGGCGAACTCGCCGTTGGGCGTGTTGAGCCGGCGGCTGAGTGTCATCACCCAGCTGCCATCGGAGCGGCTCTGCACCGGTGGGCCGACCAGCGACAGCGCATCGCGGTGATCGCGGTGATACTTGAAATAGGCGCGGTCGGCGTTGTTGTGCGTTCGGGGCGTGCTGTCCAGCGACGAACTCACCCAGCTGCCATCGGCGGCGTAGATGAAGATGCCATGCAGCCGGTCCGAGCGGCGTGCCTCGCGCACCAGGAAATCGTGCATCGCCACGCCCGCGCGTGCAGCGCCCTGGTCGTGTTCGACACGCGCCACCAGTCCCGACAGCACGGCATCGGCGATCGACAAGGTATCGCTGGCATGCTGCGCCAGCGAGTTGGCCAGGTTTGACGACTGCGTCTCCGCACTACGCAGTGCGCTCGCACGTTCCTCGTGAATGGACCAGTATTCGGACCCGAGCAACAGCATCCACGACACGACCAGCACGAAGCACAACGCGATGCGCTGTGCACGTTGCCGCCGCCGCTTTGTCGTTGACGTCACTGTGGCTCCCTGTCTGTCCAGCAGGGTGATGCAACCGGTGTGCCAGCCTATGCGCGCCTCGCGGCAATCGTGTGCAGACGCCGGGGCAGCATGCGGATCTGTGATTGGCCGCTCACCAGGGCGCAACAGCTCGGTTGACGGCGGCGCACGATGCGCCTGCGACGCACGGCATCCCGCGCACACCGATGCAAGCCAGCTCGACTGCATTCGCATCACGGCATGCATGCTATCCAGTCCCTGGATCACACTTCAGGAGCCCCCAATGCGCGCCATTCGTCTATCGCATCCCGCCGGCCTGGATGCACTGCATTTGGTCGACATGCCCGATCCCGGGCAGCCTGCGCGTGGTCAGATCCGCGTGCGCCTTCAGGCAAGTTCGCTCAACTTCCATGACCTGGGCGTCGTGCTTGGGCACATGCCGACCGCAGACGGGCGCATTCCCATGTCCGACGGTGCCGGTGTGGTGGAAGCGGTGGGGCCGGAGGTCAGCGAGTTCGCCGTGGGCGATCATGTGGTGTCCACCTTCTTTCCGCAGTGGCTGGACGGTGAGCCGCTGCAGGCCGGGTTTGCGACCACGCCAGGCGACGGGGTCGATGGCTATGCGCGGTCTGCGGTCGTGGCGGCCGCAACCGCGTTCACGCATGCGCCGGCCGGTTATAGCCATGCGCAGGCCGCCACCCTGACCACCGCCGGCGTCACCGCCTGGCGTGCGCTGGTGGTCAATGGCGGGCTGAAGGCGGGCGACACGGTGCTGGTGCTGGGCACCGGTGGCGTGTCGATCTTCGCGCTGCAGTTCGCCAAGGCCATGGGCGCCACTGTGATCGCCACGTCCTCATCCGACCAGAAGCTGGAAAAGGCGCGTGCGCTTGGCGCCGACCATGTCATCAACTATCGGCAGCATGCGCAGTGGTCTGCGCAGGTGCTGGAGATCACCGACGGCCGCGGTGTGGACCATGTGGTGGAAGTCGGCGGGCCGGGAACGCTTGCCCAATCGATCCGCGCGGCGCGCGTGGGCGGGCACATCGCCCTGATCGGCGTATTGACCGGTGCCGCCGGCCCGGTGCCGACCGCCGAAATGATGGGGCGCCAGCAGCGTCTGCAGGGGTTGGTTGTCGGCAGCCGGCGGCACCAGCAGGATCTGGTGCGTGCACTGGACGGCCTGCCGCTGCGCCCGGTGATCGACCGCGCCTACCCGCTGGATGCCATCGGCGAGGCATTCGCGCTGCAGAAGGCGGGCGGCCACCTGGGCAAGATCGTGCTGGAGTTTTGAACAGCCAACAAGCCGACTGCGCTCACCGCCAGGCGGGCGTGGCCGGTGCTTGGTGCGGCATGTAGCACGCGTCCACTGCGGTTCCTGCGCGCCGTGCGCACCCGCGACCGCGAGCTTACGGTTTGGCAGCCGCTCTACCGTGCGAGCTGGCGACGCGCCGACAGGTGATGCGCGGCGCGCGCATCATCGCCGCAATGCAGGTGTCGCCCAAATCCCGGTTCGCAGGTGATGCTGCAAACGCTTGACGTCCCACCGCATCGCGCAATGACACAGCGGCACGGCAACACACCTCCAATGATGAGCACGTTTCATAACCGCATGCAGACTCCAACTTCAATGCTGGTGCAGGCGATCCCTAGAATCGGGTGACCCCAGGCTCGATCGCGCAGGCTGCACTCACGCGCCTGTGACCGGTGGCCCTGCACATTGATAAAGAACTGTACAAGCCAGCATTGTTGGAGATGCCAGCCATGAGAGACATCAAGATGACCCGTCGCGAGGTATTGATCGCTGGCACGGCGTCCGCAGCCAGTGTCGCCGCTACCCAATCGATGGCTGCCAATGCGGTGGCGCAACGGCAGGCGGCGGAGCCGGCCAATACGTCCAGCCAGGTCGCGTTCGAGGTCAACGGCAAGCCGGTGACGCTGACCCTGGATAACCGCACCACCTTGCTGGATGCGCTGCGCGAACATCTGCAGTTGACCGGCACCAAGAAAGGCTGCGATCACGGGCAATGCGGTGCATGCACGGTGATCGTGGATGGGCATCGCATGAATGCCTGTCTGTCGTTGGCGGTGATGCACCAGGGGGCGAAGGTCACCACGATCGAAGGCCTGGGAACGCCGGACAAGTTGCATCCGATGCAGGCTGCATTCGTCAAACACGACGGGTATCAATGCGGCTACTGCACGCCTGGCCAGATCTGTTCGGCGGTGGCGGTGCTGGATGAGGTCAAGCGTGGCATCCCCAGTCACGTGACTGAAGACCTCACCGCCCGGGCCAGGCTCACCACCCCGGAATTGCAGGAGCGCATGAGCGGCAACATCTGCCGGTGTGGTGCGTATTCCAATATCGTCGAAGCGATCAACGATGTAGCGGGAGAACGCGCATGAAGGCCTTCAGCTATGAGCGCGCTACATCGCCAGCCGATGCTGCGGCCAAGGCCGCGCGTCAACCCGGGGCCAAATTCATTGCCGGCGGCACAAATCTGCTGGACCTGATGAAACTGCAGATCGAAACCCCGTCGCATTTGATCGACGTCAATGGCTTGAGCCTGGACACCATCGAGGCGACGCCGGAAGGTGGATTACGCATCGGTGCACTGGTGCGCAATACCGATCTGGCTGCCGATGCGCGCGTTCGCCGCGACTATGCGGTGTTGTCGCGCGCGCTGTTGGCAGGCGCGTCGGGCCAACTGCGCAACCGTGCAACCACCGCAGGCAATCTGTTGCAGCGTACGCGCTGCCCGTATTTCTACGACACCAACCAACCGTGCAACAAGCGCCTGCCCGGCAGTGGTTGCGCGGCCATTGGTGGTTTCAATCGGCAGTTGGCAGTGATCGGCACCAGTGAGTCCTGCATCGCCACCCATCCCAGCGACATGGCGATCGCCATGCGTGTACTGGATGCCGTGGTGGACACCGTGCGTCCGGACGGACAGACCCGTGCAGTGCCGCTGGCGGAGTTCTATCGCGCGCCGGGTACCACGCCGCACCTGGAAACAGTCCTGGAGAGGGGCGAGTTGATCACCTCGGTGACGCTGCCCAAACCGCTGGGCGGAACGCATGTGTATCGCAAGGTACGTGATCGCGCGTCCTATGCATTTGCTTTGGTGTCGGTGGCTGCCGTCGTGCAGCGCGACGGAACCGCCCGTATTGGCGTCGGTGGCGTGGCGCACAAGCCCTGGCGTAGCGAAGCTGCCGAAGCGCAATCGCGCCAGGGCGCGCGCGCCATTGCGTCCGTGCTGCTGGAAGGCGCACAGCCCACCGAACACAACGCATTCAAGGTGCCGCTGGTCGAACGCACCTTGACTGCGATCCTGGCCGACGCGAGGGCCTGACATGAAATTCGACACTCCAGCCGGAACCAACCCGATCGATCAACTCAAGATCGTGGGTAAGCCCGTGGACCGCATCGATGGGCCACTCAAGACCACCGGCCAGGCGCCGTACGCCTACGAGCATCACGATCTGCCTGGCCGCGCCGCCTATGGACATGTGGTGGGTGCAGGCATCGCCAAAGGCACCATCCGCAGCATCGATCTGAGCGCAGCGCGCAATGCCCCCGGGGTGCTGGGCATCGTCACCGCACAGAACGCCGGAGCGTTGCACAAGGGCAAGCTCAATACCGCCAAGCTGTTGGGCGGGCCGGAAATCCAGCATTACCATCAGGCCATTGCCGTGGTGATTGCGGAGACCTTCGAGCAGGCGCGTGCAGCCGGCCAACTCATCAAGGTGGAGTATGGTCGCCACGTGGGTGCCTACGATCTGGAAAAGGCGCGCGGCGCTGCCAAGGTCACCAAGTCCGGCGGGGCCCCCAATAGCAGCGTGGGCGACTTCGCGAATGCATTTGGCGCGGCACCGGTACAGCTCGACGCCGAATACACCACCCCGGATCACTCGCACGCAATGATGGAGCCGCACGCATCGATCGCGATGTGGGAAGGCGACAAGCTCAGTGTCTGGACGTCGAACCAGATGATCGCCTGGGGCGCGCGTGATCTGGCCACCACGCTCGGCATCCCGCGCGAGAACGTGCGGATCATGTCGCCTTACGTGGGGGGTGGATTCGGCAGCAAGTTATTCCTGCGTGCCGATGCGGTGCTGGCGGCGCTGGCGGCGCGCGAGGTTGGGCGCCCGGTGAAGGTGATGCTGCCGCGGCCGCTGATTGCCAACAACACCACGCATCGCCCGGCCACCATACAGCGCATCCGCCTCGGCGCGGCGCGTGACGGCAAGCTCACCGCAATCGCCCACGAAACCTGGTCTGGCGACCTGCCCGATGGCGAACCGGAGATCGCCGCCGCGCAGACCCAGCTGCTGTACGCCGGTGCCAATCGACTGACTGCCACGCGCCTGGCCGTGCTCGATTTGCCTGAAGGCAATGCGATGCGCGCGCCCGGCGAAGCGCCCGGGCTGATGGCGCTGGAGATCGCCATGGACGAGATGGCGGAAAAACTGCAGATGGATCCGGTTAAATTCCGTGTCGTCAACGACACCCAGGTCGATCCAGAAAATCCGCAGCGTCCCTTCTCACAGCGGCAGCTGGTCAAGTGTCTGGAGGAAGGTGCCAAACGGTTCGAGTGGTCCAGGCGCAGTGCCAGGCCTGCCAGTACGCGCGACGGTCGCTGGCTGGTCGGAATGGGCGTGGCCGCGGCGTTTCGCAATGCGCCGGTGATGACATCCGGTGCGCGCATGCGGCTGGAGCAGGGTGGGCGCGTGGTGGTGGAAACCGACATGACCGACATCGGCACCGGCTCCTACACCATCATTGCGCAGACCGCCGCAGAGATGCTGGGCGTGCCGCTGGACTGGGTGGATGTGCGGCTGGGCGATTCCAGTTTCCCCGCGTCGGCTGGGTCGGGCGGGCAGTGGGGGGCGAACAGTTCCACTGCCGGTGTCTATGCCGCATCGGTGAAATTGCGCGAGGCCGTGGCCGCCCGGCTCGGGCTGGACCCGGCCAAGGCCGAGTTCGCCGATGGCCATGTGCGTGCCGGTGGCAAACGCATCGCGCTTGGCGATGCGGCCGCCAACGGTGCATTGATGGTGGAAGACAAGATCGAATTCGGCGACCTGGCGAAGAAACAGCAGCTGTCCACCTTCGGTGCGCATTTTGTCGAGGTCGGCGTGGATATCGCCACTGCGGAAATACGCATTCGCCGCATGCTTGCGGTCTGCGCCGCCGGGCGCATCCTTAACCCCAAGTCGGCGCGCAGCCAGGTCATCGGCGGCATGACGATGGGTGCGGGTGCGGCGTTGATGGAAGAGCTGGCGGTGGACAAACGCTTCGGCTTCTTCGTCAACCACGATCTGGCCGGATATGAAGTGCCGGTGCATGCGGATATCCCGCACCAGGAGGTGATCTTCCTGGAAGAAAGCGACCCGATGTCCTCGCCGATGAAGGCCAAAGGCGTGGGCGAGCTTGGCATCTGCGGCGTGGCGGCGGCGATCGCCAATGCGGTCTATCACGCCACCGGGGTGCGCGTGCGCAATTACCCGGTCACGCTCGAGAAGCTGCTGCCGCACCTGCCCGAGTCGCTGCGCGCGTGAGCGCGGTCGTCGCACCGGTTACGCAGGGGGCGCCGGCCGACTCGGCGTGGCCAGCGTGGCCGGGCTATGCCTTGCACGAGGATTTGCTGCCGGTCTTGACGGCCTGGCAGCGTGCCGGGCAGCGCGTTGCGATGGCCACCTTGATCGATGTGCAGGGATCCTCGCCGCGGCCACTGGGCAGCGAGATGGCGATCAGCGCCGACGGCAGGGTGGCTGGCTATGTGTCCGGCGGTTGCGTGGAAGCGGCCGTGACGCACGAAGCATTGGCTGCCCTGCGCGATGGGCGGCCACGCTGGCTGGACTACGGCGAAGGTAGCGAGGTGCTGGATATCCAGCTCAGCTGTGGTGGACGCATTGGGGTGCTGGTGTGGCCGGTGCCGGATCTGGCGGAGCACCTGGCACGTTGGCGCAATGCACGCCAGCACCGGCGTGCATTTCATGTTGCGCTTGATCGCATGACCGGGGCGGTACGCTATCCCGTTAGCGCCCAGGACGCGCATGCGAGCGAATTCGTGCGTGTGCATCGCCCTCCGTTGCGGGTGGTGGTGGTGGGTGCCGATCCGGCGCTACTGGTGCTGGTGTCCCTGGCCAGCCAGATGGGCTTTGAACTGCGTGTCCTGCGGCCGCACGGCCCCAGCGAACCGCCGCCCGGTCTGGCGCCGGAACACTACGATCGCCGCGCGCTGGGCGATGCGCTCGTGGCCTTGCAGCTGGACGCCAACACTGCGTTGTACAGCCTGGCGCACGATAGCGAGATCGACCTGCAGGTTGCATCTCGCGGCCTGGCATCCAACGTTGCGTGCATCGGGATCCTGGGCAGCCGGCACAAGCGCGAAGCGCGCCTGCAGGCACTGCGCGCCCTCGGGCATGACGATGCAGCACTCGCGCGCCTGCGGCTGCCTGCCGGCTGGCGCATGGGATGGTCGTCGCCGCACACCATCGCGCTCGGCATCATCGCCGAAGCCACGCAGGCAGTAGCGGACGTGCAGGTCAGTTTCGCAGGCGTGCACGCACATAGATAACGTTCGCAACAAGGGGGCGCGTCTGGCGCCCGTGTTGCTTCACGAACAAGCGGCAGATCTATGCCCACGAGGCGCATCCGATACGCCTGCACACGGCCACGATTCGATGGAAACCTGGCCTCGCACGTCCGGTGGCGGTGTTGCCGCCGCCAAGTGGATTGCCGTGAGTGCGCTGCGCCAATGGCATTGCGCTTGATCCAGTGCGGCGCGTGCATCTGCGCAACGCGCTTCTGATGTGTGCCAAGCCCGTGCGTGACAGCTGACAGGACCGGGCATCACGAACGCAGAGCGTTCCAGCGCTGCGCGCAATGTGCGTCATGCGCGTACTACGCGAGCACGCAATGCCGCGGTTGCCGTGTGCAGTCACCTCGCACGCACAGTCCGATCTCTACGCTGGGTTCGTCTCCACTTTGTAAGACGTCGCCATGTCTCCTGTCTTTGTTTCCAGTGACGACGTGCTCTGCGATCGATGCGTCATCGACTCGCATGCATCAGCCTGCCGCACGCGCCAACCGCGCCACCGCCCACGCTCTATGTCAGCCTCGGCCTTGCCACGACGCTGCAGGCAAGCGCTTAAATCCATGCAACGCGATCCTGGAGCATGAGCAACGATCATGCGGCGTTGCTATTGGCTGCCGGTGCCGGACGGCGGCTGGGACGTTCCAAGCAATTGCTGATGCGCGATGGCGAAACGTTGCTGCGACGTGCGGCACGTATCGCATTACAGACCGCGCCACGCCGGTGCGTCGTCGTGCTGGGGGCGGATGCGGACAGGCTTGCCGAGGTGCTGCACGGGCTTGAGGTGGAAGTGCTGACGCACGCGGACTGGTCCGATGGCATGGGGTCCAGCCTTGCGGCGTTGCGCCGGCATATCCAGGGCGACGCCGCTCTGCGCCGTAGCCTGATCCTGGGCTGCGACCAACCGGCATTGGACGCGCCGCATCTGCGGGCCCTGCTGGAGGAGGCCGATCGGGCCAGTTCCGGGTGTGCTACCAGCGGCTACGCCGGTGTGCGCGGCATCCCGGCCGTGGTCACGCATGCCGCCTGGGCAGACGTGGCGCTGACCGGCGACAACGGCTTGCGCGGCCTGTTCGCAGGCCTGGATGTAGAAACCCTGGGCTGCATCAGCGCGCCGGCGCTGGCGCTGGATGTGGACACCCCCAGCGACCTGGAGGCGGCACGCCAGCGCGGTTGGGTGGACCGCGAGTGAGACGCAACGTCGGGTATCGATCGGCGATACCCGGCAGCTTACGCCTCGATGTAGCCAAGCCCGATCAGGACCACAGCACCAGGGCTTCCCTGACCACCAGGACATAGCCCACCACCATCGCGGTCTTGACCGGAAACTGGAACTTTCTGAGCAGATGCATGCGAAACCCCTCCCCCGAGGCAGTGTCTATGAGCGCCGGTTCTCCTGACGCGCCGTCCACGCTCTCTATGACGGCGGTGTGTGACGATTTCTTCACTCCGTTTGTCGGAATGTAGCCTTTGATGTGAACTGTGTCACGTAAGAATTTTCCTACTCAGCCGCCAGTGTCCGCCCGACGGCATTGCCATTAGCAAATCTGCATGCTGGTTATGCCAAACGCGGAGCCCTCGGCCACTCTCCCGCGGCCCCTTGAGTAAGGGCAAGTTGGCTTGGCTGCCAGAGCTGGTTCCCAGATCCCCGGTGTGATGCGCTTCTCCCGCGCGGCATCGCACCATCGTTCGAGCGCGGCACCTACTGGCCGGAGGCCATATGGACGAATCTCGCTACGTCGTACGCATCCATCCCGAGCAGGGCGGCTGGTGGGTCACCCGCCCGCAATGGTCGCCGCTGCGTTACCTGCGCGAGCAAGGTGCCCTGGAAAATGCCGAGCTGATGGCCAAGCTGCACTGCCTGACCACCGGCCAGCCCAGCGGCGTGGTACTGGATACGGCCGACGGCGAGCGGGTGGTGCGTCGCTACGGCTGAGCGCCATTGCTGCTGACTTGCCTTGCTTGCAAGGGCGGTCCGGCATCGCCCTGGAGGGGGCGGAATGAGGTCTTGCGCACTGCGGTCGCACGACTGCAGACGCTTTTGCCGGGCGTGAAGTCGTCAGCCGCGACAGGCCGGGCACATGACCTTGCGCCATGCCAGCAGGCGAGTACGTCGCGTTGGGTCATTCGCAGGTGCCCGCTCGTGGTGCCTGCCAATGGCCCGAGGCCCGAACGACTATGTCAACCCGATCGCTGCCCGTGAACCAGGCGTGCGCGGTGTAGAGGGTTTGCGCCATCGCCATCGTCGGTTAGATTCGCTGTCATCGGCCGCCGTGGTTCGATCCGCATTGGCGGCCCTCCTGCCGGATCACCGCCTGTCGTGACTGCACCTGTGACTGCCTTGATCCAGAACGACATCGTGGTCTTCGGCCTGATCGCCGCCACCCTGGGCGCCGTGTTCTGGACGTCGTCGCGCGAGCAGGGGCCTTGGCGTCGGTTCTACGCCGTGGTGCCGGCCTTGCTGCTGTGCTACCTGCTGCCGGGCATCTACAACACCATCGGTCTGATCGACGGTGCCACCACCCGGCTGTACAACCCCATCGCCCGCGACGTATTGCTGCCGGCCGCGCTGATCCTGCTCACGTTGAGCATCGATCTTCGCGCGATCCTCGGCCTGGGGCCCAAGCTGGTGGCCATGTACCTCGGGGCGTCGCTGAGCATCATGCTGGGCGCCGTGGTGGCATTCTGGGTGATGCGCTGGCTGCATCCGGCCACCGTGGCGGGCGATACCTGGGCGGGCATGGCGGCGTTGGCGGGTAGCTGGATCGGCGGCGGCGCCAACATGCTGGCGATGCGCGAGGTCTTCAACGTGGACGCGACCACGTTCGGTCAGTTCGCGGTGGTCGATGTCGGGGTCGGTTATGTCTGGATGGCAGTGCTGATCTTCATGGCCGGGCGTGCCCGAACGATCGATGCGCGCAGCGGCGCCGACACGCGCGCGCTGGATGCGCTGCAGGAGCCCATGGCGCGCTTCCAGGCCGAGCATGCGCGGATTCCCAGCCTGACCGACCTGATGGTGATCGTGGCAGTGGCCTTTGGCGGTGTCGGCCTGGCGCATGCGCTGGCCACCCCGCTGGCCGCGTGGTGCAAGGCGCAGCTGAGCTGGGCCGCCCAGTTCAGTCTGGACACGCCGTTCGTCTGGGTGGTGGTGCTGGCCACCAGCCTGGGGCTGCTGCTGAGCTTCACCCGCGCACGCAATCTCGAAGGCGCCGGTGCCTCCAGGATCGGCGCGCTGATGCTGTATTTCCTGATCGCCTGCATCGGCATGCAGATGGATTTGCTGGCGCTGCTGGACCGCCCCTGGCTGTTCCTGCTTGGCTTGATCTGGATCGCAGTGCACATCGCCCTGCTGTGGGGCCTGGGTCGCTGGCTGCGGGTGCCGTTCTTCTATTTCGCCATCGGCTCCCAATCCAATATCGGCGGCCCGGCGTCCGCGCCGGTGGTTGCCGCTGCCTTCCACCCGGCGTTGGCGCCGGTGGGGGTGTTACTGGGCACGATGGGCTATGCCACCGGCACCTACCTGGCCTATCTGGTCGGCATCACCCTGCGGGCGATGGCAGGGGCCGGGTAGCTGGGGTGGGACACCCGCCGATGCGGTGGAGCTGTTCGACGGAACAGCGCCACCGCACCGGCTGGCTCCGCAACACACGCGCGGGCACCGCTGTCGAGTGCGAGATCACAGAAGTGGCGCCGGCAGTCGCGATCCTGCAAGACGTCTGCCTGCACGCTCGGCGATCCGGATTACTGCTGGATCCCCCTGCGCTGCTCTTCCTGCTGCTGCACAGGCGGCTGGGCCTGCTGTTGATTGTGCTGCTGCAGCTGGCTGACATTGCCATGTGCAGGCTCGTTGGCGGCAGCAGCAGTCTGCACATGGCTGCGCAGATGGGTGGGGTCGTCCATGCGTCCCTGGACCGCGATCAGGCTGTCGCCGTTGCGGTTGGGAACCAGGTGATCGATCCGCTGCAGGCCATCATTGCCCGCACGTGCCGCCACGCTGGCCGCCGTGTTGATAAATGCGGTGTCGTCGCGCAGCCCGAGCCTTTCGCGCTGGCCATCCAGCTGCACCACCGCATCGTTGAACAACTGGCTGCCAGGTTGCAGGGAGGCGCCACGGGTCTGCTCCGAGGCCTGCATGTCCTGGGCCTTGATCACCGAATCCATACCATGCAGGTCCAGGCGATGCTTGAGCATCATGCCGGGCACCAGGCGCTGTCCGAACGATAGCGGGTCCGGCTCCGGCAACTCGATCTGATGGCCGGCGGCGTTGGGCATCGTCCACTTCAGCGGGATGCTGTCTTCCTGCAGGTGGGTCAGGATTTCATTCTTGACGTGATAGCCGCGGATCAACTCGCTGCTGGCGTAGTCCTTGGCTGCCGATGCATCCAGACCCTGGCGTTCGAGCGTGCGATCGTTGACGCCGGCTGCGTTGTAGGTCACGGCCGGGATGTCATTGACCATGGCAGAGGCTGCGGCCAGGCCACCGCCCAACGAATGGCCGGAAATGACCACCTGATCGCCGAATGCCTGCCGTGCCTGGCTGCCGAGCTGGATTGCCGACGCGTACTGCGCGTCGTCGAACCCCAGGCCCTGGCCGATATTGTGTTTCCAGTCCTTGCCTTCGTCGGTGCCGCAGAAGCCAAGTACGACCTGACCCTGGTCATTGCGGTAGAACGCGGCATCGAAACCGCTCTTGGCGTCGTGCAGCAGTGCAGGATCGATGCCGGCCTGCTGCAGCGCGCTATCGTCCATGCGCGACCAGCCGTTGGCCAAGGGGGCAAAGGTCTCGGCGCCGCCCTCGCGACGCTGGTTCGCGGTGGCGTAGAGGTCCTGCAGCAATTCGGGAAACTGCCGATCCTGCGGTTGAGGGTGTTGTCCCCGCATCGATTCTGCAAACGGGGTGGATGCGGGAATGGAAGACGATGTATCTGGCGGGCTCATGCGCGGCTCCTTGCGTTCGTCGTACGAAAAGCGCGCTTAGCGGCTGCTTTCCACGGGAATGTTGTGCGCGCTCAACCACGCGCGCACATCCGATCTGACCTGCAGGCCAGCTGCATTGAGCAGGCGATCCGGCGTGGTGAAGAAATACGCCTGGAAGGTCTTCTGTTGCGCATTGCGCACGGTGGGGTCCGCGCCGGCTTGGAGCAGTTGAAGGACAACCGGGCTCGCGGCGCCGCTCTGTGCCGCCACATGCAACAGGCTGTTGCCGGTATGGTCGACGCGCTTCACATCGGCGCCGGCATCGAGCAGCAGGCCGATCTGTGCATCGCGTTTGCTTTGCACTGCGCGGAATATCGGTGTCCAGCCGGCACGCGCGCTGACCACATCGATCGGTGCCTTGTGCTGCAACAGGATTTTCAGGTACTGCGGGTCCTGCGCCATTGCGGCCATGTGCACGACCGTTTCCTGGTCCATGCCGGGTAGCGACGGATCTGCGCCCGCATCGAGTAGCGCGTCCAGTGCAGTGGGTTGTTCGTTCCAGATCGCCCATTCCAGCAGGGTCACGTTCTGATCGCCGTGTGCGGCAAGATCGACGGTGGGGGCGAGTGTCTTGATCCGTGCGACATCGCCGTGTGCGATGGCGCCGGCAATTTCGGTCAGGCCTGGGTCGCGAAAGGCGACAGTGTGGTCCTGCAGCGTAGCTGACATGGTGGTTTGCTCCTTGGCACCGGCTGAAGCGGTACATGAGACCGCGAAAAACGAGGTCGCAAGAACGAGCAGGGTGGGGAATCGCGTCTGCATCGAAATCTCCTTGTCCTGATCGCATTCCTGGTGACGCTGCGGCAAGTCCCGCCACAGCGCGGCCGATCCTACCAGCTGTAAAAATCGGGCGCGGTAAGATTTCGTAACCTGCGTCTGCAGCAGCGTCGGCGTACGGCCCGGCCTGCTTGCGCGGCTGTGCAGCCCCGGGGTCGTCCGATGCGGTCAGCGTCACGCAGGCGCCGCGGCACAGCCAATGGTCACAAGGCGGCCGGCATAATGGCGCTTTGCAAGCAGATGGGTGCAATGGGCTACGAGCTACTGATCAGTGACTGCGATGGTGTTCTTGTCGACAGCGAGATATTGGCCGATCGGGTGATGCGTGAGGCGCTCGCGTCTTTTGTGCCGAGCGAGCCGCTGGAACAGCTGCTGGAAACCACGTTCGGGCAGACCACGCGCGAGGTGTTGCGGCGTGTGGAAGAACACTTTGCGCTGCAGCTGCCAGACACCTTGCTGGCGCAGATCCAGGCACGAAGCGAGTCCCTGATCGCCGCCGAAGTACAGCCCATCCCAGGCATGCGCGAGGCGCTGGAGCAGATTCCGTTGCCGTTGGCGGTGGCCTCCAACAGCCGGCGTCACAACGTGATCGCCTCGGTGGAGCGCGCCGGGCTGACTGCGCGTGCGGCCGGGCGCATCTTCAGCGCCGATATGGTGGAGCGGCCCAAGCCGGCACCGGATGTGTACCTGCTGGCCGCGCGCACGGCCGGTGTCGCCCCGGAGCGTTGCCTGGTGATCGAAGACAGCCCAACCGGTGCCACCGCCGCGCTGGCGGCAGGCATGCAGGTGTTGGGGTTTACCGGTGCCAGGCATATTCCACAGGGGCACGGCGAGACCTTGCGTCGGATCGGCGTGCTGGAGGTATTCGACGATATGCGCGATTTGCCCGCATTGTTCGAGCGGCTCGCGCAAAAGCGCGCTGGGTGAGGATGTCGCGTCGTCGCATCGTTTGGCTGCAGTCGAATGCTCAGAGCAACTGATAAAACGGCTGTGCAGCCGCCAGGCGGGCGCGACCGGTGTTCGGAATCGGCACGAACCACCCGTACACTCCGGCTCCTCCGCGCCGTCCACCCCCACCTGACGACTGCTCGCTACGTTTTATTGGCCGCTCTTGGATCAAAGCCTAGTTGGTCGAGCGTGCGATGCCCTCACCGCTTGCGGGACACGCCGTAAACCCGTCCCTGGGGGCTCGGTGGCGGCATCCATGCCGCCACACGGTCCCGCAATCGGTGAGGACATCGCACCAGAGAGTTGGTCGGTCGCTAGGTAAAAAGCGGGCCATCTCGCTAGTTGCATTGGCTTGCTGCTGCGGGATCGCAACGACATGAGCGTTAGCGAATTAGAAGCATCGCATGCATTGATTGCATCTTGCACACCGACCATCTCGACGGGTCCTTGCCCGTTCACCGTCGCGGGACCTTACGCGGCATGGATGCCGCGTAAGAGCTTACAAGGACGTACTTGCAGCGTGTCCCGCGATGGTGGGCGGGCAAGGGCCTTGCAGCCAAGTAGCAGATCAGCCGCTCTAGCTTGCAGCGTGTCCTGCGATGGTGGGCGGGCAAGGGCCTTGCAGCAAAGCAGCAGATCAGCCGCGCTACCTGCGGCGTGTGCCGCGATGGTGAGCGGGCAAGAGCCTTGCAACCAAGCCTCAGATCAGCCGCTCTAGCTTGCAGCGTGTCCCGCGACGGTGAGCGGGCAAGGGCCTTGCAGCCAAGCCGCAGATCAGCCGCTCTGCCTTGCGGTGCGTCCGGCGACGGTGGCAGGCAAGCACCCTGCGGTTAACTCACGCTAGCAACGCAACAGGGCGCGATTCGCATCGCGCCCTGTTGCGGTTCCACTAGATGATCAGTCACTCGCTGATCAGGCACTCAGCCGATCAGCCGATCAGCAGCAACGAAACCCGCTCTTGCCGCCGTAGCGTGCATCCTGCCGCTCGCGGAAAAACGCGGGGTAATCCATCACCGGTTTTTCGGGGTGTTTTTCCAGCATGTGGCGCACGTAGTTGTCGTAGTCGGGAATGCCGCAACACAGGCGTGCGGTCTGGATGAGCCGCCGCCAGATGCGGCGATGCACCTGATATTGGCTGGCCAGAACGAGTTGGGTGCCCATTACAGGTCCGCCATCTGATGTGGCTGCAAGGCCACGTACGGGGTTTCGCGGTCGCTGCGCTGCGGGTTGCGGCGCGCAATCACGATCGTCTTGACCGCATAGATCAGGATCGAGCCCACCACGAACAGGAATAGCATCGTCAGCCCGGTGTTGACGTAGGCATTGGTGACGATCTGCTGCATCTGCGGCACCGTTTTGGCCGGTGCGGTGATGGTGTTGCTGGCGATGGCGGCCTGGAACTTGTGCGCCTGCGCCAGGAAACCCTGCGCCGGGTTGCTGTCGAAGATCTTGATCAGCCCGGCATAGGTCGTGCACAGCAATAGCCACAGTGCCGGCACGATGGTCACCCACGCATAGCGGTCGCGCTTCATCTTGAACAGCACCACGGTGCCCAGCATCAACGCGATCCCCGCGAGCATCTGGTTGGAGATGCCGAACAACGGCCACAGCGTCTGGATGCCGCCGAACGGATCGATCACGCCGGTGTAGAGCAGGTAGCCCCACAGCGCCACGCAGCCGGCGGTGGCGATGATGTTGGCGGCCCAGGATTCGGTCTTCTTCAACGCCGGGATGAAGTTGCCCAGCAGGTCCTGCAGCATGAAGCGGCCCGCACGCGTACCGGCATCCACCGCAGTCAGGATGAACAACGCTTCAAACAGGATGGCGAAGTGGTACCAGAACGCCATCGTGTCTTCGCCCGGCAGCAGCTGGTGCAGGATCTGTGCGATACCCACCGCCAGCGTGGGCGCACCGCCGGCGCGGGCCAGGATGCTGTGTTCGCCGATATCGCGTGCGGTGGCCTCGAGCACCTGCGGGGTGATCGAAAAGCCCCACTCGCTGATCTTGGCGGCCACCGCCACGGTGTCGGTGCCGACCAGCGAAGCGGGGCTGTTCATGGCGAAATAGATGCCAGGCTCGATGATGGAGGCCGCCACCAGCGCCATGATTGCCACGAACGATTCCATCAGCATGCCGCCGTAGCCGATGTAGCGCATGTGGCCTTCGTTGGCGAGCAGCTTGGGCGTGGTGCCCGAGGCGATCAACGCATGGAAACCAGAGACTGCGCCACAAGCAATCGTGATGAACAGGAATGGGAAGATGCCGCCCTTCCACACCGGGCCATCGCCGGTGGAGGCGAACTGGGTCAGCGCCGGCATCTTGAGATCGGGCATCACCACCAGGATGCCGATCGCCAGCGCCAGGATGGTGCCGATCTTGAGGAAGGTGGACAGGTAATCGCGCGGTGCCAGCAGCAGCCACACCGGCAGCACCGACGCGACGAAGCCGTAGCCGATCAGCATCCAGGTGATCTGCTTGGCGGTAAAGGTGAAGGCCGGGCCCCAGGTCGGGTCGGCAGCGACCTTGCCGCCCAGCCAGATCGCAGCCAGCAGCAGGATCAGCCCCACCACCGAAATCTCGCCGATCTTGCCGACGCGGATGTAGCGCATGTACACGCCCATCATCAGCGCGATGGGCATGGTGGCGATCACCGTGAACATGCCCCACGGGCTCTCGGCCAATGCCTTGACCACCACCATCGCCAGCACCGCCAGGATGATGATCATGATCAGGAAGGCGCCGAACAGCGCGATGGTGCCGGGCACCTGGCCCATTTCCTCGCGCACCAGATCGCCCAGCGAGCGGCCGTTGCGGCGGGAGGACAGGAACAACACCACGAAGTCCTGCACCGCGCCGGCAAACACCACGCCCACCACCAGCCACAGCAGCCCGGGCAGGTAGCCCATCTGCGCGGCGAGCACCGGGCCGACCAACGGCCCGGCACCGGCGATGGCGGCGAAGTGGTGGCCGAACAGCACATGCTTGTTGGTGGGGACGTAGTCCAGGCCGTCATTGTTGGCCACCGCCGGCGTGGCGCGGGTGGGATCCAGCTGCATTACCTTGTCGGCGATGAACAGGCTGTAGAACCGGTAGGCGATCAGGTAGATCGAGACCGCGGCGACGACGATCCATAGTGCATTGATGTGTTCGCCACGCCGTAGTGCCACGGTGCCCAGGCAGAACGCGGCCAGCAGCGCCAGCGCGCCCCAGGCCAGCTTCGAGAACCCTTTCATGCATGCCCCTCGGAAACGATTCGCCCAAGGGTCCACCCGCGCTCGCCTGCGGTCAATGGCAGCCTCGGACAGCAGGGTAAAACTTTGGTCGTAGGGTGTTTGGGTGCAAGGTACGCTAGCGGCATCGAGGCCAGGCCGGCGTTTGGAACGATCGGTTGCAACCGTCGCGGTTGGGCGCGTCGCCACGCGCACCCATGATGTCGGCATCCATACACTGCACAGGGACACTGCAATGAGCACCATCACCACCCCGGCGCATGTGCTGCGCACCATCCGCGGCATGCCGACCTCCGACGGCGCCGGCGTCAAGCTGACCCGCGTCATCGGTACCCAGCAGCTGCCGGACCTGGACCCGTTTCTGATGCTCGACGAATTCGGCACCGAACAGGCCGAGGACTACATCGGCGGTTTTCCAAGCCATCCGCATCGCGGCTTCGAGACGGTGACCTACATGCTCGACGGGCGCATGCGCCACAAGGACAACCACGGCAACGAAGGCCTGCTGACACCGGGCAGCGTGCAGTGGATGACCGCCGGGCGCGGGCTGATCCATTCGGAAATGCCCGAGCAGGAATCCGGACGCATGCGCGGCTTTCAGCTGTGGGTGAACCTTCCTGCGCGCGACAAGATGACCGAGCCCAAGTACCAGGAATACGCGCCCGACCACATCCCGGTGGCGCATCCGGCGCCCGGAGTGACGGTCAAGGTGATTGCCGGCACGGTGGACGAGGTGGTCGGCCCGATCGTGCAACCTGCGACCAGCCCGGTGTATCTGGATATCGCCCTGGCACCGGATGCGGTGTGGACTTACCTGCTGCCCGACGGGCACAACGCGTTTGCGTATGCGTTTGAAGGCGAGGTCGAAGTGGGCGAAAGCGATGCTGCGCGCACGCTGCCGGCGCAGGAACTGGCGGTGCTGGGGGGCGGCGAGCGGCTAACGCTGCGTGCAGGCACACAGGGAGCACAGCTGATCCTGGTGGCGGGCCGCCCGCTCAACGAGCCGGTGATGCGGCATGGCCCGTTCGTGATGAACACCAAGCAGGAATTGATGCAGGCGTTCGTCGATTTTCAGGAAGGGCGCTTCTGAAGCATCGGATTTGTGAAGCTGCACCGTCGTGCGTGCATCGGCAGGCGCGATCAGCAGCACGCGCAATGCAGATCGCGCACAGCCGCTGCGGGGGGGCAGTTCGACGGCCACCCGCAGCGGCAGCTGTCGTCATCCACCCTTGCAACAGGAGAGCGTCATGAGTGACCGTCCCGTCAGTGTCAGCACCGGCAGCGTGCCATATACCGTCACCATCCACGATGGGCAGCACCGCTGGCTTGGCGATGCACAGCCTGCCAATGGCGGCGCCGATGCCGGGCCGGATCCGGAATCGCAGGTGTTGGGTGCCCTGGGCGCCTGTACGGCGATCACGGTGTCGATGGTGGCGGCGCGCAAGCAATGGCCACTGACAGGCGTGCACGTGCATCTGCACTACACCCAGCGCGGTGCAGGCGGGACGGAGATCAGCCGCGAGATCGTGCTGGACGGCGCGCTGGATGACGGTCAGCGCGCACGCCTGATGGAAGTGGCCGACAAGTGTCCGATCCATCGGCTGTTGACCGGCGAGGTGCGCATTGCGACCTGCCCACAGATCGAGGTTGCTGCCACCCCCGGTGCTGTCGCGCCGTAGGCGTTGAGGCGCGGCCTCGCGTGCGCATGCAGCTGCGAAGCAGCCTGGTCTTGCGTCTTGCGTCTTGCGTCTTGCGTCCAGCGAAGGCGCGGCCGAACGCGCCATTGGAGATGCAGCCCAACACGCCATTGGAGATCGGGAACGACACCGCCGTAGTTGCGACCCCCGGCGCCCAGCCCGCGCACAGAGCCCCTCCGCGGGTGCAACCGCGCCGGGCCACGCAGCTGCACTAGCGCGGCGCTGCCTACAGGCCAGGGCAGCGCCGTGCCTTCAAGGCATCAGCGCTGCAACGCCAGGCTGGCCGGTTGCAGGTCCATCGCCTGCACCAGCGATTGCATCGAGGTGAGTTCCTCGCTGCTGGCGCCATCGATCCACAGCTGTGCGTAGCGCTTCTTGCCCAGTTCGACCACGGTGACGCGGCGCGATTCCATGCCCGGTATTTCGCGGCCACCCAGGTCGAGCTTGTACCAGTAGAAATCTTCCTGCTGGATCTGGCCCTTTTCGGCGCGGCGATCGCGTGCCAGCACCATGGCGGGGTCGCGGGTGGTCAGCATCACCCCGACCACCTGGCGGCCCTCGGCGTTGACCGCCTTGCAGACCAGATAATCGGCACCGGCCAGTTCGTTCCACTGCAGTCCCGAGGCGGGTGGCAGCGGCGGGCAGACCGGCGCGGTTTGGGCGTGGGTGGTGGTGGTGGCGGCCAGCAGCAGACTCAGGCCGACAAGGCAGAATGCAGACTTCATCGAAGGTTCCCCGGCATTGGATGACGATGCGGGACGACGCCAACTCCGTGCCGCTGCAGCGCCTCAAGCTCCCCGCTTCAAGGCTGCCGCCCACATGGCGCGCGCTCCGCTCACACCTGCATCACTACCACAGCTGTGCGAGCAAGCTCAAGCCCTGTCGCAACTGGGCGCGGCACGCCTTGTGCAGTGCGGCACCCGCGTAGCGAGACCTGGTCACCGATCCCGCAGGCCTGCACATTTCGCGCATGGTTTCAGGGGTAATTAACCGGCCTGGGGGCCGGCGTTTCCGGCAGTGGGATGAATTCCTGGTGGTCGCCGGGAATGCTGCCGAAGCGCCCGGCCTGCCAATCCTCCTTGGCCTGTTCGATGCGCTCCTTGGAGCTGGACACGAAGTTCCACCACAGGTGACGCGGGCCATCGAGCGGCTCGCCGCCGAGCAGCAGTGCCTTCAGCGGGGTCTTGGCACGCAGCCGGCCGCGGGCACCGGCGGCCGGCACGATCAGGTGGCGGGCGGGCACGTCGGCGCCGTCCAGCTGTGCCTCGCCTTCGAGGATGTACAGGGCGCGCTCGGCATGCCCGGTGTCCAGGTCGACCTCCGCCTCCGGCGCCAGGTCCAGCGCAACATTGAGGGTGCCGCTGAACACCTGCACCGGGGATTCTTCGCCATAGGCGCGGCCGGCGATCACGCGCAGCCACACGCCATCGCGGTGCTGCTGCGGCAGGCTGGCTGCGGGGTGATGGTGGAAGGCCGGCGCGGTTTCCTCGGCCGAGCGTGGCAGCGCGATCCAGGTCTGCATGCCGTGCAATGCATGTTCGCGCGCGCGCTCGGGGCCGGGCGTGCGCTCGGAATGGGCGATGCCGCGCCCGGCGGTCATCCAGTTGACGTCGCCGGGGCGGATTACCTGATCCGAGCCCAGCGTATCGCGGTGGCCGATCTCGCCCGCCCATAGGAAGGTCACCGTGGCCAGGCCGATGTGCGGATGCGGGCGCACATCGATGCCGTGCTCCGGCTCCAGCACGGCCGGGCCCATATGGTCGACGAATACGAACGGGCCCACGCTGCGCGCCTGCAGGGTGGGCACCGCGCGTCGGACTTGCAACCCGCCGATGTCGTGCACGCGTGGGGCGATCAGGGTGGTCATGGCGCTGGCTCGTGACGGAAGGTGAGCCAAAGCTTCGCACGCGACTTGCGCGCGGCGTACGGCGTTGGTCAAGACGGAATGTTCTGACTGCCACGGTCGCGTACGGCGCTGCTCACTACGCCGGCGGTGCGCAGGACGCGTGCTACAGCAGGCTCGCCTGCGCAGGCAGCGCAATCTCGCCGCGGCGCGAAGCCAGGCGATCTGCAAGACGCGTCGGTTCCGGCAGGCGATACGCCCGCAGGGTGCGCAAGGTCCAGTCGAGTGCGCCTTGCATGGAGACGCGGTGACCGGGCGAGACGATCAACGGATTGCAGCGCGGCTTGCTGCGCAGCGCCCAACCGATCTGTGTGCCGCCCAGCAGGATCGGGCTGTGGTCGCCGCGGTCGGCACCCGGCTCAACGAAGGTGCCTGCCAGCCGTTGCTTGGCCACGCCGATGCTCGGCAGGCCGGTCACCACGCCGAGGTGCGCGGCGATGCCGAGCCCACGCGGATGGGCGATGCCCTGGCCGTCCACGAACACCAGGTCCGGCGTGCGCGACAATAGCGCCAGTGCCTGCAGCAAGGCCGGCAATTCGCGAAAGCTGAGCAGCCCGGGCACATACGCCATCGAGGTCGCCACGCGTGCCACCTGCATTTCCAGCGGCAGCAAGGTCTGCGCATCCAGCAGCACGGCTGCCGCGCGTGTGGTCTGGCCGTCGTCCTCGAAACCGACATCGAATCCTGCCAGCAACTGCGGCGTTGCGGCGACTGCGTCCTGCAGCACGACCTGCCGTGCCAGTTGCCGCTGCAACTGTAGCGCCTGGGTGACACTGCCGTCCCAACCGGCGAATACGGGAGCGATGTCGGGCATGGCCGCAGCATCGCGTGCAGCGCGTAGGCAGCTCGTGCACGCCAGCGATGCGCTGGCTGCCGCTACAATCGCAGGCTGATCGGCCCCCAATCGGAGAACCGTAGTGACCCGCAAACTCGTACTGCTGCGCCATGGCCAGAGCCAATGGAATCTGGACAACCGTTTCACCGGCTGGGTGGATGTGGACCTCACCGAGCAGGGCCGCCAGGAAGCTGCGGCGGCCGGCAAGCTGATGAAGGACGAAGGGCTGCAGTTCGATGTTGCCCACACCTCGGTGCTCAAGCGCGCCATCCACACGCTGCAGGGCGCTTTGAAGGAACTCGACCAGGACTGGCTGCCGGTGTCCAAGAGCTGGCGTCTCAACGAGCGCCATTACGGCGGGCTGCAGGGCCTGGACAAGGCCGAGACCGCGGCCAAGCACGGCGAGGAGCAGGTCAAGATCTGGCGCCGCTCCTACGACATTCCGCCGCCGGCGATGGACGTCAACGACCCGGGTCACCCGTGTCACGATCGCCGCTACGCCACCCTGGACCGTAATGCGTTACCGGGCACCGAGTCGCTGGCCACCACGCTGGTGCGCGTGCTGCCGTACTGGCACGACGCCATCGCGCCGCAGTTGAAGGCCGGCCAGACCGTGCTGGTGACCGCGCACGGCAATTCGTTGCGCGCGCTGTACAAGTACCTCAATGACGTTTCCAACGAGCAGATCCTGGAGCTCAATATCCCCACCGGCATTCCGTTGTTGTTCGAGCTGGACGACAACCTGCAGGTGCGCAGCTACCGCTATCTGGGCGACCCGGAAGCGGCCAAGCGTGCGGCCGAGGCAGTGGCCAACCAGGGTAAGGCCAAGTAAGCGACGCTGCGTGGTTCAAGCGCTGCGTGCGTTGTGCGCAGCGCCTGTCTTTTGCACGCTGCAAAGCGCTGCGTGCTGTGGTGAATGGAAGTGGTGCGTGGGCGTGATGCATGCTCCGTGCTGCCAGGTAGGGCGAGACACGATGTCCGGCAAGCGTAAAACCCAGCAGATGACCGCTGTTTACTGTCGCGCGTACCTGGTGACGCTGGGCATGCTGGTGGCAGGCGGCGCTGCCTTCGTCGCGTTGGCCGCTGGCGACATCTCCGACACCGGGCTGGTGCTGGCGCTGCTGATCTGCGCGGTGGGCGCGCTGCTGCTGGGGTTTGGCATCGTCGGGCCGACGCGACAGATGGAGGCGTTGGCCGATGCGACATCCGGGCATGAGGCAGCCCTGGTGCTGATGGTGTTGGCTTACCCGGTGTACCTGTTGATGGCGCCGTTCTACGCGCCGCGTTGACTGCAGGCGATGGCGCGCGTTGCGCCGGGGTGCAAGTATTAGGTGAAACAGACGGTCGCGGCGTCAGTGGTAGACGTGCCAGCAGCCTGTCGTTGCACTGATGTTGGCGGAGGCACGGCAGTGGACGTCATGGCGTTGCGGTGTCGCTGCAGTGATCTGGGTGTGGCCGGTTGCAGAGTAGCTGACGAAGAAGCGAGCGCTGTCTGATGCGCTGATCTTCGCTGGCGGCTCCCGACCGGCTGCCGATTTTTTTCGACCGCGCAGGCGTGGTCATGGTTTGGAGAATTCAATGAGGTTGAACACGTTCGCGCCGCTGTCGCTTGCGCTGGCCATCGCGGTCGCGCTGTCTGCGTGCGGCGCCTCCGACGACACTGCCAAGGCCACGCCCGTCGCGCCGCAGGCCGCACCGGCCAGGGTGGATGTGTCCAAGCTGGATGCGCCGATCGTGGCGTTCGGCAGCGGCGACCTGGATCCGGGCATCAACGCGTGCCAGGACCTCAACGGCTTCGTCAACGCCAAGTGGCTCAAGGCCAACCCGGTGCCGTCCGATCGCAGCAGCTGGGGCAGCTTCGAAGTGCTGGCCGAGCGCTCGTTGACCATCCAGCATGCGCTGGTGGAGCAGCTGGCACGCGGTAATCTGTCGGCCGGGTCGGTGGATGCCAAGATCGCCGACCTGTGGCGCACCGGCTCGGACGAGACGGCCATCGACAAGGCCGGCATCACCCCGTTGCAGCCGCAGTTGCAGGCCATCGATGCGCTGGCCGATGCGCCGTCCATCGCCGCGTGGTTGCGCGACAGCTATGCCAAGGGCCAGGGCTTCGTGTTCTCGTTCGGTGCCAATGCCGACTACAAGAATTCCGAACAGATGATCGCCTACGCAGGGCAGGGCGGTCTGGGCCTGCCCGAGAAGGGCTATTACACCGATCCGGCGCAGGCCAAGATCCGCGAGCAATATGTGGCCTACATCGCGCGCGTGCTGGAGTTGTCCGGCATTCCCGCCGCGCAGGCGGCCACGCAAGCCAAGGCGGTCATGGCATTCGAGACGCGGCTGGCCGCTGCATCGCTGTCGCGGATCGAGTTGCGCGACCCGGCCAGGCGCTACAACCCGGTCGATGTGGCCGGCGCCAACGCGGTGACGCCGCATTTCGACTGGCAGGCGTTCTTCAAGGCGCTCAAGGTGCCGGCCGGGACGTTTTCGCTGAGCCAGCCGGGCTACTTCGCCGAGTTCGATGCGATGCTTGCCGACACGCCGGTGGAGACCTGGAAGGCGTATCTGCGTTTCCACAGCATCGATGAAGCGGCGCCTTACCTGGCCAAGCCGTTCGAGCAGGCCAACTTCGATTTCTATGCGAAGACGTTGCGTGGCCAGCAGGACATGCTGCCGCGCTGGAAGCGCACCTTGAACGCAGTCAACGAGGCGATGGGCGAGGCGCTGGGCCAGCTCTACGTGCAGTCCGCATTTCCCGCCGAATCGAAAGCGCAGATGCAGCAGCTGGTACAGAACTTGTCGGTCGCGTTGAAGGCGCGGCTGGAACAACTGGACTGGATGAGCGCCGAGACCAAGCAGCGCGCGCTGGAAAAGTGGGCCAGCTTCACCCCCAAGATCGGTTACCCGGATCAGTGGCGCGACTGGTCGGGCCTTCAGACGCGTGGCGACGGATTCCTGGCCAATATGCAGGCCGCGCAGGCATTCAACTACCGCTACATGCTGGACAAGATCGGCAAGCCGGTCGACAAGCGCGAGTGGCATATGACCCCGCAGACGGTCAATGCGTACTACAACGCCACCCGCAACGAGATCGTGTTCCCGGCGGCGATCCTGCAACCGCCGTTCTTCAATCCCAAGGCCGATCCGGCGCTGAACTACGGCGGCATCGGTGCGGTGATCGGGCACGAGATGATGCATGGCTACGACGACTCCGGCAGCCAGTTCGATGCCAAGGGCAATTTCGACACCTGGTGGACCGATGCAGACCGCAAGCTGTTTACCCAGCGCACCGATCAGCTGGTGGCGCAGTTCGACGGCTACGAGGCAATCCCTGGCGTGCACGTCAAGGGCAAGCTGACTCTTGGCGAAAACATCGGCGATTTAGGTGGCTTGACCGTGGCCTACGACGCCTTGCAGATGGCGCTGAAGAAACAGCCCGATGCCAACAAGCAGATCGACGGCTATTCGCAGGACCAGCGCTTCTTCATGAACTGGGCCACGGTGTGGCGCCGCAACTTCACCGACGGCGAATTGCGCGTGCGCCTGAATACCGACCCGCATGCACCGGCCAATTTCCGCGCCAACGGTGCGCCATCGAACATGCCGGTCTTCGCGCAGGCGTTCCAGTGCAAGCCGGGCGATGCGATGGTGCGCGGTGACAAGGACCGCGTCGCGATCTGGTAAGCGCTGTGGGTTGAACCACCGCGCGCGCTTCCGGCGGGCGCGGTGGTTGGCGGCTGCGGTATGCAGCGCATGCGTTGCAGGCGTGCTGGCCTGCACGCCGCAGCAGCTGACCTGTCGCGACCGCTTGGGCCATGGGCGACGCACTGCTGCGTGAGCACTGGCCAGGGACGGCGGTGGAGCAACTGTCGCGCGGGTGCTGCCTTGCGTCCATACCGTCAGTCGTTACCGGTGCCGCATGCGAGGCCGCTCGACTGCGGCAGAGCGCTGTGTTTGTAGTAAGCAATTGCAGACCGCAAGCCTCCCCCCCGAAAGCATTGCTACACCATCCAATGCCAGATGTGCCCGGACGCCGCCCCGGCGCGGGCAGCTGCGCGTGCACATGGAGTTGCGTGGTCAACCTCTACACTGCTGCGCTGGCAAGCCCTGGGGGCGGCAGTGACCAAGCGGAACGTCTTTAAATGGATCGGCATCGGCATGCTGGTGTTCGTGCTGGGCAGCGTGGTGTCGCTCTATGGCTATGGCCGTTTTGCCGATCGTCAGCGCGGGCCGGTCAGCCACGCGTTGCCCGCCACGGCAGTGGTCACCGCCATCGACAAGGTGGTGGCGCCGCTGCAGCAGACGCATGCCGCACAGACCGGGGTGGTGATCATTCCGGACAACACCGATGCCTTCGCGGTACGCGCGCTCACCGCGCGTGCGGCCGGGCGTAGCCTGGATCTGCAGTACTACATCTGGCATGCCGATTTCACCGGCAACCTGCTGCACAACGAACTGCTGCGTGCCGCCGACCGCGGCGTGCGCGTGCGGTTGCTGCTGGACGACATGAATATCCACGGCAGCGATTCGGTGCTGGCCGCGCTCGACAGCCACCCGTTGATCGAGATCCGCCTATTCAATCCCACCCGTGCGCGCGAAGGCACGCTGATGCGCGGGGTGGAAATGGTGCTGCGCATGGTCAGCATCAATCGGCGCATGCACAACAAGGCCTGGATTGCCGATGGACGCATGGCGGTGGTGGGTGGACGCAACGTGGGCGATGAGTATTTCGATGCCGCGCGCGATACCAATTTCATGGACATGGATGCAGCGGTGGTGGGGCCGGCAGTAGGCCAAGCCGAGCAGGTGTTCGACGCCTACTGGAACAGCCCCAATGCGCTGCCGCTGGCTGCGTTGGTCACCGCCAAGCCGCAGGCGCTGGACGCGTTGCGCGGCAGCCTGGATGCCGGACTGGACTCCGCGCGGGCACAGCCCTATGTGCAGCGGCTACAGCATGCGCCCAGCGTGCAGGCCTTGATGCAGGGCGACCGCCCGGTGCATTGGCTGGACCACGCACGCATCGTCTCCGACCCGCCGGAAAAGGCCGACGGCGCGCCGCCGCAGGCGGACTGGATGACACCGATACTGATCGGCGAGATGGCCCACGCGCAACGCGAGTTGAAGGTGATCTCGCCGTATTTCGTACCGGGCGACGAGGGCATGCGCTGGATCGTAAACCTGCGCCAGCGCAATGTGCGCGTCAACATCCTGACCAATTCGCTGGCCGCCAACGACGTGGTAGCCGTGCACAGCGGCTATGCCGACTACCGCGTGCCGTTGCTGCAGCAGGGTGTGCGCCTGCATGAGCTCAAGCCGATGGGCAAGCCCGATGGCAGCCTGTTCGGTTCCAGCGGCGCCAGCCTGCATACCAAGGCGTTCGTGGTGGACGATGCGCGTGGCTTCATCGGCTCGTTCAACCTGGACCCGCGCTCGATGAACCTCAATACCGAGATGGGCTTGCTGTTCGAGGACCGCACCGTGACTGCGGAGCTGGAGCGCCTGTACAACCACAAGATAAGCGCGCCGGTCAGTTATCGGGTGACGCTGGAACAGGGCGCGCTGCGTTGGCACGACGATGCGGTACAACCGCCGCAGGTGTGGGCACGCGAGCCAGCGGCCAGCCTGTGGCGCCGCGGCGCAGCGACGGTACTGGAATGGCTGCCGCTGGATTCGCAGCTATGAGACCTGCCGGCACGCAAGCGGTGTGCGTCGGCGGCGCCGGCCACTGTCAGTGCAGGCGGGCGCGCGGTGAGCTGTCGAGTAATTCCGGCGCGGTGGTTTCATCGCATTGCTGATGGCTCATCGCGAGCAAGGCAGCGCGTGCCTGCACCCACTCGGGGCGAAGGCCTGGCTGTGATTGCGGATCCTGCACGGCCATTGCCTGCTGCAGGTGCAAATGCTGCGGCCGGAAACGTTGTTCTTCGAAGGTGCAGGCTGGCGCCACTGTCGCGGCGGCGCAGTGGAGAGGGGCGCCTGCGTCGATGACGGGGTCGACGAACAGCGAGTCGACGCTGACCGGATCGATGCACAGGCTGTCGGTGAGAGCGCGTATTGCCATGCTGCACCTCCTGTCCCGGCACGACGCTCAGCGCCGCATCGGGTGACCCGCGCAATGCTGGGTCTTCAAGAATGATAGCGGCAGCGGCGATGGATCTTTAGGGCCAGGCGACCAAGGGTGTGGGTGGCTCAGGGTCATGCATTGGGGGAGATCGCCGTGCAGCGGATGCCTGCAGAGGGGGGGGCGTCTCGGCGGATGGCGTCACGCCAGCGGTACTGGCGATGATGTCTGAAACGGCGCCGTAGCGTGCTGCCAATGCAATCGCATCCATCAGGCTATCGCGATACGCAACGCCCGCCTGGAGCCGCGGAAACCCGAACCGACTGCAGCGCAGGTTGTCTGCAGTCGGCCATCGTGCTTGGCGACCGATACGGGGCTGCCCGCAACGCCGGCAGGCCGGGCCATGAGGATCACACGCGGTGCCTACTGCAACTGCGTGACGATCTCGCGTGCCATCGCGCCCAGCGGAAGGATACGGTCGGCGCCGCCGCGCTTGATCGCTTCCTTGGGCATGCCGAACACGATGCTGGTGTGTTCGTCCTGCGCCACCGTGCGTGCGCCGGCCTGGCGCATCTCCAGCAGGCCGGCGGCACCATCGTCGCCCATGCCGGTCATGATGATGCCCAGCGCATTGCTGCCGGCCGCGCGTGCGGCCGAGCGGAACAGCACGTCCACCGACGGACGGTGCCGGTTGACCGGCGGGCCTTCCATCACTTCCACGAAGTACTGCGCGCCACTGCGGCGCAGCAGCAAGTGCTTGCCGCCGGGCGCGATCAGTGCGCGGCCCGGCATCACCCGGTCGTTGTTGGCCGCTTCCTTCACTGCGATCTGGCACAGGCCGTTGAGGCGCGCGGCGAAGGCGGCGGTGAACTTTTCCGGCATGTGCTGGACGATGACGATGCCCGGGCACACGCGCGGCAAGGCGGTGAGCACCTCTTCCAGCGCCTGGGTGCCACCGGTGGAGGTGCCGATGGCCACGATACGCTCGGTGGTCTGCGCCAGTGCACGGCCGCTTTGCGCGGGGAGGATGACATCGGCGGTGTGTTTGACCTCCGCTTCCAGCGGCGCGGCGGTGACGCGCGCGGCCAGCCGCTTGACGTTGGCGCGTGCGGCGCTGCGCACCGTGGCCACCAGCTCATCGGCCGAATCGGTGAGGAATTGCTTGAGCCCCAGCCGTGGCTTGGTCACCACCGCCACTGCGCCGGCAGCCAGCGCATCCATGGTCACGCGCGCGCCTTTCTCGGTGAGCGTGGAGCAGATCACCACCGGGGTGGGGCGCTCGCTCATGATCTTGCGCAGGAACGTAATGCCATCCATGCGCGGCATTTCCACATCCAGCACGATCACGTCGGGCCACTGCTGGCGCATCTTCTCGATCGCCAGCAACGGGTCGGCGGCGGTGGCAATCACCTCGATGCCCTGCGCATCGTTGAGCACGCCCACCAGCACCTGGCGCACCACCGCCGAATCGTCGACCACCATCGCCTTGATGGTGTTGGTGGCAGGGTTGGCGGCGGGGCGGTTGAACGCAGTCGGCACGGCGGATCCTTGGCTCACGCTTTGCGGAAGATCGAGGGTGCCACCTGGACCAGATCGATGTCGAGTTCGCTCAGGCTCTCCGAATGGCCAATGCAGAAATATCCGCCCGATTTCAGGTTGGCAAGCACGCGCAGGATCACTTCGCGCTTGGTCTGGCCGTTGAAATAGATCATGACATTGCGCAGGAAGATCGCATCGAAGCTGCCCAGTGACGGCAGCGCGGTGTTGAGGTTGGCATGCACGAACTGCACGCGCTCGCGCAGGCGCCGCTCCACCAGCAAGGTGCCGGCGTACTCGCCCTGGCCACGCAGGCAGTAGCGCTTGAGATACGGCTGCGGAATGCCGTCGATGCGCTGCAGTGCGTAGTGCCCGGTACGCGCCTTGGCCAGCACGCGGGTGCTGATGTCGGTACCCACCACGTCGAACGGGCGCCCCTGCAAGGTGTCGTCCAGCACCATCGCCATGCTGTAGGCCTCTTCGCCGCTGGAGCTTGCAGCGCTCCAGCACCGGAACGGCAACCCGCCGCGGTGCTCGCCGGCCAGCTTGCGCAGCAGGTCGAAATGCTTGGGCTCGCGGAAGAAATAGGTTTCGTTGGTGGTCAACAGATCGATGGCGGTCTGGATCTCGGCGCGGTCCTGGCGGCTTTCCAGCAGCTGCAGGTACTGCGTGTAGCTGTCGAACTGGTGCTCGCGCAGACGCTTGCCCAGGCGGCCGCACAACATGGCTTTCTTGCCGGAGGAAATGCTGATGCCGGCCGCTTCGAAGATGAAGCGCTGGAAGCGGCCGAACTCCTGTTCGGTGATGGCAGTGGCGGTACTCATGGGTCAGGCCACATCCGCATCGGTGGAGAAGGAGCCTTCGCTCAGGCGCGCGATGCGCACGGCATGTTCGCGCCACCAGTCCGACAGCATCGGCCCGGGCATCGGCGAACCCATCAGATAGCCTTGCGCCAGATCGCAGCCCAGCTCGCGCAGCAGGCGCCAGTCGTCCGGGGTTTCCACGCCTTCGGCTACCGCGGTCAGCTCCAGCCGATGCGCCAGCTCCAGCGTGGATTCGAGCACGGTGCGCTGGCTGCGGCTGCGATGGGCGGCCTGCACGAAGCTGCGGTCCAGCTTGAGTTCGGTGAACGGGATGCTGGCCAGGCGCTGCAGCGATGAGAAACCGGTGCCGTAGTCGTCGATGGACAGCCCAAACCCATGCAGGCGCAGGCGCGCCAGCATGCTCAGCGCATTGGCCGGCTCCACGATGGCGCTCTCGGTGAGTTCCAGCACCAGGTCGGCCGGGCTCAGGCCGTTGTCGCTCAACTTGGCGCACAGTTGCTCGAGAAAATCCTCTTCGCCCAGCAAGCGGGGCGACAGGTTCAATGCCAGGCTCAGCTCGAAGCCTTCGGCGCGCCAGTCGACCAATTGCGCGATGGCCTTGTCGATCACCTGCTGGGTCAGCGCGTGGATCAGCCCTTCGCGTTCGGCCAGCGGGATGAAGCGGTCCGGCCCGATCATGTCGCCCTGCGGGCGACGCCAGCGTGCCAGCGCTTCCACGCCGCGCAGCCGGCCGTCCTTCAGATCCAGCTTGGGTTGATAGGCCACGCGGATTTCGCCGCGACGCATGGCACGGTCCAGCCGCGAGGCGGCTGCGCCGCCACTGGACATCAGCGGCGAGATCGCCGCCGGCAACGCAGCCGGCACGATGGCGCTGGTGTTGGGTTCGCACTCCAGCACGGTGGCCAGATCCTGCAGGTTCATCGGTTTTTCGATGCCGCCCAGCATGCGCACGCCGGCGCTGCGGCTCAACTGCATCACCGCATCGATCAATGCGCCGCCGCGTTGCGACACCACCACCACCGGCACGCCGTACTGGCCGCGTGCCAGCGCATCGAGCAGCTGTACGCCGTCCATGCCCGGCATTTCCAGGTCGATCAACAGCAGCGACGGCGCGCTGGTGCGGCCCAGCCACTCCAGTGCGGCGTGGCCATCGGCGGCGCCATCGACCACGTTGGCACCCAGCTGGCGGCACAGCGCCATGGCGTGTTCGCGCTGGACCACGCTGTCATCGACGACCAGCACCGGGCCGGCCAGCGTGCAGTTGCAGGAAAGAAGGGCGGGGCGCATGGGAGTCCTTGCGTACATGCGGCTGTCAGGCCGCCAGTGCGGCGGTGGGGAGCTGGGCCAGGGCATCGTGGCCCAGCACGGCATCGGCATCGAGCAGGATCACGAAACGCTCGCCGATCTTGCCCATGGCGTGGATGAAGTCGCGCGGGATGCCGGCGCCGAAGCTGGGCGTTTCCACGATGTCCTCGGCTGCGATGTCCAGCACTTCGCTCACCGCATCCACCAGCAGGCCGAGCACCTGATGCCCGTCGCCATGGGCGATCTCCACAATCACGATGCAGCTGCGCTTGGTGATCGGGCTGGTGGTGCGGCCCACGCGCTGCTGCAGGTCCACCACCGGCACCACCGCACCGCGCAGGTTGATGACGCCGCGCAGGGCCGGCGGCATCATCGGCACATCGGTAGGTACCCGGTATTCGATGATTTCCTTGATACCGAGAATGCCCAGGCCGAACATTTCCTTGCCCAACGAAAAGGTCAGGTATTGCTGCGGCGCCGTGGACGATGGCGTGCCGGTGACTGCGCTGCTGTGCGGTTGCATCATCGGCTCCTTCAGAAGCTGGCGAACTGCGATTCGTCGATGGCATCGGCGGTCGCGGCCACCGCGCCGATCTGGCGCACGTTGGTGCGCCGCGCCGGTGCATGGATGGCCGTGGCCTGGCTGGGCTGCACTACCCGACGCGGGCCCGGCCGGCTGGTCTGGCTTGCGCCGCGCCCGCCATTGCCCAGCCGAAAGAAGCCCATCAACTGCTGGAGCTGTTCGGCCTGCGCGCTCATCTCTTCCGAGGTGGCGGCCAGTTCTTCGGCATTGGCCGCGGCCGACTGCGTGGTCTGGTTCAACTGGCCCACGGCGGTGTTGATCTGGCTGACGCCGGCGGTCTGTTCTTCGGAGGCGGCGGCGATTTCCTGCACCAGGTCGGAGGTGCGGCGGATCGATGGCACCATCTCGCCGAGCACGCGGCCGGCGCTTTCGGCCAGCTCCACGCTGGAACCGGCCACCTCGCCGATCTCCTGCGCGGCGATCTGGCTACGTTCGGCCAGCTTGCGCACTTCGGCAGCCACTACTGCAAAGCCCTTGCCGTGTTCGCCAGCGCGCGCGGCCTCGATGGCGGCGTTGAGCGCGAGCAGGTTGGTCTGGTAGGCGATGTCGTCGATGATGCCGATCTTCTTGGCGATGTCCTTCATCGCCACCACCGTGGCGCGCACGGTGTCGCCGCCGTCGGCCGCTTCGCTGGCGGCCTTGGCGGCCATGCTATCGGTGACGCGCGCGTTTTCGGTGTTCTGTGCGATGGAGGCGGTCATCTGCTCCAGCGAGGCGCTGGTTTCTTCCACACCGGCGGCCTGCTCGCTGGCCGCCTGGGCCAGCGCCTGTGCGGTGGCGCTGACTTCCTCGGAGGCGCTGGCCAGGTTCTCGGCGTTACGGTTGACCTCGTCGACGATCTCGGTGAGGCGGCTCATGGTGGTGTTGACGTAACGCTGCATGTCGGCAAACGCGCCTTCGTAACGACCTTCCACGGTGTGGGTGAGGTCGCCTTCGGCCATCGCGCCCATCACCTGGATCACTTCGGAGATGCTGCGCAGGTTGCCGCGTGCGCGCTCCACGGTCTCGTTGATGAAGGCCTTCTTGCCCGGCAGCTGCGCCAGCGGTGCATCGAAGTTGCCGCGGCCGAATTCGGCCATCACGCCCATCGCCAGCTTCTTCACCGCGATGTGCGCGCCCACCATCTGGTTGATGCCCAGCGCCATGCTGCGGAAGTCGCCATCGAAGCGGCTGCTGTCGATGATCACGTCGATGTCGCCGGCTTCGTGCTCGGCCGACATGTGGTTGATCTCGCCAATCAACCCGGTGAGGTTGCCGCGCACCTGGTCGATGATCTCGTTGATGAAGCGCTTCTTGCCCGGCAGCAGCGGCAGTTGCGCGGTGAAGTTGCCGCGGCCGAACTCGCCCACGCAGGCGATGGCCTGCTTCTTGACCGCGATGTGGCCGGCCACCATCGCATTGATGCCTTCGGCCATGCGGCGGAAATCGCCGGTGAAGCGCTGCGTGTCGATGACCACGTCGATATCGCCGGCATCGTGCTCGGCCGACATGCGGTTGACCTCGGCGACCATGCCGGTGAGGTTGCCGCGGATCTGGTCCACCACCTCGTTGATGAAGGCCTTCTGGCCGGGCAGACGTTCCAGCTCGGCGCCGAAGTTGCCGCGGCCGAACTCGGCCACGCAGGCCATGGCCTGCTTGTTCACTGCGATATGGCTGGCCACCATGCGGTTGATGCCATCGCCCAGGGTGCGGAAGTCGCCATCGAAACGCGCCACGTCGATGCGCGCATCGATCTGCCCGGCATCGTGTTCACGCGAGACGCGGTTGATCTCTTCGTTGACGTGGCGGATGCCGCTCTGCACCTTGCGCAGGCCGCGCAGCACGTCGCCAGCCTGCTCGTCGCGCAGCTGCGGCAGGGCCACATCGAAGTTGCCGCGCGAGAACGCATCCAGCGTGCTGGTGGCCAGTTCCAGCGAGCCGTTGGCGAGCCGGATGGCCCAGGCCAGCAGCACGCCGCTGAGTACTGCCGCCACCAGGCTGGCAGCCAGCAAGGCGGCGTGCGAGAGCGTCAGCGCAAAGCCGGCGACGATCACGAGGACGGGCAGGGCAACGGCAAGCGCGGCGGTAAACCACAACTGCGTAGCGATCGGAAGACGGTGTGACATGGCGGTAGCTTCCTGGGGTCAGGGAACAACGAAACGAACGATGCGGTTGGCGAACGATGACGCCGGCGTTTTGCAGTGGTGGCGCGGGGCTCAGGCGGCCAGCGCGTCCTGCTGCGGATGCAATTGCTGGACCAGGCTGGGCACGTCCAGGATCAGCGCGACATCGCCGCTGCCCAGGATGCTCGAGCCACTGATGCCCTTGACCTGGGCGAAGACCTTGGACAGCGGCTTGATCACCGTCTGCCATTCGCCCAGCAAGGTGTCCACGACCAGGCCGAAACGCTGCGCACCCTGGCGGATCACCACGATGCTTTCGCGCGCCGGCGTCTTGCCGCCAAGCGCGAATAGCTCGCGCAGGCGCACATACGGCAGTACCCGGCCGCGCAGGTCGATGTAGTCGCTGGCGTAGTCGGGCGTGAACTCCACGCACTCTTCCACCACATCCAGCGGCACCACGAACACCGACTTGCCCACGCCGACCTGGAAGCCATTGATGATGGCCAGGGTCAGCGGCAGGCGCACCGAGATGGTGGTGCCCAGCCCGGCGGCACTGTCGATCTCGACCGTGCCGCGCAGCGCGGTGATGTTGCGCTTGACCACATCCATGCCCACGCCGCGGCCGGACAGGTTGGTGACCTTTTCGGCGGTGGAAAACCCCGGCTCGAAGATCATCGCGAACACCTCGCGGTCGCTGAGTTGGCGGCCGGGTTCGACCAGGCCGCGTTCCAGCGCCTTGGCCAGGATCTTGTCGCGATTCAGGCCGCCACCGTCGTCGGTGATCTGGATGACGATGCTGCCGGAGTCGTGATACGCGTTCAGGCCCACCGTGCCGCGCGCCGGTTTGCCGCGCGCCACGCGCACCTCGACCGGTTCGATGCCGTGGTCCATCGCGTTGCGCACCAGATGGGTGAGCGGGTCGCCGATCTTTTCCACCACCGATTTGTCCAGCTCGGTGTCTTCGCCGGCCACCACCAGGGCGATGTCCTTGCCCAGCTCGCGTGCCACGTCGTGTACCACGCGCTGGAAGCGGCTGAAGGTGCCGCCAATCTTGACCATGCGCAGTTGCAGCGCGCTTTCGCGCACCTCTTCCACCAGCCCCGCAAGGATCGAGGCCGATTCCAGCAACTGCGCATCGCCGCTGCGCTGCGCGTTGGCATTGGTGCTGGCCACGGCAATGATGAGTTCGCCCACCAGGTCGATCATGCGATCGAGCTTGTCGGCATCCACGCGGATCGAGCGCGCGTCGGCGCCGCCGCGTGCGCCGCCGTCGGCTGCTGCGCGCGGTGGCGTAGCGGCCGGTACCGCGGTGGGTGCGCTGGCCGGTGCAGCGGCCACCGGCGCGCTGGCCAATACGGCTGCCGCATCAGTCGGGGCCGGGACGGCGGTGATCTCCAGCGCGCAATCGTCGCGCACGAACTCGAACACGTCGTCGATGGCGGCGCGATCGGCATCGCTGCGCAGCAGGATCTGGAAGCCGAGATAGTTGGCCTCCGGATCGAGCTCTTCGAAGGTGGGCAGCTGGCTGTAGTCGGTGCTGATCGATTCCACCGAGCCGAGGCTGCGCAGATTGCGGATCAGCTTGAGCGGCGAGTTGCCAAAGCGCAGCGCGTCGGCGAACAGCGTCAGGCCGATGCGCCAGTAACCGCTCTGTTTTTCCGGCGTGCTGTGCTGCACGGTGGTGGCAGTGACGCCGCAGGCGCTGCCTTGCAGATAGGTCTGCAACTGCGCCAGCAGTGGCTCGGCTTCGGCGGCCAACGCCGCCGCATCGGCGTGGCTGGGGTCGGCGGCGGTTTCCACCAGGGCGTGGATGTGGTCGCAGCACACCAGCAACAGCGCGATCAGTTCCGAGCTCAGCGTCAGCGCTTCATCGCGCACCAGATCCAGCACGCTTTCCACCACATGGGTGAAGCCCACCAGCTGCGGCAGATCGAACAGGCCGCCCGAGCCCTTGATGGTATGCGCGGCGCGAAAGATCGCGTTGACCGCATCCGGCGAAGACTCGCCACGCTCGGCTTGGAGCAGGTGGCGTTCCATGTCTTCGAGCAGATCCCGGCTTTCGGCCAGGAAGGTCTGCATCAGCTGGTTCATGTCCATGCGCGCGTCACCAGTCCGTTAGTGAATTCGTGCGTCGAGGCTTGTAACCGCATGCGGATACAAGGCTTCGAGCAGGCCAAGCAGTTCGATCACATCGACCACGGCGCGGCTGGAATCGGTGAGCGAAAACGGCCGGCCATCGGCCTGGATCGCCTGTTTGGTGGCCAGCAGCAACTGCAGCCCGGTGGTGTCGATCTCGCTGACCGCGCCCAGGTCCAGATGCAACCCGCCCGGGTGCGCCAGTGCCGGCTGCAGCAACGGCTTGAGTTCGGCAGCGCGGCGAATGGTCATCTCGCCCTTTAGGGCAAGCGTCAACGGCGCGGGCAGATCGGGAGATGGAGTGTTCATGGGTGCCTCAAGCGATGGCGCACGTTGGGTGCGATGACGCGGGGAGAAGGTCGCGGTGGCATGGACCTGTGGCGTGCTCTGCACACAGGGTCATGCCGGTCTATGCAGGTATCGGCGCCCAGCTGGAATATTTAGGCCAAATTCAGTCGAATGACGTAAATGTGAAATCTTCTAGCAGTTTTGAAATTAACTGCTCAGGTTTGTCGCAAGCAGGCTCATAAGGCGTTTGTCCTGGACAGTCCCGGGACAACGTGCGCGTGTTTCAAACACGGCGGAGCAGTGCGCATCGAGCAACGGCAAGGGCTGCGAGCCCGTTGCGGGTGACGCAGATTGGCGCGATATCGGAGATGACTCCCGCGCACGTCATGCACACAGATGGTGGTCACCTGCGTGCATGACGTGTAGTGCTGTCGAGTCTGTTGCGACGCCGTCAAACGCGGCCTTGCGCTTCAGCCCGGTGTCAGTGCGGCCAGCAAACCGCGTGCGGCGTTGAAGCGGTCTGCGCCTTCGGGCATCGGCAACTTGATGCGCAGTTTGTCCGGGCCATCCATGGTGTAGATCTTCGGCTGCTTCTGGATCACTACGAGCAGTGTGCCTAGACAGAGCCGATAGGCCGCACTGAAGCTGCAATCTCTTTCAGTTGACAACCCAATCGACCAGCAGCAACTCTCCCTCCGGAGCGTAGAAACTCCTCGAACAGCGGTACCCACCTCCGTAAAACCTGATACGCCCAGGCTTTCCTAGACATCTCAAGGCCATGGAAAATGGCAGATTCGGAGGTGTCCATGAGCAGCAAGCGGTATACGGATGAGTTCAAGATCGAAGCGGTCCGGCAAGTGACCGATCGTGGGTTCAAGGTGGCAGAGGTCGCCGAGCGACTGGGTGTCACGACGCACAGCCTGTACGCCTGGCTGCGCAAGTTCGGCAAGCCTGGCGTGGTGCATCGCGCCGAGGTGGACCAGAGCGCCGAGGTTCGGCGGCTGAAGGCAGAGTTGCGTCGCGTGACCGAGGAGCGCGACATCCTAAAAAAGGCCGCCGCGTACTTTGCCAAGGGGTGAAGGCAAAGTACGCGTTCATGCAAGACCATCGCAGGGAATTCAGGGTATGCGCGATGTGTCGGGTATTGCGCGTCAACCGGGCGGGTTATTACGCCTGGTTACGCTCGCCTGACAGTGAGCGCGCCAAGGAAGACCAACGCCTGCTGGGATTGATCAAGCAC